>CAVRFZ010000014.1:0-112198 GCA_963720655.1 uncultured Acidobacteriota bacterium | reverse complement strand
CGTGGGGCAATCGAGCTTCCTTGAAAAAGTCGTCGAGGGCGACCTTCGAGCAGGCGTACCGCCGCCGCGTATTCGGATGCTGAATGGATTCCACGAATTGCTTAGACCAGTCCTTGAGTATGGGTGACTTGGACTTAAGCAGATTGAACCGGCCCTCGATAATCTCAGCCCGCCAGGTATCGAGGATTTGTTGAGCCCGACGCTTATTCGACACACCGGTGGAGCGGTTGAAGTGCCGACCGTCCTTCGAAAATGCCGCGTACCAGTTTTTGCCCTTCCTGTAGAGCGCCATGCCATGCTCCTTCGTCGTTGCTGTTTCGCCGGATATCGGAAGTTTTCCATACTCGCCGAATGGCCGCTTATACTCGCCCCTTGACTTGCCAATGACCCCTGAACACGCTACTTTGTTCTACTCCGTGCCACTCTCCACGACTCGCCAATGACCGCTGAACGTCTGACTTTATCTGACTTTTTCTGACGCTCCTTGACTCGCCGGTGCCCCCGGAACGTAGGACTTTATTGGACTTTTTGGGATTCGGCCAGCCGGTGCAAAAAAGGGTATCTAAGCCGGTTCCCGTAACTCGTTGACAGGCCACGTTGATGCTCATCCTCTTTTCGCCCTCCAAAAAGGATTTGGTTCTAGGAGGCCGCGTATTGACCAGCAAGAATCCTAGAAATGATGTACTGCGTTGTCCGGTGCTGAATCGCTAGCTGGCGGATGCTTGTTTTTTTCTTCCGCGCCGTTTGAATGCTGTCCATTTCTGTCGCCGAGAATTTCCGCAACGGCGGACGGCCAATCAATTTTCCTTTGGCACGGGCATTTCGCATGCCGGCCTTGACCCGTTCAACGCACAAGGACCTTTCGATTTCCCCCACTGACGCCAGAATTGTGAAAACCATTTTCCCCGTCGGCGTGCTGGTGTCGATTTGTTCAGTGACTGAAATGAAATCGATTCTTAGATTACGAAATGTCTCCAACGCCCTGAGTAGATGTGAAGTGCTCCGAGCAAACCTGTCAAATTTCCAGCAGACTATGCAATCCACGACCCGACGGTGAGCGTCATCCATCAGGCGGTTTAGCTGTGGTCGTGAATCGACCGCTCCAGAGATTCCGGCATCAACGTACTCGCCCGCTACCTCCCATCCGCGACGCTCGCAGTACTCTCTGAGTTCCTTCAACTGCATGCCCGGGTCTTGGCCCGCTCCCACTGTGCTCACCCGCGCATATATTGCTGCCCGCTTGTTTTTCTCCATTTCATCTCTCCCATTCCGGATATCCAGGAATGGAGGGATTTTGGGAGGCCTACAAGCTGAACTTCAACTTCCCCCCAAAATCCGTTTTCATTTCTTGTGCTCTTTCCCGGTCAGGTCCAACTCCAGCAAGTTATAAAACTGGGCGCGAGCGGGTTTCTTTGGTTTCGGCTTTTTCATCGTCTTTAGTGCTTTGAGCATCAGTGGGTCGAGCGGCATTCCGTTCTTGTCCACCTGAAGCCTACGCTGGGGCCAATACGCTCTGGAGCCGAGCCGGAGTTCTATATCGACGAACTGTCCGTCGCGGAACAGCTTGTCCAGAATTGGCCTCAGAGGTTTCCCGCAGTCCTTGGACCATATCTTCGAGCCGATTGATTCGGGCTCGTCATTCATCGCCGCCCAGCGACGTGTCCAATACTTCCATTCCCCGGAATTCAGGCCGCCCACAAGGGCATAGCAGCACTCAGATTTTTTTCTGTATTCTCTTGGTGTGAGCGTAACTCGACGAAAGAAGCGCGTTGCATCAGCCGACTCAATTTCGCACAGCAGTTTCCAAGCAATTATTTCCGGCGGGAGATTATAAGTGGGGCCTTCGGGGACAGGAAGCGCCAACAGCCAGTCCCACGACTGTTCAGAACACCACCGCAGGAAATCCGGCGTTACGTCATTTTCATAGTTGGCCATGCTGTGCCTCCTTTTCCCGGACCTCACCGCAGTTCAAGCAGCCTTCGACTTTTCGCGTGCCTTGCATGGCGAAATTCCTCCCTTACGTTCCTCATCCGCTGACAGAACAAGCAGTTTTTCGAGCCAGGCCTCAATATCCGACCGCCGAAAACGGACGCATCGCGGCGAAATACGGATGAAGGGAATCCGGCGTTGGGAGACGAAGTGCCGAATCGTGCCTTCGGCGAAACCCGTAAGCTTGGCCACCTCCGCCGCTGTAAGCAAAATCGGAGTATCACTCATGGTTTTTCCTCGTACATCTCCAAGGAGATTCGCCAAAGCGCGGTCCACACCTTAAGTGCCCGACGCACTGACCCAGTCGCGGGAACGGGGACGACGAGCCGCTGGACATTCTTAAGCCCTCGGCGACGGAGCAGCGCCAAGACCTCGTACAGATGTCCGGAATTTGCCCTCACCTCGTCGATAATCCCTCTCATCTGATTCTTGCCAAAGCCACGCTCATGCATTGCATGACTCAATTTCTGCTCACTCAACCGCACAAACCAAATGTGACGTTTCGGAAGCAGGTCGACCAGTCGCAGTAAGTCTCTTTCTGTTCGAATGCGATTTAGCCGGAGAAACGCGCCCTGAAGCTGGAGTTCAACGCGGTGGGCGTTGACCTTTTTCTTGTAATAAGAACGCACAAACTTCGCGCCGTCACGGGTTCCCCACGCGTCCCAAGTCGGGCGAATACCTACAGAATGCGGTCTGCATTTCCCGAAAAGGCCGCGACTCCGAACGTATGCGGAATGCACCCCCGAGTCATCGGGGAAATCGAAGTCAACCTCCAGCAGCGAAATGACCGGGTTCTCCATGCAGTCGAGAACCGGCCGAAGCATTGCGATTCCCAGTCCCACTTTATCCTCGGGAATGAACGTCACTTTGAAACGGGGGAGACGCCTCGATTGGGGTTCCGAGTAGACCCAAAATTGAGCCGCGCTAGTTGTGCTCTGAAAAGTGGTTATGCACCCATACGGGATGAAATCCTCGGGCCTCTTTTTCTTTATCCAATGGCGCCTGGTCCGCCTAAATCCTGGAATCTTCGTGAGGCCGTCCATATCAATTCCACGACATCCGACATCCGTCCGGTCCAACTGGACCTTACAGTGAGGCGGCTTCTCGTCGGCAATCGTGTTGCCAGTGGGACCAAGCGGGACCGCACGGCGCTGCAGGCGTACCAGTTCCTCGCGAGCCGCCCGCATCTTCGGTGATTCTTCGTGGTCCTGAACGGACGGTTCCTTGTCGCCCGGCCTCGTTTTTTCTTTCTGTGCCATGTGAGCTCCTCAATGTGAATCAACTTATCTTGCGTATTATCGGAGGAACTCACTAATCACGGGATTGGTGAAATGCGGACTTACTGGCGGGGTTGATTCAACTTTTCTCCATCCTACCGGCTACGCTAGGTCTTCCTCCTATCTCTCACGCTCATCCGGACTGTTTCTGGATTGGGTTCAAGAATCTTGGTCCTGACGCAGCTCTGAGGTGAGCATATAAGGGCGGTCAGTTCATAGGTCAACTGGTGATTCTTGGTGTTCCTGCTCGTGAGCTCCTTCGTAATTGCATCAAAGATGTGGAGCTGCGACTCGACTCCCAACGAGCGGGGTCGTAGGCGGCTGACTGGGACTCGCCACATACGCCATTCTGGATAAATCACCGACGTTTCACGGAGCAGAAGCTTAAGGGACTCACGGTAGTAGGCGTCGAACCAATCTCGCGGGACCTTGTACTTATCGGCGATTCTGCACACCTTGCCTAACTGGTTGGTCAGGGTCGACATCATTTCCCGATGGAAAGCTACCTGATAACCGTGTTGCGATTTCTTATCGCGCCTATGCTCCGCTTGAAGCTGATGGTGCAAGCGAAAGAACCATACGCTACGGACCTCCCACAAGAAGGGAGGTTCCAGAAGAAACGTGAGCAGGTTCTTCTTGTGAACGTGCTGATAGAAGGTCGGCGCTTTTGGCCTTTGCTGATTGGGAGGGGCGTACGGATACTGGAGCCCATGCAATCGAGCGAGAAGCTGCTCTTGGGAATGTTCTGGTGTGGATAGCTCTCGTGAGACTGCGGCGGCGATTTTATCTTCGCTTATCTCTGGAAAAGGAATTCCACCCTGAACGGGGTCCGCTGGATGATAATTTCTGAGTCGCTCTTTGGCCTCTAACTCCAGCGCCTCCGAAACAAATCTTTCCAACTCTCCGCTTCGCACAGCTGCCATAGCGAATCCTCTGGCAGCGGAATCTAGCATATTTGCCTTCCAACGAATAAACAGATGCTCACGCATCGGAGTCCGGTGTTGTGTTTATTCGTTGAACCCATCCGACTTCCCAGTGTGTTTTCTGGGGCAACGGTTGGCGTTCCGAATCCCTGTTTATTCGTTTTAAGCAATCATTGCAGGAAGACTTGCCGGGTGCATTTCCGTTCCAGACCAAATCGCCCACGGCCCTCAAACTGTGTATTCGTTGGACGCAAAGAATTGACTTGGAAACGTTCAATCATGCCCGCGCGGCGCTCGCCACGCCTCACCTCGAAACACGCCGTAGCGCGAGCCACAGCCAACAGATGGGTTCCAATCGGGTTTCGTGACTCAAGAGAGTGCCGCTAGCCGCTAATAACAGCCGCTACGGCCAACGTTAAAGGCCGAATGCGAGGCGTTGGTGAGGGCGTCTGTTCCGGGACCGGCGTTCCCTGATAATTGGGGAGAGTTCAGGCGACTGTTCTATCGTTCTAGAACGGACTCTGCCATCGCATGCGGGCGAATTCTGCTTAATACTGACTCTTAGGGTGTTTGCACTATCTACGACTACCTCTAGGTTTGGGGTATACCTCTATTTGTTTCTATATAGAGATAGTATTTGCCGCCCCCCTCCTGCTCGATGACGGAGTTGCGCTGCCGTGCATTTGTTCCCACCACCTTCTCCGTTGATGCCCTCCTTAGTCTGGCTGTTCACCGCCGAATAAAAGCACCGTACACGATGAGTGGGTGCGGAAAGAACCGGCGAGCGCAGTAATCACCCTCGCACCCCTAGGTATAAAATCGCCCGAGCAGCTCGATTGCTTGCGATACTCGAGACAGGCAGAACGAAGATGCGAAATGAAGTAATGGGATTCACCTTGGTCGTGCTCTTCTCTCTCGCAACACAAGCGGCCAGCGTACCGGTGAAAGTAGACGGCCATTTGCTCGGGGAGACCGCCGAGCATTTTTTCTCCGAGGGTCACGAGGGAGAGATTCTCAGTGCTTGCGCGGCGGGGGACTTCGGGAAGCGTAATCAGCTCAGTAAGAAAACGGCGAAGGAATATTGTGCCTGGCTCTCTAGCGTCCGGCAGCGTGTGGTCAACGGCGAGAGCGGTAAGTACAAGGACGAGGTCAGCGCCGATGACACCAAGACGACCACCTATGTTTTTCTGACCGGGAAATTTGTGGCTGCCGAGATTCTTTTCACAGCACCTGACGCGACGAACAACGGTCGCGGGAAATCGTTCGCGGAGATTTTCCTCGGCCTGAAGGGAACGTACGGGCCGCCGACCAGCGAGACCATCCTACCGTATCAAAATGTTTACGGTGTGCCCTACGAACGTCACCAGGAACTCTGGCTCGCCGAGGGCTATGCTATCCAGACCGACGAGCAGCCCGGCGCCAACGGCTGGACGAGTGTAAATGTGTGGACGCGGGAACTGTACGACAAGCTAAAGACCGAGAACGACACGAAGCCGCCGCCCAATCCCCTGAACTAAGTCCGGTCATTTCCTCAAGTCCCCAATCGCGTCCGCCTCGAGACCCAAGACCAGCTGTCCTCGGTATCTGCGCGCAGTCTGCGGTGATTTCAGACTGGAATAGACGGGAATATGCAGGAAATCGGCAAAACACCGGAATTTGGTGCGTACTCGCGCTCACTACCACTTTGGACGGCACAAAAGGGCCAGGTGCATGATATAAGCCCGCTGCATGAACAATAGTCGAAGGAATTTTTTTAGAGACGTTTCCGGCCTGGTGGTTTTTGCTGTCGCAGGAGAAACGTTCGCCGACAAGACTCCGATACGACTGCCTAAACCCATCGGCAGCCCAGTCCTCGAAAGCCTCCCGCCGGTAATTGAGAATGCCCAGGATGTGCACGCCCACGTGGACAAGATTGTCGAAGTGGCTGGCTGGATGGCGTACGAAGAGCTGCCGATGCCGGAATATCCCGTGCCAAGCGGAGTGAAGTCAGCGAATCCAAATGATGTCATAGACCTGCTCTTGGTGGCTAATTGTATCGATACCGCGTTTACCAACTTTTCCACCCACGTGAAATTTCAAGTGGACTACGAAGCGCAGCACTGGTCGGATTCAGATGCTATGTTTGCTTGTCTCAATCGAGCCATAAACAATGGGATTCCAATCGTGGATGGTTCATTCCTTGCCACAGTTTCAATGCCTGAACTCGAGAAAATCTTTGCTGGCAACATCGAAATGCCCATGCTTCAGGAAAAGATGGAAGTACTTCACCAAGTGGGCTCGGTGCTCGCTGAGAAATATGACGGGCGCTTCCACAACTTCATCAAATCGTGTTCACCGAAGCTGTATGACAACGGTAACGGCTTGGTGGAACGGATGGCGAGAGAATTTCCACGCTTCAACGATGTAAGCCAGTATGACGGTCATGAAATCAAGTTGTACAAGTTAGCGCAACTCGGTCTCTGGTTCGCGTGCATTACGTATCACCAATCGGGCCCGGTCCGAATTGACGACATCGAGAAAATGACCGGTTTTGCAGATTACATTGTCCCAGTGGCGCTGCGGCTTCTCGGTATTACAAGTTACTCGCCCGCTTTAGAACACGCGATTAACACGTATCAAATAATTCCTCGCAATTCTTCACAGGAAGTCGAAATTCGTGCCCATAGTCTTTACGCGACAGCTTTGTTACGCGAAGAAATCAACAAGTTACGATTGCCTGACCAGCAGGTAATAATTCCGCAGGTTAACGAGAGGCTCTGGACGCACTATCATACGACCGTGTGGCCTCACCACTTGACTCGCACAATCATGTACTAAGAATCTCCGCATCAAGACCAGCTCGTACACCGCCTGTTCCCGGTATTGGCACGCAGTCAGGCGGTAGTTTCACGGTAGAAACGGCGGAATATGCGGGAAACTGTGAGAATGCCGGGAATCGAGTGGAATGCGATAAAACGATGCGACCGTTGTCGTCACCGCGCTCTCGATTCCTTGACCGAATTCTCGCCTCAGGATTACACTCCGCAATAGCCGGAGGTACCGATGTTGCCGGATATTTCATCCCCTAGCGGGTTTCTTCTAGGCATTCTAAGCCTCGTCGGCGTTGTTGCCTTGGTTTATGCGCTTTACCGCTCCATCGGCTCTCTCTCCATGCGGTCGAGAGGCACCGACAAACTGGCCCATGAACTCAGCCGCATCGCCACCGCACTTGAGCTCTTGGTACGTCAACGACAAGAACCACACGCTGGAAGCGCTCGGGAGGCGAGCCAAACCGCGAGCGAAGGTGATTTGCATCCGGATGCACCACTCAATATTCCCACTCCGGTTCATCGACCTGACGAGGCGGGACAAGAGCAGCCAAAGGGAGAAGCTAAGAACTCCGGGACAATACCGCTCTCAATGTTCGGACGCGGACGGTAGAGAGTAAACCTGTAGCAATCAAATTTGCATCGCAGTTCTACATTCTGTACCCGAGGGTGATACCCGAGAACCTCGGACTATTCTGTTGGCATCCTAACGACTCGCAGGCCGAGGTGGTCGAGCTGATATATGCTCGCCGGCTGAAGTGCCCTAAAACAGTGCAGTGTCATAAAAGTGTCATAGTTCGTCGCTCAGAACGGGTCGAGTAGGAGCAGAACCGAGCAGAACCGTCGAGAGCCGATTGGCACTGCTTCAAGGTAGACCTACGACGTACCCTCTGCGAAAACTGAACTCTCAAAATGCAAGCGCTTGACTAACGCATCGCAGAAGCACATCGTTAAGTCCTCCACGAACCTCTTTGTGTGAGGTGCTTTATGAATTCGAGCTATGAAATTTTCAAACAACGGTCTGACGGGTCCTTCGTGCGGATTGAAGCTGTCAAAGACATTGACCAGGCACAAAGGGATTTGAAAAACTTAGTTTCGACCGCCCCAGGTAACTATCGTCTCTGGGACTCGTCTGGTCACAAGTTCGTTGACCCACGCAAGGATTGACGTATCTCGGTCTCAAGGATTTTGGTATGCCCACGCTCCCCGCGGTCGGCCTGCTAGGAGTTGCAATCTTGCTAGTTCTCGTCGCTTTGTGTCACTTTTTCCAAGGCCGCCGTCACAGGGACCATTCGAGCCGGAAAGGCCCAGACGAGTAGTGACCCGAGATTCAATGCATGCGCCGTTTGCCTTAACCTTCCCGAACGACCGGGAGCGAACTAACACCCGGTGTGGGCATGTAATTCAGTACCTGTCCTACTGACGAGGCAACTCATGGAGCGCGACTACGACCTTTTTGAAGTGAATCCCGATGGCTCGTTGACTTGGCGGGGCGTTGTGCATGGACATGAAGCGGCGGTCAACAGACTGCGCGAGCTAGCTGCACAAACCGAGAACGAAGTGCGGGTCATGCACGTTCCGACAAAATCCTTAGTTGCTGTTATGAATGCTCCGAAGGCTTGAACATGCCCTCGCAAGGTGGAACCGAGGGCTGGAGTTGAATCGCATCTAGGGGTCGATTAAACGGTCACCCTTTTCTTAGCATTTTTGGCGCGTGCCGGGTCCCAGAGCTTGTGGCAGTCACAGGTGCATTTCAGCTTAGAGCAAGCAGGGTGCCTGTTATGTTTGCACGACCAGCTGATGCCTGACCCGTAGCTTTTTCCGCTCATTGTCAACCGCTGGTAAGTCACTCGCGTGGCGGCCCAAACGCCAACTCCATCAATGCAAACGCGAGGACAAAGAAGCAAGGCTTTCAACATCGGGTCAACGATAGCCGCTCCCGGGCGGGCGGCACAATACAGCAAGACCCGCATGAACCCACATGGATTGTCAGAGATTGATATTTCCTCGAAAAGGATTGGGTGCAAGCGATGACTGCGTTGGATAATTTGCTTGGGTAAGCAATTCGGGGATTGGTTGTAGGTGTGAAAAAATAAAAGGGGCGATTGCTCGCCCCTCCCCTTAGTCACGAAAGGTACGCCTCGACATTCCGGCGAGTCTCGTAGAGATGCCGATGCCAAATTTCTTGGATAGCGTCATTGCTTATTGCTTCACTGGCGAAGTCTGACTCGCGACACACTGCCATTTACCCTCGGGCATCTTCACCCAAGTATCGGTCCAGCGCTCATTATCGTCGAATGGCTTTCCGGTCGCATCGGTGCCTCTGCCTTTGAATCCTCCCGTCGCGATGGCTGTATCGCCAAATGCCGTTACCTTCACGTCGGTGTACTCTGCGCTGTCCCACTTCGTTTTCTTGTAAAACGCAAGTGTCTCGGCCTTGTCCATGACTTTCCCATCAGCCTGCGTGACCACGATTTTGTCTGCCAGCAGCGGGGTGACTAGGTCGGGATTATTTGTCTTTTGCCCCTGAAGCCATTGTTGCTCTAATGCGGCAACTGCCTTCTCGGTCGCGCTGGCTTTCTGGGCCCGCAACGGTACGGCACTCACCAATAACGCCAAGCCGAGCAAATACCATATCAACTTTTCTTTTTTCATTAGGAGTGTCTCCTTGTTGTTTTTGAGATTCCCCGCAAAATCGGTCGGTGTGCCGCGCAATTGGATACTCAACGGTTGCAAATGTCAATCAAGGCTCGCCCACTACCTGCCTCAGGTCCTCTCCACGTCACCTCGTACGCCGCCTATTCTCGGTATTTCCGAGCAGTCTGCGGTATTTTCAGACTAGAAACGGCGGAATGTGCAGGAACCTGACAAAACACCACGAACAAAGACGACACGGTGTTTGCGTGGATATTGTTATCCGTTTGGCCTAGATTTGACCATGCGTAGGCAAAGATTAACCCTTCAGGCGCTATTCGGATGAAGTGTGCAGAATTGAACAGATTCCTCACTCCATCCGCGATACAAAAATGCGCGTGTCTTCTTTGAATCAATTTTCAGGCCCTCTCGGCCGGAGGGAGACCGAGTCAACCACCGGGGGAACGAAAGACCTGCATAGTATTCCCATACAAAGCCGCTCCCGAAAGGAACTCGAATGCTCAACCTACGGCTCGTCGCTCTTCTGGGTATCTGCTCGCTCTTTTTCTGCACCGCCGCAATGGCGGATGAATTCAATCTGACCGCCACGGGTACTGGTGTCGATATAACTGCAATCATCGACGGAACCCCATCGGGTACCCCCGGAGTGTTTTACGTCACCAGCTTCTCAGGTACGGTAAACGGCCAGAGTGCCTCTCTAATTCCCACCTCCGCTCCCGGCGTTCCCACCACCTCAATTTTTGAAGGCGGCTTTGCTATTATTTTCGATAATGTCTTGAATTTGAACCAACCTTTTTTTGATGACATCGCTGGATTAGGTCTTATGTTGGCAGACGGAGATATAGGAAACATATTTTTTAACGATGTGAACTATAGGTACATCGAATTTTCGAATACCAATCCACCCATTCGTGAGAATGTTACCGTCAACGTAACTCCCATTCCCGAACCTGCCAGTCTCTTTCTTTTGGCTATAGGACTTTTTAGTCTTTGTATGATGACGGCACGAGGTAAGACGCGGACTGTTTAGTACGGCAGTCGCCTGTTCCCGAAACGACCTCGAACACCTGCTGTCCCGCGATGAGAAAATCTGAGCTATCCCTTCTTTCGCTTTGCCCATCGAGCCTTCGGCCAACTGCCGCACTTCTTACTTTCGGGACCACCTCGAGAGTCTGCGGCGTATTGACACTGGAAGCTAAGAGAGTACGCAAATCGGTGCGTCGCGGTGAAAAAAGAATTTATTGTTTCCAACTAGGATTGCGCCTATGCTTGCGCTCAGTCTAGAGGAGCTGCACTAACCAAGCGCCCCGCCAGACAATTCCACTCAACAAACCCCAGTCAAAGGAAGCAGCATGACCCCAGAAGACCTGAACACCATTACGACTGAATTGAAGCGATTCGGCACGGAGCTAAACCTAACCGACGCGCAGAAAGAACAGCTCAAGACCTTTCTGACCGAAAAATACCAGAAGCTGCAAGAATTCAGGCAGCAGAATCCAAATGCCTCCAAAGATGATTTAACCCGAAACCTTGCCAAGATTCGCAGCGCTGGACGCGAGAAACTTGCAAGATTCCTGACGCCTGACCAACTCACAAAATGGGATGCGGAGATGGCAAAGGCCAAGGACTTCCTCGGTCAGCGAGCCGCGACTGCTTAGTCAATAAGAGCGGACAATCCTTCGATAAACTTCTGACCAACTCTAAATGTCCAAAGGGCGACTGGTTGACTGGTCGCCCTTTCTCATCTCTAACCCTTGTTCATATGGTCGGAACGTATCTTCATTGTGGAGTTTTTTGGAAGAGATACCCTCTACCGAAGTTCGCCGGCAACCTTAAACTGTCGGTACTTGTCAGGCCCTTTTTATCAGCCGCGTAATCCCGACCAAAATCACTGCACCGACGAATGCCACGATGATTGAGCCAATCATTCCGCCGCCTGGCCAGATTCCCAACTGACCAAAGATCCAGCCGCCAAGAAAGCCGCCGAGTATCCCGAGAATGATGTCCACCAACACTCCGTATCCACCGCCCTTCATGACTTGACCAGCGAGCCAGCCTGCTATCAGCCCTACAACAATCCATGCCAGAAAATTCATGACTCTCCTCCCTGTAGTGGTTTTCTTTCTGCCTCGGGGTGGAAGCAGTTTCGCTCACCGCTTTCGACTAATGTATAAGGGGGGACGGCACTCGCCAGCCTTCGAGACCGTCCCCCTGCTTAGGGAGCCTAACTACGCTTATGAAGATAGCGCGCTATACAAAATTTGTGAATTGTCAAAACTGACAGATGAGGAGGTGACGCTAGAACCCTAGAATCCACAATCACCGCAGCTTCGTGTGCACCTTCGATTCTCCGTTATTTCCGAGCAGTCAGCGGTATCTTGGAACGAAGAACGACCCAATCTGCAGTAAGATGCCCGACACAGCAAACTGAAGCGTACGCGGCCGATTGCTTGCTAATCGAGATTCTTTCAGAGGTTCCCGATGGAAGAAAAAGAACTCGGAAGTGCGGAGCTGATACGGCTGTGTCAGGCCGTATCGCCTAACGATGCGCCGTACGACAATCCGGCAAAAGTGCGATGTACAAGTTGCGGTCGTTGGTTTTGCGACGCTCACGCCGAGGATGAGGAGTGGCATTCCTGTGCGCTGCCGCTCGGAGAGGAAGGAGGCGAAGCGTAGAACCCTGCGAATCTTTCAAACGTGAACAACCTTGTTCACAGACAGTGACCTCCGCGACTCGAAGGCAACGTGCGTTCTTTTCGTTTCAACCGCCTCAGCTGCGGCCAGCTTCCGGTCCAAATGCGGTTCGACGCGCAGGCCACCTGAATGCAGTTCACAAAGGTGCGCAGCTGCGGCACCGCAACTTGGACACGGAACAGAGGCCAATTGTTTGGTGTGAGGTGTTTCATTCTCATTCGAATATGCTGCGCCAACACCCTTCTGTAAATCTGTTCCGTTCGGGACATTCTGAGAATCATCTGATTGCGGTCGATAAATCTATCAGCTCTCCCAAATGCTCGGTCCGGTCATGTGAAGTGGCGGAATATACAAGAAATTGGTGAAAAACATCGCAAATCAATTTGACTGCGTCAAAACGAAATCCGAATCCAATGTGTGCAAAAAGAGACAGAACCGCTTACTAGTAGGCGGTACGCTCGATGTTAGGTTAGGCCTACAAGCCATTGCCAGAGCTGAAGGGTGCGATGACTGATTATCGTTATCACTGGAGTGACCTGCCAGCGCCTCGCAGTGCCTCCATAGTCATAGCCGTGGCCCTCTTGATTGGCATCGCTTTCGCCTTTGCTCTTGTGACGTTTTTGGCTATAACTTAGCCAATAGCCAAACTACCGGGTACCAGCAAAAGCGTCCCACGATTCCGACCTTCTACAAACAGCCTAGTACGGAGGATGGGAGTGTCTTCCGACAAAGTTACCCAGCACAAATTTTGGAGTACTTAGAAGCCCTTAGGGCGGGCCCAGTTAACTCGAGTGATTCTATTGAGGAATTCGAATGCTCCAATGGCAAGAGGAATGCACTTAGTCGGTTCCGAGATGATTCTTCACGACTCAAACTCGTTTCGCAAAGGGCTCAAAACGGAGCCTACCTACGATATTTTCAAACGCCGTGACGACGATTACCCGTTCTGGATTACGGCTGTTAAGACTCTGGAGGAAGCCAGGGAACGCACCACTTGCTTCGCTCTCGTCGTGCCAGGGGACTACTTTATTTACTCGCAAGGAGAAGGAATTATCCTTGAATGCGTTACCTCGCAGAAGGAAGAGCGTCGAGCCTCGCGCCTATTCTGGTTTATGCCACAATCTTGGAATTCCATGCGGCACGGAAAAGCCGCCTAGCGAGTTTGGCCCCGCCCTCAGGAGAAGATTATGGAGCATACTCAACGGAGGGCACTCGGTTTACTCGTGATTATTGCCACGGTCCTGACAGTGATAGCGACCTGGAACCTACCCGAAACCGCTGAAACAGAGACAAGAGCCTAGGGCTCATGCAGGAAACTGCCGACGGACCTCGCCCATCAATGGTCAAGCGGCGGAGGCTGGACATTTGTATATTCGTAGCGAACGGACTGATGGTGCTTACCCCCCGGACCTCCGGAGTCAATATCGAATTCCTGACGCAGAGGAAGCCCTTTGTTTTTGGAAATCCAAATCTGACCATCGGACTTTATGTCGCCCGTCTCGGAGTGCGTGCTATACACCGCCGCCGTTTCGCCGTTCACGGATTCGTCCTTTAGATAACGACAGGTAGTCTTGCTGTTTTTCCGGTTTTCCTCCTCTTGTTTCACTACCTCCTGCGGTGTCATCCGGCTGCGAGTCCATTTGCCGCTGACTCTTACGTATGCAGACCCGGTGGCGTAAATCGTTTCGGCCGTGATGGGCTTGTCGCTGTTATTCGGCACAGCGGTCATGGTGACGTAGATGTGAGTCGGGGTGGTCATGATTTTGCTCATCGCGTCGTAAGTAGGCTGGCAGTTGTCTTCGGCCGCCAACCGTGGCGCACCAATCAGCGAAATTCCGAATGTGACCCCGAGAATGATGCTTAACAAGCTTGTCCGTTTCAGTGAGTAACAAGGTGTAGCGAAACGTCCTGATTGCTTTTTGGGTTTTTCAAATCGCATCGCCGTGACTCCTCTTTCGAGAGTGTCTCACGAGGATGCTTATCCCTCAGCCCTTAATTAGCGGACTGCGAATAGCGAATCGGTTAAAGGCGCGCAATTCCCGCCTCAATGGGATGATTCATTACGCCGCTGAGAAAACGCCTTGCTGAAAACTGTGCCAGAGCATTGCGTTCTGAGACGCTCAGATGTATGTTGCACGTCGGTGCGGAAATCAAAACGCAAATCTCAGTTAAGGAGCTTTAAATATGAAGCGAATCTTCGCGATTACTCTTTTGTGTGCCGCCGTTGCTTTGGTTGTCAGCACCCAAGCCAAGGACCCACCCAGTGATGTTCAAAAGGCTCTCATCTCGCTCGACAAACAGTGGGGCGAAGCTGGGGGTGACACAGCCAAACTCGACAAAATAATCGGCGACAACACGCTGTCCATCGGTTCCAAGGGCGAAGCGCAAGACAAACAGCAGCTGATTGCCGATAACAAAGCTACCAGCGCCAATGTGCAGAACGCCTCATACAATGCGGACGAATATAAGTTCGAGATGCTAACCCCAGACGTTGTAGTGATGACGCACCGTGGAACCATCAAGGGCACGGAGAATGGCAAAGAGGTTACTGAATCGCACCGCAGCCTACACGTCTTCCAGAAGGTCAATGGTCAGTGGCGGGTAGTGGCTAACGCGCAACTCCCGATAGCAAAGTAAAGCGCGAATGCGAGCAGGACGTGTCGGCTAACGATGCGCCGTACGACAATCCGGCGACAGTGCGATGTACAAGTTGCGGTCGGTGGTTTTGCGACGCTCACGCCGAGGATGAGGAGTGGCATTCCTGTGCGCTGCCGCTCGGAGAGGAAGGCAGGCGAATCGTAGGTTACGCCTCATACTCATAATGTCTTTCGGAGGTGACGACAAATGAGCAAGGACGCGTTTTCCCAATTGGCCGGGACAATTTTTCTCATCGTAGCGGTCGTTCACGCCTTGCGGCTCGTCTTCAAATGGCAGGTGATTGTTGCTGGTTGGCAGGTTCCGCTGTGGGTAAGCGCGGTCGCATTTGTCATAGGAATTTATCTGGCGTATGAAGGACTTCAGATAAGGAAGAGGAATTAGGTCTGCGGAGTGACGAAGCTATTTCAGAATTCCATATCCGCCATCAAGACCGCCTCGTACGCCGCCTATCGGCGGTATTTCCGAAGAAACGGCGGAATATGCAGGAAACTGGCAAAATACCGTAAATCGATGGCCCTCCTCACCGATTTCCACCCGTGCGAATCAGCACAGTTTTGATGGCCCACGTCGCAATGGACGTCGAAACCGCCGTCGAAAAATAGAAATGGCAACAACGAGCTGTGTGTGGTATTTTCCGGCCAGTTTAGTAAGTCGGTACGGCCCTGCTGGATTCGAAGGAGTGCCCTGTGAAGAAAATCATCTTTGTCACATTCACTGCTCTTTTTTTAGCATTCGCGGCTAAGGCCGATACCTGGCACACCCCAACAGTCGATGGAACCGTATCGCTTGGAGAATACGGAAACACAACAAACGGCACAAACCAGACGCTCACCAATACGGGTCAGACGTGGTACATGACATGGGATAACACGAACCTCTACGTCGCGATTACGAATGCGAATCTGAATGAGGGTGCGATTATCTACATCGATGCCAGCCCGCTTACCCCTCCTAATGGCGGAACAAATGTCGACGGCAATCTCAGTGGATTTGACTACGATAATACAGATGTTTCTTCACTCCCCTTCCGAGCAGACTTCGTTACATATTTTAAAGACGGTTATCGAGAATTCCGCAACTCGGATGGGGTAGGGAATTGGACCGGGCCAACCTCAGGCTATGGCTCTTATGCCTCCTCCGCTTCCCCGGATAACACTCGCGAAATCGCGATTCCCTGGAGCGCGATAACGGGCTCAGGTCGTCCTGCGGATTTTGATTTTCTCGGTTACTTGGCTTCGAGCGGTCGATATGTTTACGGACAAGTCCCCAATGACAATCCCGGCGGATTTATTGGGACATCAGCGGTTTACTCGCAATACTTTAACGTTTCTGACACAGGAGATGGCACTTCATCCTCGCCATTCGCTTCCGAGGAACCGCAGCCGAATACTACAGTTCCGGAACCAAGCGCATTCCTTCAGCTTGAACGGGACTTCTCATCCTGGCGGGCGCTGTCACGAAGTCAAAGTAGGCCAAGACCAGACCACCTCGTTCACCGCCTGTCCTCGGTGTTCGTACGCAGTCAGCGGTGTTTTTGTGCTGGATTCGACGGAATATTCAGGACGTGTAGAGGGCCGGCCAATTCAGACGACAACTGTTGCTCCATCCGGTCATCCCACATGTGATGAGATAGTTTCCACTCGCCGTTCGACTGCTTTCTCAGGACGTTCAAGAAAATGCCACTATGTGACTGGCTCTTCTTCTGGCCATCTTGCATGGTAGTCCACGCCACTTCATCGGTGCCCCAGACGTACGCGACCTCTCCGTCACCACCTATGCTCTTTGGTGTGACAACTAGTCGAGTAATTTGAGTCGGTGGAGAATTTGGTGGGAACCAATATTCGTTCAATCCGTTCTGGCCAATTCGTGGCGTATCCCCGTGCGGTGGCAGCAACACACAATCTTCTGTAAAAAGAACCCTTACGGCATCAGCATCGCCTCGAAGCCACGCCTTTTCGTAGTTGCTGTGGACCTGCTTAATCTTTGAAATGTCGTCCGAGGTCAGGCTGCCGCCTTGACCTGCTGTGGCTAGCGATGAAGGGAGCAAGAGCAATACAACGAGCAGAATCCTGCGAGTGGCCACAACGCCTCCTTCTAATTACCTTCTGTTGGACGACGCAAGTTGAGTTTGGTCGTCGGGCCCACTTTCGCGAATTCGATGCCAAAGGCTCCAGTACCAATCTTCCAGACCGCCTCGTACACCGCCTGTTCTCGGCGCTTGCGCGTAGTTTTGGTGTTTCACGGAATTCGGCGGGATATGCAGGAAACCGACAATACACCTGAAATCAGAGAGGTTCCTTAGATTGGTGATAGCCGCGAACTGTCAAAGCGGGAACGAAGAGTCTGACCTAAAACTTCCACGTTTCATACTTAACCAGTCCTTTTCTGGGAAGCATCTCCAGACATATCGTTAGGTCGCGGTAATGTACGACGCAAACGCCTTATGAGCTTGTTTGCTTGATTGCAATACAGGTAAAAGTCGGAGCAAGGGTCGTTCGCTGCCAGCTCCTCCATGCGCCTCATGGCTTCCTCTAGACCATCAACAGTTTCCAACCAACTTGGGTTGCGCGCGGAGTCATCTCTGAAAATGTCGTATCTAATCGTATCGCGCACCACTCATCTCACAGAAAGAGCCTGGTAAGGACGTGGTCCGTTAGAATGGCACCATCAAAATCATGTGAGGTCAATATGCCGTCTGAGGGCCTGAAAATCCGCGTGGACAATGATTTCCACGATGCCGCCACCGTCTGCATAAATGAAGCAATCTCGTCGCGGAGCGATGCGAGCCACTTCTCTTAAGCGCTCTTTTGCGCCTTCAAGGTCTTCAACCGATTCTATCCAGACTGGTTGCGCTCCCGGTGAATCCGTAAAAATATCGAAGGTCGGTCGCATTTTGCCTCTGTTGAATTCCAAGGTGTTGGTAGCGTCCTGAAGTCACAATTTCCAGCCGCAACCTCTCACACTTAAAATGCTGCTTCAGGCTTCGCCTTGGATGCTGTGCTTCCACAGTGCGGGCATTTCATTGTGCAAACTTGAGTCATGATGTTTCTTCCAAAAATTCTTGGGTCTGTTTGGCGATAACGCCTTCCTCCTGCGAGTGAATGAAATACTCTCCGGGCGAAATCAGTGCTAAGCGAGCCATCTGTTCCTTAGCTTTTTCCAAACCTTGAACCGCTTCTACCCACAGTGGTCCGTCTGAAGTTATTTTGAAAATATCGAAGGTAGAACCCATCGTTGGCATCCTCCATCGATTTCATCGGCCATAACTGTCGACCGTGCTTGCCATGCATGTCCGATTCCACAAGGTTTGTGAAGGAGTTAGTCCAATAAAATCAATCGGTTGAAAGTCGCAGACCGTTGCATCAAACGCAGGGCGGATAGGTGCGAGGGCAGGTAATTTTTTCAGCGACGTTGCCCGTACCAGAACCAAGTAAAAACCCTATTCCGTAGTCCGACACGCGTCGTTACCCTGCACTTACCGCTCCCAGTGGCTCAGATACGTGTGGTGCACCAATGATTCCTGAAGAAGTGAAACCACCCGACCCCGAAGCTTCCGCTAAGAACGGAAGAAACCCAGCGGGAGGGCTCGTCGGAGGAAGACCCCGATACGGCCAGAGGTGCAGCATTCAAGCGAATATTTCCCGATGTTACGGGAACACCTTCTGACCGCGCTAAGAAGCCTGCCGAGTAAACGCATTTTTTCAGCTGTTGCACTCCATATTTCTCTGTACGTTTGTCAGTGACACAACCGCTCAGGATTAGGGTGAACGCCTTATATCCCACACCAGAACCTGCTGCTACTATGCAAACAACGTTCTCGTGACTCACAGCGATGTCCAAGCAAATTCTAATTGCGGATGACAGCCACCTTCGCCATCTTCTTGTTTGTACCTCTCTGTGTGTGCGGAGCTGTATGACCCGAGTCTGTATCCGGTGTAACCGAATCATCGGCGAAACAGGCGGAATGTGCGAGCCGTGCTTCGACGCTGAGTTGCAGAGCGCGCACGAGCAGGCGGCGAAGAACCCAGCTGCGACAACGGCCGGGGCAGGAGAACAGCTTCATACGGGTGGTCAATGCACAACCCTCAGCTCTTTTTCTCAAGTGAAAGAAACTTTAGTGAGGTGACGCTCATGCAGACGCGGCGCTCAATCCATTCTATTCAGTGGCTGTTGTTAGCCCTCGTGATGCTGTTCATACCACCTCTATCGTTCGGGCAAGTCGTTGGAATATCCATCACTGTCGCGCCCCCGGCGCTGCCGGTCTACGTACAACCGATTTGTCCCGGCGACAATTATATCTGGACGCCCGGCTACTGGGCTTACAGCGAAGACGATGAAGATTATTACTGGGTGCCGGGCACATGGGTGCTTGCGCCTACGCCCGGCTACCTGTGGACACCCGGATACTGGGGATGGAACAACGGAGCGTACCGATGGAATGACGGTTACTGGGGACCGCGCATCGGTTTCTATGGCGGAGTAAATTACGGCTATGGGTACGGTGGAGAAGGTTATCAGGGCGGATACTGGCGGGGGGACAATTTCTACTACAACCGGACTGTGAACAACGTGAACGTCACCGAGATTCACAATGTGTATAACAAGACGGTGGTCAACAACTACAGCTCGGTAAACCGCGCTAGCTTCAACGGTCCGGGTGGAGTGGGCCGAAGACCGACGCCGCAGGAAGAAACTTACGCGCACGAGCAACATACGCAGCCCACGGCAGCACAAACGGAGCACCGGCACGCAGCGGCTTCAGACCGCAGCCAATTTGCTTCCGTGAACCACGGGAAGCCAGCGGTAGCGGCGACGGCGAGACCGGGTAATTTCAAGGGGGCGGGTGTAGTGCCAGCGAAGGCCGCCGCTCCGTACAAGGGTGTAACGGGTAAAAGCGCAGCAAACGCTAGAGGCGCGAAGACTGCCGGTGCCAGCTCTGCCGCTAGGCCGTCCCAACGACTCCTGCAGGTACGAGTGCATCAGAGCATAACGCCGGACGCACAAACGCTGGCGCGACAAGTGAACATAAGACCACAGGCGCTGGAGCGAAACCGCCAGCACATGAGAACACAGCTCACACAGAGACCACGCCTAAGAAGACACCACCGCATACCACAACGCCGCGAACGGAGAGCACTCCAAAAGCACAGCCAAAGCACGAGGCTGCTCCAAAAGCACAGCCACAACAACACGAGGCTGCTCCACGACCACAGCCACAGCAACATGAAGCTGCTCCACGACCGCAGCCACAGCAACATGAAGCTGCTCCAAAGCCGCAGCCACAACACGAAGCTGCTCCAAAACCAGAGCCAGCAACACGAGGCTGCACCACGACAGGAGCCACAGCACGAAGCTACTCCACGGCAGCAACCACAACACGAAGCTGCACCGAAATCAGAGCCACAACACGAGGCTGCTCCAAAACCGCAGCCACAACACGAGGCTGCGCCGAAACCTCAGCCACAACAGCACGAAGCCCCAAAACCGCAGCCACAACACGAGGCTGCGCCGAAACCTCAGCCACAACAGCACGAAGCTCCCAAAACCGCAGCCACAACATGAAGCTGCGCCGAAACCACAGAGCAAACCCGAGGAGAAACCGAAGCAATAGACGCGTTTCTTGCTGCGCCCAACTTCGACATTTTCGTTCATAGCAGGCGGGCGCGTGCCCCGCGCAGAGTGTGCATAACATTGCGCATATTGGGAAACTGAATCGTCTTGATTAGCTAAATTCTGCCTCCTAACTGCAGCGCAATCTTCGGGGGCTATTTGGGCTTCAAATTGCGCTTCGCCGTATCGGCTGTGGGCAGGGCCCGAGTAAACGCTACATCACTATTTTTGTGGGAACGGTGTTACTCCGACAGGCCGCCGCTCGCACTTTAAATCTAGGACGGGCACAGCCCAGAGAGCGAAGTAATGCGCAGACCTACCTCCTGCACGAATGACGGTGAACACCCAGCACGGTTCCGGGTGTGGCTGAGAAATGGCGGACCAGAATCCGTGCCTTCAACGTTCAACTGCTTCGTGCCAATGATTGACTGGGACAGGCGTTGGCAGAAATTCGAAAACGGCGTCGAGCCGATTTGTGTTTGCGAGGATGCCGCCAGAGAAATGGGTATTGTTCGGTAGCTTAGTAATATCTCGCGGCCAACTCTAGCGCCATCCTGCTCACGCTCCGAGAAGTCGGCGTTTTGCGACAGCTATCAACTTTCACGCACCTCCGCTTTTGCAACCACTGAATCGGCGAACGTTTAAATCTCCGTTGCCGATTCTTCCGGCATCCCTAGCTCTACAGAGTCGTTCACCGATTTGGGAAGACAAATAAATAATTTGCTGTATTGCTTTATTCTGCGACAAGTTAAATCCTGTAGCCAGCCGAGCTTTACCTGCCTTTGAAGATTCGTTGGCACACAGCCTGACCCGACTTAACGGAGGGAAAATGCACCCGACCTTCGCGATTTTTGCAATGCTGCCGGATGGTCAGCCATTCTGGATAGAATCGGTTGAAACCCTCGAAGACGCAAGAGAGTGCTTAAGGGAAGTGGCTCGCAACGCTCCCGGAGATTGCTTCATTTATTCGGCGAAGAGAGGCGTGGAGGCACTTATCATCCATTCGGAATTACGGGAGCAGCTCAGCCAAGGCGCAGTCATCTCAAGTGGTTGACCAGCCGGAGTCCACCTTGAAACCAGCCAAGGTCTAAAGAGCAAGCGAGTGCCGTGCCGCCCAGTCGTGACCTTCCCGTTACCCCAAAAACACGCACCGGTTTGGCACTCAAACGCTCGCGCTTCATTGCTGAGTAGTTGCAGCTTTTATCGCAGGAATTAGGTCGGTAGTGAGCCTCATCTTATCCAGCAAGGTTATCGCTCCAAGGCTTTCAGCGAGCGCCTGCGTCCCCTCATCTTTCCAGAAAGAGATTGCAATCAATCGCGACCCTAATGTGTTCAACAGTGATTTGATTTCCTGAGGATTCACAGATGAGGTATCGGGCATGTGTAGGTCCATAACGACAATCTGCGGCTTTAGCTCGGTAGCACGTTGAATCGCTTCCTTAAAGTTGAATGCTTCTCCAATCGTGTGGATGTCTGGGTCGGAATCAAGTAGAAGCCGAATTGAACTGCGAACAACCTCTTTGTCGTCGGTCAGAAGAACGGTGATAGGCATAGCCGCCTCCCCGATTCTGCGGGAGGCGTAAATGTATATCATGTTAAAGCGGCGCGCCAAAACACCTGTCAGTGCTCGTACGGAACGAGAGCTGCGCGGAAGCGCTCAACGTACTTGGATTGCGTGACCCGAATTGCAAAAAAGCTCTTGAAACCAAGAAAAATCATATTTTATTATTGTGGGTGGAAGACTTCCGCCGTCGCTCCTCACGAACAACGTGAATGGACGGCTTATCGAACTATGGGAGGTTAACCCGTGAGCGAACTCAGCTACCCGGAATGGCAGACGGCTTATCAAGAGGCTCTTGTAGAAGTAGACAAACAAAAATTAGAAGCCAAGATTCACCTCGCTGAGTGGAAAATCTTTCAGCGCCTTCAAACGATTTCCGCCGATAGCGACCACCATGGGGAAAGGTCGGCGATTGCCGATGCGGTGAATGCTCTATATGTCCTGAAACGCGACACGCTCAACTACCCCGATTGGAATCCCCAATAGCAAAGCGGTTTGCGAGGAGTATCTACGTCATCTGCAGCTACCGGTGCAAAAGCAGGCAGAACCATTCTCGTTGTGGACGATAACCCGCTCATCAGGAAAATGGTCTGCGCGGCGTTTGTCTCATCTGGTTTTGATTCCTGCGTACATGCTGAGAACGGCGCGCATGCGCTTGTCGAAGCAGAGCGGGTCAAACCCAGCGTGATTATTTTGGACCTTTCAATGCCCGTCATGAACGGGTTGGAAGCCGCACCTCAATTACATCGTATTCTTCCCGAAACGCCGATTGTGCTGTACACGCTCTACGCGCCCATCAAGTTTCTGGAGGCAGACGCTTCAAAAATGGGCATCTCTCTCATAGCGTCGAAGGATGAACCACTGCAGAGCCTTGTTTCCAAGGTGGAGAGCCTTGTTCACGGAAAATAATCCTGCCCAGATAGTTTCTTTTCGCTGGGATACACGGCGTCCGGCGCACTACCGCTTTCGCGCCGCGTCGCGCCATCCCCTGCGCCATGCTGAGCAGCAACTTTCGGTCTTGCTCATCCACTCGCGATAGCGCCCTAACGAGCGACTGAAGTTCGCTCACGCTCCTTGCCACGGGCACCCCACAACGAGCTGTCAGTTTCGGACTTTGGCAGTTTCGGCGCTTTTATAGCCACTTCATCAGTGAAGAACCTGTACAGCGGAACTTCCAGCGCGCTCGCATACTTCTCAAGGGTTTCAATCGTAGGAACGGTGTAGCCGTTTTCCACGCGAGCTGGTGTAGCAGCGAAAGAGACCCGTCCGCTTCTGAATGTCACCTTGGCTCAGATTCTTGGCGGTGACGCAGCTCACGGAGTTTGGCACCGATTTGCATGGGGGGAGACTACACCAGCTGAGCTCGGCACGGAAGCTGGGCGACAGAACTTAACTCGCTAGCGAAGCGAGCTTCTTCTTTGCTAACGGTACAGCGTACGCAGCGGCGGGATTGTGCGCGATTGCCGTTGAAGCCTTGCGGTAATACTCCAAGGCTTTCTCCTTGTCGCCCAGCTTTTCGTAGGTCTGCCCAGTCATGCATTGAATGAACGGGTCGTTCTGGTTCGCCTTCAGCAAATCTTCGAGCGCCGCCTTGTAGTCTCCCGCATAAAACGCGACGTAGCCTTCCAAGTATGGAAAGAAATGGCTGCCTGCTCGGGATTGGTTCCTTTATCAAGGATGGCCTTCGCCGCAGCGACATGCTTCTCCGCTTCGGCTTGATTCCCGACGCTGGGCAGCGATGCGGGCTTGCGCATGCTCCCAACGAAACTCCCAAAGGTCTTGCCGAGCAGGTTTGATGTCTGGTTCCTTCAATCCAGTTTCATGGCCTATCTTATACCAATGGTAAGCGGTATCCAAATCGCCAGAGTCAATGCACACGCGAGCGGCCTCATCGGCAGTCTCGCCCTGCTGAAAAAAGTTCTTTACGCTCCCGTAGTAATTAAAGACCAGCCTGCTCATACTGAACGGTCTTTTTACAATTTCCCTCGAAGGCATACGACATTGCCATCGCCCTTTGTGCCATTGCCTTGCGCTCGGGCGTGTCCGCAACTTGGATTGCCTTCCCGAAATACTGACGGGCTTCCTCACCTTGACCCATCAAATCCAGCACACTCCCTGCGGCAATGTTCGCGGGCAAAGAATCGGGAGAAGTTTGGAGGGTCTTGCGATACAACGCCAGCGCCTCATCCAACTTTCCCTCGCGCATTAATTGCTGCCCCTGCTTGATGAACTCGGGCTGTTCCTGCTGACTGCTGGGAGTCTGCGCGAGCACAGGTGCAACAAAGACTGAGAGTACGAGAAAGGCTCTGACAATCACGGCGATAGTCGCTTTCATGGCGGGATTATCTCACCAACCCTTTAGGCGCAATCTTCCATGGGTTCCACGAACATTTGACGGCTGCTGTCCCAAAGCCGGTATTCAGCCGGTTGGTTAGCGGTCAAATGAATCAGGCGTTTCCGCGCATGACCGATGTCTTCCACTGCTTCCACCCAAATAAAATCGTTGTTCGGGGTCTTTTTGAAGATGTCGTACTGCGCCGTCATGTCACACCTCCAGTCGCTCCTGCAAATCTGCTAGACACTAACAGGTCAGAGTTCATGCGGGGAAACTCTTTAATAACAGAAACGTAGGTTTAAGCCGGAACTTAGCTGCGCGGTTAGGTTTGCATAGCGCGGCGGTCAGACTCTTTAGTTTTACGTCATGCCCGTTCTGCGGAACCCCCAAAGATTGCTTTACAACCTCGCCGGGATTCGCAGCCATTCATGTGGCAAGAATCAAAGCGGCAGCCTCAATCACATTCGCACGAAAGCGTAAGTGGAACGGCGCAGCAAAAGCAGGTTAGTTCGCGCAGCCGTCTAATCACGCCTTGCCTAAACGCGCGCAGCTGCTACGCTAGATTGACCGCTCGGAGCACGCCGCCTTCCTCAGAACGCCAGACGCATCCGGCAAGCGATGAAGGAATTCGGCCCGCGTTGAAACCGTTGATGGGTTGTAAGGAGGCGGAGATATGAAGACGAACGGCGTGGTGCGTCGCCTAGCGTCGAGTCTGCCGGGATTAGAGCGTTGGGAAGCACAGTGTCTGTTGTGCGCATGGCGCTCGGGGGAACGGCGTTTGTATGCTTCCAAGAGCGCAGCAGAGCTGGGGATTGGGATGCACTTGAGGGTTATTCACAAGTTGCAACCCAAGAAGCGCCGGGTCGAAGAGCGCGAACCGTGAGCCCATGTGAGACTCGTGATTGTTTATTCGTTGCAGGGCGTTTTTTTTTTTTTTTTTCTTGAAATACTCTCGCCGCTTCGCTCAAATTTCAGCCTCGGTTCAAACCAAGCCCCCAAATAGGGTTCCCGAGACGTTCCGCGGCTTAGCCTATTGCCGCTAGCCGCTAATAGCAGCCGCGTGGGCCAACGTTAAAGGCCGAATGCGGGGATTGGGTGGGACCAATTCTGCGGGAGGGTATTAGCGGAGGATTCACAGGTGGAGATTCGTGACCTGTTTCCCGGAATGACCCGTTAGGCCACCTACTGCTGGGTGCCAGCTTTCATTTATCTCTACGGCTCTCATCGTCTACCTGCTTTTTGCTGTAAACCTCTACTGTCAACTTTTACCGTCTACTGTTCAGCGTCTGCTTCTACTGTGTGTATGGGGATATAGTATTCCCCTCCGCCAGGGGTCGATAACCGGAATCGTGTCGCTAATCGGGAAGATTTGACCAGATGCCCGCCTAAGATTGCGCCACTGCTTGCCCATGCTTGGCCAAACCATATCGCATTACCGAATCATCGAAAAGCTCGGCGGTGGGGGAATGGGAGTGGTGTACAAAGCGGAAGACATCAAGTTGCACCGCTTCGTTGCCTTGAAGTTCCTTCCTGACGGTTTCACGCCAGATTCGCAAGCTCTAAGCCGCTTTGAACGTGAAGCTCAGGCTGCTTCCGCTCTGAACCATCCAAATATTTGCACCATCCATGAAATCGGCGAACACAACGGTCAGCCTTTCATTGCGATGGAATTTATGGAAGGCACCACGTTGAAGCACCGCATTTCCGGCAAGCCGTTGGCGCTGGAGCAAGTGCTGGAACTGGGAATCGAAATCGCCGACGCACTGGATGCGGCGCACGCCAAAGGAATCGTTCACCGCGACATTAAACCGGCCAATATTTTTGTCACAGAGCGCGGGCACGCCAAGATTTTGGATTTCGGTCTGGCGAAGCTCGCACCGGCAGCCGGTGCTGTGAATCTTTCAGCGATGCCCACAGCCAGCGCGCCAGAAATGCTCACTCAACCGGGCACTGCGATTGGAACTCTGACATACATGTCCCCCGAGCAGGTGCGAGGCGAACCGCTTGACGCGCGGACGGATTTGTTTTCCTTCGGAGCCGTGCTCTACGAGATGGCGACGGGGGTTCAGCCGTTCCGGGGCGATACCTCCGGCGTCATCGCGAATGCGATTCTGGAACGAGCGCCAGTGCCGCCGGTGCGACTGAATCCCGACCTTCCCCCAAAGCTCGAAGAGACCGTCAACAAGGCGCTGGAGAAAGACCGGAAGCTGCGTTACCAGAACGCCGCTGATATCCGCACGGATTTGCAGCGGCTGAAACGTGATTCAGATTCCGGTCGTGCAGCCGTCGCAGCATCCGAGGCCGCGTTGAAGCCGGCTCGGGAATCCGCTCTATGGGGGGGAGTCGCTGGAGGAGCTATTTTGGTTGTTGCGCTGGCCGTAGGCGGCTGGTTGTTTTTCTCCCGCAAGGCGCATGCGCTGACGGACAAAGACACGATTGTGCTCGCTGATTTCACGAACACGACCGGGGACGCCATCTTTGACGGTACGCTGCGGCAGGGTCTATCGGTACAGCTCGAACAATCACCCTTCCTGAGAATTATTTCTGACCAGCAAATCCGGCAGACCCTACTGATGATGGGCCAGAAGCCGGATGCGAAGCTCACGCCGGATGTTGCGCGGGAACTCTGCCAACGGGCGAGCAGTGCCGCCGTCCTCGATGGTTCAATAGCACAAATTGGAGCGCAGTACCTTGTGACCCTCAAGGCCGTCAACTGCGTCAACGGGCAATCGCTGGCAAGCACAGAAGCTCAGGCGAGCGATAAGAACCATGTGCTCGATGCTTTGGGAAAGACGGCTTCGGAAATTCGAGGCAAATTGGGCGAGTCGTTGAGCACTGTGCAAAAGTTCGATACTCCTCTAGAGCAGGCCACCACGCCCTCACTGGAGGCCCTGAAAGCTTATAGCCTGGGCCTAAAAACGTGGGAAACGAAAGGCGGGACCGACGGCACTCCGTTCTTCAACCGTGCCATCGAACTTGACCCCAATTTTGCCTTGGCATATAGCGCGTTGGGAAGCTGTTACTCCAATCTTGGGGAAAACAGCTTGGCCGAGGAGTTCCTAGACAAAGCATTTGAATTGCGAGACCGGGTAAGTGAGCGAGAGAGGTACCTCATTTCGGGTAACTACTACTCAATTGCTTCCGGGGATGAGGAGAAGGCGATTCAAACCTACGAGCTCTTGACCAAGAGCTATCCACGAGATGACATCGCCCCGCTAGAACTGGGAAACGAATACATGTTGTTAGGGGAATGGAAGCGAGCCTTGTCTGAAATGCAGGATTCTCTTCGTCTTGAGCAAAACGATGTTATTGCGTTCAGTAATCTTGCGGAAATCCATCTTGCCTTAGGCCACTTGGATGAAGCCAAAGGCACTTTCCAGCAGGCACTGGGGCGCAACTTGGATGGAGCGGAGTTGCGCCTCATGATGTACTACCTCGCTTTTCTCCAGAGCGATGTAGAGGGAATGAAACGGCAGGTGGATTGGGCGGCCGGGAAGCTAGGGAGCGAAGACGTCTTACTCTCGGCACAGTCCAATACCGAGGCTTACTACGGGCATATTAGGAAGGCTCGAGATTTTTCTCGGCGGGCGGTGGAATCAGCGCTGCGTGCTGGCGCGAAGGAAACGGCAGCAACTTGGCAAGCGGCCGCCGCATTGCGAAACGCGGAGATTGGCAATTGGGAACAGGCGCGCCTGGAGGCCCCAACCGTGCTCACGATGAGTTCAGGGACCGGCGTACAGAAATTGGCGGCGTTGGCTCTTGCTCGGGCAGGTGATGTGTCACAGGCTAACGCTACTACGGAGCAGTTGGACAAAAGGAATCCGACGAATACCCTACTGAACTACTACTGGGTGCCGACTATTCGTGCTGCCGTAGAATTGGCCCACAAGAACCCTGCAAAGGCTATTGAGCTCTTGCAGCCCGCAGGCGCATACGAACTGAGTTATTCACTACCCTTTCAGGTCGGGATGATGTATCCCGCATACGTGCGCGGCGAAGCGCACCTGGCGCTGCATCAAGGTTCACAGGCCGCAGCCGAGTACCAAAAGTTTCTCGACCATCGTGGCATCGTACTGAACTCGCCCATCGGTGCACTCGCGCATCTGCAAATCGGTAGAGCCTACGCCATGCAGGGCGACACAGCAAAAGCCAAAGCGGCCTACAAGGATTTCCTCACGCTCTGGAAAGACGCCGACCCTGACATCCCGTCCCCATCGCTGCAAAAGCCGAGTACGCGAAGCTGAGGTAAATTGGCCTGGGCGGAACAGGTTTCGGATACGAGGCGTGCAGTAGTTTTGCAGTACCTGCTTGCTCATAACGGTTCAACTCGAGTCAGAACCGTTCACATCCTTCTCGTTGGAACTTGTTGACGGATATAGTAGAGTCCAAAGTTTTCACATCCCGTCAACAAAGCAACCTGATTTCCTAAACCGTTGGTCGGGAGTTCGACTCTCCCCAGGCCCACCATCTAATCCATTGAGTTTGCACACGTTGCTATTTCATTTCTCACGCTCTAGGTTCAATCCGTTGCAAATTCGTTGCAAGTTCCCCGATTCGAACGACTGATTCGATCCCGGTCACGTCCCACCAAATCTCTGACAAAATCGAAGTTTTTCTGACGAAGTGCCGATGGCACCGGAATCCAGTGTCACCGCCAGCGGCTCCACTTCATCAAAGCAACCACTTACCGTGATTTCAGAACGGCGCTGCTCAGTTAGGTTTAAAAACGCCGCGACGCTCGTCACGCGTCGAGCTCCCTGGCGCGAGCTTTCAGGCCGTAAGACTGAGCAAAGCGCGCGAACTTGGATTTCTAGCGGTTCTCGTGTCGGTACCCGATCCGCTCCCCTTTACTTGCAGATTAAGTTGTCTTATGGTTCGCAAGGGAAAGCTCGGAGCCCAAACTCCCAACTCAACACACCGAGGCGCGCCGTGCGAGCTGGTTCAAATTTATCGAATTTCTGCAAGAAGTCCAGCTCGAGCCCCAAACGCGATCGATGGGTAGTTACAAATTCAAAATCCGCGGTCACGGAGGGTGATCTCACCCGTGTGGCGCATGCGCTCAACGGCCTGCGCAAACTCCGCTTACGGTGCGCCTCGAGCGACTCGGTTAGCTGTTTCACGACAGGAATGGAAGCCTTGCTCCGCGGATTCTAGGGTTCCGATAGTGAGAAATCCCGCCGGTCACCACAAGCGCGTTTATCGGGAGCAACTGCCAACCCTTGTTCTGACATCTCCCTATCCCGCGTTATACTCGGACCATTCGACATTCTTGTCGACATCGGCGTTCCGGCCGAGAAGGAGGTGATCCAGTGAGGTACGGTTTGAGTTGACGCAGTAGAGGAGGCGCTTGTGAGGTTACCGAGCGCCTCTCTCCTTTTTCCCCGCCTGCCCAAATTCCCTGTGCGCTTAAAACAGACGCCTCAGGCCGCGACGTGCTAGCTTGTTTCAAGGATCCGGGCGACTAGAGAATGCCGGATAATGCGTCGAATCCATGTGGGAGCACAGGAATGTCTTCATCAACGGCACGGAAACACGCGGGCTCAAGCGCGGCGAGTAACCAACCTACGGTCGCTGAGCCTACATTTGCCGAGCGAGCACGTACCTTGGTGCATCTCGGCCGAGTTGGAAGTCTCTCGACACTTTCACGTAAACAGCACGGGTTCCCATTCGGATCCGTGATGCCCTATGGATTGGACGACCACGCGAATCCTGTCCTCCTCATCAGCACGATGGCTATGCACACTCAGAATGTGCAGGCAGATCCGCGTTCCAGCTTGCTGGTGACCCAGCCTGATACGGCCGGCGATCCCTTGGGTGCGGCCAGGGTCACGTTGCTGGGAAATATTCTGTCGGTATCAGTGGCGGAAGCGGCTGAAGCACGGAAACTCTACCTGGCGCGTCATGCCAACAGCAAGTACTGGGTGGACTTTGACGACTTTTCCTTTTACCAGATGGATGTGGTGGACGTCTACTTCGTCGGTGGCTTCGGGGTGATGGGCTGGGTTTCTGCCTCGGAATATTACAGCGCGCAGCCTGATCCGCTGGCTGAGACTGCAACCGAAATCATCCAGCACATGAATACCGATCACGGGGAAGCGCTCGTCCTACTTGCCCGGGCATTCGCTGGAATCAAGTCTCAGGAAGTAGTGATGACATCGGTCGACCGTCTCGGCTTTCACGTACGCTTGAAGACCGAAGAGAGCACGCGAGGTGCCCGCATCGCATTCTTGCGGGAGGTGAGCACTCCGGTGGAAGCCAGAAAAGTGCTAGTAGAAATGGTATGGCAAGCACGGCGAACGTGAGCAACCGTGCGACGTTCTAGACTTCCTTATGGTAGATGGTTGTTCCACGGAACGTCAGATTGGCACTGGAGAAGGTGCTTGCTGGATGTAATTCCGACGGTTGAAGACGAGACCCACGCGAATTGCCAGTTTCCAATAAAATCCGAATGAGGTGCCGTCGTGTCAGACACTGAGAAGAAGGTACCGAGTCTTGAAGAGATAGAACAGCGTGCATACGAAATTTACTTGAAACGCGGCAGCGCAGACGGTGTTGCGCTGGAAGACTGGCTCGCTGCCGAGAGGGAACTATTGGCATCACGTCAGACAGAGCTGCCCGACCCGACATTCCCATTGGTGAAACCCGCAGCCGCCCCCTACTGACGTTCAAAGAGCCGGATTCGTGGATGAATGTGCTACGCCTCGCCGTCCTCCCGACGTCAGCGAGAGAGCACGCCGCTGCATTCGTGGCTGACAAATTTGTCGTGTCATCGCATATAGATATCATTCGCGACTCGCCATCACCGGCGCCCTGCGCTCTGTGGCGAGCCCGCCAGGCCACCAGTTCCAATCGCCCGCAATACGAAGGAGCGCGGGACCGATCACAATACGAACCAGGGTCGCGTCAATCAACACGGCGATGGCCAACGTAAATCCGATCATCTTGACCACCAGGAAATCTCCGAAGGTGAATGCTGCAAATACCACGATCATGATCGCGGCGGCACTCGTAATCAGGCCCGCGGTTCTAGCCAGCCCCTCCGGAATCGCATCCATTTCACTCAGCCCGCTCCTTCTGGCTTCCAGAACGCGTGCGACCAGAAATACCTCGTAATCCATGCTTAATCCGAAGACGATTGCGAAGGCGACGATCGGAACAAGGGGGAATACGCTACCGGTTCCCCCAGGAACTCCCAGGAACCTGCTTCCGTGTCCGTCCTGGATAACGAAAACCAATGCTCCGAAGGCCGCCGCCACCGAGAACAGGTTGAGTGCGATGGCCTTCACGGCGGCAAAGATCGATCGGAACCCGCAGAGCAGAGCAAAGAGCGTCCCGCCCACCACCAGCGCCATAACAGGCGGAAAGCGGTCTCTGATGATCGTTTCATAATCAGCGTTGAGTGCCGGGATGCCGCCAACGAGAAGGGTTGCGCCAGGCACGCCGGTAAGAGTTGGCGCGCCGGTCCTACGCAGCTCCCGCACCCAGTTGACCTGGTCGCGCAGGGAAACCGAACTCGCGGGTAACACCTCAAGCAGCGCCGCTCTTCCGTCACTACTCAGGAACGTTCGACGCGTCTCCCGCGAAAGATCAGTGAGGGAAGCTCGGTTGCTCTGCGCAAGGGTAGTGATAGAAATCACACGGTCACTGCGAGGATCGCTCGCGAGGCGCTTGGAGAGACGATCCAGCGCATCCCACCCCGCGTCGCTTTGCGCGATGGAATCCGTTGGAAACTCGACAATGACGCGCAACGATTCCACAACGCCGCCCCGGTCCATCCGTTCAAGGGTGTGCAGCGCGTGGACTGATTCCGCCGCCTGGGGAAGCCAATCCCCTCGAGGAAGACTGGTATCCAATCGTCTGACTTGCCATGCGAGCAGAAGCAAAGGCGTACCTGCCACAAGAAGAGCAAGCCAGGGATGCGCGACAATTACCCTTCCCCATTGCCGCCAGCGATTTCCTGTAGTTGCGGCCCGTCGCTCATCCAACCTTGCGGTAAAGGGCATTCGGCCAAGATCAATTCGCGGACCGAGCAATACCAGCGCTGCCGGAACCAGGGTATTCGTGAGCAACACACTCATTCCCGTCACCAGAAATCCCGCGACACCGATCGAACGGATTTCGCTGATCGGAACCGTCAAGAGGGCCAGAAATCCGATGGCTACCGTTGCGGCTGAAATCAAGAGCGTGCGACCTGCCTGACGTGCAGCGATCGCACCCGCCGTGGGTCCATCGTTCCCGGCGGCAATCGCTTCCCGGAAGCGGCTGATCATCAGGAGCGCGTAGTCGATTCCCAGGCCCAGGCCAAGCATGGTGGCCAAATTCTGAACCAGAATGGACAAGTGCCAGCGCTGAGCCAGAAATCCCGTAATCGCCAGAGTGGTGGCAATCGCAAGCTGGCCAACCGCCAACGGAATCAGAGCGGCCATCAGGCTTCCAAACGCCACGAGCAGAAGCGCGAGGGTCGCGGGGATCACCAGGCTTTCGCCGCGATGCACGTCGGCGGCGCTAGCTTTCCGAATATCGAAATTCAGTGGAATCTCGCCTGTGAGTTCAAGTTTCACCGCCGGATAACGGCCCCGCAGTTGATTCTCCAGCGAGCTCACCAGTTGGTGAAGCTCCGGAACAAGCGATTCGACGGGACCGCCGGTCGAAGTTAGTCCCACGAGAACAAACGTTCCCCCTCCCCGGCCCAGAAAAATCGGATCGCGCAACTCGAGATAGGACACCACTCCTGAAACACCGGGCTGCTCTCTCAGTGCTGCCACGATGTTTGTTAACGATTGCCCGCCTTCCTCCGAATTCGCCGGCGGAAGTCCCTCGACCACCAGGACAACGCGGTCGACAAACGGCGACCGAAAACGACTGGCCAGCTCCTCCCTGACAATTTCAGCCTGGCTTCCTTCCACACGGGTTGCGGTCTCTAGACGGCGCTCCGCGTGAAAAGAAAATGGAAGAAGTGCGATGGTTGCTGCGAGGACGATTCCCGACACCCAAAAACGGCGCGCATGCATAGATATCATCATGTCATGTCACACAAGATCGTCGTCACCAAAACTCTTCGGTGACGCTCAAAAACCACACGGACGAAAGACGCGCTCCGTCCGGAGCCGGTTCCCACGTTGTACTCAGTTTCGCGAGTTTACATCTGCGCAACACTCACTTACGGAGCGATGTGAATCTGCTAGAATTTGCCCCACCAATTTAGGAGGATCAATTCGCACCTTACTTTTGCTCGGGCTGCTTGCCGCCATCCAATCTGGAACGGCAGACCCGCGCATTGGCTCTTGGACGCTCGTCTCCGCGCAGTCAAGTCTCGATCCTCCGAACCGGCTCTCCATAACACCTCTGCATGACGGAGTGCATGTAGTTATGTCCGGCGAAACCCATCTCGATTTCACAGCAAATTGGAACGGACACGATTCGTCCGCACCAGGCAATCTCGCATTCAATCAAATTGAGCTGCGCAGGATCAATAAGCGGCAGGCGGAGGTCAAGGAGAAAAAGGACGGAACTATTGTGGCGACAGTTCGCGAAAAACTTTCGAATGATGGGAACGAGTTAACGACCACGACTGCAACCGCGGGCCACGCAGATCGGATCACCGTGTGGACGCGAAGCGGAGGTAAAAAGGTCGTCAATGACCTCTTCGCAGGTGAATGGACGCAGGATCTCAGCAAGACCCGTTTGCGGCAGGGTCTGGTGCTTAAAATCGAGACGGACGGGAGCGGTGGGATCCGTTTTCTGGGTGACTTCAGCTATACCGCCCGTTTTGACGGAAAGCAATACGATCTGAAGAACTCACGCAACGATACCGTGACGCTTGAACTCGTGGATCCTCATACGGTGGATGCGAGCTACCGGCGGGACGATCAAGTCACGCAAAAAGATAGGTGGGTGGTTTCCGCGGAGGGGCAGCAGATGACACTATCCACCACCGGCACGTTGGAAACGGGCCAGCGGCTAACCGAAAAGCTCTTGTTTAAGAAGCAGTAGCGGATATTGCATCTGTACAATCCAGAAGCCCATCGCTCGGTGACACTGCGCTCACCTCACGAGCCGCGACCGAAATGATCCCCTTGCGATACATGAATTTCAGAATGCCGTTGACCGTATCTTCCAGAGACGGATCTGGTTTGCCCCACACGGACGCATCGCGGGCCATTTGATAAGAAGAGCTGTCGTAGCGTTTGAACTCCATCGCGGAGATGTTGTCGACGGAGCCCACCAAAAAATCCAGTAGCGGAAAGAGAAGATCTTCCTTCCGGCATCTGCGGATCAGCTCGGGAACGAAGTCGGGAAGCCTGAATGTTTCGAATCGGCGGCCAGTCGCTTTGGTAATAAGCCCGGTAATATCCATCATGTTCGAATAATCGTCCCGCGTGACATGGTAAGTCTTATTCGCTGTACCGCGAGTGCTAGAGATCGCAACGATGTTGTTCGCCACAATGTCCGCAGGAACAAAGCTGACCTGGTTGAGAGTATCGACGCCAATGCCGTGATTCACCATGAAGGCAACCAAGCGAACCGCGATATCGAAGTTGTTGCCTCCGCCCGTGACGGAAGGGCTCACGAGAGCAGGCCGGAAAATCCGTGCGGAAAGTCCCCGGCTGCGCGCGTCGACAACCACCTGTTCCGCCACCCATTTCGATTGGCTGTACCCAAAATCGAGCAGCTCCATATTCTCGTTCAGGTCGGTCTCGTTCAGGACTGATTTAACGGCCCAGCCAAACACGAAGGTAGTCGAGACATAATTGAATTCTTTGGGCCTTCCCTCGAACGCCAGTCGTACGACCTCATTGGTTCCCAGCACGTTCGCGTCACGCATCAGGTCGTAGTTGAACAGGTAGTTTACGGTCGCACCGTTGTGGAATACTGTGTCGATTTTACTCGCCAGGAAATCCCACACGTCCTGCGTCAGGCCCAGCTTTGGCTGTCCAAGATCGCCACAGACGGCGATCACCCGAGCTTCGAACATCCCCATCAGATCTATCCCGCAGGGCCCCATAGACTCCATCGCGGCTCTCAGCCTTTGCTTACCCTTCTGTCCGTCGGAAGACCTGACCAGAACATAAATCTTCGCTCGCGTCTGTTCCAGCAAGCTCTTCATGAGGAAGGGTCCTATGAAGCCTGTCCCGCCCGTGAGCAGCACATGATTCGGCATCGGTACCTCCGGCACAGGCAAAGGCGCCGGAGCCTCGAAGATGAGCTTCCTGTCGTTGCTCATCATCTGCTTTTCAGCAGCCCGCTGCTCTTCACGGAAAGCCGCAAGGGAATGACGCAGATGAACGAGTGCCTCTGCGGGAGCCCGTTTCAACTTTTCGGCTAGTCCAAACAGCTCCGCTACGCCGACGCGCTGAATCACGCCAATATCTACCTGCCTCGCCAACATCTCGGCGCCTTTATCTTTCAGGAGTTCCTTGAGTTCATGCACGAACACAACAAGATCCAGGGAATCCAGGCCGGCTTCGACGAGGTTGTAAGATTCCTTACCTGTCAGGTTGTACTTGGCTTTCAATTCGGCGAAAGAGGAATGCATGTCGGAATCGCAGCAGGAATTCCCGGCGTCTTTCTCCCGCGAAAACTCAGAAAGAACCTTGAACTCACCTCGCAGCCACATCTGCTTAGCCTTATGGCGCATAATCTTCCCCGAACTAGTTCTCGGGATCGCACGCGGCGCGATGAGGCAAATTACCGCTACTTCCACGTTCAGATAATTCCGGACCACGGCGGCAATCTTTCGTGCGTCGGGAAGCGCCTTGGGATTTTTGGCCTCGGCGACGATTGCCAGCGCAGGTTCGCTGTCTTCCTGAATCTGGAACGCGGCCACACAGTTGTGCCGGATCAGACCAGATGATTTCTCTACAACATTCTCAATATCGTGCGGGTAATAGTTTTGCCCGCGCAGAATGATCATGTCCTTGATGCGACCGCAGACGTAAAGTTCGCCGGCGTGGAAAAATCCTATGTCTCCGGTCCGCAAGTAACCCTCGTCATAGGGAGTATCGTCCACAAGCCGCGCACGAAACTGCTTCAGAGTTAATTCGGGATTGTTCCAGTAGCCTCGGCACTTACCGCCTCCGGCGACCCAGATTTCACCGGTGCGCTCTGGCTTAAGAGGGAAGTGCCCTTCCGGATCCACAATCTTAACGTCGACACCTGGCAGCGGCGTCCCGCAACTGACAATCTGCGTGGCCCCGTCGATTTCAGAGACCTCAGTAGTCATGCGGGCCGTGCCCAGCGAGAGGGCGCGTTTGTTGACGGAAACGATGTTGCGACCGCCCAGCGAGACCGCCAGGGTATTCTCAGCCAGCCCGTAGGCGACGTAGAAACTCTCGGACTTCAGTCCATAGGACTGAAACGCTTCGAGAAACCGTCTGTAGGTATCCGGCTTTACGGGTTCTGCGGCGCACATCAAGACGCGAAGCGAGCTGAGATCACACTCCTCCAGGCTCTCTTTGGAAAGCCTCCCGGCGCGCAGGCAATAGTCGTATGCGAAGTTGGGAGCAGCAGTCGCTGTGGCGCGGTAGGCCGTCATCGCATCGAACCACAGGATCGGTCGCTGAATGAAGTCCGTGGGAGAGAACCCGTACGTTGTGCCACCCTTCAGTGCTGGATATAGGTAGCACCCGATCAGTCCCATATCGTGATACTGCGGAAGCCAGGAAACGACGACCGGCGAGGGATGGTCGATCACCAGCGGACACGTACCCAGAATGTTTTCGTGTGTGACAATCACGCCCTTGGGCTCCATCGTCGAACCCGAGGTGTACTGGAGAAACAAGATCTTCGAATGATTGGCAGCTGGTCGATCCGCAATCACATCCACGAAATCTTCCGTGGCGATCCATGGCAGACCGGAAATGTAATCTACGTCAATACCGCACGCCGAGACTCCACTTCTGGCGAGATTCGTCTTGAGAGATGCCTGGTATTCTCTGCTCGTTAAGATCCCAGCCGCCTGGCAATCCTTCGCGATGTGCACCATCTTGTATAATGCACTCTGGAAACCACGCGAACTGGGCGGGTACACCGGCACGGGGATCAATCCGGCGCGCACGCAGCCAAAGAATGCGCAGATCATTTCGAGCCCCGGTGGGTAGGCAAGCAGAAGCCGGTCGCCCGGCGCGAAGCGACCCTCTTTCCACAAATATCCGGCGATCGCCTCCGTTCGGTGGATAAACGACGCGTAGGTGTAGCCTTCGATCGAATCGCCGTTTACATCAAGATACGAATAAAGAAGTTTATCCGGGTGCCCATCTGCCAGCCTATCCAGGTGGCCTAAAATTGACGCCGCCATCAATCAGCGATCCTCCGATCTTGAATAGAACCCAAGCCTGTAAGCGAAACATCTCTCCCCATCGAGCTGATCCGTCATTGAGTTGGAAAGTGCTGCCCTGAAAGGTATGCCAACGGTGAGAATGGTCGCGTATTCTTTTCTCAGCATAAGCGTCGCTCGACGCTTTGGGGAATGGATGTTTTCCTTTTTGGCGCACAAAGGCGCGAACGGGAATTTCGCAGCTCCGCCGAGCTTCCATGGTCCCTTGCAGGAGGCCCGGTTCATTATGGTCCATTGAAGGTTATATATTAACAAAGCGTTATGGACAAAGCCACGCGTCGTCGCTCCTATTGTTCACATAAAGCAACTACGCATCATCCGTTCCGAATGTCCTTGATTGTGTTTATGGGCTCGCATTAAAATCGTGCTGCGAGGCTGTCGGCGGTGCGCCAGCAAGTTCGCTGAGGCTCAGGGCCCCGGCTGCGGCGTACGAAACGCGTCGGGCCTAATTTGCATGACCGCGGAGGCGCCGGTGACGTTCGGATCCGAAGTCTTGATCACTCAAGAGCCGGAGACTCCAGATCTTGTACCATCGGAAGCCTCAGCGGCGTCCATTCCCGAACCCGTCGGTGCCTCTTCCTTCCCGAAAGTCCTGCGTCGCCGCCTGGATAAGTTTTTTTTCGACCAGAACATTTCCCACAAAGCGGACCGCACGATGTGGGTCAAGATCGCTGTGGGTCTGGCAGTCCTCGTGGGCGCCTGGATTGCTCTGTATGCTCTGAAGCCCGATTCATGGAAGTTTGTTGCTCTCTACCTTCTAGGTGGCCTCGCGCAGACATTTCTTTTGCTGAACATCGCCCATGACAGCAATCACAACGCCATCTCGTCCCGGCCGCGCGTCAACAAAACCCTGAACTATGTCTTCGATTTGTGCGGAATCAGTTCGTACATGTGGCGTATCCTCCATCATCGCGGACATCACTCCTGCATCAATCTCCACGGCGAAGATGATGCGCTTTCGGGACGCGGCCTCTTTCGCTTTACACCTTATGAATCCCGCGCGCCATGGCACCGTTTCCAGCACATCTATGCGCTGTTCTTTTATGCCATGTTCTCGCTCGACTATGTTTTCTTCAGGGACTTCGAGAGCTTTTTCTTCTCGCCCCACGATTATCTCAAACGCGCCAATCATTCTCTGCGCGAATATGCCATTCTCTTTGCCGGCAAGGCCTTCTACATCACTTACATGCTTGTCTTGCCGGTGCTGGTGCTCGGGAAATCACCTTTGCTCGTCGCCGGTGCGTTCCTCTTGGTCCATTTGTTCGTCGGTTTGGCCGTAACGCTTGTGTTCCAGACGACGCACACCATTGACACCACCTACTTTCCCACGGACCGTGGTGAGTTTGACAACGGCGTGTATCACATCTTCGCGACGACGGCCGATTATGCGACGGAAAACCCGCTCGTCAGTTGGCTCGCGGGCGGGCTCAATCATCACATCGTCCACCATCTTTGCCCTTTCGTGTGCCATACCCACTATGCTCCGCTCACCAGGATTGTGAAGCAGACCGCCGAAGAGTTTGGGGTCCCCTATCGGCAGCACCCAACCATGACTCAGGCAATCCGGCATCATCTGATACTATTGAAGCAACTGGGGAACGAAAACTGATTTTGAGCATTTCATCTTTACCGATGGCCCCGCTACCACTTCCTACAAGTAACCTGAAATCACCTGCGATTCTAGGCGAGCATAAGGATGGCTGGGTATGACCTCACCCACTCCCATCCCCGTTGTTTCCCGATTTCGCTGCTTTGCCGATTCTCGCGCGATGTTTCGCAATCCCGTGCAGGTTTTGTCCAGCTACACCGAAAACTTCGGCGACACATTCCGGATCTATTTGGGCGGTCTAAAAGAAGCGATCGTTACGATCGATCCTGCCGTCATTCAGCATGTGTTAAAGACCAATTCGGAGAACTACCAAAAATCCGAAATTCAAGTTAAGCGCATGGGCCACTTCCTGGGGAAAGGTCTTCTCACCACCCATGGAGAAGCTTGGCGCACGCAGCGGCGTCTCATCCAGAAAGGTTTTGATCGAACGCAACTCGATGCGCTGTCCTCAATCATGCAGGACTCCCTTGCCGAGTCGCTCCTGGAGTTCGACAGACAGGCCCGTCGCGGGCCGGTCGATATCTACCCCCAGCTGATGAAAATTACTTTCGCGATGGTCGCACGATCGCTGTTTGGCGCACGGTTGAAGGATGAAGACATCGATCTTGTCAGCCATACCATCTGCACCGTCCAGGAGTTCATTGTTCGGCAAACCCTTCAGCCCTATCTGAATCCCTGGTTCGCTGTGTCGGGGGAACTGCGCAGACACGAAGACATGCGAACCCGCGCGGACGCCGTTCTGCTCGAATACATCAAGAAACGCCGCAACGAACCGCCCGGACACGATCTGCTGCAGACTTTGATGGATGCGCGTTACAGCGATGGCGAAGGCATGAGCGATGAGCTAATCCTGAGTGAGAGTATGCAGCTTCTGGTCGCCGGCCACGAAACCTCGTCGAATGCGCTATCGTGGCTTTTTTATCTTTTGAGCTCGCGTCCGGATTGTCTCGAAAGGGTAAGGCAGGAATTTGATTCCGTCCTCGGCGAAGCGCCTCTGAGCTACACCGACGTTCCCAAATTCGAATTTGTGACTCAGGTGATTCAGGAAGGGCTTCGCCTCTATCCGCCATTTTGGATGATCGATCGCATGGCTATCGCGGACGACCACGTAGGTGACCTCGATATACCCCGCGGTTCCACGGTCATTGTGTATGTGTACGGTGCGCACCATGCACCGCGCTATTGGCAGGACCCGGAGAATTTCGATACGGGGCGTTTCACCGAAGCGAACAACAAGCTGCGCACGCCCTTCACCTTCCTGCCCTTCGGGGGCGGACCGCGAGGCTGTATCGGTGGAAATTACGCGATGCTGCAGATCCTCATGATTCTGAGCGATCTGCTCAGAAAATACGGTTTTCAGCTGGCTCCGGGCCAAATAATTGAAGCTCGTCCGATGGTCATTCTGCGGCCAAAGCACGGAATCCGCATGACGTTCACCAATACCATCGCGCCGGCCCGGTGCATCGCGTAAGACGCAATCCGGTCGGAAACGAACTTGAGTGTAAACCGTGAAGCATTGAGCCATTTGTTGGAAAGCCGATTCCGGTGGGCAAACCATTATCATGCGCTCATTGAAGCAGTGCATTCGTACCGAGAAGTCGGCTTGTAGGAAGTGATCCCCGCGCTCGGCATGGTTCTCGACGGATCACGGAAGTTAATTTGGGCTCTGCTTGTACTCAGTGAGAAATGACTTCAGCCGAGTTTCCCGTTGAGTCCCAGACACCAGCACAGTCTAGCAGCGACCATGACCTTGGCCTAAGAGGTGCTAAGCGAGTATCTCGTTTTGTAGCAAGCCCCGAAGAATTCCGGTTTCCTGCTCCCGCTAATCCTCGTGCCTCTGGCTCAGCATCGGACCGCCAACATCCGCTAAGAGCGCACATCCAGTTAGCCGTTCCACCCTGACCCGAGCTCGACAGTTCCCACCCTCGGTGCGAGCGGCGCAATTGCGGCGGTCATGGGCGCGTTCCTGGTGACATACCCGAGCGAAGACGTGATAGCTAACCCAAAACGGCTCCAGAGCGACCGGGGTGTTTCGGGGTCTTGACAGATGTTGCGAAATCCTCTTCGCATCAGCTATCTCGTTTTGAGATAGGTAGTGATAATCCCGGTGGTCTCAAGGGGTCGATGCAACACTGGCTTGCAGTCTATCCGCCGGAGTTTCAAATCCCAATGTTTTTCGTGGCCGTTGATTGAGGCGCAGAGCGATCTCGTCCAGGTCCGACTGTGAGTAGCAGGACAGATCCGCCTTCTTCGGCAGGTATTGCCGCAGCAGCCCGTTCGTGTTTTCGTTCGAACCGCGCTGCCATGGGCTTTGGGGATCGCAGAAGTAAACCTGTACGTCCGTAGCCATGGTGAAGCTTTTGTGCTGGGCCATCTCCAACCCGCGGTCCCAGGTCAGCGAGCGCCGCAACGTCGCCGGCAGAGTGCGCACGTGCCGGCTCAGGGCGGCCACCACCGTAGTCGTGTCCTTGCCGGGCACCTTCACCAGCATGCAGAACCGCGAATGACGCTCCACCAGCGTGGCCACATGACTGTTGCGCGCCCCGCGCAACAGATCGCCTTCCCAATGACCGGGAATGGCGCGATCTTCGACTTCCGCAGGTCGCTCGCGGATAGAAATGGCATCGACGATCTTGCCTTGGGAGTGTCCGTGAACGCTGGAATGCCGCGAGCGGCGGATCCGCCGCTGGGAGCGAAGGTGCTGAATCAGCTCCTTTTTCAGCGCTCCGCGCGCTTGAAGGAATAGGCTGCGATAAATGGTTTCGTGCGACACGCGCAGGCTCTCATCCTTGGGAAACTGCCACTTCAGCCATCCGGAAACTTGCTCGGGCGACCAGTCCTGCATCACTTTACTCGCAACGATCTCCCGGAGCGGGGTGTGAGTGGCCAGCAGGCACGGCTTGGGCCGCAGGGCCGATTTCCAGGCCTGCTGATCGGCTTCATTGGCGCGGTACTGCGCGCGCCCGCCATGGCGGGCCACTTCCCGGCTGATCGTCGAGGCACAGCGGTGCAGGCCTTGGGCGATTCCGCGAATCGACGAGCCACCAGCGATTCCGCGGGAGATGTCTTCTCGTTCTGCCAGGGTGAGTGAACTCGGTGAACGGCGGCGGATGGGCGGCGCAATCCCACCATGGCGCTTCAACAGAAGGTAAATAACCACATTGTTCTTGCCCAGCGCTCGACCAATCGCATGTAACGACTCTCCCGCTTTCCAACGACGCCATACCTCAACTCTTTGCATCGCAGAAAGCCGTATCCGTTTCTTTGGGATCATAAACACCACCTTTTAGAAAAAGGATTTATACCAGGTGGTGTTGCATCGACCGGTTGAGCCGGCACCTGCTATCGACACCTATCCCAAAATGCCAGCAATTTCTACCACACGGGGACAGAGAGGGCGTGGGTGATTTGAGCGGACAAAGCGAAACTTGCAGTGCGATCTTGGACGTCGCGAATCACTATCACGATTACGAACGAGTGTGGCCCGTAAACAATTGCGGCCTCCTGATGGTTCTCCGCAAATCCGGCTGTGCCCAGTGCTGCGTCTTGACTTCCCGGCAATCCCGCCGCAATTCCCTGATACGGGATGGATCGCGCGAGCATGCCCATCATTTCCTGAGAGGCATCGGGGCTGACCGCCTCGCCCTTGGCAAGCACCCATAACAGAACCATCAAATCGCGTGCAGTCTCGGTATTCTGAGGGCCTTCGGCGGGCTCCGTGTCGCTTTCCACCGGAGCAACGAACTCCACACCGTTCGCGCCCAGTTCGTGCAGACGGTTGCGAATGCGCGCGGCGTCGAGCCTTTCAATCAGCAAACTTTCAGCCCGAAGGCTGCCGCGCACAATCATTGCTTCGCAAAGCTCCCGGAGCGTCAGGGTCTTTCCGATTGAGCCTTGAATAGGGTCATTCTTGGCCTCAGCATGCGGCGTGCCCGGATGAGAATCATTTTGTGAGCCGGGCGTCACCAGCAGAGTATCGCTGAGGCGCAGTTCGCCCGCCTCCGCTTGGGCATAAAGCTCAATCATCGTCGCGATTTTGATCGCACTCGACGAGCGGAAGGGTTTGTCCGCCTGGATAAAAAGCTCTTGCGTGCCATCCAATGTGCGGAAGGCCACCGAGGCATCTGCTCCGTAAGTTTGAATCAACCTTTCGACCTCGCCACGCGCTGGGCTTTCCGCGGGTGGGTTTGGTTCGGCTCCCTGACCGCGAGCGGAAGCGGCGCAGAGGAACACAAAGATAAAAGCGAAGAAAAGCCGCGGCCGAGAGAGGAAAATCAGCATGATCTGATTCTATCGCTAATTTCGCAGATGTCGGAAGCAGAGCCGGAGAGTCTGTCATCGAACGCGCGCGTTACAATCCTCAATAGATTCTGACTCAGCAGCATGGGTAAAATTCCCGAATGCCTTCCAAAGACTCTCAAGCAAACCGTTTGTGGAAAATGGAAAGTGTGCGTTTGCGACTTCACGCCGACGGATAGTCGATTATCGCCAGGTTGGAACCTTACTCCAATGGAGCTAGCGAGTCGACGATGACGAGAGACACGTCGTCGGCTAGGGGGCCATGGCTCCACGCGGCCGCGCCCTCGAGGATGGCCTGTTTCATTTCGGGAAGTGATCGTGTGGCCGACTGGCGGACCAACTCTTGAAGGCCCTCAACGCCGAGCATGTCTCCGGACCTGTTGAACACTTCGACAAGCCCATCGGTGTAGAGAACCAGACGGTCGCCGGGCGCGAGCTCGATTTCCGCCACCGATTTCGGAAATCCTCTCTCTAACAATGTCGGCTGGGTCAGCGGAGCCGGCATCCAGGTCTTCTTGCAGAACTCATTGACCGTCTTACGCCTCGCGAGGGTGAGGTCCCGCGTTACATCGAGCGAATCTTCATGTAGCGGATAAAATCGGGAAACAGGGAAACACCCGCGGCGATTGCGAAAACGGCGATTGCACCCAGGACAACATATTCAGCACGCATTGGACCTCCTCGGATTTTTCTCACCTGTCTGGACCGGTCCTCTCTTGACGCATGAACAGCTTAGGTAGAGGCGGGAACTCCGAACATACCGAAACGCCTGTATTTTTAATCTTTTGCTTCACGACCCTGCTCCATTTAGGCGGCACCGTGAGTTTCAGAGGAAGAAAGCCGCGACACAATGACTCGCCTTTCGGTACAATCCGCCAAAGCGCCACAGTATTCGACGCTGATTCGCTACTGAAAAGCACGGCGCACCCACAAGTGAGTATAAGAGCCGAAATCGACGTGTTATGGATTACCGCCGGTCTCGGCTGCGATGGCGATACGATCGCCATGACCGCGGCGACACAGCCCAGTCTGGAAGATCTTGTGTTCGGAGCACTCCCTTTCGTTCCCAAGATCAAACTTCACAATCCCTTTCTCGCTTACGAAAACGGCGAAGAGTTCATGGAGATATTCCATCGCGCGGCGGACGGAGGGCTCGCGCCCTTTATTCTGGTAATCGAAGGGTCCATCCCAAACGAAAAGAACAAGCCGGAAGGCTACTGGGCCACGTTTGGCACAGATCAAAAGACAGGTCAGCCAATTCTCACCTGCGACTGGATCGATAGGCTTGCTCCGAAAGCTTGGGCTGTGGTGGCTGCGGGAACATGCGCCACCTATGGCGGGATCCACGCGATGGAAGGGAATCCGACGGGTTGTATGGGATTACCGGATTACCTCGGGTGGACATGGAAATCGAAAGCCGATATTCCGATCGTTTGTGTGCCCGGTTGTCCCGTACAGCCAGACAACATGACCGAGACTCTTCTGTATCTACTTAATATGGTGGCCGGGCGCGCGCCGATGATTCCGCTCGATGACGCGCTGCGGCCCACTTGGCTATTCGGTCAGACGGTGCATGAGGGCTGCGATCGAGGCGGCTATTATGAACAGGCAGAATTCGCCGCGGAATACGGCTCGATTCAATGCGTCGTGAAGCTAGGTTGCTGGGGGCCCGTGGTTCAGTGCAATGTGGGAAAGCGCGGATGGATGGGTGGAATCGGTGGCTGTCCGAACGTTGGCGGCATTTGCATTGGCTGCACAATGCCGGGATTTCCGGATAAGTTCATGCCCTTCATGAACCAGCCTCCCGGTTCGCTTCTTTCTTCGAACGCGGTTACAACGTATGGCCGGGCGATTCATGCGCTGCGGCGATTTACACAGGCTTCTTTGAACAAAGAGCCGAGCTGGCGACGGCGCTCACGCGAAGCCGGATGAAAAACGCACCGAGTGGCGCAACGAAATGAGTGGAAATCCCATCGAGGAGAAATCCGGGGCGCGGGAACTTGGCGAAGACTTGTTGTCGCGCAACGCCAATTTCAGTCTCGCGGATGCGCAGGCAACCCTCCTGAACTTAGCGAGCGTGTTTTCGGAAGCGCGCGTCCAGAGAACAGAATCCACAGAACAACTTCCAGAGAAAGCGACCGCCGCCCTGCGGTCGATCCAGCCACCGCCCAGTCTCGAGGCCAGGTATCGCGCCCTCGTCGAACAAATTCCGGCGGTAATCTTCATGGCTTACCTCGACAGGGGAGTCGGCGAAGCATACGTCAGCCCTCAGATTGAGGCCGCCCTCGGTTTTACGCAGGACGAATGGCTGGAAGATCCCGTTCGCTGGTACGACCGCATTTATCCCGACGATAAACAGCGATGGAGTGCGGAAGCCGCGGAAATGTTTCTTTCGGGCAAACCCCTCAAGTCCGCCTATCGGGTGGTGGCACGCGACGGCAGAGTGCTGTGGTTCCACTGCGAAGCCGAGATGATTCGCCGCGACGACGGCCCCTGGTTCATTCATGGAGTGGGCGTCGATATCACGGAGCTGAAGCGAGCTGAGGAATCGCTGCAGGACGAGCGCAATGTTCTATCCGCGATTCTCGATATCGTGGGAGCCTTGATTGTGGTACTTGATCCAATGGGGCGAATCGTCCGTTTCAACCGCACCTGCGAACAAACCACGGGCTACACATTCGCCGAAGTGGAAGGCAAGCCTCTATGGGATCTCTTCCTGTTGCAGGAGGAAGAGGAAACTTTCAAGGCAATTCTTGATGACAGAAAGCCGGCGCACATGCCAGGGGCTTATGAAACTTCGCTTCTGACGCGCGACGGAACTCCGCGCTTGGTTACGTGGTCGAGCACGGTCCTTGCGAGTGAGAATGGGACGACCTCACACGTGATCGTCACTGGAATCGATATCACCGAACGCAGACGACTAGAGAAGGCGCTTCTAGAGGTGAGCGCACGCGAGCAACGTCGAATTGGCGAAGATTTGCACGACGGCCTCGGCCAGCATCTGACGGGCATCGCGTTCATGAGTAAGGTGCTGGAGAGCAAGCTTAGCGAGAAGTCGTTACCGGAAACCGGCGAAGCGGCCAAGATCGTGAAATTAATAAACGAAGCGATTAACAAAACCCGCGAACTGTCCCGCGGCCTTCTGCCGGTGGTCTCCGACGCTCACGGTTTAATGTCGGCCCTCACTCGTTACGCGGACGAAGTACAGGATCTGTTCCGGATCCAATGTCAGTTCGAATGTGGCGAGCCGGTTCTGATATATGACGTGAACCTGGCAACTCACGTCTACCACATCGCGCGCGAGGCTGTGAACAATGCAATCAAACACGGAAGACCGAAGCACGTCGTCATCGCCTTGTCGGCATCAAACGGCGAGGGGAGCCTCACAGTAACGGACGACGGACAAGGGATATCCGAGATTCCCGCCAACAATGCCGGAATGGGTTTGAACATCATGAGATACCGCGCCAATATGATCGGCGGGTCGTTGAGCCTGGGAAGAAGCGTGGCGGGCGGGACTAGTCTAGTTTGTGTATTCCCGCTGGATGCCCGTTCGTGATACACCCGAGCGTTCGTGAGCAAAATACAATGAACAAGATTCAATTGAATCCCTTGGCGCCCAAATGCAAGATTCTGCTCATTGACGATCATCCGATCGTCCGGCAGGGCTTGGCACTTTTTATCGACCGAGAGCCGGATCTCACCGTTTGTGGGCAGGCAGATGATGCTACTTCGGCCTTGCAGGCGATTCGAAATTCAATGCCTGATTTTGTCGTACTGGACATTTCGTTGGAGGGTCCGGACGGCCTGGAGCTGCTCAAGGCCCTTCGCGCCGAGTATCCGAAGTTGCCGGTACTTGTTCTTTCGATGCACGATGAATTACTTTACGCTGAGCGTGCGCTTCGTGCCGGGGCGAACGGCTACATCATGAAGCAAGAGGCAACAGACAGGGTACTGACCGCGATCAGGCACATTCTTGGCGGAAACGTGTACTTGAGCGATCGCTTAACCAAAAGGATGCTACAGCAATTGGTAAACGGCTCCGTCTTGCCGTGCGACCCGCTTTCGAAGCTGAGCGACAGGGAACTTGAGGTCTACCGATTGATTGGAACCGGCCACGGGACTCGCCAAATCGCTGATCAACTGCACGTCAGCGCCAAGACGATTGAATCCTACCAGGCCCACATTAAAGAAAAATTGTCGCTGCGGAATGCGCGCGAACTTGTCCAGCGTGCCGTGGAATGGTCCGTGAACTTGAAAGGTGTGTAATTCAAAATTCCAATTCGTCACATCGACGTTTTCTTGGCCCGCGCAAAATTGAAGGCGATAAATCAAGTCCGCTTCCCCAGATAACCACCAACACTCCTGTTATCAGTGCTTTAGAGGGTAGGGGAATTCCTTACTAAGCCTGGAGGAATGTTCCTATAAAGAATATAGCATGCTCCCGCTTGAGGCCGTCACATCGACGTTGTATTCCTTCCCCTGTAGCACTGAGATCGAGTTGACCCAATTCTCACACTCGCGTTTCTACCCACGAAGCCCATCACGAGAAATTTTGTTGATATCCAGTTTAAAGGGATCGCCCAGCACCGGGATACGTGCAGCTAACTCCTAAAGAGATTGAAAGGAGGCATCAGCCATGGCAGACGCAATTCCGTACGGTCGTAAGACACAAAGACCCTCCCCCGTCTCCGATGTTCACATTGTTTGGATGACTGCTGGTCTCGGCTGCGATGGCGATTCCGTTTCTATTACAGCCGCCACGCAGCCCAGCATCGAGGACGTGATCCTTGGAGCGATACCGGGCCTCCCCAAGGTCCACCTTCACAACCCCGTCTTGGCTTACGAAAACGGCGACGAGTTCATGAAGTTTTGGTACATGGCCGCAGAAGGCAAGCTCAATCCGTTCGTTCTGGTTGTTGAGGGCTCCATTCCGAATGAACAGATCAAGAAGGAAGGCTATTGGGCGGCGATGGGAACCGACTCCAAGACGGGTCAGCCGATCACCACGAACGAATGGATTGATCGGCTGGCTCCCAAGGCGCTCGCCGTGATCGCTTGCGGTACTTGCGCGACATACGGCGGAATCCACGCAATGTCGGGCAATCCAACCGGCGCCATGGGATTGGCGGACTACCTCGGCTGGGGTTGGAAATCGGTTGCAGGTCTGCCGGTTGTGAACGTACCCGGCTGCCCCGTCCAACCGGACAATTTCATGGAGGTTGTTCTATACCTTCTCTACCAAGTTTCTGGGCTCGCCCCGATGATCCCGCTCGATGATCAACTTCGCCCGACTTGGCTATTCGGACAGACGGTGCACGATGGATGCGATCGCGCGGGTTACTACGAGCAAGGCGATTTCGCCGAGGAATACGGTTCGCCGAAGTGCATCGTGAAACTGGGCTGTTGGGGACCGGTAGTGAACTGCAACGTCCCGAAGCGCGGGTGGATGGCCGGAATTGGAGGCTGCCCCAACGTGGGTGGCATCTGCATCGGTTGCACGATGCCGGGTTTCCCGGACAAGTTCATGCCGTTTATGGATGAACCGCCGGGCGCTCGTGTCTCCTCCGCGTCAATTGGTATGTACGGACGTGCGATCAGGGCCTTGCGTTCGATGACAAATGCAACTGTCAACAAGGAACCGAAATGGCGGCATCCCGGTACTGAACTCACCACGGGTTATCACCCGCGAGCGTACTGAGGACCGAAAGGAGCCTAGAAAATGAGCACAATCACCGGGGTGACGAAAGAGACCGCTACGAAGTCTCGAAATCTTGTCGAAATGAACTGGGACCCAATTACCAGGATCGTGGGCAGCCTCGGAATCTTCACGAAGATCGATTTTGAGAATCGGCAGGTGGCCGAGTGCCACAGTACGTCGTCGATTTTCCGCGGCTATAGCATTTTCATGAAAGGGAAAGATCCGCGCGACGCCCATTTCATCACCAGTCGCATTTGCGGGATCTGCGGCGATAACCATGCCACATGTGCGACGTACGCGCAGAACATGGCATTCGGAATCCGCCCGCCTGCGATGGCTGAGTGGATTGTGAATCTTGGCGAAGCTGCCGAATACATGTTCGACCACAACATCTTCCAGGACAATCTCGTCGGCGTGGACTTTTGCGAGCAGATGGTGAAGGAAACGAACCCAAGCGTGCTCGCCAAAGCTGAAAAGACCGCTTCGCCGCACGCGAACCTTCACGGTTATCGAACCATCGCGGACATCATGCGCGCCCTGAATCCGTTCACAGGCGAGTTCTACCGCGAGGCCTTGCAAGTAAGCCGCATGACCCGCGAAATGTTTTGCTTGATGGAAGGCCGGCACGTTCATCCATCGACGCTTTATCCTGGCGGCGTAGGAACTGTCCCGACGATTCAGCTTTTTACGGACTATCTCGTGCGCCTGATGAAGTATGTGGAGTTCATGAAGAAAGTGGTTCCGCTGCATGATGATCTTTTCGACTTCTTCTATGAAGCTCTGCCAGGTTACGAAAAAGTCGGCCAGCGGCGCGTGCTCCTCGCATGCTGGGGCTCTTTCAATAACCCGGATGTTTGCGATTATACCTACAAGAACATGACCAAGTGGGGCCGCGGGATGTTTGTTACTCCGGGTGTGGTCGTTGACGGCAAACTTGTCACAAACGATTTGGTTGACATCAACCTGAACATCCGCATTCTCCTCGGCAGTTCCTACTACGACGAGTGGAAGAATTCAGAAACATTCGTCAAGACCGATCCTCTGGGAAATCCGGTCGATCAGAATCATCCGTGGAATCAAACCACGATCCCTCGGCCGCAAAAGCGCGATTTCGCCGGCAAGTACACCTGGGTGATGTCGCCCCGTTGGCTCGACAAGCGTACCGGAGACCATCTCGCTCTCGATACGGGCGGCGGTCCAATCGCTCGCTTTTGGGCAACCGCTCTTGCGGGCATCGTGGACATTGGCTACATCAAAGCCACGGGACACAGCGTAAAGATTTATTTGCCGAAAACCACCTCGCTTCCCGAGGTCGAGTTTGAGTGGAAGATTCCGAAGTGGAGCAATGCGATCGAGCGCGATCGGGCTCGGACTTATTTCCAGGCGTACTCGGCGGCGGCCGCTCTATACTTCGTCGAAAAGGCGCTGGAAGAATTGCACGCCGGCCGGACGAAAACCTGGACAGATTTCAAAGTTCCAGAAAGCGCGATCGGTTGCGGCTTCCACGAGGCTGTGCGTGGTGTTCTGTCACATCACGTGGTGATCAAAGATCACAAGATCGCGAACTATCATCCCTACCCGCCAACTCCCTGGAACGCGAATCCAAGGGATATTTATGGAACGCCCGGGCCCTACGAAGATGCGGTGCAAAATACGCCCATCTTCGAAGAGAACGGGCCCGACAAGTTCAAGGGGATCGATATCATGCGTGCCGTGCGCAGTTTCGACCCCTGCCTGCCTTGCGGCGTGCACATGTACCTCGGCAATGGAAAAGTGCTGGAGACGCATCATTCGCCGATGTTTGGCCTAGAACCGTAGTACTACTGCAGGGCGCGTCGGGTAAACTCCGCATGGCGAGCGGCCTGTCGAACGAGTATCTTGTCTCTCCTGCTTCAGGGAGACACACGGAAAGGTATCCATGTCCGTTCCGAGCAACGCACAGAACCAGCTGCAATCGATCGAAGCACTGCTTCAGCGAATTGAAAAAGCGAATGACCCGGCAATGTCGGCGATGGCGAAGGATCTCGTCCAACGCCTGATGGAGTTTCACGGCGCTGGCATCGAGCGAATGCTGGAAATCATCCACAAAGATGGAGCCGCACAAGACTACGTCATCGATGCTCTCGGGCAGGACCCGCTTGTTCGAAGCCTTCTGTTGCTCTACGGGCTTCACCCCGACGGCCTCGAAACCCGCGTACAGCAAGCCCTCGAAAAGACGCGCCCGTATCTGAAATCTCATGGTGGCAACGTTAGTCTTATCAGCGTCGATGACGCTGGCGCAGTGACTCTCCGCCTCGAAGGAAGCTGTCACGGATGTGCCTCTTCCTCCGCGACGCTGAAACTTGCCGTCGAAGAAGCAATTTACGAAGCAGCACCAGACGTTACGGCAATCATCGTCGAAGGCGAAGTCGAAGAGCGATCACACAGCGTTGCCTTCGTGCCACTTTCGGCCTTAGGGGGTAACGGCCACGAATCAACCTCCGAACCCAATGAAGTGGCGCCGCCGTTCTCCGAAGTAACGCGGAGCGCGGTGTGAGCCTGCCGTTTTCGCCTGCCGCTGGTAACGAAAGCGCCTTCGCGGTACTGCGTCAATTTGCCCGCAAGCGCCGCGCGGGGGAGGTCTGCGAGCTGTGCAGTGCTGCGCTCGCCACAGAACATCAGCATTTGATCGAACCCGCTGCCCGAAAATTAGTTTGTGCTTGTGAGGCCTGCGCGATCTTATTCAGCAGTCAGACCTCGTCGAGATTTAGGCGTGTTCCGCGGCGCATTCGATTCCTGCCCAGATTTCAGATCTCCGACGCTCAATGGGAAGGATTGATGATACCTATCGAGCTGGCATTCTTTTTCAAGAGTGAGTCCACCGGAGAAGTTTCTGCGTTTTATCCGGGCCCTGCCGGCGCCATCGAATCGCTGCTTTCTCTCGAGACTTGGACTGACATTGAAGACGAGAATCCGATCCTCCGCGAATTGCAGCCGGAAGTAGAAGCGCTGATCGCGAATCGCGTTGGAGCAAATCGGGGCGCCGCCGCGCAGTACTACATCGTTCCCATAGACGAGTGCTACAAGCTCGTCGGTCTGATCCGCCTGCACTGGCACGGGCTCTCTGGCGGCACCGAGGTTTGGCGTGAAGTCGGAAAGTTTTTTGCGAGTTTAAAAGAACGGACCGAGACGGTGCCCGAAGAATCGAATGCCTGAATTGAATTTCCAAATCGAAGGCGCCAAGCCCGTGCCCTACGGTGCGTCGCCTCTGCTAGCGTTTGAATTGAAGGTGACAAATTCAGGCCCCGAGCCGGCGATTCATACTGTCGTTCTTCGCGCTCAAATCCAGCTTGAAGTCACTCGCCGGCTTTACACGCCCGAAGAGCAGGCCAAGCTTCTGGATCTCTTCGGCGAGCCAAGCCGCTGGGGCCAGACCCTGAAGAACATGCTCTGGACGAATGCGATTGTGGTTGTTCCCGCATTTGAAAAAGAGACGATCGTCCAACTTCAGGTCCCGTGCACGTTTGACTTCAATGTAGGAGCCACAAAATATTTCCATGGCCTGTCGGAAGGCGAGCTGCCCCTGAATTTCTTGTTTAGCGGCACGGTCTTCTATGCGGGCAGCAATGAACAGCTCCAGGTAGCGCCGATCTCGTGGGAGAAAGAAGCAAAATTCAAGTTGCCGCTAAAGACTTGGAAGGACTTGATCGATCACTACTATCCGAATAGCGCGTGGCTCTATCTTCGGCGGGACGTTTTCGACCGCCTTTATCAGTACAAAGTGCGCCATGGAATTCCGTCCTGGGAGCAAGTGATTGAGCGCGTGCTCGCGGGAACCGAAGAGACGGTACAACTGTGAACACGAAACTCGTGGAAGACATCGCCAACGCTGTGCTCTACGAGGGATACATGCTGTACCCGTACCGGCCGTCTTCCGTGAAAAACCGCCAGCGCTGGAATTTCGGCGTGGTCTACCCCAAGGCATATAGCGAAATGCAGGCTGGTGCCGATAACTGGTTCATGCAGACAGAATGCCTTGTAACCGGGGGGCCAGGTACCGAGCTAAGCGTCAAAGTACGATTTCTGCAAGCAGTTGCGCGCAGGATTGGCCAGCCCAAGCTCCCGCTCGATGAATGGCCTACCAGTGACGAAGGCAGCCGGGAACCGGATTTTCAGATCGTCGAAACGCTACAGGTGGACGACCAGATTCTCCAGGCTTGGGAAGAGGCAGTCGAGCGTGAAGTCAGTCTCCCGCCGCTACCGTTGAACGATAGCGTTGCAGAAACTCGCTCCTCGCAGGCCCTTTTTCCGGGTGGTAGAGAGCTTGAGCCCGTGCGTAATGTCGAAGGAGAAATTGCGGCCTTCCTTGTACGGACGAAAAAGAGCGTCGCAGCGCAAGTCGATATCAGGGCGGTTCGCGTTAGCGAAACCCTCTTTAAAATCACGGTATGCATCTCCAATGTGGCCGCCACCGACCCTGCTTCCGTCACCCGTGCCGACGCGTTGATGCAGTCTCTGCTTTCAGCGCACACCATTCTCGCCGTCGAAGGCGGCGAATTCGTTTCGCTTCTCGATCCACCCGCATCATTGAAGGAATTTGTTTCCGCGTGCAGCAATATCGGCACCTGGCCGGTGCTTGCCGGCGAAGAAGGCCGGCGCGACACCATGCTGTCGTCACCCATCATTTTGTACGACTATCCTCAGATTGCTCCCGAGAGCCCAGGGAATCTTTTCGATGGAACCGAAATTGACGAGATTCTCGCGTTGCGCATCCTCACTTTGACGGATGACGAGAAACAAGAAATGCGGGGTGCGGACGCGCATGCCCGCCAGATCTTGGAGCGAACCGAGTCAATGCCGATCGAGCATTTCATGAAGCTCCACGGTGTGCTGCGTGGTTTGCGTCCGGCAGACAGCGAGGAAAAGCCATGAACGAGTGGGAATGGCGCCTCCTCGAAGATAAAGCTCCCGCCGGAAGCTTGAGCATCGCCGGAATCGAAGTGAAACCGGGAAACCGGGTGCGTCTACACCCCGGCAAGCGCGGCGATGTGATGGACATCGCGCTCGCCGGCAAGACTGCAATGATCGAGTCCATCGAGCAGGATTATGAGGGCAAATTTCACGTCTGCGTGGTGGCGGACGACGACCCTGGCCGTGACATCGGCATCATGCGTCAACCCGGCCATCGCTTCTTTTTCGACCCCGAAGAGATCGAACCGCTTCCATCTGATCAACTTGAATCAAGTGTGGCGACCCAAGGTCCCTCCGTCCTGATCGCCGGAATTGGGAATATTTTCCTGGGCGACGACGCTTTCGGCGTTGAAGTGGCACAGCGATTAGCAAAGCGCAAGCTGCCGGAGCGAGTAAAGGTCGTGGATTTTGGAATCCGCGGCTTTGATTTGGCTTACGCGCTCCTCGACCGCTTTGACGTAACAATTTTGGTGGACGCTTGTCCGCGCGGAGGAGCACCCGGAACGCTCTACGTTATTGAGCCCGACCTGAACGTGAGCGCGCAGGACGCCGCCGAAGCCGGACAGACGGCAGTTGATCCACACAGCATGAATCCGATGAACGTAATTCGCATGGCAGGATCGATGGGCGGCGACTTGAAACGCATTCTGTTGGTGGGATGTGAGCCACTAACGCTAGGACCGGAGGAAGGCGCAATGGGCCTTAGCGAACCTGTCGCCGCGATGGTCGAAGAAGCGGTGAATCGGATTGTATCTCTGGTGGAAGCGATTCAACGTAGTGAATCACCCGAACGAAGCTCTGAATCGTAGTCAAAGAGAGGAGGAAATCGTATGCCAGTGGAAGTGATCCAACGCGGGGAGCGGGGAGACGGCGCCAATAAGGACACGTTGCTCATGCTCGGCGGTGTAGCACTCATTGTAGTGGGTGCCGGACTTATTTTGACGAGTCCGCTAGCGAAGAAATACATGGGCCAGCTTGGAATTGGAAGCCTGGCAACCGATCTGATCCCGGACATCGAGCGATATTTTAAATTGCGCTCAATGTAATCGCGGAATCGGATTCCGTTGTTTTTAAATGAAGCTGCATCGGCTCTAACAAAGAAGTGGGGCCCCGGAATCTGGCTGTGAGGGGCACCGATGACTGATTACGTCCGTTACTCGATGGACGCAACGCAAAGCCAGTTCACCGTTCATGCTTTCGCGAGTGGATTGGCAGCCGTTGTGGCGCACAACCCGAAGTTCGCGATTCGCGATTTCAGCGGGGAAGCGCGATTTATTTCGGACACTCTGCGCGATGCCTCGATCCGCATCAGGATCAGGGCCGCCTCGCTGGAGCTGATGGACGAAGTAAGTGAATACGATCGGGCTGAAATCACTCGTGTGACGTTTAACGAGGTTCTGGAAGTCTCGAGGTTTCCGGAAATTGTTTATACAAGCTCACACATTACGGCCACTCGCCTCAGCGAGAATTTATACGCCACCGCGATCACCGGCACACTGGCGCTCCACGGCGTCACCAACGGGTTGGATTTCTCTGCCCAGGTGGTCATCGGCGAAGACGCCCTGCGAAGTTATGGGAGTTTCTCTGTGAAGCAGAGTCAATATGACGTCGCTATCGCTTCGATAGCTGGCGGAACACTGAAACTCAGAGACGAATTGAAAATTGCGTTTTTTATTATCGCGAAGAAGCAAGGGTAATGAAGTGACCGAATCAACGGGAGCACAGATGGTGGCGACGGACACCGCAATAAGCTATCGAATCGACGTTGGAATGAGTCGTTTTACGGTGCGGGCGTTTGCCACCGGTTTGCTTTCTTCTCTCGGCCATAGCCCTACCTTCGCGATTCGCGACTATACCGGCGAAGCAAATTTCGTTACGTCGAATCCCGAGCAATCGGCGATTCGAATCTCGGTGAAACCCGCGTCCCTCACCGTCACCGACGACGTGAGCCAGAAGGATCGCGCCGACATTGAAAGCAGGATGAATCAGGACGTGCTGGAAACATCCAGCTATCCGGAGATCGTTTTCGAGAGCACTCAGGTGCTTGCGAACAAGCTAAGCGACGACCGCTATGCCGCGAACGTCACAGGAAACCTCGTCCTGCACGGAATCAATCGCCAGGAGAAGATCTCTGCGCAGGTTTCAGTTACGGGCGACGTGCTCAGGGCCTACGGAGAATTTACGTTGCGCCAGAGCGACTACCGTATCAAGCTCGTCTCTGTGGCAGGCGGCACGCTGAAAGTGAAGGATGAAGTGAAGCTCGCGTTCGACTTTACGGCTCGAAGGCAATCAGGACCAGGCAATGAGCCCTGAAGACGAGAGCGAAAGTTCCTCGGAGAGATGTCACATGTGCTTAGCGATACCAGGGAAAATAATCGAGATTGCCTCGGACAATCTACGTTCCGCGCTTGTCGACGTCCTCGGCTTGCGTCGCAGAGTGGATCTCGGACTTCTTGACGATGACCACCCGGTTCCTGGCGATTGGGTTTTGATCCATGTGGGATTCGCCATGAGCAAAATCAGCGAAGCAGACGCTCTCGATCAGATTCGCACATTGGAAATGTTGGGCGAGAGCGAAGCCGCAGTACAAGAAGTGCGCGGATATGGACTCGAAGAGGCCCAGGACAAACACTCGCCATAGCCTGGCCGAACGGGGATCGAACAATGAAATTTGTAGACGAGTTTCGCGATCCGGAGTTGATCACCAAAGCGGCGGAAGAAATTCGTCGCCTCGCCGACCCCAACCGCCATTACAGGCTGATGGAAGTTTGCGGCGGTCACACCCACGCGATTTACCGCTTCGGCCTGAAAGACGTTCTCCCGTCCAATATCGAATTGATTCATGGACCTGGCTGCCCGGTGTGCGTGCTTCCCATGGGGCGCATTGATGATGCCTTGTCACTCGCTATGGATCCGGGCGTCATCTTCGCCGCCTTTGGCGACATGATGCGGGTTCCTGGAGCGCACGGCAGCCCGCTCGAACACAAAGCGCGCGGCATGGACGTGCGAATTGTTTACTCGCCGTCCGATGCGATCAAACTCGCGAAGATGAATCCGCAAAAGCACGTAATGTTCTTCGCCATTGGTTTTGAAACCACCGCTCCTTCAACCGCATTGACCCTCCAGCGCGCGAAAGCAGAAGGTATCCACAATTTTTCAGTTTTCTGCAATCACGTCACGATTATTCCGGCCATTCGCGCAATTCTGGATTCTCCCGATATGCGCCTGGATGGCTTTATCGGGCCCGGACACGTTTCCACCGTGATTGGCTGCCGCCCTTACGAATGGATCGCAAAGAACGAGCACAAACCGATCGTCGTCTGCGGCTTCGAACCGCTCGACCTTCTCCAATCCATCGTGATGATTCTCGCCCAGCTTCAGAAGGGCGAGGCAAGGGTCGAAAATCAGTACAAGCGCGTCGTTCCCTGGGAAGGCAATCGCGCGGCGCTCAGGGCCATGGCCGATACCTTTCAGCTTCGGCCGTATTTCGAGTGGCGCGGCCTGGGATTTATTTCGCAATCAGCGCTGCGCATTCGCGACGAATACGCCGAATGGGATTCGGAACAGCGATTCCATGTTCCGGGAATTCGTGTCACCGATCCCAAAGCCGCCCAGTGTGGCGAGGTGTTGAAAGGTGTCTTGAAGCCCGCGCAATGTAAGCTGTTTGGCAAGGAATGCACGCCGGAAAACCCGGTGGGAGCTTTGATGGTTTCTTCGGAAGGATCATGCGCCGCGTACTACAATTACGAACATCGCAAGGCCAACCTGGTAACGAGTCTCAGCTCGCCGGCGTGAAAGGCGAGATAAAACTTGGGAGTACCCCTCCCAAGATTCGCTTCCGCGAGCCTCAAATTGAGATGGCCCACGGTGCTGGCGGAAAAGCCAGCCGCCGCCTTGTGGAAGGACTTTTCGCTCCTCTCCTTTTTGGCGCTAGCACCGAACCGCTGGCCGATGCCGCCCAGCTGAAAATTAATGGCGCGAGGATGGCGATCACAACAGACAGCTTTGTCGTGAAGCCACTCGTGTTTCCCGGCGGCTCAATCGGAGAGCTCGCGATTAATGGAACCGTGAACGATCTAGCAGTTTCCGGCGCGAGACCAGAAGTAATCGTCGTCACGTTTATCCTCGAATCAGGTTTGGCCACAGACATTCTCCAACGCGAAGTTCAGGCTATGGCCGACGCCGCTCAATATGCCGGCGTTCGAATTGCCGGCGGCGATACGAAAGTCGTCGAGCATGGCAAAGCCGATGGCATGTACATCACAACCACTGGTCTCGGCACGCCGTTGCTCGGAGTCGAGATCAATCCACAGTCGGTCCGCCCCGGCGACAAGGTTTTGCTTTCCGGCCCCGTCGGCGATCATGGAATCACAATTTTGCTTGCCCGCGGCGAACTCGATATGGAAGGCGACCTTGAGTCCGACACGCGGTGCGTGTTTCCCCTTGTCGAAGCTGTTGTAGCTGCCGCTGGCTCAGGCATTCGCTGGATGCGCGATCCCACGCGCGGCGGCGTTGCCACGTCGCTCAATGAACTCGCAAGAGATTGTGGGCTGGGCGTCGTTCTATCGGAAGACCATCTTCCCGTTCACGACGCCGTGCGCGGAGCCTGTGAGCTACTGGGGCTTGATCCGTTGCACATCGCGAATGAAGGGCAATTCCTTGCAGTCGTGGCTCCGGACCTTGCAGATGCCGCACTGAGCGCGCTTCATTCGATGCCCGGCAGCGCCGAAGCTCGCATCATCGGTGAAGTTCGCGAGGAGCCTGCCGGTTCCGTGCTAGTGATGACCCGCTATGGTGGCAGCCGAATCGTTGACATGCTCGTTGGCGATCCCCTGCCGCGTATTTGCTAACTGCAAAGCAGTTAGCGCGATATGCTCAAAGGCAAAATGGCGACAAAGTGCCAACTCGCCGCACAAATTGAACAGCGCCTCCTGGCGAGAAATCGGATTTTAGAGTCGTTCTTTGCCAAGGAAGCGCATCGTCTCGCCGAGGCATGTCGCGAGATGTCCGACCGTTTCCTGCGCGGCGGTCGCTTACTTGCCCTTGGCCAGGGTCCGTATGCTACTGACGCGCAACACGTTTCCGTCGAGTTTGTGCATCCGGTCATCGTCGGAAAACGTGCTCTCCCCGCCCTCGACCTCTCGATTCTTTTCCGGCCGTGGCTCGAAGCCATTGTCCGCCCTGATGACATCGTCATGGGCTTCGGTCCTCCCGAGGGCGACCCTTCAGTCTGGGTTGCGCTAGATGTTGCCGATTCGCGTGCTGCCATGACCTTCGCCCTCCCCGGCCTCGAAGGGTCGTACACGATTCCTCCTTCGAGCGCGGATCCGTTCATCCAGCAGGAACTGGTCGAGGTGCTTTACCACACGCTATGGGAGACAGTGCATGTTTTCTTCGAGCACCGCGAGTTGGGACACGACGTGGGCGAGGCTGAATTTCTTTATCCGTTCTTGGGCCGTGAAAAACAGCTGACCTCCGACACTACCGCGCAGGTAGCCGATTCGATTCGCATGAAGGTGGCAGATGACGCAAGGCTGCGCGCGCAAGTGGCCCAGGAAGAAGCGGAGCAGATTAGCAATGCCACTTCCGCAATTGCCGAACGCGTTCGTCGCGGCGGCAAGCTGATCATTTTCGGAAATGGCGGGTCGGCTACTGATGCGAACGATTGGGCCATCGATTGCGTTTCGCCGCCCGCAAGCTGGAAACCTATCCCCGCTGTTTCACTCGCGCTCGAACCTGCCAACATCACTGCAATTGCGAATGATGTGGGCACAGAGGTAATTTTTCTGCGGCAGATGATCGCGCAGGCTCAGCCCGACGATGTGGCCATTGCAATTTCCACGAGCGGCGGCTCGCGAAACATAATCATGGCGCTCGAAGAAGCTCGCAAGCGCAAGCTGCTGACAGTAGCGCTGCTGGGTTACGACGGCGGTGAAATCCATCGCCGAGGACTAGCCGATTTTCCGCTGATCGTTCGCTCCGACTACATTCCGCGCATTCAGGAAATTCAAGCCTCGGTGTATCACGTGATCCGCGAGGCGTTAGAGGTGCTCGGCCGTGGCGACGCTTGAGCTTTACGGAACTAAAACGTGCCAGTACACACAGGAAATGCGGGAATGGCTCGAATGGAAGGGAACTGATTTCGTAGAATACGACGTGGAAACCGACGCAGCCGCGCGCGACCGAATGCGCGCGCTTGCAAGTGGCCAGCGCACAGTTCCCGTGCTCGTTGACGGCGACAAAGTGATCCAGATCGGCTGGCAGGGACGCGGCTGCATCGTGAACCTGGAATAAAGCTTTATGGCGAGTGCTTGTACCATCAAAGTTCGCGGCGTGGTGCAGGGAGTGGGCTTTCGCCCGTTCGTCTACCGCCTCGCTCGCGCCAATACGCTCGCCGGCTGGGTGCTGAATGGAGAAGAAGGCGTCGAGATTTTTGTCGAGGGCGCGGATCAAGGCGTGAAGACCTTCGTGCGTGAGCTGACAGCCGCGCCACCGTCGGCTGCGCATATTACTGGGATCGAAGTCGAGTCTTCCGCTCCAGTCGGCTGCAGCAGTTTTACGATTCGCGAGAGCCGGGGCAACGGCGAACATTTCACGGCCCGAATCTCACCGGACCTGCCTGTTTGCGAAGATTGTCTACGAGAGTTGTTCGATCCCGCTGATAGAAGGCATCGCTACCCCTACATCAACTGCACGAATTGTGGCCCGCGCTACTCGGTGATTCTGGCCCTGCCTTACGACCGCCCGAACACGACTATGCGGCTCTGGCCGCTCGATGAGTATTGCTCTGGCGAGTATCACGACCCCGACAATCGGCGATTCCACGCGCAGCCCGTCGCCTGCGCTGATTGCGGGCCTGCATATTATCTCCGCTCCGGTGACACAACCACGCCAGGCAGCGAAACAAGCATTCGCAGCGCCGCAACGATGCTGGCATCCGGCCATATCGTCGCCGTAAAAGGACTTGGTGGCTACCACCTTGCGTGCGACGCAAGAAACGCTTCGGCTGTCCGAGAACTCCGCAATCGAAAATATCGCAAAGAGAAGCCGTTTGCATTGATGGCGAAAAACCTGGACATCGCCAGAACCCTCGTCGGTGTTTCCGATGAGACGGAGACATTGCTGGCTTCCCCAGCGCGGCCGATAGTACTCGCTGCAGCGAAGGTGAATCTGCCGGAAGTCGCGCCGGACAACAACGAACTCGGCATCATGCTGCCCTATACGCCTCTTCATCATTTGCTGTTTGCCGCAGGCGCGCCGGAGATTCTCGTGATGACAAGTGCGAACCGTTCGAGCGAACCGATCGCCTTCGATGACGCGGACGCTCTCGAGCGCCTCGCCGGCATTGCGGATGCTTTCTTGATCGGTGAGCGCCCCATCGCAAGGCGTGTTGACGATTCAATTGCTCGCGCCGGAGCTTTGGGTCCGGTAGTTCTCCGTCGGTCTCGCGGATATGCGCCGAGCGCAGTTGCGGTCTTTCCATCCGAGCGCCCTACCCTGGCTCTCGGAGCGGATTTGAAAAACACAGTGACGTTGGTGGTTGACGGGCAGGCATTCGTCAGCCAGCACATTGGTGACCTCGAACATTTCGAATCGCTCCAAGCGTTTCAGCAAACGATCGAAGATCTGGTTTCGATGTACGAAATTCGCTGGGACCAACTCCTCGTCGTGCACGATTGCCATCCGCAATACGCATCCACCACGCATGCGTCGGCGCTTGCTTCATCTGAAGCACGAAGTGTCCAGCACCACCGCGCACACATCGCCTCGGTCCTCGCGGAACGCGGCGAATGGAACAAGCGCGTTGTGGGGGTTTGCTTCGATGGCACGGGATACGGCGACGACGGCACGATCTGGGGCGGCGAAATCTTTGCTGGAAGCATCAGCGGCGGCTTCGAACGCGTGGCTCACCTCCGTCGCGCGGTCCTCGCGGGCGGCGATGCGGCGGCTCACTATCCGGTACAAGCCGCAGCCGGATTCCTGGCGCAGATAGAAGACCTGCCGGATGTGACTGCCGCGCCGTTCCATTTTTCTGAACGCTTTCAGAACGCGATGGAACTAATCCGCAAAGGAGTGCGAACCTTCACGACAACCTCAATGGGCCGTCTCTTTGACGCGGCTGCCGCGTTGCTCGGATTTACGCGCGAGACGACTTTTGAAGGCCAGCCTGCAATGTGGCTGGAGCAGAAGGCTCGCAGCGCCACCTGCACCGATGCGTATCCATTTCCCTTCATCAATGCAGAGCTCGACTTTCGTCCCTCGCTGGAGAATTTGGCGAAGGACCGCTTCATCGGCCGCAATGCCAGCGAATGCGCGCGTGCCTTTCAAAAAGGCGTAGCCCTCGGCGTCTTCAACGCTGCGACGGCGCTGTGCCAGGAACACGATTGCGACACGATCGTGCTTTCAGGCGGAGTTTTTCAGAACGAGCTGTTGCTCGAGGACCTGAAATCAATGTTCGGTTCGACGCCCCTTCAAATTTGGACGAATCATGCCGTCCCGCCTAACGATGGCGGGATCAGTCTCGGACAGGCAGCTCTCGCATCATTCGCGCAATTTGACGACGCCGAATCATTGAATCGGAAGGAATCAGTTTCCAGGTAACGTACCGATGCACGAACTTTCGATAGCTATGAGCATTGTCGATATGGCGCAGGAAGAATCCGACCGGCGAGGCGGCGTGCCGATCCGAGCCGTGCATCTTCAATTAGGCCTGCTCTCTGGCGTCATGAAGGATGCGCTTTTCGCGTCCTATGAAATGGCATGTGAGCACACGGCGCTCGAAGGATCGCGCCTGATTGTGGAAGAAGTTCCCGTGCTGGTTTTTTGTCCGCATTGCAACGCGCAGCGGCCGGTTCATTCGTTGCAATCGTTTTGTTGCGCCGATTGCGGCACGCTCACAGGCGATGTCGTGCAAGGCAAAGAACTACTAGTGGTGGGCCTGGAGGTGGATGAGTGAATTCCCCGACACGCATCATTGAAGTGCGCCAGAACGTTCTAAAGCAAAACGATGTGATAGCCGACTCGCTTCGCCAGCGATTTCATGATGCAGGTGTTTTTGTCGTGAGTCTGGTCTCGAGCCCAGGTGCGGGGAAGACGGCTCTCCTCGAGAAAACGCTAACTCTACTTCGCCAAAGGTTTCGTGTAGCCGCACTCGTGGGCGATCTCGCTACTGAAAATGACGCAGTCAGGCTAGCGCGCAGCCAAGCCCCCGTAAAGCAGATTGTCACAGGTACCGTCTGCCACCTGGAGGCTGCTATGGTGCAGAATGCTCTCGAAGGCTGGAAGCTCGATGAACTCGACTTCTTGTTCATTGAGAACGTGGGTAATCTCGTCTGCCCATCGTCCTACGATCTCGGTGAGGATCTTCGACTCGTTCTAATGTCCGTCACGGAGGGCGAAGACAAGCCGCTTAAATATCCCACGATTTTCAACAGTGCTGACGTAACTCTGATTACAAAGATTGACTTGGCCGAGGCCGTGGAATTCAATGCCGAGGCGGCGAATCGGAACATTCAGAGCGTGCGGCCAGGCATGAAGGTATTGGACACCTCAGTGAAAGCCGGGGCAGGTGTGGCGGAATTTTTAGATTTTCTACAGTGGCGCCGTGAAGGCGCGCGAGCCGTTCAGCCTCCCCAAAAGATCGGCGCATCCGCAGCGCCTCAGAAATAAAACGGCTTATAACGTCCTAGGTGCAAGCCGGCTCATTTACCACAGTATTCGGCTAGCTCCCTACGCCGAGAAACGCCCACTCAGAAGCTAGAGCATTTTGTCGGGAGCGCTTTTCACTCATTAAGAATGGCGGCTTTTGCGCCGAACTATCCTAGTATATGGTCCTCTTCTGGCAGCGTTCTTAGAGCTCAATTTATCGAGGTGTCATTTTTCGTGACAGGAGCACCATTGTGAACACGCGTACGGTTTTCTCCAACGTCGAACATGCAACGAAAATGCAGGTCCTCTCGTTCCAGAGTTATACGCTGCTCACTCTTCAATCCGTGAAAGACATCTTCACCACGACGCGCTATGCCGGCGACGTGATCGTGCAGATGGACCAAATCGGAGTGGGTTCGTTGCTGATCGTAATTGTCGCCCTCGTTTGCGTCGGCGGGGTAGTTGTTCTGAATTCCTCGTCACAATTTAGCCGCTTCGGCGCGACAGCTCTTACAGGCGACGCGGTTTCGCTTGCTCTCCTTCGCGAACTCGGTCCCGTGTTCACATCGCTTTTGGTGGCAGGCCGCAACGCCACCGGAATGGCTTCCGAGCTTGGTTCCATGGTCGTTACAGAGCAAGTGGACGCGATGCGAGGACTCGGTATTGACCCGATCCGCAAGCTGATGACCCCCCGAGTGCTTGCTATGGTGCTGGTGCTTCCCTTACTCGTGGCGGTGGGGGATTGTGCGGGGCTGCTCGGCGGATTCGCGGTAGCGACCATCACCCTCCATCTCAGCGCAGAACAGTTCTGGACACGCGCTGTTCATGCGCTCGTTTTTGGAGATCTTGTCATGGGGTTCGCGAAACCGGTTATTTTCGGATTCATCATTGCAACGGTAGGATGTCATGAGGGATTTCGGGTGAAAGGCGGGACCGCCGGTGTAGGCCGCGCCACGATTACGGCATTCGTGGTTTCCTCCGTCGTTGTTCTGGTTGTAGATCTGTTCGTCACACGGTTTCTGCTGTACGCGTTCAATTTGTGACAACCACTCCATTTTAAAATTGCGGCAGCCGGTTGAGTCGTCCCGTGTTGGCGCCGTATTGACACCCGCCTGCGGCATTCCTATACTTGCTCCCCCACGCCCACTTCCATTCAGGGGGACTTCAATGTTCAAGTTGTTTCTGGTCGCTTTTCTCGTTACAGCTTCCTCCACCGTTGGCTTCGCGCAAGACCCCGGAAAAATCCATCAACCAAAACTTACCCCACAACAGAGCGGCACCACGCAACTGCTGATCTCAGTCAGTCCAGTGAACTCCCGCGTCGTCTGGGCAGCCGGAACTGGCGGTACGTATGTTGTCACGACCGATGGCGGCCAGACCTGGAAGTCTGCGGTCGTACCCGGAGCCGAAGCCCTGCAATTTCGGGACGTGTATGGCGTCAGCGATAAGATCGCCTATCTAATGTCCATCGGAGACAACACCACCGATTTTAGAATCTACAAAACCGTCGACGGTGGCGCGACTTGGAAAATCGAGTTCACGAATCAGACTGCGAACGCGTTCTATGACTGTTTCGCGTTCTGGACTCCCAACCGCGGCATTACCCACAGCGATTCAGTGAACGGAGTCTTCCCCGATATCCGCACAACCGACGGCATGACTTGGCAATCAATCGCCAACAATATGCCGCCAGCGCTGACGGGCGAAGCCTCATTCGCGGCCAGCGGAACCTGCATCACGACTCAAGATCAGACCAACGCATGGATCGCCACCGGCGGCTCATCAACTGCGAGGATCCTGGCCACTCGCGACGGAGGACATAGTTGGAACGCGTATGACACGCCGCTCGTAAGTTCGGCCAGCGCCGGTGCAGTTTCTGTTGCCTTCCGCGATTCACGCAATGGAATCGTGGGCGGCGGCGATCTGGCCTCCAACACAGCAGCCGATACAGCAACCTCGAACGATGGCGGCAAGACGTGGACCCTCACGAACAAGCCGCCCGTACAAGGCGCGATTTTCTGCCTGGCCTATGTCCGCGGCGCTCGCAACAACGGCGATGGCTTTCCCTTTGGCTTCGGTCAAGAATTCGGACACGAACATGACCGCGCTGTCGTGATTACTACCGAAACGGAGCCGGACTTTACGTCCGGAGAAGCAGCCTGGACCCCCGATGAAGGGCGCACTTGGATCGTGTTGCCCGATGTGAGCGGCTACTGGGCCGTTGCGTTTGCGGATCCGCACGATGGTTGGTTCGTAGGCAACAACGGCCAGATCTTGAAGGTCAGCTTCTAGCGCAGACTTAAAGACATTTCGGCTGGCTATTTCAACTCGATCGCAATCGCCTCGTACGGAAAGTCGCTTAGGTTTTCCGGTTGCCGCTCGGCTGCCGGAGACAAGCGAACTTGCCCGGCCTTGGCATGAACGTTTTCCGCCGTCCCGTCTGGATAACTGACGAGAAGGTGAGCGATTGTGAGGTTGATCTCAAGTGCGGCCGGGTGTCCGTGCATGATTGATTTCTCATGCGGTCCAAACTTGACGCGGAGCACGCGCACCCTCTCGTTTTCGAATTCAACTGTGTAGTGCTCAGGGTCAACCGTGACTGGATCTTGGGCTTCCGGCTGCATTTTCGACGCGATGGACATATTTACCTTCGACAGTACCTATTGAAGTCATCGACGGGAGCGTGTAACGCTTTGCAAGCGTGCCGGATTCGAGTTCCTCGGCTGGCTATTCCGTCCAGAGATAGTGTTTCAGGAAGCCGGAGCGTTTCACGCAACTTTCACGTTTCCTGCGGCTCCAGCCTTACCCTTCAATCCTGAGTGCTCGTCGCCGCCTTCGATTTAGTGTGGTGACGTTTGGACTTCGACGATTTTTTCGCAGGATGTTTTGCTTTTAGATGCTCGATTTCCGCTTTTAACTCGGTGTTTTCCTTTGTCAGAACATCGATGCGATTTCCCAGGTCACCAGCGTCCTTCTGCAATTGCAATACCTGTGCTTTTAATTGTTCGTTCTCCTGGCGGGCTTTTGTATCCTGACAGGCTGCTAACGATAGGCCCAGCGCCATAGCGAGCCCCAAACCGGTTAGAATGCTCTTGTTCATTGATCCTCCTCAATCATGTTGCGGGCGGACTCTCGCCTGCATTCCGACATTTCAGAGAGATCCGTTTCTTGGACGGAATGCCTTGCACCCTGTAGAGGTTAGCCTGTCGAAAAGGATTCGGCTACGATGAAGTGCGCGAAATGCGGTGCAGAACTCGTAGCCAGGCCTGTGCCCGGAGCGAAGCAATTTCCGCGCAGGCTCGAATGCCCCGAACACGGCTGGCAGCAGGAGAAATTACGACCAATTCGCATGAGGTTTCACAAAGATCGCCCCGATTGGTAGGCATACCATTGGTATCCTTCGGGATCGTACTCCCATTTACTTTCGAGAATTTCTTCGCTAACGTTGTATCCCCGGCCATTCATCAGAGGAAAAGCCGCTTTGATGGGGGCTGAAGATTGCTGCCACAGCTGCTTTGTCCTACTCGACGTCCGAGGTCTCAATGAAAAGAACCGCTGTCGCCTTGGCGGTCGCATCTCTTCTGACAAGTATTGTCGTGCCCGCCGGCGCGCTACAATCGCAAAGCCAGCAGTCGAAGTGGCAGAAGTTCGGCGGCAAAGTCGTCTCTCAGAATGATGTCCGCTTTGTGTTGAAGGACTACGATAATGATGTTTGGTACCACATCGACGACCAACAGAAAGCAGCGAGTTTCCTGGGCAAGAATGTATTGATCACCGGAATTTTCGACGGTCTCACGGGAACGATTCGCGTTCAGAACATTGTAGAAGCCACGCCTGAGCAGATATCGGCTGCGAACACCGAGAGGATCAAGGAAAACACCCCGCCCCCGCCTCCGCCGAAGATCGTATCGCCTCCTCCGGCAGTCGCCGCCAATTCCGCCAAAGGTGTTCCTCCGCGGGCAAATCCAGCCCAACAGCCGGCCGCGCCACGTTTAGAGGCTCGAAGCGCTCCCCCGGCAACCGAGGCTCGGTCCGCTGCGCGCCGGACTGAAGCGCCGATCAGTGCGCCGCGGCCAGTAGCGGCTCCAAGCCACGCGATAAGCTTGCCGGAAGAAGCTGTGAGCGCATCGTCCACAGTCGCGATCGTTTCTCGCCGTTCCATCCCAATGCCTCACAATCTCAGCTCGCAAAAACCGCCAGCAAAAGAGTTGGTGGTTGGCCGGCCGCTGAAGCGAGTTTCACCTTTTTATCCGGTCGAAGCCAAAGAGCAAGGGATTGAAGGGACAGTACGATTGCACGCTGTGATTGGGGCAGACGGCAGCGTCCAGAGCGTCCAGCCCGTAAGCGGTCCGGAACCACTCATAGCAGCGGCCGTGACTGCTGTTCGCGAATGGCGCTACGGCCCGACGCTTTTTGAAGGCCGCCGTATTCCAGTCCAAGACGATATCAGGCTCGTCTTTCGGCTCCCGGACTAGCTGCTAGAAGTAGTTAGTCTTTTCTCGTTTCCTCTACGGACTATTGTCTTTACACAAGCCACCGTCAGACGTATAAAAGTGCGCCCGGTGTGGATGCTGTAATCCTGTTTTCGTTTCAAATTGTCAAGGAGATCGAAAATGTCCCGGAAGAGTTTGCTTTCCCTTCTTTTTGTCGCGTCATTTGCTTCCGCTTGCGTGCTTTATGCTCAGGAAGGTGGTCTGCAACAACAAGTTGCGCAATTGAAAGAATCGATGGCGAAAAACAAGCAGGCCCTGGCGCAATACACCTGGGTCGAAACCGTCACGATCAGCCTGAAGGGGGAAGAGAAAAAGCAGCAACACTACCAGGTGCAAACGGGGCCGGACGGGAAGCCGCAGAAAACCTCCTTGGATTCGGCGCCGGCGGCACAGCCTGAATCGAGTGGTCGCGGTGGCCGGCTAAAACAGAGGGTGGTCGAAAAGAAGAAGGAAGAGTACGAGGACTATGCCGAGCAAATGAAAGCCCTAGCCCAGCAGTACATTCCCCCGGACAAAGATCTGATTCAAGCTGCCTATGCCAAAGGGAACATCTCGATGACGCCTGGACCAGGCGGCGCAGAGCTCGTGATTCACAACTACGTAAAGCCAAACGATTCCATGACTCTAACCATCGATAAGGAACAGAAGCAGCTTCAAAGCATCCAGATCGCCTCTTATATGGACGGGCCGAGCGACGGCATGAATCTCACCGTGACGTTTGCCCGTTTACCGGATGGCACCAATCATGTTTCGAGCACCAGGATCGAAGGCGTCAGCAAACAGCTGACAGTTGCTACGCAAAACGCGAATTATCAGAAGCGCTGACAGAAATCGCAGGAAAAAAACACGGTGCCGGGAATGTTTCCGTTCGTTATTCCATTTCGAACGTCAAGTACGTAAGCTTCCCGGCTCTTTCTACCAGCATCGCGGCAGGTTCTCCCGGCTTTAGGCTCGTAAAAGCCGCGCGAAGATCATCCACAGTTGTAATTCTCACGCGGTTCAAAGTGTGAATCACGTCGCCCTCTGCAAGCCCGGAATCAACCGCGAGCTGATCAGATACGAGCGATGCCACCGCCACTCCTGAAGGCATGCGTAGGCCTCCCAGAAATTCGGCCACCTCTGGCGTCACAGTGATGCCCACGATCCCCAATCTCGCAATAAGGCCCTTGGCCGGTTCAGCCATCTCAGACAGCCGCTGCGGGTCGCTGCGCGGCTCGACAACTGCCACATCGATATCGAGCTTTTGCGTGCCGCGCAGAATTCCGAGCTTCGCCGAACCACCTGAATTCAGCACATACAGACCGAGCGTAAAAAGCGGCACATTATTAACCGGGAAGCCGTCGAGGCTCACCACCACGTCGCCCGTTTTCAATCCCGCCCGATCCGCAGGGCCGCCGGGTTCAACGTCGGAAATAATCGCGCCCACATCCGTCGAGAGTCCCAGGCCGCCTGCTAGTTCTGGCGTTAGCGACTGAAGATCGGCGCCGATCGCGCGCCGCCGGACTCTTCCGTACTTGCGAATTTCTTCGTATGCAAACCGCACGATGCCGCCCGGAATCGCAAATCCCAATCCTTCGTTCCCGCCGGACTTCGAGTAAATGAACGTGTCGATGCCCACCACGTTGCCTTCTACGTCCACCAGCGGACCGCCGCTATTTCCGGGATTGATCGCTGCATCCGTCTGTATGTACACCATCTGGTCGTCCGGGTTTTGTTGCCGCAGAACCGAGCTGACCAATCCGAACGCAACGGAATTCTGCAAACCCTCCGGGCTGCCAAACGCCAGCACGATTTCACCCTTCTGCACCCGGTTGTAGCGGCCGATCGGAAGCGTCGGCAGGCCGGTGGCGTCCACTTTTAGAACCGCAAGGTCGATCAGCTTGCTCACTCCTATGATTCGCGCCGGTAGGATTCGACCGTGAGCCTTTAGCAAGCCTTCCGCCTGCGATTCTTCGGTTATCGGCGGCGTCAACGCCACACGCACTCGGTCCGCGCCCTTCACCACGTGAGCGTTTGTAACGATGTATCCATCCGAATCGACGATTACGCCGGATCCAAGCGCGCGCTCACGCCCTACCGCGGTCGACGCCTTTTCGTCCTCATCGCTCGGTGATCCATAGCCTGTCACAAGCACTTCGACAACGGCCGGCGAAACGCGCTTCGCCAAATCTTGAAATGAGCGGCTCATCTGGAGCATCACGTCGGTATCTTTTTGCCCGGGCGGCGTTGGGGGTTCACTCTGTGCAAAGGCGGCGGGCATCAAACCTCCGCCCGCAAGTAAAATGACCAAAGGGAGAGCGCCTCGAACTACCAGCGGGATAATTTTTGCGCCGCGCTTCATGTCGGCAGCTCTCCTTTCGGTTGAAGACTAAGTTGATCCGCTGAATGCGCCTCCACTTTGCCCCAGGTCACAATCTTCAAATCGAGCACGAAAATCGAATAAAGCACGGGCACCAGCAGCAGCGTGATGAACGTCGCCACTCCCAGTCCACCAATCTGCGCGTAGCAAAGCGGCTGCCACAGCGGCCCGCCGTGAATCGCGAGCGGGAAAAGCGCCAGAATCGTCGCGCCCACCGTGATCATCACCGGTCCGGAACAATCGCCGGCACCGTCGAGGGCAACAACATTAAATTCCACGTCACTGCAGGCATCCCGCTCGATTTCACCGGCACAGTTGACGGCGATTCCATGTCCGGCACCGTGAGCGGGCGAGGCAAGACCGGCGACTGGAAGGCAACGCGGGCAAAATAGCTTTGCGTTAAGTCCCGAATCGAACGGCCGCTCGAGCTCTGGCTTTAGCGGCTTCTTCCTCGCGGCTTTTCGGCGTTGCCGTCGTTTCGAGCGATCGCAGAAGCCGCGCAGAAATTTTCGCGATCTCTTCCACCGCGCCGTCAAACGCAGCCTCGTTCGCCTTCGACGGCTTGTTAAAGCCCGTTATCTTCCGCACAAATTGCAGTGACGCAGCTCGCACCTCCTCCTGCGTCACCGGCGGTTCAAAGTTGAATAGTGTTTTGATATTCCTGCACACGGAAAGCTCCCAATATCAGTTTAAAAACAGCCGCTCAATCAGCGCCGCTTCTCACTTCGCGTCACCGCATCGCATCCACTCGGCGCTTTGTCACGCCCTCGTAACCTACATCCTCATTCCGTACCGCCCGCAAGCCTCGAATACCGAAAGCAAATGCGACATCCCCAGCAGATCGCGAACCGCCTTGCTCATGTTGCAAACTTCCAGCTTGCCGCCGGCGTTTCGCGCCGAAATATACAAGCCCACCAGCGTCCCGACCCCGGAGCTGTCCATGAACGCAACTTCGCCGAGGTCGAGAATAATTCGCTTGTGGTGTGGAATCAGCGGCTTCACTTCAGATTTCAGGCGCGGCGCGTGCTCCATCGTCAGCCGCCCCGCGCATTCCACCACCATCGCGTCTTCCAGCGCGTAGCATTTAATCGTCAGTTGATGAAGCGGGAGGCTGGGAGTTTCCGCTGTCATCGTTCGCTACCTTGCCGTCGCAGCTTTCGCTTCGTCGGCGCGCACCACCGGTACATCCACCAAATGCTCGGAAATGAACCACACCTGCAACTCATTCGTGCGAATCACGTCGCTCACGATCAAATCATTCGTTCCGTCGTCGCCCGCCTCGCTCGCCTGCTTCGCCATCGTCCGCGCTTCTTTCAAAATGATCTCGTGCGCTTCGAGCAACCGCGAAAGTTGCACCGGCACTTCCTCGCGCCCACGCGGCGGGCGGGGAATGATCGTTGTCTCGGCAACATCCGCAGCCATCGCCAGGCTGATTCCGCCCAGCAGCTGAATCCGCTCCGCAATTTGGTCCACCAGCTCGTCCTGCTCGCCGTGATGCTTGTCGAAAAGCAGATGCAACTGGTAGAACGTATGCCCCGCCACTTGCCAATGATGTTTTTTATACATGTCGCGAAGCGCCATGGTATCCGCGAGCAGCTGATTCAAATTCTCGGCGCTTTTCGCGCACACCTTTTCATCCAGCGCGATCGGCAGCTTAGCGATCTTGCCGTAGGGCTGAATCTCGCGCGCATTCTGATGCAGAATCGGCTCAGACCGCCGCGTCCCTTCTGATAATTGGCTGTAGCTCGGACCGCGCTTGTCGCCCTTATCATTCTTCGATGCCATGTGAAACCTCCTCATCATTTTTAAAATCTACTCAATCTTGGAATCTTCCGAATGCCCTTCGCACGCCGCGCCATCAGCGACGAACCGAAATCGCTCCACCACGATTTCACCGCCTATGATACGCTCGGCAGAGATATCCAAGAAGCTGTCTAAAGGCTGTAGGTTGCACCATTCCGGTGCAATCGCATCCGCAAACCTTCGTACCACCAGATTGAGCGCCGCGGCCCATAGCCCCACTTCCATCGCGAACGCTATCCTCACCTCGTCGCAATTATCTGCCAATAGAGCCCGACACTAACGACCCTGAGGGGGGTTCGCTATGAGTCAGCAGTCTGCAGCTTTCCGCGCCGCAATTCGCACCATCAGCCAAATCTCAATTCGTTCCAACGCCGCACGCGCCCTAGCCATCATCGTTTTCATGCTCTGCGCGTCTGGCCCGCTCATGGCCCAGCTTTCGCTTGCCTTTCGCCTCCCGCTCGAGAGCGAAAGTCCCGAGCCGATCACCTTCATGCGCGCGCCGTATTCGATTCATCCGCTGCCCAACGTCACGCTGACCACTCCCTACGGCTACTCGCCGGCGCAAATCCGCCATGCCTACGGGTTCGACCAGATCACCAATCAAGGCGCCGGCCAAATCATCGGCATCATTGACGCCTACGACGACCCCAACGCCGAATCCGATCTCGCCGTCTTCGACCAGCAATTCGGTCTGCCGCAATGCACAACCGCCAACGGCTGCTTCCGCAAAATCTTCGGCGGCTCCAAACGTCCAAAAGCCAACGCAGGCTGGGCGCTCGAAATTTCGCTCGACATCGAATGGGCCCACGCCATCGCGCCGAAAGCCACGATCCTTCTCGTCGAAGCCACCACGAATAGCCTTGGCGATCTGCTGAGCGCCGTCGACGTCGCCGTCCGCAACGGAGCCTCCGTCGTCTCGATGAGCTGGACTGTCTCGGAATTTTCGAGCGAGTCGCGCCAGGACAACCACTTCGTCTCGACGGGCGTCACGTTCCTCGCCGCCTCCGGCGACAACGGCACTGGCGTTGCGTATCCCGCGTCGTCGCCTGATGTCGTCGGTGTAGGCGGCACGTCGCTCGCGATCGACGCGAATGGAAACTATCTCAGCGAAGCAGCGTGGTCGGGCAGCGGCGGCGGTTTGAGTTCGCGCGAAGTCGAGCCGCTCTTCCAATCTTCGTTCGGAATTCCTGATGACGCGCGCGGCTATCGCGGCACGCCCGACGTTTCCTACAACGCCAGCCCCGCAACTGGTTTCGCCGTGTACGATTCAGTCGCGCTCAGCGGCGCGTCCGGCTGGTTCTGCGTCGGCGGCACGAGCGCAGGCTCGCCGCAATGGGCCGCGCTTCTCGCCATCTCGAACTCGATGCGCGTCGCCAATCGCAAAGCGCGTCTCTCCGGCGCGAACACCTTGCTCTACTCGCTCTCGAAGCAAAGCGCCGCTGCGAATTTCCATCCGGTCAACGCAGGAACCAATGGTTCCTGCGGCGCGCTCTGCACCGCGAGCGCAGGTTACGATTACGTCACCGGAATCGGAACACCTGTCGCAGCGTCGCTCATCAATACTTTGGCTGCGCAGTAGCGCGTCCGACCTGGCGCGCAGGCGCAATTCGATCTCTTTTAGGGGTCGATTTACCGCCGATTAGAAATTCGCAACTCGCTGATTTTGCGCGCCTTGCGCGGAGTTTTAATCGCGCTACCGTCGATTAACTCGAGCCTAGCGTGGGGAACCGCAATTGACGTTTGGCGGTTTGGCAGGGGCATGAATCGCCTCCGTCCCCCGCGACTTCCCGGCCCCTGTCATGCATTTGGATGCTTGGCGGTTGAGGGTGGTTAGTTGCCGCGAATCGATAGTGGCGAGCTGCCCACCACGGAAGCCGACGCGGTTTTGGATGTCTCGCGTTGCGCTGCGGGCTTCTGAGATTTTGCGGCTTTTGGCGGCGCGGCCTTTCTTGCTTCCCAGGCTTTGCTCAACGTCTCGCGGCGTGCGAGCACGTACGCTTTGGCTTCGTCAAAGTTGCGATAGACCCGCGTACCCTTGATCAAGTTGCACGAGCGGCAGCAGGCCACCAGGTTGCGATCATCCTTCTTGCCTTTGCGCGCCCTCGGCACCACGAAATCCACCGACATGGCCAGCGCGTTCTCGAAGCTAGCCATCCCATCCAATCCGCAGTACTGGCAGCGGTACTGATCGCGTTCCAAAATACGCAGGCCCTCTTCCTTGGTTACCGGTCTCTCTACCAACGTCAGTGTCGTAAGGTCTAGCGGCATCGGGCGCCTCCGAATCGGAAGTCCCCGCGGTGGCGGGGGCTTCGATCTCGACTCTGTCTTGTGCGAAACGATAGGACTCGGCGCAGCCGGTGTCAAGCTGGTCTCACGGTCAGTTTGGCCCGCCGGCGGCAGCGGCACGAAACGGCGTATTGCGCGGGTGAGGCTGCGCAATCGGAAGGGGAGTGCGCCGCTCTTTTTCGGAGGGGATGAATCCCCTTCCTGACCTAGTGGCCGAGTCAACTGCAACGGCGCCGGCCGGAGGCCAGCGGTACGAAGTGCAATTGCGCGCCAGTGCGCGCGCACCGACGCCTTGCGCGGGTGAAACTGCGCAAAAGGAAGGGAACTGCATCCGATCGTTTTACGGAGGGGATGAATCCCCTCCCTGACCTAGTTGCGGAGTCAACTGCAACGGCGCCGGCCGGAGGCCGGCGGTACGAGGTGCAATTGCGCGCCGCGGTTGCGTCACGCAATGGCGTCTTGCGCGGGTGAATCAGCGCAAGCGGTAACGAGCTAACTGCAGCTCGCGTCGGTCGGGTTGAACTGCGCGGTTGTGCGCGCAAAGCATGTTGCGCGGGTGAGGCTGCGCAAGCGGTAGGGAACTGCAGTCCGTTCGTTTTGTGGTGGGGATGAATTCGCCTGGCGCTCGTGCGATGCGAAGAAAAAGAAGGAAAAGGTTGTTTGGTTTTTGCTGGATGCGTTTGCGAGGAGCTAACGGCTTCGGGCACGGCGTGCCGTGCCCCTACTGAAAATCGAAGGCCGGAGGGCCTCACCTCTCCCGCCGGAGCCGCGCGGGACGCAGCGGGCGCGAAAGGGGTGAGCTACATTTCGGACGGAACCACAAAGAACGAGCCACATTGGCGTTGCCTGGAGCTGCTGGCGCCATTATCATCGCCGGAGTGTCATCGCCGCTGTCATTCTTGACAGCCTCAGGTCAATTCTGGCCGGGGCCAGAATGGGGCCTGAGCTACAGCGCAGCGAGTGATTGAGAACCTGACCAACTGCGTCGTCCGTATACGAGGTGCGCCATGAAACGCTTCGCTGCATTTCTCATCGCAGTATTTTCAATCGCAGGCGGAATTTTGGTGGGGGCGCAGGGTGCTGCGGCGCAGGCCTGGTCGCAGCCCTGGGCGGTCGAACGGCTTGAAAAATCGCCGCGCCATCACGAATGGGTCACGGTGAAGCATGGCGGGCGCAGCGTCGAGCTGTTCATCGCCTACCCGGAATCGAAAGAGAAGCGCCCCGTGGTGCTCATCATCCATGAAATTTTCGGCTTGAGCGACTGGGCGCAGGAACTCACCGACGAAGTGGCCGCGGCGGGTTACGTGGCCGTCGCGCCGGACCTGCTCACCGGCATGGCGCCCGGCGGCGGCCGCACCAAAGATTTTCCCGGCGACTCGGTGACCGAAGCCATGGCAAGCTCGATCCCGGCCAGATCACCGCGGACCTGAACGCCGCCGCCGACTTCGTCCTGAAGCTGCCCGCGTCGAACGGCAAATTGTACGTGGCAGGATTCTGCTGGGGCGGCGGCCAGTCGTTCCGCTACGCGACGAATCGTCCTGATTTGGTCGCGGCGTTTGTTTTTTACGGACCACCGCCGCCAAAAGAAGCCATGTCGAAAATCACCGCGCCCGTTTATGGATTCTATGCCGGTAACGACGCGCGCATCGGCGCCACCGTCCCCGACACGATAGCCGCCATGAAAGCCGCAGGAAAAAGGTACGAGCCGGTCACCTACGATGGCGCAACCCACGGCTTCATGCGTTCAGGCGAAGCCCCCGACGCCACCGAAGCAAATAAAAAGGCTCGCGAAGAAGCGTGGAAGCGATGGAAGTGTTTGCTTTCGCAGTAACGCCAGAGACGTACAAGACCTCATTCTCGGCTCAAAACCCACGTAGGTAAAGTTCTTGCGATAGGCTCGTGCTAATGGGGTGGGCCGTGACGCCGTGTGTTAGATGTGTTCCTGTTGAAGTAATTTGAGCAGAAAAGTGTCGCAGGATGCGGTCGGCGAGCATCTATAAGGCTGGAGCGATGAACACGTTCTTTAAAGACTGAATAGCGCCGCTTCAGGCCGAGGATTGAAACGCTTGATCCCTTTCCAGATTCGCAGCGTGTCGGTTACGCCAGAAATCGCTCGAATTGGTCATTTCAGTTTGGATTCGCGCCGATACTCGAGATTAGTTTCCGAGCCGCCGGCATTTTTCAGGATCTGTTGAGAAGAGAATCCCCGCTTTCCAGGCGATCCCCGCGTCACGCTGCCAGGCGGGTTACCCGCAGAAGTCTCAATCTGGTAGAAGGTATGATCTCATTCCCGGGAGCAAAAGCTCACTTATTCTCGTCAGCTGACAGCGCATGGGCCGTTATTTCGCCTTGCTGATCTTCGCTTCCGCGCTCCTCGTCCTTGAGGTATGTTTTTCGAAGCAACTTCAGAACGGCCTCGCGCGGTTACAATTCAGCACGGACTTGCGCAAAAGGGTGAACAAGTCTGTTATATTATAGATAGTGACTTCTCTGTTACAGAGAGAACGGAGCACCAAAATCCATGGGAATACTCGACTACTTCAATAGCAATCTGGAAGTTTTTGGTTGGCTTCTCGCTGACCGACTCCCATTCGATGAAAGAAGGCCCGTATAACTGCCCCTGAATTGTCCAAAAGGGATGGGGTGGCATTTTGACCAGACACAGCTTGAAGACAGGCGCAACCTTTTATCACGGAGTGCTCCTCAGGACTACCGCTGGAGTGCCGCAGTATGACCGCGCTCCACCCTTAGGCTTGCGTGCCATTTCATTCTCAGTAGAATCCCCGACCAAGCACTTGACGAGGTTTATCAATCACTTGCCGAGAGTTTCTGCTATGAATCGATGCTTTCTCGCGACCCGCGAAATTGCGATAGGAGTTACCGGTCGTACGAGGCAACGGCTTTTCCGCTGTTGGACGGCAAGTCTTTCAAGTTGCGGAGGACTCGGAAGGAAAGATGGTGGCAGTGATCGTCGAATCACCCCGCTTTCTCCCGATATTCCGATAAGACTCTCCCTCCGAAGCCAGCGCCCATAACTTCGCTGTCTTCTCCTAAAATTGGACTCTGCCGAAGTCGTTTTCTCGAAGCACGGCTCTTGGTGTCGCTCGGGGCTTCTGGTTTATTTTGTCAAGCCGGATATTGACCATCTTGTGCAACGTCGGCGGAGTCTAAAAAGTCTCTTGCCCGCCGCAACTCCAGAGATCATCGAGATCATGCATCCATATGCAATCCTAATTTCCCAGGATTGCGATCTTGAGCGAGACGCCTCCGCACGGAAGACGAAATTATCGAAAATCGAACTACATCTGCCAAGATCCTACCGAACGTTTTGTTCCGTGAGTTGGTGACGTTGGGCAACTCCTGGCCGCAGTTCCCAAAGGAAAGATATATGGAAGCGTATCGAGAAAAACAAGGACGAGCGCTACCACGTGCAGGAAAAAGTGCCGGCTTGCTAGATTCACAGGACTCCGGCTCTTACCTCTCTACGAATGGTTTTATTCGCTACTTCACATTTACGACGGACGAGGTCTACGTTCAGGTAAAGACCGGAACAATTCGCCGCTGTAGACTTTGTACTCCTTATCTCGAACATTTCAGTAATCGACTAGCGCATTTTCTTTCTTGTGTGGCGTTGCCCAGAGATCACAATATTTAACTGGCGGCTTCTGGGTCATACTTTGGGTCGTCCGGGAATCGAAGGGCGACTCTGGAGCGGCGGGAGCGAAAGCGGAAACGAAATCGGCGTCGAACAGGAATCGTACCGCGAGGCTGTGTTGAGCGTGGTGGTGAAGCGCGACGACGGAATCAATGACGGCAAGATTCGGATGTCTGCGACGCTCGAATCGTGCAAGGGGAACGCCTGCGACACGCTCGAACGCGAAGCGACGGTGTACATTGTCGAGAAAGCGACGACGGCAGGCCGCTGATTTCCATCAGCGTGCTGAGCGATGGCGATAAGGATGGGCGGATCGAGGAGCAATTCAAAAGAGTGAGAGGAAACCGTTCTTAGGGCATGCCGGATGGAGATTTGGTGGCGCGGCGTGGTGGGGCGAGGGAGCAGGGAAGTAAAGGCGGTCGGCGAGAAAGCCGCCGAGCGGTACGGGTGGCCTCTCGGAGTTTCTATGTCACGGCTGAAGCCGTGACCCACAAAGATTCAAAGACACATGCAGATCCCTCGCTGCGCTCGGGATGACAAGTGGGTGGCGGCGGCCAACAGCCTGGGGAAAAAACAGAACAGTAAGAAACTAGGCCAGGAGGCTTTGGACGCAGGCGGCTAGCTTCTGCATGCCGTCGCCTTTGCTGATCACTGCGTCGGCGGCCAGGCCACCGCGGGGGAAGGCTCGGGCGATCGCGTCGGAATACATCGTGAACAGGACGACGCGAATCCCTGGCATCAGCTCTTTCAGGACTGACGCGGCGACGATGCCGTTCGTGCGGGGCATGGCGACGTCGAGGAGGACCAGGTCGGGCTTGAGCTCCCAGGCTTTCTCGATGGCCTCTTCGCCATTCACGGCTTCGCCGCAGACATCGAGATTCTTTTGGGCGGCGAGGTACTTGGTGAGGACAGTGCGCGAGGTGTCGCTGTCGTCAGCGATCAGAATGCGCTTGGACCCCATCACCATCATCATCATTCTGCGCTCCTTATGAGCCCGTCGCGCCCAGACTGGCGAGAAGAAGAGAGGGGGGCCGGCTGATTGTCGCCGACAATCAGCTGCATGAGCGAGACGGGCTTGGGGATGGGGAGCGCGAAGTCCGGCCCACCACTGTCGGATACACTACAGAGACGGGCGTAGCTAATTAATAGGGTAAAAACTGCATAGAAGGGGCGGGGAAAGCATTAGGAGCGTCAGCGGATCAGCGTGTCGAGGGAATAGAAGTTTCGGCCGCGATGCGTCAGCAGGACGAAGTAAATCGCGCAGTAGATCAGCTGGATGCCGGCTACTTCCCAGTTCTGCGCGAGGGTGATGCCCGCCATCAGGACGATCATCTCGAGGGAGCCTGCCACCAGCGCGAATCGCGTGAACAGACCGAGAAGCAGCAGCAGGCCGATGGTGGCTTCGGTCCAAGGTAGCGCGGCGGCGAATGGCGGCAGAATCGATTTCGGCAGCGGCGCTTTCGCCATTTGCTGCGAGAGGTAGGCGAGGAAAGCGGCGTGGTCGCCGAGCAGGCGGCTGAGGCCGTGGAAGAAAATATCTATGCCGAAGACGATTCGCAGCAGCGCGTAGGCGATGCGCCTATCGGTTGCCGATGTGCGCCCGCCCTCTTTCTCTGAATCTTCCGCCGGACTCATCGCGCGCGCCCCTCTACCTATTGTCTCCTAAAGAAAGGCCGCGTCGCGAATTTCACTTCACGAACGTCAGGCCGTGCGGGACCAGGTGCGGGAAGACGTAGGCGTAGAGCATCACGATGATGCCGACGATCGAGCCGAGCGCGATCGAGTGCCAGAAAACGTAGCGGAAGATGATGCCTTCGTTGCCGACTTGCTCGGTGGCGGCGGTGGCGATGGTGATGGATTGCGCGTCGACCATTTTGCCCATCACGCCGCCGGCGCTGTTCGCTGCGGTCATCAGGATGGGATCGATGCCGAGCTGCTGCGACGTGATTTTCTGCAGGCTGCCGAAGAGCGTGTTGGAGGAAGTGTCGCTGCCGGTGAGCGCGACGCCGAGCCAGCCGAGGAATGTGCCGAAGAATGGATAGAACCAGCCGGTGCGGGTGAAGGCCAGGCCGAGCACGGCGTCGAGGCCGGAATAGCGCGTGACGAAGCCGAGGCCGAGCATGAACGAGATGGCGATCATCGCGAGGCGCATGCGGACGAGCGTGCGCCAGAATGTTTTCATCAGCGCGATGCGGGCCCATGCCGAGAAGCAGGCCGGAAACGAAGCGCGGCGAGGAAGCAGCCGGTGCCAGTGGCGGAGAGCCAGTTGAAATCGTAGCGCGCGGCTTCGGGCGTGGGCTTCGCGACGACGGGGCCGTTGCGCGAGATCAGCCTTGTGAAGATAGGGCCAGTCCCAGCCGGGCGCGCCTTTGCGGACGGTGCCGTCCGCCAGCACGACTTTGAAAGCGGGCGTGGTGGCCTGGTTCATCGCGAGCTTGATTTTCGGCAAGCCCCAGACGCAGAACGAAAACCGAGAGAATCGCGAACGGCATCCAGGCTTTCAGCACGACGCAGGCGGGATATTTTTTCGGCGCGACGTAGCCGTCATATTCCTTCGCGGGCCACTTGCCGCCCATATCGTCGGCGACATTGGCGGTGGGAGCGGTGGGAACCGCGGCGCCTTCGGTTTTGTCGTAATCGAAGCGCCAGATTTTTTTCGGTTTCCAGATGAGGAGAAAAGCGATCGTTGCGAGGATGGAGACGACGGCGCTGGCGATGTCGACGAGGTTGCTGTCGACGTGATTCGACCAGAGGAATTGCGTGATGGAAAATGAAACGCCGACGACGAGAATCGCGGGGAGAACTTCGAATGTGTCCGCCCAGCCGACCATCGTGCGCACGAGCCAGAAGGGAACGATGATCGCGGTGAATGGAAGGATGCGGCCGATCATGGCGCTGACGTCGGATTCGGGAAGGCCGGAAACGGCGGCGAGTGCGTGGACCGGCGTGCCGATCGCGCCCCAGGCGACAGGCGCGGTGTTGGCGATCAGGTTGAGCGCGGCGGCGTGGAACGGGCGGAAGCCGAGGCCAATCATGAACGCGCCAGCGATGGCGACAGGCGCGCCGAATCCGGCGCAACCTTCGATGAACGCGCCGAAGCAGAACGCGACGAGCAGAACTTGCAGGCGGCGATCTGGCGTGATTCCGGCGATCGATTCTTTCATGATTTCGAACTGGCCGGTTTCGACGGAAATGTCATAGAGATAGACCGCGGCGAGAACGATCCACGCGATTTTCAAAACGCCAAAGCCACGCCGTAGGCAAAAGCCGAGAGTGGCAAGTGCGGCCGGCATGTGAAAGACGAGAATGCCGACGACGACGGCGGTGAAAGCGCCGGCAATCGCGCACCAGTGCGGCTTCACTTTCAGTCCGGCGAGCAACGTGAAGAGCACGATGATGGGCAGCGCGGCAATGAGCGTCGAGAGCCACCAATGGCCGAGCGGATCGTATACCTGGGTCCAGTTCATGGGTGCTCCTCCAGGGCGTGTGCGTGCACGCGGGCACGCGGTCTGCGCGGTCATATATCCTTGGCAAGGGCGAAAGTCAAGACGAACCATGAGATAGATGGCTGGAGCAGGTCGAGCGATAAACGGCCACGCCAGCTGTGAGAGTGCCGATTACGGGAGAAATAAAATTGACAACGCTGGGGGCGCGTGCAGATAATACGCTCGTTGACGCGTTTGGTTTGCTCTGGAGCCAACCATTCCCGCGGTTCTCAATTCCGGCACCCGCTCCGAGAGCCTCGCTGAATTCGAAATTTCCGCGCGGCGCTTCCCGCAATTTATTCCTACCAAGAATCCTGTCATTTCGGGCCATTCGCGATTTTTCACGTCACCTGATTTCGCGGGTAGGCATCTAGCTGGTTTGGAGACGATTCTCAGGCCATTTGAATACTGTTCATCGAGCCATTAAGGGCGATTAAGCGGAGGATCGAGATATGGAGACGAGTCGTCGAAACTTCCTGAAGGTGGCGGGGCTGGGCGGGGCTGCCGCTACGATGTTCGGCTTCGACCTGAAGCCTGTCTATGCGGCGGTGCGCGAGCTGAAAATTTCGCGCGCCACCGAGACGCGCTCGACGTGCCCGTACTGCGCGGTGAGCTGCGGCGTGATTATCTACACGCTGGGCGACAAAGCCAAGAACGTGACGCCGCAGGTGATTCACGTGGAAGGCGATCCCGACCATCCGATCAACCGCGGCACGCTTTGCCCGAAGGGCGCTTCGCTCGAACAGGACATCTTGAATGAGCGGCGCCTGCTGAAACCGCAAGTGCGGCGTCCGGGCGGGACGGACTGGGAAGATATTTCCTGGGACAAGGCGCTCGACGAAATTGCGGCGTGGACCAAGAAGACGCGCGATGACACGTTCATTGAGAAGGACGCGAACGGAAAGACGGTGAACCGCTGCGAAGGCATCGCGTTCACCGGTGGCTGCACCGATACGAACGAATTCAACTATCTCGCCGTGAAGAGCATGCGCAGCCTGGGGGTCTGCTATCTGGAAAACCAGGCCCGTGTTTGACACGGCCCCACGGTCTCAAGTTTGGGACCAACGTTCGGACGCGGGGCGATGACGAATGGCTGGATCGACATCAAGAACACCGACATGATGTTGATCATGGGCGGCAATCCTGCGGAATGCCATCCCTGCGGATTCAAGTGGGCCATCGAAGCGAAACGAAATCGCAACGCGAAGATGATCGTGGTGGATCCGCGCTTCACGCGGACTGCGTCCACTGTCCGATCTCTTCTGCCAGATTCGCGCCGGTTCGGATATCGCCTTCCTGGGCGGACTGATTCACTACGCGATTGAGAACAATCGGTATCGCGAAAGAATACCTCGTCAACTACACGAATGCCGCCTTCATCATTAAGGATGGCTTCAAGCTGCCGGAGGATGGGCTTTACTCCGGATTCGATCCCGAGAAAAAGACTTACGACAAGTCCACCTGGAACTATCAAGAAGGCGGCGACGATGGCCGGCAAGCCGACGGTCGCCGCAGCTTCCTGCCCGCGCCCGAACCTACGGCCGCCAAATTTGCGGAACCGTCACCGGAACCAGGGTCACTTCTGGCTCCGCGAAATCGGGTCTGGTAACGGCCACGCGCAAGCTGCGCACCAGGAAGGCACGGATATCAAGCCGCCGGCCCGCGGGCGCGAAGCTCGCCGGAGCGCCCGCCTGCCCGGCGAACGTCGCCTACGATCTGACGCTTCAGCATCCGCGGTGCGTGTTCCAGTTGCTGAAGCAGCAATATTCGCGGTACACGCCGGAAGTGGTGGAGCGAATCACGGGCATTCCGAAAGATCAATTGCTGAAGGCGTACGACCTCTTCACGTCCATCCGCAAAGACGGCGACATGAAGAAGGTGGCGACGATCATTTACGCGGTGGGCTGGACGCAGCACACGTTCGGCACACAGATCATCCGCACGGCGGCGATGACTCAATTGCTGCTCGGAAACGTGGGGCGAGCGGGCGGCGGAGTGAATGCGTTGCGCGGCCATTCGAACATTCAGGGCGCGACGGATATGGCGGGCATTTTCGATATTTTGCCCGGCTATTTGAAAATGCCGAACCCGAACGACACGGACCTGGCGGCCTACCTGAAGCGCATCACGCCGACGTCGTCAAAACCCGGCGTGTGGGATTCGTTCAACTACTGGTCGAACACGCCGAAATTCGTCGGTCTCGCTGCTCAAAGTCGTTCTACGGCGACGCGGCGACAAAACAGAACGATTTCGCGTTCAACTATCTGCCGAAAATCGACCGCAACTACTCCTGGACGCAGATCTGGGACCAGATGTACCGCGGCAACGTGAAGGGAATGTTCGCGTTCGGAATGAACGGCGTGATGGTCGGCCCCGACACGCAGAAAAATATCGACGCGTTGAAGAAGGCGGATTGGCTGGTGGTGGGCGAGATTTACCCGGATGAAACGAGCGAATTCTGGAGGGCTCCGGGAACGACCGCCGACGAAATGAAGAAGATCAATACCACGGTGTACCGCCTGCCGTGCGCCGGATTTGCGGAAAAAGACGGAAGCATGACGAACTCCGCGCGCTGGCTGCAGTGGAAGAATGCAGCCGTGCCGCCTCCGGGCGATGCGCGGCTGGACCAGGACATCCTCGCGCAGATTTTCCTGAGGGTTCGCGGCGCTCTACCAAAAAGAAGGCGGAAAATTCCCCGATCCGGTCCTGCATGCTACGTGGGCATATACCGATCCGCAGCATCCGTCGCTGGCCGAGGTGACGAAAGAGATCAACGGCAAGGCGCTCGCCGACCTGAAGGACGAAAAAACGCAGCAGGAAATCAAGACGGGACAGCAATTGCCCGGTTTTGCCTGGTTGAAGGACGACGGAACAACGGCATGCGGAACTGGATCTATTCGGGTCGTTGCACCGAGGCGGCGGCAATCTGACGGCCCGCCGCGGAACGGACGATCCTTCCGGGCTGGGGATTTATCCGAACTGGGCGTGGTCGTGGCCGGTGAATCGCCGGGTTCTCTACAATCGCGCGTCGTGCGATCTCGAGGGCAAGCCGTGGGATCCTTCGCGCAAGCAGGTCTGGTGGAATGAGGACGCGCAGAAGTGGGTCGGCAACGACGTACCCGACTTCAAGCCCGACTCTCATCCGAAGGATCACATGGGGCCGTTCATCATGAATCCGGAGGGAGTGGGGCGGATATTCGTGCCGATTGGCGCGGTGACGGACGGGCCGTTCCCGGAGCACTACGAGCCGATTGAAAGCCCGATCAAGAATCCGCTGCATCCGGAGCAGTCGAATAATCCCGTGGTGAAAAAGCTAACGACTGCGGCCGACAAGTACGCGACGCCGGAGCAGGGCTACACGATCGTTTGCACGACGTATCGGCTGACCGAGCAGTATCACTACTGGACGAAGAACAATCCGATGAACGTGCAGCTGATTCCTGAGCCGTTCATCGAGATTCCTGTGGAGCTGGCGGACGACCTGGGTATTCGGGGAGCGGAGAAGATCAAGGTGACGAGCATCCGAGGGCAGTACATCGCAAAAGCATTCGTCACGCGGCGAATCAAGCCGATGACAATCGACGGGAAAAAGGTGTATCAAATCGGGCTGCCGATTCACCAGGGTTTCCGAGGAATTACAGAAGACGAAGGAAGGGACGCCCGCACGCCGGCGAATTTGCTGACGCCTACGGTCGTTGACCCGAATGCCTATACCCCTGAATCGAAGGGATTCCTCGTAAAGGTAGAAAAGGCATGACGCAAGTAAACCTGGAAGTCCGCGCAATCTCAGGCCATGCCGGCCCGGCACCGGGCACGGGACTCAAACGCGAGTTTGAAGTCTGCAAGTTGATTGACACGAGCACCTGCATCGGGTGCAAAGCGTGCGAGGTGGCGTGCCTGGAATGGAACGGATACTCGTTCAGCGAAACGGTGTTCGATAATTCCTACCAGACCATGCCGAACACGGCGTGGAATTACTGGAACCTGATCCGGTTCAACGAGTACGAGCATCCTGAGCACGGCATGATGCTGCTGATGCGCAAAGATCAGTGCATGCACTGCGAGGACCCCGGTTGCCTGGCAGCGTGCCCCGCGGATGGCGCGATCGTTCAATACGTGAACGGGATCGTCGATTTTCAGCAAGAGCATTGCATTGGCTGCGGGTACTGCATGACGGGGTGTCCGTTCAACATTCCGAAATTCAGTCCGGGGGCGCGAAAAGTATTTAAGTGCACGCTGTGCGTGGATCGCGTGAGCGCCGGCTTGGAACCAGCTTGCATCAAGTCGTGCCCGACTGGCTGCCTGCACTTCGGCACGAAGGACGATATGAAGTTCCTGGCCGAGAAGCGAGCGAAACAGCTTCGCGACGTTTCGGGGTTCAAGGATGCGGGCGTGTACGATCCGGCGGGCGTCGATGGCACGCACGTGATTTACGTGCTGCATGACGCGAAGAAACCTGAGCTTTATGGCGGATTGCCTTCCGATCCGCACGTTCCATGGAGCGTACAGCTCTGGAAGAAGCCGCTGAAATGGCTTGGCAATATAGCGATGATCGGCGGCGTGCTGGGTGTGGCGATTCACTATTTGCGATTCGGACCAAAAGTGATCCAAGAAGATGAACCTGAAGTGCTGACGCCGACGCCGAGGCCGGGCCAGGAGCCCGGGCCCAGACCGGGAGGACACGCATGAGCGACGCCTATATTCTTCCCAAGGGCCGGGTGCTTCGCTACACGTTCCACGAGCGATTCATTCACTGGATGGCCGGCCTGTCGTATGTGTACTTGCTGCTGACCGGATTGGCATTTTGGTCTCCTTGGCTTTTCTGGCTCGCGGTGATTTTTGGTGGCGGAACCATCGCGCGCGAATTGCATCCCTGGATCGGCTTGATATTTGTGGTCGCTGTATCGCTTATGTTTTGGATGTGGTCGGCGCAGATGCACGAGACCGAGGTTGATAAAGAGTGGTGGGACGCGATCGGGCACTACATCCGGAATGAAGAGGATAAGGTGCCGACAGTTGGCCGCTTCAACGGGGGGCAGAAGCTGCTCTTCTGGGGATTTTTCTGGGGCGGGATCCTGCTGTTTCTGAGCGGACTGGTTTTGTGGTTTCCGCACTTGATTCCGTGGAACCTTCGGGTGGTTCGTTACATTGCGGTGCTGGTGCACGCGTCAGCAGCGCTGATCACGATCGGACTTTTCATCATTCACGTATACATGGGAGTGTTGCTGGAGCGAGGTTCGTTTGGTTCCGTGATTCGCGGAGATGTATCTGCGTACTGGGCGAAGCGATACCACGGGATCTGGTATGACCAGATCACGCGCGGCAGCACGGCGAGGAAATGAGAAGTGAGAAGTGGGACGCTCGGATTTCCCGCTCGCGCGATTTAGCGCTGAAATATCCAGCTGCGGCTGAAGGGCTGCGTTTCTACGGGCACATCGCCCAATTTCAGAAATCACTGTACGAAGATTTGGAAATCGAGTGTGGCAAGGAGCCGGTGGCGCGGCTTCCCGGCATGCTGCGTCAAGAACTCGACCTCTTTATTCTGCTGCCGCGCTTCGCGGGATTTCTATCGGTTGTAGAAAAAAACGGGCCTGCCCCCTTGGCACAGAATGCCGCATCGCTGCGAGCGAGCGGCGGAGCGCGCTGGCAGCAAGTGCTGACCGATTACTGGCAAGCCGATCTGCAATCGGGCGGCGATATGGACGCTTCGCAGGCGCTTCTTGCGTGGATGTTCCTTCAGCCTTACGCGGAATATCTGGCCGATTACACCGCTCATGCGCCGTTGCACGCGACACCTGCGATTTGTCCGCTTTGTTCATCGCATCCGGTAGTGGGAGCTCTGCGGCCGGAAGGTGACGGAGGCAAGCGCTGGCTTATTTGCTCGCTGTGTGCGCACGAATGGGGGTACCGACGGCTGGTGTGCCCGAACTGCGAATCGGAAGACGTGCACAAACTGCCGGTTTACAGCGCGAACGAAATTGCGAGCGTGCGCGTGGAAGCGTGCGACATCTGTCACCATTACATCAAGACGGTGGACATGACTAAAGACGGGCACGCGGTGCCGGTGGTAGACGAAATTGCAACGATCGCGCTGAATCTTTGGGCCGAGGAACACGGCTACACAAAAATTCAAACCAATCTTCTGGGAATCTAGAGCGAGCTGCTTTCTCGATTTCCCCGACATGCAAACTGCCTCTTTGAACCGGCCGGGCAAAAATTGAAACCGGTTGAATGCCAAACACATCTATAGGAGTCTAACTCCTCGGCGAGGAATTAGTGTTTAGCGCTTCAGCTGACTCTGGCGCGTGGCCAGGATTGGCCGTGAAAATCGGATAGCTACCGCGAGATAATAGGGCAACGCTACCGAATGGAACCTTCGTAGATAGACCTCCGAGGGACAGGTGTAATCGATGTGGATAGTTCGACTTGCGCTGCGGCGGCCGTATACATTCGTGGTGGCCGCGATTTTACTTCTGATTTTGGGACCAGTAGCAATTCTGCGCACACCGACGGACATTTTTCCAAACATTAATATTCCAGTCGTCAGCGTGATCTGGAACTACGGCGGGCTTGAGCCGGAGGAGATGTCGAACCGGATCACGTACATCTACGAGCGCGTGTTGACCACGACGGTGAACGACATCGAACATATCGAATCGCAATCATTCAATGGAATCGGAATCACGAAGGTTTTCTTTCATCCCAGCGTGCAGATTGGCAATGCTGTCGCACAGGTGACCGCGATTTCTCAGACGATTGTGCGGCAGTTTCCACAGGGCACCACGCCGCCTCTGGTGATTCAGTACAACGCTTCGACGGTGCCGATTTTGCAGCTGGCACTTTCGGGCAAAGGGCTGAACGAACAGCAACTCTTTGACATGGGCGTGAATTTCATCCGCACTGGATTGATCACGGTGTCCGGCGTGGCTATTCCGTATCCTTACGGAGGGAAGCAGCGGCAGATTATGGTGGATCTGAATACTGCGGCGCTGCAGTCGAAAGGATTGTCGCCGAGCGACGTGGTGAACACCATCACAAATCAAAACCTGATTCTGCCCGGCGGTACCGCGAAGATCGGGTCGTTTGAATATCAAGTGGATATGAACGGAGCGCCCACAAACGTCACCGAGCTGAACAACCTGCCGATCAAAAGTGTGGGCGATTCGACAATCTACATTCACGACGTGGGGTTCGTACGCGACGGGTTTCCGCCGCAGACGAACATCGTGCGCGTGGATGGTTCGCGGTCGGTGTTGATGTCTGTGTTGAAATCGGGCGACGCTTCGACGCTCGACATTATTAACGGGATCAAACAGAAGATTCCACTGATTCAGAATTCGCTGCCGGCGCATGTGGATATTCATCCGGTGTCGGACCAGTCGCTGTTTGTGCGCGCGTCGATTCAAGGAGTGATTCGCGAAGGGGCCATCGCGGCAGGCCTTACGGGTTTGATGATTCTGATTTTCCTGGGGAGCTGGCGGAGCACCGTGATCATTGCGGTTTCGATTCCTTTGTCGATTCTCACATCGCTGATCGTGTTGAGCTCGCTCGGCGAGACGATCAACATTATGACCCTGGGCGGGTTGGCGCTGGCTGTGGGAATCCTTGTGGATGACGCGACGGTGGAAGTGGAGAACATCAATCGCAACTTCGACCAGGGCAAGGAAATCGTACAGGCGATCCTGGACGGCGCTTCGCAGATTGCGGTGCCGGCGCTGGTGTCCACGCTTTCGATCTGCATCGTGTTCGTGCCGATGTTTTTCCTGTCAGGCGTCGCGAAATACTTGTTCGTCCCGCTGGCTGAGGCGGTGGTTTTCGCGATGCTCGCATCGTATTTGCTGTCGAGAACTCTTGTGCCGACGATGGCGCGGTATTTGCTCGTGGCGCGGACGGAAGATGAACGGCGCGAAGCGTCGCGAACTTCGCGGAATCCGTTCGTGCGAATGCAGGAAAAATTCGAAGTGGGCTTCGAGAAATTCCGCGGACGTTATCACCGGATGCTGGACGCCTCGATTCGACACCGCAAGGCGTTTATCGTAATTTTTCTGCTGGCTTGCGTGCTTTCTTTCGGGCTGATCCCGTTCGTTGGGCAGGATTTTTTCCCCAGTGTAGACAGCGGCGAATTCAAACTGCACTTGCGCGCGCCGACAGGAACGCGCATTGAGGATACGGCGGCGTTGTGCGACCGCGTCGAATCCGAAATCCGGCAGCAGATCCCGCCGAAAGAATTGGTCACGATCATCGACAACATCGGGCTGCCTTATAGCGGAATCAATTTGTCATACAGCACGTCAGCTCCCATTGGCCCCGCCGATGCCGATATTCAAGTGGAGCTATCAAAGGATCACCGGCCGACGAAAGAATATGTTCGCGAATTGCGCTTGAAGCTTGCGCACGACTTTCCGGGAGTTGTTTTCTATGACCTGCCGGTTGATATCGTCACCCAGATTCTCAATTTCGGGTTGCCGGCGCCGCTCGATGTTCAGATCGTAGGGCGCAATCTGACGGCGAACCGCGCTTTTGCGGAAAGCTTGATCAACAAGCTGAAATTTGTCCCCGGTGCGGTGGATTTGCGGATTCAGCAGCCGTTCAACTACCCGAAATTTCACATTGATGTAGACAGGACGAAGACTAGCCAGGTAGGGTTCACTCAGAAAGATGTGGCGAACAACCTGCTGATTTCGCTGAGCGGCAGCTCGCAAACGACGCCAACATTCTGGCTCGATCCGAGAACCGGCGTGAGCTACAACATCGCGACGCAAACGCCGCAATATCGTATCGAGTCGTTGCAGGATCTCCAAAATATTCCGATCACGAATGGTACGGCGCCGCCACAGATTCTCGCGAGCCTGAGTAGTTTCACGCGAGGATCGGAGATGGCCGTCGTCTCTCATTACAATATTCAGCCGGTAATCGATATTTTCGGATCGGTGGACGGACGCGATCTCGGCGGCGTCTCGCGTGACATAGCCAAGATCATTGAAGCTTCGAAGAAGGATTTGCCGCAAGGTTCGCAGATCATTGAGCGCGGACAGGTGCTCACCATGCGGTCGTCGTTCATTGGATTGCTGGCAGGATTGGCCTTCTCAATCGTGCTTGTGTATCTGCTTATCGTGGTGAACTTTCAGTCCTGGCTCGACCCTTTCATTATTTTGATGGCTCTGCCGGCGGCGCTCGCGGGAATCGTCTGGATGCTTTTCGTCACCGGAACGACGGTGAGCGTTCCGGCGCTGACGGGAGCCATCATGTGCATGGGCGTCGCGACGTCGAACAGCATTCTGGTCATCAGCTTCTCGAAAGAACGCCTCGAAGAAGGCGAAGATCCTGGCGAAGCGGCTTTGAGCGCGGGGTTCACTCGCTTCCGGCCGGTGTTGATGACGGCGCTGGCGATGATTATCGGAATGCTGCCGATGTCGCTGGGCCTCGGCGAAGGTGGCGAGCAGAACGCGCCGCTGGGACGCGCGGTGATCGGGGGGCTCCTGTTCGCAACCGTAGCGACGCTGTTCTTCGTTCCGGTATTTTTCAGCTTCGTGCATAGCTGGCGCCAGGGGAGATCAGCGGGTGAAGCGGCATAGCAGGCTCAGACGTCAAATATGCGGGTGATTCGGGATTCGAAGAGGAGTTATGGCGCAGACGGAAGAAGTGGTGAAGCAACCAGAGCAAGAAAACGGGCAGCCGCGCGAGCCCGGTTCCAAGCACGGAGTTTTGATCACAGTGATCGTGCTGGCGATTATTGCCGCGGTGGTGATCGGCGGAATCGTTCCGCGTCTTCGCGCGAAAGAGGCGCTCCAGAAGGAAACTTACGATCTTGCAGTACCAACAGTAAATGTTGCGCATCCGAAGCAGGGCGCGCCACAAACGGAAATCGTGCTGCCGGGAAACATGCAGGCATTCACCGAATCTCCGATCTATGCCCGGACGAGCGGCTACCTCAAAAAATGGTACGTGGACATTGGCGGACGTGTGAAAGCGGGACAGCTTCTCGCCGAAATCGAGACGCCGGAAGTGGATCAACAGCTGCAGCAGGCTCGTTCGCAATTGAACACTGCAAAGGCAAATTACAACCTCGCCCAAATTACCTCGAACCGCTATCAGGAGCTGAAAAACACGGATTCGGTAGCGCAGCAGGACGTGGATAACGCCCTCGGTTCTGAGCGCGCCAATGCTGCCACGGTGTCGGCGGCCGAATATCAGGTGAAGTATCTCGAACAGCTCGAGTCGTTTCGCAAAATCTATGCGCCGTTCGACGGCATCATCACGGTGCGCAACACCGATGTGGGACACTTGATCAATTCGGGTGCTGGCAGTCCCACGGCCGAACTCTTTCACATTGCTGCAATCCACACGCTTCGCGTCTATATCAATGTGCCGCAGCAGTTTTCTCCCGCCGCCAAGCCCGGATTGCCCGCCACTTTGACGCTGCAGGAATTTCCGGGGCGGAAATTCAAGGGAACACTTGTCCGCACCGCGAACGCGATCGACCTGGCCACGCGCACACTGCTCGTAGAAGTGGACGTCGAAAATCCCACGGGCGAATTATTGCCCGGTGCGTTTGCGGAAGTGCATCTTGCCGTACCGTCCGGCGCGCCGACTTTTATATTGCCGGTAAGCGTGCTGATTTTTCGTGCACAAGGATTGCAAGTGGGGGTGGTGAGAGATGGACAACACGCCGAGCTTGCAAACATCATCCTGGGGCGCGATTTCGGCAGTGAAGTGGAGGTGGTATCCGGTTTGCAAGCGGACGACCAGGTGATCATCAATCCGCCGGACTCGCTGATATCGGGCGAGGAGGTTCGCGTGGCACAACCTCCCAATCAAAATCAAGGGAACAATCAGGCGCCGGCACAAAATCCGCCACACCAAGAGCCTCCATCGGGAGGGCGGCGGTGAAGCGTCCTTTTCGCGTGAAGTTCGCTGGCGGATCTGTTCTCACGCGCCGGATTCGAGTCGCGGCGCAGTTCGCTGCCGCGTTGTCGCTTTTTGGCTGCACAGTCGGGCCCAATTACGTGCGGCCTCCGGCAGATGTTCCCGTGAGCTACAAGGAACTCGGGAACTGGAAACCTGTACAGCCGAGCGATCAAGTGGCGAAGGGCAATTGGTGGGATGTTTACGAAGACCCGCAACTGAATGCACTGGAAGCGCAAATTGATGTCTCCAACCAGAACCTGAAGGCCGCGCAAGAAAGATTTGAGCAGGCGCGGGCAGCGATTCGAATCTCGAAGTCGAACTACTATCCCACTGTGACGGGCGGCGCCTCGGCTTCGGAGAATCAAATTTCGACAAACCGGCCACAATTCAAATCCGGAGCGTCGACGACGCGATTCCCCGATTACACCATTTCAATCGACGCTTCCTGGGAGCCCGACCTGTGGGGCCGCGTGCGCCGTACGGTGGAAGCGAGCCGCTCCGAGGCGCAGGCGACAGCAGCAGACGTGGCGAACGTGAGTTTGAGCCTGCACGCCGAATTGGCGACGGATTATTTCCAGTTGCGCGGGCTGGATGCACAAGAAGATCTTCTGCAATCAACCGTCGTTGCTTACGAAAAAGCGCTCGAACTCACGCAGAATCGTTACAAAGCAGGTCTTGCATCGGCAGTGGATGTGGCCCAAGCGGAGACGCAGCTTCGAACCACACGCGCGCAAGCCATCGACGTCGGCGTAAACCGCACTGCATTCGAGCATGCAATTGCAGTGTTGATCGGGAAGCCGCCTGCACAATTCAGTTTGCCAAGTTCGCCCCTGCGTGCTGCGCCGCCCGCGATTCCGCCGGGACTTCCTTCGGATCTGCTCGAGCGCAGGCCGGACGTCGCCGCGTCCGAGCGCAGGATGCAGGAATCGAACGCGCAGATCGGCGTGGCAAAATCGGCTTATTATCCCCTGGTCACTCTGAGTGGCGGCGGAGGATTCGAGAGCGGGGTGATCACGACGCTTATCCAGGGTCCTTCCGGACTTTGGTCTGTAGGCGCTGCTGCAACCGAAACGCTTTTTGACGCGGGAAAGCGCCGTGGCGTGACGCAACAGGCGCAATCCGCGTACCGCGAATCGATTGATACCTACCGGCAGACGGTGCTAAGCGCATTTCAGGAAGTGGAAGACAATCTCGCAGCTCTGCGAATCCTCAATGATGAAGAAGTAGTCCAGCAATCCGCGGTCGCTTCCGCGGAGCATTCGCTGGCGCTTTCAATCAATCGCTACAAGGGCGGCATTGTAAATTATCTCGAAGTGATCACGGCGCAAAATGCTGCGCTCGCCGACGAAGTCACCGAGGTGAGCATTCAAACGCGCCGCATGCAGGCCAGCGTGCTGCTAGTGAAGGCCATCGGCGGCGGCTGGAACGTTTCGCAGATTCCGCGCGCTTAGTCCCACGCTCGCAAATCCGCCTGAGTTGGCAATCAATCCGGTTCTTGCGTCACAATGTGTACATCCACGGCCGGTGCATCGCGCAGGAATCGGTTGATCGCGTTCAGAAACAATAGTTTCCGCAAGCCTTCCACGGCAGTGCGCCCGAAGATCACCTGCGTGATGTGTTTCTCGCGGACGAATTGCGCAGTCGCGTCCGCTACATTGTCACCTTTTAGCCGCACTGTCTTCGCACCCAGGCTCTCAGCGAACTGCATGTTGGCGGCCAGCAATTTCTGATCCTGTTCGCTGGAAGTGCCGTGGTCTATATCGATGTGGACGGCGTAGAGATCGGCATCCATTCGCCGGGCCATGCGCGCCGCTCTTGCCACCAGGTATTGCGCTTTCGGGTTCGCACTGATCAGCACTGCGATTCGTTCACGCACAGCCCAGCTCTCGCGGATATCTTTCTCCACCATGTACGATTCCAGGCTGCGGTCCACTTGTTCGGCCACCTGACGCAAAGCCAATTCACGTAGCGCGATCAGATTTCCGCGGCGGAAGAAATTCTTGAGCGCCTGTTCCACCTTGTCCCGGTTGTAAACATCGCCACGCTTCATCCGGTTTTGTAGAGCTTCGGGCGTCAAGTCCACCATCACCGTTTCATCTGCCACTTGCAGCACCCAATCCGGCACGGTTTCGCGCACCGCGACGCCTGTGATCGCGCGGACGGTTGGCGCGATGCTTTCGATGTGCTGGATGTTGACGGTGGAAATTACGTCGATCTTCGCTTCGAGAAGCTCGAGCACATCTTCATATCGCTTGCGATGTTTGCTCCCGGGGATATTCGTGTGCGCAAGTTCGTCCACCAGGACCACGGCCGGCCGGCGTGCCAGAATTCCGTCCGTATCCATTTCTTCGAACAGCGTGCCCTTGTAATCGATTTTCTTGCGCGCGACGGTTTCCAATTGCTCGGAGAGCTCGATGATTCCCTTCCGTCCGTGATTTTCGACGATACCTATCACCACGTCTTCGCCGCGAGTTTTCCGGCGAATGGCCTCGCTCAACATCGCGTAGGTTTTGCCGACGCCTGGCGCGTAGCCGAGAAAGAGCTTCAACACACCCTTGGGCTTGTCAGGCGGTTTTGACTCCGCGAGCCATTGCTCTGGCGTCTTAGGCATGCCGGGTATTCTCTTTTACGGGCGCACAGAAAGCTACGATAGAATGGCGCGATGCGCGAAAATGCCGTTAGCCGTGCCCTTCAATTTGCGGCCGCATTTGCCATCGTGCTTGGGATCACCATTTTTTACCGCAAGGTGCTCCCCGTCAATGCCACCACCGTCGCACTCACTTTTCTGCTTGCCATTTTAGCGGTTTCGACTTTTTGGGGCATTGCCGTGTCGGTATTTATGTCCGTCGCCGCGATGCTTGCGTTCAACTATTACTTTCTTCCGCCGGTAGGCACGTTAACAATCGCCGATCCTCAGAATTGGGTGGCGCTTTTTGCGTTCCTGGTGGTTTCTGTGCTCGCCAGTCAGCTGTCTAATCGCGCGCGAAAACAGTCTGAGGATCTTTCGGCTCGCCGGCGCGAGGTGGAGCGGCTCTACTCGTTCAGCCGCGGATTGCTTGAGTCTGGCAACGTGATTCAGTTGCTGAATCGAATTCCCGCGCAAATTGTAGATACCTTCGAGGTGGGCGCGGCGGCTCTGTTTCTTGCCGATAAGCAGAAAATCTATCGTTCCGGCCCGGTGATGCCGCTGCTCGACCTGGAAAGCCTCAAAGCGATTGTCGTGCGCGAAGAACCGGTGATTGATGTGGCCAACAGTATCTGCTTTGTGCCGGTGCGCATGGGTGTGCGTCCCATCGGAAGCCTGGGAATTTCGGGCACGATTTTGTCGCGGCAGACGCTCGAAGCCATTGGCACTTTGATAGCCGTGGCGATGGAGCGCGCCCGAGCAGTCGAACAGCTTGGCCAGACCGAAGCGGCGCGCGAAGGGGAACGGCTGCGAACGGCACTGCTCGATTCCGTTACGCATGCGCTTCGCACACCCCTCACGTCCATCAAAGCTTCGGTGACGAATTTGCTTTCGAATCCTGCGCTGAGCGGTGAGCAACGAAGCGAGCTTCTCACTATCATCAATGAGGAGAGCGACCGCTTGAACCGGCTCGTTGGTGAAGCCGCCGAGATGGCGCAGCTTGACGCCGGCGAGGTGGTGCTGAAACTCGAGCCGCACCCGCTTTTGGACGTGATTGGCGCTGCGCTCACGCAAACCAAAAGCGTGCTCGGCAATCGAACGGTGGATTTGCGCGTGCCGGCGGAGTTGCCGCGCGTTCGCGTCGACCTCGCGCGCGCTCGCGAAGCCCTAGTTCACCTGGTCGAAAATGCAAACCAGTATTCGCCTCCCAATGAGCCAATCACGATCACAGCCGAACAGAATGGCGATTTCGTGATCACCAGCGTGGCGGATCGAGGCGCGGGTATCGACGATCCGGAGCAGAATTTGATCTTCGAGAAATTCTATCGTGGGCGCGACCAGCGCTATCGCGTCGAAGGCACAGGCATGGGCTTGCCGATCGCCAAGGCAATCGTCGAGGCGCACGGCGGCACAATGAGCCTCACCAGCCAGCGCGGCCACGGTTCCGTTTTCTCCTTCACGCTGCCAATCGATCGCAGCCGCGTTGCGGTCGGTACATGACTTCGCCAACGATTCTGATCGTGGATGACGAACCGCAGATTCGCCGCGTGATGCGCACCACGCTCTCATCGCAGGGATACAGCGTGATCGAGGCGAAATCCGGCGACGAAGCCCTGGAAACGCTTCGCGGCCAACGAGCGGACCTCATTCTTCTCGACGTGAACATGCCCGGAATGTCCGGCCTCGATACCTGTCGCGCGATTCGACGTACGGGCGATGTCCCCATCATCATGCTCACCGTTCGCAATACTGAAAAAGACAAGGTGCAAGCTCTCGATGCCGGCGCCGACGATTACGTGGTGAAGCCATTTGGTGCCGAGGAATTGATGGCGCGCATCCGCGCAGCCCTTCGCCGCGTCGCGACTGGCGAAACGACTCCTACGTTTCGATCCGATGACCTGGTGATTGATTTTGCAAAGCGAAGCGTAACAGTGAAGGGAGTCGCGATGCGCCTCACTCCGAAGGAATTTGAACTGCTGCGCCAGCTCGTCTCGAATCAAGGAGTATCGCTGAGTCATCGCCGGCTGCTGCAGGCGGTCTGGGGCCCCGATTACGGCGAGGAAACCGAATATCTGCGTGTCTTCATCAATCAGCTGCGAAAAAAAATCGAGCCGGACCCGCGGCACCCGCGCTACATCCACACTGATCCGTGGATCGGATACCGCTTTGAGCCTTCACCGAGAAAAATTCGCGGTTCCCACGTGGGAAAATAGTTGTTGCGACAAGCTAGCGAAGCGGATGTGTGGCATCCAGTTCTAGATTGAGCTCGAGCACGTTCACGCGTGGCTCGCCGAGAAACCCCAGTTGCCGCTGCTCGGTGTGTTTTGTTACCAGCACGCGCACTTCGCCGTCCTTCATTCCACGCTCCCGCGCCACACGCGTGACTTGAAATTCTGCTGACGCCGGCGAAATGTGCGGATCGAGTCCAGAGCCGGATGCGGTTGCGAGGTCTACGGGGATCGGTACGCCGACATTTTCTGCCGAAAGCGATCGCACGCTTCCGGCGACGCGATCCACCAGCGCCTTGTTCGTCGGGCCAAGATTTGATCCGCCCGAAGCCATCGGATCGTAACCGGCAGGCCCCGCAGCCGACGGCCTCGAATAAAAATATCCGGCTGATGTAAACGGCTGCCCGAGTAGCGTCGAGCCCACCACTGTTCCGTCGGCCCGCCGAATCAGTTCACCATTCGCCTGCCGCGGATAGAGTAGCTGCGCGAGCACTGTGACCACAAGCGGATAAGCGATCCCCAGCAGCACCGTCGTAGCCAGCGTCATCCAAATCGAAATCAGAAAGTTTCGCTTCATAGTGTCCTCACGCCAAACCAATGCGCGTAATAATCATGTCGATCAGCTTGATCCCAAGAAATGGAGCGATGATTCCACCGAACCCATAAATTAAGAGATTGCGTCGCAATAACGCCTCCGCCCCAAGCGGGCGGTACCGCACTCCACGCAACGCCAGCGGCACCAGCGCGATGATAATCAGCGCGTTGAAAATCACCGCCGACAGCACCGCCGAATGCGGCGTCTTCAAGTGCATGATGTTGAGCAGTTCGAGCTGCGGAAACGCCGCCGCAAACATCGCCGGAATAATCGCGAAATATTTCGCCACGTCGTTCGCCACCGAAAAAGTTGTCAGCGACCCGCGCGTAATCAGCAGCTGTTTTCCAATCTCAACGATCTCGATGAGCTTCGTCGGATTCGAATCCAGATCCACCATATTGCCGGCCTCTTTTGCAGCCTGCGTGCCGGCATTCATCGCCACGCCCACATCCGCCTGTGCCAACGCCGGCGCGTCATTCGTTCCGTCGCCCGTCATCGCGACGAGTTTCCCCTTCGCCTGTTCGCGCCGAATCAGCGCAAGTTTGTCTTCGGGTTTCGCCTGCGCCAGAAAATCATCCACACCCGCTTCGCGCGCAATCGCCGCCGCCGTCAAAGGATTATCGCCCGTGATCATCACGGTCCGAATACCCATCGCACGCAGCTGATCGAAGCGTTCGCGCATCCCTCCTTTCACAATGTCCTTCAAATAAATCGTTCCCAACACGCGCCGATCCTCCGCAACCAGCAGCGGCGTACCCCCGGCGCCGGCGATTGCCTTCACCGCGTCCTCCACTTCCGGCGGCACCCGATTCCCACCGTCCGCCGTGTACCGTGCAATCGCGTCAAACGCGCCCTTCCGAATTTCGCGCCCGTCGAGGTCGACTCCCGACATGCGAGTCGTCGCAGAAAACGGAATAAAATTCGTCGCCACGGACGCAAGCTCCCGCCCGCGCAATCCGTATTTCTCCTTGGCCAGAACCACGATCGACCGCCCTTCCGGCGTCTCGTCCGCCAGCGAAGCAAGCTGCGCCGCGTCAGCCAGATCCCCTTCCGCCACGCCGGGCGCAGCAATGAATTCCGTCGCGCGCCGATTACCGAGCGTGATCGTTCCAGTCTTGTCGAGCAGCAACGTGTCAACATCGCCCGCCGCTTCCACCGCGCGTCCCGACATCGCCAGCACATTTCGCTGCACCACCCGATCCATCCCCGCAATGCCGATCGCCGAAAGCAATCCGCCAATCGTCGTCGGTATCAGGCACACCAGCAGCGAGATCAACACATAAATCGATTGCGGCGCGCCGGAATAAATCGCCATCGGCTGCAAGGTCACCACCGCGAGTAGAAAAATAATCGTCAGCCCGGCCAGCAGAATATTCAGCGCGATTTCATTTGGCGTTTTCTGCCGCTCGGCTCCTTCCACCAGCTTAATCATCCGGTCGAGAAATGTTTCGCCTGGATTCGATGTGATCTTCACCGTGATTTCATCAGAAAGCACGCGCGTCCCGCCTGTCACCGCTGACCGGTCGCCGCCCGATTCCCGAATCACTGGCGCCGATTCCCCCGTAATCGCCGATTCATCCACCGACGCCACGCCCACTACCACTTCGCCATCGCCGGGAATGAACTCCCCGGCTCTTACCACCACCACGTCCTCCGCGCGCAATTTCGATCCCGGCACATCCTCAAACGTGCCGTCCGCTTTCATTCGCCGCGCATGCGTCTCCGAACGCGCCTTGCGCAGCGTCTCCGCCTGCGCCTTTCCGCGCCCCTCGGCCATCGCCTCCGCGAAATTCGCGAACAGCACCGTGAACCACAGCCACAGCGTAATTTGCACCGCGAATCCGAATTCATTCGAGTGGTGAGGAATCTCCCTCAGCAAATCCACAGTCGTCACCACCGCGCCCACTTCCACCACGAACATCACCGGATTCTTCATCAGCGTGCGTGGATTCAGTTTCTTCACCGAATCCCACAATGCCCCGCTCACAATCCCGCCGGTCCACAGCGATTTCTTCGGCCTCTTCGGGCTATCGCTCCCCGCGCCGGGTATTTTGATTGCTTCAGAAGTCACAGTCATCCCCGCACTCATCGCCTATCCTCCGAATACTTTCCCCGCATGCAGCAACAGGTGCTCCAGAATCGGCCCCAGGCTCAGCGCCGGAAAGAAAGTCAGCGCTCCCACGATCAAAATCACGGAAACAAGCAGCGTTGCGAAAAGCGGCGTCGTCACTGGAAACGTGCCGGCAGTTTCCGGCGCGATTTTCTTCTTGGCCAGATTTCCGGCAATCGCCAGCACCGGGAGCACCATGAAAAACCTTCCCAACAGCATGTCGAACGCGAGCGTCACGTTGTACCAGACCGTGTTCGCGCTAAGTCCCGCAAATGCCGAACCATTGTTCGCCGCGCCGGATGTGTACGCGTATAGAATTTGCGACAGGCCGTGCGGTCCCGGATTTGTAATCCCGGCGTTTCCATCGGCCGTCACCGAGCCCACCGCCGTGAAACTCAAAATCAGCAGCGAAAAAATCAAAATAGCTAGCATCGCCATCTTCACGTCGTAAGCTTCAATTTTCTTCCCCAGATACTCTGGCGTCCTCCCCACCATCAACCCGGCGATGAACACCGTCAAAATGATGAACACCACAATCCCGTACAGCCCCGCACCAACGCCGCCAAACACGATCTCGCCCAGCATCATGTTGATCATCGGTATCATTCCGCCCAGAGGTGTGTAGGAATCGTGCACGCCGTTCACTGCGCCGCAGCTCGCATCCGTAGTGATCGTTGCAAAGAGCGCCGAGTCAGCAATCCCAAAGCGCACTTCCTTGCCTTCCATATTTCCGCCCGGCTGCATCGCGCTCACGTGCTGATCGAGACCGTGCAATTCGGGATTTCCTCGCGCTTCCGCCCGGTAGGCGAAAAACACTCCAGCCAGAAACAGCGCTGCCATCGCGCCCCACACCGCCCACCCGTGTTTCTGCGAGCCAGTCATGCGTCCCAGCGTGTACGTCAGCCCTGAACCAATCGAAAAAATCAGCAGCATCTGCACGAAATTCGTCAAAGGCGTCGGATTCTCGAATGGATGCGCGCTATTGGCATTGAAGAAGCCGCCGCCGTTTGTGCCAAACATCTTGATCGCTTCCTGCGAAGCCACCGGGCCGAGCGCAATCAACTGGTCGGTCAGACGTTGCGTGGTCGTCTTTCCGTCGCTGCCCGCCACCTGGACGGTTTGGGGGTCCACCAACTTCGCAGTCACATAGGGCTTCAGGCTCTGCACCGTTCCCTGCGAAACAAGAAACAGCGCTATCACAATGCATGCGGGCAGCAGCACCCACAGGATCGTCCGGGTCAAGTCCACCCAGAAGTTTCCGATGGTCTGCATTTCCCGCCGCGCGATTCCCCGTATCACCGCAATCGCCAGAGCGATCCCTACGGCTGCCGACAAAAAGTTGTGATAAGCAAGCCCCGCCATCTGCGTGAAGTAACTCATCGTCGTTTCGCCGGAGTATGCCTGCCAGTTCGTGTTGGTGGTAAACGAAGCCGCGGTATTAAACGCCGAATCCGGCGCCACCGCTCCGAAGTGCTGTGGGTTCCACGGCAGCCACTGCTGCACGCGCATAATCACGTACAGGAGAACCATCGACACCACGCTCAGCAGCAGCATTGCGATGGCGTACTCCGTCCAGCGCATCTCGTGTGTTTCGTCCACGCCTGTCAGGCGATACAGCAGGCGCTCGACGGGCCGCACCACCGGATCCATGAATGTCTTCTCGCCGCTGAACACGCGCGCCATATACACGCCCATCGGTTTCGTGATCGCCAGCAGCAAAATCAAGTACAAACCAATTTGAAACCACCCGTGCGCCGTCATGTTCAGAACCTCTCCGGCCACAAAAGCGCCGCCAGCAGATACACCAGCAGCAATGCCGAAATTCCCAGAAGCAAAATGTTGCCCAGCATGTTCGCTGCTCCTTACTTCAATCGCTCACAAGCCCAGACGTACACAATCGCCAAAACGAAAAACCCAACCGTACAAATGAAGAACGCTATATCTCGCATCGAATCACCCTAAAACTTCACCATGATCGACATATCGATGAACGACTCATCCCTGCGAAGGTCCGGTGACCACACGGTTGATCCAATCGCAGTACAAGCGGTTTGTGCCGCAGGCAGCGTGGTCTCTCCCGACGTGACTCCGCTTTGACACACAAACTGCGTCGGGAAACCGGTGTTGCCGCCCGGAGGCGTAATCCCGCCCCGGCCCGTCCAATAAGGGACGTTCGCGTGGCGGTAGTCGTATTCCCAACGGAACGTAACGTACTGCTTGGGCATGTAGTCGAACGTAATGGACGAGTCCCAAGCTTTATATGGATCGCCGGGATTCTCTGTGAAGTACGGAGAATTCGTCGAGGCAGTGACGGCGGTTTCGCCGTTGATGGGCGGTAGCAGCACCAGATAACGGCCCGGATTGTTCATTTTGCCGCCTCCGAGCGTTAGACCGAACAGGTCCCGGTGGAACCAGAACCGGTTGTAGAACATGAATCCCAGGAAGCTCTGCTTCGGTCCGCCCGCTTTGTTGCCGTAACAGCTCACACCGCCTCCGTACTCGCATCCGGCGTCGGCGGTCAGGGAAAATGCCATCTTGTCCAGGGTGCTATCAGGCCGATCGAAATATTTCACCTCGACGCTGTCGTCCGTGTGGATTCTCCTGCGATTCGGTATGAAGAGATCGTCCCGGCCCAGTCCGTAGTTGTTCGAGATGATGTTGATCCATGGCCTCGGAGTCCATTTGATCTGTCCGCCGAGACCGGGCCTGTGATTGGCGGATGCGTATGCCTGCCATCCATTAATGAACCATGGCTCGATCTTCAAATGAGCTGTAGGGAAAATCTGCACGCGCACACCATTGAAGAACCATGGTGTGTTGGAGGAAACGTAAGACGGCTGGTAGGCCCAATTGTCGAAATTGTAGTAGCTGAATAGGCCGATGTACGAGAGAAAGATCCCCGCATCCACGTTCACCCCGTGCAGCACATCAAAGTGATATCCGCCGTAGGCCTCAGTAAGGTAGCGATACGCGCTGACGAGGTCCCACTGCCCATGACCGGGGCTGGGGTCGTTTCGCGGCGTGGTCGCAGAATACATACCGAACTGCGTCATCAGCCGGGCGCGAACATTGTCGTAATGAAAGTCGCCGCCCACTCCGAACTGCTCGAGCTGCACTTCACTCGAGCGAAAGAGTTCGCTCGATCCGCCGATCGAATGGTCGGTCGGATGATTGAAATCCACCACATAATTCACGTCGGCTCGGATCTCGGGAGTAAAGAACTTGGTGTCCCAAAATATCTCTTTCGTGCGCGGGTTGCCGTTTAACCAGGTCCAGTCCGCATCTGAGAACGGCTCCTGCTTGGCGGGGATTAACGGCGCCTTCTGATTGGAAGCTATGGCTGCTTCCTGTCGCGACGAGCTTACGGACGAGTCTTTCACGGCATCCGGTTCCGCCGGTTTCACGGGGAAGGCGGCCGTTACCAGTCCTGGCTTTTCAGTGGACGCCTGCGCAGTTTTTTGAGCCTTCAGTTCCGCTTCGAGTTCGTCGATCCGGTGCCGCATCGCCTCCAGCTCTTTCAATATTGCCGGCGATATCGGCTGATCGCTTGCGCTTGCTTGTTGGTTTGCCCCCTCGCTCGCGGTCTGCGCGAAGCAGGGAGCCTGCATCACCGTAAAAACAAGTCCGCAAAAAGCGGCACGCCATCCGTTCTGCATCAGAAATTTCGTCATGAACCTCGTCTCCCCTCTGAATTAATTCGCTCCGTATTCCCCGACTAAAGGCCCCAAACCGTTCTCTGCAAGCCGCTTAGAACCGAAACACTAGGAACCTTGCCCAACGAACCCGATGTGACCTCCGTCACGCCGCTGTGTGACTTTCCTATTTCCTCTGTTTTGCTGGTTTTTTCAGTTCCAGTGAAGCCAGCTCACCAGTGAATTGAAGAACTCAATTCCGCCGAGGAGTGCTGCCAAACCTCCCAGCGTGAGGCCGACCCGAACTATCGCCTCTTGACGCAACGCTGCTCTTGCAACGGAACTGGAGTGAATGCCAGCCCCGGAACTTAAGAAACTGGGATCTTCGGGATTTTCGGCGTCGCTCTGAAGAGAATCAGACTCCATTTCGTACAAGTGCTCAGCCAGGTGCTTCTTGTGTCGGTCTCCGCGCTTTTGCTCGCGCCGGAGCTGCACGAACACGTACGCGTAGAAACCAAGCACCGAGATGGAACTGACGATAAATGTAACGGCGAGCATTTCCGCCTCCTTCGCCATCGCCGATTGCATCGCAGAGCGGTAAGGCAAACGAATAAGACTAGGCTCTTCCCCATCAGGAAGGCATAAGGGACGCATAAAGATTTCGTAAGTATTCGCCGCGCCAGAAACCTAAAGGATTCCAACGGATGACTGGAGCCAAACACATTCGAATCAGGGTTTTCAGCCTAAGTCGAACCGGACAAATCTCCGCTCGCGTGCTAGCCTGCTCGGAGTGACCTTGGTTGAAGCGACAGCATCTAATGAATGAGGGTCTGGCGAAGATTGGGCGAACCGAGGCCCGCCGCGCGCGTGGGGCTTTCGGCGCGCCAGAGTTAATATACGGTACCGCGATTAAAAGTAATCGTAAGTGCTGTAAGCACAGCATGTTACGAGATTCTAATCGGCGGTAAACGGGCCCTAAGAAAGAGGCACGTTCAAGAGGCAAAATGGCGACGCGTCAGCGGGTGGTGATTCTCGGCGGCGGCTTCGGCGGCCTGAGCGCGGCGCGGAAACTCAAGCGCGCCCCGGTCGACGTCACCTTGATCGATCGCTGCAACTTCCATTTGTTTCAGCCCCTGCTCTATCAAGTTGCCACCGGCTCGCTCTCGCCCGCCAATATCAGCGGGCCACTGCGCCAGGTCCTGAAGCACAACAAAAACACGACCGTACTTCTCGGCGAAGCTGTTGATATTGATCCCGCCAACCACCAGGTGATTTTGAGCGACGGCGTGGTTGGCTACGACACGCTCATCGTCGCAACCGGTTCGAGCCATCAATATTTCGGTCACGACGAGTGGGAGAAATTCGCGCCGGGACTGAAAACAATCGAAGATGCCACGGACATGCGCGCGCGGATTCTTTTGGCGTTCGAAGCGGCTGAGCGCGAAACAGATCCGGAGAAGCTGAAGGAATGGATGACTTTTGTGATTGTCGGTGCCGGTCCCACCGGAGCTGAATTGGCAGGCGCTCTCGGCGAAATCGCCAACGATACTCTGAAGCACGACTTCCGCCGCATCAATCCGACCGAAGCGCGGATTGTTCTCGTCGAAGGAACGGATCGAGTTCTGCCTTCATATCCGCCGAAACTTTCAGAAGCCGCGCGAAAAATGCTGGAGCGCTTGAAGGTGATGGTTCGAACCGGCGCAATGGTGACCGATATCAAAGCGCACGCGGTCACGATCAAATGCGGCGACCACACCGAAATCATTCCCACGCGCACCGTTCTTTGGGCGGCGGGCGTGCTGGCGTCTCCGCTCGGACTGGCGCTGGCGAAAAGATTAGGCGCGAAGACAGACAGAGCCGGTCGCGTGATCGTCGATCCGGACATGACCGTTCCTGGCCATCCGGAAATTTTTGTGATTGGCGATCTTTCGAGTTTTACGCATCAAACCGGGAAGCCTCTCCCGGGTGTGGCGCAACCAGCGATTCAGCAGGGCCGCTACGTCGCGAAAGTAATCGAGCGAAGATTGCGCGGCGAGAAAATGACGCCGTTCCATTATTTCGATAAAGGGAATCTGGCGACGATCGGGCGCGGCGCTGCAGTCGCTGATTTGAACTTCATCACTCTTGCCGGCCTGCCGGCATGGCTGGTCTGGATTTTTATCCACCTGATGTATATCGTCGAATTTCAGAACCGGCTGCTCGTCTTCCTGCAGTGGATGTGGCTCTACCTGACGTTTGATCGCGCCGCCCGGCTGATTACAGGCAAGAATTTATTGCCGCTGGATCTGTGATGTCACAAGGGGACGTCAGTACGAGCCGGAAGCCGGCGAGTGCGGATGGCCTTCTTCAGCAGGCCGTAGTCGTGCTCGATCTGGTCGGCATATTCAACCGCGAATTTTTCAATTGCATCATCGAATGAATCGCCCTTGCCGAGATAGGCGCCGATTTTAACAGGGTCTCCCGTTCGGGCGTGTCCCCGGGCCAAAGCCCAGCCGCAAAGTTCGATGTATTCTTCGAAGTCCGTCTGCGACATTGTGGACAGGTCGATTTTCATTTTCATATCGCGAAGCTGGCGAAAATAGTAGCAGCGGTTCTCGTCATCGCGCGTCCAGCCAAGAAAGGCGTCGCTGGTTGACTGCAACATGCGCTGTCCCGTGACCACGCGTTCGCCATGATTGCTGTACTTGCTTTTGCTGGTATAGGGTTCGAGCACGGATGGGAACGCTTCCTTGAACTGTAGAAACAATGGATCGTCGGCACTCGCCAGCAGCAACATCACGGCGCAGCGGGTGCCAACGCTGCCGACTCCGACCACCTTTCGGGCGATATCCGCAATCTGATAACGCTGCAGCAAAACTTTCCGATCCTCGGGAAGCGTGTGCAGATAGCGGTGAAACATGGCGGCGACGAGCTTCCTCTTTTTTGTGTAGTCGCGCGGATGATAAACAAGCGGCGGCCGATCGACGATGCGGCGATTACCGTTGTGGATGTAAGTAATCTGAGGAAGGAGTTGCGTGGCTGACTCGCGTCTTGCTTTTTTCTCGATCTCAAGCCAGCGTTTTTTATCGGCCGCGGTTTTCGCTTCTCGAACAAGAATATTGGCCTCGAGGTGCGAATACCATGCATCGATCGCGCGCATACGAGCGTATTTCCGCATGTGTTCGCGGTAGCTATGCACCGCTTGGCGCGCCGCGTCCCGGCAGCGGCGTTCACGAAAGTTGTTTTGCCTCGCAGCGAGAACCACGCTTGTTGCCAGCCGCTTTATGTCCCACTCCCATGGAGCCGGGGATGTTTCGTCGAAGTCGTTGATGTCAAAAACGAGCCGGCGCTCGGGCGAGCCGAAGCCTCCAAAATTGCCGATGTGACAGTCGCCGCAGGCCTGCACGCGAAGTCCGGTAGCCGGCGTGCTGGAGAGATCGAAAGCCATCAGAGCCGCGGCACCTCGAAAGAACGCGAAGGACGATTGGCTCATCCGTCCGTAGCGAATCGGAAGAAGCTCCGGCAAGCGCCCCTCATCAGCGTGCTTTAAGAGTTCGATTGGATCAGGGCGCTTGGCCGCCGGTTTCCACTTGCCCTGTGATTTTCGCGAGACGCGATCGCGCAGCGCTTTGCCAGCGGCGACGCGTTCTTCGATAGAGGGATGAAGATTTGTAAGTTTGGTTGCCATCTGCAAGCGTCCGGGCAGGCGAACCGCTCAACGGCCGCGATCGTCCGGGCGGGTATTGTCCGCTTCACGTCCATTTTCGTCAATTGTTACGCAGGAAGCGAGCGGGCGGTGTTGGATCGGAGAAGTTACGGTGCAGCAGTAAGCGGGACGAGTTGCTCCGGACCGAACCTACAGCCCATGCCCGCTGCTAGAGGAGCATGAACGTGTGGTAGCCGATTTCCCCAAGGAGGGCGCCTATCGCTGCGCCGACGAGGACGTCGCTTAAGAAGTGCATGCCGAGAATGATTCTGGAGGTGGCAATCAACATTGCAACCGTGAGCAAGGTTCCGAGAAGCTCGGGATAGAAGAGGCCGATGGCTATCGCGACTGCAAACGCGGTGATCGAGTGGCCTGAAGGAAATGAGTATTTGTCCGGAGGCAGAATCGAAGCCCAGCAGTGCGGCTCAATTTCGCATGGGCGCTTGCGATGGCTAGCGTGTTTCAGGCTGCGAAAGATGAAAATTCCCGCTACGGCCGCCGAGGAAGCCGCGCCTATGGCCGCAAAGCGATGAGGGCCACCGAAGACGACTAAAATTAAGCCGAGCGTGTACCAGAGCCAACCGTCGCCACCGCGCGTTGCCACAATCATCAAGATTCGGAACCAACGAGGCGCGCGCCAACGGTGGACGCGACGCATCAGCCGGTGATCATTGGATTGAATCTGGTTCCAGAAAGATTGTGCGACAGTCATACCCATTCCTCCAGCGCCGGTTGCGGCACAGAGATCCAGCGAGGGCGTGGGCGGGATTTAGGTTCGCCGAGGACTTCGGCAGCCCAGCGCCGGCTGAATTGCCGTTCCTCGAAGTAGTTGAACCAGGTGAAGGCGGGCAGCAGCACCCCGAGAGGCGCGAGCAGCGCGGTCCAGGACTTCTCGCGCATCATTTCGCCTGCAATCAGAAAGCAATCGCGAGTCAGCTTTACGAAAGAGCCGGATTCACCGGAAACCTTGCCCATGCCGCTGCGCAGTCCGGCAAAGAATTCTTCTTTGTCTCGCGCGGCCGAAACTTCCGTGTAAGCCGTCCCCGCGGACGGCAATGCATGCGCGTCGCTTCCACCGATTGCAATTTTCTCCCACTGCCGTGCGAGGGTTTGTGCATTCGCATTGGACCTTTCGAGCATGTGGCTGTTGCGAGTCTCAATCGCGGGAAAGTATTCCCGGAACCAGGCAAAGTCTTCGCGCTCGCGGGCTCCCGTGAGATTGGAGAAGACGTGATTGATGCTGAAAAGGAGGCGGCGCTCGGAAAGATACATGAGCAGCGCAACAAGATCGTTGCGGCGCTGTTGGAGGTGCGTGTGCTGGCGCTCGGTGATGTCGTAGACGCCGACGTGAATTTCCGTGCCGCTCGGCATGCGGCAGGTGAGCTCTTCGCTCAAGAAAAAATTTGGCAAGCTGCGCAATTTTTCCGCGCCTTCAATCGAATCGTGGTCGGTGAGCGTGAAAAGATTCATGCCGCGGCGCCGCAGCAGCTCGTAGACCTCGATCGGATCGCTATAACTTTCGCGGCAAAACTTGGAAAGGAAAGGGGTGGTGCAAGCACCGGAGAAGTACGAGTGAACATGCATATCGCATCTCACGGTAGAAAGTATGAATCAGGCCGGTTACGCGCATATGACAGTGGCGCTAAACTTCTGAAAACACAGGGACTTAATCGTTTAGACACGCGAAACATTCTTTTAACCAAATTGTAGTACGGAACGGAGGTTGGACTGCCAGACTGCGCGTCGCATGTTGAGAATCGAGTTCGTATTTTTCGACGCCGGCGGTGGCCATCGTGCTGCTGCCACAGCACTTGACATCGCAATTCGCGACCAACAGCGGCCATGGCTAGTACGCCTAACTAATCTACAGGAACTCCTGGATCATCTGGACATTTTGAAAAAATATGCGGGCATTCGAATCGAAGATTTTTACAACTGGATGTTGCGATCGGGTTACACGCTGGGCAGCATTCAATTGATGAAGGTGCTGCAAGCGGTGATCTGGGCATATCACGGGCCGACAACGCGAATGCTCGAGGCGCACTGGAAAGAAACGCAGTCAGACATGGTGGTTTCCTTTGTTCCGCACTTCAATCGCGCGATGGGCGAAAGCTTTCGCCGTGCATATCCGACGCGACCATTCGTAACCGTGCTGACAGATGTTGCCGATTATCCGCCGCATTTCTGGATCGAGCGCCTGTCGCAATATTTCATTTGCGGTTCTGACCGGGCGGTGGCGCAGGCGCGCAGCATGGGCCACGCAGACGATCATATTTTTCAGACTTCGGGAATGATTTTGCATCCGCGTTTTTACGAGGCGCGGATCGAAGACAAAGTGGCTGAACGAGAAAAGCTGGGATTGCGGCCGGACTTGCCGACGGCACTCGTGTTATTCGGTGGCTATGGCTCGGGTGTGATGCTGGAGATTGCAGAGCGCCTGGACCGGTCTAACCTGGAATTGCAGCTGATCTTCATTTGCGGAAAAAACGAGAAGCTCGCGAAGGCTTTGCGTGAGCGGACTTCGCGGTTGCCACGTTTCGTCGAGGGGTTTACGACTCGCGTGAATCAATACATGCAGACTGCGGATTTTTTTATCGGCAAACCGGGACCCGGGAGCGTGAGCGAAGCTCTCGCGATGCAGCTGCCTGTGATCGTGGAGCGCAATGCTTGGACGCTGCCGCAGGAACGGTACAACGCCGAATGGATACTGGAGAACGAAGTAGGCGAGGTGCTGAATAATTTCAGGCAGATTGTGCCGGCGGTGGCGCGGCTGATCGATCCTGCGACGTTGAGCCGTTATCGCGCGAATGCGGCGGCGATGAAAAACCGAGCTGTGTTCGAGATTCCCGATATTCTGCAGACGATCTTCGAGCGTTCCCACACAAACGCGAGCGCAAAAGCGGAAGAACGTGGCGATGCCGTGATAGCGGACTGAGCGTTCTGTACTTCTCGAACAATGCTACGGCCAGATATCAACTCGTAGAGCTATCTAGAAAATCCCGCTAGTGAAATTCAATCAGTAAACACCAGCGCGCTTCCCAGGGCTAATGTTGAGTTCGGTAAACATTGGTCGCTGAGCGCATTGGCCAGACGGCAACAGTTGAGCCAAGGATCACTTAGCCGGAAATAAGACTATTCGGCCAAGCGGCGAGAGGCCCGTTCTTACCAAGTCTCCGCCGCCAGCCTCAGATGTATCTCGCGCATGACGATCATCAAAACTTCAACTTCTTATTTCGCCTGCGCCAGCCCCGCAACAACTGCGGCAACTTTATCGAGTATCTGATACCAGCCCTCTAGTTGACCGCTATTTTTCGCGCTCTCCATGGGTTCATTTCCAATGTGGGTGAGTTTCGTCTGGCCGTTTCCGAGATCCTCAAAGATGGTCACGTCGTAGGCACCGTCTACGACCTCATGTTCTATTCCTAATTGCGCAGGCTCAACCTTGTTTCCCTTCGAGTCCGAAAAGTACATGGAGGAGACGATCTTCTCGTGCAGAACAATCTCGTGGTATTCAACCGCATTCCAGCACTCCTGCCCATCGGGCGCTCTCATGCAGAAGAGAGATTTTCCTCCAACGCGAAAATCCATCTTGCAAAAAGGCGCAGTAAAACCTTTCGGCCCCCACCACTGCATCACATATTTCGGGTTTGTCCACGCCTCCCAAACCAATGCGCGTGGGGCATCAAAAACTCTAGTGACAACCATCCGCTCTGTCTCGTTAACCGTGTTTTTTGTCATCTTTGACCTCCGCTTTTTTCATTTGATTCACAACCACATCCAACTTGTCGAGACTCTCTTCCCAGAATCGGCGATAGCTAATGGCCCAGTCGCTAACTGTCTTTATCGCCTCTGGCCTAAGCGTGCACACGCTCTCTCTTCCACGCTTCGTCTTGATCACAATCCGCGCCCGCACCAGGTAGGCAATATGTTTTGAAATCATCTGCTGCGAGAGTGCAAACGGTTCCGTCAATCCATGCACAGAGGCAGGCCCATGGGAGAGTCGTTCGATCATCGCCCGGCGGGTTGGATCTGACAGAGCCGCAAATGTTGTATCTAACCTATCCACAACCATATGGTAGTGAATTATCCGTCGATGTCAAGTGTGGATTTTGGAGTTCCCGATTTCTGTTTCCCGATCTCTGAACCCTGACACCTGCGCTAATTTAACTACGTTGGCCACCGCGGTCTGCTTTGACACTAAACGGCATCCGCACTGCTGTGTTGAACGACGCTTGACTGTGCAACCCGAAGCGATCGTCTCGTGAACCACGATAGGTACCG
>CAVRFZ010000013.1:0-57704 GCA_963720655.1 uncultured Acidobacteriota bacterium | reverse complement strand
CGGGATTCCCATCGCCGGTTCCGCCGAAGTAGCTAGCGTAGATTCGATCGGCTGTCCCCTTGCCCTTGGGGCTCAATTTCACGACGAATGGGCTGCCAGTCGGATCAGGCAATGTGGCCGGCAAGGCAAACGGAGTAATTGGGAAATCGGTCGAGGCTGTCGTGCCGAGGACATACGTATTGCCGTTTGCATCCGCGGCGATGCCGAAGCCATTGTCGCTATTGGTGCCGCCGAAGAAAGTGGAGTAAGCGACGGACGAGTTTCCGGTCATGGTTGTGTCAACCAAAGTGATGAATGCGACGCCAGAGATTGCGCCTGTCGTCTGGAATGCTCCCGCTGTGGTGTGGAAGTCCAGGGAGTCGGTAGATCCGGTGACATACGCGACATTATTCGGACCGAGTGCAATCGCCAAAGCGGCGTCAAATGTCGATCCTTCCAGGTAAGTGGAATAGATCAGGGATGCGGCGTTGGCTTTCGTCGTATCTATTCGAGTGACAAAAGCGCCGCCGTCCATGTTGGCTGCAACGGCAGAGCCTTGAAAAGCATTCATCGTTGGGAAGCTCGTGCCCGTAGATGCAGTTACACCCGAAAGATAGGCATTGTTCGAAGTATCGACAGCGACTCCGAAGACGGCATCGCCGAAGCCGAGAAAATTTGCTTGGTTTGCGCCGTCTCCACCGAGATAGGTCGAGTAGATGAGGCTCGCGCCACCGGATTTTGTGGTGTCGATCCTCGTCAGGAATCCCGTTCCAAAAGTATTGCTGGGCGTCTGCTGGAGCCCGCCGGTTGTCACCGCGAACCCTCCAGAGCCCGCTGCGCCAGGGTTTGAAAAAGTCTGGCCGCCGATGTAGGCGTTGCCATTCGCATCCGCGGCGATTGCGTTAGCGAGGTCTCCATTCGTGCCTCCGATGTAGGACGAATAGACCAGCGATGCCATACCGCTCAACGTGGGATCAATCTTCGCGAGGAACGCGGTTCCATTTGGATTCGTCGTGAGAGGGGATGGAATCAGGGCGTTCGCTGTAGTTGGAAAATCCGTGGAACCGGTGGATCCTGCCACGTAAACCTTGCCGTTCGAATCCAAGGCAATGGCAACTGCCTGGTCGAGTCCTGACGTTCCACAGAGGTAGTTGGAATAAAGCTGCTGGGTGCCCGCAGGGTTGAGTTCGGTGACGAATCCGCAGCCCGATACCGGGGCGACGTTGGTGGTTGGCGGAAAGTCGGTTGAGGATGTCGAACCGGCGATAAAGGCGTTCCCGTTGGCATCTACTGCGATACCCAGGCCGTTCTCGTCGCCAGTTCCGCCGAGGAACGTGGAATAGGTGAGCAGCGGGTGGAGAAGCGGATCGATTACGAGCGGCAGCGATCGGTCATATTTTGCGATTGCGAAGGTGACGCGATTGCCGGAAGCGAGAGCATAATTTCCAGCCACTTCGCGGCGCTCTGCGCCGGCCATTTGATACACGAAGGGTTTCTGGAATTTCGAATCGCCGTCGGGAGTGTGGAGGATCAAATCGCCATGCGAACTGATTGCGAGGTTTTGCGCTCCGTCGATTTTCAACGAGATGACTTTTGGATCGGCCCCGGGAGCTACAGTGAAATCGTATTCGAGATGCCGTTGATTGCCGTAGAACTCCAGGTCCACGCCGGGGTAGATTCCGGAATATTTCACGCGCCCGTACGACGGCGCGTCGGTTATCCATTTGTCGCGATTGCTGCCGATGAAATAGTTGGACCGCCCAGGCAGCGGCTCATTCGCTGCGATCGCGGGGGCGGGATTTGCGCCCTGCAGTTGCATGCGAATCACCGTGGTCTTCATCGCCTTGCGCGCCTCGCGGAGCGCGCGCAGTGCGGCCGCGCGGTGTAGCGGAGATGCGGTGATCGCCCGGCGGCGAAGGACCGCTATGTCAACTTCCTGCGGCGCGAGCGAAAGAGCGTAGCCGCTGCCGTGTGAAACGAATTTTACGTCGCTGGCTGCTTGCCCGCGATTCTCCTCGAATCCCATGGGAAGTTGGGCAAAAGCTTTCTCCCAGCGCGGGGTATCAACACCCGTACTAAGAAGCGGAGCAGTCGTGTGCTTGCGTGAGCTTGAAGTATTTTTACGGGCAGTAGTTGTGATGTATAGGAATGAGAGAAGCACTGCACCCGCTGTGGTGAGTACTGCAAACCTTACTGATCGAAACCCCGTTTTCATTGGACGCCCCCTCTGAGCCTTTGCGATTTTCGCAGCGGACGACGCCTCGCCCGTGTCGGGCGCAAATGTTAGCTCGTTTCAAATCGGTACACAGCAGGACTTCTCCGCAAAGTTTCCACAATAGCTACGTATTGTCCGAGCGCAATGATTCCTCTGTTCCAATCTGGGATCCGAAAGCACACAACGAGGAACACTAGCTAGTTCAAGCTGGAGGGGTGGTACGAAGCCGGAATCAAGATGAGGGGGTTAGGGAGCCGAGGTCATGGAGCACTGCCTGGCATAGATCGGCGGGAGCCAGCTTGCCTTTGCTTGTGAATAGGCGTCGCAATGGGACCTTCGCAACCAGGCTCGAAAGGGTCTTGAATTCATTCGCGCGCGTTTCGATGTCCAGCATATTTGTCGCGAAACTATTAGCGACGAGTGAGAGAAGGCCCACCTGCCCGGTGACGCCTTCCACCGGGGGACCTGGCTCATCGCGAATCTCATCCAGGAGATAAATCGCGCGAAGAGGCAAGGCGCCATCCTCGAAGCGAGCGCCGCCATTTGCAGAAGAAAGGCGGCATTTTTCCCAATTTGGAACGAAAGGAGGAAGAGCATCGGGCGTTCCGTACAGCATTTCCACCGATTCGGGCCAGAGGCACAAATGCGGATAGGAGGGCGAAACAAAGAAGTCGCCCTCGCGCTCGACCAGTGCCACAACGTCGTCGGAAACCGCAGCACATCCGGCACGCGCAAAGGCGGCGGCTGTGGTGGATTTCCCGGCCCCTTCTGCGCCTACAAACGCGATCACCGAGCCGCCGATTGCCACAGCACTTGCGTGCAGACAAGTGATGCCCCGAAAGCGCAGAAGAAGCCCCAGAACCGGGCCTAGGAGGTAAGTGGCCGCCTCTTCGGCAGAAGATTCGCTCGGCCAGGAGGCCCAGAGTTGAGTGCCGTGGCGATCCATCCAGAATTGCATCCCGTCGAAATAGACTAGATGGAAGAGGCCGTGCTTTTCTTCCTGTAGGATTCGCAGGGCAGGGGTTCCAGACGGACCCGTATAGGCGCTGGTGTAAACTACTGATTCAGAATGGTTTGAGTGTGTTGTGGCAAGCGGGCTTGCCGAACAACCGAGATTAAGCTCGATGTCAGCACGGCCTTCATCAGGGGCTTGCAGGGGAACCAAACCTGGGATGGGCGCACTGGAGCGAATCGTAACGCCGAAAACAGAGTAAGTGAAGCTCACCGAATTCCGATTTTAAACTGGTGAAATCAATACCGAGCCTTTAGATGTGCGTCCTGTTGCGTGGAAATCGCCCGCCGTCACGGTTGCCGTGGATTCCTATCCTCTTCGTGAGTTCCTGAACAGTTCCGTAGATAGTTAGTTTAGGGGACAAGTACGGCTTCTTGGGTCCCCCCAGAAGGGGCTTATCCATTACGGGCCTCCGCACTTAAGTTATACCGGACTCGTCGAACTGACTGCAACCAAAAGTTGAGGCAAAGCGGGCGGACTGCGGCTTGTAATTCCTCGCTTTCGCCTGCGCGATTCAATGGCGCGATGGCACTACGAGTTATATAACGATTTGTTTCTTCGCCCCATTGCGTTTCTGCCTTCCAGTTTGGCTGAGAACGCTTCAGCCATTCGGCCAGCGGGTCGCCGGCGAGGGGTGTTTTGGGCCGCCTGCGCACGCTTTCAGGCAAACAGCCGACCATAGCTTCGCGCAACAGGGTCTTTTCAAAGAACCAAGGGAAGGGCGGAAGGGCCAGCAAATATTCGACGATTCGCAAATCCAAGAACGGATATCGCACTTCGACCGGGCGGCGCGTTACTCCTGGATTCTCGTGCTCGAACAGGTAAGCCCATTGCGGCGAGTGCAGAGATGCGTGGGCTCGCGGAAGAATCGGATGCTTTTCCGATGGGGAAGGAGAAACAGCCTCTTTCCAGCGTTGTTCCAGGCTCATCCTGCGCGAAAAATCCGGTGCGATCCAGCGCGGAAACTTAGGTACATCATGGTCTGTGCCAAATGCGCCCTTCACTCGGCGGCGAATCCCTGCCCACGGCAAACGCCGCATAGACGCGTATCGCAGCGTCTCACTGAAGAGCTGCCGCCATTCGCGCCGCGCCATCAGATCTTTCGCGTGCGGCCACATCTCGAAATCCATCAGGTTGTCGGAGCCCTCGCCGGAAAGCACCACGCGGCAGTCTTCCGAGATCATCTGAAACTGATCGAATAACCCGGCGAAAAATGGGTCCTCGGCCGGCTCCGGCCACATCCACTCACCGCGATCCCAACCGTCGAACGGCTGCAAATGGTCCAGAGCGAGATAGCGCGCCGGGATATTCAAGAATTCCGCAGTTTCCTTCGCATGCGCCCCATCGCGATCGGGAATCAATGATTCGTATACGAGCGTATAAGCCCGCAAATCGAGCTTTTCGCCCGGTCCCTTCGACACAGCTCGTGCTGTGGTAGCGACGGCGGCGGAATCCAATCCGCCACTCAGCAGCACGCCGACGCGGTCCGCGCGAACGCGATCATTCACCGCCGCCTGGAGCAAAATCTTGAATTGCTCGATGTAATCGTTGGCATCCCGATAGCGAATGCGCCCCTGCGTGGGTGGGCTCCAGTAGCGCTTGAGGAAGAATTCATCTTTCTTGATTGTCAGAGAATGCGCGGGCAGCAGACGCCTGACGTCGCGGAAGGCCGTGGTTGCGCCATCGTAATTCAGGCCAAAGAGCAGGAAATCGCCGATGGCAGTTTCGTTGAGCGTGTCCGACACGTCCGGGTGCAGCCGCACGCAGTCCAACACGCTGCTGAACAGGAATTGATCGTCGAGGTCCGCGTAATAGAAGGGCTTAATGCCAAAATGATCGCGCGCGCAAAAGAGAGTTTTCGTCCGGCTGTCCCAGATCGCAAATGCGAAATCCCCGCGCAGATGATGGACGCACTCCGCGCCCCACGCTGCATAAGCATGAAGAATCAGATCGGAATCCGTAGCAAGCCGGCCGCAGCTTCGTCCCGCCTTCTCGATTTCCTGCCGAAGCTCGTCGCGGCAATCGAGCCGCACGTCGGCCGTAATCCAAAGATGCCCATCGAGACTCGCCGGCTGCCGTTCGTTCAGGGATTCGCGTGTGGTTCGCAACATCGCATGCCCGAATCCAATCGGCCCATCGCTCCACGTATCACGCCAATCGGGCCCGCAGTACGCGAGAAAATGCGTCAGGTTCCGAAGAAGCGCCCTTTGCACCGGTGCGCCCTTGCGGTCAAAGATGCCTACGATTGCGCTCAATTCGTTTGCGTCTCCATGGAGGATTCAGAATGCTCGAAAGGGACAAAATGCAGATGCTCGGTGCCGCCGCCATCGACAACGTTTCCTTCCACCTCGACCCAAGCGTGCGCCTCAAAACGATCTGCCTCTTTCCTTGCTCCGATGCGCAGATCCGCATTCAGGCCTCGGCCCCTGAGCATACGGCAGAGAACGAGCGACTGTTCCAGGCAGCTGGTGCGAAAAGATAAATTCGCAGCGGTTACCGCTTCGAGGTGCGCGATTCGTCGCGCGATATTCAAAGTATCTGCTTCGCGAGACTTCGAATTCTGCGCGGCGGCGCGAGGTTTCTCGAAAGCAGCCCGGCAAATCCGGAAGCCCAGCAGACGCACCGCGAGCCATGCGATCGGCAGCCCGATCACAGCTTCGAGCACAACTCCACGCTCGAATCCGCTCAAACGGCGAAACCGACGAAACCTCTGCATCATCTTTGGAACCCTTGGCCTTCGAAAAAGTCGTGCACGCCTCAGTGAACGGCCCGGGGCTGGTTGCCGGCAAGTCCCCAAGGGCCACGGGGACAGCCTCTAAAACATTTCGCCGCCGCTCAGACGGCAGAGACCGATCGAATTTCGATCAATCCTTCGTTACGCATTGTCTCCAGCAGTGCCAGCAAGTCCTGCTCGCACCGCCTTGCCTCCACGTCATATTCGGAGAGTAATGTGTCGCGAAGCTCGCCGACGCTCCTCGGCTGCTGCAAAAGCGTCCAAACCCGCGCGCCCACGGAGTCCAATCCATAGTACACGCTGTTCTTTAAATTCAGAATAGCGGACTCTTCGCCGAGAGGGCAGGAAATCTGCTCCTTCGCCACTACAACGATGGAACTTGTGCGGAGAGACTCGTCCATGGCGAATTTCCCACTTGTGGCGTTACCCGGCGTTCGTGGACTGCTCTGCTCGGTATTGGGGAGAAAAATGCCTTCGCACCGCGGAGCGCGGTTCCGCAGCCGGTCACTTTTCCGCCCCACACGCCCTGCAACTATTCTACCGGGAGTGGAAGCCTACAAGCAATGACGGAACTGGATTCGCCCCCGCAAAGCCGGTATAACGGGACGCGTGAATGATTCGCGCGTAATCACTGCGGAATCTGTCGAGAAATCCTTCCCACCGGCGCTTTCCGGGTGGCGGGCGCTGCTTCACCCCGTCGCGAAGCCTACGGAAACGGCTCTATCAGGCGTTTCTTTGAAGGTAGGGGCAGGCGAAGCGGTGGCGCTGATGGGTCCAAACGGGGCCGGCAAATCGACCCTGCTGCGCATATTGGCGACGCTGATTATTCCTACACGAGGCCGCGCCACGCTTGGTGGCTTCGATGTCGAGCGAAATAGTGCAGAAGCGCGCAAGCAATTCGGTTATCACACCGGAGGCGATGAAGGGTTTTACACGCGGCTAACTGCTCGCGAGAACCTCACATTTTTTGCGTCCATGAACAACATCGTCGGCGGGCGCGCGAGGGAAAGAATCGCACGGACCTCCGCGTGGATGGGGCTATGCGACGATCTCGATCGCCAGGTTCGCACGCTGTCCACCGGGATGACGCATCGCCTGGGCCTGGCGCGCGCCATGTTGCATGAGCCAGGCATCCTGCTGCTCGACGAGCCCACCAGAAGCCTCGATCCTGTGGCCGCCTCTGAGTTCCGGCGGTTGCTCAAGGAGGAAATCGTTCGCCGCGAAGGCACTACGCTTCTGTTTGCGTCGCACACGCCCCGTGAGGTGGAAGAGATTGCTGATCGCGTGGTTCTTCTCGATGAAGGCCGCGTTGTCGCCAATGAGACGCCGGAGCGTTTGTGCGCTTCTGCCGGCACGCACACGCTGGATGAAGCGATTGGCAAGCTTGTTCGTAATCCAGCGCATGTGGAGTCCGTGCAATGAGCGTCGCCGGCAGCCTCCGCAAATTGATGGCTTTTTTCCGCCGTGACTTCGCGATCGCGCGCGGCTACCGGGGCGCGCTGGTCCTTGAAGCGTTCGAAGCGCTGTTCGGCGTCGCTACTTACTACTACCTTTCGCGCTTCGTGCAGTCTCCCGAACTCACGAACGCTCTACCGGCCGGAAGCAACTATTTTGCTTTTGCCCTGGTGGGCTTTGCGTTTTTTGACTATTTGAATGTTTCGATCGACGCGTTTGACACCAGCCTCAATGAAGCGATGCAGAATCGGACGCTGGAAGCGCTGCTCGTCACGCAGACTCCGCTCCCGCTGATTCTCGCCGGCTCAGCCATCTATCCGTTCGTGACACTCGCATTGCGCACCTGCGTCTACCTTGCATGGGCCGTTCTGCTTTTCGGATTCGCGCCTCGTTCGGCCAACTGGCCCGGCGCAGCGGCGGTTTTGCTGGCTTCCATCCTCGCATTCTCAGGACTCGGAGTGCTCTCAGCCAGTTATCAAATTTTGTTCAAGCGCGGGAATCCGGCGAAGTGGATTGTTCTGGGAGTTTCGGGATTGCTCGGCGGAATGATGTATCCGATTTCGGTTTTGCCCAGGCCTTTACAAGTGGTCGCGCACTTGATTCCCGTCACGTATTCGCTTGAGGGGATGCGAGCGGCGTTGCTCGATGGCGCAGGCTGGAATCGGATTGGCCCTTCCATACTGGCGCTGCTTGTGTTTGCTGCGGTTCTCTTGCCGCTTTCTTTCTTGGTTTTTGCCTGGGCGCTCAATCGAACGCGGGTCACCGGCACTCTCACTCATATTTAGATTTAGACCTCGACAACGCTTAGCGGCCCGGGCGGCGCGCCTTGTGAATCGTCGCCCGCTCAAGTAGAGTTTTTGCTGCGATAGATGCGACACAAGGGCCAGCGATGAAGGTTCCGCTCCTCGATCTCAAAGCCGAATACCACGAACTGCGCGACCAGATTCTTCCGGCGCTCGACCGCGTTTGCGAACACTCTGCCTTCGTGCTGGGCGAAGAGGTGGAACAATTCGAGCGCGAGTTTGCGAGCTACTGCGACGTGAAGCACTGCGTGGCCCTCAGCTCTGGCACCGCGGCTCTACACCTCGGCTTGCTGGCGCTGGGCGTTCAGCCGGGCGATGAAGTGATAACAAGTCCAAATACTTTTCTCGCCACCGCGGAGGCGATCACGTACTGCGGCGCGCGGCCTGTGTTCGTGGACATCGATCCGGCCACCGCTAATCTCGATCCCGCGCGGATTGAACGTGCCGTCACTCCACGAACGCGCGCCATCATTCCGATCCATCTCTACGGCCGCCCCGCGGATATGGATGCGATTCGTTCGATCGCGGAAAATCTCAAACTTCTCGTATTGGAAGACGCCGCTCAGGCGCACGGAGCGAGATATCGCGGACGCCGCGTCGGCGGGCTGAGCCATGCTGCGGCATTCAGCTTTTATCCTAGTAAGAATCTGGGAGCCTATGGTGAAGGCGGCGCGCTCACGACGAACGATGACTCGATCGCGAAATACGCCCGCGCCGCCCGCTCGCACGGCCAGACCGCACGCTACGAGCACGAGTTCGTCGGCTACAACTATCGTATGCAAGGATTTCAGGGCGCAGTGCTGCGCATCAAGCTGCGTTATCTCGACCGCTGGACCGCGCGACGGCAGGAAATTGCGCGCGAGTATCGCCGCGTGCTGGCTAATGCGAAACTAGGAATCCCCACCGACTCGCCGCAGGACGAGTGCGTCTACCACCAGTTTGTAATCTACGTGGCCAATCGAAATTCAGTCATCTCGCAACTCGCCGCTCGCGAGATTGAGACCGCCATCCACTATCCCAAGCCGCTGCATCTTCAGCCGGCCTATTCTTCGCTGGCGTACCCTCGCTGTTCGTTTCCGATTGCCGAACGTGCATGCGAGCACGTCCTGAGCCTGCCGATTTTTCCCAGCATGACGGCGGAGCAGGTAGCTCATGTTGCAAATTCGGTTCTGGAAGTGGTGGAAACGAAGTAGTGGCCGTAGAAGCTGCAAAACGCAGGCGCAGTGATGATCAGACTAAACGCTGGCGCATTTCATTGGTGCGAAGATGATTGCTCGCCCGTTTCGCGATTTGGTGACGGAGCAAACGCGCTGGACGCGTTGGCCGACACCCGCTCCCGAAGCATCTCCGACATTCCGTCAAAAATCTTCGCGAACGAGTCGCGTAGCGTTTGATCGGCAGACCGCATCAGCGATTCGATCACGTTTTGTCCATGCTCGTTGAGCCGGCGCACGGAGGAAACGCTCCAGGAATCCGCCGCCTTGTCGAGCCGCTCCTGATATTTTCCCTGCGCTTCTTCGGTTAACTCATCTAGCTTCGCGCTCCACTGTTGCTCGTGCGCATCCCGTTCGGCGCGATATCCATCCATCGCCGCGGTAAATTCACTGGCAAGCGCGCTTCGTCCTTGCGCGATGCGGCTTTCAAAATGAGCGCCGAACTGCGCATGAAACTGTTCGAGCGAGCCTCGAGCGCCGGCTTCTAGATTGCCCAGAAGCTCGGTCGAAGTCCTTTCGAATTCCTGCGCTCGGTCCTGCACAGCGGCTCGGCTTCTCTGGCCAAGAAAATCCATTTCCTGGTCGGAGATTCCACGCACGATTTCTCCAAACGACCTGGCCGCCGTCTCCGCCGCCGCCTCGAGGCGGGTCTTCGTTCGCTCAGCGACTTCGTTGCCGAGCCCTTCTACATGCTGGCTCACCTGCGCGACACGGTCATTCACCTGCTCACCCAGCCGAACCTCGAACTTTTGACTCGCATCTGCTACTTTTTCATCCAAGCCGGTATTTGCGCTCGCGAGCGCCTGTTCTACCAACACCTGCAATCGAGATCGTGCTTCCTGTTGAAACCACTCCGAGGCCTGGCCCAATGCTTCCGTGGCCGAATGAGACACTCGAACGCCGCTCGCGTCCAATTCCTCGTTCCATTTCGCCAGCGCCTGCTTGCGCGCGGACTCAAAATCACGCTGCAGCTCGGCGAGAGTGAAGACCATCCGCGAGGCCACGTCGCGCTGGCTGTTCTCCGACATCTGCCGCAGCCTCTCGCGATGCAGCCGCAATCCTTCCTCCGCCTGTAGCTCCCGCGCGTCGAGTTCGCGCAGCAGCGCCGGGACTCGCTCGAGGTGGGGCGCGAACTTCGCTTCCATCTGCGCCACGGCTCGTTCCACCTGCTGATTTCCCATCGCCTCGATTGCCGGCGAAATTCTCTGCGACATCCCCGACGCCAGCGCTTCCACGCGTCGCGACATCTCGGCCGTCTGCGCGTCGAGCACGTTCTCGAGCCGCCGATGCAGCTCGTTCACGCTGTCGTGGCCGGCGGCTTCAAACTGCGCCGAGTTCTCCCGAATGCGCGCGGCCGATCGCTCCATTTCTTCCAGCGAAGATCGCGCCGCCGCCACCTGCGTTTCGAGGCCGAAGCGAATCTCCGCCAGCGCCTGCCCTGCTTTCGCGGCTGCCTCGTTCACCGGATGAATCAAGTCGGCAAAGCGCTCGCTCATCCGGGTCTCTTCGCCCCGTTGCACCTCTTGCGATCGTTGCGACAATTGATCCAGCAGGCGCTGCAGGCTCCCGTCCAGCGAGGATTGCAGCAGCTCGCTCCATTCCGCTTGAGCGAGATTCATCTCCGATCGCAGACGGCTGCGCCACGCTTCCAGTTCGCCCTCCGCTGCCGCGCCGCGCTCCTTCGAACTCTCCACGGCCTTCGACAAACGAGCGGCTTCTGCTCCTTCTATCTCGAGGCGCGTGTGCGCCAACCGCCCGATCGATTCTTGCGCGCTGTTCGCTTCTGTGCGCAGAGCATCGATGTTTCGTTCGAATTCGGCCATCAGTTCCCGCGCGCGCGAAATATTTTCTTCGAATCCGGACTTCAGCTCGTTCAAAGACTCGTCTCGCATGGACGCTAAGTGCTGGGTAAAATGCTCGCGGGCCTCATCCGCCGTCTTCGCAAACTCTTCCTTCCATTTCTGGAAGGACTCGTCACTTGCCGCCCGCCGTTGATGCTCCAATTCGTCCGCGTTCTGCCGGATTCTTTCCTCCGCCGTTGCGGCCGCGCTCTCCACAGCTTTTTCCGCGTGGCGATTGAGTTCCGCGCGCAATTCCCGCAGAAACGGGCTATCCGGCGCGGGCGTGAATTCGTTCTCGGAGCCTGATGCCACCAGCGAACTATCCTGAATCGAATTTTCATTAATATCGGTCATTAGTTTTCCCATGTACGAGGCGAGCCTCGCCGGAATGGCGCCGGAGCTGGTCACCTCCACGGCGCGGATTTCTGTCTGCTCTGCTGGCGTTTCTGCCGCTCGATGGTATGACGGCACTTCGGAGGACCAGTCCGCCGGCGGCGGATCGAGTCCCCAGATGTTTTCCGGGCTTTCGAGCTCCACGGCAATCTGAAAAAATTCCCGCACTGAATGAGGGCGCTGGATCCACGCCACTCGCGCTCGCACGTTACGCCGCGCGGAGTTCTTCGGCGACTCGATCGTGAGCCACGTATTTTTGGGAAGATGATGTTTCGAAGAGTAGCGGCATCCGTGAAGATTGAAATTTAACGTTGCCGTGCGTTCTTCAAACGGCTGACCCAGCAGATCGCTCCCTCGAATCACAAGAGGATATGATTCCGACACACGAGCGCTACGTCGTCGTTCTGTGCTGGATTGCGTTGATCCCACTGCCGGCACCGTTTCCCTGAAGATTCAACGATGCGAGCATAGCACTGTCGTGCGAATGGGTCGAGAGCGGAGAACTACTGCTTCGTGGTGCATCGTGTGCAAATCTACGGTTCTATAAGTTTACCGCGCCGCACTAGGAGTTCTGTAACCGGCTCGTCGCGCGCGTTCCGAATCTCTCGCTTACGATTTCTTCTTGCTCTTTTTTGTCGATAGCGAGGTCGCGTCGCCCGCTCCCATCGCGGCGAGCCCGTCCAGCATCTGCTTGGACTGCTCTGCAATCGGAGACCCGGCCGGCGCCGTCTCAATAGCCTTGTGATACGCCTCAGCAGTGCCCGGCGGAATTTCATACGTCATCTTGTCGCCTTCCTGTTTCGGAGTAATCTCCGCGGAGAGCGCTCCGCCCAGCAGGAACCACGCCTGCGCATCCTTCGGATCCAGTTGCGTGGCTTTTTGCAGCGGCGCTACTGCATCAGGCTGATGATTCTTATTGCTCAAAATGATTCCGATGTTCTTCCAGCAGCGCGCAGCTATCGTCGGATCGGCGGCCGCCGCCTTATCGCAAGCCGCACCGGCTTCTGCCAGTTTCGCTTTGTCCAGCGTAGGCTGAGCCGCCGCCACATTCGCGAGATTGATGCTCAAATGGTCGTAGTACGACGCTTGCGGCTGCAGTTCTGCCGCTTTCTGGAAAGCTGCGGCCGCCTCAGCATAACGGCCCGCGAATTCGTAGGCTTGCCCCAGGTTCGACCAGACGATGGCATGAGTCTTTGTATCTTTCGGCAGCACGCCCTGCTCGGCCTGCTGCAGCTCGGTAATCGCAGTTTGATAGTCTGTATTCAGCTTGTCTTTTATTCCGCTTTGCTGATCCGCGGGCGCAGTCTTCAATTGCGTGCGAAGCGTCGTTGAATCGTTCATCGCCGCCATTCCAGCGTCGAAATGCGCCTTCATGTTCTTGAACTTGTTCTCTTCGTCTTCACGTTTCTTGGCTTCTTCAGAACTGGGCCCTAACTCGCTCTTATGTTCCGACAGATCGAGCTTGAACACATTTTCTTGATCTTGTACCACTCGGAATCTTACTGCGTAGTTCAGGTGGTCCTTTTCATTCGTCAACGTGACTACATAGATGCCGCTCAACAATCCCAACTGTGTGAACCTTCCGTTCGCGTCGGTTTTGGTCGTATACGACTGGCCGGTATCGGGATTCTTGATCTCCACATTGACGTCGGGATAGGGCTTCCCGTTTAAATCAAGCACCTCGCCCGCGATACGTCCCGTCCCCTGCGCCGCCGCGATCGTCGCAAACGAAAGCGCCAGAATCAGTGCCATCCAGGCTCGAATCATTCGTCGCATGTGGTTCAATCCTCCTGATGCTTTCTCAACGCGGCAATCTACCAAGCCGCCGCTTTATCACGCAATTCAATTATCGCGCAATTCGTGCCTGTCCCGCGACCCGATACGCAATCCGATCCGTCTCGCCCACTTCCGCAAACGCCCGCAGCCGCAACCGGCAACTATCGCACACTCCGCACGCCTCGTCCTCAAATTGATAGCACGACCACGTGCGCTCAAGCGGCGCGCCAAGTTCCACTCCCCGCCGCACGATTTCGCTTTTGCGCATCGCGATCACCGGCGTCACAATTTCGATTTGCGTCTCCGGCCGCGTCCCTTCCCGAATCACATTCTGGAATGCCCGATAACACTCCGGCCTGCAATCGGGATAACCAGAGCTGTCCTCCGCCACCGCTCCAATGAAAATCGCATTTGCGCCAATCACTTCCGCCCAGCTCGCCGCTGCAGAAAGAAAATGCGCATTGCGAAACGGCACGTACGTGACCGGAATCTCCGCATTTGCCGACCCGACTGCCTCTCCCGCTTCAGGCACGGCCATGCCCGCATCCGTCAGCGCCGACCCTCCAATCTTCCGAAACACATCGAACCGCGCCACGAGCCGCTCGCGCACGGCGTAAAAATCCGCAATCTCTTCAAACGCCCGCCGCTCCCGTTTCTCAGTCCGCTGCCCGTAGCTCGCGTGCAACAGCGCCAGCCGGTGCGTCTGCTTCGCGATCGCCGTCGTCACGCACGAATCCATCCCGCCGCTCAACAGCACCACTGCCTTAGGTTTCTCGCTCATCACTCATCACTCATCACCCATCAATCGCCGTATGTCACTCATCACTGCCTTCCTCACACTCCCTTCATCGCCGGATCCCAGATGAATTTGTGCAGCTGCAATCCCAGCCGCACCCGCAACCCATCCGCCAGGATCCATTCCGCAAGTTCGCGCGCTTCGAGTCCCGCCCATTTTCCCGCAGGGTCGGGAAACACAGGCGAAAACAGCACCTCGCGCACTCGCCGCGCTAGCCCGTGCTCGCGAGTAAACTCGCGCGCGAATTCATAATCCCGCTGCGTCGAAATCACAAACTTGATTTCATCCTTCTCATCAATCGCCTCGAGATTCGCGAAATCAAACGTATCCGCCTCCCCCGAGTCGGGGCACTTCACGTCCACAATCTTGATCACCTCGCGCGGCAGCGTCCCCACAAACCGCTCGCCACTCGTCTCGATCATCGTCGTGTAGCCCTCGGCAAGAAGCCGCTTCGCCAGTTCCGGCGTCTCCGGCTGCAGCAGCGGCTCGCCGCCCGTAATCTCCACCAGCGCAACGCGCCGCCCCGCTTCGCCGCCCGCAAGCTCGCGCACCTTCTCGAGCACTTCTTCCACCGAAGCTTTCGCCCCGCCATAGAACGCATACGCCGTATCGCACCAGGTGCAGCGAAGATTGCACCCCGTCAGCCGCACGAACACGCAAGGCAATCCCGCCCGTGTCCCCTCACCCTGAATGGATTTGAAAATCTCGGTGATGACCATCGCCATGCGTACCGTTCACTAAATTCCGCAAAAAACTAAGAAGCTTTCTTCACCGCCGCCTTCTGCGCGTTCTGCCGTCGCGCCAGAAAAATCACAGTCGCAACGACGAGAACAATCTCAGCCCCGGTGATAACCGCCGCGAGCCGCCACCCCCATCCAAACGTCACCCATCCGAACGTAGTAACAATCGCCGGCACCACAATAATGTAAAACGCCCGATTCACTCGATATCCGTTTTATCCGCGCTGTTTCGATGCCTGAGAGCGCCGTAGGCGCGGAACAAACCTAGCCCAGCCCGGAAGGGCTGGGTACAGATCAACAAACCACATGAGCGCCGTAGGTGCGACACATACTCATGGCCGATACGTCGCCGCCGTCACATCCGTCTCCCACACCGTTATACTCGCCACCGCTGCTCCATTCGCCGTCTGCTTCAATTGCTTCGCGGTCTCCTCATAAATATGCCGCGCGATATTTTCAGCCGAGGGATTCAACACATCAAACGGCTTCAGCTCGTTCAAATATTTATGATCGAGCGCCTTGATCACGCTCTGAATCACCTGCTTCAAATGCACAAAGTCATACAGCAACCCCACCGAATCCACTTCCTTGCCTTGCAGCGTCACGCGCACCTTGTAGTTGTGTCCATGCAAATCCTCACACTTCCCCTTGTACCCGCGCAGGTTGTGCGCCGCCGCAAAAGATTCGTCCACATAAACTTCGTACATGAATTCCTTTCTCGAAAAAGCCCAGTGTCAGGGCACGGCTTCAGCCGTGCCGTAACCGACGCCCAAAGCCATTCAAGCTCGCAAATCAAACAACGATGTCATTCTGAGAGCATCCGACCAGGATGCTCGAAGAATCTCAGCGCCCATTTGAACTGCCGCGTAACATTGCGCACGCGCCGTCCGCCTACTTCGGATGATTTTCCATGAAGCGCGCCACTTCGGCCAGATCCTGCGTGGTCTTGTAGGGAGGCAGCGACTCAAGAAAAATTCTACCATACTGCATTCGCCGGATACGGTTATCCAGAATCGCCAGAATTCCGCGGTCGGTCTTCGACCGGATCAGCCTGCCGAATCCCTGCTTCAGCGCCAGCACCGCCTCCGGCACCTGATACTCGGCAAACGGATTCCGCCCATCTTCCTGCAGCGCCTTCACACGCGCCGCCACAATCGGATCGCTGGGCACCGCAAACGGCAGCTTGTCAATAATCACGCACGAAAGCTGCGCTCCCGGCACGTCCACGCCCTGCCAGAAACTCGCCGTCGCAAACAGCACCGCATTCGGCGTCGATCGGAACCGGTCAAGCAGCACCGTACGCGGCGCGGAACCCTGCAACAACAGCGGAAACTTCACGCGAGCGGACACTCGCTGGTGCACATCCTTCATCTGCGCGTAGCTGGTGAAAAGACAAAACGCGCGGCCCTCGGAAATCTCCAACATCTGCGTGATCTCTTCGGCTGCGCTCGCCGAAAATTTCGCATCCCGCACGTCCGGCATCGTCGGCGGAATATAAAGCAGCGCCTGCTCGCGAAAATCAAATTCCTGCGGCAGCACTTTTTCATTAGCCGGCAGAATTCCGAGCCGCTGCTTCAGATAGTCGAACCGCCCGCCCACCGCGAGCGTCGCCGACGTCAGCACCACCGTATCGAACTGGTCGAACAGCCTCTCGCGTAAAATCTGGCTCACATCAATCGGCGTCGCCGCAAGAAACACGCCCTTGCCGCGCCGTTCGTACCAATAAACATAGCTTTTCTCTTCGCTCTCCAGCAGAAATTCCAACTCGCGCCGAATTTCCGACGCGCGCCGGGCGAGCGTTATCACTTCTTCCGGCTTCGGTGAAAGCGCCGAGAGTTCCGTCTCCACTCGCTTCACCGCGCTCGCCAGCTCCTCGTACCGTTCCAGATTCCGCTGGAGAAACGCGGCGCGCTCAGCCCGTTCAAACGGGAAGCGCCCTTCGCGCTCCGGAAAAGTTTCAAAGAAACTGTGTCCTCGCTCGCGCATCCGGCTCAGATACCGCCGAAGTTGCGGCGCGGCAATCTGAAGCACCCGCAGCGTATTCTCCGCATCGCGCGCCAGCTCGTCGAAACGGTAGCTTGAAACCTGCTGGCCGAAATAATCGCTCGCCACATCCTCGATTTCGTGCGCTTCGTCAAACACCACCGCTGAATATTCCGGAAGAATCGAGCCGAAATCGTCCTTGCGGATCGCAAGGTCCGCAAAAAAAAGCGCGTGGTTCACGATAATCAGGTCCGCTTCCTGCGCCCGCTGGTGCATCGCGGTGATGAAACAGTTCTGAAATTCCGCGCATTTCTTTCCTGTGCAAAGATCGCTGCGCGCGTCAATCCGGTGCCACAGCTCGGCGTCGTCCGGCAGAAAAGTCAACTCGCTCCGATCGCCCGTCTCCGTCAGCTTCTCCCAATCCTTGATCTGCGCGAACCAGTCCACCTCGTCGATGCCCTTCAGCACCGGCTGCCCCACCATCTGGTGCACCTTCTCCCGGCAAAGAAAATTCGACCGCCCTTTCATCAACGCCGCTTTCAGATTCGGCGCGAAATGTTTCTGCAGGAAGGGCACGTCCTTCTGAAACAAGCTGCTCTTGAAGCGATTTCGTGGCTGTAGAAATCACCACGCGCCGTCCGCTGCGAATCGCCGGAATCAAGTACGCCAGCGTCTTCCCGGTCCCCGTGCCCGCCTCGATCACCACATGCTGGTGCTTTTGAAACGCATCGTCAGCAATCTGCGCCATCTCCAGCTGCGAAGCGCGAAACTCATACCCCGGATGCCGCTTTTCGAGCAGTCCTCCGGTCCCGAAGATCTCCTCGATCGAGATTGGTTCGTCGGTTTTTGCGGCTTTCGGTTTCTTACCGCCGGCCGTGGTTATTGGAGACATTTTCTTGGCTGATTCCATTCCGGGGCCGCCACTTTTCGCGGAGCTTCTAAGGATAAACCAAAACCCGAACGCGCGTCGCCGAATCCCTATGCTGCGCACGCCCCAATGCGGCGCGAATAAACGATTGCCTATCCTTTTTAAATTTGCTACCGCGATGTTTGAGTTATGTTTATGAGGGCCAATTCGGGCAGTAGGACGGCAGAGATAGCCAACTTGCGTTTAGCTGGCTGCTCAACGCGCGGCCACAGGCGATGCTCATCTCGTCATTCACAATCATTCAGGCGCAACACTCTAGGCCGGGTCCCAATCACCACTCAATTTCTAATCGCGAATCCGCGATTAAACTTGACGGCAAATCACAGCAAACTCAGGCGTCTACAAATTTCTAATCGAGAACGGATCACTGTTTTCATCTCGCACCGCAAAACAAAATTGCCTCGCCTGACGGTTCGCCCCCGCATTTCTAATAGGAACAATCGGCAAATTAGAGTTTCACCTAAACCTCTTGGAATCAACACATACGCATTTTCTAATAGGGACAAATGCGGCTTTTTCGGGAATTCGTACAATCCGATAGGCGGCAATTTCATCGCAGCTCTAGCCCGAGCCGGTCGCGAATTTCCACGCAAATCCCGCTACCAATCCGCCCAGAATCAGCCACGCCGAGTTGATCTCAAAGCGCCTCAAGATCAGCAAACCCACGATCGCTTCCACTGCCGTGAACGCGTCGAGGATCGCGCCCCGAGCCAGTTGCCAGGAAACCGCCGCCATCAATCCCACCGTCACCGCATTGATCGCGTCGAGAAATACTCGCGCCCCGGGAGCCTTCTTCAACTTGGGGATGAGCGGGAAGATAATCGCGATAAAAACAAACGACGGCAGGAACATCCCCAGCGTGGCGAGCAGCGCGCCCTGCAAACCGCCGGTCAGGTAACCGACGAACGTCGCCGAAGCGAAAGCGGGTCCGGGCGTGACCATTCCCGCCGCGATCGCATCCAGCAGTTGCTTGTCCGTCAGCCAGTGAAGATGCGCCACAAAATCCGCGCGCAGAAATGCCAGCAGCACGTATCCGCTTCCGTAGGCAACCGCCCCGATCTTAAGGAACGTCAGAAACAGCCGCGTCATGCTGAACGGAATTGCACTCGCCGCAGCAATCGCGACGGTCGTCAATGTAGCCTTCGTCAACGCAATCCTCGCGCCGCCCGCCGACAACGGAAAAATGCCCAGAGCTTTCTGCTGGTTTTTCGTCTTCGAATAACCGGCGATGGCCGCGAGCACCGCCGTCACTGCGATGATCGCCACAATCGATACGCCGGCAAAATAAAGCGCGAGCGAAGCCACCGCCATCAGCGCGAGCCACACCGTTTTGAGCGCCGTTCGCCCCAGGCTCAACAGCGCATCCGCGATGATCGCAATCACCATCGGATTGATTCCGTACAAAATCCACTGCGCCGCTGGAAGAGTGCCGTAGCGCACATACGCCCAGGAAAGCGCGAGAATCATCAGCATCGCCGGCAAAATAAACAGCACACCGGCGAGAATCAGCGCCGGCCATCCCGCTCGCCAGTAACCGAGCGCGATCACCGTCTCCGTGGACGACGGCCCGGGAATCAGATTCATGATCCCGAAAAGGTCGAGAAAATCCTGCTCCGAAATCCACTTCCGGCGGTCCACCAGCTCGCGCCGCATCATCGCGATGTGTCCCGCAGCTCCGCCGTACGCGAGCAACCCGAGCTTCAGGAAAAACGACGCCACCTCGCGCAAATTTCCGCGACCCATGCTCGGCGCAATTGGATTGGTCTCTGCCATTTCGCTCGTACGAAGAATCTGCGTTCGATTCAGCCCGCGCTAAAGTATCATGTCTGTTCCGTCGCGAAGACCGCAGCCGTTGCTCAATCGCAGGGCAACGCGTACGCTCTCCCGGATTCAATCGACATGAACGACAAGCTTCCATCCATCGTAATCGCCGGACGCCCCAACGTCGGCAAGTCGACGCTGTTCAATCGCCTCACCGGCACGCGCCGCTCGATCGTCACCAACGAACCCGGAATCACGCGCGATCGCATTTATGGCACCGGTCACTGGGATGGCCACCCGTTCGAAGTAGTCGACACCGGCGGCATCGTCCCCGACGACAAGGCCCTCATCCCTGCTGAAATCTTACGCCAGGCAAAAGTCGCCTTTGAAAACGCCACGCGCGTCGTGCAGGTGGTTGACGGCCGCTCCGGCCCCGTTCCCTTGGACGCGGAGCTGGCCCAATTGCTCCGCCGCGCCGGCAAGCCGCCGGTGATCGCGGTCAATAAAGTGGACATGCCGAATCAAGTGGCGATGGCCGCTCCCTTCTACGAGTTGAGCGACGAAGTATTTCCAATTTCTTCCGAGCACGGCTTCGGCATCGACGTCCTTCTCGATTCGCTCACCGCTGATTTTCCCAAAGGCGAGACATCCGAGGATCGCGCTGACATCAACATCGCCATCATCGGCCGGCCCAACGTCGGCAAGTCCACGCTGCTGAATCAGCTCGTTGGCAGCGAACGCTCCATCGTCTCGCCCGAACCCGGCACCACTCGCGACATGGTGGATACGGTCGTCGATCGTCAGGGCAAAACTTATCGCTTCCTCGATACCGCCGGCATTCGCCGCAAGGGCAAGACGAAACTCATCGCCGAAAAACTCAGCGTCATCATGGCGCGCCGACATCTCGAGCGCGCGGATATCGCCGTTCTTATCGTCGACGCCTCTGTCGGCGTCACTTCGCACGACGCCACCATCGCGAGTTACGCCGAACAATCCGGCCGCTCCGTGATCATCGTGATGAATAAATGGGATCTCGCGCTGAAAGCAGCCGCAGAAAAAGCGGCAGCCTCGAAAAAGCCTGAAGAAAAAAGCGCGGCCGCAAATCCCCAAAAGCTTCTGGCGGATTACGAGTTGCTCGTGCGCGCAAAGTTAAAATTCCTCAGCTACGCGCCGATCGTTTTTCTGTCTGCGCTCACAGGTGACCGCGTCGAGAAGCTCTATTCCATGCTGGATCGAGTCGCAGCAGCTCGAGAGCGTCGCGTCTCAACCGGCGAGCTGAATCGCTGGCTTGCGAATGTCGATCTGGAGCGCGGCACGTCACCAGCCAACCGCGAAGTGAAAATCTTCTACATCACGCAGGCCACAGTCGCGCCGCCCACATTCGTGCTTTTCACGAATCAGCTGAAGCCTCTCCACTTCAGCTATCAGCGCTTTCTCGAAAACCGCCTGCGCGCCGCTTTCGATTTCATTGGCACGCCACTACGTTTCAATCAGCGCCTCAAAAAGCGCGCCGCGCGTACCCACATCGCAGCGCGAGGCGAGGACCGCGAGCGACGCAAACGCCAGGGTCCCCGCCGGCAGCGCAAACACGAAAAACGCCGCGGCAATCGCGATAAGAGCCGGCGCAAATGAGGGGCGGCCGCTAATTTCCATCTTCTAACTCTCAACCCGGAGTAGTACGATACAGAAAACATATGGCCACCGCTGCACATGCCGCGTCTGAAATTCCGGAGAAGAGCCTTTTCCGCATCGGCGAAGTGAGCCGCCTGACGGCGACGAAAACTTTCGTCCTGCGCTACTGGGAAACGGAATTCCCGACGCTGCAGCCTGTAAAGAGTCCGAGCGGCCATCGCCTCTACCGCCGCGACGACATCGAAACTGTTTTCGAAATCAAGCGCCTGCTCTACGAAGAAGGTTTCACGATCGCCGGCGCCCGCAAACATCTTGCCGATCTCGCAAGCGGCCACAGCGGCGGCGAAGTTGCGCACTCGGAGCGCGAAACTCACGCTGAAGCGCCTGTTCGCCGCGAGCCCGCATCGCGCGCGCAACGCAAATTCCTGCTCGATTTGCACGAAGAGCTCCTCGCTGTCTTGACCCTTCTCGAACGCGAGTGATACGCTGATTGCGCTGGTCGTCGGGACGTGGCGCAGCCTGGTAGCGCGCACGCTTGGGGTGCGTGAGGTCGCTGGTTCAAATCCAGTCGTCCCGACCATTCGTTATTCGGTTGTGCTCCCTTCGCCGGTAGTCCACGCCAGATGACGCGGCCGGAACTTCGCAGGAAGCAAGGGTGTCACCAGGCCCGCTTCAGCAGATTGGAACGTAGTCAAGAGAATGGCCGAGAGCTTGCCAAAAATTCTAATTACCAATGATGACGGGATTCACGCGCCGGGCTTGCGCGCGCTGGTCAACGCGTTCAAGGGTTGCGCGATTGTTACGGTAGTCGCTCCTTTGCAGGAGCGCAGCGCTGCGGCGCAATCGCTCACGCTTCGCCAACCGATTTATTGTGACGAAATCGCCGAGCGCGAATACGCGGTGGAGGGAACTCCGGCCGACGCGATGATTCTCGCCTTTCACACTTTGCTGCAGGAGAAGCCCGACCTCGTGATTTCCGGCATCAACCGCGGCGCGAACATGGGCGAGAACGTCTACTACTCCGGCACGGTGGGCGCCGCGCGCGAAGCAGCGATCAACCGGGTTCCGGCCATCGCGGTGTCGCAGACCTATCGCACCAAGGAAGTGGATTTCGAACCTGCCGCGGAATTCACTCGCAAGCTCGCGCCCGTGATTCTGAAGGAAGGACTGCCCCCGGGCGTCCTGCTCAACGTGAATTTTCCGCAGCCGTGGAGCGGCAAAGTGCGTTTCACGAAGCAGTCTTCAAAAATCACGCGCAATTTATTGAAGCCGGGCACCGATCCGCGAGGGCGCCGCTATTACTGGCTGCACGAGCAGCATCTGGTGGAAGGCATCGAGCCGGATACGGACATCGCGGCGATTCGCGAAGGCGCGGTTTCGATCACGCCGCTGGTGCTGGATCACACGCATATGCCGTCACTGAATCACCTTTCTCATTGGGCCAAGCTGCTCGAAGAAACCGTCAAGATCTGAGGCGGAGTTCGGCGGAAGGCTGAATCCCGGCGTTTTCGATTGTTGTTTGGCTTTGCTTCTGGTGGCTTGTGGCGCAGGCTGAAGCCTACGCTACTGGAAAGGCCCACGACGAGGAAGGCGTCGTCGTGGCTACCCTCGAGAATCGCGTTCTGCGCCGACCCACAGGGTAAATGTGTGGGCCGGACTGCCGGCGTCGAGCTGAGCCTCAACTGCAATCTCATAAATCCGCAGGGCATCGCGCAACGCTTCCGCGCACGCCGGCAATTTCGCATCGCGAACCAGGAGAACGAGAGCGGGACGGTTTTCGGGTGCCTCGGCCTCGGGTCCTGTGACGTCCCAGCCGATCGCTTTGAAGACCGCCACAAAATCCTGCGCGTAGGAGAGCGCATCGTCCGCGTCCGGCGCGTAACGGATCTCGACACGCTCGTCTGGGAACGTCCGCAACACCTGGATCAGCACGGCTTTCTGGTACGTCGTCAGTTTTCGCGCATTGCGTTCTGGCGAGTGCCCCGTTTGACTCATGTGGCTTCCTTGATGACAAATCCAGCGGGCTCGGTGACTTGGACGGTAAAGATCTGATCGAAACCCTCACTCTTGTGCGGCGGTTCGAGTTTTTTATGCGTGCCGGCCACTGCGACGGGAGGGATCTTTTGCCGGACTTTGCGTTGATTGTTGCGGTGCATGGCGTCGCGCAGCGGCACATCGAAGAAATACGCGATCACGCGAAATCCTTTCGCGCGGGCAGGTGCTATGTATCGGGCACGATCGCTCGCCTGTGGGTTGGTATTGTCCACCACGAAGCTCTGGCCCGCATCGAGGCAGGCAGACAGCAGAAGCTGTTCGCGTTTGCGCGTTCGAAGCATGTCCAGGTTGATTCGCACGTGCGTATCGAAAAACCGCTCGCGATAGAACGTGCTTTTGCCCGCGCCTTGCACTCCGACGAGTATCACAGCCTCCATCGTAACAAGCCTTCCGAATAATTTAATTCGAAGCTTACCCCATAAACGAGATCGAGTATCAGGGAGTAAAGCCCCGCTTGCGCGTTGTATTTCATGTCGCCCCTGAAGGGGCGACCTACAAGGCGTTTTGTTGCGTCGCTCAACCGCTGGTCCCTCAGCGGCTAAAGCCGCGCTGAATTTTGCGCCGGTGCGGCACGGCTGCCCTTCGCAGCTGAGGGTATAAGACCCTAAATTCCGGCACGCGGTGCCTTTTCGCACCGTTGGTTGAGTGCTTCAGGGGCTGAAGCCCCTGCTGATCGCCTTTATTTTATGTCGCCCCTAAAGGGGCGACCCACAAGGCGTTTTGTCGCGGCACTAGCCGCGAGCGCAGTCCTTCAGACCTGCTCGCCTGGACTTCGTTTCAGCTGTGCGTAGAAATCGCGGGGTAGCTTGGGCAACTTCGGCGGCTTGGGTCCGTGGCGCACAGCGCTTGCAACCGGGACATACGCGAGTTGCTCGCCGGACCGGGCGCTGCGCAGCATCAGGCCTCCACGGCTCATGTCGCCACGGCCTACGAACTCGATTGGGAATAGCAGGCGCTCGCCAAAGATTTCCAGCAATGGTTCGACGTATTTCGGCGTCGCGATGCTGCCGAGCAGCACCACTTCGCATTTTGGCCCGGCCTTTTCGCAAATCGCTCGGGCGTCGCGTTCGAGCGGTTCGCGGTAGCGGCGGTCGGTGGTGCTGATCGAGGCGGCGGAAAGCGCTGCGAGGTCTTCGGTGGTGATCAAAGTCTCGGGCGGAATCAGGCCACCGGCCGCGGTAATCACGAAGGCTCCCGGAATTCCATTTTGTGCTTCGGCGAAGCGCTGTGCGTAGGCAAGTTTGCCGCGAAAATATAGGCCGCTGATGAAGCTGAAGACTTCGCCGAGGGGGGCGCCTTCGCTTCTGAGGCGCATCGCTAGTTCGAAGCTGGCATTTTCGCTTGCGACGATTCGGGCGCGGATTCCGGCCGCATTGGCTGGCGAGAGTAGGAAGATGCGCCTTGGCGATTGGGAGGCAGCACGCGCGCCTGATTTCTGTGCGAGTTTTGTTCGGCTGGGGCGAACGCGATTATGAGTGGAATTTCTTTTCATGTCGCCTTGAAGGCTGCGGCTTTTACTTTTTGATGCTAGTCCAATAGTGGCTTCTTTGCAAAATGGAACAACCGGTTGGCGATGAATGGGAGGCGCTGTGCCGAGAATCGCGTTCGGGCACGGCATGCCGTGCCCCTACTGCGGAAAAGGCGAAAAGAACGATGTCTTGCGTGTGCGAAAGTATCGCGATCATCTTGTGTTGTTACGTGGGCACAGGCAGGAATGCCTGTGCTACTGTTCTTCATTCATGAAGGCCAGCCTCTCGTTAACCATTCGCGCCGCTTTTATCCTGAGCCTTGTTTCCTTGGGTGCAAGAAACGTCGCCGCGCAGGCGATCCCTCCAAGCTATGCCACGATGAAGAAAGTTCAAACGACGATCGCGATGAAGGATGGCGTGCGCCTCGCTGTAAACCTCTACATGCCCGAGGGCGCTAAGCCGGACGACAAGTTTCCTGTGATTCTCGAATACTTGCCTTATCGCAAAGATGATTGGACTCTTTCGCGCGACTGGGATCTGCACCTCTATTGGGTACGGCGGGGGTACGTTACCGCTCGCGTGGATATTCGCGGCACCGGTGCAAGCGAAGGAGGCCCGCCCGACCGCGAATACTCCGATCAAGAGCAGCAGGATGGAGTCGAAGTAATCGACTGGCTTTCGAAGCAGGCGTGGTCAAACGGGAACGTGGGCATGATGGGGATTTCGTGGGGAGGCTTCAACGCCATTCAGATGGCGCAACGCCATCCGCCGGCGCTAAAAGCGATCATCGCCATTTGCGCCACCGAAGAACTGTTTCACGACGACATTCACTACATTGACGGGCTGATGCACGTGGACGAATTTGAGCCGGCGATGGATCTGGAATTGGGGCTGACACGCTCACCGGATTTTCCGACCGACGAAAAGTCACTGGCGCTCCGCTTCGATAGTTCTCCGTGGTTTTTGCTGTATCTACACCAGCAGCGCGACGGTCCTTTCTGGCGGCGGGCTTCGGTGGCACCGGATCGCTACGGCGAGTACACCGTTCCGTCATTCATGATTGGCGGTTTTCTGGACGGCTACCGCGACAGCTTGGCGCGATTCTTCGAGAAATCCAAGGCGCCGATCAAAGCGCTGCTCGGTCCGTGGAATCACACTTTCCCTCACGATGCGGAGCCCGGTCCTGCGATCGAATGGCGCGAGGAAGCGACTCGCTGGTGGGACTACTGGCTGAAGGGTAAGCAGAACGGAATCATGGACGAACCGCGCTTCGAAGTTTATATGCGACGTCCTTACCCGCCCGATCCCAATATCAAAGAAATTCCTGGCGAATGGCGCGCGGAAAAAACGTGGCCGCCGGCAGGCCAGCGTACGGAAACATTATTTTTTCAGCAGGACCATTCGCTTACAAAAACACCTCCTGTGACCCGTACGCAAAGCAGACACGAACTGAAATACGTTCCGTCGATTGGCGGCGAGGTCGGGTTCTGGTGGGGTGACTTTGCAACCGACCAGCGCCCGATTGATGCGTACAGTCTCGTTTACGATTCCGCGCCGATGGAAAAGGAAATGGCGATCTTCGGATGGCCGCGCGCGCAGCTGCAGGTTTCCGCAGACGCGCCGCTTGCGAATTGGTTTGTGCGTCTTTCGGACGTGGCGCCAGATGGGACCGTCACTTTGGTTACGGGCGCGGGGCAGAGCGGCGCTCAGCGGGAGAGTGCGGCGCATCCTGCCGATCTGGAACCCGGCAGACAATATTTGATTCCTATCGAACTGCATCTCACAAGCTGGATTTTTCCGCCGGGGCATCGGGTTCGCGTAGCAATTTCGAATGCACTGTGGCCGATGATCTGGCCGACGCCCTACGCGATGACGACGTCGCTTTACCTGGGAGGCGGGGAAACATCGCGGCTCGAATTGCCGCTCGTTCCTTTGGAGGCGCCAGCGCGGCCGCATTTTCCGCCGATTGAAGAATCGCCTCCGCTCGCAGGTGTTTCATCAACCGGCGATACGTGGCCGCCGAAAAACTGGACTGTGACGCGCGATTTGATGGCCGGAACGACGCTGGTGATGTGGAACGGCGAGGACGCCGGCCACTATCCCTGGGGCGATACCCGGGATTACGAGAAGATGACCTACAAGGCGAAGGACAGCGATCCGGCCGTCAGTAAGGTGCATGCGGATGCGTCCACGACTGTGCTTCTGCCGAATCGCACACTGGTGTGGAGCGTGGTGCTGGATGTTCGCAGCGACGCGAAGAATTTCTATTATCATTTTGAGCGGCACCTGACGGAAAACGGGAAGGAAATCCGGGCGAAGGCGTGGGACGACACGATTCCTCGCGATCATCAATGAGGAATTGTCGTCGTCAATTCTTCTTCCTCGCGAAATGAAAAACCATGGGCGTATCTTTTCCCTTTGAGCGCCACGTCCAAGTTTCTGTGATGTGGTCCGCGCCCTCGAACTGAATGACGAGCTTGTGCTGGTGACCAGTCTCCTCCGATGGCAAGTTTCCTGCGCCCTGGAATTCGAACGTCAATTCCTTCACTTCGCCCGTGCCCGGCGTGGCTTTCATGCGCGGCTGATTGTTCGTGGGGCAGTAATGGACGAGCGCGATTGAATCTCCGTCGATGCTGTAGAGCGTCAGCATGTCTTCCATGCCCATGCCGGTTGGCGAGATGGTTTCCATCACCGCGGTTCCTGCTGCGACAATCTCGAACTTGGTTTTCGCTGCGCCGCCGTCGCTGTCCTTGCCTTCCCAGTTGCCGGCGAGTGCTTGCAGTTGCTTGAACGCGGCTTTTGGCGGCTGACCGGCGGAGAAAGCTGGGGCTGCGATCGCCGTCGTTAGTGCTAGAAGGGCTATGCGGATGCCGAATCTCATATGTATCGCCTCACGATAGAGAGTGGTACCACCCTTAGACGGGCAGTGCCGAGAATAGTTATTGCTGTTCAGTGGGAAACTTCAGGATTGCCGGCCGGGAGAATAAGTGAGCGCCAACAGTTTCAGCACGCCGGACCACGACGAGTAATGCGTCGTCATGGCTACCCAGGCATGGTCGCGATCTTAGGAGGCCGTGGCGGCTCGAGTGTCCTTCAGATCGGCGGCGAGCAAGCGGTGAAAGAGATGCTCGCCGGCTTCGCGACGTACGGAGAGGCGTCCTGCCTGGTAAGCGCGGGAACTGAGGCCGCGCTGTACGCCATCGCAAATCGCGACGTCTTCGACTTGCACCTGGTGGCTCACCTCGATGCTCTGGCGGATGTAGGGCATCTCCGATTCGGCGGTGTTGCCGAAGTAAAAATCGAAAATCACTTCGCAGCGATCCACAGCGAGCGGGATTACGAGATTCGTATCGAGGTAGCCTTCGTACCAGTTCAACATGAGATTCGGATATTGCCAGAAATAGTAAGCGCGATCGCCTTTGCGAGTGGCGGCGGCATTCGCTTCGGAAGTGCTGTCGACGGTGACAGGGCTCGATTGCACGCAGCAGCGATCGACATTTTCAATCGTGTAGTTCGTGTAATCGAGGACGCTGTTCAGTCCCTTGTGCATGTGCGGCACGTGGTAGCCGCCATCGAGAAAATTGTCCACGTAGACTTTCCAGTTGCAGTCGAGGGTGTAGCTGCGGCGTTCGACGAATTTCAGCTGCGAAAATCCGAGCGGCTTCGCGAGATCGACCAGCTTGCCTAGGAATTCCTTCAGCGGCGCAGCGCTCGGATCGAGATTCACGAAAACGAATCGCTCCCAGGTCTCAAGGCGAATCGGTACGAGGCCATTCTTGGCGCGGTCGAAATCGCAGACGCCCTCGAATTCGGTCATGCCGCGGAGTTCACCCTCGAGGTTGTAAGTCCAGCCGTGGTAGGGGCAGCGCATGTGCGGGGCGTGGCCGCAGGGGTCGTTCATTACCGTCATGGCGTGGTGCCGGCAGACGTTGAAAAACGCGCGAAGTTTTTTGTCGCTTCCGCGCACGACGACGATCGGCTCACCGGCTACCGTGGTGGTGACATATTGTCCCGAATTTTCAAGCTGCTCGAGCCGGGCGGCAAATTGCCAGGTGCGCGAGAACACGTTGAGCCGCTCGAGGTCGGCGATTCGCGCGTCGGTGTACCACGGTGCGGGAATTGTGTAGGCTTCGGCGAGCGGAGCACTGGCGTTGTAGGAAGCGAGGATTTCCCGGATAGATTTTTCGGTTGATCGTTCCATCTGCTTCACTCCGAGTGCAGGAAAATTCTTTTAGACGCCGATTGCGCCGCGCAGCACTTGCAGGAATTGCGTGATGCGTATCTGATTTTTCTCGGGCTCGGCGGGATGCGGGAAGAGGCCCGGGTCGAGTTCTTCGGTGAGCAACGCATCCTGAAAGCGCTCCATCGTCCAGTCGAGAATTGAAACGATCAGCGCGGTGTCGATATCGGAGCGCACTTCGCCGCGCGCAACTCCCAGGCGCACGAAGGCGGCGCTGCCGTAAGGATCTTCCGCGAGCAGAAAGCGATTGATCTCGCGCTTCAAACTCAGATCCACGCCGTAATTTCCGAGAAGGGCGACGCGGTATGGAATCCAGTCCTCGCGCAGGAGCCGCTCCGTGCGCAGGAGCCAGTAGCGCACAATTTCGAAAAAACCCTTCTCGCGAATATTGGCGGGACAATCGAGGTACGCCGGGAATGATTTCACGGCTTTCTTGTAAGTTTCGAGGAAGAGTCCGGCCTTGCTGCCGAAATATTGGAAGATGGAACCTTTTGCGAAGCCGAGTTGGGCGGCGAGATCCTCGATGCGGGCCGCGTGGTAACCCTGCTCGGCGAAGTGCCTGAGCGCGGCGTCGATAATTCGAGCGCGTTTGGCTTCCAGTCGCGGCCCGGGCTCGGGACGAAAACGCACGGGCGGCTCGAGAAGAGCGCGGCGCGACCTTACGCGTTGGTGTGACCCTAGGTCATTACCTGAAGCTGGCATTGGATTTCTTCTCCGCCTATGTTATCTACAGTCAGCGATACAATTGCCTGACTAACGGTCATGCTAGTCGAAACGCCTGCGATGTGCAAGTTCATAACGCGAAAAAGAACGTGACGCGAAAAAAATACGACGCGATCGTCGTGGGAGCGGGCCACAACGGCCTGACGGCGGCGGCTTATCTCGCGCGCGCCGGGCTCTCGACGCTGGTGCTCGAGCGGCGGGCGATTGTGGGCGGCTGCTGCGTGACGGAAGAGATTGCGCCTGGGTGCCGCGCGTCAACTACCTCTTATGTGGCGAGCATGCTGCGGCCCACCGTGATTCGCGAGCTCGATCTCGCGTCGCACGGGCTTCGCATGGTGGCTTGCGATCCGGCGCTCGTGGTTCCGTTTCCCGATGGGCAGGTGGTGCCGTGGTGGGCGGAACGCGAACGCGCTGTGGCTGAATTTCGGAAAATTTCGGCGCGGGATGCAAAGACGTTTTTGTGCGTAGACGACCAATTGAAAAAACTGGCGCGCTATCTGCAGCCATTTTTTCTGGAGCCGCCGCCTGATCCTGCCTTTCGCGGGGCGGAAGGCTGGTGGGAATTGCTGCGCGTGGGGAATCGGTTTCGGGGGATGACGACGGAGGAGGTCGGGCAGCTCGTTTCGTTTCTCACGGGCAGCTTGGGCGATTTTCTCGACCGGCATTATGAATCCGAGAAAATCAAAACGATGTTTCTTGCGAATAATGTGTATGGCAAACATGGCGGCCCTTACGATGCCGGCTCGGCGCTGGGTCTTCTCTTTCATTTGTTGAGCGGGGGCGACGGCGAGACGCAGGGATTTTACGGGCATGTAATCGGTGGGATGGGCGCGATCACGCAGGCGCTGGCCTCCGCTGGACGAAAATTGGGCGTCGAAATCCTCACGTCGAGTCCGGTTGCGAATATTGACGCTCGCGGAGGGCACGCTCGCGGCGTTTTTCTCGAGGACGGGACAGAGCTCAAGTGCCGGATCGTTCTCTCGAATGCCGATCCGAAGCGCACGTTTCTCGGGCTTGTGGAACCGAGCGAGCTCCCGGATGATTTTCGCGAGGCCGTTGCCGCGATCAAAATGAACGGGCCGTGCGCGAAAGTGAATTTCGTCTTAAGCGAGGAGCCGCGCGTTACGGGAATGCCCTCGGATTGGACAGCGCCGCAACGTTCGCTCTTCACGCTTGTGCCTTCGCTTGAATTCGCGCAGCGCTGTTACGACATCGCGAAATTCGGCGAAATTCCGGAAGAGCTGTGGGTGGATTGCGTCGTCGCGTCAAATGTGGATTCTTCCCTCGCGCCTGCGGGGAAGCACATCATGACGACGTTCGTTCAGTACGTGCCTTACAAGCTGAAGCGCGGAACGTGGGATGAGAATCGCGAATTGCTGGGCGATCGCGTAGTAAGAAAAATCGGAGAGTATGCGCTCGAATTTTGCGAAATCAATCTTGGCGCGACAGGTTCTGACGCCGCTCGATCTCGAACGCACTTACGGGTTGACCGAAGGAAATATTTTTCACGGTGACCTGTCACTCGATCAGCTTTTCTTCATGCGCCCTGTTGCAGGCTGGTCGCAATACCGCACGCCCGTGAACGGACTCTACTTGTGTGGCGCCGGAGCGCATCCAGGGGGCGGCGTCACTGGCGCTCCCGGCTACAATGCAGCACACCAGGCGCTGCGCGATTTGAAACGCGGCCGCGTGAAAAAAGCGGTGGCATGAAATCGGGGTCGCTGAGAACGCGTTCAAACAAGAGGCATACATATGACGAATGCAACTAAAAGGGGAATTCTCGAAAAACTCGCTGACGGCGCTGTGCTCGGCGATGGCGGCTACCTGCTCGAGCTTGAAAAGCGCGGCCGCGTTCGCGCCGGACCATTTACGCCGGAAGTGGCGCTCGAAAATCCCGAAGCTTTGCTCGAGCTTCACCGCGAATTTCGCGATGCGGGATCCGAGGTTCTTCAGTCGCTCACCTTTTATGCCAGTCGCGACAAGCTGGCCACTGTGGGCATGGGCGATCGCGTCGAGGAGCTGAATCGCGCGGCCGTGCGCATTGCAAAGCAAGCTGCAGGGAATCGCTGTCTCGTCGCCGGAAATATCAGCCTTACCTGGATGTATGAACCGAACGACAAAACCGCTGCCGATCGCGTCCGCAGGACCTTCGACGAACAACTGGACGTGCAGGTCGCTGAAGGCGTCGATTTCATCATCGGAGAGACGTTTTCCTGGCTCGGCGAAGCCCTTCTGGCCGTCGAACGCGCGAAGCGCACGAATCTGCCGGTGATGGTGACGATGTCGTTTGAAAATGAAGACGTGACGCCGGATGGAAAGTCAGCCGCTGACTGCGCGCGAGCTCTCGTCGATGCGGGAGCGGACATCGTCGGGCTGAATTGCCTGCGGAGCCCCGAGCACACGTTACCGCTGGCCGCCGAAATGCGCCGCGCTGTGAAGGGCTACATCGCGTGCCAGCCCGTTGCCTATCGCACGACGCGCGAGCATCGCGATTTCACCAGTCTGCCCGCGTTTCCCGATCAGCTCGATCCTTTTCAACTGAGCCGCGGTGAAATGGCCGACTACGCAACGAAAGCACGCGACCTCGGCGTCAATTATATCGGCGCATGCTGCGGCGCGGTGGCCTCGCACATCCGCGAAATGGCTCGCGCCCTGGGAAAGCTTCCCGCCGAAGATCGTATCTGGAAAAAAGGCGGCGAAAAACCAATGTCCGCCTACGAATATTACGAACACGACAAAAAAGCCAAAGTGTAACCGGCGCCAGCGCTTGCGGTAAGGCGGCGTGCCGCGCGCTCGCGATTGTTACCAGCTCGAACCCGCTCGCTTTCAGATTCCGCTCGATGCATCATGTGCGTCGCGCATGAATTCGATCGCACTCGCCGCCCATGCCTGAATCCACTGCTCCAACTCGCCCTCGCCGCGCGATGGGCTTCCGCGACCTCGTCCTCTTCTATATCGTCACGGGCATCAGCCTGCGCTGGATCGCCACTGCAGCAACCGTCGGCGCAAGCGCGATCGTAATCTGGCTTATCGCATGGTGTGCGTTTTATCTTCCGCTCGCACTTTCCGTGATGGAACTTTCCTCGCGCTACCCGCAGGAAGGCGGCCTTTATGTCTGGAGCAAACGCGCGTTCGGCGAATTTCCTGGGTTCATCACCGGCTGGACCTACTGGGCCAGCAATCTTCCCTACTATCCCGCGGTCCTCTACTTCGCTGCCAGCAATGCGCTCTTCATCGGCCCCGCGCGCTGGCAATCGCTCTCCGAAAATAAAGCTTACTTTCTGGTGTTCGCGCTGCTCGGCCTCGCGCTCGGCACGTTCCTGAATCTTATCGGCCTCTCGGTTGGCAAGTGGTTGCACAATGTCGGCGCCATCGCTACATGGCTGCCGATCGCTATTCTCATCGGAATTGCCGCAGTCGCTTATCACCGTTTCGGCTCGGCAACCAGCTTCACGGCGACGAGCATCGTGCCGCACATGCATTTCCGCGACGTGCTTTTCGTGGCCACCATCATTTTTGCGCTCGGCGGATCGGAGTCGGCGTCGTTCCTCGGCGATGAAGTGCACGACGCGCGAAAGAATCTTCCTCGCGCGCTTCTTGCGGGAGGAGCGTTCGTCACGGTCGGCTACATCGTAGGCACGATCGCGGTCCTCGTTTCGCTGCCTGCAAGCGAAGTGAACGGACTCGGCGGCATCATGCAAGCCGTTTCAAAATCAGCGGAACGCGTAGGCTTCGCCGGCATCGCGCCGCTGGCGGCGCTGCTAATTACGATCAGCAACCTCGGAGCGCTCGGCGCGTGGCTCGCAGTCTCCGCGCGTCTGCCATTCGTAGCCGGCCTCGATCGCTACCTTCCGCCCGCATTTGCCCGCATACATCCGAAGTGGGGCACGCCATACGTCGCTCTGCTCGTGCAGGCACTTTGCGGAGTGATTTTCATTCTGTTGAGCCAGGCTGGAACCAGCGTTTACGGGGCGTACGAAATCCTGGTCAGCATGGGCATCATCTCGTATTTCATTCCGTATCTGTTCGTGTTTGCGGCTCTAATTCGATTTCAGCGCGAGCCCGCGAGCCCGGAAGTGATTCGTATTCCTGGCGGTAAGCCCGTTGCGATCGCTCTCGGCACGCTTGGCTTTACGACGACGCTTGTCACAATCATTTTTTCCGTGATGCCCGCAGCCGATGAGCCACACAAGCTGCTAGCCGTGGCGAAAATTGTCGGGTTGACGTTCGCGTTGCTGGGTGTTGGCGTCGTGGCGTTCCTCTGGGGCAAATCGCGTCATCGATCGAACGTTTAGGAACCCACGACGAGTAAAGCGTCGTCGTGGCTACCGAGCGACTGCTCGCGAAGCGGCGCCAACGGTGAAATCCTGCGTCTACGAAGTTACGCATTCAACAAACCCGTCTCGCCACGCTCGAATCTCACGCAGCATTCCAAGTAGACTGGCGGGCTGAGGATTTTATTCTGACCACGCAAGCCAATCCTGTCGGAGCCGCGAGCGCGTCGGCTTCATCGACGCCGCCGGCTTCGAGCCTGTGGATTTATCGGCCATGGCTCGATCTCATCGTCGGGTGCGGCGCGTGGTCCGCGCCTCTTCTCGCCATCGCTGCATGGCTTACGCCTTCGCACACCCACGGTTGGGCCGTGGCCTTCTACCTACTCGCCATCATCTTCAATTACCCGCATTTCATGGCCACGATTTATCGCGCCTATCACACGCGCGAGCAGTTCGAAAAATACAAATTCTTCACGCTGCACCTCACGCTGCTGATGGTCGTGACGGCCGTGATGCTCCATGCGTCGTACCGGCTCGTGCCGTGGGTTTTCACGCTCTACATCTGCTGGAGCCCGTGGCATTACACCGGCCAGAACTACGGACTGATGATGATGTTCACCCGCCGCGCCGGCGCGCAAATCACCTCCAACGAACGCCGCTGGCTGCACGCAGCTTTCGTCGCGTCCTACGTGATGTTGCTCGCAAGTTTTATGACCGGCGGCTCGAGCGATCCTCTGATTCTTTCGCTGGGCCTGCCAGCGAAGATCACGCTTCCCGCGCGGCTCGTTCTGGCAATCGGCTTCGCGGCGTTCACGTTCATGGCTTTCAGGCCGCTCATCCGGCGCAGCGGAGCGCGCGCCATGGCTGCGCCGCTTACGCTCGTGCTCACGCAATTTTTGTGGTTCGTGCTTCCCACATTGCTCGAGCTGCACGCTGCCTATCAGATTCCGCAAACGCGCTACAGCAGTGGAATCCTCGCCGTGCTTCATTCCGCGCAGTATTTATGGATCACGAGTTATTACCAGCGACGCGAAGCCCGCGCCGCCGGCCAGTCGAGCTGGCGAATGGTGGGATATTTCGTCACGCTGATTGCCGGCGGCATCGCCCTATTCGTGCCCGGCCCCTGGCTGGTGAGCTACATTTTTCATTACGATTTCACGACGAGCTTCCTCATCTTCACCGCGCTCGTGAATATCCATCACTTCCTGCTCGACGGCGCGCTCTGGAAGTTGCGCGATTCGCGGGTGGCGTCGCTCTTGATCGATGCCAGCGCGACAGTACAACCAAGCGAACCGAAAGCTTCTCCCAAGCGCGGCACTAAGAAGGCCACGCGTGAAACTGCGCCATCGCCCACGCCCACCTCGCGTAAGACAAAATTCTTCACGTCGCCCGCATTTCAGCTAAGCCTCGTGGGATTGTTGTTCCTATGGGGCGGGCTGGACCAACTGCACTTCGCCCTCGCTACTGACGAATCCAATCTGCACTCGCTTCTGCGTGCTTCGCAACTGAATCCCTATGACGCGATGCTTCAGGCCCGCATTGCAAAGGCTTCGTCGAAGGACGGACAAAAAGACGAGGCTGTCGCCGCGCTCACACGCGCCGTCGCAATCAATCCAGATAACGCCGGCCTCCAACACGCCGCCGGGCGCGCGATGATCGAAGACGGCCGTTACACCGAAGCTTACGAGCACTACCGCCGCATGCTAGATATTTTTCCGCGCGATCCCGATGCGCTCGTCAATTACGGCTTACTGGCAGCCCGCCTCGGCCATCCAGAAGAAGCGGTTGATTCCTGGGAAAAGACTGTGGACGTGGCGCCGAACCAGCCGAACGCCCATCTCTATCTCGCCCAAGCGCTCGATCAAAGGAACGAACCCGCTGCCGCAGCCCGCCATTGGAACGCGTTCCTGCATCTCGCCACAGCGCATCCGGACGATCCCACTGCCACATCCGCGCAACTCGATTCCGCCACTCTTCAACTGGCGGACGATGAGGCGCGCGTGAATCGCAAAGAAGCGGCGATGGCGGGCTACCTTTCGGCGATCGCGCTTACCGAACGTGACAAGAATTTGCAGCTCGAAAGCCTGGCGCTCGCGCACCTCGGCGACTACCAGGAAAAATCCGGAGACGCCGCAGGCGCGGCGCACTCCTTCCAGCGCGGCCTCGCGCTCGATAAAAAGTTGGAAGACCCGCGGAGCGAAGCGTTCGACTGGTTCAACTACGGACAATTTCTCAGGCGCCGCGGCGTTGACCTGGAACTGGCGTATGCATGCTATCTACGCGCGGAAATTCTGCTGGGCGGCAAAGGCGGCGAAAACCAGCAGACGGTGGAAACCGCCCGCCACGAAGTGGAAATGCTGTTGGGGAAAAAAGCGGCTGCCGCACAGAAAAACCTGCCCGAACTGCTGGCGCGCGCGCAGAATCTACCAGAGAGCGCTTTTCACTAACTTCGAGGGATTTCCATCACGGTAGCGCTAATCGAATTCCCAGAGTGTCTAAGGCGAAGGGATCGTCGCGCTCACCTGCCCGGAAGGGCTGCTTTCTTGTCCGCTCGTATTAACGGCGACGATGACGTAAAAATATTCTTTGCCGGCTTGTACCGTCGAATCGACATACGACGTTCCCGTATCTTTCGACGAATTAAGAACCTGGTACGGTCCTCCTGACGTTGTTCCGCGTTCAATATAATAGCCGGCTATATTGGACGAAGTGCTCGCACTCCAGGAGACATCCACCGAGTGCGAAGAAGACGATGCTGCTGTACCCGTGCCTGAGAGCGCGACTGATGTCGTAGTTACGCCCGCTAGGATTGAGATTGTTCCCGTGGCGCTTCCATTTACGGCCGGCTCAAACACCACTGTCACTGAGTCGGACTGGCCAGGTTGCAGCGTCAGCCCGGCAAGTCCACCGATCATGCTGAATCCCGAGCCTGAGATTGTCCCCCGACTGGTTGTCAGCGCCGAGTTTCCCGTGTTGGTCACTTTGAGAGAGAGCGAGCCGCTGTGCCCGACCAATACGTCTCCAAAATTTATCGCGGTGGGACTCACCTGCAACGTACCTGTCGCGGTGACTCCGTTTCCAGACAACGAAACCGTGAGAGGGACTGTCTTACCGGACGCGCTGAAATTAATTGACGCTGAGCCGGTAATCGTTCCCGTCTTGGCTGGTTTGAAAGCCACATTGAAAGTGGAGCTTTTCCCCGCGGCGATTTGCGCGCCGTCAGCGAGGCCGGACATGCTGAAGCCAGTTCCGGAGACGGCCTCGGACGACACTGAGATCGTGCTGGTGCCATGGTTCGTGACGGTAAAAGTCTGCGAATTGGTGCTGCCCACCGGGACATTTCCGAAGGCTGCGCTGGTAGGCACGGCCGAAATCGACGTTGTACCGCCGCTCGATACGCCGTTCGCAGACAGTGCAACGTTGATGGCTGTGGTGATACCTCTGCCCTGCACTACGATCTTTCCAGTTTGCGCGCCGGCAGCTTTCGGAGCGAAGGTTACCGTCAACGTGGCGCTCTTTCCTGTGGCAAGGCTCAGCGGTGCCGCGATGCCGCTGATCGCAAAATAATTGCCGCTCAGCGCCACACTCGTGATGGTCACGCTAATCCCCGTGGAATTTGTGATTTTTATCTGTTGTTGCGAGCTGCTTCCCACGTTTACAGACCCGAGATTCACCGAGGTGGGGCTGGCCGTAACGGACGAGGCCGCCACTGCGTTGCATGCAAAAATAAAAAACAACAATTCCATTGCAACAATGGGAAACGCTAAGGAGATTTTCTTCGACATGTTCCGCTTTTGCCCGCTGCCGGAGGGGGAGTGCGGCACGATAAAAACTTACCGGGGCCCTTGGATTTTCACGACGGAGGGAGTCTACGTATCGGCTGCGAGAGGAGTCTACTGGCCTGGAGGCACGCGCGAGGACAGGGTGAGACGCTGTCCTCTGATGTGCTGGCTTGCAACGCGAAGTAAACTGGAAGCAATCGCATTGTAACATTCGCCTTTCTTACAATCGGCGAGAATCGCGGAGCGCGGCTTGCAACCGGGCTGGGCCCCATAGCCGCATGGAAGAACTAGAAGCAGATTGCTAACGGACGATGTTGATGGCGATGGCCGGAGTTATGGTTGCGGGGTATTGCGGCCTGCCGGAATCAGGCGCGTGCCAAGCAGAATTCCCACTTTGGAATTCCAGCTGTATTCGATTGCCGGCGCAAAACCGATGGCGTCGCTAAAGCCTGTGTTGAGCCGAATCGTTCGCGGCTTCTGCACGCCCGGCGAAGTGAGTTCGTCGTTTCCGATCACATGCGCGCTGCTTTGGTAGCGGTAAGTTGCGTCGAGCGCCAGCACCCAGCTTCGCGTGAGGCTGTATTCCCACGATGCGTCAACGAAAGAAGTGCCGCCGGGCCTCGCGTTACCGTGAAATTCGGCATCCGTTCCGTACACGCTAACGCCCTGGACGCGCACGTTGCTCGAAAACGATTCCGATGCGTTCAAGCGCATGCGAAGGATGCGGCGATTCGGCAGCCAGAAATATGTCTGCGAGTAGAACGCTAACGTCGTCGTGTAAGCGCCACTGCCGAGTCCGTCGCTCGGACGGTTTCCCAGCCGGTCGTATTTCCCGGACGGAAAAGTTTCCTGCACCGCAACCGACGTTGTCGGAACCCAGCTTCCCTCATGAAATTTTGTCAGCCGGTATTGGCCCTGCACCGTCACGTCGCCCATCTCGACGCTGGAACTGCTCGGCGCTCCGTTCACTCGGTTGTAACCAAAAGTCGGGATCACGCCGATTGTCAGTTTGTCCGTCAATCCGTAGTTCACATAGGTGAGCGATCCAAAGCCGTTCGATTCGGGAGCTCGCCGCTTCACTCCGTCGCGATCGTATTGGCCTTGCTCGATCACGTCGTAGAGGTACGGCTCAATCAGAAAATGCCCTTGCGGCAGCGTCGCAGCCGACGGCGCAAGCATCGGCCCGGTCCACCACGCATCATCCAGTGATTGGCGATCGGAGGAATTTTGGGCTGAAGCCACTTGCGTGCTCGCCAACCCGAACATCAGCGCGAGCACAGCGAATGCTTTCCGAATTGTTTTCCGATGCAACATTCCTCAAGTCTCTTCGGGTCAGTGTTATCGCTTCCTTCGCGGCTCGCGCTATCCGGGTTTCGCGGTTGAATTTCGCCAGCTTCCTCATTTCACGCGCGTGTCCACCGCGATCCAGTTCGCCTCCCAGGTTTTGCCGCCGTCATCGGAAAACGACTGCTCGAAGCGGCATGAATTCGCCGTCATGTCCATCCACACATTGCGCACCAGAATGATTCGGCCATTGATCGGTTCCTGATCGTAAAACTCGCCGCGCCCATTCTTGAATTCGCCCACCGTTGGCACACTCAACGTTCCCCCATTCGCATTCGCAAAATTCAGGCTCCACTGGTGTGATTGAGGATTGTAAAGACGCAGGCTGAGCCCTTCGACGTGACCGCCGGGGCCGTCCACTTCGAGTTCCACCAGATTGGCGCGCCCGTCCCAGACCTTCCGCACCACGGAAGTTCCTTCGTATTCGATCCAGGTATGAGAGCCGCTCAACGGATGCTGCAAGCGCGAAAGATGCGTCTTCCAATTCCCAATCTCGAAATCAAAATCGTGCTGACCGTCTCGTTGCGTTGTCGACTCTTGAATGCTCGTACCCTGAAGGGGCTGCAAGACAACAATCAAGCTGAACGCCAGCAGATATTTCCGAAAGTCACTAAGCGCCTTCATCTTTTTATCCAGTCGCCAAGATTATTGAAAAATGCGCTGCCCGGGTTTCACGCGAGAATGAAATATGTCGTTCACCAGCTCGCGCTTATCAGTTCCCGTCACCCACTCGAGTCTGGTCCGTAATCCAATTCACTTCCCAGGTCTTTCCGCCATCCTCCGAAAACGACTGCTCAAAATGCGGCACCTTCGTGTCGGTCTTCGACCAGATGAATCGAACAAAAATCATTTTGCCGTTCAACGTGTCCTGCGCGTAAAACTCACCCTTTCCATCCTTGAACCGCCCAATCTGCGGCGGGACGAGCACGCCGTCCTTGCTGTTGGCCCAGGTGAGGTACCACTCGTGAGTCTTGGGATTGTAGGTTCGCAGCGTGAGTCCCTCGATGTGCCCGGAAGTGGGGCTATCGGTTTCGAACTCTTCGATCTGAGCGCGTCCATCCCAAACCTTGCGCGTCACTGAAGTGCCGTCGAACTCCACCCACTTGTTCGAACCGGTTAAAGGATTCAGGCGGCGCTTCAGGTGAATTTTCCAGCTGCCAAGTTCGAAGTCGAAATCGTGCTGCCCGTCCGGGAGCGCCGCGGACTGTTGTGAATCGGCTTTCGGGGTGTCCGCGCTCGATTGCGCGAACACGGGAACCGGTTTCAAAACGAAAAGCACACCGCAGCACAGCAAGAAGAAAATCCGAATCGATCCAGATGCATTCATCGCTTTTGTCCTCGCATTCGTTGTTGAATCAAAAATTTGAACCTGTCTCCACTCGCGCACGAATTGCGCCGCTGTCACGAATGATGGATCATGGAGTGGAGGGTCACAATAGCCACTCTAGCCCAATTTGATATGACCACTTGGAGCCGCATGTGACGCAAGCTAGGCAGTTAAAACAAGTCCGCGCCGGTTTCTTTCCGCCCATCGCGCTGGCCTCGCGCACACAAAATCCAACCCTCCGGCCAATGTACCGTCAGCTATACGACTGGTTCCAGCGTGCCATCGTTAGCGGCCAATTGCGCCCCGGCCAGCGCGTCCCTTCCACCCGAAGCCTCGCCGCAGAGTTGAAAGTCTCTCGCGTGCCGGTGCTGAGCGCTTTCGAACAATTGCACGCCGAAGGCTACCTCGAGACATTCGTCGGCGCAGGCACCTGCGTCGCGCGCTCCATCCCCGGAGACGCCTCAAAACCAGCGCCCGGCGCCGCTCGCAGGCCCGCCACGCAAAAAACCTCGCGCAAGGTCTCGCGGCGCGCCCATCACCTCATGTCAATGCAGGGCGATTCCGATCTGAAAAACATCGGCGCCTTCCGCGTCAGCCTCCCCGCGCTCGACTATTTCCCCGTCGGCGTTTGGTCCTCTTTGCTCTCGCGCCACTCGCGAAATTCCACGCGCGAAATGATGGCCTATGGCGATCCCATGGGCTACGCGCCATTCCGCGAAGCAATCGCCGAATATCTCGGAGCATCGCGCGCGGTGCGTTGCGACGCTTCGCAAGTAATCGTCGTCCCCGGCTCGCAGTTGGGCCTGCAGGTTTCCGCTCGCGCGCTGCTGGATTTGGACGATCCTGTGTGGATCGAAGAGCCGGGATATCCCGGCGCACAGCAGGCCCTCACCATGGCCGGCGCCACGCTGGTTCCAGTTCCGATCGATCGCGATGGGCTCGACGTGAAGGAAGGAATACGCCGCTGCCGCAACGCGCGTGCTGTTTACATCACGCCCTCGCACCAATACCCGATGGGCTTCACGATGAGCGCCTCCCGCCGCATGCAGCTGCTCAATTGGGCCGCGCGCACCGGCTCATGGATCATCGAAGATGATTACGACAGCGAATATCGCTTCGGCAGCCACCCGGTCGCTTCGTTGCAAGGTATGGACGCGGACGCCCGCGTCATTTACATCGGCACGCTCAGCAAGGTTTTGTTCCCCGCCTTGCGCCTGGGCTACGTGGTTGTTCCCAAAGATCTCGTCAGCGCATTCAATTCCGCGCGCGAAGCGACCGACATTTTTCCGCCCACGCTCTACCAAGCTGCCCTCACAGATTTCATCAAGGAAGGCCACTTCGCCCGCCACATTCGCAGGATGCGCATGCTCTACATGGAACGCCGAAAGGCTCTCGGCGAAGCGATTCGCAAGCAGCTCGGCGAGCAACTCGAAGTGGTAGACGCAGAAGCAGGAATGCACTTGGTGGCGTTGCTGCCGCACGGAGTGAACGACAGAACGGTCTCGCGCAAAGCCGCCGAAGCCGGCATCTCCGCAATTCCGCTTTCCAGTTGTTATTTGAAGCGCCCATCGCGTGGCGGCTTAGTCCTGGGCTACGGCGGCGCAAATAGCAATCAGATCGAAGAGGGCGTCCGAATCCTCGCGAAAATCATTCGCGAAGTCGCTTCGTCACACTGAACGCAGTTGCCTTTTGTACCGCTGGCTTGTCCTGAAGCATGAAGGGCCTCCGGCCGGCGCCTTTCGCTTTGATTCAGAAGTGAAAATTTCCAGCGTCGCCTTCGAATCGCAGAATCAGCGAGCCACAATTATCTGGCGGAAACCGGCGGAATAGTCCACACTCACATAGCACATTGAGTAAGTCGCAGCAGGTTCCGGCCTCTCGTCGCTAAACGATTTCGGGCCTAACATTAAGGTCAAATGAGCAACTCAATTCTGATGCAGTATCTGGGTTTCGAATCGAAAAACCGGGGCCGCGAATACGCCTTTCAGGTTCGCTACGCCGCGGAAGACGTTCGCGACTTCACGCTCACAATCGCCGACGATGCTTTCACCTCGCACCGCATCCGCTACCAGGACGCGCCCGACGTCTGCTCCTTAAAACTGAAGCGCGAGCTAGTCGCCAACTCCGACCTTCCTTCGCACACGAATTTCCCGATCACCGATAGCGAACTGGAAGAATACCGAGCAGGTCACGCGACCAAATCCACGAATCGTCTCTATACCCCCAAGCCGCGCGAAGATTACTAGCCGCTAGCCACTTCATTTACCGCACCGAATCAGCGCTCTAGCCCCAAAAAGAAACGGCTCCCGGACCAGATTTGAAATCTGCCCCGAAAGCCGTTGTTGAATTGTTCTTACTGAGCGGTTCTTATCCGCAAAGCAGCCAGAGCGATTAGCCCTGCATCTGCGCCTGAAGATATTCTCCAGGCAGCCGAACCAATTGCCGCTTGAAAGCCGGCGCCATCTTGTTCAGCCGGTCCTCGTTATCCTTCTCCTGCTTCGCAAGAGAACCGAGATCCACCGGCAGCCGCTCGATCTTCAAACCAAGCGTCCGCTCCAGCTGAAATATCTCGGTTCGCTGGTCGCGCGAAAAAAGTGTCGTCGCAACGCCCTGCGCTCCCGCTCGTCCCGTCCGACCCACGCGGTGAATGAAATTCTCCGCCAGGTCAGGCAAGTCGTAGTTGATCACGTGAGCGATGTTCTCCACGTGAATTCCGCGCGAAGCCACGTCCGTCGCTATAAGCACGCGGTGCCGTCCCTGCTGAAAACCAGCCAGAGCCGCCGTACGCTGCGATTGTGAGCGGTCGCCGTGAATCACGGCCGCATCGATACCGCGCCACTTCAGCAGCTTGGCGATGCGATCCGTTCCGCGTTTCGTCCGCGAGAAAACCAGGCAACGTCCTTTTTCCTGGTTCAATAGATGACACAGCATTCCGTGCTTCTGTTCCGTCGAAACTTCAAACGCCTGCAGCCGCACGTTCTCGGAAGGTTTCAACGTGGATCCGAATGCAAGGCGAACCGGATTCCGCATGTAGTCCTTCACCAGATGCGCCACCGAAGCTTCCATCGTTGCCGAGAAACACATCGTCTGCCGGTCTTTCGGCAGAATCGAAACGATTCTGCGAATCGACGGCAGAAATCCCATGTCCAGCATGCGATCCGCTTCGTCGAGCACCAGAGTTTGCAATCCGTCGAGTTTCACGAGTCGCCGGTCGAGGAAATCCTCGAGCCGCCCGGGAGTCGCGATAACAATCCGCGCTCCTTTGCGAATCGCGTTGAGCTGCGGCCCTTCGGATAATCCGCCAACCACGAGCGCCGCCGGCGAAAGTTGCTTTCCCCGGAGCGCGTCGAATTGCTCGGCCACTTGCATGGCCAGTTCGCGCGTGGGCAATAGCACCAGCGCACCGATTCCAGGCGCATTGCGCTGGACGAGCTTCTCCATTACAGGGATGAGAAACGCGAGCGTCTTGCCCGTCCCCGTCTGAGCGGTCGCGAGCACATCTTTGCCTTCCATCGCGGGTGGAATGGTTGCTGCTTGTACGGCAGTCGGGACGAAGAATCGCGCCGCTGCCAATCTCTCCTTCAACGAAGGTGAGATGGGTAATTCTGAAAAATTCTGCATTTTGCTTTCTTGCTGGCTAGGGCTATGCCGCGACGCACAACCTTCGTGCACACACAGGCAGCCTCTTCGGCCAGTCTTTTTGTTAGATTACGCTGAAAACATGCGGAGAGAACTGAAGGCGGGTATTCTCAGATCAGCTACGAACAGAGGGACCGCACAACACAACCGAAAGTAATAAGCGCAAAAACAGCATAGCAGAATCAGCGAAAAAATCAACCCTTAATTAATCTTATCTGTTTCGTACACCGCAACTCGCAGCCTTGCCGTAACCCAGCGCCGTAGGCGCGACACAATTTAGCCCAGCCCGGAAGGGCTGGGAACAAAAGACGGCGCAACGCGCCACCGCTTGTTTACCCTGAGCCTCGAAGGGCGCAGCCTCACCCGCGCAAGCCTGCGCCACTCCGTTAGCGTGGAGATCGGCCACCATTCCTATCAGTTATCAGCCCCACTCAAGAATCAAATCGGCGCAGGGCCCGCAGATGTTAAGATTGACTATGAGCTTAGCCTATCGAATCGTTTTCGAGTGCCCCAAAGACCGCAAAAATATCAATCTAGAGAAGAAATGCCGCAACACCTCGCTCTCCGAAACAGACGCCATGGAAATGTTCGGTAACGAAGAAATCGCCTGCACCAATCCCGCCTGCGGCTGGCACGGCAAAGCCTCCAGGACGCGACTCCTACGCATCCTCCCCTTCAATTGGGTCCTCGCTCCCGCCACCTAGCGCCGGGCGGTGTATATTTTGATTTTGTGGTAGCCCACTCTTCGTAGAATTTGCAAGGCGGAGCTCGGTCAGGACCGATCTATAAGCGTAAGAGCGGCGCTTGACCATAGGACACTCTGGCGAGAGATGTTAGAATGAGAATGAGAAGTATGCAGATCTTCTTAAGCTACGCTCGGGCCGATGAGGCGTTTGCAAAGGCTCTTTCCTCACAACTGGAGAGGCGGGGATTTTCTGTTTGGAGCCCAGCAGAAGAGGTCCTTCCTGGCGACAATGTCTGGCTACGAACTGGAGAAGCACTAAAGCGGTCTAAAGCGATGGTTGTTCTTCTTTCGCCGGATTCAATGCGTTCCGAGCATGTGCGCCGCGAGATTGAATATGCACTTGGCGATGCAAACTATCAGGGCCGGGTATTCCCCGTCCAAGTTCGCGAGACACCCGACGTTCCTTGGATACTGCGCAGATTCAAGACGTTTGACTTTGGTCGCAGTGCAGCCCGACTCAGCGAATCCATAGCAGACGCTCTCGAGCAAGTTGCGTAAGCGCCGCATAATAGCCGGCACGAAGGCTTCCCACACAGAAGTATTCTTATCGCATTCGAGTAAAGACCGCGATTTCATCGTGCGCCTCGTGCGTGTGTTCAAGCATCACAAGATTCACTACTGGTATAGCGCCACGCACATATCGGGCGCAAAGCAGTGGCACGACGAGATTGGCCGTGCTCTGAACCGATGTGATTGGTTTCTTATCGTCTTGACACCTAATGCGGTCCGATCGCACTGGGTGAAACGTGAGCTATTGTTTGCGCTCAACGAAGCTCGGTACAACGAGAGAATCGTTCCCCTGCTCCGCAAGCCGTGCGAATACTCACGGTTGTCCTGGACACTCCCAGAATTTCAATTCGTAGATTTCACTGGGAGCTTTGAGGTGGGTTGTCGTCAACTGCTGAAAGTCTGGAAGATCGAATACAAGTCTCGAAGTGGCAACGTCGGCCACAAGACCAAGAAAACGTAGCTTCGTCAACGGGAGTTGACATGTCCACAGGGAAATCCGTCAGAGGAGTCACCGCTGACTTGCTAAGTCAGAAGCGCAGGCTGAGCAGCGCACCAAGCTACAAAAGCGTCCGATGTGTCCGCGCGCTCATCCACTCCGCGTAAGGTAAATTATTCAGCGTCGCCGCCTTCTCGCGTAGTTGTCTGAGGAACGCTCGCTCCGCCGCATGCTGTTTCGCTGGGGATTCCCCGCGCTTCGCCTTCCGCGGCTCCAGACGAATCCCCACCTCAGCAGCTTGCACCCGCGGTTTCTGCAGAAGAAAATCCCCAAATGCCACCGCCTCGACGACCTTGTACGGCGACTTCGAATTCTGATTCGTAGCCTTAATCCGTTCCCGCAGCTCAGCCAGCGCCTCCTCCACCTTCTCAGGCGAGAAGCGCGGCGGCCGCGCGCCAGCCACATCCTCGCCGGCCGTCGTCGTCACCCACTCATCATGATAAGGATGGATGTAGCCCTGCATTTGAATCACGGGCAGGATCTTCGCCGCGTCCGCCAGGCTGATCTTCAGCGTCCCGGCGAAATCCTGCTTCGTCCAGCTCGACGTTCCCTTCGTGCCCTTCAAGAAGCTGAACACCGCCTCAATCGGCACCGCCGGAATCGCTCCCACGCGGGCGCTTGAATTCTTCGCAGGCTGCTTTGATGTTTTTTTCATCGGCTGGGCGCCACGCTAAACACTCGAAGTCTATTTTGAAGCCGTCAAAAAATCGCGAATCAACTCATTCACGCGCGCCGATTTCTCGTGCACCACCCAGTGCGTCGCATCAGGAATTCGCTCCACCGTCAATTTCGGCACGTACCGCTCGAGCCCGTCCAGATTGTCCGTCAATATATAAGGATCCTTCTCGCCCCAGATCACCAGCGCCGGCATTTTCACTTCAAACGACGCCACCGGATGCTTCGCCTTGAACGCCTCGTGCCCGCCGCCCGGTCCCACTTCCGCCGCGCGATAATAGTTCAACCCGCCCGTCAACGCGCCCGGCTGCGACCACGCTTCCACGTACGCTTTCCGGTCGGCCTCAGAAATATAGCCTTGCCGCATTCCCTCGCCGAGAATCGTCTCCTGCATCATCGCGAAATTATTCGCGGACATCATCGCTTCCGCCTGCGCGCTGCGAAACACAAGCATGTACTGGCTCGCCTCCTGCTGCTTAGGATTCTCGCGCAACTCGCGCTCGAAAATCTTCGGATGCGGCGCATTGATGATCACCAGCCGCTCCACAATCTCAGGGCAAGCCATCGCTGTCGCCCACGCCACAACTCCGCCCCAATCGTGCCCAACCAGAACGCACCGCGCCGCCCCAAGATGATGCGCACCAGCCAAATGTTCCACAAGCCCGCGCACATCACCAACGAGCTTGCCGATGTCATACTCCTCGACCGCCGCCGGTTTCGACGAAAGGTTGTACCCGCGCATGTCCGGCGCCACCGCAATAAAATCCCGCCCGAATTCCTCAAGCTGCTTCCGCCACGCATACCAAAACTCAGGAAACCCATGCAGAAAAACAATGAGCTTCGCTCCCGCCCCGCTCTCCGCCGCATCGTCCGCAGCCGCACCGCGTTCCCCCAACTCCGCATTTTCGTATCTCGCCGGCCGAGCAATCGCGTAGTGAATTCGCACCCCATTCACATCAGCAAATTCATGCCGTATCGTCTCGGCTCCCGCCGCTCCCTGGCTCGCCCCAGCCTCACTCATCAAATCTCCTCTCTTGCCGTTGCCTTCCAGTAGCACAGGCATTCCTGCCTGTGCCCCAAGTCCCACGCGGCAAAGCCACCAATGCTTGGCGCCTGTCGCGACCTCGTTCTGGTCAGTTGTCGCTGGCCTCCGGCGCGCAGTTCGCGTCCCGCTCGAATTTCGCGGGGCCGGGCGCCTTTGCTTCTGCTGTTGCCTTCGTTCGGCGTAACGCGACGCGAATGCGAATCTTATACCCGCTGTTACCGCCGACTAGAGATCTTTCCCAGCGTAGACCCGCCGGCAGGCGGTCAATGAAAATGTCGCCTGCGCCCCTAGGCCCACGCAAGGACCGCCTCCAATGCTTGGCTTCCGTCGCGACGTTGTTCTATTTTTGCCGCCATCCAAAAGCCTTCTCTTATCTCAACGTAACCTCGCGCACACTATCCCGTGACCCCAATCACAGCATCGCTTTCCAGAGCGGCGTCAAAATCGCGGTGGAGTTAGAGGTCGTGTCCGGATGGCGAAATTACGGTAAGTGGCTCTGGGCGTCAAAAGTTTCAATTGCCGCCTGCCTCGCATGGCTGCTTTGCGGTAATGCCGCCTACCCACAGACATTACAGCAAAAGGCCAGGGCTATCCTGCAGACCGGGGTGAGCGAGCACAACACAAGCAGGCGTGCCGCCGCCGTTTCGGCGCTCGGTCTTTTGCAGAATGATCCCTGGGCGATCGAATCAGCAGAAAATGCGCTCGGAGATCCAAAACCCGCCGTACGCGCCGCTGCCGCCACCGCCCTGGGCCAGATGGAAGCGAAATCCTCCGCTCCCTTGCTGAAGAAAGCGTTGGCGGACAAAGAAAATCGAGTCTTTTTCGCTGCCGCCGATTCCTTGCTCTCCATGGGCGACTCTTCAGGCTACGATGTTTATTACGAGATTCTGACCGGCGAACGGAAAAGCGGCGAAGGTCTAATCGCCGCAAAAAAGAAATTGATTATGGACGAGAGAGCGATGGTGCTGTTGGCGATGGGAGTTGGAATTGGATTTGCACCGTATGCCAGCTACGGATGGATGGCCTGGCAAGAGCTCTCGAAGGACTACGTCACTCCGGTGCGTCTCAATGCGCTCAAGAAGCTCGCAAACGATCCGGACTCCCGGATCGGTGAGGGGCTGCTTAACGCGGCCTGCGATAAGCACGGGAGTGTCCGAGTGGCTGCCTTGTTTGCCATCGGGCATCACCACGATCCCAGCCTGCTCCTCCCAATCGCACCGCACATGATGGACAAGAAAGCGCCCGTGCGCTACATGGCCGCCGCCGCCGTACTTAGGTTGTCGGCATTAGTGCCGGCGGATGATGAAACTCAACTGGCAACGAGACAATAAGGCGCACGCCACCAATCCTTGACTGCCATCGCGACCTCGTTCTTATTGTGCCGCGCCGAAAAGCCTTCCCGGAGAACGCCGTCAATTATTGGCCCATCTATCCGAACCAAATCGCGGCCTATGGTTTGGGTGGGTAAAGCATGAGGTAAAGGTAGGCTGCAGCGGCTTCGTCTTGGGTCAAATAGGCAAACACCGGCATGCGGCCTCTGTAAAGTGCTGCCGGCGTGCCCATGTTGATGGGGGCGCCTGTGGTCACCTTTCTGACAAAATCGGGGAGGCTGACGCGCGCAGTGAGAGAGGAGAGCGGCGGAATCGCTCCTTCGTAAATTTGCTCAGGATCTGGATTCGCTCCCGTCGCGCTGTGGCAGACGTGGCAGGTGGACTTCACGATGTGCTCGCCGATGCGGTACGACGATTCCCTCACGGCAATCTGACGGTTTGCTGCGCCGGGGACATCGGACAGCACTTCAAGGTAAGCGACTAGGGATCGAATTTCTGTGTCGCTCAACGTGGGTGGCGGCATGTGCAGCCCGCCCATGTGCAGGCGTTGCAGTAAAAGAATTTTGGATTCCTTGGCCACGGCGCTCACGTCCGCTCGGCTCATTTCCCGGCCGGCCTGTTTCATTCGCTCCATGGTGGCCGTCACGGACGTCGCCTGCACCGGCCCGGTCACAGCATTTATTTCCGGCGGGCTGCCGTGGCCGAGTGCTCCATGGCAGCCGCGGCAATTGAGGCGATAGAGGTCCGACCCGTGGATCGTGAGAGTTTGCGACGCATAGCCGTTCGTTAATTCGAGCTGCCACATGGGCGGTATTTGTCCCGGCTCGGTTGGCGCTGGCCCCAACTCCCAGGTCTTGCCCATGCCTGTTTCGTTAAACGACTTATGGAGATGATTGAGCCAGCTTTCACCTTGTACGGCTGTTACGGACGTGTCCGGCGTGCCGGCTGTCTGGGCAAGCAACGAGGCGGCGAGAACGAACACCGCTGCCACCGCGGTGAGTTGCGCGCCCAGCCGAGTCCAATTCTGCCTCACCGATTTGGAGATTTGCGCCAAGTGCGTTGTCCCTGATTTCACTCGGCTACTTCGCGCTCACCACAGCGATTTGTACGTTCGTCGTGGCGTCCGTCACGGTGATCGCCTGTGTGGTCGGTTTGCCGTCTGCGCTCCACGATTTCAGCGTGTAGCTTCCCGGTGGGACATTCTTGATCGTGAACGCACCATCACTGTCCGTGAGTGCGAAATAGGGAGTAGGAACCACCACCACGTAGCCGACCATCTCAGCATGCATGTTGCAGAGCAGTTGCGCTGCGCCGAGGTCATCGAATTCGAACGATTTTTTTTGCCCTGGCGAGACGATCGTCAAGCTGTGCTTCAGAGCTTTGTTACCGCCTACCGACGGCCAGTACACGTTGTGAGCCACCTGGTCGCTGTTGAGAAAATCCACGGTGGTTCCACGCAGTATCACCAGGGTGTGCGGCACGAAGAGCATATTCTTCTGGTCCACCGCCACATGCTCCGTAGGCCGATCGAATTTCTTGCCGGGAATTGCGTCGATATAGATGGCGATGCCGCCCGCCGACTTCAATCCCGTTGCTGTTACTTTTCCCTGTACGTCCCCCGCTTGCGCAGGCTTTGCAATCGAAAACATGCCCAATAAAATCACTGCAAACGCGGTTCTCCCAATCGTCTTCATCCAAGTATCTCCTCTCGATTGCTTCGCCGATCTGTATTTTAATGCCCGCCCAGACTAGCCTTCTCGACCACGCGCTTCTGTGATTTGCATCGCCCTTGCCTGTGACGTTGGTCACATCTAGAAATATCGGCTTTATTTCCTGCTAGCGTGACCTACTCGGTTTCAGAAGCGTGAGGTCTTGATTTTTCCCGGATCGGCACGGTCTGGTGATTTCCAGTAGCAGGCATTCCTGCTTGTCCTGAGGGACGAAGGGTTTACCCTGAGAACCGAAGGGCCTGTGCCCCTAGCCCGCACGCCACGCGCACAAAAGAGTTGTACCTGTTGCGCCAGACGCCCAGTCCCAATTTTGAGGGTGATTCGTGATCAACTCTGGCTATGATGCTGCGGAAAGATCGCGCCCAGGGCGCCCACCGGCTACTTAACCTGCAGCGATTTGATGTAGCTCATCACACTTGAGATCCGCACGTACATGAAGAGTTCGTCCGGATTCATCGACCTAAACACCGGGCCCCAAACCGGCATTTCTGCATCGCCGTGTGCTGGGGTCTTCGCCCCGTTCGTCAGCACGTCCTCCACATAATGGTCCGGAAACTTTCCCCCGTGCCGCTTCGCCAACGTCGTCAAGTCCGGCGGCGTCTGTTTCAACGCTGAGGCCGCCGGACCGTCCCCCTTCGCGCCCTTGCCATGGCACACCGCGCAGTACTCCTTGAATATGAGGGCTCCCGAGAGGGGCGCCCGATCGATCGGTTTCTCCTTGACCTGCTTGTCCTGCGCGCGGCCCGGACTACCAAGAGCTAACAACAGTCCCACGAAAATCCAGATCTGAAATCGCACTCGCCCGGGAATTCCAGCACGATGCATAGCGCACCTCCCCGCCGGCGTTTGCAGTCATCACAAAGTCATTCTTGCATCTTGGTGCCGATCCTCGCGTGCACTGCGATGCAAAAACAAAAACAGCCAGTAACGTCCGCTGTGATGCTTGGTCGCCTCTCGTATCTAAACTTCTGTCTTGCCGCAAACTTAACTCTAGGCACCGAACCAGTGCTTGGCTATGACATACATCACACCCCTGCGTGATCTTGCTGACAACCTACCTGCCGCGGTGCAGAAGTGAAGAACCGCGTATCCGCGGTCACAGCGTCCCGTGACGCGGGTCATAGCGGACGCCCGCGAAAAGCGTAGAAATGTCAGCCATAGGGCGCCGATAGGCGCAACCCGACAATCTAGAGCTAATCGTTACGCCCGGGCCCTGAGGAGGGTTTATGTTTAGCCGACACATCACCATGCAGGTCAAGAAAAACTGGACGCCAGAGTTCCCGAAGATGTTTGAGAAGGAAGTTCTTCCACTGCTTCGCAGGCAGAAGGGCTTCCTCGATGAGCTGATCCTGCTTGCGCCCGACAAGACGGAAGTGGTCGCCATCAGCTTGTGGGAGAACAAACAATTCGCCGAGACTTATAACCGCGAGTTCTATCCGGAAGTGGTCAAGATCATCAACAAATACGTGGAAGGGGTCCCGGTGGTGAAGACCTTTGAACTGGAGTATGCAACGCTACCAGCGTTCCAGAAGTTCGCCACGGTATCAGCTAACTAGGCCCGGCATCGGTTGTTGGAGAGGGGACGAGGCACGTCTCCTCTCCAGCGGCACTCTGCCGCACGGGGAACATAGGAGGAAGCCATGAAAATCCCAGAGACGGCCCTCAAGCTGGCCTTCTTCGGCATGCACCGCGAAGCGCGCGACATTATCGACTTCCTCGCGATTTGTTTTTCCGTGGTGATGTCGCTCATAGTGGGTGTCATCGCCGCGCTCTCGATCGGCTATGTGTGGAATGGACCGGTCGGTTTCATAGCAGGAATTGGATTTTATGCCCTTAGCGTGATCTTGTGTTCGTTCGCGCTCCTGCACGCTCAGCGCGGCTGAGACTCAATCGGCGGCGTTCATCACGGAATGTGGGAAGCCCGAAAGAGGCGCAATCCGAAAGAGTGAGGGGGAGACACTTTATGCTGATAAGTGAAATGAGCAGGGAACAGTGTTTGGATATGCTTTCCCGGCAGGGGTTCGGGAGGCTCGCATGTGCCTACCAGAACCGTCCCTACATCGTTCCAATCTATTTTGCTTACGAGCCTGACCATCTTTACGGCTTCACAACCTTGGGACAAAAAGTGGAGTGGATGCGTTCGAATCCGCACGTCTGTGTGGAGACCGACGAGGTTCTGAGCCATTTCCGCTGGTCAAGTGTTGTTGTGGTCGGACGCTATGAGGAACTTCCCGACACGCCTCAATACAGCGCAGTGCGCCTCCAAGCTCAGCTCCGACTCGAGAAAAGGGCCTTGTGGTGGCAAACAGCGTATGCCGCAGATCAGGCTCGCGTCGAACACCACTCGTCGAACGCAATCTTTTATTGCATTCACATCGAAGAGATCAGCGGTCGGAGGGCTACCGCAGATCCGGTAGAATCGGCCGTCGGACTCGCGCGCACGGTACGTCCGGCCCGCCAGAATGACCAAGAAAGCAGTTAAGACGAGACTTAGGGCGAGATAGATTTCGAGAACAGGGCTTATCAGCCTGCGACGACCCTTTCGGAGTTCGAATTTTCCCGATTTGGCACCGTCCAATTCTTGTAAACCCTTTTCCTTTCAACCCGCGCGATACCGGTAGTTCTAGAACAATTCTGACTTAGTTAACCGCAAAACTACGTAGTCCTCCAGGGCCTTCAGTGCCATTCGCACCCAAATGTTCCACCTTAGCCGTGCCTTTCGTACCGCTGGTTTACCCTGAGGCACGAAGGGCCTCCGGCGCGCAGTTTGCGTCCCGCTCGAATTGCGCGGGGCCGGCGCCTTTGCCTTCGCCTTAGACCCCCTTTTACCGCCGATTAGAAATTCTTAAATCGCTGACTGGTCATGGGTTGCCGTACTTTTTAATCACGGAACGGTAGATTAACTTTGCGGCGCGTTGGGCTTCCGTCTCGCGCAACGGAAGCTGGGAGCCTGCAGTCGTCATGTGGATTTTGTATGCGACGCGAGGTGTGGCTGGGAATTCACTCTGGATGAATGAGTGGGAAAGTTTGAAACTCCACTCCGTCGCTACTTGTAGAGTTCCGCGGACTTCAAAATCATCGTAGGCGTGGTTTTGAATTCTCCGCCGGTGATGAGCACTTCGCCGTTGTTCAGTTTTGTCGCTGTATGAAGATAGCGCCCCGTTCCCAGCGGGCCTGTACGTGTGAATGTATCCGTTGCGGGATCAAATAGTTCGGCGATGACGGATCCGTCACCGGGTGGTTGGGAAAGAGAAACCCTCCGGCCAAGAGTACCGTACCGTCGTCGAGCAAAGTGGCAGTGTGAAAAGCGTGCCCGGAGCTCATCGGACTGACGGTTGAAAAAGTACCCGACGCTGGATCGAAAGCTTCCGCGGTGGACTAACATCTCCATTTGAATTAAGCCCGGCCGTCATCAGGACCTTTCCGTTATTGAGCAACGTGGCGGAGTGACCCGAGCGTGCTTCCGTCATGCTGCCGGTAGCCGTGAAGGTTCCGGTCGTAGGATCGAACAACTCGGCTGTGATGTGACGTCTAGGGTTGAGGAGATCCCACCGGGAATCAATCGGTTTCGTTGTTAACATGTGGCCGTGCATTCGTCGGGAAAAGACTTCATGGGGCCGGTGGCCGTGAAAGTACCCGTAGCCGGATCAAACAGTTCTGCCGTACTGCCATGTCCTCCTGCTAAGAGAACTTTGCCGCTGGCCAGCAGTGTCGCAGTGCTCTTGAATCGAGGGCTGATTGCGTGCCGGGCTGCGAGGTTCCGTCGAAGGATCGAAAAGCTCCGCGGTGTTGTCGGCAGTCCCGCCCACCATTAGCACTTTGCCGTTGGTGGCGGCCGGCCCGTGAGCCAGCAAGGTGCCCGTAAAAGATATGCGGGATGAATCATACTGCCGGTAGCGGTAAACGTCCCCGTGCTGGGATCGAACAGTTCCGCGGTCGCGAGGTCGTTGCCCAGACTATCCGTTCCGCCTGCGACAAGCACTTTCCCGTTGGGAAGCAACGTGGCTGTATGAGACGCTCGCTCGCCTCCCATGGCCCCGGTGGCTTGAAATCCGTGCAAGTTGGGATTCATCGCCACCTGAATCCAGTCGAGTGCCTGTGATTGTCGGCTTCGCAGTATCTGTCGCACCTATGGTGCTACTCCTGCGCTCTGCAGCATTACGGAAACGTTTTCCATGCCATTGGCCAGATTCCAATCTGCAGGAAGTACGGCTTGGGCGTCGCTGCTGAAAAATGTACGGTTCCGGAATAGCCGGTTGCAGGCTTGTTCGAGCTGTTGAGCGCGACAACCGCAATAGTGAACGGGTTGGCCGCGGTTGCTGCCCAGGAGCCGTTACCGCAAAGCGTGGCGCCTACGGTGCCACCTCCGCCGCCGGAATCGCCGCTTCCGCCACCACAAGCACTCAGCAAACAAATGGCAGAGATCGAGATTGCCAACGACAGAGGAATTTTCATCGTCTCGGCTCCTTCAAGTGCGAATATAGGGTGTACAGTGATATAAACAAGTGTCCTAAAAGACCATATCCGTCTCCCAGCCGAGAAAAGAAGGCGGTCGCATGATTCGCTCGGTCTGATGCAACTCGAAGACGTTTCAGCCTGCGTCAAAAACGTCGCCAACCACCCGGTGCTTGGGCCAGGTATGGATCCGCGCTTGATCACCTGGAATGAGCTTGGCGCCAACTTGTTCATTCGGATGCGTGTTTCGCTATGGTCGCTAGAGAAACCGCCTCTGGATGCTCTAAGATGCTCGGTTCCGGGGTGGCTTGCTTCATCACAGATGATTTCGCCGCCGAGATTGCCACGGCGCCCTTCAAATGGGTTGGACCCGAACTTGTGAACCGCTTCCTGCACGGACCTTCTCCCATTTTGACAAACGCGCAGGTACGCCTGGCCAATTCAGCGGATGGTCTAAATATCTTGGTCTGGCCAAGCTGCTTTCGTGCGGAATACGAAACCCATATGGAGCTGTGGCAGATGAGCCAGGCGCTTTTTTTTGAGGTCTATCGCGGCTTTCAGATCAAGCGCCTTCAGACGCAAGCGTTACACGCGGTGGAATTGGTATCGCGATAAATAGCGGAGCGTGGTATTTGCGGAGTGCCGATTCCAATCACTCGCAGGATCTCGGTCAGCTTTCTGGCTGAATGGCGCTGAAGCCGCACATTGGAAGTAACTCAAGCGATCGCATCCAAACAGCCTGGCACCTGGGCCAGCCAATTGTTCACCGCCTACCGCAAGCCTGTACTGGGATTTCGCGCAGCGAACAGCGCTTACTGTCTGCGGCCCTCGAGGGAGGTACGGATCAGGATTAGCTGAGCAGCCTGGGATTTCCCTATCTGCGGTAAGAAAATGTGGGCCTCGCCTACCACCGGATTGAGTCTCGTCGGGCTTCCATACTGGAATTTGAGCGCAAAGAAAATGCCAATGGCGACGCGGCCGAGAAAAGAAGCACAAGCTCTTGGTATATCTTCGCGACCATCCGGAAGAACTGCGCCCTACTCGATGAAGCTGCTCGATCGAGTCGCGCGTGAATTTAGGCTACAAGAACAGTAGAATCTACTGCGTTTCCGAGCATTCGAATGCTACTTAAATTGCCTTTGAATTGAGCAACCGTGATAACTGTCGAGAACGGGGCTTATCAGTCTGCGGCGACCCTTTCGGAGTTTGAATTTTCCCGATTTTGGCACCGTCCAATTCTTGTAACCCTTTTCCTTTCAACCCGCGCGATACCGGTAGTTCTAAAATTCAGAGTTAGTTAACCGCAAAACTACGTACTCTTCCAATTACTGGGACCCAGACAACCTCCGTCGATTTGTGAGCGTCCATCTATGTAGATTGGCGTCATTCGAAAAGGCGCCAAGGAGGCGACTGAACCAAAGTCGGCCGGCGCCCTTTGCCTAACAAAGGTCGTCCGACGAAAATCCGCACGATCTCCCGCCTCACCACCCCGCGCCCGCGTCCTGCGGCCGCGAACCCACAAAAGGACAACCCACCATGACCTCGAAAACAACAACGAAAGCCAACAGAAAAACCGCCACGAGACGCCAGAAAGAAATCCAACCGAATCAACCGTCAACGCCGCCTGCAAAAACAGCTGCAAATCCTCCTCCTCGAACGACACAGCCGCCGCTGCATCATCTGCCACCACCCCGAACGCGAAGCGATCGAAGAGGAATTCGTTCACTGGCGCGCCCCCTGGAAGCTCTCTCAGGACTACAATCTCAATGACTATCGCACCGTCTACCGCCACGCCCGCGCCGCCGGCCTGCTCCTGCAGCGCCGCGAACGTCTGCACTCGGCCCTCGACGCCTTCGTTGAATCCGTCGACGACGTAACCTTCACCGGCGACACGATCCTCCGCGTGATGCGCGCCTACAGCTGCATCGACAGCCACGGCCGCTGGACCGAAATCCCCACCCAGGTCCAATTCTCCACTTCCAACAACGCCCAACCACCGCAGCCGCCCACCCCATCCCCAGGAGCGGTTCCACCGCCTCCGACATCCTAGATGTCGCTCCTAAATATTCAAAACAACCATCGCGAAGCGATCCACCACTTGCGCAGCTTCACCCCGACCTTCAAGGGGCTCACCCGCGCAAGCCTTTAACGAAGACGATGAAAACGCGCGCGAAGAGCGCGTCACCGCTTCCGACGTCCTCGACGTGTTCCGCAAATACGGCGTTCAAGCATCGCGGAACGATGCCACCGCCGCCGAGATCAATACGACGAACCCGAAGATGATGACGCCGACGCCGATTCCGATCCCGACGATGACGACGAGTCAGAAGAGGACGCTGAAAACGAGCTCGAAGAGCTCGTCACCGCTTCCGACGTCAGCAACGTCGTCCGCAAATACGCCAATCGAACATGCGGAGCGATGCCACCGTCGCCACGATGAATCAGAAGAAGCCGCAGAGAAACGAGCTCAAAAGCTCGTAACCTCTCGCCTCAAATCTTCAGAATCACCGTCGCGCAACAACGCCACTTGCCCACCTCCTCAGAATCACCGTCGCGCAACATGCCGCTCGGCCCACCTCCTCAGGATCACCGTCGCGCAACA
>CAVRFZ010000012.1:0-471124 GCA_963720655.1 uncultured Acidobacteriota bacterium | reverse complement strand
TCCGGCTCGCGCATGCCGCGGGTAGTAACGGCGGGAGTGCCCACGCGAATTCCACCCGCCTTCATCGGAGGAAGGGGATCGAAGGGAATCGCATTTTTGTTTACGGTCATACCCGCACGCTCGAGTGCCAGTTCGGCATCGCGACCAGTGATTCCGCGCGAATGCATGTCGACGAGAAACAGGTGATTGTCCGTGCCGCCCGTGACGATGCGGAATCCGTGCTTGGCGAGCGCCGCGGCGAGCACGCTCGCGTTGCTCACCACTTGTTTCTGATAAACGCGGAATTCGGGCTCGGCCGCTTCCTTCAAGCATACGGCCTTCGCAGCGATGATGTGTTCGAGCGGGCCGCCCTGCACGCCCGGAAACGTGATGCGGTCGAGATCCTTTGCATATTTTTCGCGGCAGAGAACCAGGCCGCCGCGCGGACCGCGCAAGGTTTTGTGCGTCGTGGTGGAAACGAAATCCGCGTGAGGAACAGGGCTCGGATGAATTCCCGCTGCCACAAGCCCGGCGATGTGCGCCATGTCGACAAAGAAAAGCGCGCCGGCATCCTGGGCGATTTTTGCGATTCGCGCGAAATCGATGATTCGAGCATAGGCACTCGCCCCGGCGACGATCATTTTGGGCTGATGCTCTCGCGCTAGCCGCTCGATTTCATCGTAGTCGATCGTCTCGGTTTCTTTGGTCACGCCATACGCGACGAATTTGTAGGTCTTGCCTGAAAAATTAAGGGGATGTCCATGCGTCAAATGGCCGCCATGCGCCAGATTCATTCCCAGCACGGTTGCGCCGGGCTCAAGCGTGCTCATATAGACTGAAATATTCGCTTGCGTGCCTGAATGCGCCTGCATGTTCGCGTGTTCCGCTCCGAACAATTGCTTGGCGCGCTCGATCGCGATCCGCTCGACACGGTCAACATTTTCACAGCCGCCGTAATAACGCTTGCCGGGGTAGCCTTCCGCGTACTTATTGGTGAAAACGGAACCCATGGCCTCGAGCACCGCTTCCGAGACGAAATTCTCGGAAGCGATCAGTTCGAGCCCGGTAGCTTGCCGGCGCACTTCGTCCTGCAACGCTTCGGCGACTTCGGGATCGACGACTTCCAGCGGTCGGCTCATTCGTTTCAATTCGGGGGTTTCGTTAGCCATGGAGGGATTCGCAAGGATTCTATCGGAGCGCTGGGACGTTTGCAATTGGCGGTCACGTTGCATCGGAAATGCAACCCAGCAGCGGAGTCGAGCGTCCTAACCGTTGCAAAGTGGCCATCGCTGCTATTTCCTCGAAGCAAAGAAGCGACATCTCGATTAGGATGTTGAAAGCATTCCCCTCGCACATTCCATATGCCGGGGAACGTGCAAAAGGGGGATGAATTTGAAGTGGTTCAGTATCAGGTTTGCCGCAGGCGCAATTTTATTTGGTTTATTTCTTGGAAGCGCGCGCGCGCAAGACGCTGGTTCGTCGCCGGCTCCGCAAAGTCAGGACTCGACGGCCCAGCCTTCCCAGCCCGCACCGAAACCAGCGCAGAATCAAGGAAAGTCTGCGGATCCCTCTACCCAAAATCTGCCGGACAAAGTTCAACCGGCCTCTGACGAGGCTACCAAGAACGCCCAGAATCCCAAGCGCATTTTCGGGATCATTCCGAATTTCATCAGCGCGAATGACACGACTGCCAATCAAGAACCATTGACGGTTCACGAAAAATATATTCTTTCATTTCACCAGATGTTCGATGTAAGCGCACATATCGGGAATCTGCTGCAATCTGCTATTTCGCAAGCAGCAAATGGCCAGCCTCATTACGGACAAGGCTGGGGCGCGTTTGGAGAGCGGCTTGCTGCTTCGGAAGGCGATCAGATGACGTCGTGCTTCTTCATCTATGGAGTGCTGCCATCGGTTCTTCACGACGACCCTCGTTATTTCCGCCGGGGTAGTGGCTCAATCGGCAGCAGGCTCTGGTATGCCGCTTCGCGCACCGTGATCACGCGGAAAGATTCGGGGCAGCCGACTTTCAATGTGCCGCAGACGCTCGGGCAATTAATTCAACAAGGGATTTCCACTTCTTACTATCCGGCGCAGGACCGCACGGCACCTGGCGTCTTCACGCAGTGGGGTGTAAATCTCGCTTACAACAGCGGGTACAATATGCTGCGCGAATTCATGCCCGATCTCGGGCAGTATTTGGCGCGGAGAAAGAGTAAGAAAGCAGCGCAAAAGTCTCAAACGCCCGTTCCCCCGCCTTCAAGCGCCCAGTCGAACTAGCAAACCTAACCGAGGTATCTGCCGGGTCCGAAGGATTTCCAGAGACCGCGTTCCAGCCGCCGGACTGTCTCTTCGGCTTCATATGTCGCCACATAATTTGGCGGAAGCCCTGAGGCGGGCTCTACTCTTGGCCCCTTGCCAGGGCAACAGTTGATGCCGAAGAACCCATGATCCAGCCCAAATACCGAATAGCCGACGTCCCGAAGGAAGTGATGAGTAGCGGCAGGGTAGTCACGCTGCTCCTCAAACACGACGTAACGGATTCGGCGCGCGCGCAGCATCTGTTCCATTCCCATTAGCGCATCGAGTTCAAATCCTTCCACGTCTAACTTTACGACGCTTACATGCTCACCCTGTGAAAACATTTCATCCAGTCTGACCAGCTTCACCTGAAGGTTCGTGATTCCTCGGTCGAGTTCTGAGATACCTTGCTCATCGGCCGCAGTAGTCTCAATGCGGGCTCTTCCACCATTCCATTCAAATGAAGCCGGAATCTGAAGAGTCGCAGCACCCGATCGCGCTCCTAGTGCTTCCTCGTGCAAGACGAATGCACCGCGTTGCCCGCGCTCCTCCCATTCGGTCACATTACGTTGTAGCTCGCCAAACGAGCGGGGATCGGGCTCGAAACTGTGAACCTTGCCACGAGGCCCGACGCGGGCGGCGAGGATGCTGGTCGCATATCCAATATTCGCTCCGCCGTCGACCACGATATCGCCCGGTTGTGCCAGTCGCCACAGCGCCTCGGTGAGTGGCATTTCATAGATTCCGCGTGAGTAAATGGCCCAACCAATCGATTCCGCTGGGTTCACCATTATCGGATAACCCCACGGCAGCCAGACCTTTGTGAATTGGGACCTTCTCGGAAGGGCCTCAACCCAGAGCCTTCGGGCAATCTGATGCGGCCGAAGCACATATTCAGGTTTGGCGACGTGCGCGAGACTATCGATCGTCAGCAATTTGGGTCTCGCTCTCCTGCGGCATTTCAGACCTGCGCGGTTTCGTCCGGAGTTCGCAAACGGTCGACGCTATTCGCCCGCCTTCACTCTAGCTTTAGATTCTGGCACGAATCAAGTATCACAACGCTGCTAACTATGCCGACGGCGTGCCACATTTCGGGTTCCGCGGTTGAGTTCTGATACGAAGGCTGGATTCGAATGGCGGATTGGTTGCGCAGATAGCTCTTGCGAAGCGGCGCTTTGCATAGGAGATTACGTAAGTGATGGAAGACTCGCTCGGAAGACCGACCTCACGAAAAACTGTATTGCTCGTTTCCTGCTTTGCCGCTGCGATTCTCACGTATCAGGCGATTCGGATTTGGGTGGCCGATTTTCTCGTCCATAAGGATCGGGTCGATCAAGTGGAACGCGGAGTGGCCCTCGAACCAGAAAATGCCGCCGCTTGGGAACATCTTGGGCGCGTTCGCGAGTCGGATTTAGCAAATCCTGATCCCATAGGAGCGGTGGCAGATTTTCAGAAGGCGGTCGCGCAGGTTCCACTGTCCGCCCAGTATTGGATGGACTTGGCAGTAGGATACGAGTCAATCGGAAATGTTCCGGCTGCGCGAGAGGCTCTTCGTCGCGCGCGCGCCGCGTATCCGTCCTCATCTGTGGTGGCCTGGGTTTACGGCAATTTTCTTTTGCGCCAAGGTGACACGGACGCGGGTTTTGCGCAAATCAATCATGCCCTGCAAGCGGATCCGAGACTCAGCGATCCAAAACTCGTACCGCTCGCGGTTTCGCGTGTCTGGCATTTGAGTCAGGATGCGAACGTGCTCTTGAATCAGGTGTTGCCTCCCGAACAGGATGCCTACTTCCAGGCAATTGATTTCATGCAGGAAAACAGGCAGCCAGGGGCGGCGCTGCTGATTTGGAAGCGATTATTATCGCTGGGCAAGCCCATGGAGTTGCGGCGTTCGTTTCCTCTTCTTTGGCTCTTGATGGAAAGTGACCTTGGCGCGGATGCGAGCCGGGTGTGGCGAGAAGCGCTGGCTGCCGCTGGACTTCCTCATAACGAGCCAGCGAGCGGGTCGTTAGTTTGGAACGGAGACTTCGCGCGGGATTTCTTGAACGGAGGATTGGATTGGCGGTGGAGTTCTTTTCTCGTAGGCGCTTCAATGGGTTTCGATGCGCCGCCTCCTTCGTCGGAAGGCCGGTCGTTGCGGCTCGATTTCAGCGGGGGCGAAAACTTAGATCTCATGGAGCCGCAGCAGTTTGTTCCGGTGGAGCCCAGCCAGCGATACCATTTTCATGCGATGCTGAAGACGGAAGGAATCACCACCGAGAACGGAATTTCTTTTTTGATCAGCGATCCGAATCATGGCGCGGCCGTAGTGGCCACAGAAAATTTCACGGGTACGCATCCGTGGACGCCTGTCGACGTGGACTACACGACGACGCCCGCGACGCATTTCCTGTCGATCCAGGTGCGCCGTGCTCCGAGCCGCCTGTTCGACAACAAACTGAGCGGAACGGCGTGGATTGGCGATGTGTCTCTTACGCCCACGGGCGGAGCGGAGCCGGCGCACAGCAAATGAAAGCCAGGTGCGAGCGAAAGATTGAGCGCCAAGTATTTAACAGTGGGTGCCGCACGGGGCTTGGGGCACAGGCAGGAATGCCTGTGCTACTGGAAGGCAACGGCAAGGGCACTTTTCCCGGACCAGAGCAAGAGCAGTCCTGGCTTCTCAGGGCTTGGCGTTCTGTAGTCTTATCACCGAGCGACACTCAATTGTTTTAGACTACTACCGTCGCGAGGATGGAAGATGAAGGGGCGCGAGACGCAACTGCGGAAGTATGGCGCAGCCGGCAGGAGCACCGGGTTCTAATGGCGAGGTTTATCATGTACCGGACCTTAGGTCTTTAAAATAACAAACCGATAATGCTGCGGAGGCTGCAATGAGCATGTCGACGAGCTTTGGGGCGGATATCCTTCCGCTTTTTACCGAGCGAGACATTCAAGGGATGATCAAAGGCTTCAACCTTGCGAGTTATGACGAGGTGAAAGCGCACGCGTCCGCGATCTATGACCGCATTCGAGGAATTGGCGGCGCGGTGATGCCACCGCCACCGCCCAAGGGAGAAGGTCCCTGGCCGCAATCTCGCATCGATCTATTCGCTAAATGGATCGCGGACGGCTGCCCACCCTAGGCGGCCTCCAAGCAGTGAGAGATATTGCGAGGTCGAGCTCATGCTGCGGGAGCATCCAGCGATTCGGATTATCGTTATCGATCCGCTCGGCTCATACCTCGGCAAGCTGAAGAAAAATTCCGACGATCACGTGCGGCCGCTTCTCGATAACCTCAAAGAACTTGCTGAAACACGGGAATTGCGATCATCTCGGTCTCGCATTTCAACAAAAACTTTTTGCAATCCGCGATCGATCGAACGAGCGGTGCAGGTGCGATCGCACAAGTACCCCGTGCCGCTTGGTCGTTTGTCAGAGACGATGACGATGACACGGGCGAGTCGCGACTCATGCTTTCCGTTAAGCTGAATAAGGTAAAGGAATCGAATAAGAGCGGCCTGCGGTATCGCCTCAACGAAGAACTGCTCGCGATTGCCGGCAAACCAGTCGGCATGCCGAAAGTCGAATGGCTCGGGGTGAGCTCAGAAAAATCGACAACGTTTTGCAAGCAGCTGCCGATCCTGAAAGGAGAAAACTTCCGGAATGTATTTCATGGCTCGAACGCTACCTCGAATCGGGCGCGAAGATGTCGCGAGATGTATACGCGCAGAAGTTCTCTGAGGCAACGGTTCGTCGCGCGGCGGCGAAGCTCGGGGTCGAATCGTTCAAAACGCGTGAGGGCTGGATGATCCCCGCAGGAAAATCACCCAGATCAAAACTGCCGCCAGTGGGCGAGTTTTTCAACGGCCACCCCTGTTATCGACACCTGTCCCAAAATGCCAGCAATGTCTACCAGACGGGGACAGAGAGGGCGTGGGTGATTTGAGCGGACAAAGCGAAACTCGCACTGCGATCTCGGACCTCGCGGATCACTATCACGATTACGAACGAGTGTGGCCCGTAAACGATCGCGGCCTCCTGATGGTTCTCCGCAAATCCGGCCGTGCCCAGTGCCGCGTCTTGACTTCCCGGCAATCCCGCCGCAATTCCCTGGTACGGGATGGATCGCGCGAGCATGCCCATCATTTCCTGAGAAGCATCGGGGCTGACTGCCTCGCCCTTGGCAAGCGCCCATAACAGAACCATCAGATCGCGCGCAGTCTCGGTATTCTGAGGGCCTTCGGTGGGCCCTGTGTCGCTCTCCACGGGGGCAACGAATTGCACACCGTCCGCGCCCAGTTCGTGCAGGCGGTTGCGAATGCGCGCGGCGTCGAGCCTTTCAATCAGCAAGCTTTCAGCCCGAAGGCTGCCGCGCACAATCATTGCTTCGCAAAGCTCCCGGAGCGTCAGGGTCTTTCCGATTGAGCCTTGAATAGGGTCATTCTTGGCCTCAGCATGCGGCGTGCCCGGATGAGAATCATTTTGTGAGCCGGGTGTCACCAACAGAGGATCGCTGAGGCGCAGTTCGCCCGCCTCCGCTTGGGCATAAAGCTCAATCATCGTCGCGATTTTGATCGCACTCGACGAGCGAAACGGTTTGTCCGCCTGGATAAAAAGCTCTTGCGTGCCATCCAATGTGCGGAAGGCTACCGAGGCATCTGCTCCGTAAGTTTGAATCAACTTTTCGACGTCGCCGCGTGCTGGGCTTTCCAGCGCTGGGTTTGGTTCGGCTCCCTGACCGCGAGCGGAGGCGGCGCACACGAACACAATTATGAAAGCGAAGAAAAGCCGCGGACAAGAGAGGAAACTCAGCATGGTCCGATTCTATCGCTAGTTTCGCAGATGCCGGAAGCAGAGCCGGGGAGTCTATCATCGAACGCGCGCGCTACAATCCTCAATAGATTCTGACTCGGCAGCATGGGTAAAATTGCCGAATACCTTCCAGAGACTCTCACGCAAACCGTTTGTGGGAGTTTTTTCAAACGGACCACGAAAATGGAACGCGTGCGTTTGTGACTTCATGCCGACGGATAGTCGATTATCGCTAGGTTGGAACCCCACTCCAATGGAGCTAGCGAACTTCGACGATGACGAGAGACACGTCGTCGGCCAGGGGGCCATGGCTCCACGCGGCCGCGCCCTCGAGGATGGCCTGTTTCATTTCGGGTAGTGCTCGTGTGGCCGACTGGCGGACCAACTCTTGAAGGCCCTCAACGCCGAGCATGTCTTGGGACCTGTTAAACACTTCGACGAGCCCATCGGTGTAGAGAACCAGACGGTCGCTGGGCGCGAGCTCGATTTCCGTCATCGACTCCGATGGCGCGATCTCGGAGAGATAACCGAGGATACCGTTTTGCGAATCGAGCAGACGCAAAGTGCCCTTCGAGACGAGTATTGCTGGCGGTTGGCAGGCGGCCGCAAAGGTCATGCGGCGGCCGCACTGACTAAAACGGGCTGCGGTCATGGTGAAATAAAAACCGTTCTGCGGGATGCGATCATGTACGAAGTCGTGGAGGCACTGCAACAAACGGCTGGGCTCAGTCTTACGTTCCAGCGCATGAAGTGTTTCAGAGTAGATGCGGTTGGCCATCAGAGCCGACGCTACACCATGGCCCGACACGTCGCACAGGATGAGGTTTAGAAATTCGTCGCCTTGAGGGAGGACTATACCGAAGTCGCCGCCAATCGTACGCGCAGGGCTGTAGTAGGCCTCGACGGCGAGGTCCTTCCACGCCAAATTATGTGGCGCGAGTGACTGCTGGATTAGTGCCGCGGTCGAGAGGTCGGCGTCAATCTCCCTTTGACGCTCGCGGAGCTGTTCTTCTACTCGCTTCTGTTCGCTGATGTCAGTCACGGTCACTACAACGTAGTCCTGACCGTCTGGTCCTTGAATCACCCGCCCGCTGAGGATTACCGGGATTCTCTTGCCGTCCTTACGTGGAAAGTAAAACTCGCGGCGATGCCGGCCGTAGCGGTGCCCCAATTTGTGCTCGCGGACAATGTGGGGAATATCTTCGGGAGGGAAGATTGCGTCGGGTGCACAGCCCCGCAATTCGTCGAGGTCGTACTGCCACAATCGTGTCAACGCTTCATTGGCAAAAATAATGCGAAGTTGGTCATCAACAATCGCCACTCCCTCGTTGAGCTCTTCAAGGATACTCTCCATCTGGCGAAGCCAATCCGGAGTCTTGATATTGACGTTAGGCATGGCTTTGTTCAGTTGAATTCGTCAGCGAGGATTGTGTGTCGCGATCGAGCAGCCGAATAACGAGAGCAAACAGAACACTGACCGATATTCCGGACATCAACACACCGGTTACCGCCTCCAAAGGCCCTAAGAGTCGCCAGTTGGATGGGAGAATCAGATCACCATATCCCACGGTGGAGTAGCTGCTCGCGGAGAAGTAAAAGGCGAGCTCCCATGTCGGGAAGCAACGCGTCCGGTAGAAACTAGCCCACAGAAGAATCGCGAGCCCGTGCAGAATTACAATTGCGACCGCAGATCTCACTACCAGGGTGGCCGAGTAAACTGGCCCATGCTTATGAATGTCCCTGGTCAGAACACGCTTTAGCCACTCGATGAGCGTAATCACGCCGGCGCACTGCAAGCAGAGTGTAAGACTCAGTAGAAGAACAGCCGCGGCAATTTGATTAAAAAGAATCATCGCAAAAACCTTCAACGAACCATTTCAGCGGCCGGGCGAACTTCCGACTCGGCCGGAGGTTGCTTCGTTTCCCAGCGGATGATTTTCAGATCAAGAACGAAGATGCTGTAAAGCACCGGTACCAACAGCAGCGTGGTAAAGGCTGCGACGGCAAGGCCGCCAATCTGCGCGTAACATAGAGGCTGCCATAGAGGGCCGCCTTCCAAAGCTAGCGGGAAAAGGGCAAGGATTGTCGCTCCCACGGTAATCATCACCGGCCGTATACGCTGGATCCCCGCGTCCGGAAGCGCCTGTTCCAACGGTTCCCCTTTCGCATGCATTTCCTCGATAAAGTCGAACAGCACGATCACGTGGCTAACGATCACGCCGATCAAGCTGGCGATGCCCAGAAAAGCCATAAATCCAAAGGGCGTATGCATAATCGAGAGAGCAATTAGAGAGCCGATCACACCGTACGGTGCGGCAGCGAATACCAGAAGAGGTTTTACCGCGTTATTGAACTGAACGAGCAGCGCCAGGTAAATTCCAATCAAAGAAATTAGCAGAACGATTTTCAGGTTGCTGAATCCGTCTATTTGCTTTGCTCTTTCGCCCCCGATACGAAGCTGATAACCGGGAGGAAGATTTTTCTGGAACTCCTCCAATTTTGGAAGCATGGGATCGAGTATTTCTGAGGCGAGAACGCCGGGCCGTGGATAACAAAGTATCGAAATGGTGCGAAAATGCTCACGCCGGGCGATGCGACCTGTTTCCAGAGAATTTCCGACCGTCGCGACCGAAAGCAAAGGTACTCGATTGCTCGTCTGTGAAGAGTAAACATACAGGTTTTTGATATCGGCTAGCTGGGCACGCTCCTCCATACGAAGGCGCGCCACAATGGGGATGTTCTTGTCGCCTTCCTTGAACACGCCCACTGTCGTGCCGCTCATGGCCGCGGTCGAGGCGTTCGCGACATCGGCGTTGGTGATTCCTACTAGATTTGCGCGGTCAGGATCGATTTGAATCCTCTGCTGAACATCATCCGGGAACCAATCATCCCGAAGAACGGAAATCCCGGGAGATTGACTGACGATATCCTCAGCCTGCCGGGCAACCTGTCTCAGCGTACGAATATCGCTAGCTTCGTTTCTCGCGTCGACGTCTGCCTGCCCGGAAATCAGCAGCTCTACGGGATTCTCGACAGGATTCGTTTGGAGCTGGCGTACCGTAATCCACGCTCCCGGTACTTCCTTGGCCAGTGCGTCCTGGATCGGGCGAGCTAACTTTGGCGAAGCTTCCTTGTCGGTAATCTCAACAATCATTTGTGCGTAGTTGGTCTGCGGCATTTCCGGTGATACCGAGAACCAGAAGCGAGGCCCGCCACCACCGGCAAAAGTCGTCAGCGACTTAAGAAGATGCCCGCGGTTCTCCTTGGTTGTGGCACCGGTTGAATTTTCAATGACCTGACGGACGACTCGTTCGGCCTGCACGGCAGCATCGTTGGTGGTGTTCAAAGGAGTTTCATTTGGCAGCCAAATATCCAGATAAAACCAATACTGGACATCTTCGGGAAAAAATTGGGTTTTAAGCCGAGAGCCGAACAGGCCGCCTACGATTAGGAAAACCAGGGACCCACCGAGGACGGCCCAACGGTGTTTTATAGCCCTGCCCACGAGTTTGTTATAGAAGCCGTAAAACCCTTGCTGCCGTCTCTCCTCGATGGTTGGTTCGCGCTTTGCTGGTGCGCGCAGGATGTAGTAACCCAGGAACGGGACAAACGTCATCGCCACAAAAAGTGCGCACAGCAGGGAAGCCGTCATCACGATGGGAAGGCTCTTCAGGAACTCGCCGGTATTGCCGCTTAACATCAAAAACGGCAAGTAGGCGATGATGTTCGTGATCGTCGCGTAGAAAATCGCGGTTGCAAGCTTTGTGGGTCCGAGCCAGCACGCTGTCATGCGCGGAAACCCTTCCGCCAAATGACGTTTTATGCCGTCGCCAGCGACTACCGGCACGTCGACGAGAAGGCCCAGTGCGATGATCAGCGATGCGATGGAGACTTGTTGAAGATCAATTCCCAATACATATACGACGCCGAATGTCATCGCCAGTGTGATCGGTATGGCGAGAGCCATAATCAGCGCTAGGCGCCACTCCCAAAATCCGAGCAGCGAAACGATGACCACGAGAATAATGGCTTCGACAAGGGCGCGCATGAACAGATTGATGTTCTCCTTCACTTGGAGCGGTTGATCGGACGTGTGCGCCAAAATCAGGTCGGTGGGAAGAACCTGGCGAAGCTGCTCAATCTTCGAATTCACGGACTGTCCGAAACGCGCGATTTGCTTCTTATCGCGCATGTAAACTGCCAAGGTGATGGCCCGGCTACGTTGCCAATGCCCACCGGAGTCTCGCCATGTGTAGTAATTGAGATACGCGGCAGGAGCTTGGTACCCACGGCTGATTTGGACGATATCCCGCAAATAAACTGGGGCACCTTGGGACGTGGCGGATACAGCTACATCGCCGATGCTTCTGGCGGTGTCGAATTGACCGGAAGGGATGAGCGTAATCCTGTGCTCCCCCGTTTCCACCGTCCCACCCGGCGCGATGATGTTCCGAGCCGAAATGACTTTGGAGAGATCCGCAGGACGCAAGCCGTAGGCGGCGAGCCGGTCCTGCGAATAATCCAGATAGATGGTCTGCGACAAAACACCCCGCCGTTCGACCTTGGAAACTTCGGCAGCTCCTTGTACCGTTCGGCCAATCAAGTCAGAATAATTGTCGAGTTCGGCATAGCTGTATTTGTCGCCGGCGACGCTGGCTAGTTTCGTCCGCGTTTCGCTCGGATCGCGAATGATTGTTGGCTCCCATGCGTCGGGATGTAGCTCGGACCGTTTTAGACGCTCCGAGATGAACCGTTTGATGAACGCTTGAATGGAGCTGTCGTCTGCATCGGAAACACCATCGAGCCCGATGAATCCACTTCCCTGAATGATTTCCGAGTCTCGAATTATTCCAGCGCTCTGCGCTTCCGCTTGAAATAGGTATCCAGTGTCAAGGACTTCCTTTGCGGAGATGGATTGAGGAAAGGAATCTACTACCGTAATACGCTGTCCCTCTCGATTCTGCTGTTTTGCAACGCGAGCTTGGCGGATCGCAGCCTCAACTGAATTGGCGCGAGCCGCAATTTCAACGTCGTCCGCCTTTGGGCTGGCAATCGTGAGCATGAGAGCAGCGGTATCTCCAAAATCGCTCTGGAAACTGATGGGACCTGCGCCCTGCGGTAACTGGGAATTTAGGGCATCCAGCTTGAGGTTAATATCGCTGAATTGCCGCTTCGTATCGGCGATGCCCTCATCCAGTTGTATGGTCACAAACGAATAGCCCGGTAGGGATATCGACTTAATGCCGTAGTCCGCATCGGTTCCCGGATGTATGGTCTTATTCTCGGCGGCCACATCCTCAATTCGACGCGTAATGAATTGCTCGACCTGTTGCGCCGTCGCTCCGGGCCACGGACAAGCCGCGACGCCGACGCGCACAGGGATTTCCGGGTCCTTTCGTTGCGGCATGGACTTATAGCCGAACCAACCCCAAATCAGGACTCCGGCCAAAAACATCCAGGAGATGTGCGGATGCTCGACGAAGAATCTTGGAACGTTCCGGCGATTAGTGATTTCCTGCTCGTTTTCGTGTGTCATCTCTTTTCATACCTCTATGGAAGAACGTGCACTGAATCGCCGTCCTTCAAACCGGCGGCTCCAACCACGACGATCTTTTCCCCTGGCTTTACACCACCGACTGCTACATCGCTCTCGTGCGTTTCGCCTAGCGTGACCTCACGCAGATGCGCCACCCAGTTGCTGCCCTGTTCTTGGGCGACGAAAACCGCGTAGTGGCCTGGTGAGGCGGGGTCAGCAACAACAGCGCTTAAAGGCACGGCGGGAGCCGCAGCCTTTTGGACGCCAGACACAGTTAGCGAGGCGATCATCCCGGGTTTCAGATAGCTCTTTGGATTAGGTACGGTCACCTCAATACCGAAGACGCGATTCTTTTCGTCGGCGCTCGCGGCAATACTCGTGACCTGCCCGCTGTATTCTTTCGGATCATCCTGGAGATGAATGCTGAATTGTTGCCCCAGGCGTAGATGCCTTATGGCGTATTCGGGGACGCCAAAACTGATTTTGACCGCACTCGTGTCGGCGATCGTAAAGGTTGTCGTCCCAGGTTCTGCCAAATTCCCCAGTTCAATGTTTCGGGCAAGGATGTATCCCGAGAACGGCGCTCTTAGATCGGCATCCCCAAGTGCCAGCTGGGCTTGGTGCACACTAGCCTGGGCCTGATCCACACCCGCAAGGGTTGAATCGAATCTCGCCCGTGCTTGATCGAAATCGGGTTTGATCAAGCTCTGTGTGGCGTAAAGCGCCTTCGCGCGCTCGTAATCCTGCGTTGCTTCCACATGCTGCGCTTGGGCTTGACTGAGCGTTGCCGCGGCTTGGTCAAGCTGATTCTTCAAATCCTGATGCCGAATCTGCGCGAGAACAGACCCACGGCTAACATAGTCTCCTGGACCTATGTCGCGACGCCGTCCATCTGCTCCGACGACCTGCTTAATCTCCGTCACGTATCCTGCGGATTTGAACGACAAGCTCGCTTGGGCGAATGGCAAGACGGAAGCCGAGTAGCGCAAATCTTGTGAAGACGATTCCAAAGTCACATTTGCTAAATGAACAGGCGTGGGAGACTTGGCTTCGACTTGCGTGGGTCGATGACAGCCATTTGTTACTGCCATCAAGGCCAGAAGTACAGCCGCTTTTGCTAATCCGAGCCCTATCTTCAATTTGTTCTCCATGATTTCTGCTCCGCTCCAATTGCTTTCTCGAACTATGCTCTGGTTCTCTGAAATTCTGGACGCGCCCGCTGGCACTGCACCTCGGCTTCCTCGGCTGCCGGTTTGGGATGAGGCTGTTCTCATGGCTACTCTTCCCCCATCGACTTGCGCAGCTCAGCGAAGGCGCTCCAATATGTGGACAGCGCTTCCTGATACTGAGCAGTTGTTTCCGAGCTCCTGGCCTGGGCCTCGAGGAGATCTTTCAAAAGCGAAGCCTGCTGCTTATATTTGTTGTTAGTCTCGCGGAGCTGTTCCACAGCCGCTTCGTGAGCGGTCCGAGAGGCCTTAAGCAGCAACGAGGTTTCCTGCCATTTGCGGTATTTCGCGCCAACTTCGACAGCGATCTGCGATTCTGTCTCTTGAATACCGTTGCGAGCCTGTTCGATGGTCTTGCTTGCCTCGGCAACCTTGTTGTGGCGGCGTCCCCAGTCGAACGGCTCCCAAGTCAAAAGAAAACCCGCCGTGGCAACGTTTTGAGGAAGAACTTGCACATTACTGATCCCCTGATAGCGCACAGAGAGACTCAGGTCCGGGATGTATTCGGCCTTCGCGAGACGCCGGTCATACTCCGCTTGCTTTTCTTTCAGACTCGCTTGCCGATTTTCGGGGCGCTTTGCGAGAGCGTCCTTGCGAGCTGAATCGAGCGTCAGATCACTCGCGTCCTGCTCCGGAATGAAGTCAACACGAAAGGCTGTGGAAACATCGCGGCCCAACGTTTGGTTCAACGCTTCACGTTGTGTTACCAAGCCATCCTCTGAGACGGACAACTCATAGCGCGATTTCTCTAACCGGGCCTGGACATCCAGTACATCGCCTCGGAGCGCTTTCTGTTCAGCCTCGTACTGCGTGGTGAGTCGCTGTGCTTCCTCGAGTGTCTTGACCGCCTCCCGCGCCGCATCGACGCCCGCCTGGCTCGCGACAAGATGAAGATAGGCGCTTCGGACTCCCGCAGCGATTCTCTGACGCTCGGCGCGTACATCCTCACGGGCAATGTCGCGTCCAAGTTCCGTCGCGCGAATCCCGAGACCGATTTTGTATTGTTGCGTCAACGGTTGATCGATGCTGCCGGTGAGATATGTGGTAAACACCGCGGGCGTGTGCACTTTGGCATTCGTCCCTGGGATTGGGCCCACCCCCGGATACGTGCCAAACACACCTTTTTGGAACGTGAAGTCAAAGGGTTGCAAGAGCTCGCCGCCCAACATGGAAAATTGAAACTGGGGCTTCCGGCGGCTGCGAGCTGTATTCACCTGGAAGTCGTATTTCTGCGCCTCCAGCGCCGTGTTCTTTACAAGCCTGTTTTGTTGGAGTGCCAGGGTCACCGCGTCATCGAGCGTGAGGAGAGGGGCATCGACATCGCCCGAGGAAATCTGTTGTTGTTGACCCAATGTCAACTCCGGGAATGCTCCGGCCAAGAGCGCGAAAATCAGCAACAGGCGTTTCCACGCGGTTGTCTTACGAGATCCTCTGGCGCCGAGTGAATGCGGCTGTGTCGACTGGCCTGTCCGCCAGAGCGTCGTTTTGTTTTTCGAAGCAATTAAGTTCATCGTGTTGCTCCCCATTTATGAGCAATGCATAAGGCATGCCAATTCTTGTGTCTCGCAAGTAGTTGAATCTACATGGGCAGGAGAGACTCTTGCCGCGCTGCGCTGCCCGTATGCGGGCAATGCCGCTTCTAGGTGCCGCGGCCCCGTGATTACGGCGGGGCTTGAGGTGTTGATTCATTTCGGCAGGGCGATCAGACAGGGTCGCAAGGTGGATCTCTCGCTCAAGAAAATGGACGATAGGGATTAAGGATGTACAAAGATACGTCTATACGGAGAACAGCAAGCTCATGGGTGGAACACCGGCAGGGAAATTCAAGTGGAGAGTCACATAGCAAGTCAAGAATATGAGCGCCCGAGAGTTTTAGACTGCGTTTCGTGGCTCCATTTAACGGGGCTTGCGTCGGCCAGCGTTTGTGCGGGAAGTGCCTGACGTGTTCCCACCCGATGCCTCATTCGGAGCAACGCGAAGATGCAGCCGCTCACATGTATCGAGTGTATAAGATGTTGGGGCGACGAATTTCGCCCCGAATCGACCAAAAAACGATAGTACTTCTTCCCCTACCGAGTCGATGAACGTGACTTCCGTAAGGTCGACGATCAGTGTCATTCCGTCATGGCAACGCGCCATGAGCGCACAAGTATTCTGTGCGTCATTACCCGTGAATCGACCTTCGAGCTTGAGGCTCAGGGCGTTCGCGGAATCGCGTATGTCAACGCGCAGCATCTCACCTCCGTGAGAATCTAAGCAGCCATCGGCAGTCGGCTGAAGAGAATCATGTCAAGTTGTTGCAGGTCTTATGCCAGAGATGAATCTACGTAAGTTGTTGAAAGCACAAGCAACCGTCGAGGTGTATCCGGGATCACCTGTGCCCGACCGACGGGCAGTGCCGTGATGCGGGCACGATTGCCTCTCCCTTGAAGACCCATGGAGCGCAATGGCCGCTTTGAAGATGAGAGGTGAGGTCTGGTTTCCAGCGTGGCCGGATTCTCACCCGGAGTAGTCGGCGCGACTGATATTCAATTTGTTCATCTTGTTTTGGAGTGTCGTTCGCTTCAGACCAAGGCGCTCTGCTGCCCCGCCTTTGCCCGCTATTCTTCCGGAGGCCGCTATCAAAGCATCGATGACGGCCTGCCGCTCGGCCTGCTCGAAGCTTGGCGCGGCGGAGGCAACGGGACGGACGGGTGCCTTCTTGAGCTCTGCACTTAGGACATTCAATTCGTCCCCTTGCGTGAAAATCACGCAACGCTCGATGAAGTTTTCCAACTGCCGAATATTGCCCGGCCAATCGGCGTTCACCAGCGCCTCCATGGCCTGCTTCGGAACGGATTTGACCCGCTTTTGCATTTGTCGGGAGTGGCGCAAAACAAAATAGTGCACTAAGAGCGGAATGTCTTCGCGCCTTTCGCGAAGCGGGGGAATCTCAACCGGGCAAACATTCAGTCTGTAAAAGAGATCTTCGCGGAACTGGTTGCTGCGTATCATTGCCTGCAGATCGCGATGGGTTGCGGCAATCAGGCGAACGTCCACGCGAATCGTTTTCGTACTTCCCAGTCGCTCAAATTCATGTTCCTGCAGAGCGCGCAACAGCTTTGGCTGCAGCTCGAGACTGATATCGCCAATTTCATCTAGAAAGAGAGTGCCGTGATCTGCCAGCTCGAACCGGCCTTTCTTTTGCATCAGGGCTCCGGTGAAAGCGCCTCTTTCATGTCCAAACAATTCGCTTTCCACCAGCCCGGAAGGTATGGCGGCACAGTTGAGCCGGACGAAAGTGCGCTCGTGACGAGGGCTGAGGTTATGAAGCGCCCGGGCGAACAGTTCTTTGCCGGTCCCGGTCTCGCCGTGCAGGAGCACAGTTGAACCGGTGGGGGCGACAATCGCGACCTGATCCAGCACCTTGCGAAGGGCGGCACTTTTACCGACGATGTCCTCGAAATTGTATTCGGAGCGGATCTCCGATTCGAGGTACAAGCGCTCCTCCTCAAGGCGATCCCTGGCCTCCGTGACGCGTCCGTAAGCAATCGCGTTGTCGACCGCGAGCGCAATCTGGTTGCTAACTTGTGACAAGAGGTCCAGGTCCTCCTGTCCGAAGTTGTGCGGCTGTCGGCTGCCCATAGCCATCACACCCAGAGGTCCGCGTGCCGTTACCATCGGAGCAATCGCCATCGAGGAGATGGACTCAGCTTTGAGCTTTTCAACGATGGCGCGGGAAGCGTCTGAATTTCTTCGATCGACAGCAGTTCAGGGACGTGGACCCGCAGTTTTGCGTGATCAGTGTCGCTCAGTTCAGGCCTAAGGACAGCAGTCAACGAGCCTTTGCCGCTGGGGAAATCCAATAAGACGCAGTCAAGCTGGTTCGATTGTTTATCGATCAACCAAAATCCGGTGAAGTCATTTCGAAAATAAGTCCGGAGGGATGCCGATGCCGACCGAAACAATTCGTTAACGTCCAGCTTGGAAACAATGTGATTGTTAATCTCCAGCAATAACCTGAGTCGATCCCGCTCTTTCACCACTTGTCGCTGATAAAGCTCTGCATTGTCTCTCGCCAGCGCGCACTCGAGCGCGACCGCAACGTGCGATGACAGAGATCGGAGGAGTTCAACATCCTCGGGCACAAATTCCTGTCCCCGGTCCTTAGTCACCACGAGGATTCCGTAACGCTGTTGGGAGGTAAATAAAGGAAAGACATAGGTAGGTCGCCCGACAGACTCAGCCGCAAAGGGAACCAGTTCGGGGTGTCGCAACATTTCCTGCGATACGTCCGGCAAGAAGACTATTTCCCGTTCCTCAAGTGCTCGGGCTGCCGCGCCGGTGAGCGAAATTCTGGTACCGATCCTAATCGCTGGCGCGTCCGCTTCTCGATCGAAGTCAAGGAGATGCAGAGTCTCTCCATCGCCGCCAAGGACGTAGAGGTGGGCGCCATGAAGACGACAACTGCTGGACAGAACGTCGCGTAGGCTATGCAGGACAGCTTTTACGGTAGGTTGCTCGACCATCGCGCTGGAGACATCGAGCAGGGCTCGATACCGACTATTGGTCGGCGCCAATCCTTCGTTGTCATCCGGCATGCGCATCACACTAGCACCACCAGACCTGATCTTCCATATCGAGACCTCTCACGTCGTCGGTCTCTGAAGCCTCCCTCGGACACCTTGGGCTGTAGCGCCCAAATTGCGCAAACCGCCCAGACGCGGTGCCCAAGTGCGGGCAACCTTCTCCTGGCGTGAAAAACCTTTTGAATTGAAGTCGCTGTCCATCCATGCGCAAAAAGGAAAAAGGTTGCGCTCGGACCAAACCATTTTTTCTCGAGCCGAGTTTATCCTTGTCGCGATTTGACTGTGAAGCTTGGCATCTGTGCATCAGAGAAGAACATTGGGGGGGCCTCAATCAGAACAATAGGGATCTAACGTTACGTACGTACATAACGCAGCAGGTCTGAGAAAGGATGCTTAGAGAAGAAAATCAAGAAAACAATGAAAAACCCGGCAAATCTAAGCTCACGGCTCCGCATTTCGGGCAAGCCTTCTTATACGCCGGACCTTCATAGCCACATGTGCACTCGATATAGAAATCTTGGCGGATAATATGGTGGATAGGTTTTTTCCGTTCCGCTTCACAAATATCTCGCGAACGGCGGGGACTGATCCATTCTCTGCCTGCGACCGAATCCGCGAGGAAGTTGATCTGGGCTTCCTGCGTCTTTGGAAATTTCTTCTCGCGCACGACTTCCAAGATGAGTCCCGCGATCGCAGCAAATTCTGATTTGTAATGAGGTTCGAGGTCGAATGCTTTGATTACATTCTCTTTCGATTTTACTTGAAGCAACTGTTTTCCGACCGTATCCCAAATAGTAGCAAAAATCCCGCGGTAATTGTCAGCACGCCCCACAATCTCTGAACGAATGACCCCGGGCCGTCCTCTCCCTCTCTTTGCCAATATGCTGTCAAGAGCGATTCCGGGCTTTTTCACTGCTTTTTTGCGCTTGGACATTTATGCGGGAAGTCTCCGAGTATTGAAATTGAATTTTACGGGAAAACACCAACAAAGCGGCCACATTTTGCGGGAACACGGTCTAGGAAATCCTTCCACACTCCCGGTGCAAACCCTTCCGTTCAGAATCCGGGGCTAATCTACCCCTCGAAAGATATGACTCTTAATTTCAATAAGTCCCAATTTCCTTGTCCAGTCTGCATGGAGCCACGTGAGGTTCGGGTCACAAAGAAGAAAAAGCCGTACGTTGTGTGCGATCCATGTGGCATTCAGTTATTTGTTCGCGGCTCTGCCGGAATTGAATCTTTCACCAAATTGGTTGAGCAAGCAGGCAAGGATAACCTCTGGACTCGACTGTCCAAGATGGAACAAACGTACCACCTGAAATGCCCGAAATGCGGTGGATGCTTCTGGGCGGCACCAGAACAGATCGAGACCAGCCTCTTCGATGGGAGCTTTAAGGGTTTTGCATGTCCCAAGTGCGGAACAACTGTGGAATGGGAGCGACGGGGATGAAAATAACTGTAATCGGCGCAGTGCTCACAGTCGCAGCGATCATCGCCGGCTTGGTGTTGTTGAACATGATTCTCAATCAAAAGCGCACCGGATCCGGCTCGGAAGGTGTTGATCCACAATGATCGCTCGCCCCGCTGATCTTCCACTTTGGATATGACATCGATGCCGCGTAGCGAAAGCAATCTGATTTCTCGGAATACTGAACGGCAGATCGGGCAGCGACAGAGCTCGACCCCATCCAGCCCGTCGCCATTCATAGAACGGCACTACAGTGCAAGCGAACTGGCCGCGCTCTGGAATCTCAGTCTCGATACGATACGAAGAATCTTCGAAAATGAGCCCGGAGTCCTCGTGCTGGGAGAGGACAAACCAAAACGCAATCGACGAAGATATACCACCCTTCGAATCCCTGAATCCGTTGCCGCACGAGTGCACCGCCGTCTATCGAAGGTGTAGAATCCCCGCCATGCTAACCATCTACCGAAGGCACCGCGAAGACTGTCGACACAAGAGCGAAGGCAGGAAGTACCGGCGATGTCGGTGTCCAATCTGGGTGGACGGATTTATTGGGCAACAGGAAATCCGCAAAGCGACCGGATTGCGCGATTGGGAGAAAGCACAGAACCTCGGAGATAGAAGTCCTGCCAATCACGATTTTTGAAGCAAAAGAAGAATTCCTGCATGACGCCGAAGCACGAAATCTTCGAGAGAAGACCATCTATAAATATCGTCTGCTTTTTCGTCAGATGGAGGCGTTCGGCGAAGCCGAAGGAGTTCGGTTTCTGAATAAGCTCGATGCGCGTATCCTGCGGAAGTTCCGTTCCACTTGGAAGGATGGAAATCTGGCTGCTCTCAAGAAACTAGAGCGGCTGCGCACGTTTCTTCGGTTTGCTTTAGGGAACAAGTGGATCACCGAAAATCCCGCCGCCGAAATCAAAAATCCCAGAGTTCACGCGCGACCCACCTTGCCGTTTACGCGCGAAGAAATGATTCGGATATTGAAAGCCTGCGATGACTCATACGAGGAAAGCGGCAAGACCGGGAAAGCCAACATGCTGCGCATCCGGCCGCTCGTCTTAGTGCTTCGATATAGCGGCATGAGAATTGGCGATGCGGTCGGTTGTGCCGTGGAACGTTTGAACGGGACGAAGCTCTTGCTGTATACGCAAAAAACAGGAGTGCCAGTTTATTGTCCTCTACCGGATTTTGTCGTCTCCGCACTTGAGGAAATGCTTCCGACGAGTGAACGCTATTTTTTCTGGACGGGCGGGTCGAAACTGCAAACCGCTACCGGCGACTGGCAGGCGAAACTAAAAAAGCTGTTTGAGAAAGCAAATATTGTGGACGGCCACGCCCACCGGTTCCGCGACACGTTTGCGGTTGAGCTGCTACTAGCAGGTGTTCCTATTGAGCGGGTTTCAATTCTCCTGGGACATACGAGCATCCGCATTACGGAGAGGCATTACACGCCATGGGTTCGCGCACGACAGGAGCAGGCCGAAGCGGACGTGCGAGGCGCATGGGCACACGATCCGGTAGCTCTCCTCGAAACGAAGGGTACGCCAGAGGTACACGGAAAGAGCACTGCCGTTAACTAGAAGAAATCAAACCAGAAATTATGGCGGAGAGGGTGGGATTCGAACCCACGGTTGAGTTTCCCCAACACTCGCTTTCGAGGCGAGCTCTTTCGACCGCTCAGACACCTCTCCTCGTCAAGTCTAACAAAGCGGCGAATCCCTCACAACTTCGCGCGAAAGAAACTCAAACGATCTTTTCTCAGCGTCACTCCATTTCAAACGTCACATAAGAAAGCTTTTCGTCGCGCTCCACCTGCAACACGCCCGCACCGCCCGGCGGAATTGCATTCAAAGCGGCGCGCAGGCCATCGAGCGTTTCCACGCGTGCTCCATTTATTGCGTGAATCACGTCACCGACCTGCAGATCTGTTTCGATTCCGGAGAGGTCGGCAGAAAGAGCGGCGACCACGATTCCTGACGGAATACGCAAATCCTCCACGTCGTCGCCCAGCTTTGCATCCACCTGCACTCCGAAAATCCCGAGCTTCGCCACGAGCGATTTGGCGGGGTCGACGAGGTCAGCCAACCGATCGATTTTCTCTTTCTGCTCCGCCACCGCGATGTTCAGAGACACTTTCTGTGTTCCGCGCAGAACTTCAAGGTGAACGATAGCGCCCGCAGGCTTCGTCGTGATAATCATCTCAGCGATCGGCAGCGCGCCGATGGGCCGCTCATCCAGGGTCACGATCACGTCGCCAATCTTCAGCCCAGCCTTTGCGGCCGGACCATCCGCAAGAATATCTGATACGATCACGCCTTCCTGCCTCGGAAGCGAAAGCCCCGACGCAAGATCGGGTGTGATTTCCTGCAAGGTGGCGCCGATGATGCTGCGGTGCACGCGCCCGTATTTCCGCAGTTCTCCATAGACAAATTCCACCAGGCTGCTGGGAATCGCGAATCCCAGCCCCTGGCTGCCGCCGGTTTCCGAGAGTATGAACGTGTTGATTCCCACCACTTGCCCTTCCGTATCCACGAGCGGTCCGCCGCTATTTCCCGGATTGATAGGCGCGTCGGTTTGAATGTAGACAGTCGCCGTGCTGGGATCCGCTTGCCGGGCAACGGCGCTGACGATTCCCATGGTCACCGAATTTTCGAGACCTTCCGGATTCCCGAATGCCAGCACGATTTGGCCTTTTTTCAGATTTCTGTAGTCAGCGAAGGGAAGCGTGGGAAGATTTTTCGCCTCGACCTTCAGCAATGCCAAATCAATTGTTGAGGCGATCCCGACGATCTTTGCCTCCAAGGGCGCGGGATGTTCGCCAATTCCAAGACTGCTTCGAACCTGCGATCCATTATCGGATCCAGGAGTCAGGAAAACGCGAATGCGCTGCGCTCCTTTCACCACGTGCGCATTCGTGATGATGTAGCCATCGGGATCGACAATTACGCCTGAGGCGAGGCTGCGCTGCCGCCCAATCATGCCGGTCTCGTCTTGATCTTTATCTTCCACAGCTCGATAGCCTGTCACGCGCACTTGCACGACAGCCGGCGAAACGCGCGCGGTAAGTTCGTCCATCGAATCGCTGAACTGGTTGAGAAGGGTCTGATGTGGATCCGGAACCTTGGTCTGCGTGGGGGTCTGTGCGCGCAGTGAACTGCTTGCAAAGATGCACAATGCTGCAGCATTGAGCCAAGTCCATATGACTCTTCCTCTACTCCTCTTTAAATCCAGATTGACCATACGTCGCATTTCCTCCCGAGCGCACAAAACTCTATGTGAATCAGAAAAGTGTAATCAAATCCCGAGCCGCAAGCGAGTGGAGTTCGAACGCGCATTACGTCCGAAATACTGGCGAAGCAAGATGAGGTTGGGCATCGTTCGCGCTAAGATAGCCACGTATCCGAGGCGCGCTCGATGAAGCGATCGCAACCTGTTACTTACGACACCGTCCGCCGTATGGCGCTCACGTTCCCAAACGTTGAAGAGGGCACTTCCTACAAGACGCCCGCGCTGAAAGTGAAAGGGAAACTCTTCGTGCGTTGGCGCACTGAGGCGGATCCCGATACGATCGTTCTCAAGATGCCTTTTGATCAGCGAGAAGAGCTAATGGCCGGCGATCCGGAAACTTATTTCATTACCGAACACTACCGCAATTATGCCTGGGTGCTTGTAAGGCTCTCGAAGGTGCATCCCGACGCGCTGCGTGAGCTGTTGCATATCGGCTATTGCAATGCGTCGCCCGCAAGACAACTTCGGAAGCTCTCGTCTCGCTGATCCACACGCACCTTTCGAATCATCGTCTCATCTCAAAAAATGCACGCAGCAACTCAACGGACTCCCCGGCCAGGATGCCGGATGTCACATCCACGCGATGATTCAGCTTTTCATGTTCGAGAATCGAAAAACAGGATCGCACAGCTCCCGCCTTCGCATCGTCTGCGCCATAAACCAGCCGCGCGACGCGGGCCTGAATCATTGCGCCGGCGCACATCGCGCACGGCTCGATCGTCACGTACAGGGTAGTTCCGAGCAGGCGGTGATTTCTGATCTTGTGCGCGGCTTCGCGGAGCGCGATTACTTCCGCATGTGCCGTGGGGTCGCGATTTCCAATCGTGCGGTTACCGCCGCGCGAAACGATAACGTCATCCAGAACGACAACCGCCCCAATGGGAACCTCGCCACGGCTTCCCGCCGCTCGCGCCTCATCCAGCGCGGCGTTCATAAATTCCAGATCGTTTGAATTCTCGTTCATAAGAAGGCGTTGAGAATTGCACGTGCACTCGACGAATTATTCTCGTCAGAATGGAAGCCCAGGCGGAGATTTCGTCGGGCTATCCATTGCTAGCTCCTTTTAAGGATTGGTAGGATACTGATAGAAGTACGACGGTGCAATGCACTGATTGCGCGACGCAGAGATTCACACCTTATTCGTTTCAACTCCAGGAGGAATTCAATGGCTGAGCCGAAGACCGCTGCAACCGAAACTGAAATTTCCCGTGACCGCCTCGCAGAATTATTAAATGAAGATCTTTCTCGCGAATATCAGGCCATCATTTCGTATGTTGTTTACTCGCAGGTCTTGAAGGGCGCCGAGTATATGGACATTGCCGACCAGCTTCAGATTCACGCGAAGCAGGAGCTCGATCACGCGCTGACGATCTCGCGCCAGATCGACTACCTCGGCAAAATGCCCACGGTAACCCCGAAGCCCGTGCGCACTTCGGAAAAAGCCAAGGACATGCTGCGGTTCGACCTCGAGAATGAGAACGAAACGATACGAAATTATCGCGATCGTGTTCGCCAGTGCGAAGCGCTTGGCGAGTTTGCGATGGCTGAGCAGATTCGTCAAATCCTGATGCAGGAACAGGATCATCAGATTGATTTGGCCACTGCGCTTGGTGAGGAAGTCCCCAACGTCAATAGCGGTCCGCAGAGTCGAAGCCAAAAGCGTCGGTAACGTTCAGTGCTCGCCCTCCGCCCCAAAAGCGGAGGGTGAAGCGCTTCACATCAGGCCGCCGCTTTCGTCAAAAGCGTTTCGATCTTTGCATCCAGCTCACGCGCCACCTTCAATGCTTCACTGCTTCCATACGGAGCGAGAAAGCTCGCCATCCGGTCGTAGGAGAGCCGCACTCCGTCTGGCCGCTCATCCACCAGAATCGTTACCGGTGCATATGATCCAGCATCTGGTGAGCGCTCGAGCATCTGTTTCATGATGAGCGGATTGCCAATCAAATAGCGCAGGCTTCGTGGCGCGCTGTCGCCTCGTCTTTCCGAACTATCTCACCCAGATCGAATCTCATGAATTGCATCAGCCCAGAAGGGGCGGTTGCGGCGTGAATCATCTTCTCGAGATCAGTAAATGACTTTGCCGAAATGATGTCGCTCATAAATGTGTTCATATTCGGGTGACCTACGGATCCTTCAAGGGCTTTCACCACCTCGCCGAACGGCTTCGCAGAGGTAATGCTGAAGCGTTCCACGCTGATTTGTCTCGTTGCCATCAATGACCTCCGAGTGTGCTTGAAACTCAATGAACTGGTTACGAGGCTCGTTTCTGAGAGGGGCGAACCGTTGAAGCTCGAACCCTTTCCTCCAGATACTGGTTCAGGAAATTCCGGGCACCCGCGAGCGCTTCATCGTTTGCCTCAATCCGGCTGATCATGAGAGCCCCTTCCAACGAGCCAATAATCAGCTGCGAGAGCCTCCGCGGATCCGTTCGCCCATCAATTTCACGTTTGCGTTTGCCTTCTTTCACCAGTTCCGCGATTCGTTCACTCCAAGTTCGGAGCGCTTTCCGGGCCCGGCCGCGAAGCAGCGCATTGCCGTCGTCCGACTCAATCGCTGTATTCAGCAGGGGACAGCCCCCTTCCACAAGCCCCGAACGCCGCTCGACAAAATTCGCGATCATTTTCTCAATTCGATCGACGCTGTTTGATACGTCTTCGACTCCATCAAGCCGCCCGCTGACCGCTTTCCCCCACGCATAGTCGAACGCCTCCGCCGCCAATTCCTCCTTGCTCGCAAAATGACGGTAGATCCCGCCCTTCTGCAATCCGGTCGCAGCCATCAAGTCCGAAAGGGAAGTGCCCTCATACCCCTTTGTGTTAAACAACGGCGCCGCATTCCGCACAATTTCCTGCCGCGTTCGCTCTCCCTTAGTCATAGCTCACCTCTCAATTAGGCCTCCGCCTCGGTAAGCGCACGGCATGCCGTGCCCGCTCGACCCGTGGCGATGATTACATCCTTCAGCCAGTCAGTTCGCGGTTGCGACCGGCTGGCCTTGCAATGAAGTATACCATAATATGAGACCGAACGGTCTCTTAAACATCCAATCCCCCAATGAGCGAGTCCATCGCAGCCCCGGCGTCCTTCGCAATACCTGCTCAGCGAGCAGCCATCAACCCATGGTTCATCGCGATCACCGTCACCCTCGCCACCTTCATGGAGTTGCTCGATACCGCGATCGCCAATGTCGCCCTGCCCCACATTGCCGGCGGCCTCGCGGTCAGCTACGACGAAAGCACCTGGGTGCTAACCAGCTATCTAGTCGCCAACGCCGTCGTCTTGCCGCTATCGGCGTGGCTCAGCCGCGTCTTCGGCCGCAAACGCTACTACATGGCGTGCGTTGTGCTCTTCACTATCAGCTCATTTCTGTGCGGGATCGCCCCGAGTCTCGGCCTGCTGATTTTCTTCCGGATCCTCCAAGGAGTTGGAGGCGGTGGACTCGCGCCCGTCGAGCAGGCAATCCTGGTTGACACGTTTCCCGCATCCAAGCGCGCGGCCGCTTTTGCTCTCTACAGCATGGCGATTGTCACCGCGCCGGTCGTCGGTCCTCCGCTCGGCGGCTGGATCACAGACAATTGGAGCTGGCGCTGGGTTTTCTTTATCAACATCCCAATTGGAATCATCTCAGTGATTCTCACCAGCCGGCTTGTCTCTGACCCGCCGGAGTTTACTCGTGAGGTGGAAGCAGCGCGCCGAGGCGGCAAGCTGAAAATCGACGGCCTGGGAATCTTGCTCATCGCGATTGGATTCGCGTGTCTCGAGGTTGTCCTCGATCGCGGCCAGATAGACGACTGGTTCGAAAGTCGATTCATCTCGGTTTTCTTCCTCATCGCCATCACCGCGCTGATCGTTGCGGTTGTATGGGAGTGGCGTCATCCCGATCCAGTGGTGGAAATTCGTCTACTCCGCGACCGGAATTTTGCCTTGGCGAGCGTTTTCTATTTTCTCTTCGGTTTTGCTTTATTCGGTTCCACCGTCCTGATCCCACAAATGCTCCAACAACTTTACGGCTACACTGCGACGGACGCAGGCCTCGTCCTCGGCCCCGGAGCCCTCGTAATTGTGGTGCTGGCTCCGGTGGTGGTTTCGCTCTTGCCAAGAGTCGGTGTGCGCCCATTAATCGGCGTCGGTTATTGCATCTTTGCGATCGCAATGTGGCATTTCGCGAGCTTCGACCTCGGAGCCGACTATCGACATTTCGCAATGGCCCGCGCGCTGCAGGGGCTGGGAATTGCGCCCTTATTCGTCCCCGTAAGCCAGGTGGCCTATTCCTTCCTGCCCAAGAACAAAAACAACAAAGCCTCCAGCCTCACCAATCTTTTCCGAAACCAAGGCGCAAGCTTCGGCATTGCGTTTGTCACCACGATGCTGGCGCGACGGACGCAATACCACCAATCCATTCTCGTAGCGCACATCACGCACGGCGACGCGAACTACCGCAACACGCTCCATTCCTTCACCAGCTATTTCGCTATCCACGGCTTCTCGCCCGCCGATGCCGCCCACCACGCCCAAGCCAAACTCGGCGAGCTTCTCCAGCTGCAAGCGTCATTTCAAGGCTCTCTCGATTGCTTCACGGCGCTCGGCTGGATCGTCATGATCGGCGCACCGCTGGCCCTGCTCATCCGCAAATTTGACCTCGGCAAGCCCTCCTCCGGGCACTAAACGCCAATCATTTAGCCGCTCACTTCACAGCCCACCATGAGTCAAAGTTAATCTACGGTAGCGCGATTATAAATTTTCGTAAGTGCCTAAAATCATGACGGATAATGATTCCTAATCGACAGAAAAATCGCGCTTTGGGGCACCAGAGCCGCGCGAACTTCGCAGCACGAAGTTGCGGTTCAAGGCCTCGCATGCTTTACTAAGCGCCCAAATTCACGGGCGCCAGGTTGCGGAGATGCCAAGCAGGTACAGAAACTCGAAATAGAGGATGCGAATGCCCAAAGCCGCTTTGTTGCTGCTCGGTGCCTTCATGTTCGTATCAGCACTCGCTAGCGGTCATCCGCCAGCGGATCAATCCTGGATCGCCATCAGTAACGGCTACGCAAATCAGCTCTTCGCCGTATCCATGAAGCATCACCCCGATCGCGGCACGCGAGAAGGGTTGAGCCAATATGATCCGCTCATTTCTCAGCCCACGCGAGCCGACGAAGACCTCGAACGCCAGGAAACCGCCGCAGTGCTGGCAGAGTTGAAGGCTGCGGCGGCGCAGCAGCAGCAAAAAGAAGTGGCGGAAGATTTGCAAATCATGATCCGCGCAGTCGAGCTGCAATTCCGGGCTGAGGACTTCGACCGCGCGCACCTCGTGCCATTCATCAATGCAAGCAGCTACGTCTTCGCCGGCCTGCAGATTCTGCTCGACGAACAGACCGCCTCTGACCGCCGCCCCGCTGCCGTGGCACGCATCCGCAAATATGCCGGCGTCGAACCCGGCTACGCGCCCATCGTGGAGATTCTAAAACAGCGCGCGATTGAGCAAATGGCGAAGCCCGGTATCGTCTATCCAGCCCGCGTGGAAATTGAAACCGAACTCTCGCGCAATTCGAACTACCTCGACGGAATCGCGGCGCTCTTAACAAAATACAAGCTGGAGGGTTGGCAGGAGCCATTCGGTAAGCTCAAGGTACAGCTCGCCGACTATGACGCCTGGATGAGAGCGAATGTGTTGCCGAAAGCGCGCTCCGACTTCCGCCTGCCGCCGGAAGAATATGCGATAAATCTCGAGCAATATGGCATCGACATTCCACCCGCGAAGATCGCCGCAATGGCGCACGAAGCCTTCACAGAAATGCAAGGCGAAATGCAGCCGATCGCCGCGCGTATCGCGAAAGAGCGCAATCTTCCGTCCAGCGACTATCGCGATGTGATTCGCGAACTGAAAAAACAGCAACTGGTAGGCGACGCGATTCTTCCGTTCTACGAGAATCGCCTAAAGCAGATTGAACAAATTATCGTCGCGCAGAAGATCGTGAGTCTTCCTGATCGTCCGGCCCGCATTCGCATCGCCACAGCCGCCGAGACCGCGCAGCAGCCCGCGCCCCACATGGTTGCGCCGCCGTTTTTGCACAACACGGGGCAGAAAGGTGAATTCGTCCTCCCCTTGAATATTCCCGGCCCCGCGGGCGAAAGCACCACCGATAAATATGACGACTTCACATACGATGCGGCCGCATGGACTCTGACCGCTCATGAAGCTCGCCCGGGTCACGAGTTGCAATTCGATTCCATGCTCGAGCACGGCGTTTCGCTGGCGCGCGTAAAGTTTGCCTTCAACAGCACGAACGTGGAGGGTTGGGGCCTCTACGCTGAATATCTGATCGAGCCTTACATGCCGCCCGAAGGGCAGCTGGTTTCGCTCGATCTGCGGCTCCAGCGCGCCGCGCGTGCCTTTCTGGACCCGGAGCTGCAGTCTGGCAAGATTCAGCCCGAAGATGCCTATCGCGTGATGGAAAAGGATGTCGTCCTCTCGCACGCCTATGCCAAAGAGGAAGTCGAGCGATTCACCTACCGCGCTCCCGGCCAGGCCAACAGTTATTTCTATGGGTATACAAAATTACTTTCTCTACGGAAGGATACCGAGGCAGCCCTCGGCGCCAAATTCAACCAGAAGGATTTCCATGACTTCATTCTGGCGCAAGGCTTACTGCCTCCTGATTTGATGCGCCAGGCGGTGCTTGGCGAGTTCGTTGCGACGGAGAAAGGGCAAGCGGGGCATTGATATTCACTTGCGCCCTTGCCTTGACAAAGTTTTCGTGCCCGGTCAGACTACGATTCGATGAAAGACCTTCTGCGCCGCCTCTTCCTTGTGGATCTGCTCAAGGGGATGTGGCTTACGTTCCGGTATCAGGCGCCCAAGAATATTTATACCGAGCAGTATCCGCTCGAACGTCCCATGGTGGCCGAGCGCTATCGCGGCGCGCCGCGCCTGAATATGAATCCAGAGACGGGCGAATCGCTGTGCATCGCCTGCAACCTCTGCGCGCTCGCGTGCCCTGAGAATCTTATCGTCGTGGGCTGGCTTCGCGACGACGCCACTCGCCGCAAGGTTCTCACTACCTTCACTTACGACACGTCGCGCTGCATGTTCTGCGGCCTGTGCGAAGACGCTTGCCCCACGGATTGCCTCGAGCTTACCCAGGATTTCGAGATGGCCAACTACACGCGCGAAGGCGCCATTTGGGACCGGCATCGTCTCGAAGTCGGGCCCACGCCCACGCACTACACACGCTGACCTTGCATTTACCGCCCCGATTCTCTACGTAAGCGTTCACCGTGTAACTGTTCACCACGTAACTCTGTCTCGCATTGGCAACGAGTTCCTTTTGCCCCTACGCGTTGAGCGTTATAAGATGGCCGTCGCACTTCTCATACCAAAAAATGGAACTTCGTAAAGATCCTATCACCCGCAGTTGGGTTGTGGTCGGCCATCCGGAACGCGAGAAACCACGGCCTGATCCGTGTCCTTTGTGTCCAGAAAATCGCCTGGAGACCAAGGTCATCCTCGACCTTCCCCCACAGGGCCCCTGGCAGGTTCGAACCTATCCGCATTTCCGGCCGCTTTATCACATCGAAGGCGACACGTCGCGCACAGCGGAAGGAATCTACGACCGCATGGACGCGACCGGCGCCCACGAAATCATCGTGGAGACGCCTGAACACGCCCGATTCCTCGCTCAGATGCCGGACGAACAGATCGAGCGCGTGCTCGAAGCCTACGCCTTGCGCATCGCGGACCTGAAGCGCGATGCCCGCTTCAAATATGTGGCCGTCTTTAAAAATCAGGGCCCACAATCGGGAGAGGAGTGGTCACATTCTCATTCACAGGTGACTGCGACCACGTTTGTTCCGCGCCGTATCCTCTACGAGCTGCGCGCCGCGCGCGAATGGTTTCGCGACCGCGAACGCTGCGTCTTTTGCGACATCCTCCGCCAGGAAGTGCGGCAGAAGAAACGCATCGTCGACACCATAGGCGACTATTTCGCCTTCTGCCCATACGCATCGCGCGTGCCATATGAAATCTGGCTGATGCCACGAACGCACAACCACCAGTTCGAAGTGCCCTCGCCCGGAGAGAATCGGCGGCATCTCGCGAGCCTGCTGGGCCGCACATTGCGCCGCTTGCTGAAGATTTCTGACAACTACCATCTGGTGGTTCACACCGCGCCTAACACGCTACAAACAAAGGGTGAGCTCAGCGACTACTGGCGAACGATCGCCGGCGATTACCACTGGCATATCGAAATACTTCCCATCGTCGAGGCGCGAAGCAAGTCCTACAGCATCAAGGAAGTTTATTTTAACGGCCTTCTTCCCGAAGAAGCGGCCCAGCGCCTGCGCGAGCTCGATCCTGCGAAATGAGACCGGGCGCGGCAAAATTCAAATCACCAGCCCATTCCGACCGAGGCGGAATCTTCTTTCGCCTCCTGTTTTTGATCTTCCTGGTGATATTCGCGTTTGTAATCTATCTCGCGCGCTATCCGATTCTTCGTTTCGCCGGTAGCTTCTGGGTCGTTGACGAATCCCCGCAGACGTCGGATGCGATCGTAGTCTTAAGCGATGACGATTATGACGCCGTGCGAGCGTCACGCGCCGCTGATCTCTACCGGGCGAGTTGGGCTCCGCGGATTGTCGCCAGCGGCCGCATTTTGCGCCCCTACGCATCCATCGCTGAACTGATGCAGAGGGACCTCACCGATCGCGGCGTTCCTGCCACCGCCGTAGTTCGCTTTCCGAACCGCGCTCGCAACACCCTCGAGGAAGCGAATGCCGTCTCGGAGTTTCTTTCCACTCACGGATGGAAAAAAATCATCGTGGTCACGTCCAACTATCACACCCGGCGCGCGCGATTCATCTACGAGCATGCCTTGGCGCCCGGCAGTGAGCTTCGCGTGGTCGCGGCCCCGGACCCGGCTTACGATCCCAACAGCTGGTGGCGTACTCGCGAGGGAGTGAAGACTTTCTTCTATGAACTCGTGGGCTACGTGGTGGCTCGTTGGGAACTTCGGAATAGCGATGCACACACCGTGTCGGCGGCTTTTATTCCAGACCCCTCCGCCCGTGCTCAGTTGGGAAAAACCGCCGCAGTCTCGATTTACAGCTAGCCACCCCTGTACTATAGTTCGAGCACGTTTTGGATACGCCTGCCGCCCGGCCGAGCGTTCCTGGCGATTGTGCTCGGGGAGGAAGTTTTTATGTGGCGTAAGCCTGCAGATGCAAAGCCGTCTTCGCAATCTTTAGAGTCAAACGTAGCCGTTCCGGGCAAGGCGCAAACCACGATTCCGGCAACGCCGCCTGCTACGCCTTCTTCCGAAATTGCGCCGGCTGCCACTGCGGTCCCGGTTCCGGTGGTTACCCCTCCGGTGCAAGCCGCCGCACCTTCAGTCGCCACTTCGGTCGCAAATCCGCCTGTTGCGCGCGGCATCTCGCGCATATCGTCTGGAATCCGGATTAAGGGCGAGATATCAGGCAACGACGACCTCTATATTGACGGTCAGGCCGAGGGGCAATTCCACTTCCCGCAGGCCAAGGTAACCGTCGGGCCCAACGGAAAAGTGAAAGCCAATATCGAAGCGCGTGAAATCGTGGTGGAGGGCATCGTGACCGGCGACTTGAAAGCCTCGGCCAACGTGCAACTTGGGGGCTCGAGTCGCGTGCAGGGCAGCCTCATCACACCGCGCATCGCGATTGACGATGGCGCGCGCTTGCGCGGAAAAGTCGAGATGACGCGCGCTGGCGACCCTAAACAAGTGGAAGCTCTCGCGCCTATTTCGCCGGCGGCGACTGTGACAACGAACGAAGCGCCGCGCGCGATTGCGCACGCATCTGGGGAATAGGCTTTCATGAATTGGACAGCCAAGACGCGTTCAAGCAATGCCGGTACGGCGGTTCAGTCCAAGCCGGGTGCCGGATCAGCCGGCTCCGCCGCTTCTCCATCCGGGAATTTCCGTATCTCAAACGGCCTGAAGGAATTCCTCCAGCACCTCGAAGACGAAAAAAATCCCCGTATCCTCGACCTCGGGCAAGTTTCCCAGGCCACGCTCAATTTTTTCATCGAAAAGGGGTACCGCGTCACCACCGAGGACTCACTGCGCTCGTGGAAAGAATTTCTGAGCGCCGAAGAGGAAGGCCTGCGGCTCGCGCCCGTGGGTAACGGCCAGCAGAAAATTTCTCAGGCATACCTGGCCGAAAAGTTTCTTGAAACCGGGCTGCGCTATGCGGAACAAAGCTTCCACGGCGTTCTTGCCTGGGACCTGCTCGATTACTTTGATGCCGAAGTCTTGCCCCGCGCGATGGAAAGGCTGTATTCGCTGCTGCAACCTTCGGGGATCATTCTAGCCATGTTTCACAGCAGGCCGGCCGAACGCTTCCACCGATATCGAATCGTCGACACGCAAACGATCGAAATGCTTCCTGCGCCCACGCTTGCAGTTCACGCCCACGTTTTTCAGAACCGCGAAATTCTCGACCTATTCGGAAAGTTCCGCTCGTCGAAGACCTTTGTGGGACGCGACCAGCTCCGCGAAGCCCTCTTTCTCAAATAACCAGCCCTCCAGCAGAAACTCGGAAATCACAGCGGGGTCATTGCGTGTGCGGCAGTTCATATTCGAACTCGTAAGAATGTTTTCCGCCTTCGATGATCACTGTCAGCTTCCCAGTGATTCCAGTAAGTTGTCCTGAGCCGGAGTCCGGGACCACTGTGATGTTTTGTATAGGCGCGCCTCGCGTGAGCGTCCCGCTGTGCTGCAAAACAAAGCTTCCCGTGCGGCCATTCAGACTTCCGGTAACTCGCTCGATCGCGACGTAGCCGGCAGAGCCTTGCACCTCGGTTCCCGCTGTAAGCATCTCGCCCTTGGCCGTCGCTTCGAGCCCTCCGTGATACTGCTTGTCGAGCGACATTCTCGCGAGCGTCGAGCCCTCGGCTTTATCAGGTGTTCCTTGCGGGACCAGTTTTACCTCGAACGGCCCGCTCGCATGCTGTGCTGCCATGTTTCCTCCCTGCGCTTTGTTTGAGCCCTGTTGAATTTTGTTTTGGTGCGAGGGGTGAGCGTTCAGCGGGGCAGAAATGAAGGCCGCGATTAAATATACCGCCACAAGAACCGCGCCTGCCAACGTCCCAGGCTTTATTCCAATCGTCGAAGTTCCCCGAAAACTCTGTTTCAATTTTAGCTCCCTCTCGGCTTTATCGGTGCGCGCAGCAGATTCTACAGCAAACACCTGACAGGCAAACACCTTCACTCGTCTTCGCTACACGGATTCCGGGATTGGCGCGGGGCATGACGGTGCCTAGAATTTAGGTACCGCCCTTCTCTTGAGGAGGCTAACTCATGCGCAAGACTTATTACGGAATTTTTTCCCTGCTACTCGCGATCGCAATGCTTTCTCTCCCAGGTCGTACTAGAGCGCAGGTAAGCGTCGGTGTTTCCATCACCACCGCGCCGCCGACGATTCCGGTGTACACACAACCGATTTGTCCGGGTCCCAACTACATCTGGACACCGGGTTATTGGGCGTGGGGCGATGACGGTTATTACTGGGTGCCGGGCACGTGGGTGGTGGCCCCAGCAGTAGGCCTGCTGTGGACTCCGGGCTACTGGGGTTGGGGTGACGGCGTCTACCTCTGGCACGCGGGGTATTGGGGACCACACGTAGGTTTCTACGGCGGCATCAACTATGGCTTCGGTTATTTCGGAGTCGGATATGACGGCGGCTACTGGCGTGGTCGAGACTTTTACTACAACGGGTCAGTGACCCGCGTGAACACCACCCTCATTCATAACGTGTATGACCGGCGGGTCGTTGAGCGATCCGCCAGCCGCGTGAGCTACAACGGCGGACGTGGCGGAATTGATGCGCGTCCAACGGGGCGTGAAGAAACGGCCATGCGAGAGCGGCGCTTCGGCGCAACCTCGGGGCAAACGCGTCAAGCATCGCTGGCGCGTAGCGATCGGCGTCAGTGGGCATCAGAGAATCATGGACATCCCGGAGTGACGGCTTCACAGCACGCCGGGGAGTTTGGCGGCCGGTCCGCGGAGGCTCGCAACACCAGAACGGCTACCGAGACTCGAAGCCATGCTGCAGAAACCAGAGCCTCGGAAGCGCATAGCGCGGCAAAGGCAAACGGATCGGCCGAGGCAAACCGATCGGCCGAAGCTCGCAGGTCGGCTGAGGCAAACAGAACCGCCGAAGCGCGCAGGTCTGAAGAGACCAGGTCCGCAGAGCAACGCAATCGGGCAAATGAAACACATGCCGAGCGCACGGCTCGCGCTCCGGAAGCAAATCATCACGCTGTAAACAACGCGCCGCGAGAATCGGCTCGCACAACACATCCCAACACCGCGGCACGGACAAATACAGCAACGCATAACAATGAGCATCATAATGTGAGTGCGACGCACACGAATCACGCGCAGACGCCGCATACCGCGGTGCGCACGGAGCCGTCACGCACACACACAAACACGAATGCTGCTCGTCAGCCGAACCACTCCGAAGTTCGTTCACCTTCAACTTCGACGCACAATACTGCGCCGCGACAGAACGTGAGACCAGAGCATAGCGCTCCGACTCATGCGCCCGCACAACATCAGGCGCCGCAGTCCCACGCTACGCAGCACGCTTCGGGAGGCGGCGGTGAGCGGTCAGGTAACGGTGGGCACGGAAATACGCCGCACGGTGGAAAGTAAAACACTGGCGCTGATTTGCAGATCGATGGCTTGTAGATCGCGCTCGGGGGCGCGCAAAGATTTCGCTTGCGCGCTCCGCAGCACGGGAGTAAAAGCAAAGTTGTAGTCGCTAGTGCACGGAAAGGAGAGACTATGACTCCACCGGGCCTAGAATTTTGAAAGCCGTTTACACACCGCTTTTGCGGTGCGCGCCCGCGTCAATGTCTTCGACATAGGCGTCGGCATACGGAAAAAGAAAAAACGGGAAGCCGCCCGGCTTCCCGTTTTTTTATCTCAATCACGGCCGCCCAGGGCTGTGCTCCGAATAAACGGACCTCGAACATCGATCCTTGGCGAATACCGTCACATCGTTCCCTTGTCGCGCCGGCTTGTCCTGAGGAACGAAGGGCATCCTGCGCGCTGTCCGCGTCCCGATGGTGTTCGCGGGGCCGGCTCTTTTGCCTGTCAGCCGCAAAACTACTCCGCAGGCCCCGCGAAACCGCTTTTTGCTGCAACCCAGTTGCTGCAGTTGCAGCGCCACTTTTTGTCATTTTCTGAGTTTATTCTTCTTCGGCTTTGGCGCCTGTGGGCGGAATCGCCTGCGCCCGAGACCGTGCCTTCCACGCGGAATACACAGCCGGCAGAAGTGACGCAGCGACCACTGCGGCGATGACAATGTGGATCCGCTTGTCAATATTCGGGACGCTGCGGCCCAGCGTGTACCCCAGGAGCGTCATGCTCCAGACCCACAGGAATCCTCCAAAGATGTCGTAGACGAGATAACGCGAGTAACTCATTTTAGCCGCGCCTGCCACGGGCGGACAAAAAGTTCGGATGATGGGAACGAAACGAGCGAGAATCACGGTCTTTCCGCCATATTTCTCGTAGAACTCATGGGCGCGCTCAAGGTGGCGCTTCTTGAAGAAATGCGAGTCTTCGCGTTTGTAAAGACTTTGCCCCGCCATCCTACCAATAAGGTATCCGAGTTGATCCCCTGCAATCGCACATAACGTAACGAAAACCAACAGGGTGGTGATGTTCGCATGCCCAGCCCCGGCAAAGACGCCTGCGGTGACGAGCAAGGAATCGCCAGGAAGAAAAAAGCCGACGAACATCCCGGTCTCGATAAATACGATTGCGCATACAAGAACGGGACCACCCCATTCGATCAGGCCCTTGACGTCGTAGAGATGCGCCAGTAGTTGTTTCAGCGATTCGATCATTGCGCTATGCCCGGGTGCAAAGGGGCGAGTGTGTCCTTCGACTGAACTAAAACAATAGCAGAAAATGCCGCTCATTGACCTGCGGCGGGGCGCTCTGTTTCGCGATCTGCCTCATTTCGCGCGCAATTTCCTTCGGCCGCCCTGGATTACAAGTAAAGCCCATTGAATCAGTGTGTTGGGAGATAGTACTACCCTCCTACCAAACATAGCCCCCTGTACCATTGGCCAGTCCGAACCCACGCCTGAGACTATGGTTGTACGAGGCATTCACTCTGAGAGGGGGCCAGCGATGAAAGGTGGCTACGCAGCTTGGATGGGGCAATCGGTGGTCCTTCGAGTAGTGGCAGGGAATCTACGAGTACCGCTCCGTGGCAGGATGTTGTCGGAAACCGATGACATCGTGAGGCTCCGAATCGCAGACAGCTGGGACATCGATATTTTCAAATCCATGGTTGTGTGCGTCGAACACGACAACCCGGTCTACATGGTCAACTAGGACGGCGATCGTATGAGCGCCTTAGCAGGCAACCGTTGGGCAGTAAGGCAAGAGCCGATTGGTAGCGCAGCGCCGCTCTCGAAGCATTCAACATCGCCTCTGCAGAACCGTATGAACGCGGTGCGCGACACGCTCCTGGTATTAGGCTTGCAGTTAGTCTTTCGAGTGACACTGATCCTGCGGCGCTGGAACTATTAGGCGTAGCGAGCGCGAGTTCGAAGTAAAAAAAGTTTACCGGCCCAAGCCCCTCTCAACCCCCGACCCGGGTCCGCCATCCCCAGCGGACCCGGGTTTCTTCTTTTATGTCCCCCTAGGCGTCCGGTTGGCGTAATATAGGCACGCTACCCTTGAGAAAGGATTTACGTAAATCATCGTGGGTTATAAGCCCCACTCGATGTAATATCCCCCGAGCCATTACGCATCCCTAGGAGCCTGACGAATGAGAATTGCTAGCGTTGCAAGTGCGTTTCCAGAGCACTACTACAAGCAAGAGCTGTTGGTGGAAGCGCTCAAGAACGACTGGCGACATCGGTTACCAAATCCCGCGATTCTGGATCGCCTCGATGAGAGCATGCAGGTCGAGGGAAGGTACACGGTCCGCCCGATCGATTTCTACGAGAACATGGAAACATTTGGCCAGGCGAATAATGTGTGGATCGAGTGCGCTCTGGACTTGGGGGAAAAGGCGCTGTGCCGCGCGCTTGCCCGCGCTGGAATCGAGCCCGATGAGTTGAGCGCGATTTTTGTCACGTCGGTCACGGGAATCGCCGCGCCCTCAATCGATGCGCGCCTCGTGAATCGCATGGGGCTTTCGCAGAACATCAAACGCATTCCAATCTTCGGTCTGGGCTGCGTCGCCGGAGCGGCGGGAATATCGCGCGCCGCAGATTACGTGCACGGCTATCCGGATCAGGCAGCGGCGCTGGTTTCTGTCGAGCTCTGTTCGCTCACGCTTCAGCGCAACGATTTGTCGATGGCGCATCTGATATCGGCTCTGCTCTTCGGAGATGGCGCGGCCGCAACGATCGTTGTCGGTTCGGAGCGCGAATCGAAGGGTCCGGAAATCCTGGCGACCAAGTCGATCCTTTACCCGAACACCGAACGCGTGATGGGGTGGGACATTTCTGAGAAAGGCTTCCACATCGTCCTCTCTCCAGAAGTTCCCGATACCGTCGTGAAGCATCTTGGGGAGGACGTTGATACATTTCTCGGCGAGCAGGGACTGAAGCGTAGCGATATCAAGAGCTGGGTGATGCACACCGGAGGCCCGAAGGTCCTCGAAGCTACAGCCCAGGCCTTGGGCATTACAGCGAAAGACCTTGCCGCATCCTGGGAATGTTTGCGGAAGGTTGGCAACATTTCGTCCACTTCCGTGCTCTTAGTATTGGAGGATGTCTATACCCACCGGCGCCCGCCCGCCGGCAGCTACAGTATCCTTGCTGCGATGGGGCCTGGGTTTTGCTCGGAATTGGTGCTGCTGAAATGGTAAGGGGAGCGAGGGCCGGGAGTAATGAAAACGGATGTTTTGATTGTTGGTGCGGGCCCGGCCGGCCTGGCGACCGCAATTGCGGCGGCGATAAAGGGTCTCCGAGTAACAGTAGCGGATGCCCGTCGCCCACCGATTAACAAGCCTTGCGGCGAAGGACTTCTTCCTGAAGCCGTTGAGGCGCTGCGCAGTATTGGAGTTGAACTAAATTCCTCGCTTGGCTTTCCACTCAAAGGCTTTTGCTTCTCAGATGATTCGCATTCCGTTAATGCTCCGATCGAGCGTGGACGCGCGTTCGGCCTGCGCCGTACCGTGCTTCACAATTTACTCGTAGCTAGAGCGGCGGAAGTCGGCGTGCAGTTTCGGTGGGGGGCTCGCGTCTCCGATTTTGCTCCCGCAGCTGCTACGGTCAACGGCGAGATCGTCCACTTTCAATGGCTTGTCGGCGCCGACGGATTGAATTCCTCAGTTCGCCGCTGGGCTAAATTCAACTGGCCGCGAATTAGCTGCCGCACGCGGTTTGGATTCCGCCGTCATTTCGCAATTGCGCCGTGGTCAAAGTCCGTGGAAGTTTACTGGGGCGAGAAATTTCAAATGGTCGTCACGCCCACTCACGCTCAAGATGTTTGCGTAAGTTTTTTTTCGCGCGACCCAAAATTGCGAATTGATGATGGTCTGGCGGAATTTCCCGAAGTCGCACATCGGTTGGAGAACGCGTACAGAACGACTCCCGAACAAGGCACTCTTGTCGGGCTGACGAGTTCGTGGCGAGTGGCTTCGAAACGCGTCGCGCTTGTAGGTGACGCTTCGTGCTCGGTGGATGGGATCGCCGGTCATGGCTTGAGCCTGGGATTGCAACAGGCAATCGCGCTCGCCGACGCGTTGTTTCTTGGGGATTTGCGTTTCTATCGCTCAGCACACACCAAAATTGTAAGCATGCCTCTGCGCATGACTCGACTTCTGCTGCTAATGGACGCCAGCGCATGGGTTCGTCGAAAGACGTTGCGACTCTTTGAAAGCCAGCCAGAGTTATTCGCGAAGATCATCTCCGTTCACACAAGCAAACCGCAAGATCATGCGTTTGACGTCAGGGAAGTATTCAACCTCTCGTGGCGCGTTCTTCGAGCCTAGGGGATGAAGCGCGCTCCGCGGTTTCTACGGCTTAATGAGATTCGACGCGCCTTTCCAATTGTCGCGATAGCTGCGACCCTGTTTTGCTCGCCTTCTCTCTACGCGCAGGAATCGATATTCACGCTCGATCCCTCAAAGAGCACCATCGAGTTCACGCTCGGCGCATCGCTCCACACCGTCCACGGCACATTTAAATTGAAGCGCGGCGAAATTCGTTTCGATCCTGCCAAAGGCACCGCAAGCGGCGCCATCGTGGTGGACGCGCTCAGCGGCGAGAGCGGCAACGAAGGCCGCGACAAAAAAATGCATCAGGAGATTCTGGAAAGCCCGAAATTTTCGGAGATCGTTTTCATTCCGAGCCGCATCCAGGGAACGATCGCGCCACAAGGAACGTCGCAGGTAACCGTTTCAGGCGTCATGAAACTTCATGGCCAGGACCACGACATGGCCCTTACCTTCGAGGTTCAACCCAGCACGCCGGGACAGGCGCAGGCGATCTCCAAGTTTTCGGTGCCTTATGTGAAATGGGGACTGAAAAATCCGAGCACCTTCCTTCTGCGAGTCACCGACAGCGTCGATATCGATATTCATGCCAGTGGCCAGCTTGCTTTAGCACCCACACATCCATAGCGCCTCAGTTGAGGTCTCCTCAAAAAGTCTCAGGAACTTTTCATGGCTCTGGACGGAATCCTTAGATGTGACGTCAAATCATAGAGATTTCGGAATACGAGGAGCGAAATGATAAGAAATCAAATGGCAGGGAAACCATTACGACGAGCGACCGCAAGGCTTGGCTGGTCTCTACTGGCGATACTTGGCGCTGCGCTTTTGTTTTCATTCGCGAGAGCCGCGGCGAGGGAAGTATCGGCGCTTGCTGCTTTGCAAGATGCGACTGCGAATACACCAAAACTGGCTGGCCACTGGCAATTGAATAAAGAGCAAAGCGATGACGTACGCCAGAAAATGCAGGCGGCACGCGGCGATTCGAGTGGCGGACAAGCAGAAGGAGGTAACGGTGGTGGCCGTGGGCAGGGCGGCCATGAGGGCGCCGGCCGTGCCCAGCGCGCAGGCATGATGGATGAACTGCAGACACTCACAATCGAGCAGACCGGATCAAACGTGAAGATCACCGGAAAGTCAGGACGCGTGCTCGCGCAGTATCCGTCCAGCGATTCCTCCGCCGAAAAGAACGCGGCTCCGGAAGGCGAAAGCCAGAGAACCACCACGTCTCAATGGCAAAATGGCCAGCTAGTCGCCGTAACGCAGAGCCCGCGCGGCAAATCCACTCGCACATACAGCCTGTCTCCGGACGGCAAGCAATTGTATGTGACCACAAAGATGGAAAATGAGCGATTCAAGGAACCCGTCACCCATCGACTTGTCTACGATCCCATAAGCAGCGCGGCAAACTGATGTCGTTCGCGCCGTTCGCGGTCGCATAGCAAGAACGATGATCCGGTTCGTGCCATATCAGCGAGCTAGCAGTGAAACTCCCCACTCGCTGCTTGTGGCACGGACCGAGTCGCCACTTTTGTCTGACGATGTTGCCGCTGTAAGCGTATCGAGTTGAACATTTTTCAGTTGCCAAAAGTAACTCTGGCACCAGTTGCCAAAAGTAACTCTGGCCGCCTCAAGAGCGTCAAAAGGACAATCGGGTGGTGGTTTATATTATTCCAGCTCACAGGTAGGTACCTCTGCCAATTGTTGCAGCAAGCCGGCATGATGTTGCTTCTACTCGCTCTGACTCCGATCCTTGGTTCTGCGCAAGAAGCGCAACCTCCAGCACAAGTCCGATCCGACGACCAATCGAAAACGCCGTCCTCTCCTGAACCGTCTGCCACTCAGCGAGTGTCAGGTCCTGTTGTGACAGGGATTGTTCGAAATCCCGAGACAAGTCCCATACCTGGGGCGATCGTTCGAGTCACAAACACGGACACAAAGAAAAGCTGGGTCAGCTGGACCGACGAGTCCGGAAAATTTGAATTTCCCGCGCTCCCCCCTGGCCGTTATCACATCGAGGCGAGCCAGCTAGGCTTCATTGTTTCGTCGCTCGACGTCGAGCTTCCTGTTGTGCCTCCCGGCCCCATTCCAATGGTTTTGAGCGTAGCCACCCTCGCTCAGTTGACCGCGTCGGCCCCCAATCCCGCTAGTGCGAAGCAGAGCTCCGAAAACGTTGCGTCTGCACCCAAACCGTCGAACGCGAATTCAAATGTTCCCGCTGCCACGGGTGGAAAGGCAGCGGGGAAGCCAGCGAACGGAAATACCGCCGGTGGAAATGGCGGTAGACAGCCGCTTCCACCGGGCGTCTCTAATGCGCTCAGCCAGGGACTGGCTACTGCAGCAGGCCGCGGCGGATTTCAACAAACGGATCTCACGGGCGAAGGCACTGCTCAACCCGGCGAGACCACGACGCCCCAAAACAATAACAACGCCGGGCCGCAGCTCTCAGCGGCGCTCACAACCGGTGGCGCCTCGAGCTCTGGCGATTCATTCCTGTTACAAGGAACGATCGGTCAAGGCTCGGCCTTCAATGGGCCCGCTGGGCTCGCAGGCCTGAATGTGACTGGTCCCGAAGGCCCCGGCGGTCCTGGCGGACAAGGTGGCTCAGGCGGCGCGGGTGGTGGCCGACAACGGTTTGGCGGCGGCGGAGGCGGCGGTGCCGGCGGAGGTGGCGGAGCGATCTTTGGTGGCGGCGGTGGTGGTGGAGCTGGGGCCCGGGGAGGCGGAGGCCAATTCGGCGGCGGCGGAGGCGGCCGTTTTCTTCGCCAGCAAGTGAACCGGATTCGCTTCGGATTCTACGACCGCTACGAAAATTCCGCGTTCGATGCCCGGCCATACTCGATTACCGGCGTCGAGTCTCCCAAAGTCGGCCATTACGATAATCGCTTCGGCGCAAATATCGGCGGCCCGCTGAAAATTCCACATGTCTATAACGGCAGCGACAAGACCTACTTCTTCGTGAACTATCAGCACGAAAACGAACAGACCGCCGTGAACACATTTTCGACAGTGCCCTCGCTCGACGAGCGCAACGGTTTATTCTGCCTGGCGAACGCAGGCGTCCCGACACTCTTCGTTCCATTCAGCGCCACGAACACTCCTTTCCCAACGGTCGCCAACACAAACTGCGCGAGCGGCGCGGCACAGCAAATTGGCCCCATCAATAGCTCGGCGCAGGGGCTGCTTAATTTCATTCCGACGCCCAATATTCCAGGCACCGGGCCGAATCAGGCGCAGAACTATCTTCTGCAAGCGGCCACGCCGCTATCGAGCAACATCCTGAATGTGCACGTTCTGCACACGATTAATGCGAAGTTCAATGTGCAGGTGGGCTACAACTACAACGGCTCGGGCTCCAGCACGCTCGGCAGTTTCGCGCAGGTGGGCGGCACGCAATCCACGCGCAATCAGAATCTCGACCTCGGCCTCACGCAAAACTGGACGCCAAGTTTCGTCAACGACTCGCACATAAACTACAGCCGAAGCCGCATTCAGATTCTAAGCGACAATTCCTTTGTGAACGATATCGCGTCGCAAGTCGGACTCGAGGGCGGTAGTCCGGATGCGATTGATTTTGGCTATCCCGGCCTGAATTACACGAGCTTCTCCGGTTTCGGCGATCCGGTCCCATCGCTCACGCGGAATCAGACGCTTCGTTTTCTCGATACCATGACGTTTGTGCATAAAAAGCACACGATGAAGTTCGGCGGCGAAGTCCGCCGAATCCAACTAAACACAGACACGAATCCCAATCCGCGCGGCCAATTTTCCTTCACCGGATTGCTCACCAGTGAACTCGTCAATGGCGCGCCCATCGCAGGCACCGGAAACGATTTCGCCGATTTCCTGGTTGGTGATCCGTATTCCGCCGCCGGGCGCTTTGGAATCACAAATGACTACTTTCGAAGCTGGGATTTCATAGCTTTCGCGCAAGACGACTGGCGCGTCAATTCGCGTTTCACTTTGCTCTACGGGCTGCGCTACGAAGCCGTGACGCCTCCCATCGAAATCTCCAACCACATTTCCACTATCGATCTCGATCCGAACGTCATCAATATCTCCCCGCCCTGTCCTACATGCGCCGCACAAGTGCTTCCTGGCGGCACGGGTCCATTCAGTGGCCAGTATCCCCAAGCGCTCGTCCATGGCGACTACGGAAATTGGGCGCCGCGCATCGGCGTGGCTTGGCTGCCTCCGATAATCAAACCAAAAACTGTGGTGCGCGCCGGCTATTCGATTTTCTACAACGAAGCAGCCTATAACGCGCTCGCGACGAACTACCTCGCTTACCAACCGCCCTTCGCAACCTCCTCGACGCAGCTCACAACTCCCACCGAGCCGCTGGTTTTGCAGACGGCTCTGTTGCAGATTCAAAATGGCAACGCGGGAAGGATTCTCAACACCACAGCCGTGAATCCTTTTTATCGTGACGGCCGCGCGCAGATCTGGACGCTCGGCACCGAAACGACGTTCAGCAGAAATTGGCTGCTCGATCTTACCTACACAGGAACAAAGGGCGACAATCTCGATATTCTCCGCGCTCCCAACCGTGCGCCTGCAGGCACCAATCCCCTCGACACCCAGGCGGAACTGAAAATTCCTGAGGCCGTGAGTTTCCTTTACGATCAGTCGGGCGCGCATTCGATTTACAACGCGCTGCAAGTGCGCGTGATTCACCGCTTCACCCACGGCTTCAGTTTCCAGGGAATTTATACATTCTCGAAATCGCTCGATAATTCGAGTTCGATTGGAGGCACTGCGCCGACTGTCGTTCAGCAAGACGGCAACGTCGCCGCTGAATACGGCCTCTCGCCTTTCGATATCCGGCATCAATTGCGCTTTTTCTCTGTGTACGAATTGCCATTCGGTGAGCGCCACCGGTATGCGACGCACGGCTGGGAAGAACATCTGCTTGGAAACTGGCGTCTCAACAATGTGATTACATGGCAGACGGGGATTCCGTTTACCGTGTTGCTGGGCGGAAACGCCGCGAATAATTCCGGCACGGGCTCGAATTTTTCAGAGCGGGCCGATCTGTGCCGTCTCGATGGCGATTGCGATGGCGCCTCGGGCAATCCGAATTTTGGCATTTGCGGAGGCTCGTCGCTCAGCTTCTTTAATACTGGCGCGTTCACGGTCCCCGCGACTGGTACTTTCGGTAACGAACGGCGCGGCTCGGTCGAAGGACCGTGCAGCTTCACCTGGAATTTCTCGCTGGCAAAAGGACTGCTATTTGGCGGGAGCCGGGAAAGGCAGCATCGCGTGGAAATGCGCTGGGAGGTTCAGAATCTTACCAACACGCCGAAGTTTACCGGTCTCGGAACCACATTCGGCTCGACGCTCTTTGGACGCGTGACCAGCGCCGCTTCGATGCGCACGATGGACGTGATGCTGAGATTCAATTTCTGAGATGAGAAAAACACTCAAAGCAATTTCGATCACGATGCTGCTCCTGGTGGGATTGGCGATCGTCTGCATTTCTTCCGGTGCGCAATCGCAGCAGCAGTCAACCGCAAATCCTGCCGCATCCGCGCAGCCTCCTTCCTCGTCACAAGAAGTCGTCCCGAATCAGACTCCTGCTATCCGCGCGTCGTCAGATCTTGTTCGTATCGATGTCGAGGTCACGGACAAGTCGGGTAAGCCCGTCAAAGGACTTACTCCCGAACAGTTCTCCATCACCGAGAACGGCAGAGCTCAGAAAATCTCGATTTTCACTTTTCAAGATATCGAAAAGATGGAAACCGCGCAGTCCGATGAGACAAAGCCTATCGTCGTCGCGATTGATAGCCCCAACACTCCCGCCGCCGCGGAGGCCATAAGCGACCAGGTCCGCGATCGCCGTATGCTCGTCCTCTTCTTCGATTTGACGTCGATGCAAACTGACGACATCGCGCGCGCTCACGATGCCGCGCTGAAGTTCGTCCAGAAGCAAATGACCAGCGCCGACCTGGTCTCGATTGTCACCTATGCTGCCCGCCTGACGGTGTGGGCCGATTTCACAAACGATCGCGCGAAGCTCGAGAAAGCAGTGGCGCGACTCACCCCAGACGTTGCTTCGCAGCTCGCCGATCTTTCATATGCGGCGGCGCAGAATGGCGAGTACGACGTGCAGCAATATACCGGAGCAGCGTATACGGCGGACGAAACCGAGTTCAACGCATTCAACACTGACCAGAAACTCCTCGCCGTGCAGGGCCTGGTCAATGTCCTCGCCGCAATTCCCGGGCGAAAAGCGGTGATCGAATTCACGGGTGGGATCACGCAGACCGGCGAAGAAAATCGTACGGAATTGCGAGCGGCTACGGACGCCGCCAATCGCGCCGATGTCTCGATCTATTCGATCGATGCCCGAGGCCTCTTTGCAGAAGTCCCGGGCGGCGACGCCACCACAAACGCAGCCACCGGCACTTCGATGTTCACTGGCGCTTCCGTATTTCACCAGACGGATGCCCGCCAGGATTCACGCGACACGCTGGCAACGCTTTCCTCAGACACCGGCGGTCGCGCGTTTTTCGACCTCGGCGATTTGAGCGAGGCGTTTCCAAAAATCCAGCAGGAAAATGGCGGCTACTATCTGCTCGGCTACTATCTCGGCTCCAATGTGAAGCGCGACGGAACCTGGCGAAGCATTCGCGTGAAAGTCAGCGCGCCCGGCGTCCACGTTCACTATCGCAATGGCTACTACGCTCCTCGCGATTTCCAGCATCTGCAGAAGGAAGACCGGCAGCAGCAACTCGTCGAAGCAATGGGCTCTGAGAATCCGGTGGTCGAGTTGCCGATTGCGGTCGAAACCTCGATGTTTCGCCTGAGCAATGGCCAGACCTACGTTCCAATCGCAGCCAAGATTTCATCCACCGCTCTCGACTGGGCTGAAAAGCACGGACGCAAGGAAGCAGCCTTCGATTTCGCAGCGCAAGTCCGCGAGTATCCCAACGGCAGATCCGTCGCCGAACTCCAGGACACGATTCAGGTTCATCTCGACCCAGCGCGATTCCAGCAGATCAACCAGAGCAGCTTGGTCTATCAGGGCGGAGTCGTCTTATCGCCCGGCAAGTATCATCTGAAGTTTCTGGCGCGCGAAAATGAGTCAGGCCGAATGGGCACTTTCGAACAAGACCTTCTCGTGCCGCAACTACCTGCGGATCGCATTATGCTCAGCTCTGTGCTTCTATCCAGCCAGCTTGTTCCCGTCAACAAATCATCTGAAGTGGAAACGCAAGCAAAGGGCGTCCGCGCCAAGCTCACCGAATCGCCGCTCGAAATGTCCGGCGAAAAAATAGTCCCGAGCGTCACCCGTTATTTCACGCAAGGCCAGACGCTCTATGTTTTCTTCCAGGCTTACTATCCGGAAAAATCCGACAAGGCCGACAAGTTTGACCCAGACACACTTCGCGCCGCTCTAATTTTCTTCAGGAATGGAATTCAGGTAAACGCAACGCCTTTGCTCACGCCCGTGCAGGTAGATTCAAAATCGCGCACCGCATCATTCCGGATCAGCCTGCCCCTCGCGAAGCTTCCAGCGGGGCGTTACACGGCTCAAGCGCTCGTAATCGCTGCAGGCACGCAACACTCCGCTTTCGGCCGCGCCTACCTCGCCATCGAGCGCCCGCCAGCAGTCCCGTCCGCTACGCCAATACCTTCTACGCCGGACTCGACGCCTGCAACCGAAGCCGCCCTCACCGTAATCCGTGGAGCGGACCAATAACTGCCGCGGAGATCGCCCTTAAGAACGCGCCAGCTGCTTCCGCCGAAGGAAAATTCCGACGAAGCCCGCTGCAATCAAAGCCCAAGTGCTGGGTTCTGGCACCGGGGTGGTGCCCGTCAGCACGATGTCGAAATTCACCAAGTCGAAATCCGGATTCGTAAACACGCCGCCATCCCAGTCTGCGATTGGCCCCGTGCCTGCATTCGGCCCCACCACATCGGTGGAAAGCAAAGATGTGAAAATATAGTTATCACTACCATCGAGCGGCGAATTCGCCGAACGCGTGATCGCCAAAAAGTAATCACCGTCGGTCATTGGCCCAACGCCTGTCGGGCGAGACGATGAGCACGGATTGCTCACGCCTGCCGACGGCAAGCACGAAAGCGTATTCCCGCCATCAATATCGTCGTTCCCATAAACTCCCATGCCGCTCGAGTCAAAAAGAAAAAGCTCCGTGTCCGGAATTCCGAATGCGCCTGGACCAACCGTCATCGCGGAAAAGCCTGCGGCGTTCCGCCAATCTTGGCTTCACGAATGCGAGTGGAGCGGTCGGCGGACAGGTCAGTGCGTTCTCGCTCACAGGCAAGGGTGTCCAATTCCCGCCATCCGTTTTGCCCGCGCCCGGCTCCGACTTCGCAGTCATCAATCTGCAGGCTGTAGGCGTGCGTTTAGTCTGTCTCAACCCAAACTGCACTGTCTTCGGTGCGCAATTCGCGATTACTACCTTCGGACAGCGGTCCCATCCGGATGTCCCCGCCGAGTTTGACGTCTTGATCGATATCGACAAAGACGGGAACCCCGACCTGGACATCTTCAACGCCGATATCGGCTTCGTGACCACCGGAACCTTCTCTGGCCAGAATGGAGTCTTCATAGCCGACCTGGTGGCCGGTACTGCAAGCGGACCATTCTTCTACACCATCGCGGATCTCGATTCTGCCAATGCAATCTTTACCGTGCCTCTCAGCGCGCTCGCAACGGCGTCGGGATTGCAAGTGACCGTCTCCACACCGTTCTCGTACTCTGTTCTCGCGTTCGATAACTATTTCACCGGCAATCTCACGGATAGCATCGGTCCGATGGCCTACGAACTGGACATGCCCCAGGTCTATCCGGCCATCACTGACTTCACCGTAGCTCCGAACGCATCGCCGCTAATCCCGATTATTCCGAACAACGCTGCCAACCCGTATTTCACAGGCCCTTACAACGGCAACTCTCCTTCACAAACTGGATTGTTGCTGATGTACACGGACGGAAAACTGGCCAGAGAGGCTGATTTCGTCACAGTGACGCCCTAGCGCCGGAGTGTCTCTGAGGGCGCCTCGCCAAATAACTCGTGAGAAAAAAAGCCACGTCCGCTATCATGCGGACGTGGCTTTTTTTTTTGACCAACGAACTCTACTTGGATTTCGGCGGCGGTGCCCGCTTTTCTTCCGTCTTCGCTGGCTGTTCCTTCTTTTGCTCTTCCTTTTTCGGTGGTTCGGATGCCTTGTTGTTCAACGGCGGATGCACATCGTACTTGTCGTCCGACGCTCTCGCTGGCGGAGCAAACTTCACCGCGGGATGTTGATCGTATTGCTTCGGTTGCTCGCCCTGCGCATTTGCGTTCCCGCGTGTTGCAGGATTCTCCGCCGGTCGTGCTGTTGGCTGAGCGGAGTTGTTTGGCCGCACCTCGCCGCGGTTATCGTTCTTGCGCGCATTCGGATTTGATTCGGCATTGCTTGGCTGCGTGCGCGAGGTCAGGCTCCGCGGGTCGCTCGGGTTTTGCCGAATCTACGATGTGAGGCTCGTGTCCGCCCGACGGTGGAATCGGCGGCGGAAGCTTGGCCACCACTTTGCGATCCGTGAACGACTTTGCAGGGCGCTGGGAAGCAGGCACCGGCTTTGCGGTGGACGCCACGTAGCTGTTACGAGTAGGCGCCAGCGGCGCAGTCTCCACCACGCGAGCCTTTTCGAACTGTTCCGGCGTCACTCGAAGTGTTGCATTTGCCACCGGCCGCGCATTCACGAATGTCTCGCGATCCACTACCGTCACCGCGCTCACATTTCTTGCGTACGTGTATTCGTTCACGTTTACAGTTCGATTCACGGTGTAGTTGTTGTAGACGTTCGTCACCTGCGTCACAGTCACCACTCGCGTGTTCGTAACGTTCACGTTCTGAATGTATCGCGGGCTGCAGCGATATCCCGGCACCCACACATCGCGCGGGCCAAGCGGAAACCAAGCAACTCCCGTCACGCCACCGCCGAATCCCACCGTCACTCCAAATCCGCTGCCGCCCACGAACGCGACGAGTGCCGGTGCATAGACTGGACGCACAACGAGCGGCCCGGGCACCCAGCCCCAGTTACCGCCGACGAATGCCCAGCGTCCGTAATGAAATGGCGCGAAGCCCCAGGGTTCATCGCCAATCCATGTCCAACCCCACGGCGCGATCCACACCCAGTGCCCGAAGTGATAAGGCGCCCATCCTGCCGCAACGCCTCGCGGAACCCAAACGCGTCCGTACTCGGGAACCACCTGCCAATCGCCGTAATCATCCAGATCGTAGTAGCCATCAATATCGCGGGATACATATTGCGCAGACACCGAGCGATTCTCGCGTTGATCGCGCTGCTGGCACCAGTTCTCGAAATCATCAAAACCGGGAGCCGGCTGCGCGTCGTAGGAGAGCTCGTCCGTTCCGCCAAATGTGTACTGCTGCCCGGGGCCGAGATCGTAGGATTCGCCGCCGCCGGTCACCTGTCCCGCCGCCTTCTCTCACGATGATCAGCGTCGAATCGCCGTTCGGATCGGTCTCGATTCGATACTCTCCGGCAGCGGTGAGCGTGAAAGCGAGATTGGGCGTATCGATTTCAACCGCATTGCCGGGTTCGTAGCGGCGAAGATGCACTTCGATCGTGCCCTGCGCGAGTTGAATTTGAACCGTGCGATCGTCGAGATTCAGAAACGAGATGCCGGTCTCGCTCGCCATGCGAATCGCTAGGCTCCCGACGTGAACTTCGCCCAGCGAATCTTTGTCGACCCAGAGATTGTCGCCCGTCGTGAGCGGGCGGCTGGGATTCGCATCCACCCATTCCTGCGTGCCGGAGGCCTCAAACGAAACCGACCCTTGCATGAAATTGAGTCGCGCTACGCGGCTGGGAGGATCGTCCTGCGCGCCCGCTTGTTTCGGGAGCGCGAGGAAAGCACCTGCGACGAAGAGGAACATGAGAAAGAGCGACAAGCGTTTTTCGCATCGAGTAGGTTCCTTTTAGAAAGCGTTGTGCCGATAGCATAGCGAGATTCCTCAGCCAGTTGCTAAAAACAAACCATGTGAACCACAAAATGATACGAGCGTCGGTCATTTCCTTCTCTCCTGTTCATTAAACACTCCGGCAGTCGAGAAGTTTCTGAAACGCGGTGTGTGAAGGAATTTTTTTGAAGCAACATTTCTTACCTTGCAAATTCCGCTCAGTAAAAAAACGACCCAGGGCCTCGCTTACTCGAGTAAGCGAAACCCTGGGGTATGAGAATTATGAATCCTCGTTATTTGTATTAATGCTTGTGACTTCCACCGCCACCGCCGCCGTGGGAACCACCACCGCCACCGCCGCGATATCCGCCTCCTCCTGAACCACCGCGCGACCCGCCATAACTTCCGCCGTTGCGAGGCGTAACAATCGGTTGCCTCATGTTGAGCGGGGGCCTGCTACCGCCTCCCGGATAGCCGCCGCGCGCCGCAGAATTTGGCTGCTGATACGGTCGCGCTCCGTAGTTTGGTGCTCCGTATCCACCGCGATTGCCCGGGTTACCCATTGGGCCGCGCATATTCGATTGAGCGTTGGGCTGCTGATATGGCCGCGATGCTGAATTCGGCGCTCCGTACCCGCGATTGCCCGGATTGCCCATCGCCCCACGATTGTTCGATTGAGCATTCGGCGCAGTGCGGTTTGCCGCCGATGAAGAGGGAGGCGTGAACGTGCGCCAGCCTGGACGCGCGGTCGAGTTTGATGCGCCGCCGCGATTCGCACCGTTTATATTCGGTTGCGCCGAGCGCGTGCTATTCGAGTAGCCCGAGTTGCCGCCCGAGTTGCCGTTGTTGCGCTGATTCGACGTCGCGCCATATCCGCGCGACGGCTGCGCAGTCCCGCTGGAATTACGCGATGAAGAATAGAAGCGCTGCGAATTCGATGTTGCGTTGCGAACGGTCGATGGGCTGGCCTCGCGACTCGACGCACTGTAGCTGCCTCTGCCCGGATTCACCGGCATTTTGCCCGAGACCATGCTCGCGTTGCGGAATTCACCCGCGCTAATCGCCCGTCTGATGAGCAGGCACCGTGCCCGTGCCCGAAACTTCGGCTATCCATCGAACTCATTCCTGAGCGAACGTGATCGTTTCGGGATGCCTCGTTGACGTTTGAGAATCCACGCCCACCGCCATGAAGCGGCGCCCATCCGTTGTGAAAATTGTTGGCGTTGTTGAAGCTCACAGCGCGGTAGCTGCCGCCATAGCGTCCGTACCACGGGTGATACCAGTCCCCAGGACCGCACGGGAGCCAGCCCACATGACCGAAACCAAATCCGAATCCAAAGCCGACACCGAACCCAACGCCGCCTCCAAATCCGAAGAAGGAAACGTACGCCGGCGCCCAGACTGGGTAGTAAGCGGGATACGCCGCCACCGGTCCAGGCCACCATGCCCAACCTGCGCCGTAGGGAAGCCAGCGGCCATAGTGATAAGGCGCCCAACCCCACGGCTCATATGAAACCCAAGTCCAACCAAAATATGGCTGCCACACCCAACGTCCGGCGCGATAAGGCGCCCATCCCGGAGCGACGTTCGGAACCCACACTCGACCGTAATCAGGAACCGTCACCCAGCGGCCGTAAGGATCGAGATCTTGCGAGCCGGTGTAATAGCGATTAGTGTTGCGTGAACCTTCAGAATTTGCCGCAGCCCTATTTCGATCGCTATTCCAGTTATCCCAATCGTCGCGCGAAGGAGCTTGCGAAACTTTGTATTGCGGATTATCCGTTCCGGCGATCGTAATCATTTGCCCAGCGTCGACGCGCGTAGAGCCTTGGGGAGTAGAAATGTCTGCAGAGCCTCGGCGAATTACAACCTGTGTCTCGGCGTCCGAATTCACCAGAATGCGAAACTCGCCTTCGCCCAGTGGCCGGATGGAAGCATTGGGCGTGTCAATTTCTGAGGAGGCTTGTGCGCCGCGGTTTACCGAGTACGTCGCAAGTCCCTCACCCACTTGAAGCAGAATCTGCGAACGCGTGAGGGTCGCGATTTTCACAGTGACGCGATCGGACATGCGCAGCGTGTCTGCGTAGTCGAGTTGCAGTTCGGCGCGGGACCGATCGCCCGTTGAAACGCGGTCGCCCTGCGAAATCGGAGTGTTCACGATGGCGGCAACCCATTCGCCATTGTCACCGCGCTGCGTCGAAACGTCGCCGCGAATCCAGCTCACACGCGCAACGCCAGGCTGCGTGGTAGCTTGTTGCTGCTGTTCCTGCTGACTTGCTTGCTCCGATTGCTGATTCGCAGCCTCGTCTTGAATTTGAATCTGGTCGGCTTGATTCTGATCCGGCGGCGGCGGCGCGTCATCGTCCTGCGCCTGCTGCTGCGCTTGCCGGTCGTCCTGCGGCGGCGGAGAATCCTGAGCACGGACTGCGCCCGCTGCGCCGAGAAGAAAGATTGTCGCGAAGATTGCGAGATACCGTTTCATGGTTACCTTCCGGCGATGAAATGCCGGGAACAGCTGAAGCCGCAGAGCTAAATGCAGGCTGGATGCCAAAGCCAACGAACTGGAATTAGGTCCTAAGTTGTTATGATACACGGCTTACGGCTAAAGCGAACTGTTGCTTTCCGGATGCCTGATTGGCGGTGGTGCTTCTCACGCTAGCTGGTGGTTTTCGGCCAGTGGCATCGAGGCCACGTGAATTCGCTGGGGTGGCGGTCCGCGAACGCGCGAGATTCCTGTGCGCTGAAAATGACGAGCCGAATTTAGCGGGCATTGGCTACTCTTTTTCGGGCGGGTCGGGGACGCCGATTTTCGAGAGGCGGTAGCGAAGAGCATTGCGCGAAAGTCCGAGTGCGCGCGCGGCCTGGCTTTTGTTTCCATTGGCTTGTTTGAGGGCTTCGCGAATGGCTTCGTCTTCCCACTGATCGAGCGTCATGCCAGGGGGAAGGACCGCTGGGGCTCCCGCCACGGCGCGAGAGCGACGGCGGATCGAGATGAATGTCCGCGGCGTCGAGGGTGGAACCGGCGGAAAGCGTGACGCCACGCTCGATGATATTTTCCAGTTCGCGAACGTTGCCCGGCCAATGAAAATCGAGCAACAGCTTCATGGCGGCGGGCGTTATGCCTCGAATCGGCTTGCCGGATTCGCGAGCGAATTTTTCGAGGAAGAAATTGGCGAGAGCGGGGATGTCCTCTTTGTGGTCGCGCAACGGAGGAATATCGATCGCGACTACGTTCAGGCGGTAGTAAAGGTCTTCGCGAAATGTGCCGTCTTCGAGGGCGGCGCGAAGGTCGCGATTTGTTGCGGCGATCAAGCGCACGTCCACTTTCAGCGTTTTTGTGCCGCCAAGCCGTTCGAATTCACGTTCCTGCAGAACGCGCAGAAGTTTTACCTGGATGGCGGGCGGGACATCGCCGATTTCGTCGAGGAACAGCGTGCCTTTATCGGCCAGCTCGAATTTTCCTGGTTTGCTTCCAGTGGCGCCAGAGAATGCGCCTTTCTCGTAGCCAAAGAGTTCGCTTTCGAGAAGATTTTCGGGGATTGCAGTGCTGTTGATCTTGATGAAAGGGCCGGAAGCGCGGTTCGAATGCTGGTGAATCGCGCGGGCGATCAGATCTTTGCCGACGCCGCTTTCTCCACCGAGTAGAACGGTTGAATTGGTTGGCGCAACGCGCTCGACGAGCGCCAGCACGGCTTGCATTTTCGAGCTTTGCGCAACGATGTTGTCGTATTTATATCGCTCGCCAAGAGCTTCACGCAGATTGCGATTTTCTTCGCGCAACTGGTGCGAATCCAGTTCCTTGCGGATTACCAGCACAAGCTCAGCGAGCGAGAACGGTTTCAACACGTAATCGCTGGCGCCGATTTTCATCGCTTCGACGGCGGATTCAACCGTTCCGAAAGCGGTCATGATGATGATGGGTATTGCTGCGTTTGCGCGTTTAACGGCTTGCAGGAATTCCATGCCGCTCATGCCGGGCAGTTTGAGATCGGTGACGATCAGGTCGAACTGATTGGTATTGAGGAGTTTGAGAGCGGTTTCGGCGTCGGCGACGGTCTGGGCGCGAAAGCCCTGGTCGGCGAGCTCGAGCTCGAGGAGGCGGCGCATTTTGGCTTCGTCTTCGACGACGAGGATGGAGGGCTTTTCGGTCATTTTTCGGGTTGAAAAACCGCAATAAATTTGCGATTAGAAAGTGTCGCCGTTCTTTGTTTTGAATGACTTACGGAGAATTCTAATTCCAGATTTGCGATTAGAAAATAGGCGCTTTGCAGAGGCGGTTGTGCGGCAAGAATGGCGACGGAAACCTCCTCCTCGACCGCCTGACTGCATGTTCCTTCCTTTCCGGGTGCGCACATAAGCCCGACTCATGTTAACACAGGCAAAAGCGAATTTCTATTGCGGAAACTACGCACGCGACGACACGTTTACGCCCCGCACAAGACAACGTCCACCGGGTAGGATTGAAAAATTCGATCCGTTGTGAGCAGCGTCAACTGTTCCGCAGTGGCTTGGGCGATGAGCATGCGGTCAAAAGGATCTCGATGCGGCGACGGCAAATTGGCGACCCCAAAAGCGTGGGCAGGTGTAACGTCCAAGGTTTGAATGCCAAAGGTTCGGATCCTGTCTGATAGCCACCGAGGCGGCGAATCAGGAAGTACAAGCCTTCCCAGCGAGTGCTTGATGACGACCTCCCAAATGCTGGCCGCCGAAAGGAACAACGAGTTGGACTGGTCCGCCAATAGTCTCAGGCACTGGCGGTTCAGAAGATCCTTAGAGCTCATCGCGCGCAAAAGCACATTTGTGTCAAGGAGGAGCTCCATTTGTATTATCTCCGCTTTTTGCGTCTTGCGGGCTTCCCCAAAAAACCGGCAAGAATGTCAGGGGGCAGCGGGGCGTCGAAATCGTCCGAGATATGCACGCGGCCTTTGTCCATTCCAAGCGGACGGGGTCTTTTGCGCTCTTGCGGGAAGGGAATCAGCCGAGCGACTGGAACACCGCGGTTCGAGATCACAATTTCCTCGCCGGCGGCGACGCGCTGCAGGAGCTTTGAAAACTTCGTCTTAGCTTCGTAAACATTCACAGAAGTCACAGTCTGCCTCCAGTCCCATTCGATTTCCAAAGCGTTTCTGATCTAGTCTAGTCTAGTAGACTAGGTCAAGTCAATCCTGGCGTTCGGGGAGGAAGACGTGGAAGCGGGCGCCCCGGCCGGGAGGGGATTCGAGGCGGATGGAGCCGCGGTGGTCGTCAACGATCTTGGCGACGATCGAGAGGCCGAGGCCTACACCTTCTTTTTTCGAGGTGAAGAATGGATTGAAGATTTGCTCGCGAGATTCGGCCGGGATGCCGGGACCGGAGTCTTCGACAATGACGGCGACGCCTGGCCTCATGTTTTGCGTTTCGGGAGCAATGGAGATGCGGAGCCGGCCGCGGCCATCCATTGCCTCGTAAGCGTTTGTGATGAGATTGACGAAAATCTGTTCGCAGAGTTGGGCGTCGACTTGGACGTCTAATGTCTGTGGAGCGTAGTTTCGCTCGACCGTCACTTGCGCATCTGGGTGCTGATGCTGGACCGATTCGAGAACGTGATCGACGATGGCCGATAGTTGCACGGAGTGAAGATCGAGGCGCGAAGGGCGCGCGAAATCGAGGAATCGGGTGACGAGGGAATTGAGACGATTCACTTCGGTGCTGATGTAGCCCGCAAGTTCGCTGGCCAGCGGATTCGAAGCTTCGACTTTCTGGCTCAACATTTCAGCAGAGCCTTTGATCACGCCGAGAGGATTACGAATTTCATGGGCGAGGCCCGCGGAGAGCTGTCCTAGAGCAGCGAGGCGTTCGGAACGGCGGGCATCGGCTTCGGCGCGGCGCAACTGGCGATTTGTTTCTTCCAGGCGCTCAGAGAGCTCCTGGTATTGTGGACCTGCTTCGATTTTCGGAAGCGAAGCGGTTGACGATGACTGCGGCGATATAAAAGAAAAGGATGCGAGTGGCGAGATCGGTGGCGCCTTCGGTGGTGAACTCGTATTCCTGAAGCGCGGGAATCAGAAATGCGCAGTAGGCGAGGGAGGTGATGGTGGTCCAGACCAGCGTGGCAATGGGACCGAAATAAACGGCGGCCGTTACGACTGGGAGGTAATAGATCGGGTAGTAGTTGCTGTTGATGCCGATGTCGCCGGTGTGGTCGAGGAGAAGAGTGGCGAGGAGAATCTTGATGATGACGGAATAGGCGGGGCCGCGTTTTGGGAGCCAGGCGACGAGGCGGCCTTCGAGGAGTTGGAAAACGCCGATGGCGAGGAGGATGACCTGCTTATGGATTTCGTGGACGGGAGGGAGGAGGGCGAGAGCGAGGAGGAAGAGGAGCCAGAGGATGTCGAGCCAGTCGAAGGTGGCGCGTTTGCGATCGAGCATTTCGGCTTGGAGGCTCCGAGGGTCAATCTAGCATGGAATTGAAGAGGGAAGGCTAGTGCAGGTTGGGCAGCGCCGAGGAGGGTGGGCGTGAAATGCAGATTCCTCTCTGCGCCGCGCGACCTCCGCCCCGCAGGTGCGACCGGGACGCACAATTCGCGCTCCGCGGTGGCGAAGAAAAAGCGCGCGCGGTTCCGCTCGGAACGACAGTTCTTGGTTGTGGTGGGCTGTGAGAGCACCCCATGCGGAGAATTTGGATAGGCTGTGCCAGTTGATTCGGAGGGCACGGCCCGCGTGCGGAGCGAATGGAGTCGCCGTGCAGATTGGGCGTGCGGGCACGGCATGCCGTGCCCCTACTGTCGCGTTTTCCCGTTCGTGTCGAACGCTGATTTAACGGAGGAATTTGTCGGCACCGAAGACTAGACCTAGCGTCAGGGCGGCGATTACGATTTCTCCTAGAGCACCGACCACGAAGGGGCGGAGGCCTTGTTTGCGCATGTCTCCGATATTGGTGCGCAGGCCTACTCCTGCGAACGTGAGTAGAAAGGCCCAGCGAGAGAGATTCGCGAGGTTCGTCAGCTGCTCCTTGTTAAAGACGTGGGCTGTGGCGATGGCAGAGATGAGCAGGAAGCCGAGAACGAACTTCGGAAACTTGTTCCAGAGGAATGCGGCTTTGTTGGTGACGCCGGCGGTTTTTTCTTTGCGGGCCCAGTGGATCGCGTAACCGAGAACTACGAACCCGATCATGGCATTGCGGGCGGTTTTTGCGAGGACGGCTACTTTGCCTGCTGCGTCGGAATAGAGATTTCCGGCGGCGGTGACTTCGGCGGTGTTGTCGATGCCGAGGCCAGCCCAGAGTCCGTAGCTCAAATCGCTCATGTGCAACCAGTGGCCGATGAGCGGAAAAATGAAGAGCGAGATTGCGCCGAGAGTGAGAATAGCGGCGATGGCGAACGAGGAATCTTCTTCGTCAGCACCGATGGCGCCTTGCGTGGCGATGATGGCGGAGACGCCGCAAATGGATGAGCCGACGGCGAGAAGGGTGGTGAGCTTTGGTTTTAGGCCGAAGGCTTTGCCAAGAGCGGTCATGAAGGTGAGCGAGAGAGCGATTTCGATGGCGACGAGCACGAGGCTGACGCCGCCGAGCTTTAGGACATCGCCTAGAAGAAAGCGCGAGCCGAGGAGCACGATACCGGCTTTGAGCCAGAATTCGTAGGTGGCGAGGCCGGGTTTGAAGGCGGCGGGGACGCCGGTGGTGTTGGCTATCACGAGGCCGAGGAGGATGGCCCACAGAACGTACTCGATATTGGGGAGCGTGAGATGGTGCGCGCGTCCGTACTGGGCGATGGAGCGCTCGATGAATTTTCCGGCGTAGCCGACGGCGACGAGTAGGAGAAGGCCGGGGATGAGTTGGCCGGCGCGCTTAAAGATGCTGAGCGGTTGGGGATGGGGAAGTGCGATGCTTGTCGCCATTTTCTTTTCATTCTCCTCGGAAATAATTTTGAGCGCGTGGTCAAAAGCATTGCTTGTGAATTGATTCGGTAGTGTTTGCAGGGCTGAGATCCTTCGCTTCGCTCAGGATGACAGGCGCTACGTGTTGACGGTCGCATGTCGTTAGTCGAATGCCGTCGGCTCCCGAACGCATCACCATGGGATGTGCTTGATCACGCCGAGCCAGACGAGAAGGGAGATTGCAAGCGATAGCGCGACGGCCCATGTGTCGAGCGAAAGCTTGCGCTTGGAGTCGCCCTTCGAGAGCGACGATGAGCTCTTTTGCGGCGTCGATTGTGTGGTCATTAGGTGAAGCTCCTTTCAAGGCTTTGGCTCGCGTTTTTCTCTGCGATGCTGACTTCCACTCCATCAAGAAGCGATTCCCAAGTGAGGGGAACGGAATTGGTAGCCGATCGTGCGGCGCGCTCGAGGGTGCGGCTGATGAGGAGAATTGTGGGAGCCGGCATTGGCGGTCCGCCGTCGAGTTGCCCTAGCCTGGTGCAATGCTCGCGCTGCTCGGGAGTGCTAGCGGCGGAGACGATTGCTGCAGGCGTGTGGGCATCGAGACCTGCGTCGAGCAATTCCTTTCGAAGCGCGGCGAGATTGCGGCCGGGCATATAGATTACGAGCGTCGAATTATTGGCGGCGAGACTGCTCCAATCGGTGGCTGGCTCGTTTTCATTTTCATGGGCGCGGTGCGCGCTGATCACAACAATGCGCGAACTCGTGCGGCGGTCGGTGAGCGAAACGCCGAGCGAGGCGGCAGCGGAAAGCGCGGCAGTGACGCCGGGAATGATTTCATAGGCAATGCCGGCGGATTCGAGGGCATCACGTTCTTCGGCTAGGCGGCCGAAAAGTCCGGGATCGCCGCTCTTCAAGCGCACGACGCTCAAGCCGCGGCGCGCTGAGGCGACCATGAGGCGGTTGATTTCGGACTGGGTGATGTTCTTTGTGCCGCAACGTTTGCCAACATTAGCGACCATTGCGTGGGGACTCGCGAGCGCCAGAATCGGCGCGGAGACGAGATCGTCATGGAGGATGACTTCGGCGGCGCGAATCAGCGCGTGGGCTTTCACGGTGAGGAGGTCTGGGTCACCGGGGCCTGCGCCGACTAGAAAAACTTTGGCCTGCATGGAGGCTTTCATGGTTGCTCCTGAAGCGCTGACGAGTTGTCAATCGTTGACGGGCTATCGAGCGCGTCGCGGCCGTCTGTATCCCCTGGGAGATGCTCGGGGAGATGAACGTGGCGACCGGCGAATTCGATCGAGCGCGATTCGATTTTGCAATCCTTCGAATCGCAAATCTGGCTGTAGGCGAGAAGGTTGAGCAACTTTTTGCGTTCTTCGGAAGACGGATGATTTGCGAGGACGTGGCGGCGAAGGCTTCCAACGAAGCGGAGCCAGTTGCCCAGAGAGAGATCGAGCGAGGCTTCGATCTCGCGGCGAAAGCGTTGGGCGACTGAGGGGCTTTCGCCCGCGGTCGAAATTGCGATCTGGAGGTCGCCGCGGCGAACGACAGCCGGAAGTAAAAATCGCAGTGAGGCGGATCGTCGACTGCGTTGGTAAGGATCCCGTGCGCCTGTGCTGCGAGGAAAACTTCGCGATTTACCGAGGCGCTGCCGGTGGCAGCGATGGCCAGAAAAATGTCGTGGAGATCGTCCGCTCGCGAAATTCTCGCTGATGCCAGGTGATATTTCCGGCGGAGGCAAGTTTTGCTACTTCGGATTTGGCTTGCGGCGCGACGACTGTAATTTGCGCGCTCGGCGCGGAGCAGGGAAGCGATCTTCGAAGTGGCGATTGCACCGGCGCCGACAACCAGGCACGGACGATTTTCGAGCTTAATGAAGGCCGGGAATAACTCGGAGGACATGTCAGTCTCCCACTCCGTGCGGGACCGGCCCGGCGGGAAGATCGCGCGTTACGGGTGCCACGATGGCGCCGGCGAGCTGGGCGCGGAGAGCGTCGTCGGAATGGCGGGCGAAATAGGCGCGGAGATTTTCGTTGGGGTCGCGCGTGGCGAGGTAGGTCTTGAGTAGGCGCTCGATGGCGTCCGGGACGTCTTCGGCGGCGCAGCGGTAGCCGACCTGGCGCGAGATGCGGGCGTGCTTGCCGACGGCGCCGCCGACGCAGAAGTAGTAGGCGTCGACGAGATTGGCGCCTTGCTTGATTTTCTTGCCCTCGAGGCCGATGTCGGCGATCCAGTGCTGGCCGCAGGAGTTGGGGCAGCCCGTGACGTTCAGTTTGAGCGGCTGATCGAATTCGGGGACGCGCTCTTCGAGTTCTTCGACGAGCCAGCGGGTGAAGGCTTTGGTCTCGGTGATGGCCAGTTTGCAGAATTCGGTGCCGGTGCAGGCGACGGCGCCGCGCCAGAAGGGCGATGCCTCGACATGGAGGCCGGCTGCGTTGAGTTCGAAGACGAGTGCGTCGATATTTTCGCGCGGCACATTGACGATGAGGATGTTTTGCATGTTGGTGGTGCGGAGTTCGCCGGCGGCATATTTTTCTGCGAGGGCCGCGGCGGCGGGATTTGAGGGGCGGTGATGCGTCCGCGCAGGACGGCAGCGCCGACGTAGTAGAGGCCCGGCTGCTTTTGGGCGTGGATGCCGACGTGGTCGCGATAGGCGTCTGGCGGCGGGACATCTTCGACGCCGGGATCGAGCTCGAAGCCGAGGCGGACATTGAGTTCGCGGAGGAAACGTTCGGCCGTCCAGCCGTGCTGCATGAAGAGGTGTTTGATGCGCGCGCGGTCGCGGTTTTCGCGCAGGCAATCCTGGTCGCGGAAAATTTCGCGATGGCTCGGACGACGGCGAAGGCCTGGTCGCGGGGGATGAAGGCGGGGATGCGCACCGCCGAGATGAGGATCGGCGGAGAGTCCGCCGCCGACGCGCACGGTGTAGCCGACTTCGCCTTGGCCGTTGCGCTCGCGCACGGAGGCGGTGAGGGCAACGTCATTGATTTCAGGGTAGGAGCACCAGACGGGGCAGCCTGTGATCGAGACTTTGAATTTGCGCGGGAGATTGTAGAAATCGCTGTTGGCGGAGAGCAAGTGGGCGGCTTCGACGGCGAGCGATGACGCGTCGGTGAGTTCGTCGGAAGCGATGCCGGCGAGCGGGCAGCCGGTGATGTTGCGCGTCACGTCGCCGCAGGCGCTTTTGGGGCTGAGGCCCGACGGCGCCGAGGGCTTCGATGACTTCGGGAATGGATTCGATCGTGAGCCAGTGGAGTTGGATATTCTGGCGGACGGTGATATCGGCGAGGAGTGGCCGTAACGTTCTGAAATTTGCGCGATGGCGCGCAGCTGATTGGAGCGCAGCAGGCCATTGGGCAGGGCAATGCGCATCATGAAATACTGGGTGGCTTTGCCTTCGCCGCCCGTGCCGCCGATGGCGCCAGCGCCGTCACCTTGCGTGTAAATGCCCCACCACTTGAAATAGAGATTGGCCCATTCGGGGAGGACAGCGGCGCGGCCGTGGCGCGCGAATTCCTTGATTTCGTCGAAGTGCTCCCATGGGTTTTTCGAGCGCTTCAGGCGCTCGACCTTTTGGGCCTTCGTTTCTTTTGGCTGCCGGGTTGTCGCGATGTCTGCTGTGCTGGCCACGATGGCCTCCGCGTTCCGTTCATTGTTTAAAAATGCCGCCCGAAAACAAAAAACCCGCTACCAGCTGCGATTTGCTGGTGAGCGGGTTGCTAAAATCCGATTTGTGGCTAAATTAGATCAGTCGGATTGCACACACCCGTGCCAGCCATGGCTCGGACAACAACAAGCGCACGGCAGGCAGTTTTTGGTCCGGGTGCAGATTATCCATATCCGAATCCTAATCTCCGAACTACTGCTCCGTCAACATTAGACTTGGCTGGCGGCGAAAAGATTCCGGAATTCCAGCACTTTTTCAAGGTGTCGCGGTTCGGATGGCCGAAGGTTTGGGCTTAGGCCGGAGTCGCGTTGCTCGAACGCAGCAGGCGGGTGAAGAGGGTTTGCAGACGGACTGCATGTTCCTGGCTCATGGCCACGAATTGGACGCCCATGCCCTCACCGGGTGTGACGTTCCTGACGATCGCAGAGCTGCGGATTTCGCCTTCGGGCACCGAGAATAGCAAAGTGATCGAGGCGCCGACGGGAGGCGGCGTTTTTGTGTCGATGAAGAGGCCTCCGATATTCAAATCGCGGACGCGCGAGACACTTTGCGCCCCATCATGCTGCCAGGAGACCCAGACGCCTTTTGGCGTCGGGATTCGCGGGTAGCGACGATTGCTCTTCGATGCATTGGCCAACGGAGTTGAGAGGTCCAAGGGCTGATTATATCGGTGCCGCCCGCTATGGAAAGGGATTCGTTTAAGGATGGGTGCGCAAGAGGGAACCGGCCAACCTGCTGTTACAACCACAGAGTAATGTTGTTGGCTAGGGGAAAATGCCAATCGTTGAATTCGAATGCGTTGGTCTGTGCTCGAGCCGGTGCGGCCAATAAGCGACAGCACAGCGATCAGACCGAAACATGATAACCTGCGCGCAAACTGCGTGAAAAAACCTCTCATATACCCTCAATACATTTCGTTTGCATTGCCGCGTTTGGCAAACGGGTTCCCAGGAGTTTGCGCAGCCGCATGCGAGCCTTGTGCAACTGCGACTTGGAATTGCCGATCGTGTAGCCCAACTTCGCCGCGATTTCGTGATGCTCGCAGCCGAGAACATCATGGAGCACGAAGACTTTTCGGCAGCCCTTCGGCAGTTTCGCTACGGCGCGTTTGAGGGTTAAGCGGTCGACGACGCCGTTCAAGCTCAAATCAGGAGCGCCGAAGTCACGAGGCGGCCGCTCGGATTCTTGGCCGTCATCGCCGCTTTCGAAACTGATCTCCTTCACCCGCTTTTTGCGAAGGCGCATCAGAACCACGTTCACCGACAGGCGATGCAGCCAGGTCGAGAAGGCGGAGTCGCCACGAAACATGTGAATTTTTCGGAACAGCCGCAAAAACGCTTCCTGAGTCAACTCCTCAGCCTCGGCCGTATTCCCTACCATGCGAAAGCACAAGTGATAGTCGCGCCGCTTGTGTGCATGATAGAGCGCTTCGAATGCTGACTCTTCGCCTCTCTGCGCGCGCGCTATCAATTCGGCGTCGCTGAATGAGGCTGGCATTGACTGATTTTCCTGGCTTACCACCGTATCCTCCACGTTGAGCAATTCTTCGACGACATCAGCACGCTGCGATTTCATAGAGCCCGAGTGCCACAATCACGTTGCCAAGCAACTGCGTCTACGCTCCTTGCGACTCTCGATCGGAAACTGTGCGACTCAGAGTGGGCCTGTATTCCTGATCTGCTCGGTGATGAATGGCAACGCATTCACAATTTCCACTCCGCACTCGGACAGATTTTTCAGCAGGATGATTCCGGCTCGATCCAGAAAAGAAACGCCGCTCAGGTCTATCACCGCCCGCGCTGCGTTTTTCAGTTCGGCCGCACAAGTGTTTTCCAAACACTCCACCCATTTGCCGCTCACTTTTCCCTCGAGATGCAGAGCGATGAGTTCGTCATTCGCTTCGGTAATCGTGATTCTCAGCACTCGGGTTCCCGAGGCAGGCGATTGCAGGCGGTGTGCCATTCGGAAGGGAAGAAGCCATTTCTCTAATCCACTGAAATGTAAGCAAGTTGCGAAAACTCCAGATTTGACGGGCTTAGTTGGCCCACCGCATGTGTGGCGATCGTTGCGAAGATCTGTGAGAACTACTATGGGTGGTAGGGAGTGCGTTTGAGACCCAGCTTCTGTATTCGGTGACGAAGTGTATTGGGGTGCAGGCCTAAGATCTTTGCCGCCCCGCGCGGCCCCTCCACGACGCCTCCAGTTTGATTCAATATGGCCACAATATGCGCTCGCTCCAACTCCTCGAGAGTTGCAGGAGTGGCCGGATCGGGATTCTCATCCGGCAAAGCTTTCGCAGATCTCTCTGTGATGCCAGAGGGCTCCGAAGGCGCTAGCTCGGGAATCAGGTCGGGTTCCAGTTCGAGGACGGAACTGTGCGACAGAATCGCGGCGCGCTCGATAACGTTTTGCAGTTCTCTTATGTTGCCTGGCCACGAGTAGCCGGACAACCGTTCGATTGTCGCCCGCGGGATGCTTCGGATGTTTTTTCCGAACTTCTTGGCGAACCGCGCAAGAAAAAACATGGCGAGTTGAGGAATGTCAGAACGGCGCTCGCGCAAGGGGGGCACTTCAATCGGAAAGACGTTCAGCCGATAGAACAGGTCAGACCGGAAAGTACCTGCCTAATCGACTCCTGAAGATTCCGGTTCGTTGCAGCAATCACACGCACATCCACTCGGACGGGTTTGTTGCTTCCTACCGCTTCGAACTCGCGTTCCTGAAGAACTCGCAAGAGTTTTACCTGCGTTGCCAGAGGCAGCTCACCAATTTCGTCGAGAAAAATCGTTCCGCCGTCGGCGAGCTCAAAACGCCCGACGTGCCGTTCCAGGGCGCCAGTGAACGCTCCCTTGACGTGTCCAAAAAGTTCGCTTTCCACCAGACCAGCCGAGATCGCGCTGCAGTTAACCTTCACCAGGGGCCGGCTCTTACGATCACTACGGTCATGAATCGCGCGCGCGATTAATTCTTTGCCTGTACCGGTTTCGCCATGGATCAGAACCGTGGAATCCGTTGGAGCCACCTGTTCGACCTTGCGCAGTACTGCCAGCAGGACAGCGCTGTTGCCGGTGATTTCTTCGAAGTTGTGATCTGTACGAATCTCTTCCTGGAGATAGACGTTCTCTTTTTCGAGGCGGGCCTTCAGTCGCTCGATTTCCTCGTAGGACACCATGTTGGCAACGGCCAGCGCCACTTGATTAGCCACTTCCTGCAAGAGCTCCATGTCGGCTTCGGAGTATTGGTTCTTCTGCCGGCTGCCGATGCCGATGTGCCAATGCTCTTGCCTCCGACGATCAGAGGAACAATGCAATCTGAAACGATGCCGATTTCCAGAGGCGGCCGTCGTTCGCGAATCGCTGCTCCTTCTCCAGGTCACGGCGTATCCGGCCACGCTGATTCCGAAGATTTCGGTGACCATTGAGTCCTTGCGCGGTATTTCCATTCCGGCTCGGAGATAGTCCGTGGAAATCATGGTCTCCAGCGCGAAGGAGCGGAAGACGTCGCTTTCGGGGACGTAAAAAGTGATCACCGCGCCGTCAAAGGGAAGAAAGCGGTGAAGGATTTCTGCGAGGGAATGCATCAGTTTGCCGCGATTTAGGTGGGTCACAATGGCGTTGTTGACCTCAAGAGCGTGCGATAGCGCGCGGCGGTGCGTTCTACCCTGACATTGAGCGCGGTGATCTCCTGGTAGGCCTTCACGTTGCCGATGGCGAGGGCAACTTGTCCTCCTACTTCACGAAGGAATTCCGCGTCTGCATCGGAATACTGATCCTTTGAATCGCTTCCTATGTTGAGTGTGCCGATGCTCTTTCCCCCGAGAATCAATGGGACGATGCAATAAGACTGGATGCCCTCTTCCAAGAGTTCCGCCAATGGGGTAGTGCTGCTCAGTGTGAATGTCGCGGCACAGGAGGGCCGCTGGTTTTGCAATACCCAGCTCGAATGGCTGCTTTGCGGTCTATCTCGCTCCCACGCGGAAATAATTCGAATTCCAAGGGGTTGAAAGCGCGAGGATCCTTATTGAGTCTGTATCCGGATCGTAGAGGGTAAGCGCGGCACGATAAAGTGGCACAACGCGCTGGACAGCATCGCAGATTGCGTTGAGTAGGCTTTCCTGGGTCAGATTTGTGATGATGGCGTTGTTGATTTCGAGGAGCGTGCGATAACGCTCGGCAGTACGCTCCACCCTGGTGTTGAGGGCAGTGATTTCCTCGTAAGACCTCATGTTTGTGACTGCGAGTGCGACTTGGTTTGACACGTCCTGTAAGAACGCGGCGTCCTCATTCGAATAGCGATCCCTTTCCTGACTTACGAAGCTGAGCGTGCCGATACACTTTCCCTGGAAAATCAGAGGCAAAACGCACAAGGACCGCATACCTTCCGCAGCGAGGCGATGCTCATTGGCATACTGTTGCTCTTCTTCCAAATTGCGGCGCAGGAGAGGCTGCTGATGTTCGAACACCCAGCTGATCAGGTCTCGCTGCGATCGACCTCGAGCCCCGTTGTGAAATATTCAGAAGCCCGGTCTCCCTCCACGGCGAGAAAGCGGAAAGAATCGTTCCTTGGCTGATAAAGGGTAATGGCGCAGCGATCGAAGGAGATGACGCGATGCAAGGCCTCGGAAATAGCGTGCAGGAGGGCCTGTTGGGTCAGGTTCGTGATGATGGCATTGTTGATTTCAAGGAGCGTGCGGTAACGCTCTGCGATTGCAAGGACCTTCATGCCCGATTGGGAACTCGGCATCTTGGCCGCCTATTTGAGTGCCGCTCTCGCCAGGTTTTCGCCAGTGAGAAAGCCTTCGCCGCCGCAACGGAGTCTGTTGCGACATCTTAACCCAAGAACAGTGCCAAGTCTCCTGCGCGGCATCGCCGATGGAGCTTCCTGCTGTTCGATCAATCGGACGCGGCACGAGATTCTTGTTCTTAAGATTTTAAAAATTCAACACGGTCAACTCACCACAACAAGAAACACGGCAACCAAATTGTGAGCAAGGCATCTGAGGTTGGCCGAAGGGGATTCACTCGACGCCCGAAAATGCAGCGTTGAATTCTAAAGTCCCCGACAAGGAGAAATGGTCGTGAAGAAAAACTAGGTGTTGGACTCGCGTTTGTTGCCATCGTCGCTCTCTCAGCCTTCGGGGGGGGGGAAGGGCAACAACTCGCTCAACTTTTCCGTGCAATCGGTGTCGCTCCTGTTTCCAATGTAGTCGTCAACGGAACCACCACGGGCGAGCGCCAACGTCGTGCGGGGCATTTCACCGGCGGGCCAGATCTGGCGAATTGCGGATCTCGACGCGCGCGTTACCAGCGATGGACGCATCCGTGTTCGCGGACGCGGTCTGCTCTTGGGCGGCGGCAATGGCATCGGAACTAACGGTGGCCAGAGCGTATTCGCCACTCTATTCTGCGGGTCTGGGACTAGCGCTACCGCTTCCAGCACAGATCAAACCGGCGTAGCGCTTGATTCCGATGGCGACTTCACAATCGATGACCTTCTGTCGCCGTTGCCAGTGAGTCCTTGCGAGACACCGGTGCTGCTCATCCGCACTGCAGCCGGTGCTCACCCGTGGTTCGCAGCAGGTATTGAAAACTAGGAGCGACGCATGTCGCATCACAGGTTGTGCTTCAACGTTGCAACGGAGCTGGTCGGGTGTAGCGCTACACCCTTCTTGCTCCGCTTTTCTTGACTCCATGTCGAATGCAAGATTTGCGCGCTGCGGTATGCGGTTAATTAGGTTTGAGGCCGTACACATCCACTTCACCGAAGACTGTGCCGGCGCCCAGTGTCGAGTCGTTGCCGCGTGTAGGGACATAAACTTTACCGTTCGCCACCGTCGGAACTGTGAATTTCACGGCGTTTCCGGCAGCGTCGGCGGGAACTTGGGAACTGTTCCAGAGTTCGGTTCCTAGATTCGTGGCATCGAAGGCGTGCAGTACGGCGGGACCCGCGATCGCTGGCCCACCGTCGCCTGTGCCAAAAGAATGCGCGTCAATCATCCACACAATTCCGTTGGAGTTCCCGTTTGAAGAAACCGACGGACTAGAACCTGGAAACGAAAACGAAGGTGTAGTAGCAGACGCCACCGACGGATTGAATGTGTCGGAGGCTGGAAGGAACGTGTAGGCTAATCCGGGCCCGTTAAAGCCAAAAAAGTAAAGAGTGTTCTGCCAAAAGGCCGGTGTGGAGAAAGACGACTCCGAGACCTTCAAAGTTTGGACCACTTTATCGGGTCCGCCGCTGGTGAAGTGCCCCATGTTCGTTCGATCCAGAAGGTAGAGACTCTGCGACTTGCCACCGCCAATTATAAGGTGCGGATGAGGGCCGGAAGTTTGATCGACGAGAACCGCCGCGCCTCCCGCCCCGAGATCTTGATCAAACGCATCCAGGGAGAGCTGGTCCATCGGAGTGAACCAATCGGCCAAGGCAAGGCCAGATGTGGCGCTCAGCTTAAGAAAACTGTCGCCGAACGCTGACGTGCCATCGAATATGCCGTTGCCGGTAATAACGTACAGGTTGCCCGCGGCGTCGGCGGCAGGCGCACCGCCCGACATCCAGATACCTGCTCGACAGTAGCCCATGCCCTCGGCGGCGTTGGGCGAAGAATTGAAAGCAGAAACGCGGCTAAGAGTGGACGCATTAAAACCCACGACCCATCCGTGGTAGGGATCTACGTCTCCGTGTGACGCCCAGGCAATGTAGACCACACCATTCACTAAAGCCAGGCCCGGTCGCTGGTTTTCCCTCGCAACATTAAACGCTATTGTGGAACCGCCTTCGCAGTTGCCGGGGACCGTGATCGAGCTATCCAGCTCCACAGGGCTGTTGGCAATCTCCGTACCGTCGGCCAGGTTAAGGGCGTGCAGGCGCTGGTGGACGACGGGGCCGGGATCGTTGATATTTTTTGTTTTCGTCACGAGATAGATGATGTTGGAGGTGCTATCAATCACCGGTGTGCCGAGGATGCCGATGTCAGGGAAAATGCTGTTAGTAGAAACGTCGAAGGCGGAGTAGAAGGTTTCACCCGACGGAATGAATTGCGTATGCCAATATGTGACGCAAGGGCTGGCGTCCGCGTCGAATACGTAAACAGTGTCGCGCATGGTGGCGACGACCACAATGTTGTGTTTCGCCCCGCCAATCGTGAGGTTCGAGACCCACAGTGGCTGGGTGTAGATGGCAGCATCAGCCTGGCAGGAAAATAGTTTGCCAAACGTGGAGCCGTTAACGTTTGCAGTCGTCAGCGCGTATTCAGACGTATTGGCGCCATCGCGAGACACATCATTGTGGTAGGTGTAGACGCCGTGCAGATCGGTAACGCCAATTGTCGCCACGGCTCTTTGCGTAACATCGCTCGACTGGGTCGCAGTGATGGTGTAGATGCCGGGGGTGGAAGGAGCTGTGTAGGTGACGCTGGCTCCTGAGGCGCTGGCATCGGAAGAAAAACTGCCCCCTGTTGCAGACCATGAAACCGCCTTCTTGGACGTATCATTCGCCACCGTCGCGGAGACCATGAGCGTTTGCGTCACAGTGAGGCCCGCGAGCTTGGGAGAAATCGCAATTCCTACTGCAGTGGAAGAGATCGTCAACGTCAGCTTGGCGGACCTGCTACCTGGGGGTGTGCTGGAATCAGCCACTTGGAACGTGAGGACTGTGCTTGTGACGGTTTGCGTAGGCGTGCCGGTGAGCGCGCCTGTTGAGGCATTCAACATAAGACCCGCAGGGAGCGTACCGCTGGTGAGGGACCACGTATACGGCGGGGTGCCCCCGGTGGCCGCCAACACCGCACTATAAGCGACACCTGTCTGTCCGGTGGGCAGCGAAGATGTTGAAATTGTGAGCGCCGCCGGAGGAGGTTCTGCAACATTACCCGAGCCTGAGCCGCCGCAGGCGCTTAGAAGGGCCGTCGCGGTTATAAGAATTATGACCAGAAACGGGTTTCGCATAGGAGGTATGGGACGTGAGTGTAGGAGTCATAGGTTTCATGGGTTTAGAGATTCCCATTTTGGCACACCGTATTTCAAGGGGGATATTCCTGTATCAATTTACCGTCAGTTCACGGGAGAACGGATATTCACAACACTACGCTGAGAAGGGAAATCGCCATCCGCCATGAGAGACTTGTGGCGTAAGTATGCCAGCGTTTTCGCCGATGTCGAATCAGGTCTTCTAAGGCTTGTTGCTTCCGGTTATGCCTTTTAGAGGAGTGTGTGCCATCAGAGTATGCGGACCGCCGTAGACAAACTCCTTAGCGACGTTCAGGCCGGCATAGCTCAGCAAAAGATAATTGCCCATCCGAAAACCGTCGGATGGTTCATACCGCCCGGGGTACCAACCTAACGCGGCCGTCATGGTGCCTGCATAGGGGGCTACCAGGTTACTGACCGAGAAACGATAGTGTCCGTCGTCGCCGTGGCGAGTCGCAACTGTTGACATCAGAGAGTGAACCAGACGGTGGCTGAACCCTGTGCACTCACAACGATAATAGATTGTGTCTTCACGGAGGACTTCAGCCATGAGGTAGCGTGCCGTCGTTGCGGTAATGTTAATTCCGTAGTTGCTGGCGAAACGTTCGAAGTAGGGGCCTGTACCTCCGCCCCATTCTGGAGGAGTGCCCGACCCGGTGCCGTTGATTCTATCGCCGGACGCCTGGTTGATGCCGGCGGCCACGGCGCTTCCGAGAATCGCATAGGGCCCGAACGAGTCGAAAATGTAGTTCCTAAACTTTTGCGCATTCGATGGCTTTTGATAAGTCTGACCCGGCTGCGCGTGCGTGGGAGCCGATGACTGTGGGCTCGGGGTGGAAGACGTTGTGCCAGCTCCTGAGGATGATTGTGCCTTCGCGAGTGGCGGAACTGATCCGCAAACGAAAAATGTAAATAAGATCGCCATCACCACTCGCTGCATCTTCATTTCTATTTTCTCCCTATAGATTGGAAAGCACGGTAATTAACCGTTTAGGCCGGCGTGTAGCCTACCCTATTGGGGGCCTTTGTTAACACAAATTTCTGCCGGGGCTACTGTCGCGGTTGGTTGACTTAGCTCATCGTCTCCCCTAACCTTTAGCGTTTATCGAAGTGCCGATTGTCCTGGCTTATGCGCCGCAGATCGGCCTGAAAGAGGACCTGGAAGCCCATGTCGGACCTGAAACTGCCCACGCGCGCCGAAGATTTTTCGGAATGGTACAACCAGCTTGTTCTGCGGGCCGAGCTGGCAGACTACGCGCCCGTGCGCGGCTGCATGATTGTGCGGCCCTATGGCTGGGCGCTGTGGGAGAACATCACCGCGGCGCTCGATAGCCGCTTCAAGGCTACCGGACACGTGAACGCTGCATTTCCGTTGCTGATTCCGCGCAGCTTCATCGAAAAGGAAAAATCTCACGTGGCGGGATTTTCGCCCGAGCTTGCCGTGGTAACCACGGCGGCGGCGAAAAGCTCGAAGAGCCGCTGGTGATCCGGCCCACCTCGGAAACGATCATCGGCCACGCTTACGCGAAGTGGATTCAGTCCTATCGCGATTTGCCCGTGCTGATCAATCAGTGGAACAGCGTGGTTCGCTGGGAACTGCGCACCAAGCTTTTCCTGCGCACGCTGGAATTTTTCTGGCAGGAGGGCCACACCGCGCACGCCACGCTGGAAGAAGCCGAATTCGAAACCCGGCAGATGCTGGACATCTATACCGACTTTGCGGTGAAGGAAGCAGCCGTTCCCGTGATTCCCGGACGCAAGTCGGATTCCGAGCGCTTTGCCGGCGCCGACCAGACCTATTCGATCGAAGCCATGATGGGCGACGGCAAAGCCTTGCAGGCGGGCACGTCGCACAATCTCGGCCAGAATTTCGCCAAGGCTTTCGATATTCGCTATCTCGACAAGGGCGGCGTGCTGCAGCACTGCTGGACCACTTCCTGGGGACTCTCCACCCGCTTCGTCGGCGCCATCATCATGGTGCATGGCGACGATCAGGGACTGATTCTGCCTCCTCGTCTCGCGCCCATCCAACTCGTCATCGTTCCGATTTTCAAAACCGACGAGGAAAAGTCGAGCGTGCTCGAAAACGCGCACAGGCTTCGCAAGGAGCTTATCGACGCCGGGTATCCGCGTCAAGATCGACGAGCGCGACGGCATGAGCCCCGGCTTCAAATTTAACGACTGGGAGATGCGCGGCGTGCCATTGCGGCTCGAACTCGGCCCCAAGGATGTCGCCAAAGGCTCGGTGGTCCTGGCCCGGCGCGACCGGCCCGGCAAGGAAGGCAAGTCCTTCGTCCCGCAGCAGGGCATCGCGGCGGCCGTCTCGCAACTGCTCGAGGAAATTCAGAAGGCACTCTCGATCGCGCCCTCGCTTTCCGCAAAGCGCATACCGTCGAGCCCGCCAACTACGACGAATTCAAGAAGGCCGTCGAGACCGGTTTCGCTTTCGCCTGGTGGTGCGGCAGCGCGGATTGCGAAGCGAAAATCAAAGAAGAGACCAAGGCCACGATGCGCTGCATCCCTCTCGAACAGCCCGGCGGCTCCGGCCAGTGCGTTCTTTGCGGCGAGCCCGCCACGCGAAAAGGGCATTTTCGCTCGAGCCTACTAACGAAGCCTAGCGGCCGCTCAAACGGCCCGAGAGGCCCCGTTTACTCATCGAAAACAGCATTCGACGTTTTTCTTTCCACGCCGATGAATGCTAGCATTGATTGTCCTCTTACTTCTTTAGGTTTTTGGAGGAAGGGCCACTTGAGTCTCGTCACCTCTCGACGATTCGGCATTCGCAGCGGGGCGGCAGCGGCGTGAAGCTATTCCTCATGATCACCTTGCTAGGCGCGATGGTTTTTGCCGGCGTAAGATCGTTCCGATCTTCGTGAATAACTACCAGATGCAGGACGCCATCGAGAGCGAAGCGCGCTTTGCCATCGGTAATCGCCTGGATACCAAGGACATTCGCGACAACGTCTTGAAGAAGGTGAATGAGATCGGTATTCCTGCGGACCAAGACAGCCTCAAAATTACAACCACGGCAACGTCCAAATATCGCTGGATTATTCGGTCCCCGTCGACTTGCTGTCTATAAATTCACCCTCGATTTCATGACCACGCGGACAACCGCTCGATTTAGTATAGGAATCCATTCACTAGGGGGTGGGGAAGCGTTGGCGGCGGCGCGCCGGCCGAAACCAGCTTTTCGCTTGCGCAATGACCTTTTCACATGTGCTGATTGATGGAAAATAATCGCGATTTCGGATTCGAATCGCGCCGGGCTTCTGGACCTCCCGCGTCGGTTTCGCGCTCCTGGGCGTGGCTCTGCGCGGTGTTGCTCGCCGGCACCGCGCTCTTCGCTTACTACTACATTCAGTTCGGCCGCCTGATTGACCAGCGGCTTACCGGCCAGATTTTTCAGAATACTTCGCGGGTTTTTTCCGCTCCGGACATGATCTACGTCGGGGAAACCCTGCACCCCGGGGACCTGGCCACCTATCTCCTCCGCGCGGGATATCAGGAAGGCTGATGCCGAGGGAGCTCCCGGGGCTGTATAAGATCTCCGGAACGACGGTCGAAATTCGGCCCGTCCGCCGATTCCTATTTTCGCGGAGTGAACGCGCTTAGCGTCGATTTCTCCGCGCGGCAGATCTCGCGCATCTCGCAGCTTTCCGACGGCGCCCCGAGCGATTCCGCCGAAATCGAGCCGGAGCTGATCACCAATCTTTTTGACAGCTCGCGCGAAAAGCGCCGCGTCGTCCGCTTTGACGATCTTCCGAGATCTCGTGGATGCGGTACTGGCCGCCGAAGACAAGCGTTTCTTCGAGCATGGCGGGCTCGACTGGGTCCGCGTATTGGCGCGGCCTTCGCCGACCTTCGCCGCGGCCAGAAAGCCCAGGGCGCCAGCACCATCGATATGCAGGTGGCGCGCAGCTTTTTCTTCACCACCAAGCGCGAATGGCGCCGCAAGGTAAAAGAAGTTCTGATGGCGGTCGAAATCAACCAGCGCTTTTCCAAGCAGCAGATTTTCGAGCTGTATGCCAACGAAGTTTATCTGGGCAATCGCGGCAGTTTTGCCATCCGCGGATTTGGCGAAGCCGCCGAGGCCTATTTCGGCAAGGACGTGCGCGAGCTCACCCTCGGCGAAGCCGCTTTCCTCGCCGGCATCATTCGCGCACCCAATCGCTATGCCACCGCCGAGCGCCACATGGACCGCGCCAAAGAAGCGCGCGACCGCGTGCTGGCGCAGATGGTCGAGGACAGCTACGTCACGCGAGGAACAGGCCGCCGCCGCCAAAAAGCTGCAGCTGAAATTCGTCAACGGCGGCGTCAACAGCGGCTCCGCTCCCTACTTCGTGGACATGGTGAAAGACCATCTCCTCGAGAAATCTCTCCGAAAACGATCTCGAAACGCAGAGCTATCGCATCTACACCACTCTCGATCCGGATTTGCAGCGCGCCGCCGCCGATGCCGTCCAGATCGGCGTGCAGGGTGTGGATAAGCTGCTGGCCAAGCGCTACGCCGCATGGAAGAAAGAAGGGCAGGCCGCCCGCGGTGCAGGTGGCGCTGGTGGCGATGGACCCGCACACCGGGCGAAATTCGCGCGCTGGTCGGCGGACGGAACTACGGCGAAAGCCAGCTCAACCACGCTCTGGCTCGCCGCCAGCCCGGTTCGGTCTTCAAGCCTTTCGTCTACGCCGCGGCCTTCGACAACGCTGCCGAGGGCTGCAGCCCGTCGTCACGCCAGTCACCACCGTGGATGACGTGCCCACCACGTTTGAATTCGACGGCAAGGAGTACACGCCCGATAACTACGGCGAGGAATTTTACGGCACAGTCACCGTGCGCGACGCGCTGATCCATTCGCTGAACGTGGCCACCGTAAAAGTGGCGGAAATGATCGGCTATCAGCGCGTGGTGAACTCGCCCGCCAGATGGGGCTGGGCGCCAACATCCAGGCGACGCCGGCGGTGGCGCTGGGCGCCTATGAGATGACGCCGATTGACGTCGCCGCCGCCTACACGGCCTTTGCCACCGATGGCATGCGCGCCGAGCCGCTTTATCTTCGCAGCGTGGTCGCCGCTGACGGCAACGTGGAAGAATCCGCCGCGCCCAAGACGCGCGCGGTGCTCGATCCGCGCGTCGCCTTTCTGACCACCAGCCTGATGGAAGATGTCATCAACCACGGCACCGGCGTTACCGTGCGCGCCATGGGCTTACAGCGCCCGCGCGCGGGGAAGACCGGCACGTCGCGCGATGGCTGGTTTGCCGGATACACCTCGAATCTGCTCTGCGTCGTATGGGTAGGCTTCGACGATAACCGCGACCTCGGCCTTGCCGGCAGCGCATCCGCCGCGCCGATTTGGGCCGAGTTCATGAAGCGCGCCGTGGCTCTGCCGGAGTACACAACACGCAGGACTTCGAACCGCCGCCGGGCGTAATTCAGGAAGCTGTCGATCCGCAGACCGGCAACTGGCCACGCCCACCTGCCCGCAGTCCGTGCAGGAATATTTCATCGCGGGCAGCGAGCCCACGCAGTATTGCGGCTAACAACGGCGGCGAGTGCGCAGCCCCCCAACTCCTGGCTGTCGCATCTTTTCGGCAAAGGCACCAATCCGCCGCCCCCGCCCGATGCGGCCGCCATTCAGCGGCCAGGCGTCCACAGTCAAACGCAGCCGAAGCCGGCCCCCGAAGAACGCGCGCCAGTCTCCGCACACAGCCGGCCGCAAGAGCCGAGAAGAAAAAAGGTTTCTCGACCAGATTTTTGGTATCTTTGGAGGAAGCAAAAAGCCTGCGGACAGCCAGAAACCTCAGCCGTAGGCTTCAGGGGCGCGGAAAAAGGAGTCAGGGCAATGAAGCTTGCTCTCTTTGCCATTCCGCTGATTTTCGTTGTTTGTCCCGTCGCTCGTGCGCAACAGACCGAGCCAGCCACCAGTCAGCCTGCACCTCCACGAGTCTCGCCAACTGCAACCGCTCAGGTCACGCCAAGCTTTTCCGACCGAGCTCTCTCCGCGCGAAGCCGCGGAAATGCAGCGCCGACATCCTGATGGCGCGCAAGGAATATTCGCGAGCCGCCGGCGCCTACGAGGCAGATTCTGCGAAACGAACCCAAGAACGCCGCGCTGCTGAATAAAATCGGCGTCGCCTACCAGCAGCTCGGCGATCTGAACCGCTCCGAGCAGTATCTACAAGCGCGCGATGAAGGCCGACAAGAAATTTGCCAGCGCCGTCAATAACTCGGCACGGTCGAGTACGAGAAAAAGCACTACGGCAAGGCCATCAGGTCTCTACAAGAAGGCGCTCGGCTGAAGAGGAGACTGTCCACCGTCTACAGCAACCTGGGCTACGCGTACTTCGCGAATAAGCATATCCGCAGGCGCTGGCACTTCGAGAAAGCTCTGGCGCTGGATCCCAGCTTTTCGACCGGAGGAGGTGGCTCGGCACGATCGTGCAGCAGCGCACCACCACCGATCCCGGCCTGTTCTATTTCTTCGTCGCGAAGTCCTACGCGAAGTCGGCGACGCCGAGCACGCCGCCCACTTCCTGAAGCTCGCCCGCGACGACGGCTACAAGGATTTCCTCTCCGCGCAAAGGACCCCGAATTCGCGAAGTGATCAAGGACCCCGTGTGCAGGAAGTTCTGCACGTGCCGCCCTCCTACCAGAGTGACGCGAAGCTCACAGAGCCGGCCCAGCAAAACTAGCGCTTTACGCCCCACGGAGACGAAGCCGCGCCTCGGATCATTCCGCGAGGGTAGGGAAGATTCTCGGCCTGCGGCCTTGCGCCAGCTTTGCTACCAGGCTTGTCTCGCGAACTGCACATCTCCGCGCCCTTCTCTTGCTATAATGGCGGCCTGAAATGTTGCTCCAGCGGTTGCGGCGTTTTGCTGTGGCTCTTCGCTGCTAGCCGCACTGTCGCTCGTCTTCCGTCCGCAGCATCTGCTCCGCGCCGCCCACTCCTCTGCCACCGTCGTCGAGCTTCGCATCGACGGCGAAATCGAGCCGATCCTCGCCGAATACATCGTCCACGGAATTGACGCAGGCCAACGCAGATCACGCCAGCCTGATTCTGATCACGATCAATACGCCCGGCGGCCTGGACACTTCCATGCGCGAAATCATTCAGGCCATCCTGCGCTCGCCAGTTCCGGTCGTCACCTACGTGTACCCACCGGCTCGCGCGCCGCTTCCGCCGGATTTTTCATTCTGCTTTCCGCGGATGTCGCCGCCATGTCTCCCGGCACGGAAACCGGCGCCGCTTCGCCGATCATGGAAATCGGCGGCCAGCCCGTGCAGATTGACGACACGCTGCGCAAAAAAATCGTCAACGATGCCACCGCCTACCTGCGCAGCTACGTCAGCAAGCGCGGACGCAACGCCGAACTCGCCGCCACCGCCGTCACCGACGCCAAAGCCTTCAGCGAAAAAGAAGCGCTCGACGGCAAGCTCATCGATCTCGTCGCCGCCTCGCCCGAAGATCTGCTCGCGAAGCTCAACGGCCGCACCATCACGCGCTTCGACGGCTCCAAGGCGCAGCTCGCTCTCGCGCATCCGGTCGTCGTCGCGCGCGAAATGACCGCGCGCGAAAAATTCCTCTCGCGCATCGTGCAGCCAGACGTCTTTTTCATCCTTCTGATTGTCGGCGTCCTCGGGCTCTACGCGGAATTCACGCATCCCGGCGTGTTCGCGCCGGGCGTGTTCGGCGCCATCGCTCTTGTGCTCGCGCTCTTCGCGATGCACATGCTGCCCGTCAATTTCGCGGGCCTGCTGCTGATCGCCTGCGTTCGGGCTGTTCATTCTGGAGGCGAAATTTCCGACTCACGGCGTGCTCGGCGTCGGAGGAGTGATTTCCATGGTGCTGGGCGCGCTGTTGCTGATTCACTCGCCGCTGACGGGCATGGGCGTCAGCCTCTGGACCGCGCTCGGCGTAGCCATTCCGTTCGCGGTCATCGTCATCATCCTGATGCGGCTGGTGCTGCGCTCGCGCACCTGGAAACTTTCCACCGGCAAGGAAGAGCTGATCGGCGAAGAAGGCGAAGTCAGCGAGCCGGTCGGCGCCGGCGACGCCGGGGCATGGTATTCGTCCACGGCGAACTGTGGCGCGCCGCGGCGCCGGCAGGCGCCAGCATTCCCGAGGGCGCCCGCGTGCGCGTGAGAAAAGTTAAAGGGCTCACGCTCGAAGTCGAACCGGTTCACGCACCGCATCCGGCGCATTCGCATGAGAAGCTCGAGGGGAGGCAGTAATGGATTTCGTGACGATCGTCTTCGGGATCGCCGTATTGATCTTCCTGTTCTGGTTTTTCAATTCCGTCTACGTGATCAAGGAATGGGAGCGCGGCGTGGTGCTTGCGCCTCGGCCGCATGCTGCCGGAAGCCAAAGGCGCGGGCCTGCAGCTGGTCTTTTTCCCGATCGACAAGCTCACGCGCATCTCGCTGCGCATCGAAACTCTCGACGTCCCGCCGCAAGACGTCATCACGCGCGACAACGTCTCCGTGAAAGTGAACGCGGTCTGCTATTTCCGCGTGGTCGACGCGAATCTCGCCCTTTCGCAAGTGCAGAATTATCTGTACGCTACTTCGCAGCTCGCGCAGACCACGCTGCGCAGCCTGGTCGGCCAGTTCGAACTGGACTGCGATTCTCTCCGAGCGCGAAAAGGTTAACGCCAAACTGCAACAAATCCTTGACCAGGATACCGAGCCTTGGGGTATCAAGGTAACGAAGGTTGAGGTCAAGCAAGTCGATATTCCGGAGAATATGCAGCGCGCCATCGCCCGCCAGGCGGAAGCGGAACGCGAGCGCCGCGCTAAGATTATTCACGCGGAAGGCGAATTTGAAGCTTCCACCAAGCTGGCGGACGCCGCCGAAGTGCTGGAAAAGCAGCCCGCTTCGATCCAGCTGCGCTATCTGCAGACGCTGACCGAAATCGGCGTCGAGAAAAACACGACGATCGTTTTTCCGCTGCCGATCGATTTGATTTCGCAGTGGGTGAAGGCGTGGGGAGAAAAAATAGGAGCGAATGGCAGGAAGAGGAAACGCGGAGGCGGAGGCGGCGATCGGGTGCTCGAAAGCCGGCACCTGGTGGGACTGTTTCTCGGAGTCGTGCTGCTCTGCGGCGTTTTCTTCACCCTCGGCTACGTGATGGGGCGCACCCAATACGGCGGCGCGGTGCACGCAGCGGATACTCGACTCCGCGCAGACGCCGTCGCCCGCGCCGAGCCGCAGCCGAAATCGAAGCAATCCGAACCGGCGCCGTCCTCAGCAACCGGCGACTGGGATTTCTACGAGAAGTCGGCAACCAAGAATCGAGACTGCAGCCGAAGACCACCGCGGCCGCGCAACTCGCAATGCCGGCAGAGCTCTGCGCTCATCGCGCCGGAAAACGAAGCCAGTCGCTTGCCACCACGCCTCCAGGCCGCTTCCAGCCGCCGAAGATGGTCAAGAGCTCGATCGTCCTGCAGGTCGCCGCCGTCACCCGGCAGGCGACGCGCTGGCCATGGCCGACGCGATCCAGCAGAAAATTTCCGTCTTTCGTCGTTACGCCCACCACCGACAATTTCTATCGCGTGCAGGTGGGTCCGTATCCGACGAGAAATCCGCCGACGCGCCAAGCGCGCCCTCGACCAAGCCGGTTTCAAGGCTATCATCAAACGCTAGATGAATTTGCCGGTATACGCGAGTCCTGCTCGCCTTGGGGAGCGGCGTTGCCCTCGCGCTGTCCTTTCCCAATTACAATTTGCCTCTTCTCGCCTGGATTTCCGTGGGCATGCTCGTCCTCGCCTCCGTCGGCGCGCCGCCTCGCGAAGCGCCGCTCTACGGTTTTCTTCACGGCTTTCGTTTTCTATCCTGTCTGCCTGCCGTGGATCGATACCGTCATGCGCCAGTACGGCAACGTCGACCCGTGGATGTCCGCCGGGATTCTGGGCCTGTTCGGAATCGCCGGCGGACTCATCTGCGCCACGTTTTCCTTGGGCGTCGCGTTGGTCGCGCGAAGAAAAGGCATCGCTCTTGCCTGCGCGCTCGCGCCGTTCCTCTGGGTGGCGCTGGAATTTGCGCGCACCCATCTGCCCATCATCGGCTTCCCGTGGAATCTGACCGGCTATGCCGCGAGCGGCAATCTGGCGCTTCTGCAACTCACGCCCATCACCGGAATCTATGGGCTGAGTTTTCTCGTCGCGGCCTACGGATCGCTGCTCGCCTATGCCATCCTGGTCGGGAAGCCGCGCGCCTGGAAGGCCGTGCTCGTCGTCACGCGGCGCTGCTGATCCTGGTCGCCGTCGGCGGACGCTATTTCATTCCCACGCGCGCCTGCGCATCACGTCGCGCATCTCGTGCAAACCAATTTTCCGCAGTCGGAAGAGTATCCGTCCGACTGGATGCAGATTCATGCCGGCGATCTCGACCAGCTCGAACACATCAGCATCGATGCCGCGCAGAAAGCCCCGGGCCTCATCGTCTGGCCCGAAGTTCCCGCTCCCTTCAGCTTTCAGGATCCGCCCTTCGCCGCGCGCGCCTGGTCGCATCGCGCATGATTCCGGCAACGATTTTCTGGTCGGCGTAGTGGATTGGAAAAGAAACGCGAGCGGCAACCGCAGGGACAGTGGTCTGCATCCAACAGCGCCGTGCTGCTCGATCCCTCCGGCCAGCGCATCTTTGCCTACGATAAAATTCACCTGGTGCCCGTTCGGCGAATACGTTCCGCTGCGCCGCTGGCTCACCTTCGCCGGACGGCTCACCGCGGACATTTCCGATTTCACGCCCGGCGTTGAATACCGCGTTGGGCAAGCTGCCGGACCGGAAACTTCGGCGTCTTCATCTGCTACGAAGCGATTTTCCCCGGTGAAGTTCGCCAGTTCACCGCCAACGGCGCGCAAGCTGCTGATCAACATCTCCAACGACGGCTGGTTCGGCCGCTCCGCCGCCCCCGCGCAGCACTTGATGATGGCGCGCGTCCGCGCGGTCGAAAATCGCCGCTGGCTGCTGCGCGACACCAACAACGGCTTCACCGTTTCCATCGATCCCTACGGCCGCATCGCCGCGCGACTTCCCACCGACATCCGCGGCGAGCTCGACGCCCCCTACGATTTTCGCACCGACCTCACGCCCTACGTCGCTTCGGCGACTGGTTCGCTGGCTCTGCTGCTTGTATCGATCGGGATACTCGGCCTCAGTTTGCGCACACTCTAAATCTTCAGCAATGTCGACTAGCTGTCATTCTGAGCGCAGCGAAGAATCCCAGCCGCAAAACCGGAACACGCTGCCAGGTGACCGGAATTTCCATTTTCCATTTTCACTTTTCCGTTTTCCTCGGTATTTATCCCCATGGCCGAACATATCGAAGACCTGCAGCAACGCTTCGCCGAGCTCAAGAAACGCATCGAGCTCGTGCGGAGCTATCTTTGACGCCGCATCCGCCCGCAAGCAACTCGCCGCACTCGAAGAAAAAACCAGCGACCCGAATTTCTGGCAGGATCAGGAAAAAGCGCAGGCCATCCTGCAGCAGCGCAAAGCAGCTCGAAGACCGCGTCAACGCCGAAGACACGCTCGACAGCAAGATGAGCGACATCGAAACCTATTTCCATCTCGCGCAGGAAGAAAACGACGACGCGCAGCGCGACTCACTCCTCGAAGATCTCGCAAAGAAATCGCCGCCGCCGACACCTATGTCTCCGACCTCGAAACCAAAACTCTCCTCGCCGGCGAAAACGACCGCCTCAACGCCATCGTCACCATCAAGCCCGGCGCCGGCGGCACCGAATCGCAGGACTGGGCCGAAATGCTCCTGCGCATGTACCTGCGCTGGGCGGAAAGAAAGGTTTTCGCGCCACCATGCTCGATTCCACTCCCGGCGAAGAAGCGGGCATCAAATCCGCCACCGTGCAGATCGAAGGCGAAAACGCCTACGGCATGCTCGCCGGCGAAAGCGGCGTCCATCGCCTGGTGCGCATTTCGCCGTTCGACCAGGCCGCGCGCCGCCACACTTCGTTCGCCTCCGTCTTCGTCATTCCCGAAATCGACGACCGCATCGAAATCGTCGTCAAGCCCGAAGACCTGCGCATCGACACCTTCCGCGCCGGCGGCCACGGCGGCCAGAACGTCAACAAGGTCGAATCCGCCGTGCGCATCACCCACCTTCCCGACCGGCATCGTCGTCCAATGCCAGAACGAGCGCAGCCAGCACAAGAACCGCGAAATCGCCATGAAGGTTCTGCGCTCGCAGCTCTACGAACCCGAACTCGAAAAGCGCCGCGAAGACCTGCGCAAGCTCGACGCCTCCAAGCCCGAAATCAGCTTCGGCAGCCAGATCCGCTCCTATGTCATGCAGCCCTACCAGCTCATTAAAGACCATCCGCACCAAGGTCGAGCGCGGCGACGTCCAGAAAGTCCTCGACGGCGACCTCGACCCCTTCATCCGCGCCTACCTGCTCTACCGCCGGGATTGAAGCCATCCGGCCCGCAATTAGCTACGTGGAAATATCGCTGCTTCAATGTCCGCACGGGGTTCTGCTCCCACGGCGCGGATTGACCCCATTTCCGGCGCATTTCAATCCCGTAAATCGCCCATTCACCTTCGATTTAACCCCTTTCGCTGCAACAGATTGACACCCCTTGAGCCGCATGCTAGCGTGGATGTTCGTGGGTATTCGCGCACGAGCGCAATTTCGGCCCCTCAATTGCCTTTCAATTCCCCGGAGGATACTGTTTTGGCGCAGACGATGAGAAATTTCTGTTCACCTCGGAGTCGGTCACCGAGGGTCACCCCGATAAAATTGCCGACCAAATTTCCGACGCCGTCCTCGACGCCGTTCTGAAAGACGACCCGATGGGCCGCGTCGCCTGCGAAACGCTGGTCACCACCGGCCTGGTCGTCGTCGCCGGCGAAATCACCACCAAGACCTACGTCGATTTCTCCGACCTCGCGCGCGAAGTGATCCGCGACGTCGGCTACACCCGCGCGAAATTCGGCTTCGACGCCGATACCTGCGGCGTCATCTGCGCCATCAAGAAGCAATCGCCCGACATCGCCATGGGCGTTGATACCGGCGGCGCCGGCGACCAGGGCCTGATGTTCGGCTATGCCTGCGACGAAACCCCCGAGCTGATGCCCATGCCCATCCAGCTCGCGCATCAGCTCACCCAGCAAGCTCTCCGAAGTCCGCAAGAAGGAAAGTCGTCGATTTCCTCCGCCCCGACGGCAAATCCCAGGTCACCATCGAATACATCGACGGCCGCCCTGCTCGCGTCGATTCCGTCGTCATCTCCACGCAGCACAGCGACAAAGTTTCCCAACGCGATTTGACCGAAGCCATCATCAAGGAAGTCATCAAGCCCGTCATCCCCGCAGACATGTTCGACAAGAAAACCAAATTCCACGTCAATCCCACCGGCCGCTTCGTTATCGGCGGTCCCATGGGCGATGCCGGTCTCACCGGCCGCAAAATCATCGTCGACACCTACGGCGGCTACAGCCGTCACGGCGGCGGCGCGCTCTCCGGCAAAGATCCAACCAAAGTGGACCGCTCCGCCTGCTACATGGCGCGCTACGTCGCGAAAAACATCGTCGCCGCGGGCCTCGCCACGCAAAGTGGAAGTGCAGCTGGCTTACGCCATCGGCGTCGCCGAACCCGTTTCCGTCATGGCGGACACTTTCGGCACCGGCACGATTCCGAATTCGCAAATCACCGAACTGATCCGCGCCAATTTCAAGCTCACGCCCAAGGGCATCATCGAAACGCTCGATCTTCGCCGCCCGATCTACCGCCCGACCGCCGCCTACGGCCACTTCGGCCGCACCGGCCCCGGCTTCACCTGGGAACGCACCGACAAAGCCGACGCCATCCGCAAGGAAGCCGCGCTCCGCAAGCGGCGCCGTAGCAGTCTCGCGACCATGCGCAATTTGTCACCGATCGCAGCCGGATCTGCAGAATTTGTAGCTCCGGTTGCGGTTCTTGCGTCCCGGTCTATCGAGACCGGCAGCCTTTGCTTTCGAATTTCGACGTTTAATTCAAAAGGGGATTCTCCGTGGAAACAGTCACAAAACTGAACGGCGATGTAAAAGACATCGCCCTCGCCGAAAAAGGCAAACGCAGAATCGAATGGGCCAATCAGCACATGCCCGTGCTGCAACTCATCCGCAAGCAATTCATCAAGGAACAGCCGCTCAAGGGCATTCGCGTCTCCGCCTGCCTGCACGTCACCAGCGAAACCGCCAACCTCGCCATCACCCTGCGCGACGGCGGCGCCGACGTGGTCCTCTGCGCCTCGAATCCGCTTTCGACGCAGGACGAAGTCGCCGCCTCCCTCGTGAAGCGACTACAACATCCCCACCTACGCCATCAAAGGTGAGGACAACGCCACCTACTACGCGCACATCACCGCCGCTCTCGACCACAAGCCGCAAATCACCATGGACGACGGCGCCGACCTCGTCACGCAGCTCCTCACCAAGCGCACCGATCTGCTCAAGGACGTCATCGGCGGCACCGAAGAAACCACCACCGGCGTGATCCGCCTCCGCGCCATGGCCAAAGACGGCACGCTGAAATTCCCGGTCATCGCCGTCAACGACGCGCTCACCAAGCACTTCTTCGACAATCGCTACGGCACCGGCCAATCCACGCTCGACGGCATCATTCGCGCCACGAACCTGCTGCTCGCGGGCCTCCGCGTTGTCGTCGCTGGCTACGGCTGGTGCGGACGCGGCGTCGCCATGCGCGCCAAAGGCCACGGCGCGGACGTGATCGTCACCGAAATCAATCCCACGAAAGCCATCGAAGCCGTGATGGACGGCTTCCGCGTGATGCCCATGAGCGAAGCCGCCAAAATCGGCGACGTCTTCATCACCGTCACCGGCAACAAGTCCGTCATCGCCCACGATCACTTCGAAAAAATGAAAGACGGCGCGGTGGTCAGCAACTCCGGCCACTTCAACGTCGAAATCGATATCCCCGCGCTCGAAAAACTTTCCAGCGGCAAGAAGCCGGCCCGCCCCTTCGTCGACGAATACGCCATGAAAGATGGCCGCAAGCATCTATCTCCTCGGCGAAGGCCGCCTCATCAACCTCGCCGCCGCCGAAGGCCACCCCGCTTCCGTGATGGACATGAGCTTCGCCAACCAAGCCCTGGCCGCCGAATACATGGTCAAGAACGCCAAGGACCTCAAGCCCCAGGTCTACCCGGTCCCCGAGCACCTCGACCAGCAAATCGCCAAGCTAAAGCTCGAATCCATGGGCTTCCAGATCGACAAGCTAACGCCCGAGCAGGAGCACTACCTGGCCTCCTGGTCCGAAGGCACCTAGTCTCATTCGCAAAGAATCGACAGTAGAGGCGCGGCGCCACTGCCGTTGCCCGCTGTCGCATTCACGGCTCACCAGCCGCAACGGTTTCAGGTTCGGAGTAGACACGCAGCCGTCGCCCTCGTCGTCAGGTGTGTCAGTTCGACATTTCTGAAGCTGTCATGCTCCGAGCGAAGTCCCGCGGTCTTTGCTTCCTTCGCGAAGCGAAAAGCGCGGGACGGAGTCGAGGAATCTCATCCCTCATTTTCGCTTCGATCTCCACGGGCACCTTCGATCGACTCCAGTCCTCGGAGTCGTCTTAATTGGGACAGGCACTCCAGTTCGCCCTGAGCCACCGCGAAGGTGACTGTCCTGTTGCCAGCTCACCGAATCGCAACATTGTGCAAACGACTAACTCGATCGAGAACGCGGCCTAACGTCCAATTCCTAGGGCGAATCGACGCCCGCGATCTCCTCCCTTCCGGCCCCCAACGGCCTTCGTCCTTCCCATCTGAAATTTCCAATCTCAAATTTCAAATTGCCTTACACTACCCCCGCGCCGTCAACCGCAGCCCGGAGGCCACCATGAAACTCGCCACCATCTCTTCGCTCTTCATCCTAATCGCAGCAATGCCATTCGCCACCCGCACCCACACCGCCTCAATGCCGCCCCCGGCGCCCACACCCCCGAATTTCATCCTCGTCGCCCACAGCGGCGCCGGCGACATCAGCAAAGCCCCTCCCGAATTCATCGAATCCCGCCGCGCCGCCATGGTCGTCGCCATCAAGAAGGGCTACGCAATCCTTGCCTCCGGCGGCACAAGCCTCGACGCCGTCGAATCCACAATCCGCTCCATGGAAGACGCCGGCCTATTCGACTCCGGCCGCGGCGCCTATTACACCCGCGACGGCATCCCTGAAATGGACGCCGCCATCATGGACGGTAAAACGCTCGCCGCCGGTTCCGTCGCCGCCCTGCAACACATCGCCAATCCCATCCACCTCGCGCGCCTCGTAATGGAAAAGACTCCGCACGTGATGCTAGTCGGCACCGGCGCAGAGCGCTTCGCCGAATCGCAAGGCATCGATCTCGTCTCGCCCTATTATTTCTACAACGAACACCTCTGGCAGCAGTACCAGCGCGCAAAAGAAAAAGCAGACGAAGACAAAAAGAAATCCTCCGCGATGCCCGACGATCCGATGCGCGAACACGGCACGGTCGGCGTCGTCGCTCTCGACCAGCACGGCAACCTCGCCGCCGGCACTTCCACCGGCGGCACCACCTACAAAATGCCCGGCCGCGTGGGCGATTCGCCCATCATCGGCGCCGGCACCTACGCCAACAACGAAAGCTGCGCCGTCTCCGGCACAGGCGTCGGCGAATTCTTCATGCGCAATATCGTCGCCGCCGATATCTGCGAACGTGTCCGCTACCTCCACGTCCCGCTCGAGCAAGCCGCCAACGACGTAGTCATGAAAGAGCTGGTCGAACAAAACGGCGAAGGCGGCGTAATCGCCCTCGATCATCAAGGCAACGTCGCCACCCCCTTCAACACCACCGGCATGATAACCGGCACCGCCCGCCCCGACGGCAAAATCGAAATGAAAGGCTGGAGCAAAACCGCCACCCCAATCTTCGTCCCAGCCACCCAGTAATCAAAAATAGCTGGGATCGGTCGGGTAGCCCCGGCGCCGTCCTCGTCGTGGGCCTCACCGCCTTCTGTCTAAGGGCCGGTCTTCAGACCGGCAGGGTCTCTGCCTTTCGCCTCAAGTGGGACAGGCACTCCTGCCTGTCCTCTGCCGCTCACGAAAGCCACAACGATGCAAACAACAAAATCGTCAGAACTTCCGTGAGTCACGAATCCACCCAGCACGCCCACGTCACTCCAATTGCATAAGCACCTGTCATCCTGAGCAAAGCGAAGGATCCCAACGCAGCGCTCTACGCCCGGCCGCGCCCTCCCACTCCAAATCCCCACTCTGCTATATTCCCTAACCGTGACGCCAATCCCCACAACCCTCAGAATCGCCCTCCTCATCGCCCTCGCCTCCGCCCCTCCTCAACTTCACCACAAACCAAAATCCACCCAACCCGCCATCACCGACCCGGATTTGGTTTTCGACGGCGAAATCGAGCGAGGCAAAACCTACATCCACGACATCGGCCACGATCTCCAGTTCCGCCTCGATGTATCTCCCGAAGGCGATTACGCCGGCTGGGACATAAGCATCACGCCAAAAACGCAGCCCAGCGACGGGCCCATCGAATTCTCGGCAATCGCCACTCCCCCTTATCACAATTTCAACGACCGCTATCTCGAAACCACCTACAACTTCTCGGCCCAGGAAATTCTGGAAATGTCTCCGCGCCGCTTCAATTTCGTCATGTCCATTGACGACGAGCACCGCGCCGAAGAAGTCGTCAACGCCATGCTCTACCCCAACTCCCTCTCCGACGACGACAAGCAGCGCATCGCCATGAGCTCCACAAATATCCAGCTCGGCACCGGCGAATTTTCCATCCAGAGATCTCGCGTCACCTCCCTAAAAGATCCCGCTCTATCCAGGCTCCATCGAATACATCAAGTTCGAAGTAAAACTAAAATTCCCCCCGGGACTAACAATGGCCCAGGTTCTCGCCCCAGTCGAAACTCCTTCGAAGTAGTATCGAGTCGATTTGCTAAATTGTCGTCGATCCTGCTTACCCTGAGGAACGAAGGCGGGACGCTGGCTTGATTCCGTGGAAACGCGAATGGTGTTCAGGGCACTGGGAACGATGGCTCGTTGCATGTCGGGGACTTTTCTTCCAATTTGAAATTTTAAATTTTCAATTTGAAATCTTCTTTCGCCTCACGCCGAAGCCGGCGCGCATAAATACCCAACAAATTCATCCACCGTCCGATATCCCACACGCTGATACACCGGCCGCCCCAACTCCGTCGCATGCAGCACACTCTCTGTCACGCCATATTCCCTTTTCATCATGGCGTCCATATGGCGCAAAATCGTCTCCGCGTATCCACGCCCACGAAATTCCTCAAGCGTCGCCATCCATCCGATATAGCGAAGCCCCATTTACATACGAAGCCGATCCCGCCGCCACCGCCTGTCCATCCGCGTAAACCAGGAATCCGTGATTCGGCGGCTCCCAAAGCGCTGCGCAAGTCATCGGTTCAATCTCTTCCTCTGGCATCCCATGGCACACCACGTTCAACCGAGCTATCTCCTCCGCCATCTTTTCTCCACGCACTTCCCGCAAATCCACTCTCGCCGCCTGATACTTCGGCGCAAGTAAGCCGTCCGCCACCATCCCCGGCATTCGGATCACAGGCTCCAAGCCGGGCGGCGATTGCACGCGATCCGACCGAGCCATTAACAATCCCGGAATGCCGCGAGGTGCAAGAATCTCCGCAAAATCTGCCATCAACCCTTCAAATTCCTCGCACTTGATCGCCCGCGTCGGATAGGCGCAGTTAAATAGCGCGATCGGTATCCCCGCGCAGGCAAATCGCAAATCTGGATGCGATGAGTCAAAACATGTCGGAAAACGCTCGGCGTAGCCTTTCCATGCCTCGTAGAGAATGTCGCTGGTATCGGTAATCATCCGCGGATTATATGTTCGGCCAGCGCCCATACAAGCCACAATCCCGATCAGAGGTTTTGGCCAACCACCGGCCCGTCATCTTGCGGCGCTTCACAACAGGCTTGACTGATGGTTACTTGTTTGGTAATATAGCGGATGTGATGAGATATAAGGATTTACGGCCGAAAAGGTGACCGAGGATCAAGACGTCCCACGATCCTCAGCCCACGCTCCCAGCAGCGTGGGCGAACCAAAACCCTCTCCCGCCTCCCAATTTCTAATCGCAAATCTGGAATTAGAATTCCTCCAAGTCATAGCAAACAAAGCCAACTAACTTTTTCTAATCGCAAATTTTTGACGATTTTTCGTCCCAAAATTCACGCCGCAGCGCCGGTTGTAGCCCATTTGACACATCGCGCCCCCGGACTAGTATCGTTCGCTCGCTGCGCTGCCGATTTCTCGTCAGAGGTCACTCGTAATGCAAGACTGGGCAACCCGCGCCATCGATACCGCCAAGCGCCGCGGCGCTTCCTACGCCGACGCGCGCGTGATGGACATCCGCCAGCGCGACATCTCGACGAAAAACGGTGAAGTTGGCACCCTCGTCGAATCCGAATCGCTCGGCATCGGCATTCGCGTGATCGCATCGGGCGCGTGGGGATTCGCTTCCACCGACCGCCTCACCCACGAAGGAATCGACTCCTGCGCCGCCGAAGCCGTCGCCATCGCCAAAGCGTCCGCGCTTGCGAAGCATGCGGACGTTGCACTCGCGCCCGAAAATCCCTACGTCGACACCTGGCAAAATCCGTTCGTGAAAGACCCGTTCCGCATTCCCGTCGAGCGCCAAATCGATGTGCTTCTCGCCGCCGACAAGGAAATGCGCCGCGTGAAAGGCGTCACGCTCGCCGAAGGCTCGATGACGTTTCGCAAAATCGACCAGCTCTTTGTCTCGACCATCGGCTCCGTGATTCATCAGATCAAAATGCAATCGGGCGCCGGAATTGTCGCCACCAGTTTTGCAGGCAGCGAAATTCAGAAGCGCTCGTATCCCAATAGCTTCGGCGGCCAGCACGCCCTCGAAGGTTACGAGCTGATCGAAGCGCTCGACCTCGTCGGCAATGCTGGCCGCACCGGCGAAGAAGCGGTCGCGCTTCACTCCGCCGCACAGTGTCCCGAAATCACCGGCACGATCATCCTTGGCGGCTCGCAGCTCGGCCTTCAAATTCACGAATCGATTGGCCATCCCATCGAACTCGATCGCGTCCTCGGACAGGAAGCCAATTTCGCGGGAATGAGTTTCCTCACCGTGGACAAACTGCGAAAACTGAAATACGGCTCGGACATCGTGAACGTCGTCGCCGACGCTCGCCTCGCGCACGGTCCTGGTCTAGGCACATTTGCCTATGATGACGAAGGCGTCCCCGCGCAATGCACGCCGATTATCACCAACGGCCTGTTCACCGGTTATCTGAGCAATCGCGAAACGGCTTCCGCCATCGGCGAAGATCGCTCCAACGGCACGATGCGAACGGAAAGCTGGAACCGCCTGCCGATCATTCGCATGACAAACATCAGCATCAATCCCGGCACATGGAAGTATGACGACCTGATTGCCGACACGGACGACGCGATCCTCATGGACACGAATCGCTCCTGGTCCATCGACGACCGCCGCTATCATTTTCAGTTTTCGACGGAAATTGGCTGGGAAATCAAAGGCGGCAAAAAAGGCCGCATGATCAAGAATCCCAGTTACAGCGGCATCACCACCGAATTCTGGAATAGCTGCGACGCAATCTGCTCCCGCGACGATTGGACTCTCTGGGGCACCCCCAACTGCGGAAAAGGCCAGCCCATGCAAACCATGGGCACCGGCCACGGCGCCTCACCCGCCCGATTCCGCAACATCAAAATCGGAGTCGCCTTCGCCAAATGACCACGACTCGTGAAAAGAGATTACTGAATGCCGAGGCACCACGAACGCCCGTGCTGGTTTCGACCGCCGGCTTAGTCGCGGTCATCCCGAGCGCAGCGAGGGATCTGCAGTTTCTGAGCAACGCCGCTCTTCGCAAGACGCAGCAGTTTCGCACAGTAGGGGCACGGCATGCCGTGCCCGCTCGCGCCACCCGCTCAACTTGGCCATCGAATTAAATTTTGCGAACGCCCTCTTAGCATTTGTCATCCTGCCTGCCCTGAGGAACGAAGGGAGCGCGCGCGCCGCTTGCGTCCCGGATGTAGTTGCGCAGCGAAGGATCTCAGCTGCCCATGAGCGCCCGCGAAAAAATCGATCTCGCGCCGGATTCGACGCGCCGAAACCAACGCGCCTCCGCACCGCTCCTCACCGCTTCGGAACTGAAGGCCATCGCCGAGCGCATCATGAAGTTCAGCGAAGCCGACGAAACCGAAGTCGAAATTGAAGTCACGACCGACGCGCTCACCCGCTTCGCCAACAACATCATCCACCAAAACGTAGCCGAGCAAGTGCTTCACATCTCAGTCCGCGCCGTGATGGATGGCCGCACCGCGCGCGCCACCACCAACAAGACCGACGAAGAATCGCTCCGTCGCGTAATGGCGGCGGCTGAAAAGCTCGCTCTGCATCAACCGAAGATTCCAGGCCTGCTTCCGATGCTGGGCCCGCAGAAAATCCCGAAAGTGCAGCGTTTTTTCACAGCGACGGCCGAAGCCACGCCACAAGATCGCGCCCGCGCCGTCACTCGCGTCTGCAAACTTGCAGAAAAGAATAAACAGACGGCGGCCGGTATTTTCTCCAGCGGCGCGATGCAAACCATCCTCGCGAATTCCAAAGGGCTTTTCGCGCACCACGAGCAAACGCGCTCGGAGTTCTCGGTTACGATCCTCGAGCCGAATTCCTCGGGCTGGGCAAAAGCAAATTCGGCAGACATTCGCGAACTCGATCCCGACCGGCTCGCAGAACGCGCCAGCCGCAAAGCATCCGAGTCGCGAGAGCCGCGCGAGCTTGCACCCGGCCACTACACCACGATCCTCGAGCCCTCCGCCGTTCTCGATCTCGTCGGTTTCTTGTTTTATGACTTTGCTGGAACGTCGGTGATGGACAAGCGTTCGTGCCTCAACGACCGCATGGGCAAGAAAGTTTTCGGCGATAACATCACGCTCTGGGACGATGTGTATCACCCATTCCAATTAGGCGCGCCTTACGATGGGGAAGGCGTACCGCGGCAAAAGGTTCTGCTGGTCGATCGCGGCACTCCGAAGAATCTCGTCTATTCCCGCGCCACAGCAAAGAAAATGAAAAAGAAGCCCACCGGCCACGGCTTCGGCCTGCCGAATGAATATGGCGAAGCGCCGATGAATCTGGTTTTCAGTGGTGGCGACAAGTCTCTCGATGAAATGATTCGCACCACGGAGCGCGGAATTTTAGTCACGCGCCTCTGGTACATCCGCGAAGTGGACCCCTACGAGAAGGTTCTCACCGGCATGACGCGCGATGGAACGTTCGCCGTAGAAAACGGCCGCGTCGCCGGTGGCATCCGAAATTTCCGCTTCAATCAAAATATTCTCGAAATGCTTTCAAACGTCGAGATGCTCGGCCCCGCCGTGCGCGCCGCCGGAGAAGAATCCTTCGAGATGGTTGTGCCCGCCATGAAGGTCAATAACTTCCATTTCAGCGAAGTCACAAAATTTTAGAACGGTTGTGGTAACTGATTTTTCAACGCTCCGAGTGTGGGGCGGACGCTGCGCCGGAGCGCTCAAAGTATTTCCACTTGTCGAGATCTGCGCGCACGGCGACGTCGAAAAAGCCGACCATCATTTCGTCGTAGGTCTGATCCCCCCAACGCACCGCGGCCATGGGATCGGGATTGTGCGGATTGGAATTCGAGTTGTCGTACCACGCGACTGCTTGCAACTCTGTTCCAGCCGCGAGCGGCAGCGGCTGAGCGAGCTCGTAGTTCAACTGCCAGTAAAAATCCCAGTTCACGCGCAGCAGCGGCTCGATGGTTCCGTCCTTGTGCACGATGTTGTACTCGAAACGCTTTCCGCGCAGGTGCATGTGCGGAAGAAAACTAAGGAGCGTCGCGTCGTTCGGTAATGTGCCGCGGGCTTCCGCGCGAAAATCATCGCGCGCCGGGCGGAATCACGAAGTGATCGTTGGTGAGCTGGAGCGTCAGGACACGTTGCTTCGGTGGCTGCTTCGCGAAGATCAAGCCAATCTCGGTTTGATCCGTGGCTGCGTGCCCGCGGGCCATGTAGTGCATTTGGAAGACGAGATCCGAGCCTGCCGGCACGAGCTTGGCCATGCCGTCGGGCCAGCGGTCCGGCGCGCTTCCCGGCGCGTAGACGAGCAAAATGTCGGGGTCCGTCCAGAGCGCGTCGCGCTTCGATTTGTCATCCGCCATGTCTGCGGCGGTGAAGGGAACTCCGACGGGTGCATGCTCGAGCCATTTCGATCCGGGCGGCCGGACGTAGACGACGGCGTGATGAACGCTTTCGCGGCTTAGAGGGCGAATTTCTGAAAGCTGTATCCATTTTGCTTCGGTGAAATTCGTGTGGACGATTTCGTACGTGTATTCAATGTCGCCGCGTGCGGGCAGCGCGACCGGCTTCGTCATCTTCACAATTGCATCGGGCTGCGGGATGTTCCAGCCGTTGGTCCACTCGCGCGGGGGCGGGGCATCGTGCGGATCACCTGCGGGAGCTTTCGCTTTTGACCACGCATCGAGGATCGCGATCTCCTCTGCGGTAAGTGACGGGTCGTTAGCAAAGTGTCCGATGGTGCGATCGGCGAGCCACGGCGGCATTTTCCGGCTAGCGGTGATGAATGCGATCGAGCGAGCTTCGGTCTGTGCATCTTCGTAGGTCATCAATGGGAGCGGGCCAATTTCGCCCGGGCGGTGGCAGCTTTGGCAGTGCTGTTGAAGAATCGGCAGCACGTCGCGGTAGAAAGTGGGCGAGCTTTCAGATTGACTCGCGGCTGAGACACGCGGAGTTCGGTGCGAAATTGCGAATGCTGTGGCCGCGAGAACTGTGAGGATCAGGGTTGGAAAGTAGCGGTGACGCATGAGCTCTGGAGATTTAGTTATGCATTCGGGCGGGTTGGTTGCAAGGGCGACCGAATCTCGCTACCGCTTCGCGAATTGGAGGCTCAGGATGGCGCGGGAAATCACGTTCTCCTGAATCTGGACGAGATCGGACTCGGCGGCCGTCATCCCGAAGATCGTGTAGAGATACGCATCGTGCTGGAAAAAGACAGCGACTCCCGACCAATCGTGCTGGTCTACGCTGACACGAAAACGCTTTTCGACCGCGGGCTCACCGGAGACCACGATTTTCTTCTCGCCGAGAGCACGGAAATTGTCGAGAGTGCTTCGCAGGTGGCGATCCGTCGCGTCTATATCGCTCGCAAAAGATTTCTCAATCGGTTGGCGGCCGATAAGGAGGTACGTGGTTTCGTCGGAGGTTCCGAGTGCCGTGATCGCGCCGGGCAACACGGAGCGCGCGCCTTCGACCAATTGCCATGTGGGAGGCTTGTACATTTGAAACCCGTAGGTTTCATTGGCGTAGAGATTGCCGGTTACGCGCTCGCGCATTGATTCGGGCGGTGCAAGCGCGGCAGGTGCGGCAGGAGGCTGAGCCGCCGCAGCGCTTGGTGTTGGAGCCTTAGCTGGCACGGGATTTGCGGGCGCGGTTGGCGTGGCATGCTTAGCGGCGGCCGTCGCGGCGGTGGCTGCAGACGATGTGTTGGATGAGGAAGTTTTGGGATTTGGAGTGTTGAGATCGACGGCCGGCGCAGCGGTTGGGGGCGTCGACGGAGTCGTATTGTATTTCTTGTACGAATTCACGGTCGGCGCGGACGGCGCTGGTTTCTCGGCGGATGGATCGGGCTTCTTATCAGGGTCGAGCTTCTTTGCCGAGTCTGTGATGCTGATGGAGAGAACTTGATCCTTCTGGACGACTGCGAATCCGTAGTTCGTTTTTACTTTGAAGGAATTTTCTTCGAAGCCGACAATCGTGCCGACGATCTTGGTTCCGTCTTTCAGCTTCAGTTCGTCGCCTTGCGCCGCGCGAGGTGACATCATGACCAGCGTTGCGAGCAGCATTGGGAATGGTGAACTTCTCTTCATCATTTGAGTATCGCGCCGCTAAGAGTGGGCGGCAAGCTGCGGCTGAGCGGAGGTGCTGCGTTAGTCAGGGTGTGGAGCGGCGGGAGCTACTTCTTGCGGCGTTTGGCGGAACTCGCCGGCTTGGTTTTTGTCTTGGTCGGCGGCTTTGTTTTATTTTGAGACGCGATTTTGATCAGCTCGGTCTGAAGCTGCTGCATTGCCGCTTCGAGGGCGCGAAATTGAGCATCGGCTCCGCTGAGATTGCGGCTGCGGCCCATTGCTTCGAGGTTTTTGGCGGCGGTGACGGCGGTTTGGGCGCCGAAGATTGCAGCGGAGCCCTTCAGGGCGTGAGCTGCGGTGTCGAGTTTCGCAGCATCCTTCGCTGTGAGTGCGGCACGAATGGCGGCAAGCCTTTTGGGCGCGTCAGCGAGGAAGGATTTCGTCAGCGACTTGACCAGCTTTTCATTTCCGCCGGTCGTGCGGAGAAGATGCGCTCCGACATCCTCGATGGGCATCGGCGCCGGCGACTGCGCTGGCGTCGACAGTTCGGCAAAGCGTGCTTTTGCTGCTGAAGGCGGAGCCGGCATTGGGGATGCTGGAATCACTTGAGTGCCGGCGGCGAGAAATTCAATCGTGTCAAAGAGCGCGTGCATTTCGAACGGCTTCGGAACGAAGCCATCCATGCCGGCTTCGACGCGTTGCTGTTTATCTTCTTCAGTGACGTTGCCGGTGAGCGCGACGACCAACTGATGCCTTCCAGTGGACTTCTCTTTTTGACGGATCGCGCGGGTGGCTTCGAGGCCATCCATGCGCGGCATCTGTTCGTCCATCAGCACGATGTCGTATTGATTCTTTTCCATCTCATCGAGCGCCTGACGCCCGTCGGAGACGGCGACGACCGTGTGGCCGCGTTTTTTGAGAAGCTCGCTCACAAGCTCGCGGTTTTCATCCGTATCTTCGGCGACGAGGACGCGCAAGCTTCTTGCGGGCTTATCGAGACGGGGGCGCGTCACGGGCATGGAACTCTTTTGCGGCGCGGATGGCGCATCGTGACCGCGTGGGCCGCGTAGGCCGCGTGGAGCTTCTTTCTTGATGGCGTCGCGGGTAGTCTTTGCTGCACGTGGCAACCGGAACCAGAAGCGGGTTCCGCCTTTCGCCTTGGTTTCCGCGCCGATTGTACCTCCCCATCGTTCAACTGTAATCTTGCAAAAGTAAAGTCCCAGGCCGGCTTTGCCGGGTTTGTCTTTTCCTTTCGCGAAGAGCGCGAACATCTGATCGGGGGATTGATCTTTGGGCAGGCCGGGGCCCTGGTCATCCACAAATGCGAGAACGTGCTTGCCTTTTTCTTCCAGGCCGATTGTGACGGTGGTGTTCGGCGGGCTGTAGCGAAGGGCGTTCTCCAGAAGATTACCGAACACGCGATCGAGGCGTGAATCGTCTCCGGCGACAGTCCAATCCCGCGAGAGATCGACGGCGGGATCGACTTGCAGCTTTATCTGCTTTTCAGCGAATGCGGGCGAGAATTCCTGCGCGGCGCGTTGTGCGGCAGCGCCGATATCCGCGGCGCCCGGCGCGCTTTCCGTAGATGCCTGCTGGCCGGCGAGATCAGCGGAGAACGCCTGAAGGATTCCGCGAATCATTTGTTCCTGACGGTTCGATTCGCGTTCGCCCGTCTCGACCATGTGCCGTAAATCGGCGGAGAGATCTTGGAGTGACATCAAGTTGAAGCAGCCGCGCATAGCGGTGAGCGGCTGCGATAGATCGTGGATGATGCAGTGGAGCAAAATTTCTTTTTTCTGAATTTCGCGGAGGAGGCGCTCGTGTTCGAGGAGGGAATCGCGGGCGGCTTGATATAGCTTTTGCCGTTCGGCGTAGGTGCTCGCTAGATTGCGAATGAGCAGCACGTTTTTGCCGTCTACGTGGAAAGCGGCCGCTTCAAGCTGCACGTCGTGGCCGGAGGGGTCGCGCTCGATCCAGATGGGCGAATTCGCGGAGCCTTCGCGGTTCGAATTCCAAAATCCTTCGGCATCAATCAGGAAATTCTCGAGGAGAGGAGAAGCTTCGGCCAAGCGAATTGAATTGTCACGAGCGAGGGCGCCTTTCCAGAGATTCTGACACCATTTCGGATATTCTCCGATGGGATGGAAGACACCGTTTCCGGTGTATTCGAAGAGGGCATAGCCCTGAGCGGCGAGAAAAGATTCGAGGATCGAGTTTGCAGCCATCATTTGCCGAGCATTTTCAAAGTAAGGCGCGAAAATGCGGCATCGACATTTTCGCCGGACTTGGCGCTGGTGCGCATGACTTCCCAGCCGCCTTGAGTGAGTTGAGCCAAACGGTCGTCACCGATTTCCCATTGATCGGCCAAATCGGCTTTGTTGACGAGAAGGATTGCCGGGACTTTGAGGCCGGTGTCGGTGACGCGTTGGTTGAGGGCCAGAGCTTCGTCGAGAGTGTTGCGGCGCGTTCCGTCGATTACCAAGAAATAGCCGAACATTCCGCGCCAATAGGAAGCTTGCACTTTTTGGAAACGATCTTCGCCAAAGATATCCCAGAGGACGAGCTTTACTTCCTGGCCGGCCTCGTGGACGGACTTCTTATCAACCTTCACGCCGATCGAAGTTTGATAGCCCTCGGAATAAATGCCTTCGATGAACCGGCGAACCAGGCTCGTCTTGCCGACCGCAAGAGTGCCGAGCATGCAGATTTTCTTCTCGAGCATCAGAATGCGGGCTAGTTTACAGGGGGAGCGGGAGAAAAAGCGACTTTGAAAGTGACGCTGCGATTGAAGCGGCGGCCTTCTTCCGTGGATTCGTCGTGGAGCGGTTCGGAAGTACCGACGCCGCGGCCGCGAAGATTGGCGGGCTTGATTCCGGAGCGGGCGAGAAGATTGATGATGACATCGGCTCGCTGTTTGCTGAGGACGAGATTCGTGCCTTCCACACCGGTGATATCGGTGTGACCGATGACATCGATTGCTAGTTTGCCGTTCAGGCGCCCGGCTTCTACCAGCAATGCACGAATGTTGTTTTGGGCTGCAGCTATGTTGTTTTCCTGGCCGGGTTCGAGTTCGGAGCGGCCGATGGGGAAGAGAAGCACTGTAGATTCGAGAGACGATCGGAGGCGATTCAGCTCGACCTGGCCGCTATTTTGCAAATGCGAGTCGTCCACGGCGGTGACGCCGGGAATCCACGGGGCGCGCTCTTCGAATCGCGCAATAAATGCGGGCGAGGCGATTCCTTCGGCGCGGAGCTGGCCATCTTTTTCAGAGAGCGTGACGCCGGATGGCGGATGAAGGAATGCATTGGCGCGTTTCAGCACGATGGCATCGTCGAAGGAATAGAAGGGTTTCAATTCGAGATTGGCCGTTTTGGGGTCGATACCTGCGTTCGACAGCAAATTTTCTGGGTTTGCGGCGAGAGGATCGCGAAAACCCTGGACGTGATATCGGCCGCCCTCGCGAGCGTATGACATGACGACGATGCCGGGTTCCTGGCGCAGGACTTTCAAAAAGCGCGACCATTCCCAAAGCAGGTAGACGGAGTAGCCGACCGGTATCGCTATCAGGGCAAGGATGACCGCACCAGCAATCAGGGCGGCGCGGGGGCGGCGGTGATCTTTTTCCGATTCCGAGTCGTTTTTGAACTGCGTTTCGAGCAGGTGCGTCAGGTCCTCTTCGACAGGGCGAAATGGAGCGGCGTCGCCTTCGAAATGGGCCAGCGCCGAACTGTAATGGCGCTGAATATTTTCGAGCGCTTCCTTCATGGCGACGCGGTAGGTCTCAGGCGCGTGACCGCGAATGACGGCTGCGAGGACGGCACCAGGGCCTTGTTCGATCCAGACTTCGAGTTCGCCAACTTCCAAAAAGTCGAGCGTATTATCGCCGCGCTGCGATTCGAATGAATCTTTTACGAATTGCTGGATGGCGGAGAGCATTCCTGAAACGAGCGAGGGATCCTGCGTGGCGACACGTGGAGCAACGACGTGGCTGAGAACCAGGCCTGTCTCGCGGTGGATGAGGAACACCTGTTCCACGCTGAAGAGCAGGCTGTGCATCATGGCCACTTCGCTGAAGGGCTTTCCGGAACGAAACGCTTCGACGCGCCACTTGAGGCCCTGCCAGGAAAGGCTGTGCTCGAGAGCGGTGTTGAAGGATTCGAGCATGCTGCGAAGGGTTTCCGTGATTGACTTGCGAATTGCAGGGCCCATCACCGGGAACAGCGCGTCGGCGAGAACGTGCGGATCCCGGCGGACGGATTCGCGCAGCGTGTCCTGAATCGTGGGAGCGAGCGCATCGGAGAGAGCTTGCGTGTCGCCCTGTTCGCGGCGCTTTTGGATTGCTTCGGCTACGACTGAGCTTACATCTTCGATGCGGCGGCCGGTGTCGTCGAGGCGCTCTTGAATTTCCTTGAGGCCTTCCTGTTCGGGACCGACGATGAGATGGCGGAGCTCTTCGTAGGCGTGGCTATCCGGAGAATCGCCATCGCGGGCGGAGCTACCGGCAGGCGGATTGTCGGCCGATTTTTCGTTCGAGGCGCGGCGTTGGGCTTGCTCGGCCATGTTGGAAGGTTGCAGTTTTTGACCGGCTGACATCCGGCGCTACTTTTCTGGCAGCTCGAGATCGTCCTTCAGGCGCAACGAGAACTCCGCGAAAATGTCGGCAAGAGCGGCGCGATCGGTCTTGTCGTTGCGCAGGGACTCGACCTCGCGATCGAGGGAGGCTGAAGAGTCGCGGCGCAGCTTGTCAATTTCATTCGAGAACGCCTTGGAATGCTCGAGCATTTTGGCGCGGAGGTCGCTTTGCGCGTCGGAGGTCTGCTCTTCGAGCTGGCCGAGTTTTTTCTCGATCATTTTGGCGGCTTCTTTCAGCTCGCGCGCGAGTTCTTTGAGGCCTTCGGAGCGCTCGGACTTTTCGGTCTTCAGGCGCTGGCTCAGGGATTCCACTTCCTGCTGGGCGAAACTGCTGAGAGTTTCGAGGCGCTTCATGGTGTCTTCGCGGAGGGTCTCGACGGCTTTTGAGACGTTTTCTTCCAGGCGCGCGAAGCGCTTCTCGTAATCGCGCATCTGCGAGCCGAATAATATGTCGCGAATCTTGTCTACATTTGCGCCTTCTTCTTTGCCGGATGAATTGTTAGGAAGTTTTGCTTCCGCCGGGGATGCCATTTTACGAGGTCTCCTTTTGCGAGTCTGTATGCCCGGACGACGGGACCTGCGCGAGGTGGTTCGGGGCATCGGGTGACACTACTATGAAAGTAGGTTTTGTCGCAACAAGCACGTGGGTTCGGACGCAGGTACGAGTGGTTTGGGAGTCATGGAACTGAGTTTTCGCCAGGGTGGAGAGTGCTGTCGGTGGCTAGCGATCGAGAAATTCGCGGAGGCGGGCGTAACCGGCGCGGCTGACGGGGAGTTGTGTTCCGTTGTGGAGCACGGCGACGTGGCTATCTTTGCCGTAGGGCTCGATGCGGGCGACGCGTTCGAGGTTGACGATGTAGGAGCGGTGGATGCGAAGGAATCGCGAAGGGTCGAGGGCGGATTCGAGGCTGGAGATGGTTTGCTGTTTCAGGTGCTTTCTGCCGTCGGAGCAGAGGGCGATGTAGTCGTCTTGGGCTTCGGCGTAATCGAGCTTGGCGATCGGAATAATGAAAACTTTGGTGCCGTCGCGGACGGGAATGCGATCGAGATATTGAGCTGGGGGGCGGGCGGCGGCGGCGAGGTCGGAGGGCGAGGGCGCTGGACGCGCTGGCTGCGCGGTGGGCGAACTTGCGGCGGAAGATGCGCTGCTGAGACGATCCTTGGCGCGAGTTAGAGCGGCTTCGAAGCGATCGCAGCCAAACGGCTTCAGCAAGTAATCGACTGCGTGGACTTCAAAGGCCCGAATTGCGTAATTATCGTGGGCGGTGACGAAGACGACGGCGGCGCTGGTGCCGATCAGCTCGAGGACTTCGAAGCCGTCGAGCTTGGGCATTTGGACGTCGAGGAAAACGAGGTCGGGCTTCAATTCGGTGACGGATTTTACGGCTTCGAAGCCGTTGGCGCATTCGGCGGCGATTTCGATTTCCGGATGGGCAGTGAGAAATTCACGCAAGACCTGGCGGGCGAGCTCCTCGTCGTCGACGATTACAGCGCGAAATTTCTTGTCGGTCGCTTGCGTCATTGGCCGCGCTCCGGACGTTCAGCGGGCATGGTGATCGCGACGCGGTAACGGTCGCCTTCGGTTTTTGCATCGAAGGTGGCGAGGTTCCCGTGGCGAGTGGCGAGGCGCTGGCGGACGTTGACCAGGCCGACCCCTCCGCGACGGCGGGGCGGCGAATCAGGATCGAAGCTGTTTTCCACGGCGATCGAGAGTGTGCCATTGCGAGAATGGATTTCGAGTTTGATCGAGCCTCCTTCGACGAGATTCGAGATTCCGTGGACGACGGCATTTTCAACCAGCGGCTGCAGCAGGAGCGGCGGCACGAAAACGTCGAGCGCGTCTTTATCGATATTTTCTTCCATCTGGATGCGGGCACCGAAGCGGACCTTTTCGACAGCGAGAAATGAGCGAATGAGCGACAGCTCCTCGTCGAGCGGAATCGCGGCTTTCTCACCGAGGCCGAGCGTGCGGCGCAGAAAATCGCCGAGAAGGACGCACATCTCTCGAGCTTTCGCTGGATCGGAGGTGGTGAGCGCGCTGATGGAATTGAGGCTGTTGAAGAGGAAATGCGGATTCACCTGGGCTTTGAGTGCTCTTAATTCCGCGTCGCGCGCTAGGACTCCCGCTTTCATTTCGCGCTCTTTCGCTTCTTGCGATTGCTGCACCGCCAGCAGGACGTAGAAGAAAGCGACTGCAAGCAAATAGAGCAAAATTCCCGTACCGAAGAGAAGGGGGAGATTCTTCGAAAGGCGGGGCTCGAGACTGTTGAAGGCAAAGAAGGCAGACAATTCGTGCGCCAGCGCTTTCGCGGCCAGAATCCAGATTCCGCTGACAACGGTCGCCCCTAGCAAGTGCGTGAGAGCGACCTGGAGCCCGCCGGCGCGGTCGAGAGGTGTCGAACGGCAGGAATACCATACCGAGAGGCACATGAACCCGTAGAGGAGACAAAGTGGAATTCCGAGGGCAAAGGCCTCCGCCCACGTGAGTCCGCCGGGAACCGCCAGCAGATAAACGAGCATTGCGGAGAGAGGAAGCCAGCTCAGCAGGTAAGCGATGAGCCGCCGGAGTTGGCCGAGAATTGGGTGCATTGTCGGCTTAGTTTTTGATTTCCAGGCCGCCAAAGACAGCGACGCCTCGGATGATGAGCTTTTTGGCGGGCGGGTCAGGTGGGGGATGGCTGGTCTTATCGCTGTAGCCGCCAAAAATTCCGACGCCGTCGATCACGACATTCCAGGTGCGCGGAACACGAATCTCTCCGCCGCCGAAAATCATAGTCGCCTCAATCACGGCTTGGTCGCCGTCTATTTCGGCTTGTGTGAAATCGATTTCGCCGCCGCCGAAGATTGACGTCATTTCACCGGTCTGGAAATTCCGCGAGCTGACCTGATGTTCGCCACCACCAAATATGCTCGTGCACGTGACGTGAGAACCGTCGGTATTGAATTGCTGCCCGGTTTCAAACGGCTTCGACTTCCACTTATTGAGCCGGGGCTCGCCTCCCTTGCCGAGTGCCTGAATTACAAGTAAGACCCCCACACCAATGAGAAACACTGGCCAGAGTGTTTCCATCCTGACTCGCTGATATCCCAACTCCTGAAGTTGAAAGGCGATTCCGGCAAGGATCAGGAAACCACCCCAAAATCGCCGGCCGGAACCTTGACAGGTCAAAAGCGTTGAAACGCCCCAAAAAACCAGCGCCAACGGCCAGAATCGAAATATGCGATTGGCATCGACCAGGTTCATCTGGTCAAGAAGCAGAGTGACGCCCACGACAACAATGACGATTCCGAAGATGAGGCCTCGCGTGCCGCGAGTGAGCCTACTCATCAAACTTGCCTCCGCTGCGGGCTCGTGTGGATCGTTCCTGTGGATAAGCGCGCTTTTGGACGAGAAGGATCATCATGCCGATCGCGACCATGCTAAGCGGCGCTATTTTCACGAGCGCTCGCCAAGCCGGATCGTTCCACTGGAGGGCGAGCATATTCCATAATCCGGGCACAATCACGGAAAAGAGCCAAAGGCTGTGCGGAAGTAGATGCGCCCAGCCGATCTCGACGGCTTCAAAGGCAAGTCCCAGCACAATCAGGAGAGCGGCTAAAAATAGGAGCATCCCGGTTGGATAGGCTGCGCCGTTTGCGGGAATTCGCTGATTCAGGCTCGTCATTTCAGTGCCTCCTGCGCCGATTGTGTGTTGCTGTCCATGGCGCAAGAATAGGGGTGAGAGCGAAGAGTGTCGCGGGATATTCGGCGAATGGCGGTTGATTACCGGCGAACGACGGTTCCGGGTGCTGCTCTAGGCCTTCTTCGCGCACTTCACCGGCCAGTGTGGAAGCGGCGCGCCTACAAGTGAAGGCTAGTGGGTCGCTTGAGCGGTTGTCGGAGTCACCGCTTTCAGGGCGGCTCGAGCCTGGGGAACCGCGACGGCCGATTCGACGCGCTCGTCGTTGATCGCGGCGAGAGTGACCAGAACTTGCTGACCCGCGACAGGCTCGCCGGCTTTGGTTTCGGCTTCAGCCAGAAGGCGTAGCGAGAGCGGATTGCGCGGATCTTCCTGGAACTCCGAGACGGCCATGGCATAACGGCCATCGAGGAAAAGGACGGCGCCATTGGCGGAGTGATAGGACCTCTGTATCGGAGTGCTGCGGCTGGTCCGGGCCATGGCGGAAAGCGGTGCGAGCGCACGCTCGGCTTCGGGCTTCATATTGGCTTGCGCAGCGATGAAGGTGCGCGTCTGAATAATGGTGGCGAGCTCGGTATCGTGTTCGTCGCGCGAGATAGCGTGTTTTTCCGAGAGCACCAACTCGGCGTCGCGCAGGTCGCGCATGGAGGCTTTCACATCAGTATCGAAAAGCGCCAGGGTGCGGTGTATTTCGGCTTCGGCGACGGGAAAGCGGCCGTCTTTGTGAACCGCCAGACCGAGAGCCAAATATGCTTTGCGGCCTTCCGCGAGACGATTCTCACGGAAGTAGGTCATCGCTTTGAGCATCTGGTCGGTGACCTTGGTTCCGGGATCCTGCTCGAGTTCGATGGCTTTATCGTATTCGGAGCGGGCGCGGTCCTGGTCGCCCATCAATGCGTAGGTAGTGGCAATACCGATTTGCGAGAAGCCGGGAACCATTTTGTTGGAGGCTTCGTAATGCGCGAGAGCACCCTTGAAATCGCCCATCATGCGAAGAATTTCGCCGTAGGAGTCAAGCGGGTTCGGCTGGCCAGGGAGAGCGGCAACGTAACGCTCCATGTAAGGCGGTGAGAGCTGCGCGTGCCCGGCGTAAGCATAGCAGTAGGCGACGTTGTTGAGCGCCGGCGCGTAGTTCGGATCGTTTTTCAGAGCGCGTTCGAGAATCGCAGCGCCACGATCGAATTCCTGGTTGTTCGAGCACATCCAAGTGCCGGCCATGGCTATGAAGCGGTTGTCGCGGGGATAGCGCTCGAAAAGATCGTTCATCGCAGCGATAGCCGAGACGAGATGGCCGTCTTTGGTGCCATTCAGGAATTGGATCAGCTTTTGCTCGTCCGGCGTTGCAGAGTTCATGTAGAGCCTGGCCATGGCACGGGAATGTTCGCCTTCGGCGGGATTTGTGGTGTTAAAAGCGAGCATAGCGTGGGCCTGGGCGAACTTGGGATCGGCTTTCACGGCCTTACGGATCGTTTCGACGCCGCTGGACACGTAAAGCAAATCGAATTCGTCGTGGACTCCTTCTTCGTAGAGGCGGCGCGCTTCTTCCGATTTTGTGGTGACTGGAATCGTGTCAGAGGTTGGAGCGGACATCGCAGAGGTCGAACCGGATGCGGATGGAGCTGACGGTTTCATGCCGTGCCTCGGCGCCTCTTGTGCGCGCGTTAAGCTCATTGCCCCGGTGATTGCAACGGCGAAAGTGGCGACGAGTGCCTGCTTGCTGAACGTAGAGAGCGTCATTTTTCCTCGCAATGGGTTTCAGGGGATTGCATGAGACTTTAGTGACCCTTCAAAACGTAACCGGGATCGAACGGCTGCTTTTCGTCGATCTTGACCACTTTCACGCCGCCGGTGATGCTGTAAACGTCGACGATTCCTATCGCAGTCGGATTCGTTTCCACAGTCTTCACAATTTCCTCATCGCTACTCAGGAAGACCACCTGAGAGGCGGACTTTCGCGTGGAATCGGCCAGGATGGTTTTGCCCTGATCGGCGTCAACGCCCATCACCTTTTCGATAATGAATTTCATGGGGGCCGCCGACGGCTCGCGCAGGACGATCGTCACGTTCCGTCCATTGGCCCAAGTGGCCGTCTTGCCTTTAAATATTTTTCCGAGATCGGCCAGCGTCATGGCCTTGGCGGGATTCGCAGGGTTCACGATGACGGCGAAGTCCGTGGCGAATGCGGCGCCCACGGCCGACAGCAAGAGCAAAAACGTGGCAATCAGAATCCGAGTCCGCATCATGACACCTTGTTACAAAATCGGAGGATGAGACGAAGCCTCTGAACCTCGCCTGAAACGAGGTTAGCATTCGCGAGAGGAGCACCGGCGGCGAATAAGGGCATGAGTGTCGCCAGCGGAAACTGTACGGAGGTACAGGAGGGAATCGAAACGATGCCCCGGAGTTTTCGGGCACCGTCTGTCCTTGGTGATCGAAGGACATGAGCGACACTCGAAAGCCACCTGTCTGTGAAACTGGTTAAGTTCGCCGGGGCTACCAACCTAGGACCGACGGCTAGGAAGCCGACGCGAGAAATGCCGGTGGCAAGGGCTCAGCACCCCATATGGGCACCGGCTGCAGTTTTGAGACACCCAGCGTCCAGCCCGATGCTTGAGGGACCATTCTTTCCACCTGGAATAGCACCGGACGCGAATCGAGTTCACATCCGTTTCGACGTTCGATCACGCGGAGCGCTACGACTGAATCCTTCTCCACTTCGACATGCAGCGAGAGCTGGCAGCCACCGTCGCTTATGTTGGAGGTGAGCGTGCGTTCCGTGAAAAAACGCCCGTAGCGATTGAAACCGCAGACTTCAACGCGGAATGCGCTAGCGATGCGCTGTTCGCAGCGCGGTCGGCGGATGGATTCCGGGGCTTGTGCTTCTGATTCTGCAAAGTGTGCCGCTACGTTGGCCATTTTTTGAGTACTCCTTCGTTGAGCGAAATCTACAATGCGACTAGAGTCCGGGGCGCGGACGACCGTGTCCGGTTGAAGCGGGCCTACGGACGCTAGGGGAACGGCGACGCGGCGCTACTGCGCAGCGCCCTTGGCCTGTGCTTTCTTCGTTGTGCGCTTCAGGAAGCGGTACAGGCTCGTACGGCCAATGCCGAGAACTTGCGAGGCACGAACACGGTTACCATTGCACATTTCAAGGACGCGCTGGATGTGAACTCCGCGAACCTCATCGAGAGGAATCGGCCGCCAATTTTCCTCGGCAACGGATGCGACGGAACGGCGCGGCTTCTGGAGATGGGCGGGGAGATCGGTAACGTCAATGAAATCGGCACTGGCGGTGAGGGCTGCGCTGGAGATGACATTCTCGAGCTCGCGGACATTGCCCGGCCAATCGTGTTGCAGCAGAGCGATTTGCGCGCGGCGGGAGAGGCCGTGGAAAGGCTTGGAATACGCTTGGCTGTATTTTTTGAGGAAGTGCTGGATCAGGATCGGGATGTCTTCTGTTCTTTCGCGCAGGCCGGGAACGCGGATTTCGATCGTGCTGAGGCGGTAGAAGAGATCTTCGCGGAAACGGCCGCCGAGGACTTCGGCCCGCAGGTCTCGATTCGTGGCGGCAATCAGGCGCACGTCCACATGCCGCACTTCCGGCGAGCCGACGCGCTGGATTTCGCGGTTCTGAATGACGCGCAGGAGCTTCGCTTGCATTTGGAGCGAGGTCTCACCGATTTCGTCGAGAAACACAGCACCGCCGTTGGCGTATTCAAAAAGACCGGGGCGAGTATCCGTCGCACCGGTAAAGGCGCCGCGGACGTGGCCGAAGAGCTGGCTTTCGAGAAGCGTGTCGACAAGTGCCGAGCAATTGCAGACGGCGAATCGCTCCTGTCCCACCGGGCTCATGTGATGCAGGGCGCGAGCGATGAGCTCCTTGCCTGAGCCGGTGGGCCCGGTAATGAGAACGTTCGAGTAGTGGCGTGCGACCTTTTTCGCCAAGTCAAAGACTTCAAACATTGCCGGACTTCGCCCGACGATACCGTGGAATTGGAGATTCTCGAGAAGGCGATCCTCGAGATCGCGTATGTGAGATCGCTGCGTGAACAGCTCAGCGAGGTCGTCGAGTGCTTTCGTCAAGCGCGCGAAATCGAGAGGCTTCGCAAGGTAATCGTAGGCGCCGCGTTTGATGGCGTCGATGGCAGCATCCACGGAGTAGTAGCCGGTGACGAGGATGACGTAGATGCCGGGATCGTATTGGAGAACTTTTTCGAGAAATGCGAGCCCGTCCATGGCCGGCATTCTGAAGTCTGCGATGACGGCGCGGCAGCCGCCGAGGCGGATCTTCCGAAGAGCCTCTTGAGGGTCAGTCGTGCCGACGGTAGGGAAGCCGAGCTTTGTGAGACGGTCCGTGGCGAGATCGACGAGATCGGCTTCGTCGTCGAGAATGCAGACCGGAAGATTTTTTCGAGCCGTGCTGACGATGGGTTTTTCTTCGACTGTGAGCATGCAGCGGTATAGGCACGATGTGTTCCAGAGTGCTCAACGGTGGCTCAGAGGTTTGGGGTCGAGGGCAGAGAGCGAAGTGAAACGGTTCAGCTACCGGTAACTATCGGCCCACAATGGATTTGTGAAGAGCACAGGAGGAGGCGCCTGTGTGGGCACATACAAAACCGAGCACCATTCCAAAGCAGGGGCTCACAATTTCGCATTCCAATTCGGGACGTCGGAACGCGAACAGTGCCAAAACGGCTCTGGGGCCACGGAGGCGACGAGTAATTAGGTCACGACACCCCGGCCCGAACTTTACGGGGAAATTGCTTAGGCAGAGCTTTGCCGACTCAATCCCTGCTGATTCATCTCCGCTGTGCGACCGGATTATGCAACGCGGACTGCCAAGAGTCCCTCGGCGCACGTCTCCTTGTAGCTTGCGCGAGGACGCAGACGCTCGAGCGAGACGCGCGCTGCACCATTCGCATTCTTCTCGGCGTTGGTAAGAGCCTCATAGGCGATCGGAAAACTGGCGGCCGTTGCCAGCGGTTGGAGCAGCCGGACAAACACGATACAACCCGGGCGAATATCTGAGCGCAACAACATCGATTTCTTATCGTCCGGTTTCCATTCAAGAGTGGTTTTCTCTACGAAAAAATTCTCTTTGGCATCCCAGCCTGACACTTCTACACGGTAGCTGTCTTCGCTGTTCACAGTCATGCTTAAGTCCGAGTCCATGTTTGCCTCTTATGATTATGTAATCGCGGTGCAGACAGAGTGCTGCAGGAAACATGCCAAACAGAGCGGGTTTTGGCGTTCAGGAATAAGGGGTTAGGGGTCGCGTTTAGAGCGATTCGGCGATCAGGTGTTCCAGAGACGTTGCGCTGTGCGGGATTGAACCTATTCCTGCCGCTAGGATTCCGAGGCATCGAAGGCCCGAGGCGTCTCCGAGATTCAGATCAGCCCCAATGTGACCCGGGGTAAAGGGCGCCCAAAGCAAATCGGAATACCACGCTAAAGATCCTGTCGAATAGATACCAGGCCAGAACGAGGCCGAGCATTCCGAAGCCCTGGGTACGAAACCAGTCGAGGAAGCGGCGGGCGGTATCTTCAGGCATGATCAGCGTGATGGCGGTGTTGCCATCGAGCGGCGGCACGGGAAGAAGATTGAAGGTGCCGAGAAGCAGATTGAGTACGAACACGATGCTGAGGAATGTGGCTGCAAAACCGGCAATGCCGGGCACCGTGGCAACCACCACGCGAGTGAAGCCAGCAGAAGCCGGTCGTTCGAAGACGCCTGCGAGAATTCCGGCATGAATGGCGATGGCCGAAAGGATCACCAGCGTGAAATTTGCCGTTGGTCCGGCGAGCGCCATCCAAGCGGCGCGGTGAGGATGCCTCTCCTGCCATTGAGGATCGTAGGGAGCGCTTGCCCAACCGATCATCCAGTGTGCGACAAAGTAGGAAACGATGGGAACGAGGACGAGTCCCACCGGCGAACGGCGGATGTGGGGAATGGGGTTGAGTGAAACCTGGCCGCCTTCGAAAGCCGTGGTGTCGCCGCCGAGCTTGGCTGCGAGGGCATGGGCGCCTTCGTGGCAGGTGGTTGAAAACAGGAAAACGATATACCAGATGACGCCGAGAACGAGAAAGTCGGGAGTCATACTGGCGGTAGACTATGCGTTCGCGCGGCGTTGTGCAAGCATCCTGCGATGTGGCAACAATTGCACCGCGATTGTAAGAATGGAGGAGGAAAAACAATGAAAGCTAAGGCGATTGGTTTCGCGATTTTTGTGCTCCTTACAGCATATTGCATGGCTGCTGATGGGGACCGGAGGCATATCGTGCTTCCGCGGCCTTCCGAATTCAAAGCACTGCCTTTCAGCGACGGCGTTCTGGTTGGCGAAACGCTTTATGTCGGTGGACACGTCGGAATAGATCCAAAGACGGGGAAAGCAGGGATTACCGCCGAGGAAGACGCGAAATTCGCGATGGATGGGGTGAAGCAGACCCTCGAAGCAGCAGGTATGACGATGGACGATCTGGTTTCTGTTCAGGTGTACTGCACGTCGGTAAGTGATTACGCGACGTTCAACGGAGTGTACAAGACATATTTTCACGGCGACTACCCGGCCCGGGCGTTTGTGCAAATCGCCAAGCTTGTCGTAGATTCGCGGTTTGAAGTGCTCGGAGTCGCTGTGAAACGAAGGAACTAGCGCTGGCCCAGGCGCTCGAATTCCGTCATAGCGCGTTCCATTTCCTCGCGCGCAGTATCGGCGGAGGAGCGCACGCCCTGGACGCGGAGGCGGAAATCGTCCGGGTTGGAAGCGCGCATGATGGCCTCTTCGAGAGTGATGAGGTTGCGCGAGTAGAGATCGAAGATGGATTGATCGAATGTTTGCATGCCGTACTGGCTGGTGCCGGCAGCGATAGCGTCGCGGATCATGCGGGTCTTGTCCGGATTGATGATGCAATCGCGAATGTAGCCGGTTGAGACCATCACCTCAACGGCGGGAACGCGGCCCTGCCCGTCGCTCTTGCGCACCAGGCGCTGGCTGACCACGGCTTTCAGCGTGGAAGCAAGCTGCAAGCGAATCTGTTTCTGCTCGGGCGGCGGAAAGACGGCGATGATGCGCTGAATGGTTTCGGTGGCATCGAGAGTGTGCAAGGTCGAGAGGACGAGGTGGCCGGTTTCCGCGGCGAGCAACGCGGTTGAAATCGTTTCAAGGTCGCGCATTTCGCCGACTAGCACCACGTCGGGATCCTGACGAAGAGCGGCGCGTAGCGCGGTGGAAAACGAAGAAGTGTCGACTTCGACTTCGCGCTGATTGATGAAGCCTTTTTTGTCGCGGTGCAGATATTCGATCGGGTCTTCAATGGTGATGATGTGCTCGGCGCGGAGCGAATTGATGCGGTCAATCATCGCCGCGAGCGTCGTTGACTTACCGGATCCGGTGGTGCCGGTAGTGAGAATCAGGCCGCGCTGCTCTTCGCAAATTTGCGTTAGGATGCGCGGAAGTTCGAGCTCTTCGATGGTGCGAATCTTGGTGGGAATGACGCGCAGAACCATACCGACGTTGCCGCGTTGCTGAAACACGTTGACGCGGAAGCGGCCGAGACCGGCGACGCCATACGCCATGTCAAGTTCGGCGGTTTCCTTGAATTTCTGCTTCTGCCGGTTGGTCATCATGCTGAAGGCCATCGACAGCATCTCTTCCGGGGTGATGCGCGGGACGTCGGTCAAACCACTGAGGATTCCGTCGACGCGAAGGTAGGGGTGGTTGCCGACCTTGAGATGCAAGTCGGAAGCGCGGCTCTCCACTGCGCGGCGTAACAGATCGTCAATGTTGATGGCCATGAATAAACTCCCCGCTTTCTGCTCCATGTGACGCTAGCACGCGGATTTATAGCCGGGCAAGAATGCGCGGTGCGGCAATTTCTAAGCGAACAACCTGTACGTTTGGACAGGTGCGATGGAATTTGCGGTTTCTTCAGGCGGGGAGCTGATCGCGGAGAAAAAAACGATCGTAGATTACGGCGGCGAGCACAGCACCGAACAGCGGGCCAACCCAATACACGCCGTGATTTGACCAGTGGCGGCCAACAAGAGCCGGGCCAAACGCACGAGCGGGGTTCATGGCGGCGCCAGTGAAGGGATAGCCGGCCAGCATTCCAGCTGTCACCGTCAGCCCGACGGCGAGCCCAGAGAGCCTGTTGGCGACGCTCCTGGGGTCCACCATGGCGGCAAAGAAGACGAAGACAAGAATGAAGGTCAGCACCGCTTCAAAGATCATCGCGTGCATCCGTGTGAAGTCCGTGATGGGGACAAGGTCGGGAGTGCCGAGAGCCACCGGCCGCCAAACGGATTCGGGAATAACGGTGACAAGCAGGAAAGCAGCAGCCACCGAACCGAGAAGCTGTGCGATCCAATAGAAGAGCGCTTTCATCGTGCCGAGCCGGCGGGTAACCCAGAATCCCGCGGTGATAGCAGGATTGAAATGCCCGCCGGATATGTGCCCAACGGCGCTCACCATCACCCCCATTGCAAGCCCGCTGGCGAAGGCGATCGAGAGTAAGCCTATGCTTGCCTGGCCATTGGCGCGAAGGTATTGGTCGGCACAAATGCAGCCCGCACCGGCAAGAACCAGAGTGAATGTGCCGACGAACTCAACGAAGAGCTTTTGGCCCAGGCTGTACACGGATGCTCCACGATCGTGGCAGAGTGAGCAAAAGGCGAGGCGATCGTGCGCGAATTCTACTACGACCGCCGACACGGACTGATACTTTTCGAGTTTGAGACTGAAGCGGTGACCTTTGCTGCTTGGAACGATTCGTTAGCGAACCGTCGCAGGTGCTGGAACGCCCACTGGGGTGAGCCAGCCGTGGCGATCCGCTTTCTTGCCGCCGGTGAGCGCAAAGAATTCGTCCTGGATCCGCTTGGTGATGGAACCTCGCGTCCCATTGCCGACGGTGACACGATCGACGGAGCGAATCGGGGTGACTTCCACAGCCGTCCCGCAGAAGAAGAGCTCGTCGGCGATGTAGAGCATTTCGCGAGGAATGATCTGTTCGGCGACCGGAATGTTGAGGTCGCGGCAGATCTGCATGACAGTGTTGCGAGTGATTCCGGGAAGAGCGCCATTCGAGAGCGGGGGCGTGATCAGTGTACCGCCGAAAAGGAGAAAAATATTTTCACCAGAGCCTTCGCTCACTTGACCGTGCACGTCGAGCGCGATGCCTTCCGAATAGCCATTCGCGTGCGCTTCAATGCGGATCAGTTGGGAATTCATATAGTTCGCAGCGGCTTTCGCCATTTGAGGGAGCGTATTCGGAGCAGGACGATTCCAGGAGCTGACGCAGACGTCCACACCTGCGTGCAACGCTTCTTCTCCCAGATACTGTGCCCATTCCCAGCACGCGATATAGACCTCAATCGGGCAGCCCACCGGATTCACGCCGGCCGTGCCGTAGCCGCGCATCACCATCGGTCGGATGTAGCATGCACTCATCTTATTGGCGCGAACGACATCGAGATTTGCCTGGGCGAGTTCCTCGGCTGTGAAGGGGATATCCATGCGGTAGATGCGCGCGGAATTCAGAAGGCGCTGCATGTGTTCGCGAAGGCGGAAGATGGCCGGGCCTTGCTCGGTGTTATAGCAGCGAATTCCTTCGAAGACGGTGGAACCATATGTGATGACATGCGACAGAACGTGAATCTTGGCATCATCCCATTCGATCATTTTGCCGTTGTGCCAGATCTGACCGGTCTTCGGAAAGCTCATTGAGTGTCTCCGCGGCGCGATTTTTCGCGCTGTTGTGCGCCCGCGAATCGAAAGTACAGGAGCGTAGTTGGGACGTCAATGGGAAGGAGGTAGTAGAACTAGCTCGGCGCGGAATCCATATTGGCCGGGGCGATTTCTCATGCTCGAAAATCCCTTGTTTGGAATCAATCTTCACGTAGCGCGACGAGGGGATCCACCTGCGTAGCGCGTTGTGCAGGAATGAAACAAGCAAACAGGGCTACGGCTGCCAGCAGCAGGGCAATCGAAGCGAATGTGAGCGGATCGGTCGGGGTCACTGAGAACAGCATCGAGCGAAGGAATCGCGTGACGATTGCCGCGCCGATGAGGCCGACTCCAAGGCCGATAGCGACGAGCAGCATGCCTTCTCCGAGCGCCATGCGAAGAATGTCGCTGCGCTGAGCTCCTAGCGCGACGCGAACGCCGATTTCATGGGTTCGCTGGCTGAACGTGTAGGCCATGACGCCATAGATGCCGATTGACGCGAGCAACAGCGCGACACCCGCGAAGACGGCGAGGATCGTCAATGCGAAGCGGCGATCCGCGAGAGATTTGGCCACCACTTCGTTCAGCGTGCGAACCGCGAAAACGGGGATTCCTGGGTCGATGGACTGAACCTCGCCACGAATTGCGTCGCCCAATGTGCCCGGATCAGTGCGAGTGCGAAGGTAAATCGCGGCCGTGACGCCAGGATTCTGAAGCAACGGGAAATAAACGTGAGGCATGGCTGGCGCGTCGAAGCCGTCAGACTTGATGGAGGAGACGACGCCGACGATGGTTGTCCATGGGGCGGTGGAATTAAGGGCTCCCGCTTTGATTTGCTTTCCAATGGGATCTTCGCCGGGCCAGTAGCGGCGCGCAAGCGTGTCGTCGATGAGGGCAACTTTTTGAGAATTCACGTCGTCGGAATCCGAAAAATTGCGGCCGGAAACCTGCGCGATTTCGAGCGTGCGGAAATACTCAGGAGTGACGGCTGCGAATTCAGCGACGGGGACCCTTTCCGCATCGGCGGGCCGACCCTGAATCGTAAATGGGAAGGTGTTGCGGGCGCGGGTCATGGGAAGGCTGCCACCACTCCCGATCGCGGCTTGCTGCACGCCGGGCATCGCTGAAACGCGGCGCAAGAGCTCGCGATAGAAAGCGCTCCGCTTCTCCGGAGGGCGGTAGGGATCGGCCTTTGGATCGTTTGGCACCGCCATCCAAATCTGCGCCGTAACCACCGAGCTCGGATTAAATCCGGGCTTCACTTGCAGCAATTGCCAGAAGCTGCGCAGGAGCAGCCCGGCCCCGATTAGAAGTATCAAAGACAACGCAATTTCGGAGGCGACAAGAACGCGCGAGATTCGGGTGTGTTTCTTCGATGAGCCCGAGCCTCGGCTGCCTTCTCGCAGACTGACGATTTGGTTGGAACTTGCGGCTTGCAGCGCTGGGACGAGGCCAAAAATTACTCCGGTGAGGATGGAGACAAAAAACGCGAAGAACAGTACTCCGATATTGATCGAGACTTCGTTGAGCCGAGGAAGATCAGCCGGAGCGAACCGCAACAGGGAATTTTTCAGCACGACTACCGTGATAAGGGCGATAACGCCGGAGATCGCAGCCAGCAGCACGCTTTCGGTGAGCAGCTGACTGATGAGCCGGCCGCGACTCGCCCCGAGCGCCAGGCGGATTGCAACTTCGCGCTGGCGTCCAGCTCCCCGCGCCAGCAGCAAGTTCGCGATATTGACGCAGGCGATCAGGAGGACGCAGCCGACAGCTCCGAAAAGCACAAACAGTTCGGTGCGAACGCCGCCAACGAGATCATCCTGAACCGAGACAAGGCGAGTCCCCCATGAAGCAGCGGCGGGATAGTCGGTTGGATATTCCCGGCTCAGATTGGCTGCGAAAGTGTCCAGCTTGGCTTGTGCTTCGGAAGCGGAAAGGCCCGGTCTCATGCGGGCAATTGCGCCCGGCATCATGCGGATCGCTCGCTGCGGCGGGTTCGGGAATGGGTCCGCGGCATATCCAGCAGCGATCCAGAGATCGACGTCGGTCTGCAGCGTGCGGCCTGGATGGCGGAAATCGGCAGGCATTACTCCCACGATTGTGTAGAGATCGCCGTCGAGCCGAATTTTCTTTCCGATTGCGCGCGGGTCTGCTCCAAATTCCCGGCGCCAGAACCCGTCGCTGATAACTGCTGCTTCGATGAAACCAGGTACCGTTTCTTGCTTGGTATAGATACGTCCCAGTTGAGCGTTGGCGCCAAGCAGCGTGAAGTAGTTAGTGCTTGTGGCGACCACTTCAACGCGCTCGGGCCGATCGCCTCCCGTTAAATTCGCGCTTATCGGCCAAACCACTGAAATGTCTTCGAAGACCCCCGAGCGATTTTGAAGATCCTCGAGTTCGGGTTGGGACATTCCCACATCGCGCACGTTGGACGCGCGCAGGTCGTCAAACACCCGGACGAGCTGCCCGGGCTGCCGATAGGGAAGCGGCCGAAGCAGGACGGCTCGCACCACACTGAATGCGGCCACATTAGCGCCAATCCCGAGCGCCAAGGTAAGAATCGCGACAGCGGTGAAGCCAGGAGTTTTGGCAAGCATCCGGGCGGCATAGCGGAGATCCTGCAGGAATGAATTCATGGCGCCTCCTCTCCCGGCTAGGTGAACACGCTTTGCTGCGAACGGAGTAATAGCGCGCAATACGCAATATGACGGGTGGATTGGGAGGTTTGTTAGCGGCCAAATTGGCTTAAACCAAGAGCGCACTGGGAAGAGGTATTCGCCGGCGTGTTCTCAATCGCGTTACCGGATTCGGACACTCCCAACTAGCGGCCGGCGGCTTGTTCGTCCCGGAGTACGATGCAGGTTGAGGAAGAACGCGCCACCAGAGCGCCTTGCGAATTCGTTATGTCGCATTCGACCATGCCGACGGACTTCCCGCGCTTTACCACCTTACCCGCGGCGCGAAGCCTTTCTTTCCAAACCGGCCGGAGGAAGTTGATTTTCAGTTCGAGGGTGGTAAACGATTCGCCCTCTTCGAGGGTCGAGGCAAAGGCGATACCCATGGCGGCATCCGCGATGTCGCAGAGGATTCCGCCGTGAAGCGTACCCATCGGATTCGCGTGCATGTCGCTAGCTTCGAGCTCGATAACGGATTCGCCGTGGCGGATCGACGTGAGTTCAAACCCGATCAGACGCGCGACCGGCGCTTGCGGCACTTCGCCGCGAGCCATTCGTTCGATTGATTCCAAACGCTTTGACATGGGCCTTCCTTCTGAATCTCAATTTGGGTGCGCCACCGCCGAAAATTAGAGGTGATCGTCCACGGTGACTTCTTCCTTCGGGGTTGCCGCAAAGCCGCTTATGCGGCCCCAGGCGCTGGTCTTCCAATTATCAGCGGCCTCTTTGGCCAGAATCCAAGGGGGCAGATCGACGTACAAGTACGAAGCCAATGCGTTGATGTAAGGCTCGTACATGCCGCGAAGTTTGATCAGCTTTTCATCCACTTCTGGACCTTCAAGAAGGCTATAGCCTGACTCCGAGAGCGAAGATCGCAATCGCTTCAGTTCCGAAGTGGGGAGCCGATCGGCGATCGTTTCGCGCGGAGTGGCATAGAAGACCTGCGCCAAGTCGACGACTGTGTGGCGGCACATCGCGAAGGTCAGGCGCGCCTGCCGCGAGCACGCGTTGTCCAAGCTGGCGATCAGAAATGCGCTTGTATCCAGGATCGCTGTAAGGGCGCCGAGCCAGGATTCATTGCTGTGTTGGGACCGAAAGTAGCTGACCACCGGATACGAAATATGGCTTTCGAGCAGTTCTGCGGACCACCTTTCCCAATCGCGAAGGAGGCGCTGGAGGGCATCGATGCCGCCTGGTCCGGTATGTCGTCGAAGAAGCTCCGCAGCAGTCGGCGGCGAACCAGCACGAGCATCGAGCAGGACGATATTGACCTCACGTCGCGAAAACGCCTGATAGATCACCGGCAGATAGCTGATAACCAGCGCGAGAAAACCGAATCCGAGTCCACCCTCGAATACAGCGAGCCTGCGTTCACCGGCAGTGTGGGGAACTACGTCTCCCAAGCCTAGGGTAAAGAAAGTTGTTCCGCTCATGTAGAGGAGGGTGCTGAAGCTGGGCTGGGTGGTGTCGGTGTGAGCGGCCGCTCCGTAGTACATGAAAGCAAACCCAAAAATCAGCGCTGCGGCCCAGACTACAAACAGGCACAAGAGCGAAAGCGGGCCAAAGTAGCTGATAAAAGACTCGCGAATTCTCGGGGAATGAATCTTTCGAGCGAGACCCTTCCAGGGAATCCACGTGGACAAATAAAACATTCGCGTCAGGCGGAACCATCGGGCAACGCGTCTGGGCAGAATGATGGTTTCGAACGCGTCCCAAAGGACGACGGTGACGATGAAGAAACCGACGATGGCCGGAAGGATCAAGCAGCCTGCTCCAGGTGTGCGTCCATCGTGATTTCGGCTTTCAGGAGCCGTGACACCGGGCAATTTGCTTTTGCGCTAGCCGCCGCCGATTCGAATGCGCTTGCTGTGATGCCTGGGACGCGAGCCGAAACGTCGAGATGAATTTTCGAAATTGTCCAGCCTGCATCGAGTTTCTCGAGCGTGAGCTTGGCAGAAGTGCGCAGGGTTTGAGGCGTGAAATTCATGGTGCCGAGTTGGGCGGATAGGGCCATCGTGAAACATCCCGCGTGTGCGGCGGCGATGAGTTCTTCGGGGTTGGTGCCTTTGCCATTTTCAAAGCGCGTGACGAACGAGTAGGGAGCTTCGGAAAGAACACCACTCTGGGTGGTGATCGTCCCCTTGCCTTCCTTCAGCGAACCGTTCCAGACCGCCGATGCTGTGCGTTCCATTGAGCCTCCTTTAGAAGTAAAAGCTGGATCTTTGACTGCTAGAAATCATGAGCAGACGCGATGTTGAAGGAAGCTTCCCGCGTCAGGGAACCAAGATAATTTTGCCATAAGCGCCCGGCTCCATGATGATTTCGTGCGCGCGGGGCGCTTCGGAAAGCGGAATCTCATGGCGAATCACGGGGCGGAGCGTTTCATTTTCAAGGCCAGCAACGAGTGCTGCGTGGATGGTAATGAGATCCTTCTGGGAAGCGTTCCAGAGCGACATGCAGACGATCGAGCCGTCGCGGCCCATCGCGTCGCGCGGATTGATTTCGATACTGCCTCGATTTCCGACGACGCTCACGCGGCCCCCCATCGCGAGAATCTGAAGATCCTTGGCGAGGTTAACATTTGCCAGCATTTCGACAATGACGTCGTAGCCGCGCCCTTTGGTAAGAGCGAGAGCCTTTTCGAAATGGTCTGGCGCGCTGTGATCGAGCACCTGATGTGCGCCCTCATCGGCCACAAGTTTCCGACCGCGCTCGGAGCTGGCCGTACCAACGACGTGCAGTCCGGCAGCACGCGCCAGTTGCACGGCCGCGATTCCAACGCCGCCGCTCGCGCCTTGAATCAGCACGGTTTCTGCGGGAAGAGCCTTGGCTTTCTGGAACAGCGCGCGATAGGCAGTGCCGTAGGGAACATGCATCGAGGCGCCTTGCGAGTACCACGCATTGGCGGGAAGCGGAAATACCGCCCAGGCTTCGCAGAGAGCTTGCTCCGCGTATGTCCCACTGAGACTGCCCGCTGTGTAGACTCGCGCTCCGGGCGCCAGTCCCTCGACACCCTCGCCGACAGACAAAATCGTTCCCGCGCCATCGGTTCCCGGCGTGTAGGGAAGTGGCGGTTTGCGCGGATACGTCCCGGCGCGGATATAGACGTCAACTGGGTTCACGCCCGCCGCTTCGAGCTTCACGACAACCTGGCCATGCCCGGGCTTTGGATTTGGAACCTCTTCGAGTTGCAGCTTTTCCGGGCCGCCAAACTCTTTCACGCGAATGGCCTTCATGAACTTCTCCTTTTGTACGGATAGCCTGTCCGGTTGGAATTGGATGTGAGCCAGAGGGTTCCGGATTTGGAAAAATTCCGGTGGACGAGAACACTGTGGCTCTCAATTGTCGGTTGGCGCGCCTTGGTGCGATTCGAACTTCTTTAAGGTCTGGTAGTCCCTATGGATTCGCTCGAGGCGGGTGCCGGCCGCATTTTCATAAATACCGAACACCAGGAAGGGAACCATAGCAGCTAAGACCCAAAGCTTTGCGCGGGGCGATACTTTGGCCTCGGGTTCCCACCGAAAAAGCTGTCGCGAAATCTCGAACGCCACAAGCACACCAATGGTAAGGGCGACCACGTCAGTGAGAATTTCACCCGCTGTTGACAGGTTTGTAGTCGCAGCCTCGAGGCCCGTGGCGAGATATGTGGCCGGCAGAAACAGTGACACGCGTTGAATCCAGCCCGGAAAGATCGCCAACGGGATCGTGGCGCCGGAGAGAAACAGGAACGCCGTCCAGATCAGCTGATTGATCACCTGGGTTTCCTGCATCGTGTTTGTCACGCTGGCCACGATTAAGCCGAACGACGAGAACGCCGCGGAGCCGAACGTCACCAGTAGGAAAACAGCCCAGAGGTTGCCCCACGAAATCATGTGAAAGGCAAAACGGCAAACCAGAATTTCGATCACGACGGTCGGCATCGTCATCAGGTAGTTGGAGACAATACTGGAGGCCAGCATCGGGCCGGCTCCGATCGGAGCCAGACGGAAGCGGCGCAAAATACCCTGCTCGCGAAATGTCACGAGCTGCACGCTGAGCCCCCAAAAGCTACCCATCACCGTCATCGTAAGCACCGCCCCGAGAATATAGGCGATCCAGCCCGCCTGACCCTTGGCGAGAACCAAGACGAAAAAGAAAAGAAAGCCGAGCGGCATGATCAAGCTGAAAAACAAGAACGTGCGGTTACGCATGGCCAGCCGCATGCGTATCTTCGTCAGAGTCCACGTGTTTGTAAGCGAATTCGCGCCCATTATTCTCGCAGTCGTCATTCCCGCAGCCGGCGGCCGGTGAGTTCGATGAACGCGTCTTCAAGAGACGGCGAAAACATCTCGAGGCTTTGCAGTTCGTTGTTCTCGGCTTCGAGCTGTTTTACGAGTGCGACGATCGTCTGAGGCGGCCGCGAAGAGTGCATCACATAAGCGCCGTCAAATTGCCGGCAATCAGTGACGCCATCAAGCCGGGCGAGTGAGCCATCTGTGATCGGCTTTGCTAAGCGGACCTCGATGCGCGTTGTCCCCGCCGAGGCATGTTTTAGGTCGCGCGGCGTACCGAGGGCGATCACGCGCCCCTGATCAACGATTGCCACTCGATCGCACAGACGCTCGGCTTCTTCGATGTAGTGCGTCGTAAGTAGAACCGTCTTTTTGCTGCGCTTGAGTTCCTCGATGATGTCATAGATTTCGCGGCGAACTTGTGGGTCGAGGCCAGCGGTGGGCTCGTCAAGAAACACAACGCTCGGGTCGTTCACGAGAGCCATGGCTAGAGCGAGACGCTGCTTTTGTCCTCCGGAGAGCTGGCTGTAGAACGCGGTTCGCTTTTCTTCCAGCTGAAAACGCTTGAGTAGATCGTCCGTATTCGCATGCCGCCGATAGAATTTCGCGAACAACTCAATTGCTTCCTTCACGCGAATCTTGTCCGGCAGGGAAGTGGATTGCAAGACCGCTCCGATCTGCTCTTTGAACTCAAAACCGCTCTTTTCGGGATCGAGTCCGCATACGCGCGCGAGGCCACGGTCAGGCGTGCGCATCCCTTCAAGAATTTCGACTGTCGAAGTCTTTCCGGCCCCGTTGGGTCCGAGCAGCCCGAATACTTCGCCCTCTTCAACTTCAAAACTCACACCCCGAAGCGCTTCCACAGCGCCGTAGTTTTTGTACAGCCCTTCCACTTGGATGACGGGGGTACTCACTCAGCTTGTCCTCAATTTCGGAAGCGTTCTTCTATATCACAGTCAGCTGGGCCGCGCGAAGGCGGCCGAAGATAGAAACGGATCGGATCGGCTCAACGTTGCGCACGACGTTTCGCGGGACGCTTGGATCGCGGCTTTGATCTTGTTCGCGCCGTTGCGGGGATCCATCCGCACCGGTTCATGTTCACGCGCCTCTCGGTCAAAACGACTCCTTCGGTCTCAAGCAAGCGTCGCTGAAGGCTCGCGCGCGGCTCCGATATGAGCAACCTTCCGCCGGCGCCCACGACGCGATGCCAGGGAATTCCTTCTCCGCTGTGACATGCCGCCATCGCATGCCCGGCCGCGCGGGCGCCGCCTTTCAGGCGGATCGCTTTCGCGAGCGCTCCGTAGGTTGTTACGTGGCCGCGCGGAATTTTTTTCACCAAGTTGTAAACCGGATACCACGACGACATTGTCCGCTGCCCCTTTTCCGCCATCGCTGATTCCCCTGAAAAGCTACTGTTTAAAGCTAGATTCAGCGAGTTTCGGTCAAGACTACTTTCACTACAAATCAGGCATCTAAGAGTATGTGAGGTGACGAGTAGCCGGTTGCTTAGTTCGAAAGCCTTCAGCGGTAGAGCCGCGCGGTCTTTGTTCGTGCCCTCACTCCCTTCCGCGGGATGCTGCAAGACTAATAACCAATTCGAAGCAACCTTCATAACTCTAGAGCATCGTACCATTGACGGGGTAGTGGACGCTTCATACACTACGCCACGAACCGTCGAAAAGGAGGCAGTTGTGGCTTTCGTTCGACGCAAAGGCAACACCTACTTCCTGGTGCACAACGTGCGCCGGCAAGGTAAGGTGCAGCAGCTTCACCTGGCGCGGCTAGGCGAGCGGCCGCGAATCACGGATGACGTGGTGCGTCGGGTTTCGCGGAATCATCCGTTCCTCGAACTCGATTGGCCGCGTTTGCGGGAGTCTGTGAATAGCCGAGTGGAGTTGTTCAACGTTCGCTCGCCATACGTGCAGAGCCTTATGCACTCACTACGCAACTTAAACCTGGACCTGGCCGATCTGTCGCCACCGATGTTGCTGCTGACAGACCGAGCCAATTCAAGCCGCGAACTGGTCACGCAATTGCGAATGTTGCGGTCGATTCTCGATATTAAGCTCGACCAATTCGAGAGATCGGGACCGCAAATCGTACAGAGCGGAAGGAAGTTCCGGTAGGGGGAGTAATACCGTGGGCGCGCATGCATTAAAACTCGACCCGACCCAACGCAGCGTGGAGTCGCGTGATTTCGAGGGAGGGCTGCGGCGGAAGATTGTAGGGCAGGACGAAGCGGTGCAGGCCGTCGTAGACCTGTACCAGGTGTTTCGTGCCGGCCTGAACTCGCCGGGGCGGCCGGTGGGGAACCTGTTGTTCCTCGGGCCGACGGGAGCCGGCAAGACGCGCGTGGTGGAAGCCACGGCCGAGGTGCTGTTCGGCGATCCGCGAGCGGTGATCAAGGTGGATTGCGCCGAGTTTCAGCACTCGCACGAAATCGCGAAATTGATTGGATCGCCTCCGGGCTATTTGGGGCACCGGGAGACGCATCCGCTAATCACCCAAGAAGCGCTCGCGCAGTATCACACGGAGAAGCTGAAAATCTCGTTCCTCCTGTTCGATGAAATCGAGAAAGCGTCGGACGCGCTGTGGCAGCTGCTGCTGGGAATTTTGGACAAGGCCACACTCACGCTGGGAGACAACCGGCGAGTGGATTTGTCGCAGACGATGATTTTCATGACCTCGAACCTGGGCGGCGGGGAAATCACGGAACTGATGACTGGCGGAATGGGGTTCGCGCCGACGGTACCGGCCGATTCCAAGCCACGCCTCGACGAGAAGGTGGAGAAGACAGCGGCGGAAGCGGCAAAGAGGAAATTCGCGCCGGAGTTCATGAACCGGATCGACAAGACGATCGTGTTTCATCCGCTGCGGTCAGAGCAACTGGAGCAGATTCTCGAGATCGAGCTGGGAATGGTGCAACAGCGCGTGCTTGAGACGGCCAAGGGCCGTTTCTTGTTCCGCGTCACCCAGTCTGCGCGCGAGTTTCTGCTCAAAGAAGGCACCGACCTGAAATATGGAGCGCGCCATCTGAAGCGTGCGATCGAGCGCCACATCGTCTATCCGCTCGCGAGCCTGCTTGCGACCGAGCAAGTGACCCTCGGCGATGTAATTTCGATCGATTGGGATGGGGCCGAGCAAGCCTTGCGGTTTTCCAAGGAAGCGGAAGGCGCGCTTGTTCCCGTACCGTCTCCGGTTCCGGAGACGATGGCTGAGGCCGCTGCCGCGCACTCTGACGGCCGCCCGGTTCCGATGTTTCCGGCGGCGACAGCCACGGCGGATGTTGGAGCAGCCAAAAAGCTCGCGTCCTCGAATAACCGAACGATTCCGGTGGAGAAGGCTAAGAACGACAAGAACAAATCGTAGCGCGAGCTACGACGGCCCGGGACACAACTCCGCGGCATGCCCTGTTACAGGGCATGCCGCGTTTCTGTTTGTACGGGTTCACTTGACGATTCGAGAGGTAAGCGGAGAGCGGGTTGTTTTTGATCCTACTTCGGTGGCTCCATCGGTTCGTCGAAGCTGCCACCGTAGATGCTGGGCACCTTGCCGCCCATCGGTCGCAAATAAGTGCAGAGCTGCCCGCGATGGTGCGCCGTATGCAGCATCATGAAGTGCCAATATAAAACCGCAGGGTGATTGTAGATTCCGAAGAACGGCATGGGAGTGGCCCAGAAATCGGCAGGGAGCTTGGCAACTTGATCGAGCTTGGGGCCGAAGTCATCGTCATACCAGGCGGCGATGTCAGCAGAATTAGAGAAATCCGCAGGCATGCTGTCGTCTTCCATCTCAAATTTGCCCTTAAGAAAGCCATCGAGGAACCAGATGTCACAACTGGCAATGTGCCAGACAAGCTCAAGGGCGCTGCGGCTGTGAGGATCGGGGCGGTAGGATTCCTTGCTGGTGGGAACGGCCTTAATGACGCGCGAAGTAATTTCCGATTCCTTTCGGATGATCGGAAGCTGGATGTTCAACAGAAAGGCCGCTTGTTCCGGTGTCATGGTTAGGATCTCTTCGCGTGTTGGGGACGTGTCTTTCATGGCTTCCAGCGAAGAATTGGCTTCCGGGCTGCAGCAACTTCATCGAGCCGGCCAACGCGGGTGGAATGCGGCGCTGTCTTTACGAGATTGGAATCTTCTTCGGCTTCGGCGGCAATCGAGCGCATCGCGTCGATAAACAGATCGCACTCTTCCTTGGACTCGGATTCGGTCGGTTCAATCATCATCGCGCCGGGAACGATCAGCGGAAACGCGGTGGTGTAGGGGTGGAAACCATAATCGATGAGTCGCTTGGCGATATCCATCGTGTTGACGCCGTGTTTCTTCTGTCGCGCGTCGCTGAAAACCACTTCATGCATCGAAGGTAAATTGTAAGGCAAATCGAAATAGTCTTCGAGGTTCTTGCGAATATAGTTCGCATTCACAACGGCGTCTTCGGTGGCCTGCCGAATCCCGGGGCCGTAAGCCAGGGTATAGGCGAGGGCACGGAGCAGAACGCCGAAGTTGCCGCAGTAGGCGCGCACGCGTCCAATCGATTGCGGGCGATTTTGATCGAGCGCGAACTGCCCATTTTCCTTTCTCACCACGACGGGCACTGGCAGAAACGGTTCGAGGATTTTCTTGACCATCACAGGGCCTGAACCCGGGCCTCCGCCACCATGCGGCGTCGAGAAAGTCTTGTGCAGGTTCAAGTGCATTACGTCGACGCCGAAGTCCCCGGGCCGCGTGACGCCAGCAAGAGCGTTCATATTGGCGCCGTCCATGTAGAGAAGCGCGCCTTTTTCATGCAGGATTTCCGCAATTTCCGCGATGCGTTCCTCAAATACGCCCAGAGTGCTGGGGTTGGTTAGCATCAACGCGGCGACATCTTCGGTGACGAACTCGCGAAGATGGTCGGTGTCGATCTGCCCGCGCGCGTTGGACCTGATGTTCTGCACCTCGTAACCCGCAATCACGACGGATGCCGGGTTCGTTCCGTGAGCGGAGTCGGGTATCAGGACTTTCGTGCGCGGATTGCCTTTGCTCGCGAGATAAGCGCGAATCATCAAAAGGCCGGCGAGTTCGCCCTGCGCTCCCGCGGCCGGCTGCAGCGTCGCGGCGTCCATCCCGGTAATAGCCAGCAGACAATTTTGCAGGTCCCACAGGATGCGCAAGCAGCCTTGTGACACTTCTGCAGGCTGCTGCGGATGTTCACTCGCGAGTCCATCGAGCCGAGCCACGAATTCATTCACGCGCGGGTTGTACTTCATGGTGCAGGAGCCGAGCGGATACATCCCGAGGTCGATGGCGTAATTCCATGTGGAAAGCCGCGTGAAATGCCGGATCACTTCGATCTCGCTGACTTCAGGAAAACCTTCGATCGAGGCGCGCGTGAATTCAGGGCCAAGCGCAGCGACAGGATCAACCGCCGGCACATCGAGCGGCGGTATTTCCATGCCCCGCTTGCCCGGAGCCGACTTCTCGAATATCAGGCCCTCGTTTTGGTTCGGGTGCGGACGCACCTTCTTGATCGAGGCGGCAGCCGTTTCCGTATCTACAGCTTTCGAACTCAAGTCTGAAAACTCCTTATACCGGGGTCTCGAGAATTGTCTTCAGCGCACCGGCGAAACGTTCGATTTCCGCTCGCGGCATCGTTTCGGTGACGCAGACCAGCGCACGCTTGGTCAATTCCGGGTACTGCGTGCCGAGCGCAAATGGCCCGATGATTTTCTCGCGCAAGAGAGCAGAATTAATCATTTTTACCGAGCGCGGGAATTCGAGCGTGAACTCATTGAACGTTGGCCCAGAGAAGACACGCCGCACGCCGGGAATTTTCTCGAGTTCGGCCTGTGCGAAGCGCGCCTTGGCCAGATTTTGCGAGGCCACCTCTCGCAATCCCTCTTTGCCCATTAGGCACAAATGGATAGTTGCGACAAGCGCATAGAGCGCCTCGTTAGTACAGATGTTCGAGGTGGCCTTCTCGCGGCGGATATGTTGCTCGCGCGTTGCCAGCGTCAGCACAAAGCCACGCCGCCCAGCCGCATCCGTTGTTTGTCCAGCGAGACGCCCCGGCATTTGCCGAACGAATTTTTCGCGCGTTGCGATTACCCCGACGTATGGTCCGCCATAGCTCGGCGAAACACCAAAGGCCTGCCCTTCCATAGCGACAATATCCGCCTCCGCGGGAGGACGAACGATGCCGAGCGAGACCGGTTCCGTAATACTCGCTACCAGCAAAGCGCCACCCGCATGTGCCGCAGTCGCGAGAGCCGGAATTTCTTCTAGGACGCCGAAGAAATTCGGCGTCTGAACAATCACCGCTGCGGCGTCAGCAAGTTTTTCGGGAGTCAACGCACCGCGATCGATTTGCCCGGCCTGCGTGTAAGGCAACTCTTCGATTTCAAGCCCCAGATTACGCGCGTAGGTTGCCAGAACCTGCCGATACTCCGGATGCACGCTGCGCGCGACAAGCGCCCTATGTCTGCCCGTGAGCCGCTCAGCCATCAGCGCAGCCTCGGTGAGTGCCGTCGAGCCGTCGTACATCGAGGCATTCGCCACTTCCTGGCCGGTAAGCTGCGCCATCAGTGTTTGAAACTCGAAGATCGCAGTCAGCGTGCCCTGAGCAAATTCCGCCTGATAGGGAGTATAGGAGGTAAGAAACTCGCCGCGCTGCACAAGCGCGTCAGTAACTACCGAGCGCAAATGAGAGTAGACACCCGCTCCCAGGAATGAAGTGAAACCTCTCCCGTTCTCACCTGCGCGCGCTTGAAAATACTGGATGATCTCCGCCTCGGACAGCGGCCCGGGCAGAGGAACGGGACTGCGCAACCGGAACTTTTCCGGTATGGATTTGAAAAGTTCGTCGACAGATTGGACGCCGATCGCCGCAAGCATTTCCTGACGCTCGGACGGGCTTTTGGGAAGATAACGCATCAGGCCTAGTGTTCCTTCGCTTTCTCGGTAACATACGCTTCGTAAGCAGCGGCGTCCATCAACGACGCGGGTTCTTTGGGATCAGCAAGTCGAATCTTGATCAGCCACGCCGATCCGTGCGGATCGGAATTGATTTTCTCGGGAGCATCGACCAGCGCCGGGTTCGTCTCCGTAACTTCGCCGCTCACGGGCGTGAAAATCTCGCTCACTGCCTTCACGGATTCCACGGTACCGAGCGATTGTCCAGCCTTCAGTTGAGTTCCCACCTTCGGCAGCTCGACAAACACCACATCCCCAAGCTCATGCTGCGCGTAATCGGTGATTCCGATTGTGCCGGTCGCGCCGTCTGCCTTGATCCACTCATGCTCTTTCGTGTAGCGGTAATCTTTCGGGTACATGCCGCCCCCTGGCGCTGCAAGATTCGATGCTGTCCTTTCAGTGAGGTCGCTTATAAAAAGGCAGCGCAACGATTCGCGCCGGCACCGCCTGCCCGCGGATGCTGATTTCAACGTTCGTTCCGGCTGAGCCCGTCGTAGATGGAACATAGGCCATGCCTATGTTCTTCTTGAGAAACGGCGCCGGGCCCCCGCTCGTTACGCGTCCCGCGTCGCGTCCCTCAATCAAAACGGGATAACCATCACGGCCGATTCGTTTATCGAGCATCTCAAACCCGACGAGCCGCCGGTCGATTCCGCACCGCTTTTGCTCGCTCAGCAGATTGCTGCCGAGAAATGGTCCTTTGTCGAGCTTGCAGATCCATCCAAGACCGGCTTCGAATGGCGTCGTGGTTTCGTCAATCTCATGCCCGTAAAGGCACATCCCAGCTTCAAGGCGCAGCGTATTGCGCGCGCCCAGCCCGCAAGGCAACATGCCCGCCGACTTGCCTGATTCCATCAGGTCGCCCCAAAGCTTTTCAGAGTGCTCGGGATCGAAGTAGATCTCGAATCCGTCCTCACCCGTATAACCCGTGCGGGCGATCAGACAGTGAACCCCGGCAACCTCGCCAAAAGCAAAATGGTAGTAGCGAATCGAATCGAGCGGCACAGGCGTGAGGCGCTGAAGAATTTCCTTCGCTCGCGGGCCCTGAATTGCCAGCTGTGAGTAGCGTGGCCCGGCGTTCTCGACCTTCGCATCGAACTTGTTATTCGCTTGGATGTGCTCGAAATCGTGATCCTGATTGCCAGCGTTGACGCACAGCAAATAGTGCGTGTCCGAGATCTTATGGACCAGCAGGTCATCCACGAAAGTGCCGCGCTCGGTCATCAAGCCCGAATAGTGCGCCTGCCCAATGATCAACTTTGCTGCATCGTTACAACTCACGTGCTGGACGAGATCGAGCGCCTGCTTGCCCCGGATTTCGATTTCGCCCATATGGCTCACGTCAAACAATCCAGCCCGAGTCCTCACCGCCTCGTGTTCCGACAGAATCCCGGAATATTCGAGCGGCATTTCCCATCCGCCAAAATTAACCATCTTTGCGCCCAGGCGGTGATGAAGCGAATTCAGGGCTGTTTTGCGCAATTCGGCGGTGGCCGGCGTTGTCACTGGGGATTTCTCATCGTAAAGACAAGAAAATCAACGTAGCATGCGTGTTTTGAAGTGTCAAGAAAGCCCCATATCTCCGTTTGCAAGCTCGCAGCGAAAACTACGCGTGCCCCGTCCCGTTCTCGGCAATCGGACGAGTGAACCTGCTTGTCGCCCATTCCCGACTAGCCTAGTATTAATTGTCCAAAGCAATATAGTCTGCTGGAGATGCGATTCTGTGACGGTCCTCTGCTCACAATGTGACAAGCCGGAGACGCAGTGCACCTGCGAAAAGTTCTGTTGTTTCTGTCAGTCACAATACAACATTCGACTTTGCGTGGATGGATTGTATTATTGTCCGGACTGCCGCGAGGCATGCGATGTCCGCGTTGTGGAGACCAGTGACAGTGACCACTGACCCGGCACGAACGGAGCTTAAGGTGCACAACGACCCGCGGCTGCTCGCTGCCGTAGGGGCGATCGTGTCCCATTCCGCCCATCGCGCGGGGCTCCCGCGGGAAGCTCAACAGGGATTCGCAGAAGCTGCTATCGAAGCCGTTCGGGATACATTTCCTCTACTCGGAAACGACAGCACGGGGGATCGCGACCTGCGGATGATTATCGAAGATTTTCCGGATCGGGTGCAGGTAACGATCGAGCATTCAGGCGAATCAAAACCTACGGCAGGACTTGATACGTTTGTGGGCGGCGGCTCGAAAGATCATGCCGGCGGGAAAATCAGTGCTTCCCTGCAGGATACGAGAGTTGACCGCGTGCAGTACGACACTCACGAAGGTCGCTCGCGAATGACGCTTATCAAGTATCGAGATCAACGCAGCGCGAACGTCTAATCTGCGGCCGCCCCAGGAACAGCACTCACCCCAGCGTTATCTACATCGGAACGGCGAAGATCCTTGTGTTAATCAGCGATCCGAGCTGCGCTTCGCTCACCGGCGCTTCGACCTTCAAGCGGTCACCCGCCGGCACCACCGTCACGCCGTCGAGTACTTTCGCGAAGTCTGGATTGGCTTGCGCCTCTTGGTAACGCTTATACATCAAGCCCGCCTGGAAAGCTGCGCCGAGCAGATTGGCGTCATCCGTTGAGTTGCACACAGCTTGAAACTTCGCATTCACGCCGCTGTCCGCGTCCACGCTGATGGTCATAGCCTTCAGGCGGTCAACGATGGCGGCTGCTTGAGGGAACTGGCTGGTCTCAGGGAGTAACTGCTGCATCGCCAGGTGCGTATAGTTCTTATCCAGTACGCCCCAGACGAGCCCGCTCCCGTTCACTTCGTTGATGAGCGGAAATAGCTGGTCATTCGTCAACAAACTTGCTGCGCCGCCCATTCGAACTTCGATCAGTTGTTCAAGCGCCGATCGGTGGCCGAAGGCCGCGGTGTTGCTGTCAAGAAAAGTAAACAAAATGTCGCCTTCGCCGCTTCCACTGCCATATGCCCAGAGGTGATAGCCATGGTATTCAACCGAGGGCAGTTTCTTCGCTTTGAATTGCGCCTCGGTAGACGACGGATCGAATGGTCCGAGAGCTACGCCGACCACGTCCTCGCCGCCGGCTTTCGAAACGGGCAGCCCGCCCCATGCGAGTTCTTCCACCTGTGAGTTCGGATCTACTCCAGACGAAGTGAGGAACTGTTCGAACTGGCGGAACTTGCTGGGCAGGAGCTGTTCGCGCAACTTGGGAAACCAGGGATATTTTCGGGCCGTTTTCAGATCGGCGTAGGCAAACTCCCCAACCTGCTTCGGAAACAGGCCGATTACCCCGGTGCTCAGTGACCCTGCGTTGCTGGGAGACGGAATCGCCGCCAGCGATGCAAATATTACTGCTAGTGCAAGAAATGCAAATGCGGTCAAGCGAATGCCAGGCTGTCTCACTTTTTTATCCTCAGTTTTCTTACCCATTCAGTGCTATCGACCAATTGCAGTAACGCCTTCAGTTACGCGAGCTAGAAGAGTTGCTGATTCCGAGCGCAGGCGCTCGACGTATCTTGTGTCCACAATCGACTCCAGATTGATGGCTACGTTCTCGAGGGCGCCGCGAACCGCTGACGCTGCCATCAAACGTCCGACGCGCAGGTCTGATAACATAGACGCGCTGGACATCGATTCCAGTTGCCCTAGCCGTTCGAACACGTCAACAGCCCTTCGCGCGACTTCCAGTGGAACCTCCGCAGCCCCCTGCAAAGAACGCTGTATAGCCTCATCACGCTTGCTTTGTTCTTCGGGTGTGCCCTGCGGCAGCTTGTAAGCAGCCATCACGGACTCGAAGGACGACGCGTCGCGATCGATTGCCTTCGCCAACTCCTGCCCAGCCGCGTAAAATTCTGATACCGCCTCGCTGAGTCGTTCGACGAATGCGGCCTGGGACTTTTTCTTACGCGAGAGCCCCGCCACCATCTGGCCCAAACTAGCTCCCAGCGCGCCCGCTAACGCTGATACCGAGCCGCCGCCTGGCGCTGCTGTTGGTTGCGCCACCGCGTCAAGAAATGGCTGCGCCATCGCCGCAAGGCGTCCCGGCCCTTCCGAAGCCGTCCCGCCAAGCGAGGCTTCCAATCGATTCTCTAACACCTGCGCGGGTGAAAAGTTCTCGAACTGCAGATAAAAGTCGGCCGTCAATTCGATTGCTCGCTTGGGTATCAGGCCGACAATCTCGCTTCCAACGATCGACACTCCGTAGCGCTCTGCTTCGCGCTTCACCATTTCGAACACGCGATGAAGCGGCGTCTGCTCGAAATCCGTCATGTTGATCGAAACTTGCGCCAGGTTTCGCGCGCGAAGGTCCACACCCATCGCCTTCACGTAGCGCAACCCGCCATTCGAGAAGCGAATATTCTTTCCGATGCGTTTGGCGATTTCGATATCAGGCGTGTTCAGATTGATGTTGTAGGCAATCAGAAACTTTCTGGCTCCGACCACCGTTGCGCCTGCCGTCGGGTGCAATCGCGGCTCACCGACGTCGGGAGCGCGGTCCGGATTGCGAAGCACTTCCTCGCGCAATCCCTCGAACTGGCCTTTCCGGATATTTTCGAGGTTTGTACGGTCTGACCGCTGGGCTGCCGCTTCGTAAAAGTAGACCGGGACACGGTAGCGTTCCCAGATTTCGCGCCCAACTTTCTTCGCGAGCACGACACTATCTTCAATCGTCACGCCTTCGATGGGAATAAAAGGGACCACGTCAGTCGCGCCCATTCGCGGATGCGCCCCCGAATGTTTCGTAAGATCGATCAGCTCCGCGGCTTTTCCTACGCCGCGAAGAGCTGCTTCCGCCACAGCCTCGGGTTCCCCGGCCAGCGTCACGACACTGCGGTTATGATCAGAATCGCTCTCACGGTCGAGAAGGAACACACCCGGAACTTCGCGCATCGCAGCGATGATTGCGTCGATTTTCGCGGTATCACGGCCTTCGGAAAAGTTCGGCACACACTCGACGAGTCGTTTCATGAATTCAGTTGTTTGAATAGATGACGGTTCCGCGTTTCATCGTCAGGCTGCAAAGGTTCACACCAAAATAATACGGAATTTCCCGGTAATCGGCCACGTCAAACGCCGCAAAGTCCGCATACTTGCCAACCTCCAGCGAGCCGATGCGATCCTGCTGGCGAAGAGAATAGGCCGGATTAATGGTCGCTGCGGATATCGCCTCGGCTGGAGTCATGCGCATCTGCGTGCACGCCAGCGAGAGGATCATCGGCATGCTCACTGTCGGGCTGGTGCCGGGATTGAAATCGGTCGCTAATCCAACGATGGCCCCTGCTTCGATCAGCTTGCGTGCCGGCGCGTAATGCGCCAACCCCAGATGAAAGCAACATCCGGGGAGCAAGGTGCAAACTACATTTGAAAGTGCGAGGGCGCGAATGTCCGCTTCGTCAATTTTCTCAAGATGGTCTGCGCTTGCCGCTTGCATCTCAATCGCCAGTCGCGCTGCGCCCGTGTGTGCGAGCTGTTCCGCGTGCAGGCGCGGGACCAGGCCGCAGGCGCGCCCGGCCGTCAAAATTTTGCGCGCCTGTGGTACCGTAAACGAGCCTCGATCGCAGAACACGTCGCAGAATTCGGCGAGACCCGCCATGGCGACATTCGGAATCCATTTTTTCGTCAGAAGGCTTACGTATGCGTCTGCCCGCCCTTTGTATTCGACAGGAACGGTATGGGCGCCGAGGAAAGTTGCAGCGATGTCGATCGGCTGTTCCTGATGCAGCTCGTAAAGAATATTCAGGATTTTCGACTCGCTCTTCCAGTCGAGGCCATACCCGCTTTTTGCTTCGATCGTGGTGGTTCCGTAGGCCGCGAACTGCTGCAATGCCACCATCGCGCGCGACTTGAGTTCCTTCGCCGAAGCGCGCCGGAGGTTGTGCACGCTCGAATGGATTCCACCCCCTTTCTCCGCAATCTCCTCGTAGGTAGCTCCCGAAATTCTTTGTTCATATTCTGGCGCGCGGCTCATGGGGAAAATCAAATGGGTATGCGAATCGACAAAACCCGGCAAGACAACCCGACCCGCGAGATCGATCTTTTCCACACGGCGCGATTTCCGCGAGCTTTCGATGCGGCGACGCGTTCCTATCGCCACGATTCGATCGTCATGGATAAGAAGAGCGCCGTCTCGAATAATTCCCAGCTCGCCAAGCGCGCGCCCGCGCCGGGGTATAGCGCCGCGAAGGGTTAGAAGCTGAGAGCAGCCGGTAATCAGCCAGTCGGGCACGGGCGAAGTTGATACTAGCCTGACATCAGCCAAAAGACTATCGAGTCGGAAGCGAGGAGCCTAAATACCGCCGGAAACGCGGGCGCAGTTCTTTCGTTGGTCAGACGCCGAAAATGAATGCTAGGCGCCGGCGGTTTTGCTCAGAAACGCGGGCACGAACACTTCCGTCGCGAACGATTCAAGCGTCGTCGGAGTAGTATTCCTGGCCGTCCGCTGCTCTTGTGGCGTGATAAGGCCAGCATTTGCACCTTTCCACATCTCAATCAACAGCGCCGCCGTGCTCTTCGGCAATCCCATCTGGACAAGCGCAGGCTTCAGCATCGTAAATGGCACCTGCATGTATGACAGACCAGGTTTGCCGATCGACTTGCCTATCACGGACGAAGCCTCTTTCATCGAGATGTCGCGCTGCCCGTGGAGCTCCTGTGTGGACTTGCCCGAAAAATCGCGCGCCATCAACCGGGTAGCCGCGTACTTGCCGATATCCTGCGTAGCAATCCACGGCGTTGCCAGATCGCCTGTCATTCCCCCTGGAAGAATACCCATCGAGCGCATCGGCGGAATGCTCAGCAAGAGATTCTCCATGAAATAACCGGAGCGGAGATAGAGGACGTTCAAGTCAGGAACTTGATTGAGTTTCTGCTCCATATTGTGCAAGCCTACGATGGGACCGGTGCCCTCCGCGTGCTGCGCACCGATACTGCTTAAGGCCACTACGTAAGGAACGCGCGCATACGCGACAGCCGCGGCGTAGGACTCGGAAACACGTTCCTGATGGGCTCGCAAATCCGGCTGGGTGGTGTCCTCTGGCACTACGAGATAGACAGCATCTGCGCCCTCGAACGCTTTCGCCATCGCGTGCCGGTCTTCGATGTTGCCAACGAAAGCCTCCGCGCCACGGGCCACAAACTGGTCGAGCTTCTTCGCATCCCGGCTGACAACGCGCAAATTCGCGCCGCCCGCCAGCAGCGCTTCTGTCGCCGCCTTCCCTGTGTGTCCCGTCGCTCCTGTAATAACGATCATCCGCTGTTTCCCCCAGAGAATGCCTTAGTCTAGCCCATCGGAATCTTCACGCCGGATTTCCTCGCGAACTCGATAGCTTCCGGATATCCGGCATCCACGTGCCTAGCGACGCCAATGCCCGGATCGTTCGTCAGCACGCGCTCGATGCGTGAAGCCATCTCTCTTGTTCCGTCCGCCACCGTCACTTGCCCTGCATGCTGCGAATAGCCAATGCCGACGCCTCCGCCGTTGTGAATCGAAACCCAGCTCGCGCCACTCGCCGTGTTCAGCATTGCATTCAAAAGCGCCCAGTCGGCTACCGCGTCTGAACCGTCGAGCATTTTTTCCGTCTCGCGGAATGGTGACGCAACCGAGCCACAATCCAAATGGTCGCGGCCAATCACGATCGGCGCCTTCAGTTCGCCCCGCGCGACTAGATCATTCAGCGCCAGCCCAAACTTGTCGCGCTCACCATAACCTAGCCAGCAGATTCGTGCCGGCAGTCCTTGAAATTTCACCCGTTTCTGCGCGAGCTTGATCCAGCGCGAGAGAATTTCATCGTGCGGAAACATTTCCAGCACCAGCTGATCCGTGCGATGGATATCCGAAGCCTCCCCCGAAAGCGCCGCCCAGCGAAACGGCCCGCGCCCTTCGCAGAAAAGCGGGCGGATATAAGCCGGTACGAACCCAGGGAAATCGTAAGCGTTCTTAACGCCTTGCTCGTAAGCAAACGTCCGAATATTGTTTCCGTAATCGAACGTTACGGAGCCCAATTTCTGCAGCGCGAGCATTCCCTCCACATGTTTCGCCATCGATTCGAGCGAACGCCTGCGGTAAGTCTCCGGATCTCGCTGCCTCAACTCCGCCGCCTGTTCCACATCAAGCCCCTGAGGAATATAGCCGCCGATCGGGTCATGCGCGCTCGTCTGGTCGGTAAGCAGATCGGGAACTACTCCGCGCCGCGCCAGCTCTGGGATCACGTCGGCGCAATTTCCCACCAGCCCAACCGACGTCGCCTCGCGCGTACGCACGGCGTTCTTCAGTATGCGCAGCGCTTCATCCAGATCGTTCACCATCACATCGCAATAGCCACTTTTCACCCGCCGCTTGATGCGCTCCGGATCCACGTCGATCCCCAGAAACGCCGCTCCATTCAGCGTCGCTGCCAGAGGCTGCGCGCCTCCCATTCCGCCCATTCCACCGCTCGCCACAAGTTTCCCGGCAAGGTTCGCTGTATGAAAATGCTTTCGCCCCGCCGCCGCAAAAGTTTCGTACGTGCCCTGAAGAATTCCCTGCGACCCAATATAAATCCAGCTGCCCGCGGTCATCTGTCCGTACATCATCAGTCCGGCTCGATCGAGTTCGTCGAAATGCTTCCAATCGCTCCAATGCCCAACCAAATTCGAATTCGCGATCAGCACGCGGGGGGCATAAGAGTGCGTACGAAAAATCCCCACGGGCTTGCCAGACTGCACCAGCAGCGTTTCGTCCCCCTCGAGGGATTTGAGCGACTCGACAATGGCGTGAAAACAACTCCAATTACGCGCCGCCTTTCCGCGTCCGCCATAAACAATCAAATCCTCGGGTTTCTCAGCCACTTCCGGATCAAGGTTATTCATCAGCATCCGCAAAGCGGCTTCCTGCTGCCATCCCTTGCACGAAATTTGGCTGCCGCGCGCAGCGCGCACCGGTTGATAACCGATTGATTCCTCGGTTGAAAGCTTTGCCATAAAATTTCCCTCTGCGGGCATCTTATCTCACCAAGGGACGCGTGAGTAGCGCCGCGTTGCGCTCCTCGAGCCCATACGCTAGAGTTTAAGAAATGGCGAGCGAGTATCCGGCCCTCACAAAATTCTTCCTCGATGCCATCGACCGTTTCGCCAATCCGCGCGCGCAGATGTACCGCACCTCCGCGGGCTGGCAATCCATATCGGCGCAAGAAATGCTTTGCAGAGTCGCCAGCCTCTCGAAAGCGCTGGCTGCGCTCGGCATCGTATCAGGCGATCGTATAGGGCTTTTCGCGCCTAACTGCCCCGAATGGCACACCGCGGATTTCGCGATTCAAGGCCTCGGCGCTGTCAATGTGCCGATCTATTTCAATGAGTCGCACGACCGTCTCGTCTACATCCTCAACGACTCAGGCGCCCGCGTCGTATTCACCGCTGGAGCAGCGCAAGCAAAAAAGATTTCCGAGTGCCGCAGCCGAATCCCAGCCCTTGAACACGTAATCTCCGCCTCGCCCGACAACAACCTGGACGCCGACATCCTCCGATACGATACTTTGATCGCATCAACCACGGATGCCGATGTTGCCGAATATCGCCGTCGCGCAGCCGAGATTACCGGAGACGATCTCGCGACCATCATTTATACCTCAGGCACCACGGGCGAACCCAAGGGCGTAATGCTCACGCATGCAAATCTCAGCTCGAATTCCATTGATAGCGCGTCCAACCACCACCTACTGCCGTCTGATGTCGCGCTCGAATTCTTGCCGCTGGCGCATGTGTATGAGCGCACCGCCGCGTATAGCTACATTTGCAGGGGCGTGGCGCTGGCCTACGTGGAGCGCATCGAAGACGTCCCGCAAGCTCTGCTCGAAGTGCATCCCACGCTTGCGGCAGCTGTCCCAAGATTCTTCGAAAAGATTTATGCCAACATTCTCGAGAAAGGCCACCGCGAATCCGGCATCAAACGGAATATTTTCGATTGGGCGCTACGAGTGGCCGAAGAATCCGTTCCGTGGCGCGCCTACGGAAAGAGTGCATCGCCGGGACTGAAACTTCGTTGGCAAGTAGCAGACGCGCTCGTTTACTCAAAAATTCGCGAAGGGCTCGGCGGTGGCACCCAAAGATTCTCCGCCGGCGGCGCGCCGCTAGCGCCGGAGCTCGCGGAATTTTTCTGGTCCGTCGGCGTCACAATTCATCAAGGCTACGGACTCACCGAGACTTCGCCCGTCGTCACAGCGAATACTCCGGCCGCAAACAAAATCGGCACCGTCGGCCGCCCAATTCCGAACGTGGAGGTGAAAATCGCACAGGACGGAGAAATTCTCGTGAAGGGTCCAAACGTCATGCAGGGCTATTACCAGAAGCCCGAAGCGACGCGCGAGGTCTTCACCTCCGACGGATGGTTTCGCACCGGCGATATCGGCCGCCTCGACGAAGACGGCTACCTGATCATCACCGATCGCAAGAAGGAGCTGTTGAAAACAGCCGCCGGAAAGTTTGTCGCACCGGCTCCGATTGAAAACACCCTCAAAACCTCACCCTACATCACGAACGCAATCGTCGTCGGCGACACGCGAAAATTCGTCTCGGTGCTCATCGTTCCGAATTTCGCGAATATCGAAGCCGCCGCGCGAAAAGCCGGCCACGATTTTGCCACGCCCACTCAAATGACCGGCGATCCGTGGGTGCGCGATCTCCTCTCGCACGAAATCGAGCGCCTCACCGCCTCGCTCGCACAGTACGAAAAGCCCAAGCGCTTCGCTCTTCTCGAACAAGACTTCACTTACGCCGGCGGCGAACTTACTTACACAATGAAGATGAAGCGCCGCATCATCGAACAGCGCTACCAGGACGTGATTGCCCGTCTCTACGCCGACGTCGAAGAACCGCGCCCGCACCACTTGGCCTAACCAAGCCAACCACCCTGCACCATCGACGCCGCCTTGCAATGCCCGGCGCGTGCGTGAATCGCTATCGTCGGAGTACAATAAGCGCCGGGAAGGGAAGAAATGACCGATCAACTCACAATCGCTGGGCGCCAGTTCCATTCGCGCCTTATCGTTGGCACGGGGAAATATCGCAGCTTTCAGGAAATGGCGCGCGCCCACCAGGCCTCTGGCGCGGACATGGTCACCGTCGCCGTCCGGCGCGTGAATCTGTCCGATCGCTCGAAAGAATCACTGCTCGACTATATCGATCGCAAGAATTTCTTCATCCTTCCCAATACGGCGGGCTGTTACACCGCAGACGAAGCTGTTCGCACCGCGCGCCTCGGCCGCGAAGTTGGACTCTCCGAATGGGTAAAGCTCGAAGTGATCGGTGACGAGCAAACCCTCTTTCCCGATACGGAAGCGCTCATCAGCGCCACCAAAATCCTCGTCAAAGAAGGTTTCGTAGTTCTGCCCTACACGAACGACGATCTCATCGTCGCGCGCAAATTAATCGACGCAGGTGCCGCGGCCGTCATGCCGCTCGGCGCGCCCATCGGCTCCGGGATGGGCATTCAGAACACGACGAATCTCCGAATCCTGCGCGAACGCATCACCGAAGTGCCTCTGATCCTTGACGCAGGCGTGGGCACGGCTTCAGACGCCGCCCTGGCGATGGAATTGGGCGCCGATGGCGTCCTGATGAACACCGCAATCGCCGGTGCTCAGGATTCCATCCTGATGGCGGAGGCGATGGGCGCCGCAGTCGAAGCTGGGCGCAAAGCGTTTCTCGCCGGCCGCATCGAGAAAAAGCTTTACGCGAACGCGTCAAGCCCGCTCGCAGGTGTCGTTCGCTAGAGTAATCTCAACGAAAGAACACATGCCAGGAAATATCCACCAGCGCATGCACGAGTGCCCCCGGTAGCAGCGAGCCGGTTTTCATCCACGCGTGCCCGTAAAATACCCCCGCAATCGTCGCAAGAATCACATACTTCCAATTCGGAAATGGCGCGTGAAGAATGTGCGACAAGCCGAAAACAACAGATGCGACCGCCAAGCCGATCCACTGGCTCTTCAGCGTGCGCGAGAAAAGATTCTGCAAGATCCCCCGAAATAGAAATTCCTCCGGCCAAGCCGTAAAAAACGCAATTCCAATCACGGCCACGGGCAATGATCGCAGCCGCGCAATGGACGGGTCATACGCAATAAAGCCGATGCCAATCCCCAGCGGCACCGCAATCGCTGCGAACAGCAGAAAATGCGAAAGCACAATCCAGCCCGAGCCGCGCACCCACTCGATTGCATAGCCAACGCCTTCGAGCCTCCGCAGCACAACAAACGCGGCTACACCCGTGCTAAGCGCCAACAGAATCGCTAAGGTGTGTGTCAGCTGCGGTGGAAAAGCAAACAGCCGATACATCCAGCGAAACTCAACGGGTAACCAAACCATTGCCGCCGCAGCGTAATCCACGCACTTGGCACCCGAACGGCCCGCGCTCGTAGCAAGCAGCAAAGTCGGCAGCACCGCATATGCTGCGCCAATCAGTGTGTACTTCCAGTTGCCACCAACTCCGATGGAATAAATCAGCACCGCAAAAAGCGGCACCAGCGCTGCCACAACCGCGCCTCTTTGCCCGAGCGCACCCTGCACGGTGCCAAACACCTTCGGCACAGCCAGGAAAAATTCAAAAGCAAAAAGGGCGGCCGCCACTCCCAGCGCAATCGCGAATCGCGACCCGGAATATCCGAGGCGGATTCCAGCAAATGCCGCAAGCAGGACGATTCCGGCCCAGATCGCCACGGCAAGCGGCAGACTCATCTGACACGAGCTCGATTTAGGCGTCACGCCGAGGATTTTACTGGAGCGTGCACGCCTTCCGGGAAAAACTTGCTTTGCGCTTCAGCCTCGGCGATTCTGTGGCGCGATTCAACTGATGGCAGCCCCCGGAAAACAACAGCGCCTCGCCTATATCGACTGGATGCGCGGCCTCGCCTGCCTCTTGATGTTTCAAACGCATTGCTACGATTCTTGGCTGGGCGGCGCAGCGCGCGAAAGCTCCTTCATCAAATGGTCTCAACTCGGAGGAACGCTCCCCGCTCCGCTCTTTCTCTTCCTTGCCGGAGTTTCATTCGCGCTTGTCACAGATCGCATGCGCAGCAAGGGCATCTCTGCCAACGAAATCGCGCTCACCACGATCCGCCGCGGCGCGGAAATCTATGCACTCGGTTTGCTGTTTCGCGTCCAGGAATTCGTTCTCGGCCAGCCTTGGGCGCCCTGGACCGATCTCTTGCGAGTGGACATCCTCAATACAATCGGTCTCTCCATGATGATCATGGGAATCGTTTCGCGCCTGACGAAAACCCGCGCCGCAAGCGCAATTGTCGCCGCGCTCGTGGCTTTGGCCATCGCGCTCGCCACTCCGCCCCTTTGGACTACCTGGCGAATCCTTTGGCTGCCCTGGTATCTCGAGTCATACATCAACGGCGTTCACACCTACGGCAAGCCGCAACCCTGGCTCTTCCCAATTTTTCCCTGGACTGCATTTGCGTTCGCCGGCCTCGCGCTTGGGTTTTTGCTCTTCAGCGATTGGGCCAAAGAGAACTTGGCGAAGCTCACGGCATTGGTGGGCGTGGGTGGCCTGGGGCTTTTCTATTTCTCGGCTTGGCTCGACGCGCGTCCGCGCCAATTCTATGCCGTGTACGATTACTGGCACACGAGTCCTAACTTCTTCCTGGCCCGAGTTGGAATTCTCATGATGATTGTTTTCCTGGCCTACGCGTGGTGTCGCTGGGGAGCAGGGCAATGGGGCTTCAGTCCGCTGATCCAGATCGGGCAAACCTCGTTGCTCGTCTATTGGGTGCACATCGAATTTGTCTACGGGCGGTTTTCGATTCTACCGAAGCGCGCCGAAACCATTCCAATGGCGACGTTTGGCTTGGCGATTATTTTTACAGCGATGGTTCTGCTTTCGATTGCGCGCACGCGATATAAAGGACGTGGCGCTGAAATTCTTGCTCGGATACGAAATTTTCGCGCGGCGAAACCCACGACCGAAAGTTAGGGCTTCTTCGGGGCGTCTGCCGGTTGCGGATTGGTCGAGGGGTTTGCTTTCGGCTGTATCGGGAACACATATTCACCGGGGCGCTTCAGATGCATTTCATCGCGCGCGATCCCTTCCAGAGTTGCCGGATCAGACTTCAGATGCTGCACGCGACTCTGCAGCTTGCGATTTTCCTCATTAAGCCGCTCGATCTCTTGCTGCACTTCCTTCGCTTGTAACTGCGTACGCCGCATCGCCAGCACTCCGTGCGTGCCAAAAATATCCTGGAGAAGCAGTAAGGCAAAACCAGCCACAAGAAACCAGTTCATATTCCGGTGCAAAAATTCGCGCATCTGTCCGCCAAACCGTATCCCGGGCGCCTTCACCTCCTGCGCCAGCGCCGGTCTTCGCGCGCCTTTCCTGCGTACTACTTTCCGATCCATGCGCGCGCCTCCTCAGCAAGTTTTTCAGCGGCAGCTATGGAAGAAGCTTCCGCATAAATCCGCACCACCGGCTCAGTGCCCGACGGCCGCATCAACACCCACGAGCCGTCGTCAAAAATCAGTTTCATCCCATCGAGGCGATTCTCTTTGGCCACATGGCGCCCCGCAAATTCCGTAAAGGTTTCCTTCAGCCGCTCCACAAGCCGCGCTTGCACATCCGGCGCCAGATGCAAATTCACGCGAATCGGCCAGAATTCCTGGCCCACGCGGCGGAACAGATCCTGAAGCTGCTCCCTGAGCGACTTCTGCCGCGCTCCAATCATTTCCGCTACCAGCAGACAAGCCAGAATCCCATCCTTCTCCGGTAGATGCCCGCGTATCGTCATCCCCGCACTCTCTTCTCCACCGAGAGCGATCTTGTCATCGCGCAGAAGCGGGCCCACATACTTGAAGCCGACAGGCGTTTCGTAGAGTTGAACGCCATGCAGTTTCGCAACCGCATCCAGCAGATGCGTCGTCGCCACGCTTCGAGACGCGCCCAGCTTGTATCCCCGCGTCTCCAGCAAGTAGTCAAACACCAGGCCGAGAATGTGATTGGGCGAAACGAACCAACCATCTCGATCGAGAATCCCGAACCGGTCCGCATCCCCATCTGTCGCCAAGCCCGCCAGCGCCTTCTTTTCAATCACTTCTTTTTTCAGTGGCGCTAGATGATCCTCCGATGGATCGGGCCCGCTGCCATCAAACAACACGTCGCGCCCTTTGCGAATCGCGGTAAGTTCAACTCCATGGCTCCCAAGTATCCCGTCGAGCCATCCCGCACCGCATCCATGCAGCGCATCGCAAACAAAGCTGCCCTTTGCCTTCTTGATCACGTCGAAGCGAACCAGCTTCTCCAGTTGCGCGAAATACGGCGCCCGCGGATTGATCCGCGGGAAGTCATCCTCAACTTCCAGCATCGACCCAGGCTGCTCGCCAAGCGCCGCCGCACGCTTCTCGATATCTTTTGTGATCTCAGGCAGCGCCGGGCCGCCATCAAGCCCCGAAAATTTCAATCCGTTGTACTCGGCAGGATTGTGGCTGGCAGTGATGTTCACGCCGCCGTCGAGTTTTCCGTAGAGGATCGCGTGTGCAATCGTCGGGGTCGGCGTAAATTCATTGCAGAAAAGAATTTTGCAACCGTGTTTTTCCAGCACGCTCGCAGCCGTCCGGGCAAACTCCTCGGAAAAGAACCGCGTATCGTAACCCACGATCAGCGTCGGCGATTTCTTCAGCGAAAGCACGTGCCCCGCAATCGCCGCGGCCGCTCGGCGCACGCCGCCGAACGTAAAGTCTTCGGCCATCACGCCGCGCCAACCGGAAGTTCCGAAATGGATCGCTTCACTCGCCATAAAAACGTATTGTATCTTGGCTTGCAAGCAAGGTGAACGCAATACGCGATTCGCAAGAGTAAATTTGCGATCGCCGCGCGCAACGCAGACAAGATGGCGCTCGAATGACGGACAAACTGGTCGTGCTCGTCACCTGCCGTTCAACAAGAGAAGCGGAACGTATCGCCCGCAGTCTGGTACAAGAGCGCCTCGCGGCATGCGGCAATATTCTGCTCAGCCCAATCCGCTCGATTTACCGCTGGAAGGAAAAAATCGAATCAGCGAGAGAAGTCTTGCTGTTAATAAAAACCTCGCGCCGCAGGTTCCCGGCGCTCCAGGCCACAATCACGCGGCTGCACAGCTACGAAGTCCCCGAAATCATCGCGTTACCAATCTCGGCCGGCTCCCAAAGCTACCTTTCCTGGCTGGCGGAATCAGTCGCCCCGCAAAAAAAGCGTTAGCAGATCACGCCCACGCCCTCATCAAGCCTGCGCGCTCTTCGCCCGGCGATCCCCAATCACCCGCATCAATTTCCGGCTGCGTCGCACCAGAAAATCCCAATATTTGATCGGCATCAACCGTTGCATGCGATCCAATTGCACCGCATCGCCGCCCACAAGAATCCGCGGCTCATTCGCCATAACCCCGTCCACAATCCGATCGGCCGCCTTCTCCGGCGGCATCTGCGCCACCACATCAAACATCTCGAGCGTCACCTCTCGAGCCTTCGGATCCGATTTCCCGCTCACCCGCGCCCGCTTCGCAATCGGCGTCCGAATTCCTCCCGGATGCACGCATGACATACTCACCGAACTTCCATCCAGCTCGTGCATCAGCGCCTCTGTAAATCCCCGCACCGCAAACTTGCTGGCGCAGTACGCCGTCTGTCCCGCCGGCGCAATAATCCCGTAAATGCTCGACATGTTCACAATGTGCGCCCGCGGCTGCTTCCGCAAAATCGGAAGAAAATTCGCCACGCCATACAGCACGCCGTAAAAATTAATCTTCATCAGCCAGTCAAACTCTTCGAGTGTCAGTTGCTCAAACGTCCCATGCATCGCCACCCCGGCAATATTCATCAGCAAAGTCACGCGTCCATGCCGCTCCACCACCTCCGCGGCAAACCGCTCCATCCGCCCTCGATCCGCAACGTCCACTAAATGGCACGAAAGCGAAGCGCTCGCCCCGCCCAGCTGCTCCACCGTCTCCGTCAATCCGGCAGAATCCACATCCGCAAGCGCCAACGACATTTTCTCCCGCGCCAATCGGTGCGCCAGTCCTCGCCCAATCCCGGATCCCGCCCCGGTAATCACAGCCATGCCGCCCTGCAGCTTCAACGGTTCTTGACGATCGCTCATCTCAGCCTCGCTCGCAAATTCGTCCGCAAAGACACACCCTGCCCCGCACGAAAACCAGTCGCCCGGCAGACAACCGAGCTACCCTATCGCGCCGCAGCCCCACGTGCAATGTTTGTCGTTTCGGAAATCCCCGCGAAATTGGTCATCGGTCGGGGGCGGAGACAAGAATCTCATTAGGGGCGCGTCTAAGACGCGCCCGCGACGCCCACCCATCTCTGCCCCATTCATCCCACGCGCCGCCAGCATCTCGACTAGATTTTCGCCAGCGCCTGATCCAAATCCCCAATCAAATCTTCCACATCCTCAATTCCCACCGACAGTCGCACCAGTCCCTGCGTAATCCCGATCTCCTTCTGAATCTCCGGCGGCACCGACGCATGCGTCATCAGCGCAGGATGCGAAATCAAAGTTTCCACTCCGCCCAGGCTCTCCGCCAGCGAGCAAATCCGCACATGATTCAAGAATTTCTTAGCCGCCTCCAGCGAACCAAGATCAAAGGACAACATCCCTCCAAACCCGCGCTGCTGCCTCTTCGCAATCTCATGCTGAGCATGCGAGGCAAGCCCAGGATAAATCACCCGCTTCACTTTTGGATGCGACTCGAGAAACTTCGCCACTGCCATTCCGTTCGAGCCATGCCGGTCCATCCGCACCGCCAGCGTCTTAATTCCCCGCGACACAAGAAAACAATCCATCGGCGCCAGCCCAGCCCCCGCCGACCGCTGGATAAAATAAATTTTCTCCGCGTCCTCGGGACGCGTCAAAATCGCCGCGCCTCCCGTGCAATCGCTGTGCCCATTCAAATATTTCGTCATCGAATGGACCACAATGTCCGCCCCAAACTCGATCGGCCGCTGCAGATACGGGCTCAAGAAAGTGTTGTCCACTACGAACGTAAGATTCCGCGCCTTGCAGATCCGCCCCACCGCCGCAAGATCCGTCACGATCATCGTCGGATTCGTCGGCGTCTCCACATAAATCATCCGCGTGTTCGGTTTGATCGCTTCTTCAATCTTCTTCAGACAAGAAGTGTCTACATAGCTGAACTCAAGTCCGAAATCCACCAGCAGCTTCGTCGTTAGCCGAAAAACTCCGCCATATACCGCCTGCGAAAGAATCGTATGCTCACCCGGCCGCAGCAGCCGAAAAACCGCATCAATCGCCGCCATCCCGGAAGTGAACACATACGCCGCATGACCGCCTTCCAGCTTCGCCACCGTTCGCTCGAGCGCTTTCCGATTGGGATGATTCGTCCGCGCGTAGTCGTAACCCTTGTCCTTGCCCATCTCCTCGAGCACATACGTCGACGTCTGATAAATCGGCGCGACGATCGATCCAGTCAGCGGATCAGGCTCTTGTCCCACGTGGATGGCGTCGGTCGAAAACCCCATGCTTCCTCCTGAACGAAAATGCAGCGGATATATTCCGCTCGCTATCATACGCTTGGGCGAGTCAGCGGCAGCATCGGTGGCTCGCAAAGATACACCGCCAAAATGGCATCATCGCTCACTTCGAACGGCACTTCGCAGACGCTCCGATGACCAGGAGTTCTCACCACACAGAACAGTTGAGCCAATCCTTCGATTGGAGTAGAAGTGAAGCGACATGCGATTTGATCTAAACGCGAAGATATCTTTCCCGTCGTGCCGCTCTGCAGCAATCTTGGCACTTCTCTTGCTCTGCGCCACAGTAAGCAGCGCTCAGCCACGCACGTCGAGGGCCGCAGTTTTTCAGGAATCGCAGCAGAATCAAACCACTTCCCAGGAAAAACCAGCTCAAGATAAACCCACCGACAGCAAGAAGGATTCCAAACCGTCCGATCCAACCACCACGAAACTCCGAATTCACGTCACCGCCACCGACGATAAACCTGTTGGCAATGCCAGCGTTTACGTTCGCTTCCCAGTTGCCGGCGGAATATTCCATAAGGACAAACTCAGCGAACTGAATTTAAAAACGAACGAGGACGGCTCCGTGAAGGTGCCCGATATTCCTCGCGGCAAAATCCTAATTCAAGTCGTCGCAAAGGGTTGGAAGACGTACGGCAAGTGGTACGAGATAGATTCTGAAGCGATGACCGTCGAAATAAAACTCGAACCGCCCGCTCATTGGTATTAAACGCCGGTACTAAACGCCCAGTGCCAGAATTTTCTGGCTACAGTAAAAACTGCACACAACTTGTGCAAAGTGCATCAGCCCCACGTTTTCTGCGGTTTTTGATTCGCAGCAAAGCTTTTCCACACGGTTTTCAACAGAACTGTTGAAAACTTTCACCGCCCATTCATCATTCGTGTCTTTTCCACGTGAACATATGGCTCGCAAATTGCCTCTGCAAAAAAACCGCGCCACTCGCTCAAACTCCGCAACCTCTCTCCCTGCCAGGACGCCTCCAGTGGCACAGGCACTCCTGCCTGTGCGCCGTTATTTGCGGCAAGGCCACAAACAACTCCTCAAGGTATCAATCGCAAAGGCATCAATCGCATCTGGCCGCCCCAAAAATTGTTCACCGAGCTTCGCGTGATATCATTTCCTCTCCACGGAGACATCCCGCTCGCAGATGAAGCAACTCATCCTCAACGCCGACGACTTCGGCCTCACCCGCGGAGTAAATGAAGGAATTATCCGAGCCCATCGCGAAGGAATCCTCACCAGCGCCACCCTGATGGCCTGCGGCCCCGCCTTCGATCACGCCGTCGAACTCGCGAAATTCAATCCGCGCCTGGGAATTGGCTGCCACTTGGTTCTCGTTGGTGGAAAAGCAGTTGCTCCGCTCGAAGAAATTTCATCGCTCGCCTCCAAAGACGGCCGTCTCCCCGATTCGCTCGCCGGCTTCGTCACGCGCCTCTCCACAGGAATGATCCGCCCCAGGGAACTCGAAAGGGAATTGCGAGCTCAGATTTTAAAAATACGCGCAGCCGGCATCGATCCCACCCACCTCGACACCCACAAGCACACCCACGCCCACCCGGTCGTTATGCGGGCTCTCAGCCGTGTGGCTCGCGAACTCGGAATTCCGCGCGTGCGTAAGCCTATGGAGAACCTGCGAGATTCCTGGGAATCGTCGCGCGGCGAACGCCCCGCCATGTTGCCGGAGCTTTTCGCCGCCGCCGCCGCTCGAATGGTCACGCCCCTATTCCAATCCACTTCGCGAAGATATGACCTGCAGTCACCAGATTATTTTTTGGGCCTCGCCAGGACCGGCCGCCTCCATCCCGAAGCTCTTCGCCGCATGATTAGCTCCGTTCAAGAGGGCAGCACGGAAATCATGCTCCATCCCGGCATATCCGATTCCGAACTGCAAACGATCGAAACGCGCCTCTCCTGGCAGCGAAATTCGGAAATGGACGCGCTCATCGACCCCGCCGTCAAGAGTGCTATCGAAGAACACGGCATTCGCTTAATCACCTATGGCGAGCTAAACTGAAACGTGTTCGGCGAGCTATGGGGCATTTAACTCCGCGTTGATGCGGTAGTCAGCCCGCCTTATACTGCTTGTAGCAGCTCTGATCCGGAGGAAGCTTGGGAACTCGCGACTTGCGTCCGAAATATTCGATCGTCGTTCCGTTTCATGACGAACAGGAAAGCGTCCGCGAGCTCCACGCCCGCCTCGCCAGTGTGATGACCGGCCGCTTCGAACCCGTCGAGTTCGTCTATGTGGACGATCAGAGCAGCGACGCGACTCCGCAAATCCTTAGCGAGATTGCTCTCGACGATCCCCGCGTCACCGTCGTCCGTCTCAAGCGCAATTACGGCCAGACCACCGCTCTCGCCGCCGGTTTTGACTACGCTTCCGGCGAAATCATCATCTCCATGGATGGCGACCTGCAGCACGACCCGGACGACATCCCGGTAATGCTGGAAACCTTCGAATCCACCGGCAGCGACATCGTCAGCGGCTGGCGCCAGAAGCGCGTCGACAATTTCATTATGCGTCGCTTGCCGTCGCGCGTTGCTAATTGGATGATGGCTAAGCTCTCTGGAGTCGACATCCACGATTTCGGCACCACCTTCAAAGTTTATCGCCGCGAAATCATCAAGGACATCCGCCTCTACGGCGAAATGCACCGCTTCATCCCCGCCCTCGCTGCTCTCAACGGCGCGAAAATCGTCGAAGTGCCGATCAAGAATATTGTTCGTCCCGGCGGAAAATCTCACTACGGTATTTCGCGCACTCTACGGGTCTTCTTCGATCTGCTCACCATACGATTCCTACTCCGCTATATGACGCGCCCGCTGCATTTCTTCGGTCCAGCCGGATTGCTTGGCATGATCACCGGCGGCGGGATCCTTTCAGTCCTTTTTGCAAAAAAGGTCTTGTTCGGTACTTCGATTTTCGTGCAGCACGGCCCCTTGCTCATTCTCGGCATGATGCTTTCTCTATTCGGTGTGCAATTGCTCGCCATGGGCCTTGTCGGCGAACTCCTGATGCGCACTCACTTTGAATCCCGCGTCGAGCCCATGTATCGCGTCGAGCGCGTCACGGGCGCCTCTGTGCCCTCCGCTTCACTCCGAAATTCCCCAAGTAATCCGCTCGCCGCCCGCCGGGCCGGCCAGTAGCAGAAATACAGCGATTCCTCGACTTCCTTCTCCCCTCCATTCGGCATCTAAATTCAGAGGCTGTGTGCGCCTTGCCTCGCCTCAATAGGTTCGGGAATTAGAAAGCCCGCCCAAAGAACGGAGGAAAAAAATGGTTCGCAAAATAATCTATAGCGCCGCAACGGTTCTCGTTGCCGCGTCTTTAATTTGGGCCGCGAACGATCCCTGGAAATCAAAGCCTTACGACCAATGGGACGACAAAGACGTTCAAAGAATCTTCAACGATTCGCCTTGGTCCAAAGTCGTGCAGATTGGAAGTTCCTCGCTAACTGCCCCCGCCATGCCCGCCGACACGAGCACTGCCAGTCCAGGTCAGCAGAGCCATGGCATGGGCGGAGAAGGACAATACGGCCAACCCTCAGTTCCCCCGCAAACTCCGGAGCCATCTTCAACCGGCGAGACCCCCTTCGTGGTTCGCTGGGTTTCGTCCAGAACGATTCGCGAAGCTGCCATACGCAACGCAATTCTCAAAGGCCAGTTGAAACCAGAAGATGCGGCGAAAGACCTAGCACAACCCATCGACATGTATCAGGTGCTCGTCGCCGGCCCGAACATGAAGGCTTTTCAATCCGCGGATGAAAACGCCATCAAGAAAAGCGCCGTGCTTGAACTGAAACGCACAAAAGAGAAGCTCGCTCCGAGCGACGTAAAGATCGAGCACAAGGCCGACGGTTCGATTGAAAGCATAGTCTTCCTATTCCCCAAGAAAGCCGCAAACGGCGAGTCCGCGATACCGGCGAATGAGAAAGGCGCTGAGTTTTCCACCTCCCTGAGCGGCACGAAGATTAACGCTTCGTTCGACTTCTCCAAAATGGAAGACTCACAAGGCCGCGACCTGTAGTTCAATAGGACCACATTGGGTTGCCTAACCCAGCAAACCGAAGGAGTGTGTCCATGAAGAAGTCCCTGTCCTGTCTTGCAGTGATAGTTCTTTGCAGCTTTGGCCTGGCGTCCGTATCATTTGCACAGAAGATGCGCGGCGACCCACCGATGTTTGGCGTCTTCAATCCCAAGGTGGGAGTCGGTGCCGATTATGAAATCCAGACTCAGGACGGCAAAGCATACACAGAGATGGCCATCGTGGGAAAAGAAACCGTCGATGGAAAGGATGCCTACTGGTGGGAAATGGCCATGCCCGATCAAAGAACGGGCGGTGAAATGGTTTTCAAGACCCTTCTGGTAATGGATGGCGAGAACACCCACGCCTCGAAGATGATCATGCAGTTTCCGGGCAAGCCTCCGATGGAAATGCCCGCCGGGATGGGTCGAGGCGACCACTCTCGCGTGCCGACGGATGCGCGAAACGACGCCGAAGACCTTGGCAGCGAATCCATCACCGTTCCCGCTGGCACCTTTACTGCCGAACACTACCGCGCCAAAGACGGCTCCGCAGACACTTGGGTGGCAATAAAAGCCGGCCCCTACGGCCTTGTAAAGCATCAAGGGAAAGTGTGCTAGCGACGACTTGGGCCTCTACGGACACGACCATGGTGCTGACCAAAGTGTTTTCGGATTACAAAGACAAGATCACCGGCACGCCGCAGCCTTTCAATCCCATGATGATGGGCGGTAGACAACAACAGTAAGATTCGCGTAGGATTCCTTCAACGAATCGCGCGAGACGCCCCGGTGCTGCCGGGGCGTCTTTTTTTTATTGGTTCCGAGCCTCAGGATTTCATCTAAGTTCGGAGGCGATCTTGGGAGACACTCCACGGATGGCGCTTAGCGGCGACAAATTCTACCGCGCCCGCATCACGGAGCGCGAGGAGATCTCCCATGACCTCTGGAAGATCAAGCTCGATCCCGGCGGCAAATTCGACTTTGTTGCGGGCCAGTACGCCACGCTGGGCGTGCCGCACGGAGATCGCTTGATCGAGCGTGCCTATTCCATTGTCTCCTCTCCCTACGAGTCGCAACTCGAGATTTTTTTCGAACTGGTCCACCAGGGAGCTTTAACGCCCCAACTTTATCAGCTGCATGTGGGCGATGAAGTCAGTATGCGCAAGATTCCCAAAGGCCGCTTCACGCTCGACCTGAAGAGCGGCCACAAGAATCATCTGCTGCTCTCGACTGTCACCGGCGTCGCTCCCTACGTTTCCTACATCCGCACCCTTTACAAGGATTGGAAAGAGAGCAACATGCCCGCGGATTTGCATCTCTACATGATCAATGCTGCCAGCCGATCCATTGAATTTGGATATCGCGAGGAAATCGAACGAGTCGCTGCCGAAGTTCCGTGGCTCACTTACGTTCCATCCATCAGCCGGCCGTGGGAAGACCCGGAATGGCGCGGCGAGACGGGACGCGTGGAAGATTTGATTCGCAAGTATAGCGACCAATGGGGACTGACCGGCGATACCACAACTGGATATCTTTGCGGCCATCCGCAGATGATCGAATTGGGAATGGGAATTTTGAAACGCCGCGGATTTCCAAACCAGTCGCTGCGACAGGAAGTTTACTGGATTCCGCCGAAAGCCGGCACGTGACGCGATCTCAATCCGGGCGAGCGCCTGCAAGGGGCTTGCGACGCCCGCCGGAAAGGAATCCGCGGCGCGTCTAGCGCGTGGGCGCAGGACTCGCCGCGGCAAGTTCTTCGATCGCGCTCGACATAGCGCGAATCGGCGTCGAGACGTGCACGGTTTCATCGTTCTCGTTCACATCCACCACGATGGACCCGCCACTCTTCGCCACTCGCACGTTTTGCCCCGGCTCCTTCACTTCCACAAAAGTGATGTCGTCCGATTCGCTCAACGCATCAAGACTCGCCCGAATCGTCGGCAGCCACGGCTGAATCTCGTGCGCGTGCTCCGCGAGATGCTCCTTCGGAATGAAGTGCATCGCAATCGGCACAAGCATCGCCGGAGCCACAACATAGACGTGATGCTTCTCCGGCTGCCTCGTCTCCACGTTCACTGAAATCATTCCCTCGCTACAAATGATCCCAGCTCCAGCAAGCGCGCTTCCCACAATCGCCATCCCAACTTTTCCCAGCAGAATCATTCATCACCTCTAAATTCTCGGCCGCCTAAAAATCGCTGTCATCCTGAGCGAAGCGAAGGATCTCAGCGTAAACACCCTCCACCCAAGCAAACCACAAGCAACGCTTCACTCCGCGCCACTCTTCGAATCGATCCAAATCTTCACGTTCTGCTCGGCATCCTGCACCGTCACCAGCACAGTCTCGCCTGCTTCGCCAAGCGCGCGGATAGCCGCTGCCACGTCGAGCTCGTTCTGCTTCGCGGTGGAAAACAGCGCGTCGACCACTTTCATCGGAACGGTAACGTCAACCTTCTGCGCGCTTTTGCCGTTCTCTTTTCCGGAGTCGCGCACGTGGATGATCAGATTTCCGTTGGACTTGGCCACGCGTACATCCTGCTCGCTGCTCTTCACGGTCACGAATTCGTTGTCAGGCGCGGTGCGAACGGCGTCGAGTATCGCGTGCAGATCCACATCGTTGATATCAGCGTTCGAAATCGTCACGCGTCCGTTGTGCAAGTCGCCGTGATTGATCGTCGGCAGAATCTTTACCGCCATCGAAAGCGGCACGTTCACGTTGACGCTTTCACCTTTCGTCCCGCCGTCGACTTTTACGTGCAGGTAGCGCTCGGCCGTGGGCTTTGCTGCCGTCGTTGCGCCTCGCGCAATGCCGATCGCCACTGCAATCGTTGCGACGAGCAGCAAGCACGAAACCGCGACCGCTGATTTCTCTCTTCGCATGATCTGAAACCTCCTGTTGTTTCCTGTCGCTATGTACGGAGGCGGCCGCGAGAATGTTCCCTGGAATTTTTGAAAAAATGCGCGCGAGAAATGAGGGCTGTCAGGTCGTCAATCGGTGGGGCACTTAAAGTAACTCGCAGCGAGTGGAGGCAGGCGCAGGCTGATTGACCACGGTTTCCCGTTCCAGGGTATAGGCTCGGCGTTCACTCCGCCGCTGTTTCCTGCGCCGCTGCCCCAGTAGTAGCCGGAGTCTGTGTTGAGAATTTCGCGGTAGTAGCCGGGGCGGGGAACGCCGACTCGGCAGTCGTCGCGAACTACGGGCGTGAAGTTGCATACCACGACGATGGCATTGTCCGGATTTCTCGCGCGCCGCTGAAACGCGATCACGCTGTTTGCGGCGTCGTTGGCTTCGATCCACTCGAAGCCCGCCCATTCGAAATCGAGCTCGTGCAAGGCAGGTTCTTGTACGTGCAGGCGGTTCAGGTCCGCCATTAACTGCTGAATGCCGCGATGGGCCTGAGAATCTTCAAGTCCCCAATCAACGCTATCTTCTTCCCAAAACTCCTCTCGCTTCGCGAGTTCGCTGCCCATGAAGAGCAGCTTCTTGCCGGGATGCGCCCACATGTAGCCGAAGAGGAGACGCAGATTTGCGAATTTCTGCCAATTGTCGCCCGGCATTTTCTCGAGCAGGGAACGCTTCCCGTGGACGACTTCATCGTGAGAGAGCGGCAAAACGAAATTCTCGGTGAACGCGTAGATCATGGAGAATGTCAGTTCGTTGTGGTGATACTTGCGGTGAATCGGATCGTATTCCATGAAACGCAGCGTGTCGTTCATCCAGCCCATATTCCATTTCAAATCAAAGCCGAGCCCGCCGAGATAGACAGGACGCGAAACCGCCGGCCACGACGTGGATTCTTCAGCGATCGTCAACGCGCCGGGATGCTGCGTGTGCAGCACTTCGTTCAAATGCTTTAGGAAGCCAATCGCTTCGAGATTTTCGCGCCCGCCGAAGCGGTTTGGAATCCATTCGCCCGGCTTGCGCGAGTAATCGAGATAGAGCATGGACGCGACCGCGTCCACGCGCAGACCGTCGAGGTGATATTTGTCGATCCAGAACAGCGCGTTCGAAATCAAAAAGTTCTGCACTTCGTTGCGGCCGTAGTTGAAGACGAGTGTGCCCCAGTCTGGATGCGCGCCTTTGCGCGGATCGGCATGCTCGTAGAGATGGGTGCCATCGAAGAAAGCCAGGCCGTGCGCGTCGCGCGGAAAATGCGCGGGCGTCCAATCGAGAATCACTCCGATGCCTTCCTGATGGCAGCGGTCAACGAAGTACATGAAATCTTCGGGTGTGCCAAATCGACTGGTCACCGCAAAATACCCGACGGTCTGATATCCCCAGGATTTGTCGAGGGGATGCTCCATCACCGGCATCATCTCGATGTGTGTGTAGCCCATTCCTTTGACGTAAGAAATCAGCTCGTCGGCGAGTTCGCGATAGGTGAGCCAGCGGTTGCCTTCATCGCGCCGTCGCCGCCATGAGCCCATATGAACTTCGTAGATTGACATGGGCGAATGCAGCCAATCGCGCGAGGCACGCGCAGTGAGCCACGTAGCGTCGTTCCACTGGTGCTTGTCGATGTCAACGACGACGGAAGCATTGTTGGGACGCTTCTCGGCAGCGAATCCATACGGATCGGACTTCAGGCCCCAGAAGCCAGCGCGAGACTTAATTTCAAACTTGTAGAGCGTGCCCTCATCGAGGCCGGGGATAAAAAGTTCCCAGATTCCGGTCTCGCCGCGCAATCGCATAGGGTGAACGCGGCCGTCCCAGAAATTGAAATTTCCGACAACGCTGACGCGCAGCGCATTCGGCGCCCACACGCCAAAATGAACGCCGCGAACGCCAGCGACTTCGCGCACGTGCGCGCCAAGCTTTTCGTATTTCTGGTAGTGAGTGCCTTCGCCGGAAAGATAGAGATCGTAGTCGGTGAGCAGCGGCTGAAAAGCGTAGGAGTCAAACGTGTCGAGCGAATTACCATCCGGGAATCTGAAATACAGGCGATACGAAGTCGCCTCGATTTCCTGGTTGTCACGTAGCTGGCTTTGGTCACTGGGAACAATCGCTTCAAACACGCCGGTCGGATGAATTTTCTCTGCCGCAATCGCGGAGTGCCGTTTGGGAGGATTGCGCAGCCATTCGATGGCCATCTCGCTGGCTGCGGGATGATAGGCGCGGATCGCCAAGACTCGCTTTCCGTCTCGGTCGAGCCAATGCGGTCCCAGGAACTGGAACGGGTCAGACGATTCGGCGCGAACGATGCGCTCGATCTCGCTGTTGGGCGCGTCGAGAGACTTAACGGCTGCTTCGGATTTGGAATCTCGTGTGGACATGGGCGAACTCACTTGGTTTTTTGACTGGGCGAAGTTCTTGCTGAAGAAAAGACGAATGGTTTTGGCTTCGGATGTGAGCGGCTTGGGGGGCCATTTGCCGCCTATTAGAAAATTGCAAGTGGTTGTAAAGAGGTGCGTTATGGAGAGTTTTAATCGCGCTACCGTGTATTAAAACACCCGTGGCGACCGCGAGCGCGTCGCGGATTCCACGGCCGAGTTGGCGCTGACTGCCCACAACTCTGAGATGACGGTAGCAGATGGGCACGCTCGTTACAACTGGAACCTGGCGGGAAGTTCTCATTATGAGAACCTTGGAAATCATGAGCAGCAGACCGGTTGAATTGGACGAGAAAAATTACGGGAGGCTTCTGCAAGAGGCGCTTCCTCACGTGATCCGCACGGAGGCGGAATATGAGAGGTTCACGAACGAACTAATGCGTCTGGACGAGTTGGACGGGCCAACGCGAGAACAGGAGGAACTCGCTGGGCTGTTGACGGTGCTGATTGATGAGTATGAAGGACGGCGTTACCCGATAAAGAAAGCAAGCCCGCAGCAAACATTGCAGCATTTGATGGAGGTGCGCGGGTTAAAGCAGAAGGATCTTCGAAAGGTTTTTGGATCGAAGGGGATTACCTCCGAGGTTTTTCACGGCAAGCGATCTATCAGCAAAGCGCAGGCAAAAAAACTCGCAGAATTCTTCCACGTAGGCGTCGAAGTCTTCATTTGACCGCAGTGACTGGTTTGTCTTTGCATATTCCCCGCGTTGTGATTGGTCTCTCATGAGCTGTTGGACTTGAGTGGCAAAGTCAGGTAGGTTAGCGGCGTCCCTGGGGCAGGCAGCGGGGCAATCCAAATTAAGGAGAAATTTCATGATGCGACTCGTTCGCCCGATTTTTGTGCTCGCTGCACTGTGCATGGCGTTTTTTGCCGGGGTGGCGCGCGCGCAGGATAGCGCGCAGCCAAAGAAACAGCCGACTGCTGCGGAAGCTGTTATTGAGAATTGGAATGACGTGGGGAACCGGCTTGTGGCGATGGCGGAGGATTGGCCGGAGGATAAGTACGACTACAAGCTTGCGCCCACTACTCGCACGTTCCAGGAAGTGATTCTGCATGTGGCGGGGTCGAATTACGACATGTTGAACAAGATGACGAAATCGAAATTGGGAGATGGGCGTAATGATCCGGCTGTGGCTGACTACAAGACGAAGGCGGCTACCGTGGCGTTTTTGAAGAAATCCATTGAGGATGGGGCGGCGCTGGCGAAGAAGCAGGGGGATGCGGGGGTGGTGAAGCTGCTTGAGTATTGGGATGGGTATACGGAGCACATGGGCGAGCATTATGGGTTGTTGGTGGCTTATTACAGGGCCGGTGGTGGGGTGCCGCCGGAGTCGAGACCGAAGAAATAAAGTTTAAGTGTAGCGAGATGGTGTTGGTGCCAAGGTTCCTTGTGGAGAGGCGCAAAAACTGCGCACAGGCAGGAGTGCCTGTGCCACTGGGGGCCGAAGAAGTGAGTGGCGGCGGAGGCGGGGGTGCGTTGAGGACGGCGAGGAGCGCTCAGCGATACGACACGGTGTGCACTGTGATCCGCGGGCGGGTCTGAGACCCGCACCTGCTGACGGAATTTTTTGTACGGTTGGAATTTGTTGGCTGGGCTTGGAGAGGCAGTGCGGAATGGGGCGAGTTGGAAGGCAGCGGCTACGACGGCTTGGTTGGTGGTGGTGATGACTGTGTTGCCGATTGTTGTAGCGCCGGTGCGGGGACAGGATCGGACGCAGATGCGTTCGATGGTGCTGACGCGGGAGGGGATTGTAGCGGCGGAGAGTCCGCTGGCGGCGCAGGCTGGCGCCACGATCCTTGCTCGCGGCGGCAACGCTGTGGATGCGGCTGTGGCGACGAATGCGGTGATGGGCGTCGTGGAGCCGATGATGAACGGGATTGGAGGGGATCTTTTCGCGATTGTTTACGAGGCGAAGACGGGGAAACTTTACGGTTTGAATGCGAGTGGGTGGGCGCCTGCGAACCTGTCGATTGAATTTCTCAAAACAAAGGGAATCAGCGGGAAGATGCCGGACCATGGCATTCAATCCGTGACAGTGCCTGGAGCGGTGGATGGCTGGTGGCAGCTGCTTTCGCGATTGGGGACGAAGAAATTTTCGGAAGTGCTGGAGCCGGCAATTCGCTACGCGAATGAAGGGTTTCCCGTGCCGGAGTGGGACGCTGCTTATTGGAATCTCAACGAAGGCGTGGTGAAAACCGATGCAAATGATGCTGCAACTTTTTTGATCAATGGAAGAGCGCCGCGGCTTGGCGAGGTATTTCGCAATCCCGATGTGGCGCGCTCTCTCGAATCGATTGCCAAAGACGGGCGCGATGGATTTTATAAAGGCGGGATTGCACAGCGCATTGTGGCGACGGAGTTGAAGGTTGGCGGCGTGATGTCGGCAGAGGATTTGGCGGAGTTCTCGAGCGAATGGGTGGAACCTATCTCGACAACGTATCGCGGCTGGACGGTTTACGAAATTCCGCCGAATGGACAGGGAATCGCGGCGCTGATGATGTTGAACATGATGGAGACATTACCGCTCGCGAAATACGGACATAATTCGGCGGATGCTTTGCACGCGATGATTGAGGCGAAAAAATTGGCGTATGCCGATATGTATCGCTACGTGGCGGATCAGAAATTCAGCCGGGTGCCGGTTTCGGGGATGCTGTCGAAGGAGTACGCTGCCCGGCGCGCGAAGCTGATTGATATAGCGAAGGCGAATTGCAACGTGTCAGCAGGAGAGCCGGAGTTTCCGACGAAGGGCGACACCACGTATCTGACGGTCGTGGACCGGGACGGGAATATGGTGTCGCTGATTCAGAGCAATTTCTCGGAGTTTGGGTCGGGAATCGTTCCAGAGGGGACTGGTTTTGTGCTGCAGAACCGGGGGGCGCTGTTCAGTCTCGATCCGGCGTCACCGAATGTGCTGGCAGGGCACAAGCGTCCTTTGCATACGATCATCCCGGGATTTATGACGCGCGGCGATGAGCGGATTGCGTTTGGCATCATGGGCGGCTTCAATCAGGCGCAGGCGCACGCGCAGTTTGTGGCGAATGTGGTGGATTTTGGGATGAATATTCAGGCGGCGCTGGAGGCGGCGCGGTTCTCGAAACATACGTTTGTTGGATGCGACGTGGAGATGGAGGACCGCATCGATGCCGAAGTGCGAAAGGCGCTTGCCGAGCGCGGGCATGAGGTTCAAGTAGTGGGCAGCTTTTCGACCGACATGGGTGGCGGGCAGGCTGTGCGGCGCGATTTCTTGAGCGGCGTGAATTTTGGCGGTTCGGACCCGCGCAAAGATGGTGCGGCAATTCCTCAGGGGAACCTCGGAAAGTGAAATGCTCGCCAACGCGGTGCGGCTTCTTCGCAGTGTGACTGCGAGTCTTTGAAATACTACACAGTGTGTCGTAAGTGCCTCTAAATGCTTCACTTTGGTACGAAGGTACCATTGTGACCCATGTCACTCGCCTTTATACCTAGAGCGTGGGGTGTTCCCGCGGAGCTGCGTGTGGCTCCGAAACCTGTCCTATGCCATCACGAACTGAGGAACTCGGCGCCGAGCGATCGAAAGCGCAACGCGGAACCGAGAAACGAAAAGAGAGAAGTGTGGCAGCGGAGGGGAAGAGTCCGTCTTCCGCGGCGCACTCGGCCTACCTGCAGGCGCTAACTGAAAACAATCCTCTGGGAATTGTGGTGCTCGATCTGCAGCATCGCGTGCTGATGTGTAATCCTGCGTTTGAGACGCTCTTCGGCTATCGTCAATCGGAAATTCTGGGCGCGGAACTCGATTCACTGCTGGCGCCTCGTGAGTTGCTGAAAGAAGCGGTGGCATTGACGCGGCGATCGACCGCGGGAAACGTGGTGCGGGAAAAAGCCAAGCGGCTGCGAAGCAACGGATCGCTTGTGGACGTGCAGATTCTGGGAGTGCCGATTTCGGCTGACGGAAAACTGGTGGGCAGCTTCGGGATGTATGAGGACATCACGGAGCGCCGGCGCGCGGAGCAGGCGCAGCGGGAAGCGGAAGAGCGATTTCGCAGTCTTTTCGAGAACGCCACGGAAGGAATTTTTCAGAGCACCACGGACGGCCGGTATCTGAGCGTTAATCCGGCGCTGGCGCGGATGTGCGGATTTGCGTCGGCTTCGGAAATGATTTCGAGCGTCGAGGATTTGGGGAAAGAGATATATGCGGACCCGAATGTTCGAACGGTGTTCAAGCACCTGATTGAAAAGTATGGGTCGGTGAAGGATTTCGAATACGAGGTGAGACGGAGAGACGGGGCGAAGATCTGGATTTCGGAAAATGCGCACGTGGTGCGGAATCCAGACGGCGAAATTTTGTCGTACGAAGGAACCATCGAGGATATTACGGCGCGGAAGCGGGCGGAGCTGGAGCGCCAGGTGACTTTCGAAATCATCCATGCGGTGAATGTGACGGACAACCTGGATGATCTGCTGCGACTGATTCACATTGCGTTGAAGAAGGTGCTGTACGCGGAGAATTGTTTTATTGCGCTGTATGAGCCGGCGACGGGGATGTTTCATTTTCCGTTTTTCGTGGATCAGTTTGACCAGGCGCCGCCGCCGCAGCGTGTGGGGAAGAGTTGCACCGCGCACGTGTATCGAACCGGGCAGGCGATGCTGATTCCGCAGCGGACTTTCGATTTGCTGGCGGAGGAAGGGAAGGTGGAGCTGGTGGGGACTCCGTCGCCTTCGTGGCTGGGCGTACCACTGAGGACGCCTGCAGCGACGATCGGCGTGCTGGTGGTGCAGCATTATGAGGATGAAAACGCGTACACGGAGCGCGACCAGGAATTCCTGGGATCGGTGGGTGGGCAGATTGCGCTGGCGATTGAGCGGAAGCGTTCGGAAGAGAAGGTGCGGGAGAGCGAAGCGCGGCTGCGGGTGCTTGTGGAGCAATTGCCTGCGGTGCTGTGGACGGTGGATCGAGGCTTAAGGTTTACGTCCGCACTGGGAGCGGGATTTGCGCGGCTGAAGATAAAGCCGGACGAGCTGGTGGGTATGTCACTGCTGGATTATTTCGAAACGGCGGATCAGACGTTCTTGCCGATTGCGGCGCATCGCCGAGCGGTGGCGGGCGAGCCGATGACTTTTCACGTGGAATGGAAGAGCGGATCGTATGCATGTCATGTGGAGCCGCTGCGGGATTCCGATGGGCAGGTGTCGGGCGCGATCTGCATGTCGCTGGATATCACCGACCGGAAACAGCTCGAGGAACAGCTGCGGCAGGCGCAGAAGATGGAGGCTGTGGGACGCTTGGCCGGCGGCATCGCGCATGACTTCAATAATTTGCTGATGGTGATTCAGGGCTATAGCGATCTGCTGGTCGAGCGGCTTCCGGATGGCGACCCGTTGCGCCGAAATGCGGAGCAGATTCAGATGGCGTCGCAGCGGGCGTCGTCATTGACGAGGCAGTTGCTGGCGTTCAGCCGGAAACAGATGCTGGCGCCGAAGATTTTGAATGTGCAGAGCGTGGTGGCGGAGATGGAGAAGATTTTGCGGCGGCTGATTGGCGAAGATGTGCAGCTGGAGACGTCATCAGCGCCTGATCTCGGATTGATTAAGGCGGATCGAAGCCAGATCGAGCAGGTGATTTTGAATTTGGCGGTAAATGCGCGCGACGCCATGCCACAGGGCGGCCGACTTACGATTGAGACCGCGAACGTGGAGCTTGATGCGTCATATTCGCATCCGCCGGCGGTGTTGTCGCCGGGCAGGTATGTGATGCTGGCGGTAACCGATAATGGCTGCGGTATGGATGCTGAGACGCAGGCGCACGTTTTCGAGCCTTTCTTCACGACGAAAGAGAAAGGAAAGGGAACGGGCCTTGGGTTGGCGACTGTGTATGGCGTGGTGAAGCAGAGTGGCGGATATGTTTGGGTGTACAGCGAGCCCGGGCGGGGGACGAGTTTCAAAATCTATTTGCCGAGAATCGAAGAGACCGCGGTGCCTGCCGGACGCGACGGCAAGGGCGAGATGCAGATTCCGGAGCGCGGTTCTGAAACAATTCTCCTTGTGGAAGACGAGAAGGGCGTGCGGGAGCTGGCGCGCGAATATCTTGCGTCGAGCGGGTACACCGTGATTGAGGCGGAGGATGGCCACACGGCGCTGGAGTTGGCCGCGATGCACGTGGGGCCGATTCACTTGCTGCTGACCGATGTGGTGATGCCGGGAATCAGCGGCAGGGAACTGGCGGAGCGAGTGAGCCAGATCCGGCCTGGAATCAAGATTATCTATATGTCGGGGTATACCGATCAGGCCGTGGTGCACCATGGGATTCTTCGGAATGATGCAGTGCTGCTGCAAAAGCCTTTCACGCTTATGACGCTGGCTGGGAAGCTGCGTGAGATGCTTGCGGTTCCCGCCGTTCAGTAACAACTAACCAGAAGCAATAGCAGCCAATCGCAGCACATCCAACCAACCGAATAAATCGCGTTATGTGCACCTATGAAACAGCTGTGCTGGTGTGGGTGCTTGCTAGGGTGGCGAGAGCAGTCGTGATCTGCCGCCTTGAAAGTTCGGCGCCCCTGTAAACCCCTGCATACAGAGCGATTGTGCGGCCTGTGTGATTTCTAGTCGGCGCCAGTGCGATTGGTCCGTCAGATGCATTTGTCAGGAGTGAGCGGCTAGAACAAAAGTAAAAAAGCCGCCGGGGACAAGGGGACAAGCGATGGACTCAAACGGGACGAATGGCGGCGCAAGGATGATGGAGCAGGAAGGCGTGACGGAAGATTGCATTTCAGAGCGCCGGTTGTGGACGGCGGTCGTCGTGATGGCAGTGGAAGATTGGCGCAATGGATCTTTGCGCGCACGCCGGGAGGCACAATCGTTTTTGTTTGAGGACAACGCGGACTTTCAGGCTGTGTGCGCGAGTGCGGGTCTCGATCCTGGGACTTTGCGCGCGCGACTTCTCAAAATTGGGCAGCGCGTTCACATGCACGGGCCGTATCTTCAGCCCATGGCGGCATAATCATTTTATTCGGGCTTAGATTGTTTGGGTCTTTGTAACACTTCATAACTCATAGATGTCAATTCATATGAGTTTCCTGCGCTGCCGCACGATAGGGCGGCGCAGGAGCTTCCCTCCTCGAGCAGAATCCGACAGTGGCACAACTTCAAATAGCGTAGTATTTCGCGAGGGGACGTTGCGCGATAACGGAATGGTGCGATTAAAAAGAACAGGCGGCGTTTGTGCGGAAAAGCAGCTGTTGGTGAGCTGCGCGCGCACACGCATGGTTCCGGAAATCGCGGAGCAGATTCGCGAGATCACTGCGAAGCCGCTCGATTGGGAATTTGTTCTCAGTGAAGCCGCGGAAAATTCAGTTGGGCCATTGCTGGAAATGAATCTACGGGCCGTGGCGCCGGAGGCGGCGCCTGCGGCTGTAATGGAGCGACTGAAGATCACATGCCGGGCTAACACAGTGCGCTGCTTATTCTTAGCAGCGGAGCTGCACAAAATTCTCGAACTGTTCCGGGCTGCCGGGATCGTAGCGATTCCTTATAAAGGGCCCGTGCTCGCTGAGCAAGTCTACGGGAATCTGACGCTGCGCGACTTTGACGACCTCGACATCATTCTGCCGCAACGCGATTTGGTGAAAGCGCATGAGGTGATGCTGGGGCTCGGCTATCAGGCGCGATTTCCATGGATACTGTCGAAGGTTTCGAGAACGGCGCTGGTGCCCGGGGAGTACAACTATCGCGACGAAAAGCGCCGAGCGGTCGTCGAACTCCACACGGAATTGACGCTGCGGCATTTTCCGGTTGTCCCGGATATCGACCGGTTCGCGCAGCGGCTGGTGAAGGTGATGGTAGCCGGGCGGGAAGTGCTGACCTTTGCGCCGGAAGATCTCTTATCCGCGCTTTGCGTTCACGGCTCGAAGGATTTTTGGGAGCGGATATCGTGGATCGCGGACGTCGCGGAGCTCATCCAGAGGCATGCCGATCGAGATTGGGATGCGGCGTTTCGAACGGCGGAGAGTTTGCGGGTGGAGCGAATGGTTCATCTGGGACTCGCGCTGGCGGATGACTTGTTACAGGCACCTTTGCCTGCGGAGATTCGCAAACGAGTGCGTGAAGATAGGGAAGCGGTTTCCGTGGCGCGAGAAGTGAGGCAGCGAACTTTGAGCCGAAACCTTGCCGGCGCAAGCACAGGAGGCCGACTGCGGTTTCGCCGACGGATGGTGCAAGGGACGCTGGCAGGGTGGCGGTACTCGTTGCGTCTGGCGATGATTCCAGCGGAGGAGGACTGGGAGATGGTGCAATTGCCTGGGCCGCTCGCGCCGCTTTATCTTGTGCTGCGCCCGCTGCGGCTGTTGCACAAGTATGGATGGGTACGGCGACGCCAGGATGCGTCGTTGTGAGTTAGGCTGCCGCGGCCTCATTTTCGCTGAGGAAGGGTCAAAGCGCCGCCCGATTCATACAGCCGCCAAATTGAAGTCACTACACCGTTTAGCCCCAAGCACGTCTTCAGGAAATTAGTCACAAGTACGACACGCGAGGGCAATTCTTTGTTGACCCCTTGGGCACCCCCAGCAAGACTAGTAGCGGCTTCCTCTCAATAATTGCTGGGAATTGGCGCATCGCTCTGAGCGGGAAGCGTTTCGGGACGCGAGCCGAATGTTGCGTCGTAACGCTTAGCAAAGGGGTCACCAAGACTTGGGACCGCAAGCCAGCGCGCAGGGAAGCCTGTGTCCACTCAATATTTCGATCGGGCGAGTGCCGCTCTCGCTCTTGATTCCCGGTTCTCATCTGCGCGAAAAGGCGCTCTCTCGATACCGCGAATTTACCGCTCCTAGCGAAGGTGGACTGCCTGTCGTATTACGGAGCGACGCTCAAAACGACACCCGGCCTGCGCGCAAAGATCCAAATTTCTCCTACGTTCTCGATGACGCCTCGATGCTACTGGACTCGTTCGGCGCCGAATTTCACGGAGTTCGACACGAGTACGCTCTCGATTCGTTGCTGCGCATTCTTCTGACGATGGTTCTACTGCCGCAGCGTGGATTTTTGCTGCACGCGGCGACGGTAGTTCGCGATGGCCGCGCCTACGTGTTTACGGGCCGATCCGGCGCGGGAAAGAGCACCGTGGCATCGCTATCGCCGGCAGGAACTGTGCTGACCGACGAGATCTCGCTTCTGAGGTTTACCGATGGCTGCTGGCAAGCGTACGGCACGCCGTTCTGGGGAGAATTCCGCGCGGCCGGGCAGAACGAACATTACCCAATTGCGGGAATATATACGCTCATTCAATCCGCTGAAGACCGCGTAGAGAGTCTAACCACGAAAGAAATGATCAGGGCCCTCCTGCCTTGCGTGCTGTTTTTCACTTCGAAGGTCGAGGCAAACGAGGATCTGCTGCGTTTATTGCTCGGGTTCGTAGGACAAGTTCGCTGTCAGCGGCTTCATTTTCGCCGCGACGATGGCTTCTGGAAGGTGATCGCAGCATGAATCTCTTTCCAGAGCGGAATCCCAAGCTGGCCTGGCGCGAAATTGATGGCGAGGCAGTGATCATTTCGCCGGAAGACAGCCACGTGCATGAGCTAAACGAGACGGCCAGCCTTATTTGGACAAGCGCCGACGGGCGACACAGCGTGGATGATATTGCGGGTGTGATGGCCGCGAAGTACGACGTTTCTTTACCAGTGGCGAAGGCTGACGCGAGCGAATTGATCGAGATGCTTTCAGCAAAGGGCCTCCTGGTATCGCCGAAGCAGCCTGAGGTGCAAGCCGGTGCCTAACACACCCGTGATGGACCGGCTCGTTCGCAAGACGGTGGAGCGGCATCTGCCGTGGAACGTTCATATCGATCTCACCTATCGGTGCAATGAGCGTTGCGTTCATTGCTATCTCGACCATCACGATTACGGCGAGATGACGACGCGCGAGGTGAAGAACATTCTCGACCAGCTCGCCGAAGCGGGAGCGTTGTTTTTGACTTTCAGTGGCGGCGAGATTTTTCTTCGTCCGGACCTGTTTGAGTTGATCGCTTACGGCCGCGGGTTGAATTTTGATGTGAGTTTGAAGACGAATGCTTTGTTAATTGATGAAAGTCGGGCGCGAAAGCTTCGCGAACTGGGCATTCGAAAAATTCAGATCAGCATCTACAGCGCCGACGCTGCCATTCACGATGCGATTACGAAAGTGCCGGGATCTCTCGATCGTTCGCTGCGAGCGGTTCAGTTTCTGCTTGCGGAGGGCCTGCAAGTAAAGCTGGCCTGCCCGTTGATGAAACAGAACCTGGCAGGATTCCGCGAAGTTCAGGCGCTAGCGGAAGAGCTGGGTGTGCCCTACATGCTCGATTTGACGATCACGCCGATGATGGACGGCGGCGAAGGTGTGCTGGCCCTGCGCAATTCACCAACGGAACTTTTGCGGGTGCTGGAGGATCAGAATCTGAATTCGCGGGCGTGCACGCCGCCTGAAACCGAACCGAAGTCTGCGTTTATCACAGGAAGCTCGACATCGAGCGGAATCGAGAGCAGCGCGTACGACGACATCCCCTGCAGCGCGGGGCACAACAGTTGCTATATCTCGCCGTATGGAGACGTTTCTCCCTGCGTGCAGATGCCTAAGCCGGCAGGGAATCTCCGGAAACAGCGATTCGACGAAATATGGTACGGCTCGACAGAGATGAATCGTGTCCGCGCCGTACGCGAATCGCACTTGCCGCTATGTTCATCGTGCTCAATCCGGAATTACTGTGAACGTTGTCCGGGACTGGCGCAGATGGAAGGTGGTGACCTGCTTGGTGCCTACGAGCGAGCCTGCGAACTGGCGGAAATGAATGCGCGCCTGGCGGGAATTGAAAATCCGATCAGCGCCATGCATCTCGAGAGCGGATTAACGGGCGCGCAAAGCGGTATCACGCAGCGAAAGGATTTGGTCCAAGTTTCACTGTAGTCCTGCGGGCTGGGATTGGGAGAAGCAATGGAACAATCGAAGAAGAATGCGGAACGCAACGGCGGAACGGCGGCGAGAAAGAAGCCATACGTGAAGCCCTCCTGTGTGTCCGAGCCAATTTACGAGACGCTCGCGCTGGCCTGCGGAAAAATGCCGGGGCAGCAGGGAATTTGTCACGCCGCGCCGAGGCGTTCGTAACTGATTTTGAGCAAGGGTTGGAAGTTTTCGAGACGGAGGCAAGACGCTTCATGAATAACCGGCTTTTACACAAAGCTCAGCAGTACGCCGTATGGCAGAAAACGCTATGCCTCGGATTGTCGCTCTTCCTGGCCGCGCCAATCTTGGCGCGAGAGGTAATCGCGATTCAAGCGACAGCCGCGCAAGTACGCGCGGCGGACGCGACGATTAATCAGGCGTTACCGACCATTAATTCCGGCGGCGCTGCCACTTTAACGGTTGAATCCAAAAACGGAAATTCAAACCAGCGCGCTATCGTCCAATTCGACCTTTCCGTGCTGCCCAACGTGGCTATCAAGCAGGCATTGCTTGTTATGGAAGCCACTGCCAGCACGACGAATGGATTTCCACGAACATATGGGGCATATGGCCTTACGTCATTTTTTCGTGAATCGGACGTGACTTGGAACACTCGCGTTGCCAAGCAGGCCTGGAATGCCAACGGTGGTGATATCGGAGGCACAGCTACAGCGACGGCGACGGTGGCGGGCGGAATCGGGACCTCCACTCCAGTTCAATTCGACATTACCGCAGATGTCCAAAATTGGTACAACGGCACGCCGAACTACGGGACGTTGATTAGAGACCAGACCGAAGGATCGAACAGCAGCGCCACGACAACTTTCGGTTCTCGCAATGGAACCGCCGCGAATGCACCTGTACTCGATGTCACGTTTGTCCAGAATGTAACGAACCCGGCTGCAGTTCCGGGCAACGGCACAGTGACTGTAAGTTGGGGTTATCCAACGCCGATCGGCCGGGTGAACTTTGCAGAAAACTACACCGGCGTTCTGATTCTCAGGCGCGCGAACTTTCCTGTCGACAAGGGTTCTGTTCCAACAGACACCCAAGATCCCGCGATGTGCTCGGTGATAGGCAGCGGAACGGTTGTATTTGACAACACGTCGCTTGCGACGAGTTTCACGGATGATAGTTCCGACCCGTGCGGAGCACCGACAAACGATACGACGTGGTTCTATAAAGTCTTTCTGCGGGATCAGAAAAACTATTACGCCACGCAGCCGATTTCGCAGGGCTCCGTGTTCACTGAGGAAATTTCGGGAACTCCGAGCGCAACAGCCGCGAATCGACAGAATTCAGTTTGGATCGCAGCAACGTTTTCTACCACGCTGGCTGCGCCGTCGCTTTTCCCAGGTTCCATCGTGATGGCGGGCTCGCAGACGAATTTATCGTTTGGCATTGATGCGGTTACGGGCTTGAGAAAATATCCTCCTGTGTCGCTTGGCGGGCCGGTGACCGGCCGTTCGCCGGTGATCGATGCGGGGGATTCGTCGCTGGCAGCCAATGTGATGTATGTGGCAGATAACGATGGACTCGTGTACGCAATCGCAACGGATACGGGGCAAATTCTGTGGGTGGTGAATCCAACCAGTCTAACGACGAACGGATTTACAGGCGCGCCTTCGGTGCAAGTGAAATCATTCAGCGACTCCATGTTTACTCCCACTCACGACCTACTTGTGGTCGGCACGCGAAATGGCGCCTCAACCACCACGAATCGAATCGTGGGAATCGATGGGAACACGGGTGCAACTGTGTGGCAAACGATCGGTAACTCCGGCGGCGTGGCTAAGATGGATATCATCAGCTCTTCGCCCGCCATCGATTTCGTGAATCACGCAGTTTGGGTGACCAGCCGAAGCGCCGGCGGTAATGCGCAGCCCAGTCTTTGGAAGCTCAACCCGAATAGTGGCGCAGTCCTTGCTACGGCGGCACTGGGCGATACGGACACCGATCCGACGCTTTCGATTCCAAGCGATGTCCTTTTCGTGGGCAACAACGCGGGCACGATTTTTGCGATCAATCCGGCCACGGCGGCCACGCTGAAGTCAGTGGCTGGTGGCGACGGCGCGATCATTTCGTTTCCAATCGCGCTGGGATTAACCTCGCCCTACACCGTGATTTTTTCGGGGCAGACGGCTGTGCACGCGATGAAATATGACAAGACGGCGAACACATTCACAAGTCTCTGGTCGACAACGATCAGCGGGCCCTCGGCCCCCATCGGATTCACTGGGGGCGCCAAGGTGTACGTGGGTTCGGCTGACGGGAAAATTCATGAACTCGATGCCGTGACCGGCGTGGATGGCAAACAGCGCACGGCCAATACGGGACAGCCCGGCATAGTGGGTGATCCTGCCCTGGACCTTGTGCTATCTCGAATTTATGTATCGACCAACGACCAGCGTGCGTACGGCTTTACGTTTCCGTTCTAAGCGGGGATGAGCGAGGAATTGATGTACACCGAAAAGAGAGGGCGAGTGAAGCGCGCATGGAGCACGGGTCTGCTGGGCAGCGCTGTTCTATGCCTGGCGGCAGGCTTCGCAGCTTGTCAGACGGGCATGACTTCGGGCACCGGTGGAGGTGGAAATCCGCCACCCACGGATGCGACTATTTCGTTCTGCGACGATGGCGACGGAGCTTGCACGCCGGCTACTTCGTTCAGCGTTGCATCGCTGCGCGATCTTGTGATCAACGTGAATTGGGAGAATCTTTCTGCGGGTAACCACACTCAAATGCTTGAGGTCCTTCAACCGGGCGGCGGGCTTTATCAGGCCAGCCAAAGCTCTTTTTTGGTTGGCGACGCGTCGCAAAGCTCGTTGACGATGACGCGATCGGTGCCGGTGGCGGGAGCTTGGATTTCGCAGCGGCGGATCACCGGAGAATGGAGCGTTCGAGTGTCTCTGGACGGCAAGGCAATTACCTCTCAAACGGTGCAGATCAATCCCTGATGAGCCCCTCGACTGCTTACGCTCGCGCGCGATGCGTTGACGAGCGCTTCGTCGCGCCCAAGGAAAAGGAATCGAATCCGATTGCTGCCAAGCTGCGAGCCGATGGGTCGGTTTGCTTTCGGGTGTTGGGCGCAAGCATGTTTCCATGGATTCGCTCGGGCGATCTGGTGTTTGTTAGAAAGTTCGCTTACGAACAAGCGTCGCGAGGCGATGTGGTTCTCTTCGAACGCGCGGGGAGGCTATTTGTTCACCGCGTAATCCGCGCGGCGGCTGGAGCAGGCGGGAAAGAGCGCGGCGCGTTAATAACTAAAGGCGATGCGCTTGATGCTGAGGACGAGCCGGTTGCGCGGGCGGAGTTTTTAGGCCGCGTGATTCGTGTGCATCGCGGCGACCGGCATATAGACATGGGGTCCATGGGCCGCGTGATTTTGGGACGTTTGATAGCTCGTTTTTCGCGTGCGAGCTTCGCGCTGTACGCACCCGCTCGCTTCGTGAAGCACCTTGTTTTCGGCTAGACCGGCGCTAGCTGGTCGTAAGTTGTCAGCGCGCTGGTCAAAGCGTTTTAGCTTCCAGTCGGAATAAAGCCGTGCTTCTGAAAAACCGTCCGCGCCTTTTCGCCTGCTAGAAACTCTAGAAACGCCTTAGCACCGGCCGGGTTCTTGGAGTTCTTAATCACCGCGGCGGGGTAGACCACAGGCGAATGCGAGTCCTCTGGAGCAGTCGCTACCACGGTCACCTTCTTCGATATCTTCGCATCGGTGGCATATACGATTCCGGTATCGGCGTTTCCTGTCTCGACGTAGGTGAGCACCTGGCGGACGTCCTTCGCGAGCACGAGTTTCGATTTTAGTTGGTCGTATACGCCAAAATGTGTGAGCACTTCCTGCGCGTATTTTCCTGCCGGCACGGTTTGTGGCTCGCCGACGGCAACCGTCTTGACTGCTGCTTTTGCCAAGTCTCGAAAACCAGAGATACTCGTGCTCCCCGCGGGAACGATCAGGACGACGCTATTCCGCACCAGATCTTTGCGGGTGTCAGGCAGCACCAACCCCTGCGACTGAAGCGAATCCATTTCTTTGGGGGAAGCGGAGATGAAGATGTCGACCGGTGCGCCTTGCTCGATCTGTCGCTGCAACGTGCCGGAACCGCCGAGATTGAAATGCACCTCCGCGCCCGGATGATCGGCAGTGTAAAGGTGCGAGATCTCGTCTAACGCATCTTTTAGGCTGATCGCCGCTGAGACGATAATTTCGTCAGATGGGGCCGACGAGATTCTCGGCGGCGATCCAATTTCCGCGCTGTATATTCCTTGGCACTGCGAACCGATCGCAACAATTACAAGTATCAATATCCAGAAGCGTCGCCGGGATATCATAAATAGCTCCCTTTTGATCAAAATCGCTTCGACGTGAAACTTCTTCGGCGAACACAGTCCAAATGCGTGACGCGAAGATAGCGCAGCGCCGCTGCCAGATTTTACATTGGATTCACGTCCGGCCACGTCCGGAGTGGGGTAGAATCGAGGCTCGGACCCGGCTGAAGGCTTAGCGCATAGACTGCATTATTGAGATGCTGTGAAAAGAGGACGATCATGAGCACTGGCGTAACAGCAACTCCACAGGGATTTGATTCGAAGAAATCGCAAAATCCGTTGAAGGCGCTGAATGCATTCGGGCAATCGGTTTGGCTCGATTACATCCGCCGCAACCTGATCTCAACGGGAGAACTCGCTCGCTCGATCGAGCAGGACGGCCTCCGCGGCGTCACGTCCAACCCCTCCATATTCGAGAAAGCAATCACAGGCAGCACCGACTACACGAAAGCGCTCGAGGAATTGAGCGCCCAGAAAAATCTCGATGCCAAGCAGATTTATGAGGCGCTGGCAATTTACGATATTCAGGATGCCGCCGATGTCCTGCGGCCCGTATACGATCAGACTCACGGGCGAGATGGGTATGTAAGCCTCGAAGTGGCTCCTTATCTCGCGCACAAGACGCAGGAGACGATCGACGAAGCGCGCAGGCTGTGGAAAGCAGTGGGCCGCGAAAATCTGATGGTGAAAGTGCCGGGAACTTCGGAGGGTCTCCCCGCGATTCAGCAACTCATCAGTGAAGGCATCAATATCAATGTGACTCTACTCTTCGCGCAAGACGTTTACGAGCGCGTGGCCGAAGCCTATATCGCCGGGCTTGAGGCGTTCGCGAAATCCGGCGGCAAGGTGGGCCAGATCGGAAGCGTCGCAAGCTTTTTCGTGAGCCGCATCGATACTCTAATCGACAGCCAGATCGCGGATCGAGTCAAAAAATCGCAGAACCCGTCCGAGCAAGCTTCGCTCCAGGAATTGGTGGGTAAGGTAGCGATTGCCAACGCGAAGCTGACCTACCAGCGATACAAGAAAATTTTCAGCGGACCGCGGTGGGCGGCTCTTGCTTCCCAAGGCGCGCAAACGCAACGTGTACTCTGGGCCAGCACAAGCACGAAGAATCCCAAGTTCTCGGATGTTTTATACGTCGAGGAACTGATCGGGCCGGACACGGTGGACACGATTCCTCCGGCCACCTACGACGCATTCCGCGACCATGGAAAGCCACGCGCGAGCCTGGAAGAAAATATTCCCGCGGCCCAGCAAACAATGGATTCGCTCGAGCGCGCAGGGATTTCCATGAAGGCGGCGACCGACCAATTGACCGAAGAGGGCGTGAAACTTTTCTCGGAAGCTTTCGACAAGCTCCTCGCAGCCGTCGGAACCCACGCCGCAAAGCCAACTGCGTCAGCCGTGAACAACCTCACCTACAAGCTGCCGCAGAATCTCGCAACCGCCGTGAAAGTGACCCTCGAGGATTGGAAGACGAATCAAAAAATGAAGCGCCTGTGGGCGCGCGATGCCTCGCTCTGGACAAATGAGGACGAAGCGAGCTGGCTCGGCTGGCTCACGGTTGCCGACGACGACGTCGCTCACAGCCGCGATTTCAAGCAGCTTGCGGATGAAATTCGTCAGGCTGGCTTCACCCATGCAGTGTTGTTGGGTATGGGCGGTTCGAGTTTGTGCGTGGAAGTGATGGAACTCACTTACGGAAAAATCGACGGGTACCCCAAGATTCTCGTTCTCGATTCCACCGACCCCGCGCAGATCCGCACTCTGGCGAAGAAGCTCGACATGACAAAAACAATTTTCATCGTATCGAGCAAATCGGGCAGCACGCTCGAGCCGAATATCTTCAAGCAATATTTCTACGAGCAGGTGAAGCAAGCCGTCACTTCGGAACCACCAGGAAAGCGCTTCATCGCAATCACCGACCCTGGCTCGCATCTGCAAAAGGTTGCCGAAGCCGACGGTTTCCGTCACGTCTATTTCGGCGTGCCGAGCATTGGAGGCCGTTACTCGGCGCTTTCAAACTTCGGGATGGTTCCCGGCGCGATTCAAGGCTTGGATCTTCCGAAATTTCTCGATCGCGTGGAAGAGATGGTTCACGCATGCGCATCGGTCGTGCCCGCCGACGAAAATCCGGGCGCCATTCTCGGAGCGATCCTCGGCACGCTTCAGAAAAACGGGCGCGACAAGGTCACCATCTTTGCTTCGCCCGGAATTTCCGATCTTGGTGCGTGGCTCGAACAATTGCTAGCCGAATCGACCGGTAAAAAGGGTACCGGTCTGATTCCAATCGACCGCGAACAGATTGGGCCGCCCGAAGTTTACGGAAACGATCGAGTATTTGCCTACGTGCGGCTGCAGTCAGCGCCAGATGCAAAGCAGGATGAAGCTGTTGCCGCCCTCGAAAAGGCGGGACAGCCCGTGGTGCGCATCGCCGTTCCCGACGTTTATGATCTTGGCCAGGAATTTTTCCGCTGGGAGATTGCTACGGCTGTCGCAGGCTCGGTTATCGGAATCAATCCCTTCAACCAGCCGGATGTGGAAGCGGCGAAAATCGCTACGAAGAACCTGACATCCGAGTACGAGAAGCAAGGTTCGCTTCCGGCGGAGCATCCCTTCTTTGAAGGCGGTGGAATCAAGCTGTATTCGGATGACAAAAATACGGAAGCCTTGAAGAAGGCTGCCGGCGGCGACCTGACTCTCACCGGGTACTTGCGCGCGCATTTGAACCGTGTCCGACCCGGTGATTATTTCGCGGTTCTCGCCTACATCGAAATGAACGATGCGCATCAATCGGCATTGCAGTCGATCCGTCATACCATTCGCGACAAGAAGCGCGTGGCCACCTGCTCGGAATTCGGCCCGCGTTTCCAGCATTCGACGGGGCAGGCCTATAAAGGCGGACCCAACACCGGCGTATTTCTGCAAATCACTTGCGATGACGCCGCCGATATCCCGGTGCCCGAGCAGAAATATACATTCGGGATCGTCAAAGCTGCGCAGGCTCGAGGCGACTTCCAGGTTCTCGCGGAGCGGGATCGCCGGGCATTGCGAATTCATCTGGGAGCGGACGTTGGGGCTGGATTGCGGGCCCTTAACAGCGCAGTGCGGCAGGCTCTTCTGTAATCGCTAAAAATCAGGCGGAGGCCGATTCGATGGGTTCATCCAATCCAACAGGATTAGTGCACGAAGAGCGCGGCCAGCCCGCCGATGCGTGCGCGATGGTGATTTTCGGCGCTGGCGGCGATTTAACGAAACGCAAGCTCTTTCCCGCGCTCTACCATCTCGCCAACAGCAAACTCCTTCCGCAACAGTTCGCAATCATCGGCGCATCGCGCGAGGAATATTCCACTGAGCAATTTCGACAGAAAACGACTGAGGAGATGAAAGAGTTTCTAACGGGCTCCGCCGGTGACGCGTGGGAGTGGTTTGCCAACCGTCTTTATTACATTTCGGGCGATTTCAAGGATCCAGCCCTCTACAAGAAAATTCAAGATCAACTCACACAAGTGGATCGGGATCATGCCACCAGCGGAAACCGTTTGTTTTATTTGGCCACCAGTCCCAGTTTTTTTCCGATTGTCGTGAAACAATTAGGCGCGGCCGGATTGACAAATATTGACTCCGGCGGCTGGAAACGGGTGGTGATCGAGAAGCCTTTCGGTCACGATTTGGCTTCAGCGGTAGCCTTAAACCGCGATATTGGCGAAGTCCTTCACGAAAACCAGATTTATCGCATCGACCATTACCTCGGCAAAGAAACGGTTCAGAACATTCTTGCCTTCCGATTCGCGAATGGAATTTTCGAGCCGGTGTGGAACCGCCGCTACGTGGATCACGTGCAGGTTACGGTCGCCGAAGAACTGGGAGTGGAGCTTCGCGGCGATTATTACGACCGTGCCGGTGCTCTTCGTGACATGGTTCCCAACCACATCTTCCAACTCATCACCCTCATGTCCATGGAGCCGCCGATTTCGTTCGATGCGGACTCCGTCCATGACGAACAAACAAAAATTCTGCGCGCCATTCAGCCGCTTAATCCCGAGCAAGTGCTCACCCAAGCGGTGCGCGGCCAATACGGCGATGGAATGATTGACGGCAAATCCGTTCCCGCATATCGATCCGAGCCCAACGTGCCGAAAGACTCCCATACCGAGACCTTTGTGGCCGTGGCACTGCACATCGACAATTGGCGCTGGGCGGACGTTCCGTTCTACCTGCGGACTGGCAAACGGATGGCTACGCGGGTCACGGAAATCGTTGTGCGTTTCAGGCGGCCGCCCTTCGTTTTATTTCGTAAGACGCCGGTGGAACACATTCCATCGAACGAATTGGTGATCAGTATTCAGCCGAATGAAGGCATCTCGTTGAGCTTTGAAGCCAAGGTTCCGGGTCCTGTTGTGCGGCTCGGTGCCGTCGACATGAATTTTGAATATGCCGATTATTTCGGAACCGAACCTTCCACTGGCTATGAAACTCTTCTCTACGATTGCATGATGGGCGATCCCACGCTTTTCCAGCGCGCCGACATGGTGGAAGCCGGTTGGAGCGTGGTGCAACCGATTCTGGATGTGTGGACTGCTTTGCCCCCGCGCGATTTTCCCAACTACGCAGCCGGTTCGTGGGGACCGGAAGCGGCCGCTGAATTGCTTCGCCGCGACAGACGCGAGTGGCGCGATCCCCTTCACAAGCGCGGAGCGATGTACGGCAAGAATGCGGCTAGCCCGGTTGCCACGAAGGGCGCGACAGCTAATCCCTGAGCATCTCCTCGCGCAAGCGATTCCAGAATGAAGAGCCGCAGGGAAGCGCTCAAGGATATAGAAAATAAATCTTTTGATGTTTGTGTGATCGGTGGCGGCGCCATCGGTTCCGGCTGCGCGCTTGATTCCCAGTTGCGTGGGCTGAGCACTGTACTTATTGAGGCAGGCGACTTTGCCTCGGCCACCTCCAGCGCTTCCACGAAAATGGTGCACGGTGGCGTGCGCTATCTCGAAGAAGCTTTTCGTCGTCTCGATCCTGCTGAATACAAAGTGGTGAATCGCGCTCTGCATGAGCGGATTCACATGCTTAAGAATGGCCCGTTCCTTACCCGGGCAAAAGAATTCATCACTCCTTGTTACAGCTGGCTCGACCTCGCCTATTACGAAACAGGTTTGAAACTGTACGACTGGCTCTCGGGCAGCGCGAGTCTTGCTCCAAGCCACTTTGTTTCTCGCCGGGAAACGTTGCACCGCCTCCCGAATCTGAATCCTCAGGGCCTGGTCGGTGCTGTCGCATATACCGACGGGCAGTTCGACGATGCTCGTTACAACGTAACACTCGTGCAGTCGTTTACCGAAACGGGCGGGGTCGCGGTGAACTATGCGCGCGTGACCTCGTGTGAGAGGGGCGCAGATGGGAAACTGGCAGCTGTCACCGTTCAAGACCAGTTCAGCGGGCAAAGTTTCGTGGTCCGCGCGCGCGCGTTTGTGAATGCCACCGGTCCGTTCGCGGATTCCATCCGCTCAATGGCGAATCCGGACGCGAAACCGCGCATCCGGCTAAGCAAAGGCGTCCATATCCTCCTGCCGGCCGAGGTGATTTCAAGCGGTGACGCGATATTGATTCCCAAAACAGAGGATAGCCGCGTATTATTCGCGATCCCGTGGAGGGGACGTGTACTCGTCGGAACCACCGAACAAGAAGTTGCAGTTGGCGAAGAACTCTTCTTAACGCACGAAGAAGTAGAGTATTTATTGCGGCATCTCAACCGATACCTTGCTCTGCCGGTGAAGCCCGGCCAAGTCGTTGGCGGTTTCGCCGGAGCTCGCCCTCTATTGAGCGCAGACGATTCGCGTGACACCAAAAAATTGGCGCGCGACCATGAGGTTGAATTGGATCCGCAGAGCGGCTTGGTCAGCATCTTAGGCGGCAAGTGGACCACGTATCGCGCCATGGCTCAGGATACGATTGACGTCGTTCAGAAATCTTTCGGCGGTAATCCAACACCGTGCTCGACGTTGCATCATTTGCTAGTCGGTTCGGACGGCTACTCGTCGGATTATTGGAAGACGCTGATCACCAACTTTGGCGTGCCGGAAAGCAGCGCGCGGCACTTGGCAGAAAAGTACGGGACACTCGCCGCGCAGCTTTTGCGCCTCACCGCAGATGACCCCAATCTCGCGGAGCCTCTCGTGGAAGGGCTCGCTCCGCTCAGGGCAGAGGTTGCATTCGCAGCCCGATTCGAAATGGCAATGACGATTGAAGACGTTCTCGCGCGGCGAGTAGGATTGCAGTTTTACGGATGGAGCGAAACAATCGCCGCGGCTCCGGCGACCGCCGAAGTTTTGATGCGCGAGTTGGGATGGTCAAAAGCGGATCGCGACAATGCTTTAACCGAATACGTCAAAAAGATTCGAGACCTGCAGCGAAAAGCGGGGCTGACCGTTCCACCAGAAGCACGAGTATAAAACCATCGGTAGTGCGGAAGAGGGAACCGTGCCGAGTTATATCGGAGCGCTCGACCAGGGAACCACGAGCACGCGTTTCATTGTGTTCGACCGCACCGGCCAGATCATTTCCACGGCGCAGAAGGAACATCGCCAGATTTATCCCCAGCCGGGATGGGTCGAGCACGACCCCGAGGAGATTTGGCTACGCACACAGGAAGTCATCTGCGAAGCAATGAGCCAGCGCAACCTGGCTCCAGAGGATCTTGCCGCGATTGGGATTACGAATCAGCGCGAGACGGCTGTCCTCTGGGAGCGAAAAACAGGCGAACCGGTAGCGAACGCAATCGTCTGGCAGGACACGCGAACAGACGATCTCGTTCGTGAATTCTCGGCGGCTGGAGGCCAGGATCGCTATCGAGCGAAGACCGGCCTTCCGCTCTCAACCTACTTCAGCGCCTTGAAAATTCGCTGGCTGCTGCAAAATATTGCCGGCCTGCGCGAGAAAGCAGAGGCTGGCGAAATCCTCTTCGGAAATGTCGACACGTTTCTGGCTTGGAAGCTCACAGGCGGCACCGCTGGCGGGATTCACGTCACAGACGTATCAAACGGAAGCCGCACGCAGCTTATGAACCTCGAGTCACTGATGTGGGATGATGAAATTCTTTCAGATTTCGAAATTCCCGCGGTGATGCTCCCGCGAATTCGTTCGAGTAGCGAAATTTACGGTAACGCTCAACTCGATTCCATAAAAAATGTTCCCATCTCCGGAATTCTCGGCGATCAACAGGCAGCGCTAGTCGGACAGGCTTGCTTCAAGCCGGGAGAGGCCAAGAACACCTACGGCACAGGCTGCTTTCTATTGCTCAACACAGGCGAAAAGCCGATCCCTTCGAAACACGGCTTGCTGACAACAGTCGCCTACAAATTCGGCGCGCAACCCGTCTGCTACGCGCTCGAAGGCAGCATCGCGATCACGGGTGCTCTCGTCCAGTGGCTTCGCGATAATCTGAAGCTCATCGACAAAAGTTCGGAGATCGATGCCCTCGCGCGAACGGTGGAAGACAACGGCGGCGTCTATTTTGTTCCCGCCTTCTCAGGCCTCTACGCGCCTTACTGGAAATCGAATGCCCGCGGCGTGATTGCCGGACTCACTCGCTTCGCGAATCAGGGGCATATCGCCCGCGCAGCCCTCGAGGCCACCGCGTTCCAGGTTCGCGAAGTGGTCGAAGCAATGGAACATGACTCCGGAATTCATCTCGACGTGCTGCGCACAGACGGCGGCATGGTAACAAATGATCTTCTGTTGCAATTCCAAGCTGATATCTTGAACCGGCCAGTCGTGCGCCCTGCAGTTCAGGAAACCACAGCTCTCGGCGCTGCTTATGCGGCAGGGCTCGCGGTGGGGTTCTACGCGAGCACTGATGAGCTTCGCGCTCACTGGCAAGTAGATCGCACCTGGCACCCCGCGATGGATAGCGCCACTCGCGATTCACTCTTTCGCAAGTGGAAGAAAGCCGTTACTCGAACGTTCGATTGGATTGATTGATTCGCAAGCGAGGAGGTTTCATGAGCACGAGTTCGATTCCAGGTTTCATCAGCAAACCCAGCCCTCATTCGGTGCCAGAGACCATCCAGCGCCTTTGCGCGCTGCTGAAATCAAAAGGTGTCGCGATTTTCGCGCTCATCGATCACAGCGGCGAAGCCGAAAAAGCCGGATTGAAAATGCGCCCCACGCAATTGCTAATTTTTGGCAATCCGAAAGGCGGCGCTCCACTGATGGTCGCCGCTCCCAGCACGGCCATTGACCTGCCGCTGAAGGCGCTCGTCTGGGAAGACGCGGACGGCAAAGTCTGGCTCAGCTACAATTCGCCCGACTACCTCCAGCAGCGCCACGGCTTTCCTGTCGACCTCGAAAAGAATATCGCGGCCATTGAGCCTGTGTTGGCTCAGGCTCTTGCCAACTAACTCTTGCGCCGGGAATGCGCGTCTAACGAAACAACGGACATCCAATCTATTGCTTTTGCAATCCTATTAGCATTACGATGTTTAAGAAGACTTAGACGCGGAGCGATCCATGCTCATGCGCGGAATTCCAGCAGCCAAACAGGTACAGTGCAGATTAAGCCCTTCAAGATTGTCCCGATTCAGGTCGTAGTCGTCACGCTACTCGTGTTCCTCGCTGGCTTTTCAACTCTAGCTAAGAACGTTCAGTATCTCCCCAAGTCGAACCCCGCTCGTTATCTCTCAATCGCCAGCAAGATGAAGGCGGATTCAGACTGCACTGTAGCCGAGATCAGAATCCAGCCTGCTCAGCCAAGCTTGCGGCTGGTGATTCCTGAAGCCAGCCTTACAGTCTTCAGTTTCGATCCTCGGGAAGCGCCCTTCGTCCAGCGAATCTCTCTACTAGTATGTCTGCGGCACCGCGCTCCTCCCGTCACGCTCTCCTAGCAACATCGCGGCCCAAAACTATTTTCTGTAGTCAGAAGCTGTGCCTAATTTAAGTGGCGGGTTGCACTATAACCGGAGGCCCGAATGGCTGCACCTTCGCTGACGTCTGTTCGCTTGGAACAGTTGCGCCGATTCAGTACCTGCGTTGTGGCAAGCGCGATCGAAACCTTTCAAGTTCGCTTGCCCAATTCCGGATTCTCAGATTCGAGTATTCATTGCATTTTTGACGATCTGCCGCCGATAGTTGGCTATGCGGCCACAGCGCGGATTCGCACGGCCGAGCCTCCGATGGAAGGCGGCGCTTTTTTCTACGACCGGACCGATTGGTGGAACCAGATTCTGACCATTCCCGCACCTCGCATCGTGGTGATTCAGGACGTCGATTCCCACCCGGGCCTCGGCGCGTTTGTCGGTGAAGTTCACGCGAACATACTGCAAGCGCTCGGATGTGTAGGGCTAGTCACCAATGGCGCCGTCCGCGACTTGGACGCAATTCAAAGTACCGGTTTCCAGATGTTTGCTGGAAACACGTCCGTCTCACACGGCTACGCTCACGTTTTTGATTTTGGCGGCACGGTCGACGTGGCTCGAATGAAAATTCGGCCCGGCGATCTTTTGCACGCCGACCGCCACGGCGTTCTTTCGGTACCCACCGAAATCGCCGATCGAATCCCCCCAATCGCCACTGAAATAAAAGAGCGCCGTCATCGAATCGTCGATCTATGTCGGTGTTCGGAGTTTTCGATTGAAAAACTGCGTGAATCTTTCCAACGGGAAGTTCATGAACATCAAGCCGATCGGAGCGCATAGCGCGGCATCGGGAGAGAAACGTCCATGATGAAGATTGTTGCAACGAACCGGCCGACGCCAAGTCCACACTTCCGGATCTTGAGCGCGTTGTTCCCGTTTTTCCTCGTCGTCATTCTCACTGGATGCGGCTCGGCGGGTAAGACCAAAGCCGATGACGGAGACTCTGCCACCGTCCCCGTCGTCAAGGTCACACGCCAGGATCTTTCGAACGATCTCGAAATCGCCTCTGAGTTCCTTCCCTTTCAGGAAATCGACGTGTACGCCAAAGTCTCCGGCTACATTCAAAAGCTCTACGTTGATTGGGGAACGCACGTCAAGCAAGGCCAACTCCTCGCCGTCCTCGAAATCCCCGAGCTCGAACAACAGCTCACTCAAGACGAAGCTGCCCTCCGCCGCAGCGAACAGGACAAAGAGCGAGCGCGTGAGGAACTTGGGCGTGCGCACTCCGCCTACGATGTTGCCCACGTCACCTATACCCGCCTTGCCGACGTACAAAAAACGCGGCCCGAACTCGTCGCCCAGCAGGATATTGACGTCGCGCAAGGAAAAGACCTCGAAGCGAGCGCCGGGGTGTCAGCCGCCAAAGACGCGTTGGCCGCCGCCGAACAGGCCTCGATCGCATCCAAGGCCTCGCTCGACAAGGACAAAGCCATGTTCGCATACGCGCGCATGACGGCTCCATTCGATGGCGTCGTCACTCAAATCAATGCTTACACCGGCGCGCTTCTCCCCGCTGGTACCGGTTCCGGCAGAGGCGAATCCGCTCTCTGCCGCCTCTCACAAAATAATGTCCTGCGGCTTGTGATTCCGGTTCCGGAGCGTGCCGTTCCCGACATTCATATCGGGCAAGACGTCACCGTCGAAGTTTCCGCCCTCAAGCGAACATTTACCGGCAAAGTGGTTCGCTTCTCCGGTCAAATTGATCCCGCCACTCGCACCATGCATACGGAAGTCACGGTTCCCAATGCGAATTACCAGCTCGTGCCGGGCATGTATGCATCGGTACGCCTTCCATTGCACTCGGCCCAGCACGTCCTCGCGCTTCCCGTCCAGGCTGTTCAAACCGCCGGGGAGGGCCAGGGCTCGGTATTAGTCGTTGATGCCAGCAATCGCCTTGAAAGGCGCGAGGTCGCCGTCGGGCTTCAAACTGCCAGCCATGTTGAGATTATCTCTGGCCTCGCCGAAAACCAGCTCGTCGTCTTCGGCGAGTTGGCCCAATACAAAGCAGGCCAGACCGTCAAGCCCAAGTTGGTGGCTCCGTCGGATTTGGACTCCAAAAAGGAATAAGGTCAACGATGCCGTCTTTTTCGCTGCGCCATCCATACTTCATCATCGTCATTTGCCTGTTTATCTGCGTGCTGGGCCTCACTAGTGTCGTCCAGATGCCCGTGGATATGTTTCCCCCCATCAATATTCCTGTCGTCCTCGTGGCCACCTTTTACGGCGGTATGCCACCGGAGCAGATTGAAGCGGACATCACGGATACCTTCGAGCGCTTCTTCACCCTGGGGAGCGGAATCGACCATATGGAATCGCGTTCGATGTCCGGCGTCAGCCTTATCAAAATCTATTTTCAGCCGGGCACGGATGCCAATGCAGATGTCACGCAGATCTCCAATCTCGCCATGGCCGACCTGCGGCGCTTGCCCCAGGGCACTTTGCCGCCTGTCGTCATGAAAGTGGACGCGTCGAGCCTTCCCGTTTGTCTACTGACCGTAAGTGGACAGGGGCTCGATGAGACCCAGCTTCATGATTACCTGCAATTCCAGATTCGCAACCAGATTGCGGGGGTGCCTGGTGCTACTGTGCCGCCACCTTATGGGGGCCGCACGCGGCAAGTCATGGTCTATGTTGATCCGCTCAAACTGCAGGCGCATCAACTCAGCCCCATGGACGTGGTTCGCGCCACCGATTCCTCGAACTTAATTCTGCCGGCCGGCGACGTCCGAATTGGCCCGTTGGATTACAACCTCTACACAAACGCCCAGGTGAACAATGCCCAGGCCCTAAACAGTGTGCCCTTGAAGACGGAAGGCCAGAAATCAGTCTTCATCAGCGACGTTGGCAACGCCGTAGACGGCTCCGCCATGCAATACAACATCGTCCGCGTCAACGGCCAGAAGTCCGTCTATGTCCCCATCCTCAAGCAGGGCGGCAACACCAACACCATTCTCGTGGTCAACGGCATCAAGAACGCCATCAAGTCCCTACGCGACATTCCTTCGCAACTGAAAACCCACGTCGAATTTGACCAATCTCTCTTCGTCAAGCAGGCCATTTCCACGGTGCTGCGCGAGGGTGGCATCGGTCTGTTTCTCACCGCCATCATGATTCTTGTTTTCTTGGGCAGTCCGCGTGCCACCGCCGCCGTCTTCCTTTCCATTCCGCTATCGGTGATGGCCACTTTTTTCCTCCTCCATTCTGCCGACAAGACGATTGACAGCATGGTGTTGAGCGGACTGGCCCTCGCTTTTTCGCGGCTCATCGATAACTCCGTCATCGTTCTCGAAAATATCTTCCGCCATATCGAACTCGGCGAGGAGCCCATGGTTGCCGCCGAATTGGGATCGAACGAAGTTGCGCTCGCTGTGCTCGCCATCACCCTCGTCACCGTCGTCGTCTTTTTTCCGGTCACCCTTCTGTTCGGCGTCAGCAAGTATCTTTTCACCGCGCTTGCTCTCGGCGTCGTGATCTCCCTCTTCGCCTCTTACTTTGTCGCCGTGTCCGTTGTTCCCCTCTACTGCGCTCACTTCCTGAAAGGATTCCATGAGCATTCCACCCTGGCTGAATCCAAAAAATCCGCGCTGGCCCGTTTCCATTTCTGGTTCAATGAGAGATTCGACCGCATGCTCGGCTATTATGACCGCACGGTCCAGCGGGCCCTCGACCAGCCGAAGGCTGTAGTGGTCGGGTTCCTCGCCCTTTTCCTCCTGAGTTTTGCCCTGTATCCGCTCGTCGGCGTATCTTTCTTTCCTCGCACGGATGCGGGCCAGTTTGTGATCAACGTGAAAGCTCCCACCGGCACGCGCCTCGAGCTCACTGAAAACTATGTGAAACAGGTCGAAGACATCATTCACCAGGTCGTCCCAGCCGACGAACTCAACAGCGTCGTGTCCAATATCGGCTTAATGCCTGACCTTTCCGCGCTCTTTACGCCCAACTCCGGCATGCACACCGCCTTCGTCCAGGTCGGCCTCAAGGAAGACCACAAAGTCAGCAGCTTCGTCTATATGAATCGCGTTCGCCGCCGCATCGCCTCCGATCTTCCCGAGGTGCGTACCTATTTTCAGTCGGGCGGACTGGTCGATGCCGTGCTGAACCAGGGCAAGCCTGCGCCGATTGACGTGCAGGTGAGCGGCATGAATCTCAAAGAGGCCGATAAGATCGCGCAAGACCTGGCTGGAAAATTCAGGACCGTTCCAGGCGTCGCTGATGTTTACATCCCGCAAGATATGGATTACCCCGCTCTGAAAGTAAATGTAGACCGCGGGAGAGCCGCCGAACTTGGTCTCAATCCCAAGGAGGTTGTCGATAACCTCATCACCGCCCTTACCTCCAACGCCATGATCGCCCCGAGCTATTGGGTGGATCCAAAGAGCGGCAACAATTATTTCGTCACAGTGCAGTACCCAGAGAACAGCGTGAAATCTCTGGAAGACCTGAAAACCATGCCGCTGCGCGCGCCAAACCTGAAACTTCCCACGTATCTGGACCAGGTCGCCGACGTTTCTACTATCCTCACGCCCACCGAAGTTGACCACTACCAGTTGCAGCGCACGATTGATGTTTACGTTGCTCCATCAGGAGAAGACCTCGGCAAGCCCGCCGCTGCGATCGCCAAGATTGTCAATTCCACCCAGCTTCCTCCCAATCTCCGCATCAACATTCGTGGCCTCGTGAATACAATGCAATCGTCGTTCCGGAGTTTCGGTTTCGGCTTGTTGTTGTCGGTTCTGCTGGTCTACCTCGTCCTTGTCGCCCAGTTTTCTTCTTTCACCGATCCTTTTCTGATCGTTCTGGCGGTTCCGACTGGTTTGGTCGGGGTCATGCTCACACTCGCTTTCACCGATACCTCGCTCAACGTCCAGTCACTGATGGGAATCGTCATGCTCACAGGGATGGTTGTTTCAAACAGCATTCTAATCGTCGATTTTGCGAATAAGCTGCGCGGCGAAGGACGGTCCATTCGCGACGCCGTCGCGCACTCCTGCCGCATTCGTTTGCGCCCCATCTTGATGACTTCGCTGGCCACCGTCGTTGGCCTTCTTCCGATGGCATTGAAGCTCGAAACAGGCAGCGAAGCCTACGCACCGCTCGCACGAGTGATTATTGGGGGACTGATTGTTTCGGTCGTCCTCACCATCTTCGTGGTGCCTGCCGCATATCTTCTGATTTATAGCCGCAGAGAGGCCGCCGCTCCCGCTATCGCGCAGGAGGCTGTCTGATGCGCTTCAGCAGCTTTCGCTTCATTCTCGCTTTGCTAGCCTTGGCTGCCTCCTTCGATCATCCCGTCGCCGCACAGACGGTTTCCGCGCAGTCCGACGCGATGCACGTTGCTCCCGGGCAGATGGCTCCGCCTCCTCCACAAGCGGCGGCTTCACCGCAGGGAGCACAAGCGCTCACGCTCCAGGACGCCGAAAAAATTGCGCTTCAGAATCATCCTCGCGTACAAGCCGCCGGCTATCTCGCTACGGCGGCGCAAGCGCGCGTTGGAGAAGCGAAGTCCGCTTATTACCCGCTGGCCTTCGGAAGCGTGACGGGCGCGTACGCCGAAAACACCAGCCGCATCGCCGCTGGCGCCCTAAACAATCCCACGGTCTTCGATCGCTTCGCCTACGGCGTTACAATCAGCCAACTCGTCACCGATTTCGGCCGCACCCACGAGCTCGTCAAAAGTTCGAAGTACGCTGCTCAGGCCGAGCAGGCGAATGTCACACTTTCTCGCGCCGACGTCCTTCTCGCCGCGGACCAGGCTTTCTACGGTGTCTTAAGGGCACAGGCTGTCCTCCAGGTCGCTCAAGAAACCGTCAAAGCCCGCCAGCTCGTTTCCGACCAGATCACCACCCTCGAAAAAAATAAACTTAAATCCGGGCTGGACGTCAGCTTTGCCAATGTCGATCTCTCGCAAGCTCAGCTTCTGCAGATTCAGGCGCAAAATGATCTCGACGCATCGCTTGCCGACTTATCGGCAGCGCTTGGATATTCCGAGCAACGTGCGTTTACGCTCGCCGATCCTCTGCCAAGCAATCCGCAGCCGCCTCCAGCTGATTTTCCAGGCATCCTCCAGACAGCGATTCAAAATCGTCCCGAACTCATAGGGCAGCGCTTCCAACTTCAGTCCGAACAAAGCTACGCAAAGGCCGAACGCGATCTCTGGTTTCCTACGCTCAGTGCGATTGGCACCGCAGGTCTAGTTCCGTTCCGCCAAGACGATCTAATATCCCCGCGCTACGCGGCCGGCGGCTTCAACCTCAACATCCCCATCTTCAATGGCCATCTTTTCGGCTCGTTACGTTCCGAAGCCGAAGCGCGCGCCAGTGCCCAGCAGCAATACGTCCGCGACCTTCAAAATCGCATCGTTCGCGATGTGCGCACCGCCTGGCTCAACACCAACTCCGCGTTCCAGCGCCTCTCCGTCACCGAACAATTTCTCGCCCAAGCCCGCCAGGCCTACGACTTGGCCCAGGCCCGCTACAAACTCGGCTTAAGCTCCATCATCGAACTCAGCCAGGCCCAGCTCAACCAAACCCAGGCCGAAATCGTCGAAGCCAGCGCAAAATACGACTACCAGGTTCAAACCTCCGTGCTGAACTACCAGATGGGCGTCTTGCACTAACGTTTTCTTAATCGACAGCCTGCTTCATCCGGCACACAGCTCATAACCGCGCCAGGACATATGTAGCGCCGGTCTTCAGACCGGCAGGGCTTGATTTGCACGCCTTCCGGCCCTCACTTTCATAGGCCCTGGCTTGCTAGGTCGGTTTGGATCGTTGTCCAACCGAGCCGCCGGCTTACGCTGCAGCGCACTCCTTTGCCAGTTCTTCAGCGAAGCTGCTGTACGTTCTCGGTTCGCGGGATTGCTCACCATAAGCCGAATTCTCGGGACTAATCTCATATGACGCCTAGATTTGTTTCTGGACAATACTTTTCACCGAGGAACAGCTCGGTGCCGAGAGCGCCTCTTTGTCGCCGCCTTTGACTCAAAAAAGATAGATTGTCATAATGCCAAAGCTTCTTCGCTGTAATGGGAGATTCCTATGCCAGACAATCCCCAATCGGAATCGCCGAAGCCGTCGCCGAAGCCGTCCCGCAGATCCTTTCTATTGACCACTGGAAGCACCGCCGCAGCAGGTGTCGTAGGAGCTTACCTGCCGGTGGGCGCGAACATCCCTGTGGAGCGGAACGACAGCAGCGCGGCAGTCACCAGCGAAGCGCATGTCGAGGGAATGGTCCCGATCGTCCTGCGCATCAATGGCAAGGACCGCGAGCTTCGCGTTGACCCTCGAACAACGCTGCTCGATTGCCTCCGTGAGACCGTAGTCCTCACTGGAACGAAGAAGGGCTGTGACCACGGCCAGTGCGGCGCATGCACGGTTCACGTGAATGGCCGGCGCGTGCTTTCATGCCTCAACTTCGCGGTGATGCACGATGGGGAAGACGTCACAACCATCGAGGGCCTGGGTACACCGGAGGCGATGCATCCCATGCAGGAGGCCTTCTTCACCCACGATGCCTATCAGTGCGGTTACTGCACGTCGGGGCAGATCATGTCCGCGGTCGCGCTGTTGAAGGAGCCATGCGGGCCCGACGACGCTGCGGTGAAGGAATTGATGAGCGGCAATATCTGCCGCTGCGGCGCCTATGCCAACATCCTTGCCGCGATCCAGCAGGTCCGCAAGCACGCTTAGCGCAGGAGTCTGCCGATGCATACTTTCGAGTTCATTCGTCCAGCAGATCAAGCGGGGGCGATTGCTACCGCCGCCCAATCGAAAACAGCGCAGCAGGGCGCCGACGTGCGCTTCCTCGGAGGCGGCACCACGCTAATCGACCTGATGAAGCTCAACGTCGAGACTCCCGCGCGCTTGGTCGATATCAATCGCCTGTCACTCGACAAGATTGAAGACACCCTCGATGGCGGGCTGAGCATCGGTGCTACAGTTCGCAACTCAGACTTGGCGCATCACGCGCAGGTGCAGCGCGATTATTCGGTGCTATCACAAGCCATCCTTCAAGGCGCCTCCGCACAGATCCGAAACATGGCCACTACGGGAGGAAACTTGCTGCAGCGAACTCGCTGCGTGTACTTCCGCGACACTGCGATGGCGTGCAACAAGCGCGAGCCCGGCAGCGGATGCCCAGCGATCACCGGCCACAATCGCACGCTTGCCATCCTCGGCGCGAGCGAGCATTGCATCGCCACGAATCCATCCGACATGTGCGTGGCCCTGGCGGCGCTGGAAGCAACCGTTCGCATTCAGGGACCGCAAGGCTCACGTGCGGTCGCGTTCGGAGATTTCCATCTTCTACCGGGCGACACACCGCATCGCGAAACTGTGCTGGAACCCGGCGATCTAATCACGCACGTCACACTTCCGCCACCAATCACCGGAAGCAAGCAGGTTTACCTGAAACTGCGAGATCGCGCGTCGTACGAGTTCGCGCTGGCATCGGCGGCAGTAGTGCTCACGATCGCAAGCGGCAAAATCACGCGCGCCCGCATTGCGCTCGGTGGCGTAGCAACCAAACCGTGGCGCTCGTCCGAAGCCGAAACTGCACTGACCGGCAAATCCGCAACCGAAGAGACATTCCGCCAAGCTGCCGAAGCGGCGTTGCGGCATGCGAAGCCGCAGACGGAGAACAAATTCAAGATCGAACTGGCCAAACGCTGCGTGGTGCACTCACTGCGAATGGCCACCACAAGTTGATTTCCGAGGAGACACCGTGGCGACATCACAGCAATCTCCGGCAAGTTCTTCTCCCATCGCACGCGACACCCTCCGCATAGACGGTCCGCGCAAAGTCACCGGAGTGGCAAAGTACGCCTCTGATTTCCAATTCCCCGGAATGCTTTACGCCGTACCCGTAGAAGCGACGATCGCGAATGGGAAATTGCTCACGTTGGATACCGCGGCGGCTGAGAAGATGCCGGGCGTACGTGCGGTGCTTCATCGCGGGAACATTGGGAATATCTTCCGGTCCACTCCCGCGCCTGCATTCGATCGCATGTGCCTTGAGCGCAGGCCGCCGTTTGAGGATGATACGATCCGCTACTGGGGACAGTACATCGCTGTGGCTGTTGCGGACACTTTCGAAGCCGCCAAAGCTGCCGCCGATGCCGTGCGAGCGACGTACTCCAAAGAAACACCCAACGTTGACTCCCACCTGGAAGCAGGCAGTGATCCTGACGTGGTTTTGACTGCTTACGGCCCGATGGAGCGATTGCAAAGCCACCGCGGCGACGCCGCAGCTGCGTTCGATAGTGCGGCCGTCAAGCTGGACGAAACGTACGTCACTCCCGCCGAAACTCACAATCCTCTCGAGCTGCACTCGACCGTGGCGGTGTGGAACGGTCCCATGCTGACGCTCTACGACTCGACGCAGGGTGTTGTGAATCTGCGCAGCGTGCTGGCCCAGATGTTCGGTTTGCCCAACGAGAATGTTCGCGTTATTTCGAAGTTCCTGGGTTCGGGATTCGGCGGCAAGCTCTATCCCTGGTCGCATGTCCCGCTTGCAGCCGCTGCGGCACGCCAGTTGGACAAGCCGGTGAAGCTGGTCGTTAGCCGCAAAATGATGTTCCAGTCCGTCGGGCATCGGGCGCGCACTCAGCAGCGGGTTCGCTTGGGCGCGACGCGCGACGGCAAGCTCGTGTCTTTGCAGCACGATTACGTCTACGACATGTCGATGACCGACGCTTATCACGAAAACTGCGGCGAAGCCACCGACTACCATTACAGCGTTCCCAATTTGCGCGTGAGCTTCGGCCGAGCAAGGCGAAATATCGGCGCAACCTCCGACATGCGCGGTCCCGGTGCAGTCCCCGGACTCTACGCCACCGAATCGGCCATGAATGAGATGGCCGAGCGGCTCAAGATGGATCCCGTCCAGCTCCGCATTCTCAATGAACCGAAGCACGACGAGGCGCTGAACATACCGTTCTCGTCCCGGCACTACGTGGAGTGCCTGAACCTCGGCTTCGAGAAATTCGGCTGGTCGAAGCGCGATCCGGCGATCAGCGCAATGAAACGCGATGGCTTGATCTTAGGTTGGGGAATGGCCGGGGCGGCATGGATCGCCGGGGCGTTTGCCGCCGAAGCCAGTCTCGAACTCCGAGCTGATGGAACGGTTCGCGTTGCCTGTGCAACCCAGGACATTGGCACCGGCACGTATACGATCCTGGCACAGCTTGCGTCGCAGAAAACCGGCGTCCCGCTGGACAAAGTCGATGTTGAGTTGGGGGACAGCGCACTGCCCGATGGTCCGATCTCAGGCGGGTCCTTAGCCACCAGTTCCGTGATCCCAGCTGTCTTCGGGGCCGCGAACCAAGCGATCACCTCGCTGCTGCTCATCGCCGTCACAACTCCCGGCTCGCCGTTCTTGGGCCATAAGCCCAGCGATCTCTCGCTGGAAGGCGGGCGCGTGTTCGTACGGGCTGAAGGTCCTGCATCAGGTATTGCGTTCGGGGACGTGCTCCGGGGCGCGAATGCAAAGCTGGTGAGAGGCAGCGGCAGGGGTGAGCAGACGACTTTTATCCCCAACCCGAAATTCTCAATGCACTCGTTCGGCTGCCACTTTGTGGAAGTCACGTGGCAGCCGGAGACCGCACGCCTGCGCGTCAGCCGCGTCGTCTCGGTGATGGACGCAGGCCGAATCTTGAATCCTCTCGCCGGCCGCAACCAGATCCAGGGAGCAGTGGTGATGGGCATCGGAATGGCGCTGTTCGAAGAAACCGCCTACGATCCGCAGAATGGTGCGCCCATCAACAGCAATCTGGCGGATTACGTGATGACAGTAAACGCCGACGCGCCACCGATCGAAGTGCATTTCCTCGACTACCCGGACAAAGAAATCAACGCGCTCGGCGCGCGCGGTATTGGAGAGATCGGCCTGGCCGGAATCGCCGCGGCTATCACGGATGCGGTGTACCACGCGACCGGTGTTCGTGTCCGGGAACTGCCCGTGAAGATTGAGAATTTGTTGGCTTGAATTTCCCCTCGGTCGTTATTGCGTTCCCCTCAGGTAACGACCGCAGATCCTGACACCTAGTGTCTGGAGAATGCTGTAGATGGGGTTGGACCCGAGCTCTTTGCGCTTTCCTTGATATCCATGCGTTCAATGAGACCGTTCGCGATGATATACACGTGCCACACCTCGCTGTCAGAAAGGACGTCGCCACCAAGGCTTTTCACGAGCTGATGGACTTTGACTTCGGTAATCCCGCCTTCCTGCTCGATTATCTCAAGTGGTTCCACATGAGGATCAAACTCTCGCCACTGACGGGTCCAATAGGCCCGAATCTCTTCTTTGCCGACGACACGCCCGCCTTCCGATGCCTTGGGCCAGCTAACGTTCTCACTCATAAGCGCCAGCGCGCTGTCTATATCCCGATGATTGAAGGCAGAGTAGGCCTGAGCTATCAGTGTCCGTGTGTTCCCCATAAATCCTCCGGAGTTCATATGTCCACTTTACACATGGATGCGCAAAAAAAAACTCTCGAGGTCGCAACCACAGGAGGCTACCCTACCTCTTCAACTCGCACCGCCTACGCTGAATCGAATCAGTCCCAGCCTAACACGTAGCACTAGACGATTCGGATGCTTGCAGGTCCGCAAGCGCCCCCTCGTGCAAATCCAAATTCTGTGACAAAGTATTCGGCGATGGCCGAATCCGGAACCCCTTCACTCGCACAGAAAATCGCCTTTACGAATCCGGGTTTCGCCCTTTTTCTCACCGCTCGCTGGTTTGTCGTCGCTTGCCTCGAGATGCAGTCAGTCGCTGTTGCATGGCAGATCTACCAGATTACGCATCGGATCCGTGATCTGGGCTTTATCGGTCTGGCTCAATTTGTCCCGGGGATCTTGTTGTTTCTGGTTTCAGGTCACACAGTCGACCGGTTTAAACGCAGAAGCATTCTATTTGCGTGCTACGCGGGATTCACAGTCTGCGCTGCCCTCCTATTCTGGATTTCCGCTCACGGCGTCCATTCCGTGCGTTGGATCTACGCAGTAATAATTCTTCTGGGCGTCGTACGTTCATTTAACTTCCCGGCGACGCGAGCGATCATTCCGGAAATCGTGCCGGAGCAGCACCTGCCCAACGCGATAGCGTGGGCTTCGACCACCTTCCAGAGTGCCACAATATTAGGTCCCTCGATTGGCGGCGTGATCTATGCCATATCGAAAGGCCCTCTCGGCGTTTACGCAACGTCCGTTGCGCTCTCGGCTGTCGCGATGTTCTCTATACTGGGCGTGAATCCGGTAACTAAGCCTCGCCCACGCGAACCGGTCAGCATGAAAACCGTTCTTGCTGGATTGCACTATATTTGGCGCAAGAAAATAATTCTCGGCTCTATCTCGCTCGATTTGTTCGCAGTTCTCCTTGGCGGTGCTGTGGCTTTGCTCCCCGCCTACGCGCTAGACATCTTGAAGACCGGACCTTGGGGGCTCGGGTTATTGCGCTGTGCTCCGGGAATCGGCGCCGCAGCGATGGCAATCTTTCTCGCCTACCGTCCGCTCCGAAAGAAAACTGGGATAACGATGTTTCTTTGCGTTGCCGGGTTCGGAATCTTCACCATTCTTTTTGGACTCTCGCGCAACCTGTATCTTTCGCTGGCTGCGCTCACACTGGTGGGTGCCAGCGACATGGTGAGCGTCGTTATCCGAGGTGTACTGATCCAGATCGCTACCCCTGATGAGATGCGCGGTCGCGTGAATGCGGTAGATATGGTGTTTATCGGCGCATCGAATCAGCTGGGGGAGGCCGAATCGGGCTTCACCGGGGATTTGCTTGGCACCGTGCCGGCCATCGTACTGGGCGGGGTTGGCGCGCTTCTCGTAGCTGCGGTCTGGGCGTATGCTTTTCCGGAGCTGCGTCGGGTCGAGGAGCTCACGAGCTCTGAAACTTAGACCAGCGCGATGCTCAACTTAATGGTCGGTGGGGGCAGGCCAATTGTCGCGATTAGACCCGAATTTCTAATCGAGACACCGCGATTGGAATTCCCCGTATCTAGCTTATAAACATACACTTGCAAATTTCTAATCGAGACAAAATGGGGTGTTTCCATCCCGGATGTTTTTGCGGGAATGGCCTTTTCCTTATGCGGTTGGCTTGTCAGGAACAGGCTGTGTAGCGTAGAAATCCTCACGAAATCGCCCGCTATAAGAATCGAGCAATTCGCCGATGCGCTCCGGTTTCGGTGCGCTCAGGACAAACCCCGCGTGATGGTGCTTGGGCACGCGATACACAATCTCCGGATCGTTGTATGCCGAAGTGTCCGGCGTTTCCTGCCGCGCCAGCGAAATAATCACGCCGGCATAACCGTTGCGTTTCTTCGGCAGCGCGTAATTTTCTTTCCCCCCGCCGATTTCGAGCAGCGCCCATTCTCGCCACAGATTAATTCCCGTGGCAGCTTCAATCTCGTTCGAGATGTACGCTCCGCCAACGCGCGCGGCCACTTCGATAAAATAAATTTTGCCGTCCTCGTGCGCTCGCAGGAATTCCGCGTGCGTCACACCGCGAACGAGCCCCAGTGCGGTGATCACCTCGCGGTTGATTTTCAGCAGCGACTTGGACAGCGCCGAAGTGCGCGGCAATGTTCGGCTCGTGAACACGCCGCCTCCGTGAGACACATCGAGCGGCGGACTTCCGTACGCGTGCGCCTCGGCAAATACCACTTTTCGTTCCGAGACGATGCTGTCCACGTGAAACACATCCCCTGGCACAAACTGTTCGAGCAGATAATATGACTGCTGATCGCCCAGCTGATCAAGCCACGGCCAGAGCTCGCCCTCTTCCTTGATGATCTTCATCCCAATTCCCGAAGCTTGCGAGCGCGGCTTCAACAGCCATGGCGCTTTCACTCGCGCCATGAAATCCCGCAGGTCGTCGTAGTTCAGGACGTGCACAAATTCAGGAACCGCGATGCCTTCTTCCTTCGCGCGCCCGCGCATGGCCAGCTTGTCGCGGAAGTAGCGCATCGTGGTCAGGCCCATTCCCGGGATGCGTAAGTGCTCGCGCAGCGCCGCTACGTTTTCCATGTCGAATTCATCGAGCGCGACGATTCGGTCAATTGGGCGCGAGCGTGCCATATAGCTCACCGCATTTATCAGGCCCTGCAGCGGCAGCTCTTCGGGAAGGTAGAACGCCTCGGTGATTGCCTCGCGCGGCCAGTCGGCGTCGCGAAGCTTTTCTACGGTCAGGAGAAACACGTCCCACCGTTCGCGTTTGCATGTGCGCATGAACTCCTGCCCCTTCTCATAGGAGCTGACGCAGAGAATTGTCGGCGGGCGTTCTTTTGACACGAGACTCCTCGAACTTGTCGCGGCGAATCGCGGCCTCGCAACGCGTTGCGAAAAACTGAATTATACGTGGGCCTATCGGGCAGGGAAGAGAAATCGCAGGAATGGATCCACGCGTAAGGCCCATGCCGCTTCGTCGTGCTTTCCGCCCTGAATTTCGCTGTAGCGCAGATCGTGGCCTTCCTGCCAGCCGCGATGGACCAGGGCGTCGCGAAGCTTACGCATATCGTCAATCTCGTGCGCGCTTTCCTGCGTGCCGGCATCGAGCCACATGCGCGGCCTTGGTTCGACGCGCGTCCGCGCGACGTAATTCGCAATCCAGCGCTGATTCCACCACACCGAGGGCGACAGCGCGGCGATCCTGCCGAATATCTGGCGGTATTTCAGGCCCAGATAGATCGTCAGCAGTCCACCGAGCGACGAACCGGCAATTCCGGTGTTCGCTGGGCCAGAAAGGATTCGAAACTGCGATTCGACGAACGGCTTGATCTCGCGCGTCAGCATGCGTCCGTAACGGTCTGCGCCGCCTCCGCCGAGCTTGCGGTCTTTTGACGGCGAATATTCGCGCAGGCGCCGCTTGCCCGTGTTGTAGATTCCCACAATCACGAGCGGCTGAATCGCGCCTTCGGCAATCAGCCGATCGGCCGTTTCGCCCACGCGCCAGTAGACGCCTTGAATGAATGACGTGGCGGGATCGAACAGATTCTGCCCGTCCTGCATATAGAGCACCGGAAAGTGTAAATCCGGGCGCCGCTCGTAAATTCCCGGCACATAGACGATGACGGTGCGCTCACCGGGAAGGTAACGCGATCGGTAGTTTTCGAATTTTCGCAGCTGGCCGGGGCCGGCCGCGGCGGCTTCACTTGCTTGCATCAAAGAGGACAATCGAAGGTGGCTCCAAAGTTGCGCGCGTCTAGCAATAGAATATCAGACGCGAAATTCTCCGTGCATTGTTTCCTATTTCGGCCGTTCGCAAAGGCCGTATAATACCGCCCGCCTTTCGAACGGCTCGGCGAATCCTACAGAAACCTCGCGCAGGAGCAAAATGAAAAGGGAATATCATCGCTGGTATTCGCAACGCCTCGGTCTTGAAATGGGAGTGGCGGTCTACGGCCACTGGGGGCCGCCACTACTCGGGTTTCCTACCAGCGCGGGCGACGAGTGGGAACTGGAAGGCCAGGGATTGATCGGGGCCCTCGCGCCATTGATCGATGCGGGGCGCGTGAAGTTATTCAGCGTAAATTCCGTGAACTCCGCCGGCTTTTACAATAAAGACGCGCATCCGTTTCATCGCAGCTACGTCGAAGCGCAATTCGACGCTTACATTCGTGAGGAAGTGGTTCCTTTTATCCACGACAACTGCCAATCGTGGGACATCGCCATCTCGACGATGGGTGCGTCATTCGGCGCGTATCATGCTGCAAACACGCTCTTCAAGCATCCGGATGTGGTTCGCCGCTGCTTCGCGCTTTCCGGCGTTTATGACATCAAGAATTTCATGGATGGCATGTACGACGACAACACCTACTTCAACAACCCGGTGGATTATCTTTCAAACGCAGATGGCAACATGATCGGGCAGCTCAACCAGTGCGATATTCACATTGCGACTGGTAGCGGCCCGTGGGAACATAGCGGGCCGTCGTATCGGCTTTCGCACATTCTTGCGAGCAAGGGGATTCATCATCATCTGGACGATTGGGGACCGCAGGGCGGGCATGATTGGCCTTACTGGAAGCATCAGATGTGGGAATACATCACGCAGCTGTTTTAGTCGGCAAGCATCGCAATTGAGCCGCAGAACGGCGCACAAGCAAGAGTGCCTGTGCGACTTAAAACTACGCCAAGCCGAATTTTTCTAGCATGTAGCGGCCCTTCGCTATTACCTGCTCGTCGTCGATCCATACGTTGCAGCGGCGGGCTAGGACGTCTACGTGTGTGGTTGAGCTCCAGGCCGCGTGGGTTTGGCTGCCGTATGGGTCGCCGAAGGCTAGATGCACGCCTGGGAGCTTCTCATCTTGCAGCAGCACGCCGATCATGTCTGAGAGGCTGAGGTTCGTGCCGAAGGCCAGTTCGCCGACTCGGTCGCTATTTTCGTCGGTGTGGCAGTATTGCCAGAATTCTTCTTCGAGGTCCTTGCGCGTGCACGTCGCTTTCGCGAGGCGCCCGCCGCGAATTTCTAGAACTAGCGGAGTTTTTTGCAGGTCGCCATATTTGCCGCAGAAGTGGTCGCCGGCTGTGCCGTCGCAGACGAAGGTGCCGTCTACTTTGGCAGGGGTGGTGAAAACTTCTCCGGCTGGAAGATTCGACCAATAGCGGCGGCTGATCAGGCCACTTGTTTTCACCCAGTCGAGGCCTGCGTCGAAACTTGCGATTAACGAAGTGCCCGCATCGGTGCGCACGGTCAAGGAGCGCGCTTTGTGCATCCTGTCGAGGAGTTGTTCGCTGAGGCGGTCGACTAGCGTGTAGTCCGCGCGCATGCCTTGCTGCATGATTTCGGGGGTGACGCCGACCATGTGGGCGTAGCGAATCTGGCGGCGCTCGACGACGCCCACGATATCTTTGCGCGCGCCCAGTTCGCCGGGCATCGGATTCATGCACAGGATTCCGGCATCGGCGCGTTCGAGTGAATCGAGAACGGGTTTCGGTGCGCGCGCGAGCGGACGAGGAGCGAGGTCCTCTAGCAGAAATTCTTCGCAGGACGCGCCGCGCATTTCAATTGCGCGGGCGAGGCTTGCGGCGACTTCCTCGCTGGGACGATCGGTGATGAGGGTGACGCGTTCACCGGGCTGAATCGCGAGGCATGTTTCGACTGCGTTTCGCGCGCCCGGGATGAGTTCTTCTTGAGCCGTCTCAGTAGGCATACGTTCTATTGTAATTTTGCCTCCGCTTCTTTGCCATAGTTAGTCGCACTGCGTGTAAACATCAGCCAAGCGGCTCGACGACCATGGCGGGGACCTGCCCTCCGCCCGATGTCACGTTTGCAAGGCCCGTGGAGCTGAGCCGCGTGAGAAATCCTGCCATTTGCCCGCGGAAGAGATAGGGCGCCAAGTCTACGAGCATATCGCGCATATCGACGCCGTTCGCGGTCTGCATCGGAAACACTTCGCGACGAATCGCGATCTTTTCCTGTACCACCCAGGCGTGCTCGCGATCGGCGAGCGCGCGATTGAGCGCGGCGTCCCATTCACTTTCGCTATTCTCCCAGCCCAGCATGACGCCAGTGCCGCCGTATTCGTCGTTGGGCTTCAGCACAAAATCGTCGCGCCGGCGCCGCACGTAGTCGAGCAGGCCGAAGGATTCGCCGTCGCGAGTCGTTTTGGTGTCTGCGAGAAGCCGCGTCCATGGAATATGGCGGCGAACCAGCTCACGCTCGGAATCGCTGAAGAGAGCGGCGTTGCGCTCGTCGGTGAGCACCGCGAAGAACGCCTTTTTGTGCGGGATTTTGCACGTGAGCGCGTTGGCCATGCAGACGGCACCCGACGCGTAGGCTTCGACCAGCGCGTTGCACTCTTCCTGATGCGCGAGAATGTCGTTGATGAGCACCCGCCGGTAAAGGAGGTCGATGCGGCGGCCTTGCGCGGTGAGATTCTTGCCGTCGAACTCGAGATCGCGGGGGTCGCTGATAATTGTGGGCACGCCTTCGCGCTCGAAGCGCGCTTGCAGGATTTCAAACTCGCTCCACGTGGGCACTTCGCGCCAGTCGACGATACCGATCACCGGCGGAGACGCCTTGCCGCCCCATTCGCGGTAGCTCGCGAGAAGGCCTTCGAGCAGCATTTTCATCGTCTCGTATTTTCGGACGCGATAGCTTTCTTTGAACCGCGCCATCACCGGCAGCGAGAGAAATACTTCGGCGAGCGTCTCGGCATACCCGGGCCCGGCAGGTGATTCAGCGTTGTACTCGGCGAACTGCAAGGAATTGGGCAGGAGGAATGCGTCGAGACGCGAGGCGGTGCTTGATCTGCCGTAGCCAGGGGAGATTCTCGCGAGCCGCTCTTCGTCTGGTGTGAGCGCAGCCTGGGCGAGCAGCGCGGGATCGGCGAGCGATTGCTTTACGACGCGTTCGCCTATTGCAGCGATCGCTTCAGTGACGGCGCGCACGCGGCGATCGTCTTCTGCGGTGAGGAAAAACGGGCGCAGGAACGGGCAATGAACGCGGTCGCCGAATTTCAGTTTTTCGGCGCGCATTCGCGCGTTGAGCTCAGCGCAGAATTCAGGGGATAGTTCGACGTCAGGGCGGAGCAACGCGTGCCATGCTTTCGCGGCAGGCGGTTCTTGGGGCGTGACGGCCGGCTGGCGCGGCGGTTCGTCCGATGCTGAGCGGGACGCCTGCGGCGAACCCGTCATGCGCTCTTCGCTCCGATGCCACGCGCGGGCGCGCTTTTCGCCGGAGCGCTCGCGGTGGTCTTTGTGAGCGCAGGAGCAGCGGTAAAACCGCTTGCCGCACCGATGCCGAGCATTTCTTCCCAACGGGGCCAGGAATTCGCCACGTTGCCCTTGAGAGCGCGGTCGATTACGAGCTTGGCCATCTTTTCGACTACGTGGCCGAAATAAAATTCCGTGATACGGTCGCGCTCAAAATCCGGAGCGGGATTCAGAAAATCGATGGCGTAGGGCACGCCATTCTCGACTGCAAATTCAATCGTATTCATCTCGTAGCCGAGCGCCTGATTGATCGTCTGCGCATCTTTGACAACGCGTGCGCCGAGTTCTGCGGAAAGATAATTGTGATCGACAAGGTAGCGGCGCTCTTTGGGATCGTAGGCCACCGGCGTGATGTCCGTCTTGCCGAACGTGAAGCAACGCACGTACTGATCGAAATTAACGAACTGCTGGAGCGTCATGCAGTATGGGCCGGTGCCATCGTAGGCCGCGAGCAGCTCCTCTTTATCGTTCACTTTGTAGACGTGCTTCCAACCGCCCCCTGAAAAGGGCTTCAGAATCGCGGGGCGTCCGACGTAATCGAGCAATTCGTCCCATTCGATCGGATACTTCAGATTTCGAAGCGATTCGGAGTTGATATCCACGTCGGCAGGGTAGGATTTCTGAGGCAGGAGAATTGTCTTTGGAATTGCAATGCCCAGCTTCGAGGCCACAGCGTAGTTGAAAAACTTGTCGTCGGCCGTCCACCAGAAGGGATTGTTGATTACGTAGGTGCCTTCTAGCGCGGCGTGTTTTAAATAGCCTCGATAATATTCCACCTCGTGTGAAATGCGGTCGACGATCACGCGATACTCGGCCGGCTCGTTCATTCGCGTGCCGCCCAGTTTCACGAACTCGGCGGTGATTCCGTCGGGTTTTCCCAGCTGATTCACCTTCTCGATAAAAGCGGGCGGGAAGCTGTATTCGCGGCCGCAGAGAATTCCGATTTTCATCACAGTGTTTGCTCCTTTGCGATTCGTTCTGGCCGCGCGCTGCCGCGCCGCTGAGCGATGAACCTTTTATGCGCCAGCAGGAAAATGCGCCGCGGACGATACCTGTTTCGAGCCTTCGCCGCGCGTTTCTTCCACAATTTGCCGCACGACTGCCTTAAGATCGCCGGTTTCTGCGTACGTCTTTAATTGACGCTCGGCGCTGGTGCCTTCGCGGAGAATGCGCTCGATGGGTGCCAGCGAGTCGCGGCTTCCCAGGTCGTCCACCACATCATCGACGAAATCGAGGAGCTCTTCGCCGAGCTCGCGCATGGGAACTTCAGCCTGCTTGCCGAAGTCGATCAGATTGCCTTCGACGCCCCAGCGCGCCGCGCGCCATTTGTTTTCTTCGATCAACGCGCGCGGATACATTCGGTAGCCCATGTTCTTGGTGTAAAGGTAGTGGAGCTTGACGACGATGGCCTGCGACAGAGCGGCGATTGCGATTGCGTCTTCAATTCGCGGGGTGACATCGCAGATTCGAAATTCAAGAGTGCCGAAGATGGGGTGAGGGCGCACGTCCCACCATATTTTTTTCGCGTTGTCGATGCAGCGCAGTTTAATGAGCAGACCGACGTAGTCTTCGTATTCGCTCCAAGAATCGAAGTGGTCGGGAATTCCTGTACGCGGGAAACGGCGGAAGACTGTGGTGCGAAATGATTTCAAGCCTGTGTTGCGACCCATCCAGAATGGCGAGCTGGTGGAAAGGGCGAGCAGGTGCGGCAGGAAATAGCGCACCATATTCATCAGGTCGATCATCGTAGTGCGGTCGGGCACCGCGACGTGGACGTGCATGCCGAAAATCAGCAGGGAACGCGCGAGCTGCTGCAGCTCCTCGACGATGTTCTTGTAGCGCTCGCCGGGAGAGATGACCTGGTCAATCCAGTTGGAAAACGGGTGCGTGCCGGAAGCTGCGACATACAGGCCGACGCTTTCGGCGGAGCGAACGAGTTCGCCGCGGGTGCGGTGCATATCGACGCGGAGTTCGTCAACGTTCTCGCAGATTTTGGTGCCGATCTCTACGATCGACTGGTGCATTTCGCGTTTCACTTGTTCGCCGAGATTGGCTGATGTGGCGGCGACGAGCTGGCTGACGTGCGAACGCAGCTCGCTCGTAGTGGGATCTATGATTTGAAATTCTTCCTCGACGCCGATCGTGAAACGGTGACCCATGAGAGGAGTCCTCTCGTATATATCCTGCGGGGATGCAAAATGCTATCACAGTTTGCTGTGGTGGGAATTGAGGATTGAGGAGCTGGTGGCGGGCGCGGATGGAGGCGCGGGTTTCGGCGACGCGGGCGGTGAAATTCGTGGCATCGGGCATATGTGCGCTGCGAACGAGCTCTGTGGTATCATTTGTGCGCGGGGTGGAGCAGCCTGGTAGCTCGTCGGGCTCATAACCCGGAGGTCGTTGGTTCAAATCCAACCCCCGCAACCACTCCTCTTCTGCTCGTCTCCTTAAGGTTACTTGGAATTCGATTTCCGTCAGCAGCTCTGAAATCTATCGTCACGACAACATCGCTCGCACTCTTGTCTTTTTCGACCTTTCCCCGGTTGGCGACTCGCTACCTGAGCTTTGAGCGTCTAAACTTGTTTTGAAGGTTTTTTAGTGGTTTCCGAAAGGTGGCTCGACGCCTTGATTGACGTCCTCAAGAATCTTTTCAAACAGCGCTTCGGGGTAGCGGTGGAGCGGGTGCAGCCGCTGCAAGGAGAGCTTGGGGCCTCGGGGCGCAAGATCGTACGGCTCAGTGGCGGAGCGTCGAGCGCGATTGGCATTCTGTACAACGTTCGCGAGGAGAACGCGGCGTTTATTGAGTTTTCCAGGCATTTTCGCGCGCATGGCCTGCCGGTGCCGGAAATCTACGGCGAAGATTTGAGCCAGGGCGCCTATTTGGAAGAGGATTTCGGCGACACGACGCTTTTTGAATTCCTGTCGGCGAATCGTGCCGGGAACAGCATTTCTCCGACAGTCGTTGAAGCTTATCGCAAGGTGGTAGCGCTGTTGCCGCGATTTCAGATCGAGGCTGGACGGGACATAAATTACAAAGCCTGTTATCCGCGCGCTGAGTTTGACGAGCAATCGATTGCCTGGGACCTGAACTACTTCAAATATTATTTTCTCAAGCTGGCTGGAGTTCCGTTCAACGAGCAATTGCTGGAAGATGATTTCAAGCGGCTCACTGCGTTTTTGTTGAGCGCGCGTTCGGATTTCTTCCTCTACCGAGACTTTCAATCACGCAATATCATGCTGCGCGAGGGGCAGCCGTTCTTTCTGGACTATCAGGGAGGGCGCAAGGGTGCGCTTCAATACGATATCGCCTCTCTCTTGTTCGATGCCAAGGCCGATCTGCCGCCGGCACTGCGCCAGGAATTACTCGATCTTTACGTCGAGCGCGCCGGCGATTTCGTCGCGCTCGAGCGCTCCGCGTTCATGCACCACTACTACGCCTATGTGTATATCCGTGTGATGCAGGCGATGGGCGCTTATGGATTCCGCGGCTTTTATGAGCGCAAAAGCCATTTCCTTCAGAGCGTTCCGTACGCGCTGAAAAATGTGGAGTGGCTGCTTCAGAACGTGGAGCTGCCGATTGCGCTGCCGGCGTTGATGGACTCGCTTGGAAGAATGCGGGATTCGGAAACGTTGCGGGAGCTTTCTTCTGGAGGAGGTCCGCCGCCGGTCGCGGTTGTCTTTAACAGATCGGGGATCGGTGCCGCCAAAGAAAGCGACCTCACCGTGCGTATTTTCAGCTTTTCATTTCGACGCGGCATCCCGAAGGACGAGAGCGGCCACGGCGGCGGGTTTGTTTTTGACGCTCGCAGTATCCCGAATCCGGGACGCGAGGAAAAGTTCAAGGCTCTCACCGGGAAAGACGCGCCAGTGATCGAGTACCTGAATCAGCAGGAGAGCGCTCATCGGTTTCTGGGCGGCGTCATGTCGCTCGTTGATGCCAGCGTGAAGACGTATCAGAGCCGAGGCTTTACAAGCTTGACGGTCTCATTCGGCTGCACAGGCGGGCAACATCGCTCGGTTTATTTCGCCGAGCAATTGGCGAAGCGGCTGAACGATAGGAACGGAGTGAAAGTTGTGGTGCGGCATCTGGAGCTGGAGAATCTGAAAAAGTGAAAGCGATGATTTTGGCAGCGGGGCTCGGTACCCGCTTGCGTCCGCTCACCAACAATCGCCCGAAGGCATTGGTGGATGTGGGAGGGCGCACAATGCTGGAGCTTACGCTCTCGCGCCTGCGAGCCTTTGGTATTCGCGACGTAATCATCAACGTTCATTATTTCGCCGACATGATCGTCGAGTACTTGAAGAAAAACGACAACTTCGGCAGGCGTATTGAGATTTCTCGCGAAGATGTATTGCTCGATACCGGCGGAGGCTTAAAAAAGGCAGCCTATTTCTTTCTCGACGATCCACGCGATGTCGAGACGCCATTCGTTCTCCACAACGTGGATGTGATCAGCACGATAGATTTGCAGCGTATGATGCAATTTCATATCGAGAATCGAGCCCTCGCCACTCTCGCGGTGCAAGACCGCGAAACATCTCGCTATCTGCTCTTCGATGAGAGGCAGCAACTGTGCGGCCGTCGAAGCGGTCCGGATCAGAAAGACGAACTCGTTGGGTCGGAAAAACCAGCACAGGCACTGGCTTTCTCCGGCATCCACGTTATTTCTCCACGGATCTTTGAACTCATGCTGGAGAACGGCATTTTCTCTATCATTACCGCTTATCTGCGATTGGCCGGCCAGGGAGAAAAAATTTTGTCATTTCGCGCGGACGGCTACTACTGGCGCGATATGGGTAGGCCGGATGATGTGCGCCAGGCCGCCCTCGACTTGAAGCAGCAGGTCCTACCGTAGCTTTGGAATCGCATTGCCAAGATGTCCGGCAGAGGATTCCTCTTCGACGCGTGCTGACGACTATTTGTTTGCGTAATCGTCGGCGCCGAGGAAATGCAGCGACACATAAGGGGCGTCGCCCACCACCCAACTATCGTGGCCGGGAGGCCCGGGTGGAATATAAAAGAGCGTACCGGCGCGGAGTTCGTGGATGGTGCCGTCTTCCATAGCGGCAGTAGCGCAACCGGAGAGCACCATGCCGACGTGCTCTACGTTGCAGCGTGAAGCGCCCACCGTAGGCCCCACATGAACGGACCATTTCCACCCCGGTTGATAAGTGGCACGGCCGATGGTCATGCCGCCGATGTGGACGATTTCGAACTTTCCGTTTGCAAATGTACGTACTTCGTCAGGTTCTTCAAACCGTTTCAGAACAGTATCAAGCATCGGTGTAGCTCCATCGCGAGCCAAATCTGAGCAACACCGCAATTATACTAGTTTGGGTTTGCAGACTTCTCAGCGGTCGACGCCATCCTGGGATCGGTCGTTCATTCGGTGCGCAGGGCGCGCATTGGATCGAGGGTAGCTGCGCGGCGGGCCGGTATCACAGCGGCGAGAAATGCAGCAAACGCGAGTGTGGCGGCGGTGAGAAGCAGGATCTTAGGATCATACGGTTTCACGCCAAAGAGCTGCGTGGCCATGGCGTGGCCGGCGGCAATCGTCACGGGAATCCCGATGACGAGCGCAATTCCCATCTGCAGCAGCGCTCCCTTCAGCACAAGCTTCAGCACGCTGAGCCTCCCGGCACCCAGCGCCATCCGAATGCCGATTTCGTTCGTGCGTCGCTCCACCGAATACGCCGTCACTCCGTAGAGCCCCACCGACGCGAGAATGAGCGCGAGCAATCCGAAGAGCGACGTGAGTTTCGCGATCATCTTCTGCTGCGAGAAATTATTATCCACCTGTTCGCCAAAGCTCTTGAAGTCGATCACCGCGAGGTCGGGATTCACGTCCCCGAGTACGTGACGCACCTGCGCTTCAAGATTCGAGACCTTTCCGAGGGTTTTGATTTCGATGGCGTTCAGGACGTGCGAGCGTTCTTCAAACGCGATGAAGCGTGGATTGTCGAACACGACCGCCTGCGTGGAAGGAAGAAAAAACATAGGCGGAATTTTGCGTGTGGGCTCGCGGTACTCGGTGTTTTCCGTGACGCCGACAATCTCAAATTGACCGGCATGCTGCATGTCGATATATCCGAAATGGTGTCCGAGCGGGTTTTCGTCTTTGAAGAATTTCTTTGCGAAGTTTTCGTTTATGACGGCGACGCGCTGCGAGGCGGGCGTGTCCTGATCGCTGATGGAACGGCCCCGAATAATCTTGGTGCCCAGAGTCTCAAAGTACCCGTCGCTGACACGCAGCCATGAGGCGTTATTCTCATTGGAATCGGGAGGAGGAGGCGCCTGCCCTTCGATGTAGACAGTTTCGCCCCAGTTGTCTCCTTCCATCGGAGTGTAAAGCGAGAAGCTAACCTGACCCACGCCGGGAATCGCCGCGAGCGAATCGTGGAGTTGGCGGAATAGCGCCTGCATCTGCGCGGGTTTGTATCCCGCCATTTGCGGATCGATGTGGGCAATATAACGATTGGGCGTCTCGAAGCCAAAATGTTGGCCCTGCATATTACGCAGGCTCTGGGTCAGAAGGCCCGCGGCGGAAAGCAGCACGAGAGACAGCGCCGCCTGCGCAATTACGAGGGATTTCTGCGTCCAGCCGCCGCTGCTGCCGCTGGAACGGCCGGCGCCGCGAAGCGCATCGGCGGGAGCTGCGTTCGCCGTGATCCACGCCGGTGCAACGCCAAAAAAGATTCCGGTCAGCAGCGAGACTGCGAAAGTGAAAGCCAGAACGGGCAGCGATGGCGAAGCATGGATGGCTACATCGGTCACCGGGAAAGCGAGGCGAAGGATCAGGTGCGTTCCGCCGTAGGCAATCGCCACGCCCGCGATTCCTCCGAGAACCGCCAGCACAATACTCTCGGTGAGCACTTGGCGGATTTGGCGCGAAGGCGGCGCGCCGAGCGCGGCTCGAATGGAAGTTTGCAATTTCCGGGTAGTGGCGCGGACCAGCAGGAGGTTGGCAACGTTCGCGCACGCGATTGCCAAAACGAGCGCCGAAATCCACATGAGGAGATGAAGACTCGAAAGATATTCGTCGCGCAGTTGCTGAACCCCCGCACCGCCCGGCGCGAGGCGAAGCGTCTGTTTGGCCACCGCATCGCGCTCTCCCGGCTGGAGCTGAGCGATGGGACTGAGGAGCCATTGCTGCAATTCCACCTGCATGTGCGCGCCAATCTGTTTTGGATCAGCGCCGGGAGTGATGCGGCCGATGACGTCGAGCCAATCCTGCTGAGGGAAATCGATAATCGCGCCAGGGCCGTCAATAAGCGGCTCGGCAGTGATCGGAATCCAGAAGGCGGCGGGATCAGTAAGGCGGTCGCCAAAGAAAGCAGCCGGCGCAATGCCAACTACTGTGAACGGCTGGCCGTTCAACGTTAGCGAGCCTCCCACAATCGAGGGATCGCCACCGAACTGCTGTTGCCACGCGCGATAGCTGATCACCGTGACCGGAGGCGCGCCTTTGCGATCGTCGTCGGGGGTAATCACTCGGCCGGCGTATGGGCCAATGCCGAACATCGCGAAGTAATTGCCGGAAACGAATTCGCTCCGCATCGAGCGCGCGGCTTCGCTGGTGCCGGAGCGGCGCACGCCGATGAGATCGTGTCCTGCCTGGAAAGCCGCAAGCTCTAGGAAGCCGGGCGTGTTATCGCGAAACATCTTGTACTTGTCATAGGAGAAGAGCGACCAATTGTCCTGAAGACCGCCATTGACGCAGCAATTTTCCACGTCGCCCACGCGATACAGTTCGCTGGGCTTGGCCACCGGCAGGGAATTCAACAGCACAGCATGAACGAGCGTGAAGATCGCCGTAGTCGCGCCAATTCCGAGTGCCAGAGTCAAGACAGCAGTCACGGTAAAAACCGGGGCATTCAGGAATTGCCGCAGCGCATAGCGAATGTCTTTCATCGGTTCGACTCCTCCCTCTAGTCCATACGAATAGGAGGAGCACTTTGTTCAGTGCTTTTTGTCTAGCAGGGAATCGGAGCCGCCGACTGGCGTCTCAGAGCTTTGTTGACGGAAAGCCAACGGGCGTTGGTGGAACTGCGGAATGACTTGTGAGTTCGGTCCCGGCAATAATCGCATTCCGAATCTGCCCGAAGAGATCCGTGAGCGTGTTCGGCGTGTGAGGAATCAAAATCGCATTGGTGTGATCGTTCGCGGCAATTTCCTTCAAAGTGTCGAAATACTGCGTCATCAAAACGAGTTGCATCACGTCCTGCGGAGTCGAGCCCGGAACTGTTCTCGCGAAATCCTCCACGGAATCTTTCAATCCCGCGATGATTGCCTTCCTCTGATTGGCGATGCCTTCTCCCTGCAGGCGCTTCGATTCGGCTTCCGCCTCCGCCTGCTTCACCAGGAGCATTTTGTTAGTCTCCGCACGCGAAACCGTGGCTTCCCGTTCTCGTTGCGCCGCGTTGATATCATTCATGGCGGCTTTCACTTTTTGGTCAGGAACGATGTCGGAGATCAGAACCTTGACGATTGAATAGCCGTACTCCTTCATCGAGGCGTCAAGGTTATCTCTCAAGTCGCTCGCGATGTCCGCCTGATTGAGGAACGTATCGTCCAGTTTCATTTTTGGAACGTGGCCGAGCACGACGTTATAAACCATCGACTCGATCTGTTTCACCGGGTCGGACAATTTGTAGAACGCGGCTTCCACCCCTTCAGGTATCACTTTGTACTGGATCGAGACAGGTATTTGCACGAACACGTTGTCCTGCGTTTTCGTCTCCACCTGAACATCAAACTGCTGCACCTTCATGCTTAGCCGCCGAACCACGGTCTCGAGATAAGGCGTCTTCCAGTTCAGCCCGGGCCCGGCAACCCGCGCGAATTTCCCGAGCCTCTGCACGATGGCCACCTGTGCCGTCTCAACCGTGAAGAACGAGCCGAGGAGCACACTCAAACCAACGAGCACAATGATGACAACCAGAAACAGAAAAGCTGCGGCCACGTTCACCCTCCTCTTTCGCTCGCTCCGAGCGCAGCTCCACGCACGGCCATTCTGAAGAACGCGGCATTCTACCTCAATTCAATGCGCGCTTACTCACCGCTTACTTGAATTTGGCGTACTCGGCTTTGGCTTGCTTCAGGATGGGAATATCAGGGTCGGCGTCTTTCCACAACGCGAAGAAATCCTGGTACGCCGCGCGCGCCTTGGCCTCATCGCCCGCCATCGCGTAGGCCCGCCCCAACTGCAAATGGGCCAGCGCGCCTGTGACCGAGTTGAAGACGACACCAGGATGGTCCAGAATTTTCTGGAATTCGGCGGTGGCTTCATTGCCCTTGTGCAAAAGCAAGTAGGCCTCCCCGCGGTCGTAAACGCTCGAAAGCCCTCTTAGGTTGGCAAGGTCGTAAGGCATGACGGGTTGAAGGATTTCTATCGCTTTGCCCGGATTGTTGCGATTCATTTCGATGGCAGCGCGAATCATGGGGAGCGCGAACACATTCGCAAGGGTATCGGATGGGCGCTCTTTGACTATCTCATTGGCGAGCGATTCCGCGCGCACCGCGTCACCCGTCTGCGCAAAAACGTAAGCCACTGCACCCTTGGTGATGAACGGGGGATTGAGAGCCAGTGCCGCAGCGGCGTCCTTTCGTGCGCCCGCAACATCGCCCACCTTGGCTTCCACTCGAGCTTGCGCAATCAGGGCACTAGCGGCCCTGTCTTTGCCGCCCGCGCCTTCCTGAGACGCAACGGCGCGCTGAACGAGCGCCCGCGCCTTCGCAAGACGTCCGAAATAAGCCTCCGTACCCGCCGCAATATTAAGCGAAAGAGCAGCCATTTCCGGCGAACTGCTCGAGAGTGCGGAGAGCTCGCGGGCCATGGCCGCGGGATCGTTCTGCAAAAATGCCACTTGGTAAAGCGTCAAGTGGAAGAGGGAAACGTCGAGTTTCTTCGCCAGCGCATCGTTAACCGTGGCTCTGGCTTCGTCCAGACGACCGAGGCCCACATATGCGCTGGCAATTTGAAAGTAATTGAGACTCTCGTCGGGGCTCAACCGATGACCTTCTAGAGCCTCGGGCAACGCCTTCTCCCACTCGCCCAGTAGAACGTATGAGACGGAAAGGTTGCCGCGCGGAATCGAGTCACGCGGGTAGGTTTGTGCCCAAAGTTGATAAACCTGGTCGGCCTGCTGGAGATCGCCGCTCACGTTCTCGTAGTAATGCGACTCGATGTAAAATTTCTCCAGGTCGCTCGCGCGATCGCGCAAGTCGTAAGCCTTTTTCGTGTACTCGCTGCCCAGACTCACTGCGCCCAGGTTTGTTTCCACCTGTCCTAGCACCGCAATGGCCATGGCGAAATTCGGGTCGAGCGTGACCGCCTGCTTCAGGAAAGGCACTGCTGCTTCCTCACCTTTGCTTCCACGCGCTTGGATCCCAAGGCTATAGGCTTTCAGCGCTTCGAGCGACGAGGTGGTGGCCTCGGCGATAGGCGTGTTGTATTTCTGAATCGAAGCCAGCGACTCGCCCAGCTTTCCGCGGATTTCCTCCGCCACCTTGCCGAGCGCGCCGAGCACTTGGTCTTTATTCGGGGCTTCGGTCGTGGCCGTCGCGAGCGTCTCGCCGGAGGCGCAATTCACCGCGTTGAGCACCAAGTTGTACGTGCTGCCGATCTGCGCGATCGAGCCGTCGAGCACGGCAGCGCTTTGCGTCCGCTGGCATACTTGCCGCGCTAGCTCATTCGTCAGGCGTGCCGTGGGAGCCTGCCCCATGAAACGCAGCTGCTGCCGGACTTGCTGGTCGGAGAGAATGTGCAGAAATGGCGATTGCGCGAGCTGGGCGGCAAGGCCTTGGCGAAGGGCATCGTCGAAGACCGCGTCGCCAGTGGTGTTGGTGAAGTCGGCGAGGACGATGGAACCTTGTGCAGTGAGTTTTGGAGCTCGATGGGTAAAGAAATATCCTGCCGCAGCCAAGGCCGCCACCGCGACGATCGCAGCGCCCGCAAGAAGTGGCCAGCGCCCCTTGGCGCCAGAGCTCGCTACGGCGACGCCGCTGGTTGGTTGCGAAGGTGCCGTTACTGCCGCGCTCGTTCCGCCCGCGATAGGAATTGTCGCGGCACTTGTGCCGCTCGCCGGTGTCGCCACAGCGACAGACGCGCTCTGAGGCGCTTGTTGGAATGCGGCTTCTCGAACGGCACCGGACCCGGAGGTAGGCATTACCGCCGCACTCGAACGTCCTGAGTCCGTGTCACGCTTGAGCCTCGCCAGGTCGGTCCGCATTTCCGCAGCATGCTGGTAGCGCATGCGCCTGTCTTTTTCGAGCGCCTTTGCTATCAACTCTTCCAGGCGCGGCGGAATGTCTGGATTCAGTCGCACCGAAGGCACCGGCGCTTTTTCAAGGATGGCGTTGAAGATGACAGCGGTGGTGTCGCCGCGGAAGGGCAGGGCGCCTGTTGCCATTTCATACAGCACCGCTCCGAAGCTGAAGAGGTCGCTGCGTGCATCGAGTTCTTCACCGCGAGCCTGCTCGGGCGACATGTAGGCCACTGTTCCCAAAGTCATGCCGGGACTCGTGAGATTCTCCGGGTCGACCGTCGCGTCTGTGCCGCTAGTCATAAACCCGCCCGGCCGGCCGGGGCTGCGAGCGGACTGCTTTGCCAGCCCGAAATCAAGAATCTTGGCGTGGCCGCGCTGGGTGACGAATATGTTCGCCGGTTTGATGTCGCGGTGGACGATGCCTTTTTCGTGCGCTGCGTCGAGCGCGTCAGCCACTTCGACGCCCAACTCGAGCAACAAATCCATCGGCAGCGGCTTGCCTCCGATACGATGCTTCAGCGTCTGCCCTTCGAGATGCTCCATCACAATGAAATACCGGCCGTCCTGTTGCCCGATCTCGTGAATCGTGCAGATGTTCGGATGATTCAAAGCGGAAGCCGCGCGCGCCTCTCGTTGAAATCGTTCCAACGCGTAGGGATCGCGCGCCAATTCTTCAGGCAAAAACTTCAAGGCGACGTGGCGGCCCAGGCTCGTGTCCTCAGCCTCGTAGACGACTCCCATTCCGCCGCCACCGAGCTTCTCGATGATTTTGTAGTGGGAAATGATCTGGCCGGGCAGAATCTGTGTGTCCGACATGCTGCGGGATAATAGGCGACACCCTGGGCCAAGTCAACGAGCCAAGAGGGCTCCTTCCGCGAACCCTAAACCATAGCGATTCAATAAATTAGAAACTTGCAAGACGTCAGCATCGGGATTACAGTTCCCGGTCGGGAGCGCTGCTAATTATTCTGAATCACTTGTGCAGCGTTCATACTCCAATGACAATGACAAATCCGAATGCTTGCGAACCCGCGAAGCAGGATTTTCTGAGGAGAAGAATCAATGATTAAGAGAATTGCGCCAATTCTACTTGTGGCGTGCGTTGCGGCCGCTTTTGCTGGACGGCCTGCTCAGCCCAGCGGCTCTTGGAAGGTTGACAATGGTCATTCCGACGCTCGGTTTACCGTTGATGGTACGACGGATTTCGGCAAGACGCCGACTACCTTCACGGTCGGTTTTACGAGAGCGATCGGAACCGTTCGCCTCGACAAGGATCCCACGAAGTCCGTTGTCGATTTTAAGCTCTATCCGGCGGGATCCATGATGCCTCCCATTGACGAAGATGGAAAAGTGAAGAAGAGTTGGATCGTCAACATGGCGAACCACACGCTCGTATGCTTCAACTCCAAGAACGTCTCCACCGACGCCGATGGCAAGCTAAAGGCCGTAGGAACTCTCACGGTGACTCGCGTGGATCGCAACGTAGAGTTGACCCCCAGCGAATCCTACGCAGGTCCTGTTTATGGCCCTCCCATGATTCACCGCGTTTCGCGCGATGCTACTTTCGTTTTCCACGCGCCAAAGGCTGGCGAAGGGAGCGACGTGTTTCTCCTCAAAGGATCGACCAACGTGATTCGCGAGGATTTCCCTCAGTTGGTCAGCTCCGTTCTCAACACCTACTGGCCGCCTGTGGTGGAAGACAAGAAGTGTGAAGCGTCCTCGAGCACGGCCTCTGAGGATTACGTCGGCGCACAATGCACGGGAAAACTCGTAGATGATGGCTCATCTCTTCCCCAGGCTCCGACTGGAGCCAGCCAGGAAGATTATCCCGGCCCGGCAAACTTCAACGCCGTCGTCGGTCAACATCTCAACATTCACGTTCATCTGAAACTCGTGCCCGCGGGTACGGCCGTTGCACAAGAGGTTGGCAAGTAAGAGAAAACTCGGATGGGCCGGACGGAACCTCAAAATCGTTACCAGAGGTTCCGTTCGGCTTTCGATCGCAAGCCTTAATTGCCGCGGAATGAAACCTCAGATGGGGTCTTCGTGCGCGGCGTCACTTGATAGCCTGGCTGCTGGGCTGCAGCCAGGAAACCACGAAGTCTGTGATCGAAGGGAAGAGCGTCGTCAGCAGCCCCAGCAACGGCCCGATTCCAAAAGTGAACAGCTGCCGCCAGAATTCTCCGCCCAGTTCCCCGGGCTCCGAGCCGGTGATGTAACTCAGCGTCGCATCGCGGTGCATCTGCGCGTACATCAGAATCATCGTGCTTCCGACAATCACGAAAACGGCCAGAAAAATACCGCCCAGCACCGGCAGCGGGTCAAATGGATAACTCGACACAGCAAGGGTTGCCGCAACGAACAGCCACAGGCTGCCTAGCACGATGGTACGTATCCGCCCGAGAATATTCTGAATGAATCCCACGTACGGCAGAACGAAAAACTCTTCGGCCGCATACACATGATCGGCAACGTGCGGAGAAATCACCGGGCCGCCATGCTCCTCAGGCGCCGCACTTGGTTTCCGCGACCGGTCGAAAATCAGCGAATCCTCTTCAGTCCGCCACGAAGGAATCAGTATTGCTGACAGGGTAAATGCCGAGATCGCGGCAATTTGTTTCTGCACCGCCTCTAGAGCCTCCACGCTTGTAACCCCTGCGCCGTTGAGGTTCACGTACCAATCAACCAACTTCTTGAGTTCAGTTTTCTCGAAAGCATCAATCGTGTCGAGCAGTCTCTTTTGATTCGCCACATCGTCCGCCCCGGACGGCTTCCATACGGCAACCTGATTCCGCAGATGTCTCAAAGCTTCGATCTGCCGCGAGACGAGCGAGTACCGCTCCGTCAGCACATTCCCGCTCATCGCCCACACCGAGCGCCAGGAAAGCCCCTGCAGCGCGTACAAAGTGCGGCGCACCGGCAGTCGGTCAAGATGAAGAAGCAGCTCATGGAGCCGTAACCAAGTCAGCCAGGATTGCGCCGTGTCGGCAAGAACCATCGCTATGCACAGCATCAGCCAAAAAAACACATATCGGCCGAAGAATAATTCCCCCAACGTTCGCAACCATGCGCCTTGTAAGACGACGGTGCAGATGATCAACACGATTGGAAGAATTAAGCCAAGAAGCAGCAGGTACTGCTTTCCGATCGGCATTGCGCCATCTTCCGTCGGTAATTGCGCTTGTTCGAAGCTGAACATCGGCATAATGTGGCTCTGCTTTTCGTCTCTTAATATCAAATCGTTCTTGCTCGGCAGCAAGGGACGGTCGTCGCCAAATAGAGAAAGCCCTCGCAAGGTGAACCAAAACCAGCAATACATTCCCCCAAATAGAAACAGCTGCGGCAGAAGGGGCGACACTCCGCTCGAAAGGTGCACGCTGCGCCAGAAAGCAGGAACGCTGTTGGACCGCTGCAACTGGTGAACAATCGCCACGTGAATCGATGCGAACACCACAATGCACACTGCGAAGACCCAGCCTGAAATTCGCCGGCAGTCTTTCGCCTTCAGCTCCGTGAAGCGAACATCCGTCATCGGCGGCAGCTGGTAATTCCCCGCGCATCCAAAATAAGCCTGCAGCAGGACAATCACCAGGAACGCGGCAACCACGGCATTCCAACTCCCCAGTTTCCAGTCGAGCAGGCCCGACGTCGCAGCGACGACCACCGCTCCGCCTGCTACCAGCAAGCTGCCAAATCCGATTAGCACGGGTTGTTGCCACCGCGGGATGGGCGCAAAATAAGCCAGTCGAAACGGCGCCGGCCTTGGAGAAACGGATCCGTTCAAGCACCAGAGTTCATGCAAGAGACTCCAAAAAAGGAAAACGACCAGTAGAATCCAAAATTCAATCGGCAGCAGCTCCATGGGATTCGCTCCAGCCGAGGTTGCCGCCGGTTTTCCGGTACGCTCGGAAAACGGCTGCAAAATGGAAATTGCCTTGCTTTTATCCAGCGTGTTCGAGTTGAGCACCGCTACAGGCCAAAACTGCCGATGGCCGATTACGGTAAGCCATGTCGCTGGACGATCATCGTCATTGCTGCCTCCGCCGCCGGCGAACGCAGGCGGGGCATAGTTGGCGATTTGCACTTTCGAACCTTGATCTGGAAACAGCCCACGGGCTGCAACGTACAAGCCCTCAGCGACATCCAGCCCAAAAACGCGATAGCCTTCTCCTCTGCCCTCTGGCTGCGCGAAATTCCAATCCTGTTGGCGGTTCAGCAGGGGATAAGGCGACAACGCCATCACGCCGCGAAGTGACGAGCCTTCCGCTCCGCGCCGGAAAAGCAAATCGGCTCCGTCGATCACAATGCGAGTGTCTGGGAACGAACGCCGCAGGAATTGGCTTAGAAAAATCTGGTCGAGCGTATTCGTGCTGCGTAACACAACAAACTCAATCTTCTTCTCTTTCAGGACGTCCGTAATCGCAATTAGCACCGACTCTTGTGCGAGTGGCGTAAGTTGACCGCCGTACGTCCGCACCGTGTCATGTTCGCTGCTGGCCGGCTCACTCAAGTCGCCGCGCAAAGTCGTCGCGTCATTGTTCGCGCCCTGCGATTGTTTTCCTCCGTTAAGAATTGACTGCTGCTCGTATGCGGAACGGAGCGATGCAATATCACGCGGATAATAGAGGTAAGTGGGGCCGCCGCTATAGGTGCAAAAACCCTGCTTGGATTCGTGCGCTCCTTTTTGTGGCCGCAAGCGCTTTTCATACTTCGTGTCGGTTTCAGAAATCGGTTCCGTTCCAAAGGCGGTTTCATCCTCGGAGAGAAACGCCACACGATCAGTGGTATATTTTTGCGAATCGATGTACTGGCAAAAACGGTCCACCAGAACGGAGTCTCCCTCCATAGCCGTATCGAATGTGCCGAGCTGTTCCGCTTCCAGTTTTCCTTTGAACCAGTAGTAGTACGAGTCCGAAGATACGCTTCCGCTGGAGACCCGAATTTTCTTCGTCCCGGCGAAGGGCTTGAGCTTCTGAAAATGAAGCGACCGATAGAGCGAAGGGAGCGAGCCGGAAAACGTAGGTCCGAGAATTTTCAAGTCTCGCCCGGCGGATAAAGCTCCCAATCGCTCCATCCACGCCAGTGCGTTGTCGAATTGCCCCTGGTTGATGCCCCCTGTCGGCAGTTCGGAAACGACGAATACGGCCAGCCCCGAATTGTAGGGCGAATCACCCTGTTGATTGAGCGAGTTCCTGAAAACGAGAACGCCAGGCTGTGATTCCTGAAAACTTTGCAGCTCGTCCGCGGTCTGCTGGTCGGGCAGCCTCGTATATTCCTTGCCGTCACTCCACGGCAGCCATGCGGAGTCGTACGAGTACTGATTGTCTTGCGCCGCTTGCTGCATGGTTTCGATCAGCCGGTCAAAGAGCAGCGGCAGGTGCGTAAGAACCGGATTGGGCACGATGGCAATAACAAAATCGAGCCCGCTCGCTTTCACCTCCGGATCATTCGGCACCTTGGAATCCGGATAACAAAAAGCGGGAAGCTTCCAGGGTTCCTGCGGACTCACTGCCACGAAAGGCTGGAGCCGCTTCTGAATCCGCACGCAGGGAGCGTAGGGCCCAATCGGTTCTGCAGTCGGCCGCGCCTTGGACGCTTTCGTCCCGCTCTCGGATTGCGCCGTGCCTGCTCCAGTCGGCGAACTCTTGGGCAGGTTCGACACGCCGAAAATCGCCAGCACCACAGCCAGGGCCGTGATAACGCCGGCCGTCTGCTTCATGAAGGTGCCTCCACGTGTGCGCCCGCGCCAGAGCTACCTCGAGCGCGTTTTGGGCGATCCAAGCACCGTTGGGGTGGTCAATTAATAGTGATCGACAAGGGGATAACGTTTCAAAGCGGAGACGTCTAATCCGCAGGCCTGCTCTCTCCTTTGGGTTCTGGCTTTTGGGTTCTGGCCCCGACTGGGTACCTCCGGCCGTATCGGCCAGCCAGAGAATATGACCTTGAACATGATGGGCTCGTGTGCTTTCATGCCACGACATTTCACAGGAACAACGGAGAATCGTAATGACCGAGGGACCGATCCCAGCCAATTCTCATGTCGCTCCGACACGCCGCCAAGTGATCGCCCGAGTCGGAGCAACTGCCTTAGCCGGCCTTGCCGTCAGCCGGAACCTTGGGGCTCTGCCTCAACAGCAGGCCACCAAAGAAGCCCCGAGCACCCCTGCAAACCAGGCTCGCACCTCGCTTCACCAGGAAATCGAATTGAAGGCAAGCCCGCAGCGCATCTACGAGATTCTTCTGGATTCGAAGCTGTTTGCCGCTTTCACCGGCATGCCAGCGAATATCGATTCGGCGGTGGGCGGCGCGTTTTCCATGTTTGGCGGCATGATCGTAGGCAGAAATGTCGAACTCATTCCCAATCAACGCATCGTCCAGGCCTGGCGTCCGACGCACTGGGATCCCGGCGTCTATTCACTCGTTAAATTTGAATTGAAGCCACAGGGAAGCGGCACGCTGCTGATTCTCGACCATACCGGATTTCCGGAAGGGGACTATGATTCTCTGTTTAAGGGATGGAACTCGCGGTACTGGGATCCACTGAAGAAGTATCTCGGATAAAGACGGTCCGAGCAGAACGCTACGAGAAGGCAAAGAGACAAAAGCTACCAGCTACTGTATGGCGTGTTTTCGAAGGGCGAGACCGCATCCGACGCGGAATGCACCGAACAAATCCCGATCGCCGATTGGTCAGGATCGAGCAGCGTGTCGCAATTCACCGTCACCCAGTCTTTTGTGCTCGTAATCGGGTCAGAGGGAATAGCGCTCAGGTATTGCCCGCTCACAAGATCATCCAGCGATTGCGGCGCGGCCTCTTTGTCTCTGGTGTAGTCCTGGATCGCATTGTTCATCACCCTCAGGTCGGACTTCAGCACCGCCTCGCGCGAGCGAAGCACAGCATTCCGGTAATGCACGCTCGCGAGAGTGGCGAGTATCACGATGATCGCCATCACGATCATCAGCTCGATTAACGTGAATCCGCGCGTAACCGAATCACGCCAACCGCGAGCCGATTGAGGTCTTATATGTCGAGAAGGTCTCATTCTATCCTGCGTACAAATTCTCGATTCTGCTACCAATCCGAGTACTTCGTTCCGTCCAGCGCCGTTCCCGTGGATTTTGAATACACGTCAAACACATCCTGTCCGCCCCACGACGTAGTATCCGTATCATCCTGCACCGACCGCATACCCCAATCCGCAGTACCGGTCATCGGGTCCTTCGGAATTCCCCGTAAAAAACGGACGTGCTCGCTCTTCGCGCCGGTCAGCTGAACGCCCTTCACCAACGTGTCGAGGTCCGGAGGGTAGCCCTCGGTCCCAGCTTTTACCTGAATCAAGTTCTTGTCAGCCGCGTCTTTATAGCGATCGATCGCTGTGCGCATTTCACGCAGATCGTAACGAAGGTCCGCTTCTTTTCTGCGCTTGATGGCCACGCGCGCAAGCGGCACCGCGATCGCCGCAAGAACGAAAAGAATCGAGCAGGCCAGGATTAACTCGATCAGTGTGAAGCCGGCGGCAAGCGCCCGAACTTTCCGGGAATCGTGATCACGTCGCGACGGTAGCGATGAGAAGGCCCGAGAACCCAGAATTCGAAAGGCCAGATTGCGATTTGTCCCGCTCATCGTGCCTCACTGCACCCGAATGGCGGCTTCTCCGGAAACCATTGGAATATTTCGATGTTGAGAATCATGTGCGTTGACCTGGAGAATTTGCAGCACTGTGTTTCCGGGCGCCACTGCCCGTACCACGATTCCAAGCAGCGTTCCGGTTCCGTTCACGCCCGGAGTATTCGGCTGGCGCGTAGCGGAAACAATCACTTCACCGCGCTGCTCGTCAATTCGTTGCACGATGGCAATTTCCTGCGTGCCGCCCGACAAAAATCCGCCGTTGCGCACCTCTTCCACTTGCACCACGGCCGGGTTGTAGTGAATGAGCAGGGGAATCGAATACAGATCCGTCACGTTCGAGACGCTAAGCCCCAGCGTCGTCTTGTCGCCCGGTTTCATCGTCACGCTGGGCGGATCAAATCGAAGCTGAGACGCAGGAGTCGCTCCGCCCTGCAGGTTCGCTGCTGCCACGCCCGGTGCGCCTCCTGGCGGCGGAGCCGCGGCCGATGGAACCGCTTTGGCGCCCGTATCCACCTCAGAGTCGCCCCGATACACTCGCACGTTCGAATCGGTTCCAGCTGCCATCGTGCGCAAATTTGCGGCGGTGATGGACGGCAAGCGCACGATGTGCGGTGTCAGCACGATCAGCACTTCCTGATCCTGGATCTCGTTACTATTGTCGGAAAAGAGGTACTTGGCGAGTGGCACAGATACGAGGCCCGGGATTCCGTTCTGATTCTTTATCTCCGTCCGCTGGATCAGGCCTCCCAGGACGCTCACCTCGCCTTCCTTGAGTCGGACGTCGTGCTCGATTTTGTTCTGGGTGATGATGGGCTGATTGATACCGCCAATGTTGCTGGTTCCCGCGATCGACGAAATGTCTACCGTGAGCTTCATGCTCACTTCGTTGTCCGGGTGGACGCGAGGCGTCACGTCAATGTTGACGCCGACGTCGAGATACTGGAACTGCGTATTCACGAGGGGGTTCACAACGCCGGCGCCGCCGCCCACACCAACTCCAACGCCCGCCTGAAAACTGCCCGTCGCCACCGGAACTCGCTGGCCGATTTTCAGGGACGCCTTTTGGCCATCGGTAACCCGGATCTCCGGATCCTGAATGATCTTGGTTTTGTTGTCGGTCGCGATGGCGTTGGCAGTCGCGCCGGGAAGCGTGATGCTGTAATCCGCCGTCGAGAGATGCTGCAAGTTGTTCAAAGTTATTTGCGGAATTGTCGTGCCGGTGGTCGTAGTCGAAGTCGTCGAGGTCGTGCTCGTTGTGCTCGTCGTGCTGTTTGGCTGCACCGATGTTCGTGGAGTGAACGCCAGCGATACGCTTTGGCCCGGCAAGATACCCAAATCCCGCAGCCGGTCGAGGTTGGCCGACATCACCTGCACGTGGATCAGCACTTCCGGCTTCGCCTTATCAATGTCGCGAATAATCTTCCCCGCCAGCACCAGCTTGTCCGGCGTATCGCGAATCACGATCGCGTTTTGCGAGTTCACTTGCTGGATGCGCCGAAGATCGAGCAGCTGCCGAAGGCCCGTGACGATTTCCGTTAAGTCCTGCGGCGTCAAAGTGTTGGAAACGTAGAACGTCTTCACCACTTCATCTTCCACATCTTTTCGCTTCTGCGGATTATCCGGCGCCACGAAGATTACGCTGGGCGTAATCGGCTTCCAGAAAGATTTGCTCTCCAGCGCCACCGCATCCAGCGCCTGCTCGAGCGTCACGTTCGGCAATTCGGCCGTGATCCGCCTCGATGTAAAGTCCGGATCGAATATCACGCTGAGTCCCGCCAGCTTGGCGATCGTCTCGTACACCACGCGCGTATCATTCGTCATCTTCAGATTGATGGGTTCGCGCGAAAGAGGCTTGAGTTCGGGAGGTTCCGTCAGCATCCCGTCATCTTGCGGATTGTAATTCATCGCTTTGGGAGCTTCCGCTGCGTTCTGCGCCGCGATCTTCTCGAGCGTCCGCTTGATTTCCTGATCCGCAATCGAGCTGGAGGGATCAACAGCCTGTGCCTTTTCGAACTCGGTCAGCGCCCGCTGCAGGTCGCCCTTTTGCTCCGCGGCTCGACCCTGCCGGATGTGGAATTGGCCGTCCTCGAACCGCATCTGGGTGGCGCGAAGCTTATATTCCGCGTTCGTGGGTTCGGCGCGCAGCGCCCGCTCGTAGTACACCAGCGCCGTGTCATAGTCCTGTACGGCCTCGGCCTTTTTGCCCGTTTGGAAGTCGGAGTTGGACTTCGGGCATCCCACCAGCAACGCCGCAATTAGCGCCATGGATGACCCTAAGGTGAGGATTTGAAAGGGAGTTCTGGGATGTCTGGGGCTTCCGTTGCCGGAACCCACTGCGCGCGCTGAAGATATTAGACCGTTTCTACAAAGCAAAAACGCCCTCCAAAATCGGCTGTCTCAGGTCCAAGAAAGTCTAGCACCCGCTCTGTGATGCGGCAACAAATCACAGCGTTGCCGTACTTAGAAACTAATACCCCCATGGCGGCTTTTTGTTGCGGACGCGTGAATAATCGAGGATGGTTGGAACTCGGGGCAAATCTGCGACTTGCGAGTTGTCTCACCCGGCGGCTATCATATTTGATTCATGAAATCGGCCGAGAAGAAACAGCAGTACGAAGGCGTGAAGATCGTCGCGCAGAACCGCACGGCGGCCTACAACTACACTCTTGGCGACAAGTTCGAGGCAGGGCTCGTGCTGGTCGGAACCGAAGTCAAGACTCTCCGGGAAGGCAAGGCCGCCTTGCGAGACGCCTTCGCTGAGATACGCGGCAGCGAGGCGTGGCTGGTGAATTCTCATATTCCCGAGTATCTGCCGGGAGGTTCGCGGAACCATGACCCGCTGCGCAAGCGCAAGCTTCTCCTGAACCGGCGCGAGATCGATAAGCTCCAGGTTCAGATCCAGCAGAAAGGCATGACCATCGTCCCGCTGAAGTTCTACTTTCGCGACGGGATGGCCAAGTGCGAACTCGCGGTCGGCAAGGGCAAGAAGTTCCACGACCGCCGCGAATCCGAAAAACAAAAAGAAGCAAAACGGGAAGCCAGCGAAGCGATCAGCCGCTCACGCCGCCGCTAGAACAACATTAAAATCAAAAGAACAACGTTAAAATCAGAGATTAAATCAACGATAAAATCGAAAGGAAACCATGCAGATCCAGATTGATTCTCAGCCGTACTCTTCCATTCAAGCCGATGCGCTGGTCACATATGTCTTTGAAGGCGACAACAAGATCGACGGAGTTCTTGCGGAAGTCGACCGTCGCATGACGGGCGGACTCGCCACTTTGGTTACGAGTGGCGAAATCACGGGAAAAGCTCTCGAAACCGTGCTGCTGCATTTTCCCGAGGGCATGGACGCGAAGCGATTGCTTCTCGTCGGGGCCGGGAAGCCCGGGAAATTCGCGGTTGGCGACTTGAGGAAAATCGCCGGCGCAGCGCTGCGTTATTTGAAGTCGCGCGGGGTGAAGAATTTCGCGTTTCTCACGCGGGAGGGCGAACGCAGCCCCGCTGCGGCACAAGCCATTACGGAAGGCCTTCTCGTCGCCGATTTTGAATCCGATAAGTACCGCTCGGAGAAAAAGAACCACAAGGAGATTCAGTCCGTCTCGCTCGCCGGATTCGAAAACGGTTCTCTTTCCGGAATCAACGAGGCTATCGAGCGCGGGCGCGTGATCGCCGAATCGCAGAACTTCGCGCGCGACCTCATCAACGAACCTTCCAACCGCCTGACGCCGCGCATGCTCGCTGCGAAGGCCGAGGCGATGGCCAAGGAAGTTGGCCTGGGCGTTGAAATCCTCGACGACCGCAAAATCACCGAGCTGAAAATGGGCGCGTTGCTCGGAGTCGCGCAGGGAAGCGTCGAGCCGCCGCGCGTAATCGTGTTGCGCTACGAACCGCAAACGCCGCGTCCCGGCGCGCCGGTTCTTGGACTTGTCGGAAAAGCCGTCACCTTCGACACCGGCGGCATCTCCATCAAGCCGGCCGATAACATGGAGAAGATGAAGTACGACATGGGTGGCGGCGCCACGATGCTGGGCGCGATGCGCGCTCTGGCGTTTCTGAAGCCTTCGATTTCCGTGATTGCCGTGATTCCCGCAACGGAAAACATGCCGGGCGGACGCGCGCAAAAGCCGGGCGACGTTCAGGTCGCCATGTCCGGGAAAACAATCGAAGTGATCAACACCGATGCCGAGGGCCGCATGGTTCTGGCCGACGGACTCACGTATGCGCGAAAACTCGGCGTCACGCACATCATTGACGCCGCGACACTGACCGGAGCGATTCAGGTGGCGCTTGCCAACGTGCACGTGGGCGCGTTTGGCACGCCGCGCGAATATCTCGACCAGTTTCTCGAAAGCGCTAAATCCGCAGGCGAGAAAATGTGGCCGATGCCCATCGACGATGAGTATCAGGAAATGATCAAGAGCAACATCGCCGACATCCGCAACACCGGCACCGGCAAAGGCGGCGGCGCGATCACCGGCGCATGGTTCATCAAGGAATTCGCGGAGGACACGCCGTGGATTCATCTCGACATCGCCGGGACTTGCTGGGTTGACGAGGGGCGTCCGTGGCTGGCCAAAGGCCCGACCGGCGTCGCGATTCGCTCGATCGTGGACTTCGCGATGAAGCTGTAGCCGAACCGGTTCAGCATTGCTTGTTGCGAATCGGTTGCCCGGCGCTGCGCTGAGATCCTTCGCTGCGCTCAGGATGACAGGCGCGAGCATGCTACATCTTCTCCGGTGCGACAATTCCCATCAGACCGAGTGCAGTGATGAGTTGATCGCGGACGAAAATTGTTAGCATGAACAGGAATGATTTCTTGTCGATGTCTTCTTCCGACAGGATGTGATGCTTGTGGTAGAACGCATTGAATGCTTGCGCCAGTTCGAAGGCGTAGCGCGCGACGAAAGCCGGCTCCTGCGCTGATAGCGCCTGGTCCACACGCGCATCCAGCGACCCTGCCAAGACAAGGATCTCCCACAGATCGTCGCCGCCGGGCGAATTTAGAAACGCGCCCGGTTTCATTGAGCGCTCAACAACAATCGGAGCGCCGGGCTCTGTCATTGGACGATTAGCTTGGGCTTGCTCCACAATCTTTTGGCCAATCCCATTGATACGAACGACGGCGTATTGGACGTAGGGGCCGGTTTCGCCTTCGAAACTTAGGGCGTCTTTGAAGTCGAAGGCGATTACTGTGGAGCGCGTGAAGCGCAGCAGGAAATAGCGCAGGGCGCCGACTGCTACTGCGTGGGCGATTGCTTTTCGGTCGGCTTCGGGCTCTTCTGCATGACGCGCATCCACTTCTGCTTGTGCGCTTTCTTCCAGGCGGTCGAGCAGGTCGTCGGCTTTCACGCCTTGACCTTTGCGGCCGCTTACTTCGACGTATGGCTTCTTGGCATCTTCCTCGGGAATTTCGTAACCCATTTCGCGGGCGCAGCGCGGCGTTAGCGCGACGACGTTGTAGGCGAAGTGTTTCAAGCGGTCCGCTTGCTCTGTGTAGCCGAGGGCGCGGAGGCCCGCCGCGACCACTTGCTGCGGATACGCTTGCCGCGAATCCACTACGTTGAAGACTTCGTGGGCGTGGCCGAAAGGCGGGGCGCCTGCTTCGCTACGCTCGCTTGCGGTGACCCAGGCTTCGTGTCCGTCGGGATGCGTGTGAAAACGCTGGTAGTGAAAATCGCGGTCGAGGAGGCCGAACTTCCAGAGGTGGTAGGCGATGTCTTTTCCCACGTACGTGACGGTGCCGTTGGATCGGACGATGATTTTTGCTTCGGCTTGCTCGGCGGGTTCGTCTTCTGTTTTGCTGTCTGTCTTGTCGGGGGTTTCTGGCTGACCTTCCTTCGCCTCGCGGTCCGAGGGGAGTTGCATCACCCAGCAGCCTGCAGTTTTTCCGGCTGTAGCGAGCTGAATAGCGCCGCTCGTTTTCAGCATGTCGAAGGCGGCGTCCCAGAATTTCAGGTGCAGAATTTCGCTTTCTTGTGTGAGCAAGTCGTAATCGATCCCGAGGCGGTCCAGTGTTTCGAGGTGGCGGTGCACGATGGCCGTTGCGACTAATTCGGCCATTCGCGCGGCTTCGCCCTTACCCTCTTCGATTTCTTTGAGGGTGTGGGCACGGAGCTCAAGGCGCGATTTATCTTCGGCTAGAAATTGGGTGACGCGGGTGTAGAGGTCCCAGCAGACGTAATCGAACCTGGGCGCGAGAGTGAGGGCGCGCACGTCATCGATGGATTTCTTTTCGAGGTGCAGGAATCCGAGAACTACGTCAGCGACTTGGACGCCGGTGTTGTCGATGTAGTTCTGAATCTCGACGTTCCGGCCGGCGTGGCGGAGGAGGCGCACGAAGGTGTCGCCTAGAACGGCGTTGCGCAAGTGGCCGATGTGCGCAGCTTTGTTCGGGTTGATGGCGGTGTGCTCGACGATTGTCTTGGGAGCATCGGCACCGGCGGCCACGGATTTCTGCGTGGACTCCATGAGCGCGCCTCTGAAAAATTCTGTGCGGTCGAAGAAAAAATTCAGATAACCAGCGCCAGCCACTTCGACCCGGGCGACGCCTGGAATCGGCTTCAAGGAATTCGCAATTTCCTGTGCGAGCGCGCGAGGCGCCTTCTTCAGGCGCTTGGCGAGTTCAAAGCACACCGGCGAGGCGGCTTCGCCCATGGCCAGCTTCGGAGGCTTCTCGGTGGCGATAGGCACGTCGGTCTTGTAACGCTCGTGGATATGGTGCCTTAGCGCCTTCCGAATCCGGTCTTCGACAACTTTGTACACAAGCCTCCTACGAGCGCGCTGATGCGCTGAAAGAATCCCGCGATTATAGGGAATGCGGCGGGGGGCGTCAAAGCGGGAAGGGGCACCGGCTGGCGACGCTCCCACGCTTGGGAAAATGAAAGCAAAAACCGCTATTCTTTTGCGATTAGAAAATCGTAGATCGCTGATTCTTATGGGGCTTACGTGGAATTCTAATTCCAGATTTGCGATTAGAAATTTGAGGTGTTTCGGGGGTTTTGTTTCGCCCACGCTTCGGAAAGCGTGGGCTGAGGATCGCGGGACGTCTTGGTCCTCGCTCATGGCCTCGTTCGTAAGTCCTTTTGGGACTTAGTTCAACTATCACGATGGTAGCATAGTAGTAATCCATGAGCAAGAGCAAGGGCTGAAAACTGATATAATCTTTCAGTGCTTGAGTCCGTCCGGAAACCATCCGGCTGTTGACCGCACATAGGGGATGAATGAAGACTATGAAGTTAAGGGTCGCGTCCGGACATTAAAGCAGCGCCGGGAATATCTGCCGATTACCCCCGAGATTGATCGCCATCAGGATCGCGAAAGCTTCGATATTGAATTCTCCCGCGAAGGATTAGTCCAAGAACTTACCGGATACAACTATTTGGGAGAACTCGACTGCCGCGAAGTTTCTTCTTACGACCCAGAGCAAAGGCTCATCCGTACCCTTAAGTATGACAGTCGAGGCGACTTAGCCGCTGTGATGAGCTACGAGCATTCGGACGGGGGCAGACGCGCGGAGTGGAGCGAGCGCAGCGTTGCGGGCAATTTGCTCGCGAGCGGAGTGGAAGAATATCGTGGCAAAGAATTGATTTCCATTGTCAGATTCCGGGCAAACGGCCTGCCCGTTTTTCAAAAGAAGTTTGAGTACGCAGAGGAGAGGCTCATGAGATCTGTCTCTCTTTACTATGGCTTTGAAGGAGGCGTCAGCGAGCGCTGGATATCGACCTACGACTCCTACGGACGGCTCGCGGAGACGTATGGACTGAAGCCAGACGGCGATGCGCTTGGTGATGGCTTGTATCGATATGAATATGACGCTGAAGGACGGAAGAGCAGGGTTTTATCATTTAACGATTTCTCTGAGAGCGATATACCCAACCACATTTCGGAATTCATCTACAGGTGTGATGAGAACGGAAATTGGATCGAGCGCCGGGAGTTGAGCGCCTTCAAAAGCGATGATTGTTGGAATGAGAGGGTCACTTCGAGAGCGATCGTTTACTACGGTTTGGAGTCGCCCTAGCGTGCGGATTTGACACGACTTAGAGGGCAGACTAGTATCGTTTTTTCGGATTGCCGCGACGGTTTCGGCAGTGCACTCATGAAAAACGCGCGTATCGCTTATTTCGATTGTTTTTCGGGCATCAGCGGGGACATGGTGCTGGGCACCCTTGTGGATGCGGGGGCGGAACTGCGCGAGATCGAAGCGGGGTTGCGAGGGCTTGGGCTCGAGAATTGGAGCATCTCGGCGGAGAAGGTGCAGCGCGGGGCGATTTTTGCGACGCATGTGAAGGTGAAAAGCGGGGAGGAGCATCATCATCGCGGGCTTTCGGTTATTTTGAAAAGGATCGAGGAAGCGCATCTGGCGCCTCGGGCTGCTGCGCGGGCAAGGAAAATCTTCGAGCGGCTGGCGGAGGCTGAGGCGAAGGTTCACAACATCGAGGTGGAGAAAGTTCATTTTCACGAAGTGGGGGCTGTGGATTCGATTGTTGACATTGTGGGGTCGGCGATCGGATTTGAGCTGCTTGGGATTGATGAGTTTGCGTGTTCGCGATTAGATGTTGGCGGGGGGCAGGTGAAGACAGCGCACGGGGTGCTTCCTGTGCCGGCGCCGGCTACTGCGGAACTGCTACGGGGCGCGCCGACTTATTCGAGCGGAATCGAGCGGGAACTTGTGACGCCGACCGGAGCCGCAATCGCCACTGCACTTGCGACGCGTTATGAAGGGATTCCGCCGATGACGTTGCGCGCGATTGGCTATGGCGCGGGGTCGGCTGAACTGAAAGAGAAAGCTAACGTGATGCGGCTGCTGATTGGAGATTCGGCGGCGGCGAGCGAATCCGAGACGGGCGGGCGGTGGGATTCGCCGGTTACTGTGATTGAGACGAACCTCGATGACATGAGCCCGCAGATTTATGGCTACTTTGCCGAGCGGGCGCTGGCGGCCGGGGCGCTGGACGTGTTTTCGACGCCGGTGCAGATGAAAAAGAATCGCCCGGGCCAGCTTGTGACACTTTTGAGCGACCCCGAAAATGTAACGCGACTGATCGATTTGATTTTCAGCGAGACTACGACGATTGGCGTGCGGACGTATGATGTGCGGCGGAAAACTTTGAATCGCGAGTTTGTGCCGGTCGAAACGCCGCTGGGCTTGGTGCGCATGAAAGTGTCGCGCATGAACGGGACGATTCTGAACGCGACGCCCGAGTACGAGGATTGCCAGCGAATTGCGACTGAGCGCGGCGTACCGCTGAAGCAAGTGCTCGCGGCTGCGTCGTTTGAATTTCAGAAGCGCGGGGAAAATAGCAAATAGCCGATGCCAGATACGACCGAAAAGAAAAAATTCTATCTTACGACGCCGATTTATTACGCGAATTCGCGGCCGCATGTGGGGTCGGCGTACACGACGATCGTGTGCGACGTGATCGCGCGCTACAAGCGGATGTGCGGTTACGACGTGGCTTATCTGACGGGCACCGACGAGCACGGTGTGAATATCGAGCGGGCGGCGGAAAAGGCTGGCATTTCTCCCGCCGAGCTGGTGGATCGCAATCAGAAGATTTTCGTCGAACTGTGGAAACTGCTGGGGATTCAGTACACGCATTTCATTCGCACGACGGAAACGCGGCATGCGCGAGCGGTGCAGAATCTGATTCGCCGCACGCTGGCGCGGGATAACGGTCTGCCGGCGGAAAAGCGGTCGATTTTTAAGCGGCGGTACGAGGGGCGGTACTGCATTTACGACAATCTCTATATCAGCGATACGCCGGAGCCGGCGGATTGTCCTAACTGCGGGCGGCCGGGAGAGCTTGTCTCAGAGGACAATTATTTTTTCCGGCTTTCAGCTTACCAGGACCGGCTGCAGGAGCTTTACACGAAGAATCCGCAATTCGTGCATCCGGATTTCAGGTTCAATGAGGTGAAGAGCTTTGTGGAGGGCGGGCTGAAGGATCTTTCGATCAGCCGCAAATCGATCAAGTGGGGAATTCCGTGGCCGGATGATCCCGAGCACGTGTTTTACGTGTGGTACGACGCGCTGACGAGTTATATGAGCGGGATCGGATTTGTGGACGGCGAGCATGATGGGCCGGATTTCCGGTACTGGCCTGCGGACATTCACGCGATGGGGAAGGAGATTATTCGTTTTCATGCGGTTTATTGGCCGGCGTTTTTGATGGCTGCCGGGATGCCTTTGCCGAAGCAGATTGTGGCGCATGGGTGGCTGCTTTTTGAGCAGGAGAAGATGAGCAAGTCGAAGGGGAATGTGGCGTATCCCGAGCCGATTGTGAAGGTGCTGGGGAATGATGCGCTGAGGTATTACTTGTTGAGGGAGGTTGTGTTTGGGCAGGATGGAAATTTTTCGCGGGATGCGTTGATAACGAGGTATAACGCGGATTTGGCGAATGGGCTGGGGAATTTGGCGAGCCGGGTTTTGACAATGATTGAGAAGTATTGTGACGGCCAGATACCCGTGCCTGGAGCAGGGGAGCAATCCGCATACATCACGTGGCGGGGCGCCACAACCAAATTAGAAACAGTGTTCGACGCGTATGAAAAATATCAGTTCGCCCGAGCCGCCGAGGAAATCTGGCAGATGGTAAGCGAAACTGACCAGATGATTACGGATCAAAAGCCTTGGAAACTGGCGGAGGATTCTGGAGCGCGCCCAACTCTTCACTCTGTTTTGAGGATGGCGGTCGAGACGCTGTCTATGGTGACTGTTTTGGCTCATCCGATTATCCCCGATGCAACGCAGAAGATATGGGAGCAGTTAGGGCAATCGGGAAAACTTGGTGAGGTTCGCATCGATCGGTTCCAATTGGGTGGACTTAAGCCGGGTACTCGGATTGGTAAGCCGGAGGCAGTTTTCCCGCGTGTTGAAAAAAAAGAAGCGATGGAGAGGATAGAAGCTATGGAAAACGAAATTCGCAATCCGGGCGCTGCGGCGCCTGCAACAACGAGTTCGACGCCTTCGGGTGGCGCGACTCCCGCTAGTGCACCTGCCGGGGCTGTGGTCGGTGCGGGCGCTGCTGCGGCTCCTGCGCCTGGGGCGAAAATCACGATCGATGACTTCGCGAAAGTTGAGCTGCGAGTGGGGGTGGTGAAGTCCGCGGAGAAAGTGCAGGGCGCAGATAAATTGCTGAAGGTGATGGTGGATATTGGCGATGAGGTGCGGCAGGTGCTGGCGGGAATCGCGCTGGCTTATGCGCCGGAGGAACTGGTGGGGCGCAAAGTGGTGGTGGTGACGAATCTTGCGCCGCGTAAAATGCGGGGGCAGGAGTCGAACGGGATGCTGCTGGCGGCGTCGGATGGGGCGGACGGGAAGCCGGTGCTGGTGACGTTTGCGGAGGATATTCCTGCAGGCGCCAAGGTGAAATGACCGATCATGGGCAGCGGCGAGCCCGATTCGTACGAGATCCTGGCGTGGCACTACGACACTGGTTATTGCTCGAAGCAGGATTTGGTCGACGTGCCGTTCTACGTCGATCTCGCGAGGAAATCCAGCGGGCCAGTGCTGGAGATTGCGTGCGGAACTGGCCGGGTGCTGCTGCCCATCGCGCGAGAGGGAATCGAAATCAAGGGCGTGGACAATTCTGAGTCCATGCTGACGATTCTCCGGCGTAATCTGGCGCGCGAGCCGCGCGAAGTTCGCGAGCGAGTGACCGTTCACGAAGGCGACATGCGCGACTTCCGGCTGGCGCAGAAGTTCCCGCTGGTGATCATTCCATTTCGGCCGCTGCAGCATATGTACAGCGTGCAAGACCAAGTGGCCGCGCTTACGACTGCGGCATTTCATCTGGCGGAAGGCGGCCGCCTGGCGTTCGATGTTTTCTTTCCGAACTTTGAGGGAATTCCCGCGAACATCGGCAAAGAGATTCTCGATCTCGAGTGGACAGTTGATGCGGAGCCGCCGAAGGTGGTGCGACGATACTTTCGCAAGAAGTCGTACGACAAGATTCAGCAGACATTTGGCGGGGAATTCGTGTTCAGGACTTATGAAGGAGACAATCTGATTCTCGAAGAAACCGGTCCGCTGAAAATGTCGTACTACACATATCAGCAGTTACGCGCGCTGTTTCTTCTGACGGGGCTTGAGGTGGTGGAGGAGTACGGGTCGTTTTCCAGGACGCCCCTTGATAACGATGCGAAGGAAATGATTTTTGTGGTGCAGAAGAGCGGGTCGCGCCGGCCGGGAAGCGGTGGCGTGAAAAGGAAGTAGGAATTGAAAATTATCGACTCGCATGCGCATCTGGAATTTCCGCAGTTTGACGGAGACCGTGACGCGATGCTTGAGCGGACGCGGGCGGCGGGAGTTGAGATGGTTCTTGCGATCGGCAGCGGAACGGGGCCTGAGCGGCTGAACGCGGCGATTCCGTTTGCCGAGCAGCACGATTGGATCTACGCGACGGTGGGAATTCATCCGCACGAAGCGAAACTTGCGACTGAGGAACATTTCGAGAAGCTCGACGAGCTGGCGAAGCATCCGCGAGTGATCGCGTGGGGCGAAATGGGCCTCGATTATTATTACGATCATTCGCCGCGGGATGTGCAGCAGCAGGTGTTTCGTCGCCAGCTGGGGCAGGCGCGGGCCGCGAAGCTGCCGATCGTGATTCACTGCCGTGATGCGTGGGCGGATTGCCTGGGAATGATTGACGAGGATTGGCGGTCGAGCGGACTGGGCGGAATTCTTCACTGCTTCACAGGGACGCTTGAGGATGCGAAACGCGGGCTCGATATGGGGTTCATGGTTTCGTTTGCGGGAAATGTGACGTACAAAAAAATGCAGAATTTGCGGGATGTGGCGAAAGCAATTCCGCTGGAGCGGTTGCTGACGGAGACCGATTCGCCTTTTCTTCCGCCTGAGGGGAAGCGCGGCAAGCGAAATGAGCCGGCGAATGTGGTGGAGGTAGCGCGAGCGTTGGGGAATGTGAGAGACTTGCCGAGCGAAGAGATTGCGGCAGTTACTGCTGCGAATTTTCGGCGTTTTTTCCGGTTTGAGGCGCAGAATCAAGCGGCGCACAAAGGGTAAAATTCGAAGATGAGCTTCGCCGTCCAGACCGTGAAGGAAATTTTCGAGCTGGTTCGCGACGATCTCGCGCTGGTGGAGAGGGAGATTGCCGGGCAGAACGCTGCGGCGATTGAGCCGGTGTGCGAAATTTCGAGCTATCTGCGCGAGGGCGGCGGGAAGCGACTACGTCCAGCGTTGCTTTTGTTGGCGGCCGGGGCTTCTGGTTATCGCGGGCCTAGCGCGATTCGGTTGGGTGCGGTTGTTGAGTTGATCCATAACGCAACTTTGATTCACGACGATGTGATTGATGGCGCGAATACGCGGCGGGGGCGTCCGAGCGCGAATGCGCGGTGGGGAAATCACATGAGCGTGCTGGCGGGCGACTGGTTGTATATGCAGTCGTTCGAGATGGCGCTGCGCGAGCGGAATTTTGCGATTCTCGATATTTTGATCGACCTGACGCAGAACATGGTGGAAGGCGAGCTGTTGCAGCTGACGCGGCTCGGACAGATTGATTTGACTGAAACCGAGGCGACTGAGCTTGCTTATCGCAAGACGGCGTGCCTATTTAGCGGATGCTCCCGGCTGGCCGCGATTCTCGGCGGACAGCCGAAGAGTGTGGAAGACGCGCTTGGTGAATACGGGCGAAATGCGGGGCTGGCGTTTCAGCTTGTGGACGATTTGCTGGATTTCACGGCTTCGCCCGAGCAGCTCGGGAAGCCTGTGCTGAGCGATTTGAAGGAAGGCAAGGTGACGCTGCCGCTGATCTTTGCACTTCGTTCGGAAGCGGCGCTAGCCGGCGATGGGAATGGGCACGACGGAAACGGGGCGAGTGGGCGGCGGCTTGTCGCGACGGTGCTCGAAGAACGAGGCTTCGTGAGTGTGCGCCCGGAGCAGATCACGCGGCTGGTGCGCGAAAGCGGATCGCTCGAGCGTGCCGCGAAGCTCGCGCATGAATATGTGTCGCGCGCGAAAGATGCGTTGGCCGAGTTGCCCGACTCGGATTACCGACGGGCGCTGCTGGCTGTTCCTGATTTCATTCTCGCCCGCGAGAATTAAATTGCCGCCTGGGACTTGGGTGCATGATTTCCACGCTGCGGTCCTTCCGCCGTCCTGGCGCACGGGTCAGGATGACAATTCGTTTAAGACTGAATTATTGCTATTTCGCCGCTGAGCTTCCTGAAGCCACGGGTGCTGGTTTCCCGAAGCGCACTTCGTGCGCGATTAGATCGCTGCCCACCGGCTTGGCGTGAATCACGACGCGGTCGCCTACTTTTAGGTCTTTAAGAGTCGCGCTTGCGCCGCTTTTCACGAATGACGTATCGGGCGCGATTTTGATGACCTGCACTTCTTTCGTCTGAGTTTCGACCGTAATCTCGGTGTCCGTAATTTTCGTCACCGTGCCGAGCACGTGCTTGTCAGTGCCGTGAGCAAAAGCGACTGTAGTAAGCGAGATGATTGCCAGCAGAGTGAGTATTTTAGTTAGCAAAATTCCTCCTTGGAGTGATGCTGAAATCGCTGTGTTTAGTGCCCATTCAAGAAATCCTCTTCCTGCTGTTCTTCTTTCATCTCCGCGGGGCTGCGCGGATTGTGATTTTTCATGTCATCGAGGTCATCTTGAGTTAGATGCGGCAACTGGCGGATGAAGAGGACCAGATGCCAGGTTTCGTGGTCGTTTGGTCCGCCCGCTCCCCAAGCTGGCATGCCGGTGAACCGGATGCCATTTTCGATGATGTAGTAGAGCTCACCGTCGGTGAGATTCTGAGTTTCCGCGAGGCGCATGTCCGGCACTCGTGGGTAAAGATTTTGACCTATCTCGGTTTTTCCGCTGCCATCGTTCGCATGGCAGCTCGCGCAATGATCGGCGAAATGGCGACGCGCTTCCACCAGGGCATCGGGGGTGGATTCCATCGGGTTTTTCGCCGAGCGCGCCGACTTGGGGATGGAGAGTCTCTGCACCGCTCGACCGATGAATGTTTCGAACGAATCGGGAGGCGTCCTCGCGCTCATCCCGGTGAAGGTGAGCCATCCGAAAATGAACGCGAAAATGGCCGCCAGGATCGCGATTGGAACGATGATGCGCAAGAATCCGTGTCTCCTAACCCAATGTTATTCGGCAGAACGCTTGCAACAGCCTACTAGTAGTGAAATCTCCAGCGAATTGAACCAATGAATTGGCGCGGCTCGACGTAGTGAGTCCCGCCGAACGTATTGCTCGTGTCGAGCAAATAGCGATTGTCGCTGATGTTGATCGCCGTAAACGAAAGCGACAGCCGCTCGCCGATATTTTTGCCAATCGAGAAATCGAACGTCGTGTGCGACGGAAGGTGCTGCGGTCCGTCGCCGTTCAAAAAGCCCGAGCCGAAATTCAAATTGCCACTCGTCCATGTAGTCCACGGCAGTCGGAGGTCGTAGCCTGTACTCAAAGTGTCACGCTGATCGTGATCAAGGAAAAAGTATCCCGTATCCGGAGGCGTGAAGTCTGTTAGGCCGCCTGTGACGCCGCCGGCTCCCTCAGCGTATTGATGAGAATAAGCCAGATGAATGCGCGCACGGTGAAAAACTTCGGGGGAACGAATGGTTGTTTCCCATCCGTAGATACGAGCGTGGTCAATCGTGAGAGGAAGGAAGATATTCGAATTGCCGAGGACATCGTGGTCGAGAAAATTCCGCGAGGCTGTGTGGAAGTAGTCTTCGTCGAAGGTCCAGCCGTGGAAGGGAATTGCGAGACCAACCTCCCAGTGTTCGTCGCGTTCACCATGAAGCGGCAAAAAACCGAAATCGGGGCCAAGCAACGGCCCGGAAATGGTGTCGAGGGGCGGCGCCTGATAGTAGCGGCCGTAGAAAGCCCGCAGCACCGCATTGACTTTCGGAATCCGAATGGCGGTTCCAACTCGCGGATCCGCAGCGTTCTCGTTCACGAGGCCATCAAAATGAGTAAGGCGGATTCCGCCATTCACGCTGAACCACGAAGTAGGTTTGTACTGATCTTCGAGGAAAATGGCCTGCAGATTGCCCCAGACGATTTGCCGCTCAGAGGCGGTGGGCCCGAGGCCGTTCTCATCATTGGGCGTGACGCTGAAAAAGAAATTATCGTGCTCGCCGTAAACGTAAAGGCCGCCGCGAAAATTGTTCTTGTTGTTAATCAGTGAAATGGAGGCCTGCACCCCAGCATAATTGGAGGCGCGATCATCAATCGTGATTGTGGGAGTATCGTTTGGACCTGGAGTGAAGTTAGCGCTGTTGTAGTGGTAGAAAGGCGAGACGGTAAGGACGGCGCCGGGAGTGAGAGTGCGAACCCAGGAGAAATTGACGAACGAATCAGCTTCGTTGTCAACGTCTCGAACCGAGCAATTCGGCTCCGGCGGAATCGGCTGCGGACAAATAGACTGTTGCTCGGGCGTGTTGGGCACCTGGTAGAAATCGCGGCGTGCGGAGGCGACCAGCCGCAATTGATCGTTCGGAGTGGCATTATAAATCAAGGAACCGAATCCACCGACGCCGTCACCCAAATCGTGGATGATCTGCGGCACGGGAGGTTCGAGCGTGGCGTCGGAACGGTTGACATTGACGCTTCCGTAGTAGGCAAAACGCTGCGTGTGGCCTCCCAAATTAATTTGACTGTTGGTCTGGTTATAGCTGCCATAGGTTGCGAGGATATCGATGTCGTTGTTTCGGTCAAAACCGGTGCGCGGAGCTACATTAAAGACCCCAAACATGCGATCGCCGTAGTCGGCTGCATAACCTCCGCGTTGCACTTCGAGGTAGTCCACATCCTTCGGATCGAACTGCGGCCCCACGTTACTCGCGATGCTGGTATTCGGGACGGGTACGCCATCGATCAGCCAGGCAACCTGGTGCCCTCCGCGAATATGCAACTGATCGTGGACGATGTATGCGCCCGGAACGAAATTCGTTATCATCGCGAGGCTGTTGGTGCGAGTCGCGCCGGGAGATGAAGCGATGTCGGAGCGAGTGACCAAGGTTTGCGTGGTCGAGGAAGACGTGTCGATTTCCTGCGACTGCTCTTCGGCCGAGACTTCTACGCTCTGCGTGGCGCTCGCAATCTTCAGTTCGAAGTGCAACAACGGCGAGCTGCCGGAAGTGAGCACGAGATTTTCGGAGACGTCACGAAAGCCAGGATGATGAATGGTAATCGAATACTCTCCGATAGCAACAGCGTCAAAGTGAAATTCGCCGTTCGGATTTGTTTGAGTCGTTTGCGTCCAAGCTGAAGTGGCGGATTTGAGAGTTATTTCAACGCCAGCGATAGGACGGTGCTGAGGGTCGTGAACGATGCCACGAATGTTGCCGAAAATCGTAGCTCGCACCATGGGCACGAACAACAAGCATGAGACAAACAGAAATAGCCCGAAGCTCCTGACATGCTTTCGCATAAAAACCTCCGCACGAGTTATTGGATTTTGTGAAGCGCTGGAGCGACGGCTAACTGCGCGGAGGTTCGAACGGCGCGGCGAAAAATCCGGAAGCTAAAGGACCCATTGACTGCGCGATCGCATTTCGAGCAGGAACCGGCAACACCAAGCCAACCAACGACGACGGAGCTGTGGGAGCGAGCGGCGCGAGAAATCCAAAGTCCATCAGGTGGCGGCCCGCCTTCATGGAACAGAAAATAAGGTGACCAGCTTCCCCGTGATGGCAAGACATGGCGCTCTCTTTCGAGTCGGATGCGTGCCCGGCATGAGCTCCATGTCTGAGACAGCAGAGGTTATTGCAGGCGCTGCCTAGTCCTGATGACGCGCGCGCGAGGAGCGCTAGCGGCGTCGCGAACAGGACAAGAACCAGAACAATGGCTTGAGCGCGTTGCATCGCTAAATAGGTTAGCACAGGTTCCGGCAGATGCTGTATTCGTTCGGATGATTTTGGCTGAAGGAAGCCGCACAAGTTTGCGTTTCGAAAAATTAAGCGATAGGCTGGCAGCGTGCTCCCGCTCAAGCTCATTTACGACGACCGATATGATTTAAACCTCGGCTCGCATGTTTTTCCCTCTCAGAAGTACCGTCTCGTCTATGAAAGGCTCCTGCAAGAGGGCATCGCCACGCAGGAGGACTTCCTGAAGCCCGCACCGGCGAACGATGAGGATATTCTGCGCGTCCATTCGCAGGATTATGTTTACAAGCTTAAGACGGGATCACTGACGCGTGCTGAAGTGATGCGCATGGAGGTGCCGTACTCTACGGAGCTGATTGAGGCGTGCTGGCTCGCCGCGGGCGGTTCGATTCTGGCTGCGCGGCGCGCTCTCGAAGACGGTTTTTCCGCAAATATTGGCGGCGGTTTTCACCATGCCTATCCCGATCATGGTGAAGGGTTCTGCGTGGTTCACGACGTGGCCGTAGCCATTCGTAAGATGCAAGCTGACGGTGCGATCGAGCGCGCGATGGTGGTGGACACGGACGTGCACCAAGGGAACGGCACAGCGGCGATTTTTGGGGGAGACGAGACGGTCTTTACGATGTCGATCCATCAGGAACACAACTATCCATACCCCAAGCCGCCTTCAACGTTGGATGTGAATCTGCCTGACGGGGTGGATGATGCGGATTACCTGGCGATTCTGGAAAAATATTTGTATCGTTCCTTCGATGAGTTTTCGCCGCAGCTGCTGTTTTACGTGGCGGGCGCCGATCCTTTTCGGGAAGATCAGCTTGGGGGGTTGGCGCTGACGATCGAAGGCCTGGCCCGTCGCGATGCGCTGGTGATGGGTTACGCGCAGCGAAATCAAGTTGCAACGGCCGTCACGCTGGCGGGCGGATATGCGAGGAAGCTCGAGGATACCGTGAGCATCCACGTGAACACTATCAAGGCGACGATTCAAGCGGCGCAGCGCCGCCAAGTGCGCACCATCTCTCCGACTCCGTAATTGAATCGGTCGCGAAAATCCCTATTTTGTTGGAGCGCTCATGGTGGCCTGGATCGCTGTGGTCAGTTCTTCTGAAAAGGTGCTAGGCGTAAAGCCGCCAACGCGATAAACAATTTTTCCCTTGCGGTCGATGATCAACACCGTTGGTAGCGTTTCCACTTTCAGGAATTCGTCCAACCCGTCCGCAAAAGCGACGGGAACCATCCATTTCTCGCTAGCGACGAAAGGCGCGACGAGAGATTGGTCGTCATCCGTGTTGATTGAAAAGAAGAAGAGGTTCGGATCGCCGGTATAGTTTTTTGCGATCTGATCAAACATCGGTTCGAGAAGGTGGCACGGGGTACACCACGTGGCCCAAAAGCTCATCACTATTGTCTTTCCCCGGTAGGGCGCGATGAAAAGCGGGGTGTTGTCGAGGCGACGGAGAACAAATGAATAGAGATCTTGCGCGCCTGAATTCCGGGCTGCGGGACTATCGCTCGCAGCTCCCGGCCGCAGGTAATCGTAGGTTGTGAGGATCTGCTCGCCCAGGCCTTGCTCGCTTCCATGGGTTTCTTTCCACACATTCCCGAGCTTCAGACGGATTTCGCTGCGATCCACTTTTCCTGCGGGCCCCGATTCGGGCAAAACAAAGGCCAGAGAATATTCCTGAACAGCGCGGCCGAGATCCTTCTGGATTTCGGCGATTTCACCGAGCGCTTCCGCAGCGACGGCATTTGCGCGAAGCGCATAACTCATCTGCAAGTCTTTGATCGCGGCATCGTACAGATGCTGGCTCTTTCCAATTTGGCCGCGCAGGGCGTAGAGCTGGCTTAAAATTGTGTCGCGGTGATCCTGCCATTCCTGGAGCGACACTCGCTCCGGGCGTTCGGTAGGCGTTGACTTCTGAACCCGATCGAGGACGCGAGAGACATACCCGCTGGCGCGAGTGAGGCTGGCATCATCGCGCTTTCTCTGGAGAATCGAGACCGCGAGCAGCATCATCTCGGAATCGTCGGGATGCTCGGCGATGAGTTGTTCGGAATAGTCGAGCGCACAATCATCATCGCGAAGCTGCTGGCAGGCTTCCACCAGGGCACGATCGATCGCGGCTCGGCGGGGGGCTTCGGGGAAGCGTCGCAAATAATCTTTTAGATTGCGAACCAGAGCGGCGCGGTCATTTCCGGCAGAGTTGAGAGCCTTTTGCAGCTCTGCCTCGGCATCTGCGTCCCTTTTCGCATCCGAATTCGCTACGGATTTTGCCGTGGACGGTTTCGATGCAGAAATCTGGGCACGAATGCTCGCGGTAGCCGCAAAAAACGCGCAACCACAGACAATGATGTTGACAGCGCGCATCTATGCATCATTCTAACGCGGAACGCATAAAATAGACGCGTTCCAGGTAGTGAGGGGACGATCAGTGAAGAAGAATCTTCCCGGAACTGGTTTCGATTTCGACGCGCGCTTTGCCATCTCCGATCCGAGCGCGCAACTCGTGCTTTCCTGTGGTTCCTTCCATCGTGATGGGGATCTGCGTATCGATGTCGCCCGAACTCGTATGTGCGTAAAGACGCAAATTCGCGTCGGGCGGAACCCGAAGCGTCACCGTGCCCGATGAAGTGTGAATCTCCCAGTATGTATTCGATTGCGGGTTGCCCTCGACGGTGACTTCGCCCGAACTCGTGTGCACCCGAAGATCGGCGGTTATCCCGCTAAGCGAGACGCTGCCGCTGCCCGCGTTCACTTCGACGGAGTCAGCCGGCTTGATGATTTTGATTTCTCCAGAACCTGTCTGGGCGCGAATGTCGCCATGGATTTGCGCGAGCTGAATATCGCCGGATCCGGCAGTGACCTCTACCTGCCCTTGAATCTCAGATAGCCGGATGTCTCCACTACCCGCCGTGACGTGCACGTCGCCGGCGATGTTGGACGCTGCGATGGTGCCCGAGCCGCCAATGAAGTTTGCTGGCCCTTTAATTCCGCTTACCTGAATGTCTCCGGAGCCAGACATGGCATGAATTTCTGTATCGGGTGGCACGCTGATTGTGTAACTCGCGGTGACGCCGCCGGAATGTTCGCTCGTCCCACCGATACGAATAAAATTGCTTTCCTGCAAAATAGGAGGGTTCGCGGCCATTTCATTGAGATGGCGGTCGCCATCGTGAAAGAGGCGGGATTTGGTGCGAAATTCGGCGTGAATTTGAACTTCGCCTGGAGGACCGGCTGTTACCCGGGACTCTCCCGAACCGTTGATCAATTCGATTCGCGCGGGGCCGGTGACGACGAATTTGCGGTCGGCGACCACGCTTGGGCCGGATCCGCCCTCATCGCGGCCGTGACTGCGATCCACGATGCATCCGGCGAGTCCGCTCGCTGTGAGCGCCGCAAGGCTGAGCCAAATTCCTGTTCTGCGCTGGGTCATAGATTCCGGGAACATCGCTACCGGCGAGCGACTCTTCCTATCAGATATATACGAAGCTGCGCAACTGGAAGTTCCGCTGATCAGCGACTCTGGTAAAAGCTTTTGTGTTTCGGTGCGAGGCGGCGTCACCCTTTTGATCTTAGAAGCGAATTGAGAGATCCCTGGCGGTAACCTTCGAGATCCATAGTGACGAAGGCGAACCCCGCGTCTTTTATTCCTCGCGTGATTTTTTCTGCAATTTCAGACTGGAGTCCGCGCGAGAGTTCGTCTGGCGCTAATTCGATGCGCGCGAGTTCACCGTGCGCGCGCACGCGGAATTGGCGGAAACCAAGTTCACGCAGAACGGTTTCGCCGCGTTCTATTTTGGTAAGTAGCTCGGGCGTGACCTCGACTCCGTAAGGAATGCGCGACGAAAGACACGCGGACGCTGGCCGGTCCCAAGTGGAAAGTCCGGCGCGCTGTGAGAGCATGCGAATTTCGGCTTTGCTCAGCTTTGCATCGAGCAGCGGCGCTAAGATGCGGTGTTCGTGAGCGGCGCGATGGCCGGGGCGAAAATCGCGAGTGTCGTCCGCATTAATTCCATATGCGATGGCGCCGAATCCACGCTCTTGCGCCAGCAACTCCATTCGATCGAATAGCTCGTCCTTGCAGTGGTAGCAGCGGTCAGCATTGTTCGCAACGTACGCCGGATTTTCGAACTCGCGCGTTTCGATAAACTCGTGCCGGAGGCCCAACGAACGGACGAAATCGGTGGCTTGCTGGCGATCGTGTTGAGAAAAGCTCGCGGAAAGCGCGGTTATCGACAGCGCGCGTTCACCCAGCGCCGAATGCGCCGCCCACGCCAGATACGCGGAGTCAGCTCCGCCGGAAAGCGCAATCAGCAGGGAATCGAGGATACGGAGGGACGCCAGAAGCGAACGTTGCTTTTCGAGCGCCGCAGCTTCATCCGTTCGAACTTGAACGGCCGCTGCGGCGATAGGAAACAAGTGTTCGGTCATGCCGAGGCCAGTATAACCTTTCGAGATGGCTACTGAAAATCGAGCAGGACGTCGACCGTCCCCGCTTGCGGATCCGTTTGCAGGAAGCGGCCAATTTTTTCGTAATGGAAGGGAAGGCCGCTGAATGCTTCCTTCGTCCCATGGGCAACAAATTCGTCGTAGACGCCTTCATTAAAGACGGCACCCTTGGGAATTTGCCACGCCGCGCGAATCCTCCGCTCGCCTTCGAGCGAGAGTCCGGTGAGAACGAGCTGCCCCATCCGGTATTGAGGACCTTCCGAAATCGAGACGGTGTACGAAACGCGTGCCGCTTTGTCGTCGTAGTGCGGAGTGGGCGTCAGTTTCGCGTCGAGGTAACCTTGGGCGCCATATGCGTCAGTGGCGCGATTCCAACTGGCTTCCATTTTCACGCCATCGGCAACCTCCCCGGCCTTCAACTCAACGAACTTGTTGAGCTCGGCCGTGGAGATTACGGAGTTCTCGGTCCATTCGACTCCGCCCCACGTATAGGCGGGTCCCGGTTCGATAGGGGCGAGGACATAGATTTTGTCCGGCAGCGGCTTCGTAGGGTCACCTTCAAAACGCGCCGTCGGCGGAGCGAACTTCACTCGCAAAAAAGCGTGTGTGAGGTAAATTGGACGAATCTGCTCGAATTCGAATAATTCGATCGCGCTGCGCGAGAACGGTTTGCCAACGATCTGCGAGATGCCTTGCTGGATCGCCGGGTCGCTTTTCGCAAGCGAATCCGAGAATTCAACCTGGGCAACCCGAAGAACATCGCCTTCGATTCGGAATTGTTGGACGTGGCCGGTTGGGCTTGCGACTACTGAGTGCGCCACCGTTGCATGCAAGCCTCGGGTAGCAATCAATTCCTCCACCGCGTTCGACATGGTGGCCAGGATCGTTCCATTCTCAGGAGCTGTTCCATCAAACAACACCACCGCGTTCTTGATTGCGGAGCTCAGCTCGTCATCGGAGAACTTCGGAAAATTATCAAAGGTGACCGGAATTGTAGGGGCGTCGCTGACTTCGAAATCGACGGCAAGGCCGCCTGGGCCACTCGAAAACTTGTACTGAACATTCGTGAAAATCCCGAGCCGCGCGAGGCGGTCAGCCACGAGTTGGAGTTCATCGCGCGTTATCGATTTCCCTGCTTGCAGGCCGGTTGCTTTGGCGATTTCCGGGCTCTTATAACGATGGGAGCCGGTGGCCGTGATGGAGGCCAGCCGCTCGCTGCCCGTTTGTGCTGCTTCGGATGCTCTGGTGGGAATGGAAACAAGGAGGATTGCAAGTATCGCGATCATCGCGAATCGGACTCTGCGAAAATCAGTGGAAAACGATGTTGAGATCAACACTCGCCTTTTGCTTTTCCGGCTTTGGATTTACGGTAACGCTGGTTTTCTGAATACCCAGCTCCTTCAGTTTGCCGAGTGCAACTTTCGAAACGAACGCACTAGGATACGATGCGTCGTAGACGTCTCCGGGTTTGAGCTGCCAGCTCTTGATCAATTCTTTGGACGCAACTTCCGGTAGCCCCTCGAAATGGACCATGCCCAGGTGAAACTGCGCGCCTTCATCCACAGCGACGTTGTACGTTGTTAGCCGTGCTGTGTCGTCGAGAATTTCCTTGGGCTTTACGGCTGCTTCGATGAAACCACGGGTGTCATAGGCGCGTTTGATCGCGGTGAGCCCCGCATCAATTTTTTCCTGATTGGCTACTTCTTTTGGCTTCATTCCAAGCAGGCGATCGAGTTCTTCCGAAGTGAAGACACGATTGCCGGTCCATTCAGCCCGTTCCCAGTAAAATTCCGGGCCTTCTTCCACGGACAGGACAACGGCGACCTCCTGCATTGGGCCGGTGTCATTCGAGCGAACAGGTTTTCCGTCCGGCTTCTCAAATCGTGCTCGCAGATAACCTTGTTTTCGATATAACGGCACAAGGCCAGCTCCCGCAAACTGGCTGACATAAGTCTCAGAGTAATCGCGGCCGATAATCTGTGAAGAGGATGCTTCAAGGCTACCCGCCGGTATTGCCGCGTTGCCAGCGAATCGAACGCTTCGAATGGGCATTGCCACACCTGTCACGGAATACACGAAGGCGCTTACAGACTGCCCCAAACCGGCGATCGACGGGATTACGGTGACGTCGCCAGGTATTCCCTTTGCCCGAATCGTCTCTCGTAATGCAACTCGAACATCTTCTGAAGTGGCGCCAGATTCGGGGACTCCACCTGCGTAGAAGGAAACGCGATTACGAAGCGCCTTATCCAGCTCCGCATCGGAAAACCACACGAAATTATCGAAGATGCAGGGAAGCAGCTTTGAGACTTCCACGACCTGAAATTCGACGTTGATCGAATTTCCGTTTGTTGAGTAGCGAAACGAGACGTTGTCAAAAGCGCCGGACCTCGCGAGTTTATCGACTACAGCGGCAAGCTGCGCCTGCGTGACGGAATCACCGGTCTGGAGGCCGGTCGCTTTGCCTGCTTGAGTCTCACTAAAGCGATTCAGCCCCGTGAATTTCATAGCAGCGAGCCGATAGGATTGCGAAGAGGAGGACTGAGCGAATGCCGGCGCTGAAAAGGCCAGAATCGAAAGAAGACTTAAAGCAAGCGAACGGACGAAAACCCGTCCCGAGATTTGGCAGGGTTTCATAAAGGATATTCTAATGAAATGGGTGTTCCCGCGCGAAGCTTATTCTACGGTGACGGACTTCGCCAGGTTCCGCGGCTGATCTACGTCGCATCCGCGCCGCACGGCGATGTGATAGGCGAGAAGTTGTAACGGAATGATTTCAAGAATTGGCGAGAGCAATTCCGGCGCCGTGGGAATTTCGATCGCGTGGTCCGAAGAGCTGCGAGCAAGCCGATCGCCTTCCGTGACGACGGTAATAACGATTCCATCGCGCGCCTTCACTTCCTGCAGGTTCGAAACGGTCTTCTCGTAGCGCGTCATGGAAGCAGCATCGGATTCGTCACGCGTGGCGATGACCACAACCGGTAGATTTTCGTCGATGAGCGCGTTCGGGCCGTGCTTCATCTCCCCAGCGGGATAGCCTTCAGCATGGATGTACGAAATTTCCTTCAGCTTGAGCGCGCCTTCGAGCGCGATCGGATAGTGAATACCGCGCCCCAGGTAAAGGAAATCACTGTGACGGAAAAACTTCTTCGCCAGTTCTTCAACCTCCGGATCACGCTGAAGAATGGTCTCGATCTTGTGCGGTATTCGCGTCAACTCCTGCATCATCGTCTGGGCCAGTGCGGGCGTGAGCTTGCCGCGCACTTGAGCGAAATAGAGCGCAGTGAGCATCAAAGCGGTGAGTTGCCCGGTGAACGCTTTTGTGGAGGCAACGCCAATTTCGGGGCCGGCGTGCGTATAGATCGTGCCGTTTGCTTCGCGGGTAAGCATCGAGCCGACCACGTTGCAGATCGCCAGAATCTTCGCGTCTTTCAGCCGCGCTTCACGCTGAGCAGCCAGCGTATCGGCAGTCTCACCGGACTGGCTGATGGCAATCACCAGCGTGTTCTTGTTGATGATCGGATCGCGATAGCGAAATTCACTGCCGTAGTCCACTTCCACGGGAATGTGCGCCAGCCGCTCGATCATGAATTTTCCGGCTAGCGCTGCGTGCCAGCTCGTTCCGCAGGCGACTATTTTCACTTCGCGGAAATTTCGGAATTCCTCCTCGGTGATGTCCATTTCATCCAGGAAGACCTTCCCCGTTTCCTGCGAAATTCGCCCAAGGAGCGTGTCGCGAACCGCGCGCGGCTGTTCAAAAATTTCCTTCTGCATGAAATGCTTGAATCCACCCTTTTCCGCCATGAACGGATCCCAGGTGATGTGCTGGATCTTTGGCGTCACCGGGCGATTGTCGAAATCGACGACACGAACGCCTTTCAAAGTGAGAATTGCGATTTCCCCATCGCCCATGAAGAATGCTTCGCGAGTGTGCGACAGGATTGCGGGGATGTCGCTCGCTAGAAAAAATTCGTTCTGGCCCAGACCAATCACCACCGGTGGCCCGAGCCTCGCCGCCACAATCTTATTCGGGTCGCGCGTGGACATCGCAACCAAGGCATAAGCGCCCCTGAGAAGTTTTACGGTTTTTAGCACCGCCTCTTCGAGAGGGACATTCTTCGAATATTTCTCGATGAGGTGAGCAATGATTTCAGTGTCAGTTTCGGTCTGAAATTTGTGCCCTTCCCCTATCAATTGATGCTTCAGCTCGAGGTAGTTCTCGATAATTCCATTGTGGACGACGACGATTTCACCAGTGCAATCGCGGTGCGGATGCGCATTCTCTTCAGTGGGGCGGCCATGCGTGGCCCAGCGTGTATGTCCAAGCCCGTACACACCCTCGATCGGCGATTTTGCTAACAGGTCTTCGAGATTTTTCAGCTTCCCGGATGCGCGTCGGATTTCGAGCTTACAGTCTTGTCCTACAACCGCGATGCCGGCCGAATCATACCCGCGATATTCGAGCCGGCGCAGGCCGTCTATTACCAACGGAACGACAGCTTTAGGCCCTATGTATCCGACAATTCCACACACGGTGTCAGCTCCAGGAACTTGCTTCAATCGTGGGACTTAATCAGGTTAGCATATACGTTTGATGAGACAAGAAGAGGCAGCGATTCGTTGCCTAAAACTCCGCAAGGTGCAAAGAAACGAGAAGCGCGGGCTATTCCAAAATTTCGAAGCGGAACTCTTCGATCACCGGGTTCGTGAGCACATCTTTGGCAATCTTCTCGACCTGACTCTTCGCTTCGTCGCGGCCCATGCCATCGAGATTCAGCACGAAGAACTTGCCTTGCCGGACATCCTGAACGCTAGCGAATCCTTGCGAGGCCAGAGCGCGTTGAATGGTCTGTCCCTGAGGATCAAGGACGGTGGACTTCAGCATCACCCACACATGCGCTTTCATCGCTCGGATTATACCAATCCTGCCCCTTTTGCGGCCCCACGAAAGTTCTCTAGCAATTCACGCTTGTCCATCGGTGGCAGAAATGCGGCGTTAATGCTGTTCTCCGCGAGGTCAAGCATTCTTTCTCTTGGGAGACCTAGCGATTCGGCGAGCGCATATTCCTTTAGCAAATCGGTGTGAAAGAGCGCGGGGTCGTCGGTAGAAAGCGTGACCAGCAGGCCTTGCTCGAGAAAATTTGGCAGCGGATGGTCTTTCAGTGTAGCGTCGGGTTTGCCCATCTGCTTCGCCAACGCTCCTGTACACAAATTGCTCGAAGGGCAGTTTTCGAGAACGACGCGTCGAGTGATGAGCGATTCCGCCAGCGCCGGATCGTTCATCACCGCGATTCCGTGCCCGATTCGTTCCGCGCCAAGAATCTCCACCGCCTCGCGAACCGATTCCGGTCCGCCAATCTCACCTGCGTGGCACACGATTCGGAGCCCATTTTGGCGCGCATAATCGAATGCTGGCCGAAAACTCGTTGTCGGCCCCGCTAGCTCGTCCCCGCCCATCCCGAACGCCACGACCCCGGAAGCCTGCAGCTTTGAAGCCCATCGCGCGACCTCCATTGCGGCCTCTGCTCCAAACTGCCGAGCCACGTCGAAAATATATGCCGTTCGCAATCGGCGAAACGGAACGCTTTGAGCGGTTTCTCGAATCGCTTCGAAATTTGCCGCAACGTTCTGCATGCGCCGCAGCATGACGCCGGCGGAAATCGTGATTTCGGCATACACAACATTCTGCTGCAATAGTTCTTCCGCCAGATGGCGGGTAATCAGCGCGTAATCGTCCGGCGTTCGCAAAAAGGACGTAATCCACTTAAATGTTTCGATAAAGCCCATGAAGTTGGAATAGTTGTAGCGAGCCAGCACTTCTTCGCGCGTGAGTTTTGTCCCGTGCCGCGCAGCTAATTCCACCGCTGTATCTGGACGTATCGAGCCCTCGAGGTGCAGATGCAATTCTGCCTTTGGGAGGGATGCGACAACGCTTGTCGGTCGGGTTTGCTCAGTTGCCACGTCGCCTACTGTCCAGGCAATTGCGGACGCCCGGCATTGATCCACGCGGTCATCCAATAGGAGCCCAGATCCGTCGAAGCATCTGAGAGCTGGCGAACCAGCACCGCGCCGGCTTGAGCGTAGAAGCGGTCGTAATACTCATCCGTGTAGCCGCTGAGGCCCTGATGTGCTCGCACGTCGGATAGCAGAATGTTTTCGAGCCAGGAGTGGGCGCTGAGCACCATTTCAAACGCGTGATCGGTCGGGTCATGAATAAAGACAGCTTCGTTCGGCTTCACGAAAAAGAACAATTGAAAGCGGTCCACCAGATCCTTCCCGAAACGGTCATTGACTCCTAATTGATTTGAGAGCTTGCCATCCCAGTTGATGGTTGTATTGAAAGGGTCGTGTGCTTCGGCCACGTAGTGAGCCAGATAGGCCGCGGACATTTTGGCGTCGGCCCAGTTGTGGTCATGGAAGGCGTCGGTTAGCTTTTTGCTGTAGGTTCCCACTTGCCACGGAAGTACTCCATTGTTGTAAACCGATCGCCGGCCAAATTTCGATACCGCTGCCGTATATGCGCGCGGGAGGTTAGCGAAAGGGAACTGCCCGTAGTGGTCGAGCTTGATGAAATCGAGATTCTCGAGCGTCGCATCTCGCTTCTCGGCTTCTTCTGGATCCACTACATGCTGAAGCAGAAATTGTCGGTTCGCCTCGAAAAACGGCCGGATCTCGTCCGGCAACGTCTCCACCGCTTTATTCGTAATCAGCCGCTGAGCATTTTCGCCCCAAGCAAAAGATGAAGGTAGGCTCGAGGCAATAATCGCCAGCACCAGCACAAGCGCGAGAGAAAACCGCAACCGCATTAGAGCTTTTCCCCTCTTGTCGCAGGCTCACCTGGTTTTGGAGTCGCCAGCTGGCTGTGGCGACGCCCGTAAAAATAGTAAAGGCACAGCCCGATTGTCAGCCAGAGGAAGAATCGAATCCAGCTTATGATGGGAAGGCCCGCCATCAACAGCACGCATGTGAGGATTGTCGCAATCGGAGCGGTCAAACCCCCGGGCGCGCGAAATGCGCGAGGCCGCTCAGGCTGCTTGTATCGAAGAATCAGCACACCGGCCGCAACCAAGCCGAACGCAAACAGGGTACCGATATTCGAAAGATCGGTGAGCGTCCCAATATCCAGCAGTCCAGCCGGAATTCCCACCACGAAACCTGCGACCCACGTGGAGAAATCGGGAGTTCTATATTGCTTGTGGACGCGGCTGAAGAGCTTCGGCAGAAGGCCGTCGCGCGACATCGCAAACCACACACGTGCCTGCCCCAGTTGGAACACTAACAATGACGAAATCATTCCCATCAGTGCGCCAATCAGCACGATCAACTGAATCGAGCCAAAATTCAGCTTTTTCATCGTGTTGACGACCGGCGCGGCGTCATCGAGAAGCGTCTGCCATGGTACGAGGCCCGTGAGCACCACAACCACGCCGATATACAAAACCGTGCAGATGATCAGGGTGGCCAGAATTCCGATCGGCAAATCGCGCTGCGGATTCTTGCACTCCTCGGCCGCTGTTGAAACCGAATCAAAGCCAATATAAGTGAAGAACACGATCGAGCCACCCGTGAGAATCCCGGGCCACCCATTCGGAGCAAATGGGTGCCAGTTCGCAGGATGAATCAAGCGCGAAGCAAACGTGATAAACACCAGAATGGCCACAATCTTTAGAATCACCATCACGTTGTTTGTTTCGGCAGATTCGCGTATCCCGCGGACGAGAATCATCGTCAAGATCATCACGATGATGAACGCGGGCAAGTTGAAGCCGAAGTGCCAGCCGGGTTCGTAGAGCACGTTGTTCTGCAGGTCAGATAAACCTGCCGGCAAATAAGCGGGCGAGATCCAACGCAAGCTCGCGTGAATTCCAAAATAATCGAGCAAGTTTACGACGTGCGCCGAAAATCCAACGCTCACCGCCATGTTCGACACAGCGTACTCGAGGATCAAGTCCCAGCCGATAATCCAAGCGATAAGCTCGCCCATCGTCGCGTATGTGTACGTATACGCGCTTCCGGCGATCGGAATCATTGCGGCCAGCTCCGCATAGCAGAGCGCGGCAAATCCGCACGCAATCGCAACCAAAACAAACGACAGTGCAATGGCCGGTCCCGCGCCGGGACGCCCGAACGACGCGGAATGATAGATGAGGTATTCCAGCAGCGGAGCATTCAGTATGGAGCTGAACTGCATTTTCTGCCCGGCGATCGCGGTCCCGATCACGGTGAAAATTCCCGAGCCAATCACTGCGCCGATGCCGAGCGACGTCAAGCTGAGCGCCCCGAGCGACTTTTTCAGCCGTTTGTCGGGCTCCTGCGAGTCCGAAATCAGCTTGTCGATGTCTTTGGTGCGGAAGATCTGTGCACCCAATCGGCACCTTCCCTTGTGAGCGAAAAAAACTCTATAACGCGCCGCGACTCCGCGCAACCGCCGTCGAACGCCAAGAGCGCCTCATCCTAACAGCAGTCCGTGCCAGAGCAACTACTTGAATTCGCAATTACCCGCTTGCAGCAGAAGCTCTCGCCCCTTGCTGTCGCCATTAAGCGAGTTGAAGATTCGCGTATCGCTCGATCAGTTTTTTGGCGCCGTAGTCTTGAAAGCTTACCGTCAGTTTGCGATCTTCGCCTTCCCCTTCGATTTCGATAATCGTGCCCAGCCCGTACTTCGAGTGCCGCACACGCGCGCCAATCAGCGGGTCATTACTCGTCTGTCGCCCCGAAACCCGAGGAGATGTGCGAGCGCCGCTGCTTTTCCCATACGGTGTGCGGGGCCTACGATACGAATAGCTATCCGAGAAATCCGGATCCGTTTCGTAACGCCGGGTCTGTCCAGGCTCCGCCAGAGATCCCGAAGCCGCTTCAATCAGTTCCGCAGGAATTTCGGCGAGGAACCGCGAAGGTGTGGAAGCACGCAACCGTTCTTCGCCGTAGCTCCGCCGGTAAATCGCCCGCGAAATCGTGAGCGATTGCTTCGCTCGAGTCATTCCCACGTAAAACAGCCGCCGTTCCTCTTCGATCTCCGATAGGTTGCTACCCGATCGTGTGTGAGGCAAAAGCCCTTCCTCGAGACCTGCCAGAAACACTGCGTCAAACTCGAGTCCCTTCGCACTGTGTAGCGTCATCAGCGAAACGGGGATCGTTGGATCATATTCATCGGAGTCCGCCACTAGCGCCGCCGCATCCAGCACGTCCTCGAGCGTTTGCCCTTGCTCTGTGGCCTCAGCCATCGCGTTTGAAAGCTCGCGCAAATTTTCGGCGCGCGCGGTGTGTTCCAGATTGTCCTGTTGCTCCACGTAGGTCAGGTAACCGGAACGCTCCAGCACGCGTTCGATCAGCTGCGCAGGGGGCAAGCCGGCGCATTCTTCCTGCAAACGCTCGACAATTTCCCGAAAAGAATTCAAGGCGTTGCTGAGCTTCTTGCCAGTCGCGAATTCACCGGCACGAATTACTTCCCACAACGACTTACCAGTTTCCCTAGCGCTGGTTTCGAGCATGGCGACTGTGGCCGCGCCGATCCCGCGCGGCGGCACGTTCAATACGCGCAAAAGCGCCACATCGTCTTCGGGATGCAGCAACAAGCGCACATACGCCAGCGCATTACGAACTTCGGCCCGCTCGTAAAAACTGAAGCCTCCAACGACGCGATAACGTATCCCCAGCCGTCGCAAAACCTCTTCGAACGATCGCGATTGCGCCCCGGTGCGATACAGGACCGCGACGCGCGCATCCGGATCGTTCCCGATCGCTGACGTTATCTCGCCAACAACAAACTCCGCCTCGGCATACGAATCCTGTGCCTCGAAGAATCGCAACCCGTCGCCTGAGCCGAGCGTTGCTTGAAGCGTTTTCCCCAGCCGGTCAGAATTGTTCCGGACCACCGCCGCTGCGGCATCCAGAATTTTCTGCGTCGACCGGTAGTTCTCTTCCAGTCGAATGATTTTTGCTCCAGGGAAATCTTCGGTGAAGCGCTTTAGATTGCCCGCACGGGCTCCGCGCCAGCTGTAAATCGACTGGTCTTCGTCTCCTACCACACAAACATTCTTTCGCGTGCCCGCCAGCAAACGCACCAGCTCTTCTTGCGCCGCATTTGTGTCCTGAAACTCGTCCACCATCAAATATTCAAAGCGAGAGCTCCATGCCGCCCGCACCGGCGCGTTCTGTTGCAATAGTTCCACCGCGCGCAGCAGTAAATCATCGAAGTCCAGCGCGCTCGCTTTGCGCAGCATCTCGTTATAGGCGCGAAATACTTTTGCTACTTCCTTGCGCTCCTCATCGCGAGCGATGCCGGCGCTCGCTTCCATTTCATCCGGGGTAATTCCGTGATTCTTGGCATGGCTGATCTGCGCCCGCATGCTTCGAGGAGGATAGTCGTCGGCGGGAAGGTCGAGCTGCATCAACGTGCGCTTCACTGCGGCAGTCTGATCGTCGTCATCAAAGATCGCAAAGTCGCGCGGAAGGCCCGCGTTCACCGCCTCGCGCCGTAGCAATCGCGCGCAGAAAGAATGAAAAGTCGAGACCCAAACCTCCGAAGCATCCTGGCCACTCGAGCGCAGCAAATCGCCGATTCGCTCTTTCATCACGGCTGCAGCCTTATTTGTGAATGTGACGGCGAGAATCGCGCGCCCCGGCACGCCCTTTTCAATCAGGTGTGCCACGCGATACGTAATCACCCGCGTCTTGCCGGTTCCCGCGCCAGCCAGCACGAGTAGCGGGCCCTCTGTCGCGAGCACAGCTTCACGCTGGCGCTCGTTCAAGGGATCGAGAAGTGACGTTGCCTGAGGAGAATTGCTCAAGCGTGAATTCTATCTGACGGACACGGAATCAGCAATTTGCGATCCGGCGTAGCTACTCGGCGAAATTTCACTCCACCAGTTCCTTGCGTCATGTTCCTCGTCCCACGAGCGCGTGCGCTTGACTCTGCTACAATCGGTCGCTTTACGTGAGTCGTCAAATCGGGCATGAAACAACCGAAATTACCCCTGTGGCTCCAGCGAATCGTCGCCGTAATGGGCGGTGGCGGGCTCTTTGTTGTAGCGTTCCTCGATTCATCGGTTCTCTCGTTTCCATTCGTCACGGACGCGCTCGTCTTTCAACTCTGCTACACGAACGCAGCGCGCATGCCCTATTACGTTGCCATGGCAACGATCGGATCGCTCGCAGGCTGCATCTGGCTCTATCTACTCGCAAAAAAAGGCGGCGAGGCGTATTTCCATCGCCACGCCGGCGGACGCGCCGCCAAAATTAAAGATTGGGTCGACAGCCACGCATTTCTCAGCGTCTTCATCCCGGCAATTCTTCCGCCGCCCTTCCCATTTAAAATTTTCGTGTTGGCGCAAGGAGTCTTTCAAGTACCGTTGCGGACGTTCGTGCTTTCGATCCTGTCAAGCCGAGGCCTTCGCTATTTGGTGGAAGGAATTCTCGCTGTCCGATACGGTGACGAAGCTCTCCGATTCATGATCGCGCACAGCGCTGCATTCGGCATAGCGATCGTGGTTGCAATGCTCCTGCTTTTTCTCATCAGCCGTCTCTCCCTGGGACACCCAGGACACAGCCGCTGATCGCCCTTCAATCAATTTATCTTCGCGAAGCAAACAGAAAGCCCTGCTCCAGAATTCGCATGTCCCCGCCGATCCTCACGCGCACCAGAATGTTCCAAGCACTGGCGTCATCCTCAGCGAAACGCGCATCGCGCAATTCGAATTGATGTTCGTCGCCGGTTCGCACCACACTCGCAATAGGAAATCGCGCATATTTCAAGAATCGCTGCGCCGCCGCCGTTTGCTCGCCGGCCTCCAGCACCGGAGAATCATCTGGCTTGTATTGCGTAGCACTGTGCTCCGAATCAAAGTCGCGCCCGACCCCAAACGGCACACCTAACTCTTCGATCGTGTTGTCGGTAGACACCACTCCGCGCCACTCGAGAGGAGAAGTCGATTCCGGAAATGCACCCACCGCAAGCGCAACGCGGCCGTGGTAATCGTGGGATTCAAGCAGATCGACGGCTCGGCTATGCAGGACGCCGCGCGCGCCTACGTACGCAAGAATCAGTACAAGTGCGGCAATCGCGCTCCCTCCTCCGCTGGTGCGTTTCTTTCGTTCGCCAATCTCTTCGCTTACCAGTCCAATCAACATCGGCAAAAGCAGCCCCGCAATAAGAAACATCAGTATCCAAATATCGAAGTCGCGCAGCAGATCGAACGCGAACCAGCGCGCCCGAAAGGGCCAAAGCAGCCGCACCCCCACGCCGCTCAGCACATCGAGCAGCAAATGCGCCGCAATTCCAATCGCGCACACAAGAAACGCCGCCCCAAAAGTTAGTTTCGGGACCGCTAAATCTTCCAACCCAGAAGTTTTCTTGTCACGATGAAGCGCAACGAAGTAAAACGCCGCCGCGAGTGCAATGGCCAACACGAATGAAGACACAAGGGAATGCAAGAGTGTCCGATCGTATCGCAAAAACAACCCCGCGCCGCCAAGGTAACTCGCGTAGTCAAGGTCGGGAGCAACGCCGGCCACAACCAGCATTGCAGTTCCAAAACGCGGCAGGCGCCGTTGCCCAACGCGCGCGAGCGCTAGAGAAGTCAATGCATGCGTGACCGGCTCCACGCACGCATCCTAACAGAGTAGCCCGCACAGACTTATCGAATGGCGACGCGAATGCCAAGAAGCAGTAGGGGCGGGTCTCAGAGCCGCCCGCGCAGCCCATACCTCCGCGCAGAATACAGAAGACTAGGATCTAAATTAGTAAAAGCCGGCTTCGGCTATCCACCGTTGCGTGCAGGAATCACAAGCGAGAGCGCATTAGGCACAATCGAAAATTTGATGGGTAAGTCCCCAATCGGTTCGCCATCCACCTGCGCCCACAAAGGCCCGTCGCCATTCGGTTCGCAAATCGCCTCGGTGGATTTCCAGGCGTCAATTCCATCAAGGCTGCGAAGCCTTCCTAACCACAGCGCTGGCAAAGCACCGAGATAGCGCAGCCGGCTTTTTGCCGAGTTCGTCAGAAACTCGAAAGAGTCCTCAAATAAATCCGCACCCGTCGTAATCTTAAATGGCCCGCCGTAATTCACAGTTCGCCCGACAACGACAATCGTCGCTCGCCTTTCCTCGCCATTCGAATGCACACGCATTTCCGGGAATCCATACTTAAAAATCTGGCGCATCCCCTCCAGCCAATACGCCAGAATCCCCGCCTTCTTCTTCAACTCACCATCCACGCCATTGACGATCGCCCCGTCAGGCCCTGCGCCCGCTACACACAAAAAGTAGCGCCCCTCCGCCGGCACCTGATCCGTGTGCCGTCCCTCCGCCGGAATCGCAACCCCCAGCGCGACGCGCCGAACCGTGCCTCCTGAAATCAGCCGCGCAGCTTGAGGAATATCCCATGGGATTCCCAGCTCCTTAGCCAGAATATTCGCGGTGCCCGCCGGCAACACCGCCATCGGCACATCGCTGCCGGCCAAGCCGTTGACGATTTCGTTGTTCGTTCCATCCCCGCCACAGGCAATCACCATCCCGCGGCCTTGCTGTACCGCCTGACGGGCAATTCCCGCCGCGCTCATGGGCGCAGTCGTCGGCGCAAGCTCGGTTCGAATCCCAGCATCCTTCAGAATGCGCACCGCCTGCTCGATTTCCGCAAAGCGACGGTGTTGCCGCCGTCCGCTGGTCGGGTTGTAGATCAGGAGCGCGTCTTGGATTCCGTCAGGCATAGCCTCGCCGTCAAATGTCTCGTCTCGCAGTGCGAAAGCAAACTCACATTGTATAATATTGTGCCGGTTTCGTTCTCTTCATCGCCTCAGGGGTTTCATGTCCAAGAAACAAGACGCTAAAGAAATTGAAAGCCTGCGCGACCAGATTCGCCGTCACGAATACGCTTACTACGTGATGGACGACCCGGAAATTTCCGACGCTGCTTTCGATCGACTGATGAATCGCCTCAAAGAACTCGAAGCGCAGTATCCGGATCTCGTCACCGCCGATTCGCCCACCGTGCGCGTCGGAGGCGCTCCGCGCGAAGGCTTTCTGAAAGTCCGCCATCAAACGCCGATGGTTAGCCTCGACAACGCTCTCTCGCTCGAAGCGCTCGCCGCCTTCGATCGCCGCGTTCACGAAACCACCGGCCGCGAAAAAGTCGATTACGTCGCCGAGCACAAGTTTGACGGTCTAAGCCTCTCCCTCATCTACGAAAATGGCTCATTGGTGCGAGGTGTCACGCGCGGTGACGGAACCACCGGCGAAGACGTCACGCCCAACGTAAAAACAATCCGCTCGATTCCGCTGCGCATCGATCCGGTCCTGCTGAAAAAATCCGGGATCCCCGGCGATTTCGAAGTGCGCGGCGAAGTGATCATGACGCGCGAAGCTTTCAAGGAAATGAACCGCCTGCAGGCGGAGCAGGGCAGCAAAGTATTTGCCAATCCTCGCAACGCAGCAGCCGGCTCGGTTCGCATGCTCGATACGCGCGTCACTGCGTCGCGCCGCCTCAATTTCTTCGCCTATTACATGCTCGTCAACGGACGTGGTCCCAAGAAGCGACTCTCAGAGATTCTCGAAACGCTCTCGGATCTCCGTTTCAAAGCGAGTGACGATTGGAAGGTTTGCCATTCGCTTGCCGAAGTTGAGAAATATCTCACCGTGTGGGAATCGAAGCGCGCGAAATTGGAATATGAAATCGATGGCATCGTGGTCAAAGTGGACGAAATCGGCTTGCAGAATGAGCTGGGCTTCACCTCGAAAGCGCCGCGCTGGGCTGTCGCCTATAAATATGCCGCGCATCGGGAAACCACGCTTCTTCGCGAGATTGCCGTCAGCGTTGGCCGCACCGGTGTTCTCACCCCGTTCGCGATCCTCGAGCCCGTCCAGATCGGCGGCGTCACCGTTTCCAAATCCACTCTGCACAATATGGACGAAGTCGAACGCCTCAATATCCACGCCGGCGATACGGTTCTCGTGGAGCGCGCCGGCGAAGTAATTCCGCATGTTCTGAAAGTCGTGAAGCACGGCACGGAAGAAAAGCAATTCAAGATGCCGGACAAATGCCCGGTCTGCGGCACGCGCGTCCATCGCACCGAAGGCGAAGTCGCCTATCGCTGCGTCAATGTTTCGTGTCCCGCTCGCAGAAGGGAATCGCTCCTCCATTTTGCCGGCCGCCACGCCATGAATATCGACGGCCTCGGTGAAAAAATCGTCGACCAGCTCATCGAAAAGAATCTCGTGAAAGATTACGCCGATATCTACAGACTCGATCTCGAGTCCGTCTCCAATCTCGAGCGCATGGCCGAAAAATCCGCCCAGAATCTCCTCGACGAAATCACCGCCAGCAAAAAGAACAGCCTCGAGCGCCTCATCTACGGCATCGGCATTCCGTTCGTCGGCGAGCGCACGGCCCAACTCCTTGCCCGGCATTTCGGCTCGATGGAAAAACTCGCTTCGGCTTCAACCGACGAGCTGCTCGAAGTTACCGAAATCGGCCCCAAGATCGCCGAAGGCGTGCACGAATTCTTCTCCGAGTCCGCCAACCGCAAACTAATCGACAATCTACGCGCCGTCGGCGTCAACATGACAGAAGACCGTCCCGCGCCCAAAGGCACGCAGTTCGCCGGCAAAACATTCGTCTTCACCGGCACCCTCGAGCGCCGCTCCCGCGAACAAGCCGAGCAACTCGTCGCAGCCTACGGCGGCAAAGCCGGCGGCACAGTAAGCAAAAAAACCAGCTACGTAGTCGTAGGCAGCGACCCCGGCTCCAAATTCGACAAAGCCAAAACCCTCGGCGTTCCCATCCTCGACGAAGCCGCCTTCGAAAAGCTCCTCCCAGCAAAATAACAATCGCGATCAACTCCCGACGGGCTGAATGTTTTCGGTCATCCCGACCGAAGTGGAGGGATCTCTCTTCGTCTTTGCGGCTGTCCACTCGATCGCCGCGTCGACAATCCGAGCTGTATTCTCCCGTCCGCCTTCAGCGCACATGCCGTATAATTATCCCGGCGGGTGAGTTGGATGATCGCCGGTTGGCCAAATTCATCGCAAGATGAAGAGGGCCAGCGGGAGGAAAGTCCGGACTCCCATCGCCGCTACCTCGCAAGAGCCGCGGCGAAAGGGCAACGCGCCTGGTAACGCCAGGGGGTTGCGTCGCGCGTTCCGCGAAGGCGAAACGCGAAGTCGCGGCCACGGAAAGTGCCACAGAAAATATACCGCCGGTGTGATTCGCACCCTGCGGCAGGCCCACGGCAAAACCGCGGGCTCGCCTCTTTCGGTCGAACGCATTTGGCAAGGGTGAAAAGGTGGGGTAAGAGCCCACCGCCCGGGTGGCGACACTCGGGGCACGGAAAACCCCGCGTGGAGCAAGGCCAAATAGGAGGGGAGGGCTGGCCCGGCCCGTATGCATCGCGTTCGCAAGAGCGCGGCGCTCTGACCCTCGGGTAGGCTGCTTGAGTCCCGGAGCGATCCGGGACCTAGAGGAATGATCATCGCGCTTCGTCGGTTTAGTCCCGGTGCCGATTATCTCGACATCAGGAGCGCCAATCGCCGCTAACGCAAGTTAGCGAACGAGTCGCAGCACACAGAATCCGGCTTACAGACTCATCCGCCAATTCAAAATTCGCTCTGTTCTGGAGGAAGGTGCAAGACGTCGAGAACAAAGTAGCAGACGACGGCATAGAAAAACGAATTGCTGAAGAAGAAGGCCCACCACATCTCGAAACTTCCGCTCCGGACGTGAATGCCTATGAGATCGAAAAGGCGCGTAATCACAAATCCAGGAAAGGTTAGTCCATCGATAATCCGGTCGCGAATCGGGCCATACGATCTGAAGTTATCAAGCAAATAAAGACCCTCTGTGACAGTACAGCCGAGAACGGCACTGACCACGATTCGTGCGGCAACCCGCAAAAGGAGTTCCCGGTCGTATCGCAAACGTGGCGCGTGAGTCTCCTGCAACACAGAAGTCCCCCATAGAACTACTTGCTGACTAGGGCACCGAAAAAAGCAACGTCTCAAATCTCACCCAAGTCTAGCTCAATTGTTCGGAACCGCTCGACATTTGCTCCTTATAGCATTGAAGGATAAGTTTCGGGGACTTCGCCGTGCTCCCAAATGGCTGCGCGCTCCAGAGGTTCCACGGCACGGGTTTCGTCGTAGTGAAGAATCGCGTCGAACTGGTCTGGTAGCTGGGCGTGAAAGTAATGGCTCGTCCGTTCCGACTGTGGCAGATAAATCACGCCGATTGCGCGTTCCAGGCGAGGTTGCCGCAAGAATGATGTCGCCGCGTGATCCGCATCGAGTAGCAGCAGGAAATTGGGAATGCCGCTTTGATGAAACAGCATTTCGTAACTACCAGGCAGCGCGGGCCGCACGACTTTACGTTCTGCGGGGCTGTCCCATTCCGACGCCGCAGTCACTGTCCCCGTGTAGGTACTGAAACCAACCAGAACTGCTTGCTCGCCGTAGCGCTGACGAACCAGCTGACCCAAATTCAACTCACCGCCCTGCCCTTGTTCGGTGGCGCGGGCATCACCCAGATGAGAATTGTGAGCCCAGACGACAACTTTCGCGTCTTTCGCCCCAAGGTGCTGCACGAGTGCATCCAGCGTTTCAGCCATATGGGTGTCACGCAGGTTCCATGATGAAATCCGCTGGCGAAACATCGACCGGTAATACTCTTCAGCATTTTTCACTAAACGAGCATTCTGTTCGGCAAAGAAGAATTCATCGGGAAATGCGCGGCCGTCGCGGCGGGAAAGATCGGCAGCGCGCTGGCGCATTTCCATCCACTGGGTGATGGCCTCATCCTCGCAGCTCTTGCTCAATCCAAAGCCAGCTGCGTATCCGTATGCCTGGGTGTCCTCGCCAAACGTCTCAAAGCACGAATAGCGATAGCGGGCGCGGCGCGCGGCCTCAGGATCGACTTTATCGAGGAAATCCAAAACGGCGCGGATGGAGGCATGCAGGCTGTAAAGGTCCAACCCATAGAAACCTACCTGTCTCGGGCGGTGGTGTTCGTTGTAGCTTCGCAGCCAGCCAACGAAGTCGAGGACGTCTGCATTGCGCCACATCCACGCCGGGAATCGCTCGAAGCCGGCAAGCGCATCGACTGCGTCTTCGTCTTTGCCTTGAGCCCGGACGAACTGATTGACACGAAAAGCGTCCGGCCAGTCTGCTTCGACAGCGATCGCGTTGAATCCTTTTTCTGCTATCAGGCGCTTCGTGATCTGCGCGCGCAGGCGATAGAACTCATGAGTGCCGTGCGAGGCTTCTCCGATCAGTACGAATCGAGCATCACCGATCCTCTTGAGCAAGGGATCGAAGTCTGCGGGTTCACCCGTGAGCCGGAAGGCTGATTGACGGATTGCTTCCAATACTTCGTGATCCTTGTAAATAGGCATCTGTGCACCATTTCCCGCAATAAAATCAAGCTTTGGCGACCGATAAAGGCTTCGATCGTTTGCCGGCCACCAAGTATCGCGTGAACCAATCTGCGGCGACGCGGGCGACTTCTCCTAAAGTCCCAGGCTCTTCGAATAGGTGCGTTGCGCCTGGGATAATCACGAGCCGCTTCTCACTGCATTTCAGGTTTGCGAGCGCCGATCGGTTCATATCGATCACCGGTCGGTCGTTTCCACCTACAATTAGCAGTGTGGGAGCTTCAACAAAACGGAGAACATTGCCTGCAAGGTCCGGCCGGCCCCCTCGCGAAACCACCGCCGCTACGATCCCAGGGAGTCTCGATGCTGCCACCAGCGCCGCGCCCGCCCCCGTGCTGGCGCCGAAATAGCCAATGGGAAGGCTCTGCAGATCCAGCCGTTGCTTCACCCACTGCGTCGCGCCGATTAGCCGTTCCGCGAGGAACGGAATGTCGAATCGTAGCTCGCCCGTCAGTTCGTCGATCCGTTCCTCGCTTCGGGTCAAAAGGTCGAATAGTAGAGTAGCCATTCCTTGCGACTGCAATACTTCCGCAACGTAGCGATTGCGCGGGCTCTGACGGCCACTACCGCTTCCGTGAGCAAAAAGAACGATACCTGTACAAGGCTCCGGAAGAGCCAGCGTCCCTTGGAGAGCTACATCGCGGCACTCAATTGTGACTTCACTCTCGAGGCCGTTCCGTTTGGAGATTCTACCGGGAATCATCAGCGTGCTCCTCCCGCTATGCAAACGCCTAGGCGATCTCAATGTAATTCTCAACCTCGGATACGCCTGGTGCGGCCCACGCGGCTCGCTCGGCTTCCTCGCGTTCGACCCAAGACTTTACGCTCCCTTTTAGGGTGACTTTGCCATTCGTCGCTCCGACGCAGATCTGTTTGGCATCCACTTCGGCAGCACGTTCCAGCGCCTCAACGATTTGGTTCTTAACATCTGCCGGTGAGACGGCTGGCTTCAGATTGATGCGGTTCAGCACGCCTTTTACGCCGAGCAAACTGCGAACGGCCCTCTCGGCTTCGGTCTTCTGGTAGTGAAACTCCACCGAGCCGTCAAGGGTGATCCATCCCTTGTCTACAAGAACTTGAACGCGGTCCTGCGGAACCAGAGCATTCCACTCCAGCACATTCACGGCGGCACGCGCGATATCAGAGTCAGTGCGCTCCCACTCTCCGGGAAGCCTGACTTCGATTTCGTTCGCCACCGCTTTGACTCCCTTCACTCGTTCCGTCGCACGCTCGGCTGCCCACTTTTGTGGGTAGCTGTCAACCGTGCCGGTGAGAGTCACAACACTGGAGTCGACTGAGATGCCGATGTCCGCCATATTCACGCTCGGTTCCCACGCAAGTTCGTCCATTACGTACCGCCTCTGCAACTCGTTCTCTGGCTTCATGGTCTTCTCCTTCCCAATCTTGTTTTGTAATCCACATCTCTCGTTTCTTTCCTAGCCTTGACAACACACCTAAACGATAATTCTCCGACGCTTCGTTGTATGGAATGCACATCACTTGTCGACGTGACATGTGTCACAGGGCAAAAAAGGGCTGCCGCTGATACTTACTTGTTTAGGAGAGTGGTCGCACGCGCAGTGCCCGCCCCTATGTTCCGGTCGGGACGGTGCGACCAGGCAAAACTCACGAATAGAGCGATAAAGTTGGCGCGGCGGTCAGGCCGTGACGAAATTCTCGAGGGCGGCGCGGCTCGGAATTGACAGAGTAGAGCCTTTGGTAGTCACCAGGTGGCGGCTCTTGAAATCACTGAGCGTGCGAGTGACTGTCTCGCGCGTGCTACCGATGAACTCCGCGATTTCTTCGTGCGTCAGCCGAATCGTGATCTGAGTGCCAAGCTTCGTCTCTTCGGCTCCAGCGGACCATTCCAGTAAAAGTCTTGCAAGTTTTTCGGGTGCGGACATTGAGAGTCCGACGGTTCGAAGCTGCTCGCAAGCTCCGTGGTAGTTTGAGCTCAGCTGCTTGACGATTCCCTGCGCGGCCTCCGGATACTGAGCGACGAACCGGACAAAATCGTCGCGGCGAACGTAGGCGATCTGGGATGGACGAATGGTTTCGGCCGTAACCTCGTATGGCTTCCCTGAGAGAGCGGCCATCAGGCCCAGAATTTCTCCCGGCTTCGCGATTCTCAAAATAAGCGTCTTTCCTTCGCTCGAACTGATCGTAAGCTTCACTTCGCCTTCACAGAGGAGAAAGACACCGCGCGCTTCCTGCTTCTCAAGAAACAAGATTGCGCCCTCGGGATATGCCGAGGTGGACTTGACGGCGTCGAAGTCCTTCGTGGCTTTGGGCGTGAGTTGGCAGAAGAAACCGCTCTTCTGCAGTTTGCACGACTGGCAATTCTCGCTCATTTCGAATCCGTATGGTCCTCGCATTTCATTCCTCCTCTTTCGTATCTTTCTTCGTCTTGCGCTGTGCTTCTGCTGCGAAGTACTTCGTCATTGGCGTGTCAGCTACAAACTCTGCGCCGGTCGCCCTATGAATATCGGCAAGTGTTCGTCTTCCATCCAGATCCGCATGCGTGACGCCACAAATGTCGACCACCAATTTTTTCGTCCCCAGCGAGGCAGCCAGTGGCCGCCAAGTCCGATCTAGTTCGCTCGCCCATGGCCCCACGACTCTTCCTTCGAGCTTTAACGTCATGGCTTGTGGCTCTGTTTGAACTGTGATTCTCAGCGTGACCTTGGCTCTCCTGCGCCACGTGTTTCCTTATGGCACGCAGGAAGCCAAAAGGGATAAGGGTGCAGAGGGGAAGAACTTGCTGTGGGGGAAGGAGTTATAGTCCGCTAGGTTGGGAAGTGATTAGCAACACTCGCGAGCGTGACGAAGCGCACTGACGAGATATCGTCAGCCAGACTAGATATAGTCGTCGCGCTCGATCCCCAGCTTTTTGAGCTTGGAGTTCAGTGTGGTCCGTTTCAGGCCGAGGCGTGCCGCAGCCCCCTTGGGTCCCGCGATCAAGCCTTTGGCTTCCCGAAGGATGCGGAGGATATGGTCCCGCTCGGTGGCTTGGAGCGTGGCGTCGTCCTTTTGGGGACTATCGGGCAGCATCTCGAGCTCAGCGAACGGGATGCGGAGGTTGGGACCCTTCGAGAGAATCACAGCGCGTTCGATGAAGTTCTCGAGTTCTCGAATGTTACCCGGCCAGTCCCATTTGGTGAGGGCCTTCATCACGTCGGAGGGGATGGACTCGATACGCTTATCCATGCGCCGCGAGTGCTTGTTGACGAAGTAGCGCACGAGAAGGGGGATATCCTCCCGGCGTTCGCGCAACGCGGGCATCGAGATCGGAAAGACTCTGAGGCGATAGTAGAGGTCGCTTCGAAATTCCCGGTCGGCCACCATCTTTTCTAAATTTCGGTTGGTTGCAGCGATGAGCCGCATATCGACAGGGATGGTGCGGGAGCTGCCCAGCCGCTCAAATTCCTTTTCCTGGAGCGCTCGCAAGATTTTAGGTTGAAGCTCTGCGGGAAGGTCCCCGATTTCGTCGAGGAACAGCGACCCCTGATGCGCGAGTTCCAGGCGGCCGATTTTCTGCGAAAGTGCTCCGGTGAAAGCGCCCTTTTCGTGCCCGAAGAGTTCGCTTTCGAGCAAGCCCGTGGGAATCGCCGCGCAATTCAACTTCACGAGCGTGCGCGAGTGCCGCGAACTGAGCTGATGAATCGCCCGCGCAATCAAATCCTTACCGGTCCCCGTTTCACCGAGAATAAGAACGGTTACGTCAGTTGCGGCAACCGTTTCGACTTGCTTCAAGACCCTTCTCAGCGCGGAACTTTCCCCGATAATGTCCTCAAACCTGTGTTCCGTGTTGAGTTCCTCTTCGAGATAGCGCTTTTCGCGCTCTCTTCTGGCCAATTCCTCCTCGATGCGGGCTTTTTCCGAAAGGTCGCGGATCACGGTTAGCACCGCTCTATTCGTTCCGGTTTCCACAGTGCTGAGCATGATGTCGACCGGAAACTCCGTGCCATCCTTGCGTCTGGCGCGAAGTTCCAAGCCGATCCCCATCGGCCGAGTGCGAGGCTGTTCGTTATATTCTTTCCGATGGCCCGGGTGAGCGGTCCGGAACCGCTCAGGAATCAGCATTTCAATCTTCTGGCCCAACAACTCGTCTTTGCTGTAGCCGAAAATTTGTTCCACTTGTGAATTTGCTTCGGTGATGTCCCCGTCTTGATTGGTGGCGAGAATCGCGTCGGGCGAGAACTCGAAAAGAGTCCGAAAGCGCTGTTCGCTGAGGTGGAGTGCTTCGTCTAATTTCTTGCGTTCCGTAAAATCGCGTGTGACCTTCGAAAACCCCAAGAGCTCCCCGTTCTTGTCGCGGACGGGCGTGATGATGACATTGGCCCAGAAGCGGGAGCCATCCTTGCGGACGCGCCAACCTTCTTCTTCCATCCGCCCCTCGGAGGCGGCTATCTTTAGTTCCCGTTCGGGCTTCCCGCCCTCGATGTCTTCTTGCGTGTAGAACCGCGAGAAGTGTTCACCGATAATTTCCTCCCCGCTGTAGCCCTTGATTCGCTGTGCGCCGGCGTTCCAAGTGGAAACTCGACCTTGGGGATCGAGCATGAAGATCGCATAGTCCTTTACGCCCGCAACAAGGGATCGAAACCGGGCTTCGTTGCGGGCCAATTCGTGATTGGCGCGTTCCAGTCGCTGGTTCGCCTCCTGGACTTCTCGTGCCCGCGAAGAAATCTCGGTTTCCATTTGCCCCGTTCGTGTGCGTAATTCCTCCGTCAGCTTTTGCTGCTGGGCCTCTTGATGGCTGAGGCGAACGAAATCGGTTACGTCCTCGACGCGATGGATGATGTAGGCAACCTCTTGATCCGGCCCTAAAACGGGAGTGTTCACGGGAGTCCAGTGTCGCTCCTCGAAAGCGCCGCCCTTCGACTGCGGCTTGCGAATGTCGTACTTCTGCACAGCCATGGTATCGGACACCTTGCTCTGCAGCACTCGTTGCAGCGAAGCTCGCAGATTGCTTACCCCGGTAGCAACTGGATCGTCCGGGTTATCCGGAAAGACTTCGAAGATTCCACGGCCCAGGATTTCCTCGCGCTGAGTCATCGTGGCGCGGAGATAGGCATCGCTGACAGCGACGATGGTGAGGTCGGGCGACAAAACGAGGTACAGACCCGGGACGGACTGAAAAAGCGTCTGAAAGTCTGGAGCCGCCGGAGAGGGTTTCGGCAAGCTATAGCTCCCAATGACTGTAGCACCGCGCCTCAGATAGGGACGAACCGTCCCTTTCGGACGCACGCATTCGCTGCAAACGAGTATTTTACTGGGTGCAGCAGGATTCTATCTCAGGCGTGCCATAAGGCAAAGCAGTCGCTAGCCTGCAGCTAAGTGAAGAAAGAAGAGAGCGTTATTTGGAGTGCCTCCGGTCGGGCGCTAGCGACGCACCATAAGTACCGGACACGTTGCGCCCGCGACGATTTGGAATACACCTGGACGAAGCAGATGTTTTCCGAAATTCTTGCCGTTGCTTTGTATGCCGAGCAGGATCAGATCGGCGCCGTGTGCTTCGGCAACTTCGAGGATCTTGCTGGCCGGTGCTCCACGCTCGACAATGCAGACCGGTTCCGTCCGGAGCTCCGCTCCAAAAGGGACCACTTGCCGGAGTGAATGCAATAACGCAGACACATCGCCTCCATCCTCGATCGAATGCAGCAAAATGAGCTGTGCGCGATGCTCTTGGGCAAGTGAGGTCGCATAGGGGGCAGCAGCTAGCGATTCTGCCTTGAAATCCGTAGCGTAAAGGATTCGATTCAGCTCCGCATTCGCTCTCGGTTTGATTCGTACACCTGGACCGACCGCCAAAATAGGGCAGGGTGATTCTCGAAAAAGTTCATCCGCGACCGACCCAAATATCAGCTTCTGCAATCCACCCCCGCCGTGCGTGCTGAATACGACTAGATCAATCTGTTTTTCTTCGATCAGCTCCGAAAGGATCGGCCAAGTCTTTCCGGGCCGGAATATAATTTCGTGCGGAACGCTTTTCAGTTGTTCCTCCAGGTTCCTCTTGCTCTCCTCTCGGAAAACCTCTTCCGCTTCCGCCATCTTGGACCAGGCGCTTGGTGGAACCAGAGGATAAACGTCCGGCTGAACCACGTGGACCACGTGGATGGTGGCGCCGTAACGCCGGGCGATTTCCAAGGCGTACGGCAGCGCGCGTTCCGCTGCAAACGAGAGATCCGTTGCGTAAAGGATGTTCTGAAACCTCAATCGGGTAGCGAGGTTCGACGCTCTCGTAGAGACCCAGCCGTCTCTGCGCCGAGTGAAGTACTCTTTCTCAGACCTCTCGTGAACTGGCATCCTTTTTCTCCTTCCTGATAAAACACTAGCCCCATCGCTATTGGAACGAAATGACACCTATCACCGGAGGGTGTGATGCACCTCACAGATTCGGCTTCCCGAGATGACGAGAATCGCGTCAAGGGGAAATGCGCCGAGCAATGGCGCATACGCGGAAAGGAACGGAGGGATAAAATGACCGAGAAAACTACCATCGTTGATCTCGCATCAGAAGGAAAATCTCTGGGCTTGGTAGAGCCGCAGAATCTCGCAAAACGCATCGACGACATCCACAATCAGATTGCGCGCCGAGCATTTGAAATTTTCCAGTGCAACGGCGGTGAAGAATTAGATAATTGGTTCAAGGCCGAAGCGGAACTGCTTCATTCAAGTCACATCAACATCAACGAATCTGAGAGTGCTCTGAACATCGAGGCCGAAGTGCCGGGTTTCAACGCTAACGAATTGGAAGTCAGCATCGAACCGCGGCGTCTCATCATTAGCGGCAAAAAGGAAACGAGCAAAGGAGAAAAGAAAAGAGGAAAGAGCATTTACAAGGAGCAATGCTCGAGCGAACTGCTTCGTGTGATTGATCTGCCGGCGGAAGTTGTTGCCAGTAAGGCAACCGCAACGCTTAGGAACGGCGTTCTCGAACTCAACATGCCGAAGATAGCCCGGCTGGAAGTGAAAGTGAAAGCAGCCTGACGCAAGAAAAGCTGCTTCTATTGTAAAGGGGGACAGAAATCTGTCCCCCTCATTTGTCGTGCAAAGCTCATTTGGCCTCATGCCAGGCACCGCCCCACTGTCAACCCGCGTTTAATCCCCCCACACCTACCAAGGCGGCTCTTGTGACTCACGCCGCATTGAACCGTGACGAGTGTCACAGCGCATAGAATCGTCCCGGATTAGGGTGGTGGTGGATTTAGGGCGATAGGCCCTACTAGATAGATTTGCAGATGTAGAGGAGGTTCAAATGCTTCAGGAACATGGAGTAGCAACAGGAACTGCAAGAGTTACCATTCCTGCGACGCAAGTTTCTTTCTCGAAAATCATGGTCGCTACGGACTTTTCACCCGCGTCTGAGCGCGCGCTTGAATACGCGATCTCAATTGCGCGCCGGTTCGGTTCTAAGATTTATCTCAGCCACGTTATCAGCCTTGATGGGTATCCGTTGATTGCGCCCGAAATCGCCGCCAAAACCCTCGACGCGAACCGAGGCGAAGCCGAAGAGAACTTCGCTAAGATCGTTGAATCCGGCGGTCTCCACGGAATCGAATATCACACCAATATCGTGGAGGGCGCATTTTGGCCCACACTCGACTCACTCATCAAGGAATGCAAGATTGATCTGCTCGTTCTCGGCACCCGTGGCCTCGGCGACGTCAAGAAAGTCGTCCTCGGCTCCGGAGCTGAAGAAGCCTTCCGGCAGGCGCGTGTTCCCGTCCTTACCGTCGGACCGCATGCCAAAGATGAATCGCTGGGCAAGACCGAGTTTAAGAACATCTTGTTCGCCACCGACTTTGGTCCGGCCGTCGACCGCGAAGCGGCCTACGCATTCGCACTCGCTCAGGAGCATCATGCTCGGATCACTCTTCTGAACGTGGTGCCCTATGTGGAAGAATTTTCGGAGCAAGCCGTCACAAACCGGCGCAACTGGGTCGTTCGGCAATTGAAAGAGCTCGTGCCGGCCAACTCAAATCTGGAACACAAACCTGAATTTTTTATGATCATCGGTGACCCGGTGGAGGAAATCCTCCGCTTTGCAAAGCAAGCAGACCTGATCGTCATGGGTGCCAAGCCCCGCAAGGGTCTTGCGGGCCATGTGCCGCATACGAAGGCATATCGAGTGGTCAGCGCCGCGGCGTGCCCGGTGCTAACGATCAAGTCATAGAGAGACATTCGCTCGCAGCCAAGCTGTGAGCGAATAGAACTGGCGAAGATGGCACGGCAAGTAGGGGGCGGGCGCCAAACGCGCTCGCCCTCGCTATTTTGTCCCGGTTGGAATCACTTAACAATTTGGCGCCTCAGGAGAGACCTGTCATACGGGCTGCGGTGAAGTCTTTCGGAGATTAGCCGTGCGCCCTGCTGGCGCCGACCTGCTGTGGCTGAAGGGAGGAGCCATTTGATGGCTCCTCCCATTAAAGCTAGCCGCGAATCGTGAGCACAGGGCACGCAGCGTGCGATACGACTTTGTGCGCCGTGGCTATCGGGAGATGCGTTGCCGCGCCCGGAAAGCCGCTCGCTTGGCGGACGCCTAGCACAATCAGCTCCGCCCCGGTTCGCGCTGCAACTTCCAGGATCTTTTCGGCCGGATCGCCTTGTTCGACCAGATATTCCGGAACGCACCAGAGTTCTGCTTCGGCCGGTAGAAGATTGTGAAGCAGTTGCGTGGATGATTTCACCAGATCTCCCGCTTGGACGAGATCTCCGGCCTTCGCAGCTTTAATCACATGGAGCAGCGTGAGGTAAGCCTGGCATTCCTGTGCCAGCGACACAGCGTACGGCGCGGCAGCACTCGATTCCGGGCTGAAATCTGTCGCGAAGAGTATCTTGGTGATCTCGCCAGATTGTTTTCCTGGTGCAGGTGTGTTGGGGCCAACCGTCAACACCGGACAGGGTGCCTGTCGGAAGATTTCCTCTGCGATAGAGCCAAGCACGAATTTTGAAATTCCCGACCGGCCGCGGGTCCCGATCACGATCAGGTCGATGTTCTTCTCTTCAATGGCCGATGTAAGGCTCGACCAGATATCTCCTTCTTTCATGAGGATTTCCGGCTGAATTCCCGAGAACGCGTTAGCAAGTTCTTTTTCATGCCGCGCATCTTCGACTGCCGCCGCCTCTTCCAAACCGCCCCATGTGAGTGGTGGCGTCATTGGATTGACCACGGGCGGCCTGACGTATAGCGCGTACAATTTTGCCCCATATCGCTTGGTCAATTCCGCGGCAAACGGCACTGCAGCGCTCGCAGCGGAAGAGAAATCGGTGGCAAACAGAATGTTCTTGAACTCGACGCGGCTTCTCGCTTGCGTGGCTTTCATGAATCACCTCCAATAATACTTACAAGTTAGCGCCACGCCGGATTTCTCGCTGTGACACACATCACTCCAATCTGTGACGAGCAAACGAAAGGAATCCAAAGGCGCAGAAAAAAATACGGTGGGTAGCGGAATGTCCTCGGTTTACTGGCCGGACGCTGCGGACAGCGCCCCGGCAACATGAAGTCTTCGCAGCATGGAGCGTTTCTTGTCTTGATGGGCTTCCATGCGGCGCAAGATATCGTCGAGGGCGCGAACCGCCTCTACGATGTACGGTCCTTTGTTGAGCATGACGCACTCGGCCCGCTCGCCCATCGCTGCATCCGTAATTTCCGAGCGCGAGGGGATGCCATTCTTCGCGAGGGACTCGAGAACTTGCGTAGCCCAGATTACCGGCATGTGAGCCGCCTCGCAAATCCAGAGGATTTCCTCCTGGACCTCAGCGAGCCTTTGGTAACCACATTCGACCGCCAAATCACCGCGGGCGATCATGACGCCAACGGCAGGAGTACGCATCGCAGCAAGGAGCAGGCGCGGCAAGTTGTCAAATCCCTTGCGAGTCTCGATTTTCAAAATGATGCCCAGATGCTGCCCGTTCAATTCAGCGAGCCGCGCCTGCAGTTCGTGCACATCTTCTTCGGTTCGCACAAAGGAATAGCCAACGATGTCCGCGTGTTCAACGATGAAACGGAGGTTTTTCAAATCTTCCGGCGTCAGGGAAGGGAGGCGCAGATCCGTTTCGGGAACGTTGATTCCCTTCTCAGCGCCTAGTTTTTCGCCGCTCGGCCTGGCTTGCGTGATTTCGACCACGATTTCATCAGGACGCCACACTTGCTATCGTTCCGCCGATACGCCCGTCGTCGAACCAGATGGGTTCGCCGGCGCGAACGTCGTCAAAAAACCCAGCTGGAAAAACTGCAATGCGCGCCGGGCCTAATAGATGTTTGTCAGCGTCATATTCGGCAGGTTTCCCCAGTTCGAGGGAACGTGTCAGAACGAGTCGGTCACCCGAATTCAGTCGGAGCGTTTGTGGCGTCGGGGGGATTTCACCGATACAGGCACTGCCGGCACCGGACGATTCAGCCTCGAAATCCTCTTCCGCGGTCAGCATGGTACCGGGCATCAGATACGCGGTCTGCATGGCCTCTGCCCAACGGCTACTGCCACACGCGGCTTCAACCTTCATTGACCGCTTGGCCCCACGGGCGTCTGTAAACCGGATAAGACTTCCAGTTTTGAGTTCAGAAAGCCATTTTCCCGGCACAGGAACCGAGGCAGCTGGGCTCGGCGGGATTTCGGGATTTTCCGCAGGGGTAAGCCAAATTCGAGCCGGCGATTCTACTCGACCATAGGTATCTCGCTTGGGGCGATACTTTAGAACGCAGGGACCGGGTTCGATCGGCCCGGTTCGAAGCTTGGGACCGGCCACGTCCATCGCAACTTTGCACCATTTGCCCGTTTCCTTCTGCGCGCGGCGCAGGTTCTGGATCATGTTGTTCCAGGCTTCCGGCCCATCGTGCGCACAATTGATGCGCATGCAATTCATGCCGTTCATCAAGAGCTTCAAGACGAGATCATAATCTGTGGCCGCTTCCGGAGGCATGGTCACCATAATCCGCACGCGGCGGTCTTCTGGTGCCGGCCCGAGCAAGGCTTCCGTCTTCGCCTGAAGGAGGTTCTGGCCGTTGGAAAGTTCCGGAATGCTTTCGCTCGCACCGGGCAGGCCCAATTCGTCTCCTGCGAGTTTGACAAGGACGTTCATTACGTCCTGCAAAGCATCAATGACCCGCGACTCGGTCCGCCCAAGGGAAGAAAGGCCCAGCGAAGCGAGTTGCATCTGCAACTCGCGAATATCGTGCCGGCGAAGCGCCATATAGTGCAGGAGATTCCTGGCGCTGGCAGTGTGTTCAGGGCTTACCTGCTCTATCTCGCCTCGACCCGCAGCCTCCGCGCTCACTATTTCAGAGCGAAGCAGCTCCAATTGTCGAATCAATCCATTTAATTCAGCGCGATCGTGCACGGGTCTCCCTTCGACTCCCTTTGTTCCATGGAATCGTTAATACAGTATTAAGACGCTCGCAGGAATCCGCGATGCATCAAGTCACGCCAGAGAGTGACGCCGGTCACTGCTCCAGCTTGCGCATCGAAGCTATCGTCCAGTTGCTTTTAACCACGCCGGCCGAAAAGGAGCGGGTGATGTTCTCGACATGCGCCAATCCTGACTGTGCGACTCCGTTCGACTACCATCGCGGAGAATTCTTCAGGTTTCACAACGATCATATGAATGACGCGCCGGACACGCGGTCGCACTCCGTGCAGCATTTCTGGCTATGCGAGTGCTGCTGCGAGAAGTACACTTTGCACTACGAAAAACGCAGAGGCGTTCTCATCAGCATCCGTTCTGAAGCGGTTCGCCCCCGAGAAACGGCTCGCGTGATCGCCGCGGCGTGACTTTGGCGCCTCAGCGGCCCCTTTGAATCCTTTGAGATTTGAGCGCTCCGTGGCTATGCTCGATGCCTTGGCGCGAATGTAGCGTGGAATATGAGTTCGCCCTCGATCGCAACCAGCGAAGGCAGCCACCAGGACTCGAGCGTGCTGCGCGGCCTGTCCTCGCAGGAAGCGGCGGAACGCCTTTCCAAGTACGGCCCCAATGATCCCGCGCCCGTAAAACGTGGCGCCGCGGTAGTTGAACTCCTGCTCCTCTTCGTCAATCCGCTTATCGTCATCCTGCTTGTCGCAAGCGTGGTTTCCTTCATCCTCGGAAATACGACGGACTCCGTGATCATCCTGGTGATGGTCCTGCTGGGCGTCTCGATCAATTTCATTCAAACGTATCGATCGCAGCGTGCGATCGACAAGCTTCGGGAAACTGTCACGCCGACAGCCACGGTTCTGCGCGACGGCAATTGGCAGGAAATCAAACGCCATGAGGTCGTACCGGGCGACATTGTGCGCGTGTCCGCCGGAGACCTGATTCCCGCCGACGGCCAGCTCTTGGAATCACATGATCTGTATGTCCAGCAGGCGGCCTTGACCGGTGAGTCGCTACCGGCAGAAAAAAATGCCACCGGTCGCGCTGTCCCGGTAGGCGCGAGCCCCGATGCGCCCGATCTTGTCTTTCTCGGAACCTCGGTTGTCAGCGGCACCGGCACGGTTCTCATTCTGAAAACGGGAGCTCAAACCGCGTTTGGAGCCATTGCGGAAAGGCTCGCGACGCGCCCGGCCGAAACCGAGTTCGAGCGCAGCATGAAGCACTTCGCGATGTTGATCACGCGTGCCGTATTTTTTTTGGTTTTATTCATTCTAGTCGTTCGCGTCGCATTGCATAAAGATGCGTTTGAGTCTTTATTGTTCGCCGTGGCTCTCGCCGTCGGTTTGACGCCCGAGTTTCTTCCCATGATTACTTCCGTAACGCTCGCACGCGGAGCCATCCGCATGTCGCGAGACCAGGTGGTCGTGAAACATCTTTCCGCCATTCAAAACTTCGGGACGATCGATGTGCTGTGTAGTGACAAGACTGGCACGCTCACGACCGGCATCATGAGCCTCGCCGCCTCCGTCGATTTTCTCGGAAAACCTTCCGAACGTCCCATTGAACTGGGTTACATCAACAGCAAGCTCGAAACCGGAATTCGCAGTCCGCTCGACGCGGCCATTTTGAAACTCCAGCGCCCAGATTCCGATGGATACACGAAATGCGATGAAATTCCATTCGATTTCGAGCGCCGCCGCCTCTCAATCGTTGTAGAGAAAAAAGGATCCACTGGCTGTCTTTTGATTACCAAAGGCGCGCCAGAAGGAATTCTCGACCTCTCGGAATCGTATGAAACAGAAGGCCGCGTCGTTCCCCTCGATGCTGCTGCGAAGGGCCGCTGCCGGCAGACGTTCGATGACTTGAGCGCGCAGGGATTCCGCGTTCTCGCCGTCGCTTATCGAATGGCGGATTCGCACTGTTCTTTCACCGTCGCCGATGAGCACTCGCTCATTCTTGTGGGTTACCTCGCGTTTGCCGATCCACCCAACCCCGATGCGGCGCAGTCGCTTGCGGCAATGAGCCGCGACGGAGTGGCAGTGAAGATCCTCACGGGCGACAACGAGCTCGTTGCGCGCCACATTTGCGAGCAGGTCGGCATCAAAAACCCCACCATAATTCTCGGAGAGGAACTGGAACGAACGACCGATCCGGCCCTGCAACACCTCGCCGAAGAAACCACTGTATTTGCGCGTGTTTCGCCCATGCAGAAAGACCGCATCATCCATGCGTTGAAACAGCGCGACCATGTCGTCGGGTATATGGGCGACGGTATCAATGATGCGCCGTCACTGCACGCGGCGGATGTCGGCATCTCGGTCGCGTCCGCTGTGGATGTCGCGCGAGAAGCGGCCGATATCATCCTGCTCAAGCCAGGCTTGCAGATTCTGCACAACGGCATTATCGAAGGCCGCAGGGCTTCCGCCAACGTCATGAAGTACTTGCTGATGGGTACCAGCTCAAACTTCGGCAACATGTTCAGCATGGCAGGCGCATCCGTGTTTCTCCCGTTTCTGCCCATGCTCCCCACCCAGATCTTGCTGAACAACTTCCTCTATGACACGGCACAGATCACAATCCCGTCCGATAACGTTGACGAGGATGCCATTCGCGCCCCTCGGCGATGGGATATGAAACTCATCAGGAATTTCATGATTTTCATCGGCCCCATCAGTTCGATCTACGACTTTTTGACCTTTTATGTCTTGCTCCACTATTTCCACGCGAGCCAGCCGGAGTTTCACACCGGATGGTTCGTCGAATCGCTTGCTACACAAACCCTCGTGCTCTTCATCATTCGCACCGCGGGAAATCCGCTGAAGAGCAGGCCCAGCATTCCCCTCGCGACTACCACAATTCTCATCGTGATCGTCGGCATCGTTCTGCCGTTTTCACCCCTCGCGAAACTTCTGGGCTTTACGCCTCTGCCGGGACCATTTTTCGCGTTTCTTGCGATCTCCACCATCACCTATTTGCTCCTCGTCGAATGGGCAAAGCGCTTGCTCTTCTCGCGTGTCGCAGCCTGATATTAGAGTGCTCCGAATTCTGGTCTCCGCCGTCACCTTCCATCGTGACCTACGTCACTGTCCCGGCTCTGCATAGCTGCGATTGTGGAGTAGTCAATTAGAGAGGAGCCGACATGCGCAGGGAAATGCAAGCAATTCACCCGGCGGGCTCGAAGTGGCTTTTCGGCGTTCTTTTCTTCCTGATTCCGAGCCTGCTCGTTTTTGCATGGGTGTCCGCCCTCTCCCGCAATGCGTCGCCGGCGTCAGCATTGTGGTTCTTATACGAGGTTAGCCGCCTCCTCGCCTACATCGGAATCGCAATCGCCACAGGACTTACTCTGGGCATCGCTATTCGCGGGACGGCTTCGGGACTTTTCGTGGCACTCATGATGCTGACCATCGGCAGCGCCGCGCTGTTGCTCTGGTACACGGTGCATATTTTTAGGAGCCCCTGGTGAAAAAGCCTGTGGGCGTCGCCCATAGGGAAAGGAGCAGAAACCATGGAGCGGAAGACAAGAGTTGAAAAAAACACAAAGCGGCCCCGCGCGCATCGCGCCACTTTGAGGAGATCTGCTCGGAAGGCCATTGATCTAAGGCTTAAGAACTACTTACTGGAATCCCACCCGGAACTGGGCGTCTGAGTAACTTCGGTTTGCGAAAACAATGGGATCCAGAGGAGGTAGAAAGATGAACGCACAAATTAGGGATCGAGAGGAAGCGGGCCGCCTGCTGGGGCAGAGGCTTGCAGCATACAAGGGACGGCCTGACGTGATCGTTCTTGGGCTCCCGCGCGGGGGTGTAGCCGTTGCTCACGAAATAGCGGAGGCCCTTGAGGTTCCCCTGGACGTTTTCCTTGTTCGCAAACTGGGTGTTCCGGGGTTCGAAGAACTCGCTATGGGCGCCATTGCGATGGGCGGAAGTGAACTAGTTGATCCCGATGTTGTGGAGGAATTTGATCTATCGGGAAGCGTGATTCGCCGCGTCGCCGCTGCGGAACGCCAGGAGCTGGAACGTCGCGAGCATGTCTATCGCGGTGCGCGTCCGCCACTCGATGTGCACAATAAGATTGTCATTCTCGTCGACGACGGAATTGCCACTGGCTCAACGATTCGTGTCGCCATCGAAGCTCTCAGAAAATTGTACCCCGCTCGCATCATCGTGGCTGCGGCAGTCGCTCCTCTGTCCACCTACCTCATGCTGGGCTCAGAGGCCGACGAGGTCGTGTGCTTGCTGACTCCGAGAGAATTCCGCGCTGTCGGGGAATTCTACGCTGACTTCCCGCAGCTTGCTGATGAAGAAGTGTGCAGGCTGCTGAACGATAAAAGAGAAGCGAGTGCCTTGACTTACTGATCTGCGACGGAGCGTTAAGCGGTCAGTTCCATATGTTGTCTCTGAGGTCTTGGAGGTTCTGCGATGGGAATCATCGTAGGATTGGTGGTCTTAGTGATGTTGCTATTCGCAGGCATTTCGCATTTCATCCAGGACAATCTGTCCGGCAAGCATCGGCGCTAAGCGTTGGTTATAGTTGTTTGCCATCGTCAGGCGATTGACCTGCAGAGGGAAGCGATTGACCTGCATCCGGACGCGCCACGTTAGCCGGAAGTTTCAGGCCGGTGGGTGTTGCAAAAGAACCTGTTCTCGAAGATCTCTCTGTGGGTTAGCTCGACGAACTCGCCGCGCGTCTGCGCTGTCTTTTTCGCGGGCTGCCTTCGAAATCCCTCACATCTTTTGCCGTATACACGGCTTCCTTCCCGCAAGCGCGGCATCTCAGCGGGTTGGAAAAAATTGCGAACTCATCCTCTGCAACTTGCGCTCCGTCTTTATGCCTCTGCTCCTTGCTTTCTGCTGACGGCGTCAACGGAGTTGATTGATGACAGTGAATGCAGATAACGCCACGATAGGATTGCTTCTCAGCGATCATTGAATCCTCGAATCGTAAAATGGGTTACAACTCAATTTTACGCTGGGCCCAAAGTGCTGTCCAATCTCCGCAATCTTCGCAGGCTCTCTGTAAGACCGATCACTGTCGCAAATGTTTCAGCTTGTCCGGTACGGTGAAGCCAACCGCCCCTTCCCACGATCCATACATCGGATTCGGCAATTGAAACCACCGCTCGCCCCACAAGCTCTGGTGAGCGATGAAAAGTTTCTCGCGGCCCGCGAGGTTTGCCTCGCCCGGCGGGATCGTTAGAAAGTCTCCGAGTTGGTCCCCAAACAGCAAAAGAATCCGAAACTTTGCCGCGACCAACCTCCTCCGTGGGGTCTTGTCAGTATCCTTGCTGTCCTTCGCGCAAAACAATCGATCCACCGGAGAATCCAGCGGCACCTGAAGCTTACGCAGCACCTCTACCGTCGGATCGTCATCTTTCGACGAGTCGCACTTCCGATTCGTAATGTAAATCGGCGTCACGCCGTTGGCATGCGCGAACTGCAGAAAATCGATCGCCCCGGGAACGAGACCTGCGCCCACTTCGTTGGCCCATTTTGTCCACTCCGCCCCGATTTCATGCTGCGGCACCGGGGATACCACCAGGCGCGCGTCAAACGCGGAATTGTCCAGCACAGTCTCATCCAGATCCAAAATCACAGCAGGAGGCAGATTCTCAAAATCGCCGCCCTGCTCGAGCGCCGCCGTCCAATGCGGATCGCGAAGCCCTTGCAGCAGCGCCGCTTGCGCCACCCGGTAGGTCTGCACCGTGGCTGCTTTATATTCCACAGCCGTCTGCATCCATAGAACGGCATTCAGATTTTCGTAGGTTGTCGGCGCAGTCGGATTCCCCAGGCCAAGCGTGAAAAGGGAACACAAAAACACATTGCCAATCGTCCGCAGCATAGCTTTCTCCTCTTGCGCAGGAGTCTATCAAATCTCCGCACTCAATCCGCATCTGCGACGCCGGCAATCTTCTGGATTAGTACTTTCGACGAGGACGCTTGAGCTTCCGCTTTTTGCACAGTCTGAGGAAAACCCCTGTGCGTATGTGTCCATTAAGTCACGCGAAACGCGATCGAATACATGAATTACCCGATTCGTAAACGCTAACTCGCATCTTATCTTAGTAAGGAAGACGAGCTCATCCCCGGCCCCGCGTTTCCCTCGCGATCCCGCTCCTTCCCGTCAGTGCCGTAACGGAGGTAACGCAATGCTAAGAATACTCATAGCAGACGACGTCCCAATGGTTCGCGCGGGCCTCAGAATGCTTCTCGAGATGCACAAAGGTTGGAGTGTTTGCGGGGAAGCCACGGACGGTCAGGACGCCGTGCAGAAGGCGCTCGCCCTTGCCCCTGACGTAATCCTCTTAGATGTCTCGATGCCCAATCTCAACGGTCTGCAAGCCGCCCAGTTGATCCACAAAGACCTGCCCGACGCCAACATCTATTTCGTCACGCAACATCATTCGCTCGAAATGGCCCGAGCCGCAGCCGACGCCGGCGCCCGCGGCTACATAGCGAAAATTCAAATCCCCACCGACCTGATTCCCGTGATCGAAGCCGATAACAACGCTCAACCGGTCGAGGCCAAGCCGTAAAATTACGCCGTAAGCCGCCCCAGCAGCAGCCGGAAAAACCGCTCCGCATCCACTTCCACCGCCACTCGCGCATTCGCCTTAAAAGTCTCCTCCGTCGCTAGCACCGGCGACCCCTCATGCTTGTCCGCCAGCGCCATCGGCGCCGAGCCTCGCGCCGGCCCATACGCCCACCCAATCGTTTCGCCCGCAGTGAACTCGCCCTCCGTCTCCACTTCCACGTAATAATCCTTCAGCGTCAAAATTCCCGGATCAATCAAATTCGCCACCGTCAACGGATCGTGCATCGCCTCAATCATAGGATGCGGCCCTCTGTTCAAATGCTCGAGCGTCGCCGCCATAATCTTTGCCGCCGCAATCCCCGACGGATTCTTCGCCGTCTCCAGCGCCTTCAGCCGTTCGTCCGTAAATAGCACCTTGCGCGTCACGTCCAGCCCCACCATCGTCAGCGGCACCCCCGCATCAAACACAATCCGCGCCGCCTCCGGGTCCACGTACAAATTAAATTCCGCCGCCGGCGTCACGTTCCCGCCCGAAAGCGATCCGCCCATAATCACGATGCTCTTAATTTTCGCCGCCAGTTCCGGATCGTCGCGCAGCGCCAGCGCCACATTTGTCAACGGCCCCACCGCCACAATCGTAATTTCGCCCGGATTCGCCTTCACAATCTTTCGGATCATTTCCGGCGCCGATTCCGCCACCGGCTTGATCTTCGGCTCCGGAAATTCCACGCCCGCCAGCCCGTTGTTCCCGTGAACGCGCTCGCCCGTAATCAACTTCCTCACCAGCGGATGACGCGCCCCGCCCGCCACCGGCACATCCGTCCTCCCCGCAATCTCCACTAGCTTCAACGCATTCGGCAGCGTGAAATCCAGCGGCACATTCCCCGCCACCGGCGTGATCGCCTCCACTTGCAATTCCGGCGACCGCAGCGCCAACAAAATCGCCAGCGCATCATCCACGCCAGGATCCGTATCAATGATCACGCGGCGCGGTGCCGCCGCCGTAGGCGCTTTCTCCATCGCGCGGCCCTCACGCGAAAGGGAACTGAACGCATTCAAGTTTTTCACCCGCGAAGCCGCCAACGCCCCCACCGATCCCGCCAAAAATTCCCTCCGATTCGGCTGCCCTTTCCCCTCACGCTGCTCCCGCTCCTGCCGCGATTCTCCCCCACGTTCGTGGCCCATGTTTCTCCTTGTAATCATCACCTGCTCGAAACCGTTCCTTATATTCGCCGCTGCTCCATCCTGTCAAGCAACCACACGCGCCACAGCAATATCGCGCATCGTAAGACACGCGCAGTCAAGTGCACCAATTTGCAGAAGGGAAATGCGACTAAGAAAAAAAAACCTACAAATCCGATTCATCAGCCCAAGAAAACCAAATTTCGCGCCTCAACTCGCCTTGCGATGCTGCCGATGCCCGCCCGCTGCCGCAGCCCTCCCCGGCCGCGCCTTCGCCCCGCCGCCCGCCGCGCGACGCCCCTCGCCCAGGCTCCTCTTCAGCGCCTCCATCATGTCGATCACGGGCGCCTTCTCCCGCTTCGGCGTCGGAGCCACCGTCTTGCCCTCGAGCTTCGCGTCAATCAATTCCTGCAGCCGCGCCTGGAATTCATCCTTATAAGCCTCAGGCTTGAATCGCGACGTCAAACTTTCCACCAGCTGCTCCGCCAGCCTCACCTCTTCCGCCCTCAATTTAATATCGTAATTTTTCCCGTAACCAGCCACGCTCGCGATTTCGTTCTGGTAATACATCGTATGCAGCGTCAGCCCATGATTCCGCGCCCGAATAAATATCGTGTACTCGCGCTGATGCATCGTCACCTTCGCCACGCCCATCTTGTTCGTCTCCTCCAGCGCCTTCAGCAATAGCACGTAAGGCTTGTCCGCCTTCTCATCAGGCAGCGCCAAAAATGACGAATCAAAATAAATCGGGTCCACCTCCCGCTCCTCAAGGAACGCCAGTATCTCCATCGTCCGCCCCGATTCCGGCGTAATCTTCTTAATCTCCTCCGGCTCGATATAAACGTACTGCCCCTTCTCGTATTCGTATCCCTTTATCACTTCCTTCCGATCCACGAACCGCTTGCAGTGCGGACAATACAGCGGCTGCTTCAACCGCGTCTTACACACACTATGAATCTGGTGCAGGTTAATCCGTTTCTCCCGCGCCGCCGCATACAACCGAATCGGTATCGACACCAACCCAAACGAAATCATCCCCCGCCACACAGAAGTCGCCATCGCCACCCTCCACTGCGCCCAGCATACCGCCCACCCCCGAGCGCAAACAATCGGTACTTATCCCTACCCGCAGCACCCAGTCTTGTGTTTCGCTCTTTGTACCGGCGGCGTTTCGCCGCCGCCTTCGCCGTTGTCCTTCGTACCGCTGGCCTCCGGCCGGCGCCGTTGCTTTTGAATGTGACGGTGCCTTTCAGTAGCACAGGCAATCCTGCCTGTGCCCCAAGCCGCATACGGCGCACACTACTCAATGCTTGGCGATCATCGCGACATCGTTCTTTTAGCTTTTTCCCTTGTAGCGCCGGCCACGGTTTTCCTGCCGCCGCACTGATCGTCATCCCGAGCGCAGAGAGGGATCTGCAGTTCGGCCTTCGCCTTCGAACTGTCGTCGCCGGCTCTTTTGCTCTCGCCTTTGCCCTCCTTTTACCGCCGATTAGAAATTCTTAAATCGCTGATCGCTCACGGGTTGCCGTACTTTTTAATCACGGAACCGTAGATTAACTTTGCGGCGCGCTGGGCATCCGTCTGGCGCGAGGGAGGCTGCGCAGCTGCGGTCGTCATGTGGATTTTGTAAAAGACGCGGCCCTGGGCGTCTGGCTCCGACCTCTCCTGATTCGGATAGCCCGGGTGTGGGTGCCAGATGAGGCCGTCGGCGTCCGGCTTCGGTTTTGCAGGGACAGCCGGTGGCGCGGGTGCGCCGCCGGAAGGTAACGCGGCGCAATCGGTGCGGTCGGACGGCGACCGTTCATTCGGATTCTGGCCGCGAACAATGTCTCGCGGCAAAGCTTGCGCGGGTGAATCAGCGCAAGTGGTGGCGGTCACGCTTCGACCGCGATTGTTTGAATTTAGTGGCACTGCTGAATCAGATTGCGCGGGTGGGGCTGCGCAAGCGGTGGTCTCTTCGAGACGGTCAGCTTCCGAGTTATTTTTTGGACCGTTGTCGTCGGGATCGTCCTCTGGATCGTCTTCGAAATCCTCGTATTCGTCGTCGTCTTCGGGATCGGCGTAGTCATCTTCTGTGACGTTGACGGCTTGCGCGGGTGAGGTTGCGCCAGCGGTAGTGTCGCTGCGCGACGGTGATTTTGAAGATGAGAGGCGAGAGGTTACGAGCTTTTCGAGCTCGTTTTCTGCGGCTTCTTCTGATTCATCGTCATCATCGGTGGCATCGCTCCGCGATGTTTGATTGGCGTATTTGCGGACGACGTTGCTGACGTCGGAAGCGGTGACGAGCTCTTCGAGCTCGTTTTCAGCGTCCTCTTCTGACTCGTCGTCATCGTCGGGATCGGAATCGGCGTCGGCGTCATCGTCTTCGGGTTCGTCGTATTGATCTTCGGCGACGGTGGCGTCGTTCCGCGATGCTTGAACGCCGTATTTGCGGAACACGTCGAGGACGTCGGAAGCGGTGACGCGCTCTTCGCGCGCGTTTTCATCGTCTTCGTTAAAGGTTTGCGCGGGTGGGGATGCGCAAGTGGTGGCATCGCTTCGCGATGGTTGTTTTGAATATTTAGGAGCGACATCTAGGATGTCGGAGGCGGTGGAACCGCTCCTCGGAGATGGGGTGGGCGGCTGCGGTGGTTGGGCGTTGTTGGAAGTGGAGAATTGGACCTGGGTGGGGATTTCGGTCCAGCGGCCGTGGCTGTCGATGCAGCTGTAGGCGCGCATCGCGCGGAGGATCGTGTCGCCGGTGAAGGTTACGTCGTCGACGGATTCAACGAAGGCGTCGAGGGCCGAGTGCAGACGTTCGCGGCGCTGCAGGAGCAGGCCGGCGGCGCGGGCGTGGCGGTAGACGGTGCGATAGTCATTGAGATTGTAGTCCTGAGAGAGCTTCCAGGGGGCGCGCCAGTGAACGAATTCCTCTTCGATCGCTTCGCGTTCGGGGTGGTGGCAGATGATGCAGCGGCGGCTGTGTCGTTCGAAGATGATGATTTGCAGCTGCTTTTGCAGGCGGCGTTGACGGTTGATTCGATTGGATTTCTTTTGGGAATTCTTTCTGCTGGCTTTGGGGCTGGTGACTTTCGTAGTTGTTTTCGAGGTCATGGTGGGTTGTCCTTTTGTGGGTTCGCGGGCCGCAGGATGCGGGCGCGGTGTGGTGAGGTGGGAGAAGGTTCGATTTGTCGTCAACCGGCTGGCGCCGGCCGACTTTCGTTCAGTCGCCTATCTCGGACCTCCTTGTACGGCTTTCGGCGTGCGGCGCCAATGAGCCAGATACAGAGTAGCACCGGAACAGAGTGGCGGGAGACTGGTCGGAAGTACAGTAAAGGTACGGTCAAAAAAAATGGCGGCGTAAGGGGAACAACGCTTGGAGAAATCGTATGGGCAGGATTACCAGCGCCAGCCCTGTTGGCGGAAGAAATCAATAATTCCGACGCATGGTATCCCGAGTTCTTTGCAAACATCGGGTATCTTGGGTTTCTGAGGATTCCCTGTCGCCCTCTCGGCGGTCACAACGGTCATTTGGCGTGCCTTTACCAGCGCTATAACCCATGGATCGCATCCTGAACGATTCTTCTTTGTATCAACTAGCCGCGGAAATCGAGACATGATATCGGCCACATGAGATTGTATTTCAGCATCTATGGGAATGATCATCGCTTCGCGCGCCTTAACCCAGGCGTATACATCGTCCGCCTTTCGCTCGAGCTCTATAACGACTTCTTCAATCACCACTATCTGTTCGCTCCTAACAGCGGCATCTAGATGGGACCAGATTGTTGGAAACACGTCTGGAGGGTAGTGGCGAACCCAGGCATCGAGTATGCCGCTTGTGTCTAGGCTGAATTTCACGGGCGCCGAGCTACGCCTCCTTCGATAACTCGCTCTGAAGCTCCTTCAGGTGCTTCAGTCGGATCTGAAGGTAGTCACCAACGTCGCTTGCGGTAATTTTCTCGCGATTAAAATTTTCAATGACTAGGTTCGTAAAGAGCGGTCCTGCGCTCGATATTGCAACCACGTACGGAGGAGCAAATCCTTGGGCCTCTTGCCTTTTTTCCTGCAGCTCTTGGTATTGTTTGCGGAACTCCTTATGTATACGATCATAATAGGACTGTGTCGTTAGCTTCAGTGTCAACAGGCGAACGAGAGCGGCTTCGCGGCTTCCTCCGAATTGGCGTGACAATTCCTGTAGTTCCAGGTCGGTCCAGGCTGGGTCGTCCTTGCGATGATGCCTCACTGGGGAACTACGGAGAAATTCCTCTCTCGGAAACAGCGCAGCACCTGCGACCCTGTTACAAAATGCTTCAACGTCTCCGTCGTGAAGATCGCAGATACCGCCGTCGTTAAGCATCAGGTGAACGCATTCGTGGAGAAGTGTAAAAATTCGCCCTCGTGGCGCGTCTTTAATATTGACGACCACGACCGGTAGCGGCCTCAAGTTGACTGAAAATCCGCGGGCCTCTTCTAATGGAAGGCTAGTGGCTTGGAGGGTTAGGATTCCTGCGCGCTCCAATAGCTGGCGCCAAGCCTTGAAGGCCTCATATTCACCCCGCCACGTCGCTTGCCTGTCAACTGTGACTCCGATTGCGCCGCGAAGGCGAGTCGCTACCGACTCGGCACCCTCGTGAGAGTTCGCGTCAGCTCGAAAAACCGGCGGCGACTCGTCGATGTCATGCATCAAGTCCAACGCCCACTCTCTTCTATCGAAAGCTCGGCGGACTTCAAACGCTAATTCGGGAGACCTATTAGGCGCCGGGTTCGCTCTCGGAAACCTTCGAAAGTCTCGCATCACTTCAAACCTAGTAGGTGGTTCAGAGAGGTAGAATGCTGCGAGAGGTCGGCGATACGTCGTTGCAAGCTTTCGCAATTGAGGAATACTAGGGCGAGTACTGCCGGCTTCCCACGAAGCGAGCTGTTCGACTTTAACGCTCGCTTTCTGAGCTGCCAGCTCAACGGACATACCAGCTGACTTCCTGGCCCAGATTAAAATCGACGGAGTGGGTGTCGCTTCGACGCGCGCCATGGGTTACACCACGCTCGGCTCAGAGTCTAACAGCAAACAAGTTTGCTCGCACTCCAGACAAATCGCTCTGTAGCAAAGTCTCAAAACTGTCACTTCACCGGAAACTATCTTGGGTCCATCGAGCAATCCGGAATCCCAAACAGGAAACCGAACAGGCCGCGGCCAACATCGAGGTCGCCGCGAACATTCCTGCGACGCTGAAGACACTTGAGAAAGAGCCGCTTTGCAAGGAGAATATTACGATAAGTAGTAAACCAAAGATTGCGGCCGCAACCAGAGCCGAGAGTGCTTGAGCGCCACGTTGATATGACTGTTTAGTTTCTTGCCTCGACTGTGACTCCACGGTGGGTGGAAGACTAGTCTTGGAAAGGGGCTGTGTCAATCTCCAACTTCAGGTAAACCCTAGAGCGCGGGCTCAACTATTTCAGGGCTGTATACCTAGCGACTGACAGTTTGCTACAAGAATAGGGTGGGGTTTGACGGGTGGCATTTTGTGTCGAAGCAGGAGTTCCTCGTATGGACAACAAACCACGAGTAGAAAACCCGTTGAATCGCCGTTCCCGCCATGCTACCGTCGTCGCGGAGCTATGAAGACTGGCCGCCAAATCGGCCGTAGGAAGCGATCCCGCCCGTGCGTCGTTTGCGTCGGATCGTCATCTAATGGAAGTAACCACTTCAAATTGCACTCAAACGAGAGGATTTAGCATGGCTACTGCCGCTGCACCAAAAGTCTTTAAGAATTACATCAATGGGGAATGGATTCCCGCGCGCAGCGGCAAGGCCATCGAAGACCGCAATCCCGCGAACACGGGCGAGCTCGTCGGCATGTTCCCGGCATCGAGCGCCGAGGACGTCAACCAGGCTATCGACGCCGCGAAGCGCGCCTTCAAAGATTGGCGCCTCACGCCTGCGCCCAAGCGCGCCGAAATTCTTTACCGCGCCGCCGAAATTCTCACCCAGCGCAAAGAAGATTTCGCGATCGACATGACGCGCGAAATGGGCAAAGTGCTCGCCGAAACGCGCGGCGACGTGCAGGAAGCCATCGACATGACCTACTTGATGGCCGGCGAAGGCCGCCGCCAATTCGGCCAGACGACTCCGTCCGAGCTGCCCAACAAATTTGCAATGTGCGTGCGCTCGCCAATCGGCGTCGCGGGACTGATCACGCCATGGAATTTCCCGATGGCGATTCCGTCGTGGAAAGCGATTCCGGCGCTCGTTTGCGGTAACACGGTCGTGATCAAGCCGGCCGAGGACACGCCGCTCTCGACTTACAATCTGATGCAGGTGCTCACCGAAGCCGGCCTGCCGCGCGGCGTGATGAACGTCGTTTTTGGCGACGGTCCCGACGCCGGCGCGCCGATGCTCGCTCATCCGGACACGCACCTCATCAGCTTCACCGGTTCCACCGAAGTAGGCCGCATTGTGAGCAACGCTTGCGCGCCAACTTTCAAAAAGTGCCACCTCGAAATGGGCGGCAAGAACATCATCATCGTGATGGACGACGCCAACATCGATCTCGCCGTCGACGGCGCCATCTGGGGCGGCTTCGGCACCACCGGCCAGCGCTGCACGGCGGCGAGCCGCGTCGCAGTGCACAAAAAAGTCTACGGCCAGTTCGTCGAAAAATTTGTGATGCGCGCGCAAGCCCTGAAAGTGGGCGACGGCCTGAATCCCGCCACCGAAATGGGTCCGTGCATCAACGAGCAGCAGCTTCAAACCGTGATGAAGTACGTCCAAATCGGGAAAGACGAAGGCGCAAAGCTCGCCGCGGGTGGCAAGCGACTCGAGGGCGGCGGCTACGCGAACGGCTGGTTCCACGAGCCCACCGTTTTCGTCGATTGCGATCCGAAGATGCGCGTCTCCCAGGAAGAAATTTTTGGCCCGGTCGTCTCTGTGATTCCGTTCGAGACGTTCGATGACGCGCTCGCTATCGCGAACGACGTGAAGTACGGCCTCTCCTCCTCCATCTACACCCGCAACGTGAACGACGCATTCCGCGCGCAACGCGATCTCGAAACCGGAATCGTCTACGTGAACGCGCCCACCATCGGCGCAGAGACGCATCTGCCGTTCGGCGGAATCAAGAACACCGGCAACGGCCATCGCGAATCCGGCATGGCCGCTCTCGATTTCTACTCCGAGTGGAAGACGCTTTACATCGATTACTCCGATCGCCTGCAGCGCGCGCAAATCGACAACGCCGACTAATTTTTTTCAGAACGCGCGGCCACCTGTACGAACGAACAGGTTTCCGCGCGCGCATACCTGAACCTTTTCTGGATTGCCTCGGCTCGCCGCGTGCGAATAGAGTTGTCGTACGTCAGCCAATCCTGACGACCCTTTCGAGCGAAACGAGGAGGCACCATGTGGACCAAGACTCAACCCGAAGCGCCCGGCTACGCGCCAGCGTCGGGGCAGGGAAGTGCACCAGCGTCAAATTTCAATAGCGCAGCGAGCGCGACGCGTTTCAACGCGCCGGCAGCAACAACGCCGAGTGCGCCGACGGCGCGGGGGCTTTCGTGCCTCGGTGCGAGCCTGGAGATCAAGGGCAAGATTTCCGGCGAAGAAGACCTGCAAATTGACGGCAAAGTGGAAGGCGCGATTGCGCTGCAGGGGCAGCGTCTCACGGTGGGACGCAGCGGCCAGTTGAATTCGGAAGTGCAGGCGCGCGAAGTGGTCGTCTTCGGAAAAGTGCAGGGCAACCTGCGCGCCAGCGATCGCGTCGAGATTAAGAAGGACGGCTCGGTGACGGGCGACATCACCACTTCGCGGATCAGCATCGAAGACGGCGCGTATTTCAAGGGCCGCATCGAGATCGATCGCTCGAAGGGCTCGTCAACGGAAGAGTACGAAGCGGTTGGCGCTTCGTCGTCGGCGAACTAAATCCTCACCGGTTCCTCCTCGGGTTCCGGGGCTGCGCGCCAAATCCTGGGCGAGCGCGCAGCTCCGGAATTCGTTTTCCGAAGTTCTGCTGTGATCCAACGCATGAATTGATTCAATTGGGAAAATGCGCCGTGAGAAACGGCTCACGGGCTGCGAGAGTGTGATTTCTTAGACGGGGTCGGCGACGAGGTCGCCGATTTCGGCGGTTTCGTCGCAAGCGGAGCGGAAATTCTCGTACCAGGTTTCGGTGAAAGTGTTGACGAGCTGCGGAACGGTGCGGCCGGCAACTTCGAACTTTGCTCCGGCAATTTCTCCCCAGGTGTGAATCACGGTGCGGCCTTCACCCTGCTGCTCGAACTCGACCCACTGAATAATCGTGACGCCCAAGGCGCTATCAATCCAGCCAATCTGCTTCATGGGCGTGCAGGTGATGATGACGTGCTCGATCACGGTTTCCACGGGACGCAGGATTTCGATAAAAAGGCGGCTGCCGACTTGCCAGGGCCTGCCTTCGTGCCAGCGAAGGTTGCCGTAGACATTGGCGAAAGAGGGCCAGCGAGTCCAATCGGAGAAGATGTTCCAGGCGACCTGAGGGCTGGCCTTGGTAATTACAGTGTATTGAAATAAATGCGAATCGCTCAACAACTTCACGAACTGCTCCCTCCTTGACCTTCCTTTCCTTGATTGCGGAACAGGTAAGAATCTGGGGCCATTACTTATACAATGTTTGTTTAACGATGTCAAATATATTATACTTCCGGGAAAAGGCAGCACAACAGCAAGGGGGAATTCCTAGATGCCGCGCCAACCTAATCTGGAAGTAGAAGGCGATGTTCTGGACGCAGCGTACCGGTTATGGCGAAGCAAGGGGGAACGCGGGCTGACGATGCGGGCGGTGGCGCGCGAAGCGGGGACGACAACTCCGACGGTGTATCAGAGATTCAAAGACAAACGGGAAATTCTGGAGGCATTGCGACTGCGCGCGCAGCTGCAACTTTTCGCGGCGGTGAAAGGGTCGCGAGCAGTGGCTCAATTCTGCCGGCGCTATCTGGACTTTGCAGCGAGTCACAAGCACGAGTATGAGTTGATCCACGCGGACTGGTCTGCGCGGCTACACCGAGACGAGCCAAGGCCGTCATTCGAGTTGCTGCAACGTCGGCTGGCGGATCGGCTTGGCGGAAAGCCCGAAGATCATCGGCGATTGACGCTAGCGATTGCTGCGCTGTCGCACGGAACCGCGACACAGTTGCTGATTTCCGGCGTGCAGGAGAGCGTGGTGAGAGAACTACGACAGACTTGCTTGATGGCGGCGGAGAGTTTGGTAGAGTCGGCGCGGAAGAATGGACGGCGGAGCAAAGAATGACTATCCAAGCGGGCGCCTTTTATATTGCGTGAGAAAAGGATTTTCACAAGATCTATCCGACTGGCGCAGACTCCCCGATAACCTGTTCATCAATCATTTGATTTCATGGCGCCACTACAAGGAAGGCCCCTTCGCTAAACCGCATACGACGATATATGGGTCTTTTAGGTCACTGTACTTTGCATAAGCGCTGTGCTAGTGTGCCGCCCCTCTCCGCAACGGAGGACGTATGAGCCCAGTTAAAGGAACGCAAGCAAGTCGTACAAACGCTCCAATCCTGAGGTTGTCAGTCATGGGGCTGGCAACGATCAAGTGGCCTTTCGTGTTGGCACTTTTGTCCATGTTGACCTTTGCGGGTTCGGCCATGGGGGACACTACGACAGGCCTTACCGCTCCAGGTTCAACGAACGACAGTGCAAATTGGGGACAACTAGGTAGCGCAGGCACCGCCGTGTCCAGCCCATTCAGTTTGACGTCCGCGAATGGCCTTGATATCACCGGAACCTTTTCCGGTTCGGGTTTGCTGGGACAGCAGGGCTCCGGTGTGAACGACTTCCTTGGCAACTTTTCGCCGGGTGACAATCTTATTTTGGTGCGCGCCGATTCGCTTACACTTTTGTTTAGCGAGGGGATTTCCTCAATCGGGGCGCAAATCGCGTCTAATTTCTACGGCCCCTTCACTGGTACGATAACGGCCTACGACGGCGCCACCTTGTTGGGAAGTTACACGGAGAACGGGAACTCTACCAACTCCAACGACGGCACCGCAATTTTTCTGGGATTCGCCGATCTGTCGGCGCCTGACATTACGTCCGTGGTGTTCACTTACACAGCGGGTGCGCCCCAGGGCTTTATTCTGGACACATTGCAGATGAATGACCCGCTACCAGTCATTACTCCCGAACCAGAGACGCTCAGCCTCGGATTGTTTGGTCTCGTAGGCTTAATGCTCTGGCGCCGCCGCACCATTCCGAACTAGCGGTTCCGCAACTGCTTCCTCACTAACCAGGACTTACTGCCTGTCGGCTCGTTAGAGGGGTTGTCTGACGATGTGTAAACATACGTAGGCCAGGAACCTTGCGTACGTGGCCGTCAGTTGAAATGCGAGGCGAGTCGTTTTCTCGTCAGGAGCAGCAGCGCGATCCCTGCCGGGAACAGGATGAGAGTAGTCGGCTCGGGAGCCGGGACCGGGCCCGCTATTCCCTCGGTGTCCGATAACGCTGTGTAGACGAAGTTGGTGTCGGGAGTGAGCGTGTCCAGCGATATGCCTACGGGCGTGCCCGTGCAATCGACGATGGTGCTGTAGCAAATGATGGGGCCGCCACTGACATAGAACTGGAGCCTGCCTCCGTCGGCGGTGCCGAAAGCGAAGATCAGTTGCGAGGGCGTCGCCGTCAAATCCGATCCGATTAAAAAGACGAGGGAATTGTTGCCGCTCGCGGGCCCTTCGAGGTCAACCGGAGGGTTGGTGCCGTCGTTCAAAGTAAGGTTCCAATTGAGAATGTCGGCGGTATCGAGAATTCCAAGGGTTCCGTTGGTCGTGATGAAACCAGTCGCGGAGCCAGCCCCGACCGTTTCATCCACTGCATAGGTAATGTCGGCCCTCGCAACCGTGGGCGCGCCGATGGCCGCGAACAGTAATAGCACGGGGATGATCCGCAAGCTCTTTCGCATTTTGAACTCCCTCCTTGACGTGCTCACACTACTAAGACTAAGTGACCTGCCGACGCCTAAAAGTGGCAGCAGCCAGGAGGCCCACTGCGGCGAGCAGTAGCGTGGGCGGCTCCGGCATCGCCACAGACGAGCCGGGAGCGACGAGATGGTCTCGCGCGAATGTGCTCGCCACGGTGCCGAGCGGTAGCGTGCTTCTTGCGGCCGAAACCGGTCAGGCCAAGCAGCCCGGACCCCAGCAAGGCCACGCTGGAGGGCTCGGGCACCGTATTCCCGCCGTCGCCACCGCCGCCGCCGTCGCCCGGAATGATTTCGAACTTCGTGTAGCTGAAGGTCACGTCGACCAATTGCTTGTTCGACCCGGTCACAAATTGGAAGCTTTTGACGATGTCTTTGAGGAAATCGATTTCCCGGTCGAGGGTCTGCGTCCCGTCAACAACGGAGAATTCATCCAAAGCGAGAAGGTCAATCTTGGTTCCTTGCTGCAGGTCCGTAAGAAACTGCTGGGCGTCCGATGCGGCCATCACAACGGAGAGCGTCTTCACGTTTGAGTTCGAATTGAAGGAAAAAGAATCAATATTGGCGCCATCGAGAGTGAGCGTATCGGCGCGGGTGGCCGCCGGCAAGGAGGCAAGCGCGAGTAGAACCGCTGCTGGCCCCGCGAATCGGACCAGCCGCGCACGCACGGAGAGCAAGCAGATAATCCCAAGCCCCACGGCCATCAGCAGCAAGCTGGATGGTTCTGGCACATTAGCAGTTGGGGTTCCATTCAGAGTGAAAGCCAGATCGAAGTTGTTCACAAGGCTTGGGTTAGGGGCCTGCGAAATTCCGTCGCCACCTGTGCCGGCATCAAACGACCAGTCCGCATCGCCGGCCGCGAGTTGGGGAAAGATCGAAAGGAAATATGTTCCGCTAGAGAGCTGCAATGGGACGGAGAAGTTCACCTGATAGCTGTAGTTGGACGACTCAGTTAGAGCGACGCCGGCCAAGTCTAACGCACTCGAAGTCCCGAGGAAGGTCTCGTGCGCCGCGGATGGTGAATACTGTATTAGGGAGAACCCAGGTACGTCATCAAAATCACCATTCGAGAGACAATCCGAAGCGTGACAGATACCAATGACCGGAATGAAATCGATCGCCGTCGGCGTGGGAAATCCCACCGTGTTGTCATTCTCGTAAGACCCGAACCACTGAATCGAATCTATGCTGGCTCTCTGCGTGAGAGTGAACGTATCAGCCGTTTGAAAGCTACCTGTGGGTGTGTAAAGGCCGCCGGCATCGACCAACGGCGATTGCACAGGCTGGCTATAAATCACCTGGTCCGCCTTGACGCCGCTCGCCCAGAGAGTGATCGCCCCAACTGCGAGTATCGCCAGGATGGCCAATTTCAGCTTGTTGATTTTCATCGTGAACCTCCGGTGATTCGTTTAGATCTGATTTGGATGGACCAGAGCGCGCATTTTCCTAAAAATGGCAGCAGTTAGGACGCCCGGCGCCGCGAGCGGCGGCGGACTCAGATGGGAGTGCGCCGGAGCTGCTGGCAGAGTGAATTGCCTACGGTACTGTTGTCATGTTGTATTGCAAGTATGGTACCGGAGCGCCCTTCTTCAGCGATTTCTGAGCCTCCAGCTTTTTACCTTTATGCAGGCTCCTTGCTTTCGCTATTTTCTTTCCCTTCATTGCTTTTTTCGCTGCCATAGAGCCTCCTGTTTGTGAATTTGCTTAGATCCAACGACTTCCGTAACAAGCTGCGTTACTTCTGGTTCGTTTCCGCGATGAGCTGGGCCACTTTCGAATTCGGACTTACCGGCTCGACCATCACGATATGACGCGCGTTCAGGTACATTCGATCTGGGGCATGCCACTCTTTCCCGCGGCGCACTAAAATGTTCGTCACTTCTTTCGTCTGCGGATTCGTGATGCTGTTCACGTAGTACACGTCCGTGATCACCGGGATGGCGGTGCCGAGGCCCTCGAGGTGACCGTAGTAGACCTGGCCCGTATCGAGCAAGATTGCCTGGAATTGCGAGTCAAAACGAACAACGCGGTGATGCATCCATGCGGCACCGGCAGTGCAACCAAGCGCGATGCCGAGAATAATCAGCCCGAGCGCCTTCAGCATGCTCACTGGCGGAGAAATCCGCGGGCGCGGTGACCAAACATCGCGCAGAGACCCACGGCCAGCAAAAGAACGCTCGAAGGTTCCGGGACGTTGTTTCCACCACCACCGGTCTGAGTGCCGAGGACGTCTATAAAGATTCCGTTAGCTTCCTGATCGAACGAGAAAAACAGGCCGTCTCCCAGAGTTGGCAATACAACGTCCGCGAACGTGCCGCTGATTTTTCCGCTGAGGATTTCGAAAACCTCTCCGGATGTGGGATCAAAACCGCCGAAGAGTTCGACGTCGAGCGTGCCGCCCAGCACGGCGTCTCCGTTGACGACTAACTGTCCGAACTGTCCTGCGTTCGCGCCACCGAGAAGAATATCGAGCGTTGAGCCTGCCGTCTGCTGGTACAGCCCATTCACCGTCATCGTCCCGAGCGCATCTCCTGGCTTCATCGTTCCCAGCACGGTGACGGAGCCGTTCACGAATCCTGTGCCGCTCATCGTCCCCGTGGAAGCTACGACCAGTGTGGGCGCCGGCAGGAAGATCAATCCCGTAGACGGTGGTGCAACGAGGATGATTGAGCCGTCGTTACGAAGATTTCCTCCTACCACTACCGTGGGCGTGGCACTTGAAAGCTCCATCGTGCCTAAATTTGTATTTACAACTGTGCTTCCCGCAGCCATCGTGAAAGTCGAGTTAGAGTCGGTTAAGAGAACCCCGGAATTGTTGAGCCTCCCGCCGGTCTGTACGATGAGCGCGGCTCCCGAGTTCCCAAAAATTCCCGAGTTATTCACGACTCCGCCACTCGCGATCTGAAACACCGATCCGTTCGAAAGCGAGCCCGTATTGTTCAATACGCCCGAGTTGGTGAATGTGTCGAAACCATTGTCGAGAGTGCCGTTGTTTGTGAATGTCCCGGCATTGGATGTCGTCCCGCCTTTGACATCATCAAGCATGCCGTTGTTTATGATTTGGCCGCCCGCGAGATTATTCAGAGCCGAGGCAAAGTTATCAAAAATTTCGCCGTTCTTGATGGTAATTGACCCGGTGTTGTTAATTGTGCCTCCGAGCGTATTTGAAAACTCGGGCCCCACTCCATTCATCGTGCTGGCATTGTTCAATGTACCGAGATTCACAATCAAACCGGTGTTGACAATCGTTCCCATATTATTGAACGTCGCGCCCGCATCGTTCGTGAAGGTTCCGGTGTTGTTTATCGTACCGGTAGCCAGATTGGTGAACGTGGCCGTATTTTCCGCCTGGGCCGGGAACTGGATTGACCCGGTGTCGAACGTTAATGTTCCCGCGTTTTTGAAGGTTCCGTCGTTGATCATTCCCGGAAGAAGCATCGAACCCGAGTTATTGACCGTCCCTTCATTGATGAGCGATTTCGCGGTTACAACCAGGGTTCCGCTGTTGTTCAGAGTGGAACCTGAATCGCTCCCGAAAAAAAAGGTTGTGATCGAACCAGAGTTATTGACGACGCCGCCGGCATCGTTGTTGATCATGATTTGCTTCGCAAGGGTGCCGCTGTTATCCACTTGTCCCAGATTGTCAATCGTTCCCGAGGAACCAGAATTGGTCACAGTCGTCGTCGAAAGGATGACGAGGTCGCTAGTAGCATCGATCGTGATCGTCTGCGCGTTATTGAAGCTGACGTTGTCCCGCACGGTTCCGGTCGGAATCAATATCGCCGTCGAACCGTCGGGCACTGTGTTCAGGCTCCACTTGGTGGGATCGCTCCAATTGCCGGTGGTGCCGGCAGTTCCCAGCCAGGTATTCTGTGCGTGCGTCACGGATGGCCCGGCGCACCACAAAGCCACCGCCAAAGTAATCACGCGCAAAAATGCCGTGGAGGCGGGACCGAGAACCAGGGGTGACAACCTCAGGATTGGAGCGTTCGTACCGCTTGCTGGAGTTCCATGAACTGGGCTCATAAGCCCTCCATTGCAGAGAGGGCTGGCATCCTAGCAGCGCTTATGCTAATTACAAGTAACCTAAAAGGACCATATCCCGTCCCGTACGGTCCAGCGAAGGTACCGTCATGCCCCTGCAGTGGCGCCCCATGCAAGCGAATGATGTGGCGGGATGCGCCAAGATCATTGCTGCGCACCCCGTGATCGGCCCGCGATATGGGCCCGCGATCAAGGATTTGCCCCGCTGCTGGCTTCGCTTGCTTGGCTCAGAAGCTATGACCACCGCCGTGTTCGAAGAGGTGGAAAAAGGCCGCGCCACTCTTGCTGGCGTGGGTGTGGGCGTGTTTGTGCGCGACGAGTTTGTTCGCGAGATGAAAGCGACGCCCCAATTTTGGATCGGCGCCGAACTGACCAGCCGCGCTCTACGCGCGGATTCCCCCGTGCTTTCCGACAAAGAAGTTCGCGAAGCCAATTCCGGCGAGGGACTCAACGAGCTCGTGTGGGAAACGCTTCCTCAGCCGGCGTTTGCGGAACATAGCGAGATGTATCACCTGATGGGACGCGCCTATATCGAGATACACCGCGGATATCGCTTGAAGGAAATGATCACTTCTCAAGCCGAGAGCCCGCAGCGCCTGCAGTGGGCCATCGACGCGGGCGGGCTCTACTGGGATCCCAAAGCCGCGCGCTATGTGAAATCAATCAAAAGAGGAAAAGAGGAATTTGCCAGGAGCCCTCATGTTGTCGGGATCACGCGGGAACTCGAGCGTGGCCGGCCCGGCTCTTGGGTTGGCACACTGTTTGATTACCAGCCGCCGCTTCTTTACTTCAGCGCGAGCGAACAGCGCATGCTGATGCGCTGCATGTCCAATAACATGGGAACCAATTCGGCGCTGGCCCGGGAGCTGAACATTTCTCTACCGACCGTAAAAAAGATGTGGCTCTCGATTTACGACCGCGTCGCCGCGCACATCCCGGAATGGATGTCCGAAGACTCCCGATCCGCCGCTGGTAGCAAACGCGGCAAGGAAAAAAGGCGGCGCCTCCTCGCCTATCTTCAGGACCACCCGGAGGAACTTCGTCCCGTATTGCGCCGCTCCAACGGCCAAAAGGTTCCCCCATCTGCATCCGCTCCGATGACCGAGAGCGCACCCTCCACACGGGACTTCAAGATTTGATCTCATCACTTCTTTGGAGGGAAACTTTTCATTGTCTTTTGGATGGCCTTGTCGACATTCTGCTGGAGGTTGTTCGTAAATTTCATAGGATCGTGAATCGTTTTGGAAGCGGTGGCCTGCCAAAGATTGCTTTTTGTGGCGGCGTCGGTGACGGTAATTTTTATTTTCGCCAAGCTGGAAACCCATACGTCTGAGGAAATTCCGCTGAGATTACCCCAGTAGTAGCCAACCATGTCTGAAGCGTACAAGGGTCGTTGAGCGCCCACATCGGCTTGAGGTTGCCCTCCGGCCTCGTAGGTGACCCTGAAGTCCGGATGGCTATCGTCTTCGACGAAACCCGCGGCTCGAAGATTCCGGTTGATGGAATCGACGATCGCCATGTTGATGCGTTCCTGAACGTCTTTGGGCTGTAGAGTCAGCAGATAATTCGAGCCCCACGTATATTTTTTGTATTTCGTGAAATCCACGGATTTGTCGAACGTAGACTTCACGTTTTGCGCGCCGGCGTTAACGGACGGATGCAGAAAGCCAACGAAAAACAGAAAAACGGCCAGTCGCCTTTCACGCAGCATCAGTTTCCTTAGGGTTTTCTTTCGCCGCCACTACGGCTTTAATTTTTGAATCCGCACCATGGTACACCCTGCGCCGCATTTCGCCTTCTCTGTTGGCGGCAATACTCGTGGTGCTGCTGGGCTGCGCTGTGTTTGCCGTGCTGCTGGCAAGCGGAGATTGAACTCCAACCTTCCGAGTTTCTTATTACCCGAGACGCGTCCGCTGTTCTGTTTCATGTTGTAAGGTGACTTGAGTTATATTGCGCAGCGACCCCGCTCTGCGTTTTGATAGGAGGAGACTTGCTATGCTCAATCACATTGGCGGATTCGGATGTGTTGCTCTACTCGCCGTCGCGAGTGCCATTCTTTCGTGCGCCGTTGGCGCGCAAGAGGTGCCAGAAAAACTTCGGCCGCCTGCCGACGAACGGCTTTTGTTTCGGGTCCATGCGAAGGGCGATCAGGTGTACATCTGCAAGGGTGAGGCGGGGCAATTCGCGTGGACGCTGAAGGCTCCGGACGCGCAGCTCTTCGACCAGGACGGCAAGGCTTTCGGTAAGCATTTTGCAGGACCGTCGTGGGAGGCAAACGACGGCAGCCGAGTGATCGGAAAGGCTGTTGCGAATGTACCTTCGCCGGACGCTGACTCAATTCCGTGGCTTCTGGTCAACATTGTGAGTCATGAAGGTAACGGAGTGCTGTCGCACGCCACAACGATCCAGCGAATCAACACCAAAGGCGGCAAAGCGCCTGCGTCCGGGTGTGACAGTGCGCACGCGGGGGAGGAAGTGCGCGTGCCATATTCCGCTGAGTATCTTTTCTACGCCCCGAAGTGAGCAACTAGCCAGCTACCTGCCTTGAAGCGGTGACTATGACGGCTTCAGGACTTATCCGATTGGTTTAAGGTATAATCCCTTACAGTATTCAACCGGTTAAGAGGACAAATGTGTGACCGGGTGTCGCACCTCTTGCGGTACGTAATCTGCGTTTGTGCTTTCTGCATAATTTCCTCTCTTGTTGTGGCCACGCCCGCAGCGCCCCTTCAAATCCAGATCGGTCCCAACGGAGCTGCGGATACGTCGAGTGGCGCAGGGCAGTATAAGTTGAGCGGAACCGTGGTGGATGCTTTGACGGGCGCACCAATACGGCGAGCGATGGTGCAGTTGATGGGAGGGCAATCGCAAGCAGTGCTCACAGATGAAGGCGGCAAATTCCAATTCGAGAACCTTGCGCAAGGCCAGGCTGTAATCTACGCACATAAGCCGGGATATACAGATTCCTCCGGCGAATCACCCATTAGGGTCATGATCGGTGCGAATACGTCCCCGCTAGTGTTGAAGCTCGATCCGGAAAGCGCGATCGCGGTGAAAGTGACGGGTGAGGGTGGGGAGGGGGTAGATGGTTTGCCCGTGCGCGTGTTGATGTCACAGGTTCAGCAGGGGCGCCGCTTTTGGAGCACGCGGGGAGGAGGCCAGACGGACGAGCAGGGTGAGTATAGGGCCAGTAATTTGATTCCGGGAAAATACTATGTGTCAGTGGGTCCGAGTTTTCGACCAGTGGGACATGTCGGTGACGGCGCGCAAGGGAACGATATCGGTTATCCGCGCGTGTTCTATCCGAACGCTGCCGAATTGGAAGGGGCAGCGGCCGTGGAGGTGATTCCGGGTAGGCGGGCGCGACTGGAGCTTGCGCTCAGCACTGTGCCGCTGTATCGAATTTCGGGCGCTATCGTGGGCGGACCGCCCGGACAGGCATGTTATCCGCAGCTTACGGACATCTCTGGCGTCGACATTGCGATTGGTGTGAGGGCGAACCCGGTGACAGGGGTGTTTCGGAGCGGGGAGATGCCGGCGGGAGTTTACACAATCGTGGCGAACTGCGTTGTCGACGGGCAGACTTCCTCTGTGGGCAGGACGACGCTGCAGGTGGACTCGAATATTGCGAACGTGACCTTGTCCTTGGCACCAATAGCCTCGATTCCCGTGGATTTCCGAGCGAATGAGGCGGGCGCGGGCGCCAATGAAAGTAATCCGAGTGGCAGGGTTATTTTGACACGGAAGCAGGGGGTCGAGCGCCGCGGTACGGCGTGGTCCCAACAGGAATCGGACGGGGAGGAAAAGAGCATTGCCGTTAATGGAGTGGAGCCAGGAACCTATTCGGTGGACATACTTCCGGATTCCGGATGGTACGTGGCGTCCGCCGTTTACGGGTCCGTTGATCTGCTGGCGGAGGAATTGACGGTGCCAGAGGGGGGAACCACGGAAGCGATCGAGGTGACGTTGAGGAATGACGGGGCAGAGGTAAGTGGGACTGTCCGTACGGCCGGATCGGCGCCCGCGGATGGGATGGTGCTGTTGGTGTCCAGTCGCACGCCGCGATTGGTAAAGGTCGCGCAAATTGTGAACGGTAGCTTCACCATCAGGGATCTCGCGCCGGGTTCATATCGCGCGCTGGCAATCGATCGAGCGGACGATCTTGAATATACAAATCCGGAAGCGCTGCGCGATTACCTCACGAAGGCGCAAGACGTAACGCTCAGCGCGAAGCAAGAGAGTCACTTGGAACTGGAACTCGTGCAGAGAGAGAAATAAATCATGCTCGAAACGCTTGCGTGGATAGCACTGTTGTTGGGGGGAAGCGCGGCGCAGGATGCGTCTCGCGCGGGACCGCCGGTATCGCCGCAGCAACAAGCAGCGCAGCAGCAAAAACGGACCAACGCGGCAGCTACGGGCGACTTCCGAATCACAGGCCGCGTGGTGAACTCGATCACGAACGCGCCTGTGGCTGGCGCCTATGTGTTCATTGCTGCTGCATCGTCGCCGAACTTGAATCGCACATTGCGAGCCGGCACTGACGGCAGCTTTGTGTTTACCCAGATCCCGGCGGGCCGCTACGTCCTAATGGCGCGGCGGAAGGGTTACGTTGAGCAGATGTATTTGCAGCACGAGCAATTCACGACCGCGATCCTTGTAGGGCCAGACCTGAATACCGAAAATTTGATTTTTCCACTGGCGCCGGAGGGTGTGATTTCCGGCGAAGTGACGGATGAGGCCGGCGAGCCGGTTCAGTCCGCAAAAATGCTTTTATTTCGTGAGGATATCCAGAATGGTATGCATGTGAAGCATCTACTGGCACACAAAAACACGGATGACGAGGGACAGTATCGATTCACGTCCCTGCTGAGTGGCAACTACTATCTCGCCGTATCAGCGCAGCCATGGTATGCAGACTATGCGCGACGTTTTTCCTTCCGCGACACGGCAGCTTCGCAGAAGACTGGCCTGCACAACCCCAACCTCGATTTGGTCTATGCGATTACTTATTATCCAAACGCGACTGACGTGAGCGGCGCAGCGTCTATGCGCGTTGAGGCAGGTGGTAGGGCGAGGGCTGACATGAGACTTGTGCCGGTGCCCGCGCTACATATACGCGTTGAAATGGCTGAGGCAGATCCCCAAACGTTTACAGAGGTCATGGTCAAGCAAACAATTTTTGCAACCTTCCAGGATCGGTCGAACGTTTCCACTCGGCGGGTGTCGCCCGACCACACTTCTGACGATGGCGAAGGTGGGGACGCCGGCGGGTCGTCAGGACCTCTCGTTTTTGAAGTCGACGGTCTACGCCCCGGCCCCTCAGTCGTCCAAGTGATGACTGGCAATCCCCGAGAGGCGCGGCAGCCCATCAGAGTCAGCAAGTCAGTGCCGGTGGATCCCACGGATGGGCAGACGCTCGACGTGAGGGGAATTGCGTCCGCGGGAGTGGTGAGTGGCATGGTGCGGGTGGAAGGAAATGCATCTCCACCGCCGGGAGTGCTCATATTTCTGAGAAACGCTACCAGTGGAGCCCGTTTCAGGCAGGACGTAGACTCGGCCGGGAATTTCAGTTTTTCTTCCGATGAGATCGAGCCGGGCGTGTATGAAGTGTCTTCCGTGGCGCCCGGGGGACTGGAGCTCCGGAGCGTGAGCGCGAATGGGACGAGTCTGACTGGGCGAAAGATCGAGATCAGTGGCGGGAGCGACCTGCGGTTGATTTTGACTTTAGCACACGGCGTAAATGCTCGCGTGAAAGGGATCGTGGATCAGGGAGGGAAGCCGGTGCCCGGAATGATGGTAGTGCTGGTTCCGGAATATCTTCGGGATCTTAGCGAGTATCGGCGGGACCAGAGCGATAGCGATGGATCATTTTCGCTGAATCAGGTGTCGCCGGGGAAGTACACGGCGGTTGCGGTGAAGGACTGGAGCCTCGAGTGGGGTAAGCCGGAGGTGATTCAAGGCTATCTGGCGGGTGGAACGTCGGTCGAGGTGGCAGGCGGCGAAGAACGCGAAATCAAGGTAACGGCGAAGTAGGCGCGGTGGGCAAAGCGTTGAGGATTCGCGCTAGGTGATGCGCCAGAGCCGTTAGTCGCGGTTGGATTTGATGAATGTGATTACGAGGCGGGTGAATTCTTCGGGCTTTTCCAGGTACATGAGGTGGCCGGCGTCTTCTACGACGATGCGGCGGGAATTGGGGATGCCGGCTTCGATTACGCCGGCGTGGGCGTGAACGTCGGGGATATCGATGTCGCCGACGAGAATTAATGTGGGGACGCGAATTTCGTTGAGGCGCGGGAGGGAATCGGGCGTGGGACGCGGGAAGTCGGGATGATTTAAATCCTGCGGAGAGGCCGATAGGATTTCGTGGAGTTTCTTTTTCGCTTCGGGGTGATCGGCGGCGAGCAGGTATTTGTCATTCGACCAGTTGGAAATCGTGGCCGCGACGTCGTTCTTTTCCATCGGAGCATTATTGGCAATGCCGCGATTCAGAAAGTGATCGGAATAGCCGTAGCCGCTGACGACGGCGCCGACGAGGACCATGCCGTCGACGAGTTTCGGGTGCGCGAGCGTGAAATCAATTGTGAGTTCGCCGCCATGCGAGCTGCCCACAAGGAAGGCGCGGCTGATTTTCAGATGGCGCAGGAGAGTGTAGAGGTCGTCGGTTTCGTAATACCAGGTGGTGGCGGCGGGCGAGCGGCCGTATCCGCGGCGGTCATAGCGCACGGTGTGGAACTCTTTGCAGAATGCGGGCCAGACGGCGTCCCAGACGGCGGAGTGCGCGATTCCGTCGTGAATTAAAACGACGGCGTCGGGACCGGTGCCGCATTCCTCGTAGTAGATCTTGCCTTTCTCGACTTCGACGAAATGGCCGGGAGCAGATTCATCGGCCGAGGCGAATGCGCGACCAGGAAACCCGAGTGTGACGAGCGCGAGATTGATCAGCAAGAGGCAACGGACCGAGCCTCGCTTCATGGGGCCTCCGAGAACAAACAGGAGTTGTAAGACTCTCGCATCAGACCGCTGCGGAACGCAACTGTAAGCGGAGTGATGGCGCCGCCGCCGGCGGCTTGACCCGCGCTATTCACAAGCGATACATTCAATCTAGTCTGAAAGCGGCGCTGAATGGCGCCGTGCTTCCGCAACACGTGCCGGAGTGGTGGAACTGGCAGACGCGCCGGACTCAAAATTCAAATCAAGGGATTTCGTAAGTGGTTTTGTTTTGTGCGGAAGTCCGTTGTTGTTAATAAATTACAGCGCAATCATCGTTTCGTGTTGTGCTGTCTCGTGAAGTATTTTCGAGTCTTATCTGCCACAGTTGATACCACACCGAAGCGACGAGAAGTCAGATCTGAAAGACAACCCACAATTCTGTTTCGCAACAAGGATTTATTTCTGGCTCAGAAGATATAGGTCGGCGTGACTGCTGGGACGCGCATAGACGACGGTGGAAAGGTCTCTAGAAAAATCGTAGGCGTTACCGTTGGCGTAAACCAAGGGAAAAGCAAAGGGGACCTTCAGCGCGACCTGGGCCGCCCCGGTGAGTTTACCATCCACCCAAGGCTGACGGAAAATGGTGACTTCACTACGGGAAGCGACTGCATACAAGAACGACTTTCCGTCATGGGCAAACACTGCCGCCACTGCGCCAGGAATCAAAGAGATGCACTTCCTATCCGAGATGGAGACCTCGTAGATTCCGGTCTTTTCTCCGCCCAGCACGGAGCTAAGCAGGAAGTGCTCGCCGGGGTCGATGGCGGTGACCAGGCCACAGTTGTCCGCGAACATGTCCAGATTCGAACCGTCCACGTTCCACTTCCAAACGACGGTCGGTATCGGACTCCCCCGTTTTGTTTCCAGGCCAGTCACGTAAATGGCTTTCTGGTCAGGGCTCCATACCAAACCCCAGAGGATATCTGCCGTTCGTGGGATCTGGCGAAGACCACTACCGTCTGCCCTCACGATGTAGGCTTTCGCAGGGCTGGCTCCTGACTCATAAAAGGACAAGTAAAGATTGTCCGGCGCCCAAGTTCCCGTGCTCAGAGATTCTCCAGTGGCGATTTTCTCTTTGTTGTGGCCGTCAATGTCAGTTACCCAGAGCTCTGACTTCTGGCTTGAGGGGAGCGTCACGTACATCACTCGCTTTCCATCGGGCGAGATGACGGGCTGATTTGCGTCCTCCGACACGATGTCCGTCGATTCCTTTGAATGAACATGGTATGCGGTTAGGAACCCCGAGGACTTCCCACTCACAAAGTAAATCCCTTTCCCTGCTGGGTCTGGCATGGGCGCGAAGTCCGGGCCCGTTCCGAAAGTCATCTGCGTCAGACTCCGGTCTTGCAGACTGTATTTCCAGATGTTCGTCAAACCATTTACTGAGCGTGCGAACAGCAGGGTTTTTCCTGGTTCGGCCCATCCGGCGCCATACCCCACAGACGGTAGCTCTCCTAAATCAACCGCCTTATGGCTGGTCAAGTCTATTCTAAAAATACGGACGTTCGACGAGCCCGGAGGAACACCAGCGGCGAGCAGGTCGTTGCCGCCGGGAAATAGCAGAAGCGGAAGGGGGGTGAAGGGCTGGCCCGTGTCCTCGAAGTTGTAGACTACTTCTTCGTTCAGTCCAGATTTTTCTGCACGGAAAATTTCGCTACGAAAAGTCCTCGTAAAATAAATGAATGCGCCATCCGGCGAGGGAAGCACATAGTTGGCAGACAACACACGGTGGGGAGTCCCACCGAGTGCAGGCACCGCCCAAGCCTCGTCACGCCCGAGAGACGTCGTGTAATAGATTTCTTTCCCGTCGGACGAAAAATAGTCAACATCCTTGGGGCCTTCGCCGTTCGTGAGTTGAAGGGTTTCACCACCGGAGATGAGCATGAGGAATACTTGCGCGACGCCGCCTACTGGGGAGACGAAAGCTACAGCGTGTCCATCGGGCGAAATCGTGACGTCGTTCATCGGTTTATTCCACTGGCTGATTTGCGTGATCTTTGCGGGGCCGCTGGGCGTGTACGAGCGTGGCCAAAAACGATATGCCGCAAATGCTGCTGCCAGGAGCGCGACGCAAGCCGCCAAAACAATATATCGCTTCCGTACAAGCCCCGCTGACGACTGAACCGTCTCGCTCCCCGATGACGAAATTCGGCCTGAATCCGTATCGCGTCGCAGGCGCTTCAAGTCAGCGCGCATTTCTGGCGCGGACTGGTAACGCAAATCGCGGTCTTTCTCTAGAGCCTTGTTGATGATTCGCTCTAACTCTGCTGGTACACTCGGATTCAGCCGCACAGGGGCGACCGGGGACTGATTCAGAATCGCCTCGCTAATCACTCCCGACGTGTCTCCACGAAAGGGCAGAGTGCCAGTCGCCATTTCATACAGCACCACACCAAATGAAAACAGGTCAGTACGTGAATCCAACTCTTTTCCGCGCACCTGTTCCGGCGACATATAAGCCACGGTGCCTACTGCGGTGCCGGGGCTGGTGAGCAGTTCTTCCGCTGTGACCGTGGGCATTGCGGAAACACCGACACCCGCCGTCACTGGGGTGAGCTTGGCAAGTCCGAAGTCGAGAATTTTCGTGTGGCCTCGCTTCGTGACGAAGATGTTCGCAGGTTTGATGTCCCGGTGGACAACCCCTTCGGCGTGTGCCGCGTCGAGGCCATCGGCTATCTGGATGGCCAAATCGAGCACGGTTTCGATTTCCATCGGGCGGCCACCGATGCGGTGCTTCAGCGTCGCACCGTCCAGATACTCCATGACTATGAAGACCTGTCCGTTCTCGTCGCCAATTTCATAGACGGTGCAGATGTTCGGGTGATTTAACGCCGATGCTGCCTGCGCTTCCCGCCGAAATCGTTCCAGCGCCTGGCGGTCCCGCGCAACCTCGTCCGGCAGGAACTTGAGCGCCACGAAGCGGTGCAGGCTTGTGTCCTCGGCCTTGTACACAACACCCATGCCCCCTCCACCCAGTTTCTCGATGATGCGGTAGTGGGAAATAGTGCGGCCGAGTATGGGTAAGGAATCGGTGGTCTCAAGGGGTCGATGCAACACTGGCTTGCAGTCTATCCGCCGGAGTTTCAAATCCCAATGTTTTTCGTGGCCGTTGATTGAGGCGCAGAGCGATCTCGTCCAGGTCCGACTGTGAGTAGCAGGACAGATCCGCCTTCTTCGGCAGGTATTGCCGCAGCAGCCCGTTCGTGTTTTCGTTCGAACCGCGCTGCCATGGGCTTTGGGGATCGCAGAAGTAAACCTGTACGTCCGTAGCCATCGTGAAGCTTTTGTGCTGGGCCATCTCCAACCCGCGGTCCCAGGTCAGCGAGCGCCGCAACGTCGTCGGCAGAGTGCGCACGTGCCGGCTCAGGGCGGCCACCACCGTAGTCGTGTCCTTGCCGGGCACCTTCACCAGCATGCAGAACCGCGAATGACGCTCCACCAGCGTGGCCACATGACTGTTGCGCGTCCCGCGCAACAGATCGCCTTCCCAATGACCGGGAATGGCGCGATCTTCGACTTCCGCAGGTCGCTCGCGGATAGAAATGGCATCGACGATCTTGCCTTGGGAGTGTCCGTGAACGCTGGAATGCCGCGAGCGGCGGATCCGCCGCTGGGAGCGAAGGTGCTGAATCAGCTCCTTTTTCAGCGCTCCGCGCGCTTGAAGGAATAGGCTGCGATAAATGGTTTCGTGCGACACGCGCAGGCTCTCATCCTTGGGAAACTGCCACTTCAGCCATCCGGAAACTTGCTCGGGCGACCAGTCCTGCATCAGTTTACTCGCAACGATCTCCCGGAGCGGGGTGTGAGTGGCCAGCAGGCACGGCTTGGGCCGCAGGGCCGATTCCCAGGCCTGCTGATCGGCTTCATTGGCGCGGTACTGCGCGCGCCCGCCATGGTGGGCCACTTCCCGGCTGATCGTCGAGGCACAGCGGTGCAGGCCTTGGGCGATTCCGCGAATCGACGAGCCACAAGCGATTCCGCGGGAGATGTCTTCCCGTTCTGCCAGGGTGAGTGAACTCGGTGAACGGCGGCGGATGGGTGGCGCAATCCCACCATGGCGCTTCAACAGAAGGTAAATAACCACATTGTTCTTGCCTAGCGCTCGACCAATCGCATGTAACGACTCTCCCGCTTTCCAACGACGCCATACCTCAACTCTTTGCATCGCAGAAAGCCGTATCCGTTTCTTTGGGATCATAAACACCACCTTTTAGAAAAAGGATTTATACCAGGTGGTGTTGCATCGACCGGTTGAGCCGGCACCTGTTCGCGACACCTATCTGCGAATACACCACTAGTCAGGCCGCGAAGCGTTCCACTCAATAAGCGCGCGTTGATTCAGTGCTGTTCACTAACTTTTTACTTGACATGCCCTCGTAGGGAGGCACAGAGTTACACCAGTTTCTCCTAAATCTCCGTTGCTCAGTCTTCTTTCTTATGGTTTCTCGACTGGCATTTTCGGGACCCCGGGCCCTCACTCACTACTCGACACATATTTTTGTGTGTTCCCCGAGTGTGTGGAAGGAGAACAGTGATGAACGAACTCGACTCTATTGCAAAGAGACTTGAGCAGAGAAGGCTAAGCCGGCGCAATCTCATTCGTGGAGCGGTGGGCGCGGTTACCGGAGCGACCCTCTTTCACTCAAAGCCGGCCTTTGCCGACAAGAACGAACATGACCATACTGAACACCTCTGCGCCTTGGTAAATCCGATTCCTGGGGGCGTTGTGCCGTTTAAGCCTTTTGGAGTCCCCGTACACCACAACCCACTGAATCCCGCGGTCGCGCTCGCCAACATCAGCGATCCGTCGCAGATCACTGACCTCGATGGGATCGTCGGTCTGACCCACATTCGCGGCGGCGGGACCGGAACAAACACCACTACGGGCGCGACCACCCCTCTGGCGTTCCAGGCAGACATGGGCTTCGCTCAAGGCAAGTTCATCGGTACGGACGGGGGCACCCATGTGGGCACACTCGCCTTCGTTTGACTTGACTTGTATACCGGTCCGGTTGGATCGGCTAACCTCCCCCAACAAGTCCACGACTACAACGTACACATCGACTCGAACGACGTGTTCTGGATGGTCCCAGTGGGCCAAGACGCCGTCAAGGTAGACTTCAACGGAGGGCGAGCGAGGCTGCAAGTGAGTGGGCTGAAGGTCTTCGATGATCATGACCTCGCGAACTCGCTGACTCAAGGTCTGGGATTGCCCGGCGATCCGGACTATCCCTATCCCCTCATCCCACCTGTCGCCCCCGTCCGGGCGACCGTTTCCTTCGACGTGGAATGGAGCGGTATCGTCGCGACGGCACAAATTCACAACAGTGTGCAGGGCTTCAAGGGTTCATTCCTCAGCACTGGAGCCACGATCAATTGGACGGCCGACCAGCCGGGCTTCCATTTCGAGTCGGAGACACCCGACCCAACGCGGAACCTCGTTTCAGTACTGGGGAATGAGCAGAACGGTGTTTTCTTCACGTAGGCTGAATCGCCGCGCAAACACGTTCTGTCTTGGCGCAATCTCGAATCTTGGAATAAGAATTCGTCTTGCGAACGTGTCATCTGAATCAGCAGGTACCCGTTGTGCGATTAGCTTCTGATTAGTCGCACAACCGGGAACTCGGTTCTGCAGATGAAACGTTCGTTGCGGATACTGTCACTAGCAATCTCAGACTGAGATAGCTAGTGATAATCCCTGTTCGCAACACCTATCCTGCGGACCGCAGATTTCTGTCAGTATGTTGTTTGGCTTGCAGCTCCAACAGCAACTTCGCAGAACGCCGCTTCTGGACCGCAAGACGAATTCGATTCGTCGGCCCACCAATCGGATCAAGACGTTTTGTCGTGTATGTTCGAACGGCCACGTTTGCTCAGAACGCGGTCGACCATCACCCCGGATAGGCCGAGATAATTCTCTGGATCAGCAGCTCGCTGGCTAATCTCGACAGTGCGAAGTCCGAGCTACAGGATTCCTACCGTATCTTAGTCTAATAAAATACCCACTTTCCCTGATTGGCCTTGAGGTGTTATCGGCTAGAGCATTCTATCGGTTATCGGTTAGTAGAATTTCTTAAAAGAAATATAAGACGGGAACCGTCCAACTTTCCCTCTCAGCCCTAACAGAATCCGTCACGTCTCAACGCAGAAAAACCTCCGCCGTACTGATTCCACGACAGTGCAGGCAAGTAGCTTTCGAGAAATTCGGATGAGCCTCTCAGCCAGTTTGGAAAGCATGGGCGGTCACTAAAAAAAAAGCACGAGGAGAACAGCCATGATTGATAAAGTTGTGAAATCTGCGGACGTCGCATCAGTGGACTTGCCGTTTCCAGGCTACACCGGAGACATCAAGATAAAACCTTTGAACGGAGACTACGCGCTGGGTCCGTCGATGATACATATCCGGATGGAACCCGGCGCATTCATCCCGGCGCACTTGCACAAAAAAGCCGCTGAGGTGCTGTGCATTTTGGATGGTGACTTCATCAACGAAAACAAGGCTTATAGTTCAGGGGATTTTTTGCATTCTAAACCGGGCACCGTCCATGGTCCCCACACGACAAAAAAGGGCTGTTCACTTCTAGCCTTGTACACAGCGAACACGGGCGAGGCCGATCCGAACGACTTCTTTCTTGCCGAGGCGGCAAAGCGCGGTTGAAATTGTCGGATTGTCGCAGCGAACACGAAGGCCTCACGCGTCACCAGGCATGGTGCCCACGGGCGAATCGAGCCTGCTGAAGCTGAGTCTTTTCCCACACACACGAACGTCACGCATAACATCCGCTCAAGATTTTGATCGGTCTGTTTCTGTCCGATAACCCATCACCCAGGGACAACGGATGAAGCGTCTACCTTGCAGGCAAGAACTCGACGCAGGAAGGTAACCGATGAAGGCGATTGTGGTGACGGATCAGGCTGCGGGAACGGCCGGGATGAAGCTGATGGAGCGGCCCGAACCGCAGGGAGCGGTGCTCGCCAGCCTCTCGGGCGCGAATTACGGCGATGTCATTGTCCGAGTTCACGCGTCGGGATTCACCGGCGATGAGCTGTCTTGGCCCTCGACCTGGATCGACCGCCTCGGCCGTGACCGGACGCCTTCGATCCCCGGCCACGAGCTGGCCGGTGTGGTCACCGCCCTCAGCTATGGAACAACGGGACTGTCGGTTGGTCAGCGGGTGTTCGGCCTCACGGACTGGACTCGCGACGGCACGCTGGCGGAGTACGTAACTGTCGAGGCACGCAACCTAGCGCCGTTGCCGGGCGACGTTGATTTCACGGTAGGCGCGGCCCTCGTGATGCCGGGCCTGACCGCGTGGCAGGGGCTCTTCGAGCACGGCCGTCTTCGTGCGGGGCAGAGCGTCCTCGTGCACGGTGCGGCCGGCGTAGTCGGTTCGATGGCGGCCCAGCTCGCACGTGAGGCCGGCGCGTACGTCATCGGCACCGGGCGCGCTGCCGGCCGTCAGACGGCGCTCGACTTCGGCGCACAGGAGTTCGTCGACCTCGATAACGAAGCCCTAGAAGATGTCGGCGGGGTCGATCTGGTTTTCGATGTCCTTGGCGGCGACATCGCAAAGCGGTCTGCGGGCGTGATTCGCTTCGGAGGAACGCTGGTGACCATCACCGGCCCGACCGAGGCGCGGCCCGCTGGCGGCCTGACTATTGACTTCGTCGTCGTACCCGATCGCGCCCAATTGAGTGAGGTCGTCCAGCGGGTCCGGGATGGCCGGCTGCGGACAAATATCGGAAAAGTGGCTGCCCTCGACGATGCCGTCGCCGCCTTCAACTCGACCGACCGGATTAAGGGAAAGACGATCATCCGCGTTCGTCCGGGCTCGGGAGTTGGGGGAAGAAGTGGATCGGATTGTAATGTTACTTTATAAGTTTATTAAGCTAACATTAAACAAGAATAGAAGTGTTGGAAAATAAAGCAATATTCCTGACGTTGAGGCACGCGTGAATTCAAACGCCGCGCAACTCAGAGAGAACCGGACAGAGATTGTCTGTCTGTTCGCAAGGTTTGCGCTAGGAGCTTCCTTTCTATCCGCTGTGGCTGATCGTTTTGGCTTGTGGGGGCCATATGGAGCAAAGAACGTATCCTGGGGAGATTTCGCTCATTTCGTGGAATACACAGGCGCGGTGATGGCTGTCTTCCCCAGTTCATTGACGGTGTCATTTGCATGGGCAGCCACCGTCGGCGAGACCCTCTTTGGCACATTGCTCATCGTAGGCTTCAAAACACGAATGGCCTCCGTCCTCTCCGGTCTTCTCCTTTTGTTATTTGCTATGGGCATGGTCACAGGTCTTGGCATCAAGAAGCCACTCGACTATTCGGTCTTCTCGGCAGCCGCGGCAGCATTCTTACTGGCGTACTGGGAGCCTGACCGATTCACATTGGACAAGCTTCTGAATCGATTACGAAACTGAGCGGGGACAATCACAAACAACACTAACTTCGATAGCCTGAACGCTCCGCATAATAGACACGGCGAATTCAAGGAGCGAGAGCTCGATCTCCAGGAGAGCCGTTTGCTGTCCATGATGTGACAGATGCCGTTGCGAAGGAAGATGGTTCAGTGTGCGGTAGAGCGCTTTACTGATACAACGCTGCACCGTTTCGATGCCCTGAAATTCGTGCCGGGTGCCCCGGCAAACAGGTAATGGTCGCAAGCATTGAGGCGTGGATCCTCTCTCGCAGTTGGAGTATCGAAATGGTGAGACATGCGGGCCTCCTTCAATAAATAATACACTTCGCGACGGGAGCGCCGTAACTCTACGATTTGCGTTGGGACGGGCCGGGCGGATTACAAATCCCGGAACTCCATTTCGCGCGCCGTTTACAGTGAAGATCAACCTGAAAATGCGGCAATCAATTCTTGAGGAGGGCCAGATGAAAGCTGTAACGCTCATCGTTCTCGTTTTGACGCTAACCTCGTCGCTCGGTGCACAGACGGCGGATTTCGGTACCAACGTCCCGCCGCGAGTACTGAGAACGGCGGGACTGATCGGGGTGCGTTCGCAAGTGGAAGAGTTGATGCAGCTTCATGCCACACCGGAACAAAATGAAATGAAACAATTCGGGCTTATCCAACGTCTGCAGGGAGTCGTCATTGCATCAGCTCTGGATGTGGACAGCGTAAATGCGCGCATTGACTATGAAACAGCTCACCTGCAGGAGGTCCAGACTTATCTCGCTGCCCTTCGCGAGCGGAGAGTAAACCTGCTTAACTTAGGCAACTTGATTATCGGCGGTGGAGTGGGTGCCGTCGGCAGCGGGCTGCAGTTGATTTCATCTGCACAACATGCCGGAAATGTGATTAGCGCCACCGCTGGTTTCGGAGGGACGATACTCGCCGTGCTTGGCCTGCGACAGCAAAAAGGACAATTGGGCACACCGGGGCGCACGCCGGCCATGTTGGGAATGCTGCTGGGGAGTTCGCCCTCGGATTCAAGCGAATATTCTCCCGAAGTGTGGGCATACCTGACGACCCCAGATCCAGCATTACCTCATGGCCGCACGGTGCAAGAACACTTGATGTCCGAATGGACAAAATATGGTCATCTGAAAGAGAAGCCCGATGCCAAGACGATCGCGGCGCTTACCACCACCGGCAAAGGCGATACTAAGGTGAGCGTTGACATGATTAGCGATCGCACAGCGATGCTTGCGGATGTGCGCGCACACGTCAGCACGATGCTGGTGGATTTGGCAGAGTTGATGACGTTTGTGGCGCAGCAAGAGTAAAAGGACAGAACGTTTCCGTCTATGATTGTGCTCTATCGTTTGCGCTCCGCAAGCTTTGCGACCATCAGTCGGATCATTGCTCGGTCACACTGCCTCGCTACCGGACTTCCCAATCGTAAGGTTTAGGCTAGGAAGGCAGGCAATTCTCGGTAAGTGTTGATAAATCCGCAGCGCTTCGAAAGGGCGTTCGAGGGTTTACTTTACTGGCAGATTTTTCGCTAACCGATCCATTATTTTGATAATGCGGGTCCGGAGCTTCTTCATGTTCTCCGGATCATGAGGTTCACCACAGTTACATACTTCATCAGGACCCTCCTGCCGAGACCGAGTCCTCGCCTTCGGGAGAGATCAAGAGTTTCACGAGCCGGGGATTTGGCGCGGCTGCCACCATTGAAAGTGTAGTCAGCGGAATGTCGGGCCGGATGTTCTTCAGCAGCGTAATAACCATGCCGTTGGAGACGTTGGACGGAAGTTTGAGCCGGTCGGTCACGGTCTTCTCTTTGCCGTCGTTGTCCGTATAGCGGACCGTGACCTGGCCCGTTAGGCCGTCCACCGAGACATCCATCGGTTGTTTGAATGCGGGGCCCTTTTGGACCTGGTGATCGCTTATGAGCCGGAAAACATGGCGCTGAGAAAAAACGACGGTTTCTTCATTTATCGAGCCGTCCTTGAAGCGAAGAATCGTGTGGTTAGTCACGCGATCGCCACGGGCGAACTGCGTTGAATCACCCTCGGCGAGGATGTTGCCTTCGAGCGTGCGGAGCACAAGGAACCCGCGTTCCACGCCCTCCGTGTATTTCACCGCCACCGCCGACTGCGACAGTACTCGGGAAGGGAGGAGGGCCCACGTTACTAAAACGACGAGCGCCAAAAACCGGATACGTTTGACCATAGAGCATCATACCCTCAGTACGGTCCTCAGGTGGTAGGCAGCGGGTTTATCAACTCCTGAATGGTCGCGTAATCGCAAACTAGCGCTTTGCAGATGGGCCGAGACAGCTTGTCCCGGATAGATGTTGATAAATCCGGTGGCTGTTGAAAAACTCGCTCGCTCGGAAATCGCAAAAATCAGATCGCGTCAGGAAGCTCTATAAACGATTTTTCTCAGTCCCCTGGACATTTTCTATCACCCGATTCTCGACTCTTTTCAGAAAAACCGACTTTTTCAACAGCCACTCCGCTTCCCACCATCTATCTCAAAACGAGATAGCTAGTGATAAACCCTGCCGGCTCAACCGGTCGGTGCAACACCACCTGGTATAAATTCTAAAAGGTGGTGTTTATGATCCCAAAGAAACGGATACGGCTTTCTGCGATGCAAAGAGTTGAGGTATGGCGTCGTTGGAAAGCGGGAGAGTCGTTACATGCGATTGGTCGAGCGCTAGGCAAGAACAATGTGGTTATTTACCTTCTGTTGAAGCGCCATGGTGGGATTGCGCCGCCCATCCGCCGCCGTTCACCGAGTTCACTCACCCTGGCAGAACGAGAAGACATCTCCCGCGGAATCGCTTGTGGCTCGTCGATTCGCGGAATCGCCCAAGGCCTGCACCGCTGTGCCTCGACGATCAGCCGGGAAGTGGCCCGCCATGGCGGGCGCGCGCAGTACCGCGCCAATGAAGCCGATCAGCAGGCCTGGGAATCGGCCCTGCGGCCCAAGCCGTGCCTGCTGACCACTCACACCCCGCTCCGGGAGATCGTTGCGAGTAAACTGATGCAGGACTGGTCGCCCGAGCAAGTTTCTGGATGGCTGAAGTGGCAGTTTCCCAAGGATGAGGGCCTGCGCGTGTCGCACGAAACCATTTATCGCAGCCTATTCCTTCAAGCGCGCGGAGCGCTGAAAAAGGAGCTGATTCAGCACCTTCGCTCCCAGCGGCGGATCCGCCGCTCGCGGCATTCCAGCGTTCATGGACACTCCCAAGGCAAGATCGTCGATGCCATTTCTATCCGCGAGCGACCTGCGGAAGTCGAAGATCGCGCCATTCCCGGTCATTGGGAAGGCGATCTGTTGCGCGGGGCGCGCAACAGTCATGTGGCCACGCTGGTGGAGCGTCATTCGCGGTTCTGCATGCTGGTGAAGGTGCCCGGCAAGGACACGACTACGGTGGTGGCCGCCCTGAGCCGGCACGTGCGCACTCTGCCCGCGACGTTGCGGCGCTCGCTGACCTGGGACCGCGGGTTGGAGATGGCCCAGCACAAAAGCTTCACCATGGCTACGGACGTACAGGTTTACTTCTGCGATCCCCAAAGCCCATGGCAGCGCGGTTCGAACGAAAACACGAACGGGCTGCTGCGGCAATACCTGCCGAAGAAGGCGGATCTGTCCTGCTACTCACAGTCGGACCTGGACGAGATCGCTCTGCGCCTCAATCAACGGCCACGAAAAACATTGGGATTTGAAACTCCGGCGGATAGACTGCAAGCCAGTGTTGCATCGACCCCTTGAGACCACCCCTGTTCTCGACATCTATCCCTAACTGCTCTGTTAGGCTTGCGCTCACGGACTACTATTGAGATAAATCGCTAAGCATGAGAGACCATAAGAGTGCGAGCGCACGCATCCTATATGTCGGAGTTGCACTCGGCTTCGTTGCTTTGATCACAGCCGCAGCCTTCTATGCACCAGTAGCTGCCGACATTCTGGAACGTTGGCTCGTTTTCGTAGCGGCATCAGCATTCATATTCGGCTACACAATATATGACTTTTGGAGTCACAGACAGGAGATGCGATTCTGGGTTCCGATCTGCTTGATGTTTATTTGTCACTTCCTGTTTTGGGTGTACTGCATACGGCCTCATTTCCGGGGAGACCCAAGACTACTCATTGGATTCGTTATAATGTTTGTCGAGTACGTTGTCGTGTCTCTTGTTGTGAAGTTTGTGTTGAGAACTGGGACAGGCAAGATAACCCCTTAAACCGGATCACGGAAACTAGGCTTGTCAGACCCGGATAGGTGTTGATAAATCCTGTGGCTGTTGAAAAAGTCGGTTTTTCTGAAAAAAGTCGAAAATCGGGTGATAGAAAATGTCTCGAAGACTGGGGAAAATCGTTTGTAGAGCTTCCTGACGCGAAGCAATTTCTGCGAATTCGTGGCGAGCGAGTTTTTCAACAGCCACTCCTCTTATCACTACCTATCTCAAGATGAGACATTTTTTCGAAAGTGGCTCAGTTCGGCGAAATATCGAACAGCGTAGGCTCGATCACGGCTGGCAACTGCACGTTCAATGGCTCGTGATGCCCTGCGCCTTGCATCGCCGGCGAAACACCGCTGAGGTGTAGGCCTACCGAACCTTCTTCGCTTCTTCAACCCTGTAGGCCAACAAGCTTAGAAAACAAATGTACTCGACCGCCCGCTGTTCGGGGCCTTCCGGAAAGGAATGACCGCCGGGATTTCGAATCGCCAACACAGCACCCTCGAACAGATGCATGGTTCCCTCCTGTTCGTCACGGTCGGTTTGGTCGGCCAGATCGTTAAAGGCCAAGATCGGATCTTTAGAAGAGAATACGGTTCTCATCAGTTGTGCCCCATCGAGTTCGTACTGATTCGAGCGTTCCTTGACATAATTGATCAGTGCCTTGGAAGCTGCGAACACCCCTTCCCACGGGTGGCCGCCAAGAAAGAGTTCGCGGGATACCCCATGAATTCGCTGATGTATATTCAGTCGATCGAAAGGAACTGCTCGCGGCACCATCCTCGCGGTAAGATCTGTCTTTTTCTCCTGTAGTCTGGCGATGAGGCCGTTGAGTATTCCTATCACCTGACTCTGGCCCCGTTGGGTCTGGGCAACAACCTGCGTCAACGTCATACCTCTTCGACTAGCGCCAACCCAAATCCTTAGATTTTCGTGCTCCTTGTTTTCGGGCGAGTTCGGGCCGAAAACTTCCCGAATCGTGTCGCGGATGTTGCTCTGTGCCACGGTAATCGCTCCGGTGTGTTTCTGCACCGATCCGACAATATCGATCGTCTCCAATTCCTGAACGCGCCTACGAAGCTTGTCGCTGGCGGCATCAATTTCGTCGATCGATCGGAATTCTCGTGGTTCCAATGGTGGAGGTTCAATTCGCTTTGCGGTCATAGGTTCCCTCAGTTCGGCGAAATATCGAACAGCGTTGGCTCAATCACTGCCGGCAACCGCACGTTGACCGGTGTTTCAATTCCGCGAGCTTTGCACAGCGACCGAAACCGTTCAACAGATGCAACGGCAAACCCCTCATAGTGGTTGTTGAAGTAGACGTATTGCGGTATCCCACTCCTCTGAATCATCTGGCAAACATCAACCCACGAATTCATGCTCGCCGTTCGATCCTCGACAACCTGATTCCAAACCGTGGTCTTAGCCTCGATCGCTTTTCGATCGCCCAGCAAACGGATGTAGACAAAATCAGCCGTGATCGGATCAATCGTCGAGAATACGCGCTCCGCGGACGGCATGAGCGAATGATCTTGTAGCACCAATCCAACGTTATTTTCCTTCAGCAGATCGGCGAACCGTTTCGTTAACCACCATTTATTTCGAATCTCTACGGCAAACTTGTACTGGCCGCGGGGTAGTTTTTTGAAGAACAACTTGAGCCGGTCGAGAAATCGCACAGGGGTACTGAAAACATCTTTGTCGAAGTATGGGAACTGGAAAACCATTGGTCCCAATTTGTCGCCCAGCATCCGCACCGTGCTGACAAACTCCTCAAACTCTTTCTCGCAATCAACCAGAATTTTCTGATGTGTGATGGTTTGCGGGATCTTCAGCGAGAAGATGAAGCCGGGCGGCGTCTTGAGCGCCCAATTGCGGACGACTTCGATCGTGGGACAACGGTAGAAGGTCGAGTCCACCTCTACTGTATCGAAGCGACTCGAATAATAACGGAGGTAATCGGCCGACTTCATGCCCTTGGGATAAAAAGATCCGTTGCAGCCGTCGGCTGTGAAGGATGAAGTTCCAAGGCGGATTTGAGCACTCACGAGCAGATGCTACTCTGTCGAAATGGACAAGGACAAGATCCTCGCAGAGGCAAAGGCAGAGCTTGAAAGGCACATTTGGGGCACGTTCGTGGAAGGAAAAGCGACGGTTGCACTCGGCGGTATGGGTGTAGTTGTTTCCGGTTGCGAAGCTTGCCGCAAGCGATTCGGAACCAACAGTCAGTACCTGCGACATCTCAGCGATGATGTCCTGCCAAATATTTTGCAAAAGGCTTTCAAGATTGCCGACGTATCGACTTCGAAATCGGTTGAGCGACAAGGTTCTCCTACAGTGCGGTCAACTTCTCTTTCGTAGGCCTTCCGCGATGCAAATCAGGGCATGACTCTATAGTCTTCGGTGTGCCCAGATGCCAAGCTACCTCCCGAGACAGTCGAAAACGGTGAGCCCAGTGGGCCTAGGCTCCGGTACTGCCACTCATTCGACCATGGACAGAGAGACGAAAAGTGGCGGCGCCAGCATCCCCGGCTGTCCGGCGTGTCGTAAGCGTATCAATACACTCGATCAATTTTTTCGGCACCAAACTGACGATGTGTTGCCCGTTATTCTACGGAAGGCTTTCGAGATCGCCGGCGTTTCGACCGCGGAATAGATGGAATAGATGGTTCCACTCATCGCGAATTTTCGCAGAACGACAGTCTGGGCCGAGTTCCTCCAAATCGGGGCGCCGAGCCCCCCAATTACAGAGGGTGATTCAAAATGACGAAATCTGAGTCGGACGCAGCGGGATCTTCTCTTACTACGCGTGTGCAGGCAACAACTGCGGGGCTACAAGCATTGGAAAAAGCAGTAGTCTCTGGTGATCTCGACCCTCGAGTGCTCAGCGAGTTTCGCAACGCAGTAGACCACATTCGCAATACCGCATGGGCCGTTCAACAGTGGGTCAGCGCAAAGGAACAGTCCGGAGACCCGTACGCCGTTTTATCTGCTCTGACGGCACAACGCGTCCAGCGTGCGGCTCAACTTGCGAATGATCTGTGCCTCGATCTTCAGACGGTGGAAATAACTGCGGAGACAGAGGGAGTGGGCGATCTCTACCGAGCGGTGGATGACCTACACAGGCGGTTGGACCTTCTCTTCAGACGCGAAAGATAAGTTACTACGACCACCATCAAGCTCTCCCGGACTTTCGGCGCGCGTTAAGTCACTGAACTTCCGAATCGGATTACCTGCCTTCTCAGAAGTAAAAAGGGCTTTTGCCGTATTTTCTTTCGCCCACCGCCCCCTTAATTAGTGGTCATGCCTGGACCGCATCCCGCAGGAGGAAACACGCTGTTCCTGATTTGGGCAGCAGGGCTCGCTTGCTGTTTCGTCGGCGTCATTTTCTTGTACAAGGCTGTGACGTGCAAAGACTTTCGTGAAACCGACTCAGGGAAAGGCAAGAAGAGAGTGTCTCCGATTTGGGAGGGAACATTTCCGGTTTTCTTGGGTTAATGGGTATGGGGATGGGAATATCTATCATCGTCAGAATTTTGGCAGGTCCGCACTGAGTGGAATTGCGAACATCATTGCTCGTCAGTGCGGTGGCGCACCGACGCGGGATCGCATACTGAAATCAGTTGACTGTTACATTGCAAGGATGCATCGTACTCTCCTCCGCAGAATCCTCTCCCGGTTGGAGGTGTCTATGGTTGCAAAGTATGACATCTTCAGAAAGACAAATGACTCCGTTGTTTGGGTCGAGGCCGTCGAAGATATTGTCACGGCAAAGAAGCGGTTAATAATCCTCGCGTCGGATGGAACTGACGGTTACCGAATCTGGGATTCGGCGAAACAACAGTTCATCGATCTAATGGAAGATTGCGCGTAGCTGTAATCGTTGCTTTGGTGGTCAGTGACCGGCGGCTGGAAATCGCGGGTGACTAACCCAACATAATTTTTTCTGCTAGACTTCGCCCAGATAAGACACCCGTAGTGCCGGTGGAGACATGCCTGTCCAAACTCTGCCGGCGCTTATTTTCTCCGCTTCCGATCGTAATTGTTGGACGCCGGTCAGTCATCTTCGACATTCGCGATTTCCTCGACACCATTCTGCGGCTTCATTCACTAATGATGTGATCGGCCCATTCCACCAGAGAAACGTAGATCGGAACCGTGCCCCATTGCGCGTTCCAACTGCTCAAGTCAGCTTCCGTGACCCCACGGGCCCGGGAACAGGCTCCTCAAGCAAATACCGGGATGCCTTTGGCTACCACCTTTGCCATGGTCTCGCTCAGGGGCGGCCATCCGATGGGTTTCACCACATCAACTGTCACCTTGCGCATCAGGTACGTAGCGTCGTGAGTGAGAAATATCTGTACATCATGCCCGGCTTCGGCCAGTGCGAGCCCGTGGGAAAAGGCGAAGGATGCGCGGGTCGGCTCGTCGGTTCCCCAGGAACTCCTCATCAAAATGTGCAGTTTCTTCTTGGGCGCCTGAGGTTGCTGAGTCTGCGTCTCACTGGTGGAAGCCGCAATGGCACCGGCGGCGAGTACGCCCGCAGCCAATTACGTTGATTTTTCAAGAAAGCTTCGGCGGGTTACCATCCGCCACCTCCTGCAATTGGCAGGACTTTACACGAGCCCGGGGCTGATTACAAATTATCATCACCAATGGCCTAGTTGCCGCTTTTCCTAAGGAATAAATCGCCGATGCTAGTCATTCGCTTTCTCTCCTGCCCGTACGCCATACAGAGTCACCTTGCCATCCGCCACGTTTGCCAGGTAGCGTCCCTCACTGAGAAACTGCATCACCTTCTTGCCAGACCGTGCCATTTGTCCCCAGCGAGTCTTGGTTTCCGGGTTCTGCTCTAACCCTCGAATCTCATTCCCGTCGAACACAAAGTCCACTTGCTGCAAACCTCGCTTGGGAGTTCGCCGAACAAAGTATCGCTCTGTGCCTAGCACGATGTGCCCAGTGCCCTCCACGAGGGCCTGTCGCCAAACGTCAATAAGGGTTTTCTTTAAATCGGGTTTGGCCATATGCGTTGGATTATATGGCGGAATGAATCTGGCAAGGGCATACGGTAGGCGAGATTTCCACAGGTGTTCTTGAAATTCAGAAGTGGGCGCGAGTATTGTGAGCCTACGAAGAATCCTGGTGAATGGTCTTGAACAAGACTCCACGGTTGACGAAACATCGGCGAAATTTCATTGACTCTACCAGCGTCTGCGCGAGGCAACATCAAAGTCGCGGACTGTTTCGCTGCGAACGATGTTTTCAGGTCCTATGTCCCTGTTGCACAACGGCTCATCGCCGCGAACACTTTCTCCTTCGAATTGACCCTTTGTTGCTGGTGAAAGCCGTTTCCTGTGGATTTTGAGGTCATCCCTTTTCGGGACGCGCACGGCAGATGGCACCGCAATATTCTCGGGACGGTGCCCAATCAGACCAACGCGCCAGTCATATGCGAACTCTGTCACGACGAGCATTCGAGTGCTGATTGCATTGGGTTCGCGGACTGGGATTCAGCGATTGAAAATGGATGGCAGATGGTACGAACCTTGTACCCGCGCGGATTTAAACGCTTAGGTCTCCGAGATCAACCTCACTCGCGGGCATCTCGGAGGCCCGCGCTAGTGCTTGCGTGTCGATATACTCCTTGATGTGCGTCACTTTGCCATCTCGAACGGTGATGTCGAAGACCCACTCGTCCTTGTACGGCTTATTCGTAGCATAGATTTTTCCCGTAGCGACGCCGATGACCAGAACCCGGTCTCCCTGCGCCACGAATTCGGGGGGCTTTGGGTATTTCATTTCCACCTCTTTGGACGCCTTCTTAAGCACAGCCGCCAATTCCGCGTGCCCGCGGTATGTGCCGGCCAGCGGCCAGCCCTCGCCCGGAATGATCCACTCAATATCTTCGGCGGCCAACGCCAACAGATCTTGCTCATTGTAGCTGCCCATTGCTGCAAAAAAATCCTTCACAATCTGTACATTCTCTTGTGTACTCATCGAAATCTCTCCATTTCCCATACAACGGATCGTGTCCGATCCAATCGGACGCTTTGAAATCCTTCTTCTCGGGCCAAATCACACGGTGGACGATCGATTACTGCTCCTTCTTGAACAAATCCTGGAAGATGAGCTGACCCCAAGTTCGGCCGCGTGCGTGCACCAGCGCACCACCCTCGTTTAGCTTTCCCAGCTTGACGGGTGCGAACCCGAGTCGTTTGGCCAAATCCACCACGGGAGCGATCGCGTCCTCGTCGTCGCTGGATAGAAAGACGACCCGATGGCCCCCCTCGACGACCGGATCGGTCGCCAAGGTGGCCGCAACCAGGTGATTAAAGCCTTTCACGAACTTAGCGCCGGTGAACGACTTCGCAACGAAGGCGGAGGACGGGAGACCGTCCAGCTCCTCAGGTGGAACTCCAAACGCGTTTGTCGCGTCGATAACCGTTTTGCCGTCCCAGCTCGGCAGGGCCTTCGCAGCCTCGCGATGTTCCCCGAACGGGACCGCCAAGATGATTGTGTCGGCCTCGAGTGCATCCCGTAGCGACTTGGCGACGACCGTGGGTCCAATCGCCCGAGCCTGCGGTGCCAACGCCTCGGGGGGCCGGCGACTCGCAACGGTCACGTCGATGTTTTTACGGGCGAAGGCCTGGGCGAGGGCCTGACCTATCTTTCCGAATCCTACGATTGCGTAGCTCATAATGTTTCTCCTCTCCGTGTCGATATTGATTCCCAGCCTTCGACGGTGCGGGACCTCAAATTCCATTCTGTGGCGACCTTCCGTAAACGTCCCGCGGTAAATCACTTTGCGGGCGGCCGGAAGGTCAGCCGCTAGCTGAGGTCCGCAGACGTTAGATCGCCGACAAGCCGCCGTCGACATTCAACTCCACCCCGTTCACGAAGCTCGAATCGTCTGAAGCAAGAAACAGCGCGACCGTCGCGATTTCCTCAGGTTGACCCATCTTTCCCCGCGGGATCAGGGATTCGAACATCTCCTTCGCCTCCTTGGTGAGGACTTCTTCCTGCATCGGTGTGGCGATCGGCCCCGGGCTCAACACGTTCACCCGGATATTCCTGCCCTTCAGTTCGTTGAGCCACGTGCGTGCAAAGGAGCGCAATGCCGCCTTACTCGCCGCATACACGCCGAAACCCGGAAAACCCTTCACCGAAGCAACGGATCCGGTCATGATGATCGATCCGCCATCGTTGAACAGCGGCAATGCCTTCTGAACCGTAAACAGCGTTCCGCGCGTATTCAGGCCGAAGGCCGTATCAAAGTGCTGCTCGGTAATCTCGCCCAATGGTAAGGCCTCGCCCCTGCCAGCGCTCGCGAACAGGACGTCGATCTTGCCCTTTTCCCGCTTGACCGTATCGAACAGACGGTCGAGGTCGTCGAGATTGGCCGCGTCACCGCGCACGCCGGTCACGTTTCGGCCAATCAGCTTGACGGCCTCATCGAGCTGCTCCTGCCTCCTACCCGTGATGAAAACGTAGGCGCCTTCTTCAACGAAGCGCTTGGCGCTCGCCAGCGCCATGCCGCTCGATCCACCCGTGATGACTGCAACTTTTCCTTCAAGCTTTCCCATAATTACTCCCTTCGGTAGATGTGTAACATTCGGTACAGTAGAGTAGAGTTCTTCAGTGGTGGACGAGAACTGCTCAGGAGTCCTAAAATTTTGTCTATTCGTCCAAAAGATAGAGGCTAAGTTGGATTCGATAACAGACATCTTTAGAACGATGCACGTAACCGCTTTCGGTCTGCACAGGCTCGAAGCCACAGCCCCGTGGGGCGTAAAACAGGAAAACCAGACCGAAGAAAAGGTCACGCCTTCGGACAAAAAGATGTCACCCACAGATTTGGCGCACTTCGCCATGCTTTCGCGCGGCCACTGCTGGCTGAGTGTGGAAGGGATTGCGGAGCCGATTCCCCTCACCGGTGGTGATTGCTTTTTGCTGGCCCGGGGGACTTCGATTGTTTTGCGCGACAGCCCGCGAACACGTCCGAGGTGGAATTTCCGCGAGATCGGGGCCAAGGCCAACGGCAATGTCGCTCTTTGTGGCGGCGGTGGCGCACCGACGACAATCGTCTGTGGATCCTTGAGTTTCGATCGCGCCAGCTTGAAGCCGATCACTCAGTTATTGCCGAACTTCATTTTGATGAAGGCCGATCAGGCACGCACGCTTGCTCTTCACACCACAGTGCAGGCGCTCGCGTCAGAGATGGAAGGACAGGCGCCGGGATCTGAAGTCGTCGCGAGTCGGCTGGCCGAGGTTCTGTTTATCCAGGTACTCCGGGCGCATATCGCGTCGGGACCGGAACGCAACAAAGGATGGCTTCGTGCAATTTTCGATCCTCAAATAGGCGCTGCTCTGAGTGCCATTCACGACAGAGTGAATACACCCTGGACGGTCGAGTCCCTGGCCGAAGCGGCGGGCATGTCTCGCTCCGCATTCGCAGCACGTTTCAAAGAGCTACTCGGACAAACGCCGCTGGAATACGTAACCGAGTGGCGGATGCAGAAGGCGATACAGCTACTTGAACGGCGTGACAAAAAGCTCCCAGAAGTTGCTCGATTGGTCGGTTACGAGTCCGACGCCGCATTCAGTAAGGCGTTCAAGCGAGTTGTCATGGCTAATCCTGGTGAATACCTCAGACGTGGTTTGAAGGACCCAAAATCGACCGAAGTAGACCACGATCAGTCCCGATAAACGCGCTTGTGTTGAGTTGTCTGGCCAACTTCCGGGCGGTCGCCAACTCAAATAGTTCTCGATTGATCCGGCAGAAAGGTGGATAGATGCCGAGAAATCCTCTCTCTAACAATGTCGGCTGAGTCAAGGACTGTTTGGACGTGGTTCTGCCTGCACTCCTGGAGCGCGCTGTTTTATTCTTTGTGATCGCTCGCCATACCAATCCGAGGCTCGCTTTGTAATCGCTTCGAGCCAAATTCAGTTCGACCCAACCATCTCTTCGATCACAACTTCGATCATGATTACTTCTTCGAACTCCCCTTTTGGAGGGGAGCGGGATGCCCAATCATTCGCTCGGTGATCTACTGCACACCCAGAGGATTTCCGGGCTGTCCCGCGTGCGAACCGAACCTCTTCACTTCCTCGTAGTCCCACTCCTTCCGCCACATCCAGTACAGACGGACCGCCAGCTTGCGTGCCATCGCCACCTTAGCGATTCCCCGTTCTCGACGCATCGCTAAGTGCATAAACTTTCGCCGCCAATCCGGGTCGCTCCGCACCGTCGCTTGCGCCGCTTCCACCAGCAAGAATCGCAGCAAAGAATTCCCCTGTTTGCTAATGTGACCCAGACGTCGACGACCCCCGCTGGATTCTTCCGTCGGCACCAATCCCACATAACTCGCGATCTGCTTGCCACAAGCAAATCGTTGCGGGGTCCCGATGATCAACACAAAGGCCAGTGCACGTTCAGCGGCGTCTCGATGCCCTTCGCGGCGCACAGTCTTCGGAAGCGCTCCACAGACGCCACAGCAAATCCCTCGTAGTGGTTATTGAAGTAGACGTATTGCGGTATCCCGCGCCTCTGAACCATCTGACATACATCAACCCACGAAGTCATGCTCGCCGTTCGACCAGTGCCACGTTATTTTCCTTCAGCAGGTCGGCGAACCGGTTCGTTAACCACCACTTATTTCGAATCTCGATAGCGAATTTGTACCCACCCCGGGGTAGTTTTTTGAAGAACGGCTTGAGTCGATCGAGAAATTGTACTGGGGTATTGAAAACATCTTTATTGAAGTATGGGAATTGAAAAACCATCGGCCCCAATTTTTCACCCAGCACCTGTACCGTGCTAACAAACTCCTCAAACTCTTTCTCGCAATCGATCAGAATTTTCTGATGAGTGATCGTTTGAGGGATCTTCAGCGAAAAGATGAACCCGGGCGGCGTCTTGAGCGCCCAGTTGTTGACGGCCTCGATCGTGGGACAACGGTAGAACGTGGAGTCCACCTCGACGGTATCGAAGCGACTCGAATAATAGCCAAGGTAGTCGGCGGATTTCATGCCCTTGGGATAGAAGGCGCCGTTCCAGCCATCGGCTGTAAAGGAAGATGTTCCGAGCCGAATTTCGCCAACCATTACGAACTCTATCCCTTCGTCGTTTTTGCTTTACGGGTCTTAGCCCAGCGAGCCTTCTGCGCGATGGAGATTTTCTGCCGCTGCTGACAACCTACTGCTACCCACTTTGGCAGCCCGCCTCGCACCCTTCTCAAATGCATCAATCAGATGTTCTATTTTCGCAAGCTCCGTCATTAGCAGGTGGTGTCTTCTGCGAAGTTCCTTTTCAAATTTTCGTACAAATTGCACATTATCTCCTTAGGGTGGAGTTGAAATCAGTTCGGGGAATGCTATCCTGCCCGCCATAAGGAAACAACCCCATGGCTGTAGGCTTCGACAAATTCGACGAAGGAAAAGAGCGCGAGCGCCTTAGTAAGATGTCAGACGAGCAGTTAATCCGCGAAGGGCGGGCAGCGCGATACATGTGCGTGCCGTCAACGAATTTTGGTCAAGCCGCCACGCCAAGTTTACGTGATTGCTCTATGACTTGCGAAAGAGGAGTGGCTTCGGCGTCATCCGAAACAATCAACGCCGTAATTTGCGCGTAGCCTGCGATCAGGTACAGAGTGGAGGCGTAGCCTTGTCTGAAGGCAGTGGCAATAAGTCATGGATGTAGTGCTCCCCTCTAAAACTGGACACCTCAGTTAGGTAAGATCAGGGCCTCCAAACAGGAGGCAACATGGGCAGGAAACCACGCGTAGATCGAACCCCGGAAGAAAAGTGGCAGATCGTGCAGGAAGGTATCAAGAGCGGCAACGTCTCGGAGACATGTCGGCGTCACGGGATCGCTCCGAATCTGTTCTATCGCTGGAAGGATGAGGCGGAACAGGGAGCGAAGGCAGCGCTTGGGGGGAGAAGCGCTGCCGCCGCGGAAACCGAGAAGGACCATCGTATTCGGCAGTTGGAACGAACGCTGGGACGGAAGTCTCTAGAGATCGAAATCCTAAAAAACGTCGTGGGGGAGTGAGCTGTGGTGCGGTTCACTCCCAGGCGCGAGAGATGGTGACGCAGGGCTACACGGCCACGCTGGTAGCGGCGACGTTGGCCATCAGCCGGTCGAGCCTGTACTACCAGAAGCGCCCGCGAGGCAGCCGAGCGGATCGAACCTACGATGAACAGATCGTGATGGCGTGCGGAGAGAAGCTGGCGTACGGCTATCGGCGAGTGGCGTGGTGGCTGCAGCGGAAGAAAGGACTGCCCGTGAATCGCAAGCGGGTGTTACGGGTGATGCGAGAACGTGGGTTGCTGGTGCGCTCGCGTCGTCTGCGCGCACGAAGGAAGAAAGAGTGGGGCCGCGTGGAAGCAGCCGAGCCGAATCAGATCTGGCAGTCGGACATGACCAAGATCTGGGCGGGGCCTGCCGTGGGCTGGGCTTATCTGGTGTGCGTAATCGACTGCTGTACGCGGGAGATCGTGGGATGGAATCTCTCGCATCGCTGTCGGACCGCAGACGCGCTGGCAGCGGTCGAGCAGGCGGTGCTGAATCGACTTCCCGCAGGAAGCCGTGAGGCGAACTTGACGCTGACGACCGACAACGGGACGCAGTTCACTTCTTCGCGCTTCTTGGAGACGTTGGGGCGGCTCGGCATCACCCATCGGCGGACGGCGTATCATCACCCGGAAGGCAACAGCTACATCGAACGGTTCCACCGCAGCTTGAAGGAAGAAGAAGTCTGGACGTCGGAGTATCGGAGCTTGGAAGAAGCGCAAGCATCGATCGCTCGTTGGATCGAGGAGTACAATCACGACCGGCCTCACCGCGGAGTCCAAAATCGCACTCCGCACGAGGCCTTCTTGGCTTTCGCAGGTCTAACTAAAAATGAGGCCCTGACTGTCTAAATTAGTAGGGAGCACTACATGGATCATCCCAAACTAACGATCCTTAGCGTAGTCATAATCATACTCACCTTTTTATTTCGCGTAGTTTTTAAAGAATGGCTCAAGGATCTGCAAGACAGAATCACGGCGGCAGACAGCCTTTTCCGGGCAGAACTAAGCGCCTCGGCACTCGAAGCACAACTCACCGCGATGAAAATAGATCAAGACAACGCGATGGGATCTGCATTGGCGAAGGCGAAAAGAACAAAGGACTACTCGCAATTTATCCTGAAGGACCGCATGGCCGTGATGAAACGTCGGGCTGAGCTTGGCAGTAAGGAGGAAGGCACCGTGCGATTAATCAAGGCTTTACCCCGGAACGCTTTGTTCTTGAAATCGTTCGTTCCGATTCAAGAGGAAGTAAAGGAAGAGACCCGCGCTGCCATCGAGGCCGAGAAGGCTTCTTTGGCGAGTAAAGATTGGGGAGACTCCGCAAAATTACAAATCCATACCATGCAACTGGCCTTTACTCAGATTCAGGTTGCGGTGTTCGCCGGTAAGGTTATGAAGAGAGCCACCGAAGTACGCGAGGCCGCAGAGATTCTTTACAGGAAGTGCAATCATAGCGGATATTTTCTATTTGCGCTGGGGCTTGCACTCGCGGTGTACGCCAATCTCGATGGCATAAAGACTGTAGTCGGCGGAGAATAAAATGATCTTCACGATGTTGTCCTGCCGATTATTTTGCGGGAGGTTTTCGAGATCGCGGCGTGCCGACTTCGAAGGGTTGCTAAGATTTACCCGGCGAAGCCATCAAGCCGTTAGGCAGTTCGATAATCGGTGGCCGTCTCGTCTTGGACACTGACCGAATTCCGCTTGGATTATTCCTCTTGGATTAGGGATAACTCGGTATATCAACGCTTTGTAGCGAAGCCTACAGTGGCATCAAGGTGCGGAATGGCAAGTTGGTTTCTGGAGTGCAGCCACTGTGGATTGCCATTCCAACATTCTGTTATCTCTGCTACAACGATGAATTACTTTTCCCCAGCCAAACCCGAGTTTCCGGCCGGTGGAAGCGAACTTCAATGTCCCAACTGTGGGAAAACTTCGACGTATCAACGCACCGACCTTATGTATCGAGCTTGAATTATGCGTTCCGTTACTGGACGGACCCTCGTTCGCGCAAAGCCAAACCGTATCCGCCATCAGTGGGCCGCGCTTCGCCATATGAGGTTTGCAAGCGCCAAATAGACCACTGATCTAAAACTCTCACGTGATAGCCTTGCCGGATGACGGGAGAGATTTTCACAATCGTGAAAAAAGGCAAAGATTACAAGGTCTTCAGGGGCGATGCTGTAGGCGAAGCGATGGACGAACCGGACGAAGACAAACTGTATGGCTGGCTACGCAACCGTGGATTCTCTACGGAACAAGCGCTAAAGATTATTCACGAGATGGCTGACAAGGGCCCGGTGAAGATCACCACGCCTTGAGTAAGATTCGCGAGCCGTCAAACAGGATTGGCACGCGCTCGTTCAAAGAGGGCATCTATTTCAACATCGGTGCTGCCTTTGATTTTCAGATCGGCCCTCAATTCCTGCTCAGATAGAAAGTCCGAAGTGCGCATAAACGGGCCTCTGAAGCCTTGCGGATTAATCAAGAAAACGAAAAAGGGTTCAGGCTCTACGCCCTTGACCTTGGCCACTCCCCAGCCGTTCAGCATTGCAGTCTCCTAGCTCTGTCCTCGCTAGTGCTTCTCACCTCACCTAATTGTGACAATAGCTACGACGATGTCAATCGTACTCGCCTGTGGATTAAGTCGGGAAGGTGGACACAAATGGCTTAGCTTGGAAAATAAAACTCAGCTTGCCACTCTGCACAGTTAGGGCGGCGCTAGGCCGCGCCTTGGGCGTTTGAATGCTCTGAAGCGTGCATCAGACGCGAGTTGTCAATGGAAGCCAAGACGCTGTGATCGGACGTGAAGAATACAAAGTAGGGGCCAGGCTCTTGAGCCGCAATTTCTTCCATTCGCACGCGGGCTGCGGCCAAACCTTCTATCGTTTCAAGCCACAATATGTCCGTTGACCCAAAGCGACCTGCAAAAATGTCGAACTTTGGCGTTTTTCGGTCCAGCAAAGAACCGCTTTTACTCCTCCCCAAGGCCAATTCAGCACCTCCGATATGGGATAGCCCGGTTCAATTCCTTAAGCGACGCCTGTCGGCTGGTTCTGTTGGTTCAGCGACCTCTGATTCTTCACCACGGATAGGTTCGATCGTGTATTCGGCAGCCACACCCAGTGGCCCGACGTTAAGAGGTTTGCCAAGGATTTCTTCCAGTTCGAAAACGAAGTCACTGAATCCAGTCATCACGCGTAGACAGTGTGGCTGCAAGCTTTGAGCGGACCAGTTCGCTGTCGTCTGCGATGAGGATTCTTACCGGAGAGGCGACCATGGACTGTTAGGGTAGCGCCAGCAACTCCTGATTGGCATACATAGTATACGGTATTTGCTGTGAGGGTGGCTTTGAAGGCCTATCCTAACGACACGCTGCCGGTTATTTTGGAAAAGGCTTTCGAAATCGCATGCGTCCCGGCTTCAAAATAGTCGCGACACTCTGCGCCCTCAATTTATGTTTGGGCTGGCAGTCAGCGCACGTGGTTCGTCCGATCAGAACATATTTCTCGGAGTAGCAACGGTTGCAGATCGTGAGCATCTTTCGGCCTTCGGCATCCACGATTGCCAAGGCGCGTCGAGGCAAGCTTGAAGGGATTCTCTCTATGGATGATGTCGTCTAGGCAGTGTTTGTAAGAGAGTTCGAATGATGGAACGATTTCGTGACCGTGAACAAGCGGGGCGTCCGCAAGCTCGGGGTGCCGGGATACAAAGAATTTGCTATGGGTGCCGTCTCAATTGGCGCAAGGGCACGGGCAATCGCATAGGCAACTAGGGCCAGGACGAGAACGCCAGGACGGTTCGAGTACCGCGCGAGGTGACAAATTGAGGCCGTACAGCCTTCTTTCTATGCTGTCGTCTGCTACTTCGCCTAGTTACGAACAGTAACCCGAATGCCGGTATGTGAGTACGATTGGACACACACAGACACATTCAGAACTTGAACGCGCAAATCAGGATGCCGGTCGAGCGACCAGAACGCATTGACGGGCGGCAACTGGCCTGGCGCGAAACGCAGGGTATAACGGTTGGCCCCCATCCAGCTTCTGCCCGTTGGCATCAACGGCATAGACCGAATACATGGCAGAACACGGCCCCGGCCATGCGGTAAAGGCAGTTGTTGGCGTTCAGCCTTGTGTTCTTCCCATAATCTTAATATTCGTACTGCCCAGCTGTCGTGACTGACAATCGGGCCAGTTGCACTGATGATCCCGTCGAATTTCCGAAAAGACGCTTACCGTAATAAGTGACGCGACTTTGCATCCTTACAAGTATTGGACTTGCGACCCAACAATCACGAATTCTTGGCAACCGGTTCCACACCCTCATTCGCCTGCCGCCTTATCACAACCTCAACTACCGCGGCCTCCCAACTGTCTGTGCGGCATGGCTACGAGTTACGGGACGAACCGTTACTGTGTGCAGTGATACTCATCACAGACACGCGGAGAGTGTTGGTAGTAAGCAGTGCCTATGCCTGAGATCCCTGAGCCGTTCAAAAAGTATCGCGTATTCTATCAGGTCTCGCCTTACCATGAACTCATCGAGGGAGCGCACGGCTCGCCTGGGGCGAGTCGCCATATCGTTCAGGCTGGCTTCGACGTTGAGGTTATCGGCTTAAGCAACAAAGATACGACGGAGCTACCGCCCTCCGGCGACTACGCGTTGGCTTACGCACAGTTAGAGAAAATCGCAGATACGGTAGCGCAGCATGCTAGCGAATGCTCCATCGAGGTTATACCGTTCGCTTCAACCGCCTTCTCCGAGGCCCACAGTTCCCGGTCGGAAGCAGTGATCCGAATCCGAATTTCACATCGTCCCATTGATCAGCCTGTCGGCCTGCCGGAACAACAGGCGCTTGAAGAACTGGAAAGGCAGCTCCAGGGCCTGGGTTTACGGCCGCGGTGAGGGCACCTTAACGCTCTATCGCGCAAGCCGTTTTCGATTGGCTCCTGGAGAAGTTCTCCGCAAGTCCAAGGCGTTAGTCACGCATCGAACTTCCGCGACGCGCACCACCTAAGAAGGTGCGAATCGCTGGAAAACATACGAGGCAATTATTCTAAGATTATACAAGGCGTTCAGAACTTCATTCGTGAAACGGTGCTTCCGGCATTCAGCGAAGTGAAGTAGGGTATTCTCAATTGGGTCGTCGGTGGCGCGACATGTCACTCGTGCTTGTCGAAGTGGCCGGGGCGCCGTGCAGGTGATCCGCAAGAAGCGGCTCGATCATAAACAATACTACGACATGCCCGAAGTCCGGGGTTGGAATTGGCTTCACAAGGGATAAATCCTGCGAGCAGCAGGCAGGGCAACCGATGGCGATAAAACCCAGAGCACAACCGGGCAGGAGTTTCCCACTGGGCTCAGCGCTTTATCCAGAGGGCGTCAACTTCAGTGTGTTCTCGAAGAGCAGCGCCCAGGTGGAGTTGGTGTTCTTCGACCGCGTCGATGATACCGAGCCAAGCGCGGTGATTCCTCTCGATCCGATGAGGAACCGAACGTACCACTACTGGCATGTCTTCGTGCCCGGCATTCAGGCCGGCCAGATTTACGGCTATCGAGCATATGGACCCTTTGAACCGCACCGTGGATTGCGGTTTGACCCAGGCAAACTTCTGTTTGACCCGTACGGGAAGGCCATGGCCGTACCGGACGGCTACAGCCGCGTCAGCGCGTCCGTACCAGGTGACAATTGCGCGACCGCAATGAAGAGCGTGGTCGCTGATCCCAGTCCGTACGACTGGGAGGGGGATGTTCCGCTGAAACGACCATTTGCTCAAACCGTGATCTATGAGTTGCACGTGGGCGGGTTTACCCGCCATCCTAGCTCCGGTCTGCGTAGCGAGACGCGAGGCACGTATCGAGGGCTGATTGAGAAGATTCCTTATCTGTTGGCGCTCGGCGTGAGCGCAGTGGAATTACTGCCCGTGTTCCAATTCGACGAACAGGATGTCGTCCCTGGCCATGTCAACTATTGGGGGTATTCGCCGGTGTCATTTTTTTCTCCCCATGTGGCGTATAGCTCTCGCAAAGATCACCTAGGGCCTATCGACGAGTTTCGCGATATGGTCAAGGCGCTCCATCGAGCCGGCATCGAGATCATCCTCGATGTCGTGTTCAACCATACGGCAGAGGGAAACCAAACAGGTCCGACGCTCTGTTATCGCGGCCTCGAAAACGCGGCGTATTATATTTTGCAAGAGGACCGATGCTGCTATGCCAACTACACAGGCACTGGGAATACCTTGAACGCGAACCAGCCGATCGTTCGACGTTTGATCATGGACAGCCTTCGCTATTGGGTAGATTCGATGCACGTAGACGGCTTTCGTTTCGACCTGGCCTCGATACTCTCCCGCGACGAGGGCGGTCGGCCGCTGGCAAATCCTCCCATCCTTTGGGACATCGAATCGGATCCGGTCCTGGCCGAGACGAAGCTCATCGCGGAAGCCTGGGATGCGGCAGGTCTGTACCAGGTCGGCTCGTTTATCGGAGATAGTTGGAAAGAGTGGAACGGCCAATTCCGGGATGACGTCCGCAGCTTCATGAAAGGAGACCGCGGGACAGTGACCCGCCTCGCTCGCCGAATCATAGGCAGTCCAGACCTTTATGGCCTTCAGGAACGGGAGCCGGAGAAGAGCATCAATTTCATCACTTGTCATGACGGGTTAACCCTGAACGATTTGGTGTCCTACAACTGGAAGCACAACGAGCCCAATGGCGAGGCCAATCGTGACGGAAGCGATATCAACCTGAGCTGGAACTGCGGCGTGGAAGGCCCGGCGGACGACCCGACCATCGAACGCCTGCGCAACCGACAAGTGAAAAACTTCCTGGCGCTAACGCTTCTGGCAGTCGGCACGCCTATCTTGCTCATGGGCGATGAAATCCGGCGCACTCAGCGCGGGAACAACAATGCCTATTGCCAGGACAATGACATCAGTTGGCTTGACTGGACGGGACTCGAGAAGCATGCCGACATTTATCGCTTCGTGCGGCTCATGCTTCTGGCGCGCTTAAAGAGCCGGTTGGAGCAAGGGGAGAGGAGTTGGACCCTGAACGAGTTCCTTCGCCAGGCCAGAGTCGAGTGGCATGGTATCAAGCTCGATCGGCCGGACTGGAGCGACGAATCCCACAGCTTGGCCGCGACGGCCGGGGTCGTTGGCGGTCAGGTTCTGATGCACATCATGAGCAACGCCTATTGGGAGCCGCTCGCATTCGAGCTGCCACGCGCGGCGGGGACGCACCAGGGGTGGCGTCGCTTCATAGATACCTATCTTGAGTCGCCAGAGGACATCTGTGATGTGTTTGACGCGCCAGTCTTTTCAGGTGAGAGCTATGTGGTTGAACCCCGTTCGGTGGTTATCTTGTTCGCGGTTCGCGCGGGCCAAGCCAGGGAAGGCACGCTTACCCTGGATATGCTTCACCGCGATTTTGAGGGCGGATGATTTTCGGGCGAGTTTTGTTTCTTAGGTTCCCTTCGTCGATGGCCTAGGAAGTGGCGTGACATCTGTGATGTGTTTTGACGCGCCGGTCATTTCTGTGAGTGCTGCGATTCCAGTTTTTGTTTTATGGTCACGAGGACCCGCTCGAGTGAAGAACGGGTCTTGTCTACAGCCACTTTTCGCACGATGCTCCCTTTCAATCCGGTAAGCCCAGCCTGAGTCGACCCTTTGACGGTAATAATGTAAAAGCCGGGGCGTTGCGCATCTTTGACGCAGACGGTTAAGTCGAGCGCCGTTTCGAAGTAGTGGCTTGCGTAGAGCTGTTTCTCAGCCACTCCGTAAACAGGCTCTTTTTCAATTGCTCCCCGATAGACGATCCTCTGTATGATCCGGAAAGTCGGTTTCAATCCGAAATTAACATTCTCCCAATAGAAACCGCCCTGCAAGTTGTCCGATTTCGCCTTCGGGTATTCAAGCAGATACTCGTTGAGTTCCGGCAGGTACACGGGAAGCGCCTCGAAGGGTCTTATCAACGAAGCGAAGGTTTCCGCCACCGCTGCGGGGTGCTTCTTGTCGCGATAGGCCCCCAAGGCGGTGTTGCCCCCTTGCATATACGCCTGGAGAGCCTGCAGTGCCAGTCGCCGGGCCAGGCGATTCACCTGGTCGGCAGCATCAGGCGCGGACCAGGTGATCGACTGCTGAAAGTCTTCTATGGCCTCAATCGGCAGTTGGAGTTGGCAATGTCCGGGCTTGCAGTTCTTCAGCTCCGAAATGTCTTGCTCATCCAGGGTGAAACCCTCAAGGTCCGAAAGCTGAGGCGGATCGCTGAAACTCTGGATTGCGAGATAGCTAGGGAGCTTGCGCAACGCGTCGATGTCAGAGGCAAGCTTGAGGTAGCTCTCGGGAGTCGCCTCTACGTACACCGATCCAAAGACGTACACTTCATCAGGGGTAGGCGACTCGACGACCTTGGCAAGCGCCTTCCCTGAGCGGATCACAGCGATCTGCCCTTCATTCAATCCAGCGAACTCGCGGTAGAACTTATAGGGCTCGTCCGGAGTCTCTGCTGGGGCCACAATAGCAAACAGCAGCAATACAACCGGAAGCGTGATGCAAAACGAGAAGCTTCTCATGGGCCTTCACCTCGATTCTGCTTTGCCTGTCCTCTTCATCACGATCATGCACATGGCCCCTACCGCTGCCCAGAAGATGGCACGCGCACGCCGGCACAATGCCAACGTTAATCCAGCAGTGCCCGCCACACCGAACATCTTTGCGATGAGCATATTCCCACCTTCGTAGGTCCCGAGGTTACCTGGATTAAGCGCGCCCACGAGGTTGACTACCTTTGTCAGGCCTTCGAACACAAACGCTCCGACCACGGCGATCTTGGCTCCCATAAACATCAGGATGAGAAACACCTCCAAGATTGCCAGCCCGTGCCATAGGAGATTAAGGCTAAGGCTTGCCCAGAATGCGGCAGGCGCTTCGTGATGAAAGGTGAGGAGGTTGTATTCGGCCGAATCAATGATCGACTGTTTGTCACCGACCCAGTCCTGAAGACGAGGCAATCGACCAATCGCTCTGGCCGTGTTCCCCATCAACCGCCAACGGTTTGCGACGGCCACCGACGCCAGGATCACCACTGCTACAAGCACACCACTGACCACCGATGCATAGACTCGCCACACACCAGAAAGAGGGGCAATCAGTAAAGTGGCCGCGATTCCCGATACAGTAACGCCTGCTGCGGTCAAGGTATGCAGTCCCCCATCAATGGCGCAGGCCGCTATTGCACCGGGCAGCGGCACTACAGAACCCACCAGAGATATGCGGATCCCCTCCCCAAGCAGCTTCCCAGCAAGACCCAGTTGCCCGGCCGCATCGGAGGCCACCTGCACCCCAAAACTGCGTGACCACGACAGCCGACTGATATCGCCCCGGAACGCCTGTCGCCAGGCGCACGTCTTGATGAACTGTGCGAACCCTCCCAGAATGATGATCAGAGCTAGGCCCCAGCCGACCGTCTGAACTTGTCTCCAAATGATCCCCGGACCGGTTCGAAAAACCAAGTAGCCTAGTAAGCCGAGGCCCACCAGGGCTGCAAGAAATCGAAGCGAGAGCTGAATTAGTGAACGGAACTTAGGACGAGCAGCTATCCCGTTGCAGTGATCCTGATCAGACACCCTCGTAACCTGCTGAGTAGTCATTTTCTTTCGCGAACTAATACAACAATGGATCGCGGGGCCACTTGGTATGTCGCATGCTTTAGGGGCACACTGAGTTCCGCGAAGTCGTCGGAAGCCGGTAGCGGTGCTTTCCCCGCGTTGGGGCCGGGCGCAATTGCCATTTTGCGATCGAACTCGGGTGGGAAGAAAACACATTTAGAATAGGGATCGAGCAAAACCTTGTCGGGATCGAAACTGTGAACCCGAGCAACTGCTTGGCCCGAGACCGAGTAGGCGTAATAACGAGCACCCCGCATTTCATTGAGCGGAAGCCCGCAATGCCAGATCCGTCCTGACTTGTTACGGTGGAAATCGAATGGGAACGTCAGAGTAGGGCTTTCCACATCCTCCTCGGAATAGAGCGGGAGAGGGACACTATCTGCATGTTTCGCATAAACCGCAAAGTTAAAGGCCTCCTCGTCTTCTATCCACGTGGCGCTGAGGGGTAATGGAGTTCCTTCTGTTTGCTCCCATAACGGGCGCTTAGGGCATGAATTTTTCGCCGGCCCTGCATCAGATCTGCGGTTGTTTGTCAGCGGCTGCTTCATGGCTCAGCTTATGCACATTTTTCTGAATGCGTATTCTCGGCTCGAATTACCCAATCGTGTTTGGAGCTATCCTTACGAGCATAGGCGAAGAACGCGCCTTGCCACTGTTGGGACGCTTATCAACAAGTCGTTCGAGCAAAAGTGGTGCCTTGCGCCTTGGCTGGATTAGCGATTGAGCTCGGGCTCGCGTGGCGCTTCGACTTTTCGGTTAAGTCCCGCAGCCATTCGAACGCGGTTGTCAATACCATCTTATCGGTGAAGCGCCAGCGCCAATTGTCGTTCGCCCGACCCGGTACGTTCATCCGAGCCCCGGTGCCGAGGCGAAAAAGATCCTGTAACGGCACAACGCTCAAAGCTGCCACGGATGACCATGCGAGTTCGATCAGCGCTGGAGCAGCTTCCGCACTATTCATCAGACGGTGGTTGAGATAGCTCCACAAAGTTTGTTTCTGGGAATCGGGCAATTGTTCATACCACTCGCGAGTTGGCGGGTTGTCATGCGTGCCGGTGTACGCGACCGTGTTGCTGACAAAATTGTGCGGAAGATACGGATTGTCAGGGTGGCCATCGAACGCGAACTGCAGGACTCGCGTGCCTGGTATTTGAAATTGATCCCGCAGGGATGCTACCTCCGCAGTGATGATGCCGAGGTCCTCCGCGATAAATGGCAAGTGTCCTAGTTCTTGTCGGATCGCCTGAAAGAGGGTGGCTCCTGGCCCTGGTACCCATTCGCCCGACTTCGCGGTGTTGGCGCCGGCTGGCACATGCCATGCAGCCGCGAAGCCACGAAAGTGGTCCAGTCGAATCACGTCTACGTGACTCAGCAAAGTACGAATCCTATCAATGCACCATCGGTACCCTGCGGAACGAAGTGCATCCCAGTTGTAGACAGGATTACCCCATAGCTGTCCATCAGCGCTGAAATAATCGGGCGGTACTCCAGCGATGAAACGGGGCCGCCGCTGCTCGTCCAGCAGGAACAACTCGGGACTCGCCCACACATCGCTGGAATCCGGTGAAACAAAGAATGGAAGGTCGCCTATCAGGCTCACGCCGTTGGCACGCGCGTATTCCTTGAGTTGATTCGCTTGCCGCAGCAGCAGAAACTGTTCAAAACGAAACCGATCAATTTCATTGGCAAGCTCACACCGCGCTTTGGCTAAAGCAGCAGGGTTGCGCTGGACTAAATCGTCGGGCCATTCGAGGTAATGAGAGCCGCCGAATTTGTTCTTTAGCGCTCGAAATAGCGCATAGTCTTCAAGCCAAGTTTGCTGCGTCGTACAGAATTCCTGGTAAGCCTGACGGAGATCCCCAGGATCGCCCACATCGACACTTGTCCATGCTTTTTCGAGCAGCTTCTCTTTGAAGGGAATAACGGAAGCGTAGTCGACCAGATCCGAAGAAAACTGGGATGCGCAGTCACTCGCCTTTAGCAGTCCGTCCGAGATGAGGCACTCGGGACTGATGAGCAGGCCATTGCCCGCGAAGGAAGATAGTGATTGGTACGGCGAATTTCCATAACCGGTGGGCCCAAACGGCAATGCCTGCCACCACCCCTGCCCACTTTCATGGAGGCGGTCGACCCACGAAAACGCTGATGGTCCAAGGTCGCCGACACCGTAAGGCGAGGGCAAAGAGGTAACATGCAGCAGAATGCCAGAACTGCGGTATTCGGACGGAAACGGCGGAAGCATAGGCACCTCGCCACGGGCGCTCATTGCCGGCTCGCCGCGGATGAACGCAATGCGTTGTTCACTATCTCCTGGGCCTCAGCCACAATGGAGTTCAGATGCTGCTCGCTCTCGAAGCTCTCTGCATAAATTTTGTAGATGTTCTCTGTCCCGGAGGGCCGGGCTGCGAACCAGCCGCTTTTCGTCACGACCTTTAGCCCTCCGATCGGGGCATTATTGCCTGGCGCCCGCGTCAACTTGGCTATGATCGGCTCGCTTGCGAGACTCGATTCCTTGACCGTATCTGGCGAGAGCTGTTGCAATTTGCTTTTCTGCTCAGGGGAGGCCGGAGCGTCGATGCGCGTGTAGTAAGCAGTGCCGAACTCTGCTACTAGTTCGCCGTAGTGCTCGCCTGGATCCTTGCCAGTACGGGCCGTAATCTCCGCTGCAAGAAGATCCATGATGGGGCCGTCCTTGTCCGTGGTCCAGACCGTTCCGTCACGCCGCAGAAAACTCGCTCCGGCACTCTCTTCTCCACCGAAACAATAGGCACCTCCGAACAGGCCCGGTACGAACCACTTGAAGCCCACGGGCACTTCGCGCAAGTCCCGGCCGAGCTTTCTGACGACGTTATCGATCATGTTGCTGCTCACCAGCGTCTTGCCCACTGATGCTTCGTGCCGCCACTTTGGCCGGTGCGTGAGCAAGTACTGTATCGCGACTGCGAGGTAATGGTTCGGGTTCATCAGCCCGGCTGACGGGGTGATAATTCCGTGTCGGTCCGAATCTGGATCGTTCGCGAAAGCAACTTGATATTGGTCTTTCAAAGCGACGAGTCTAGCCATCGCGTAGGGACTGGAACAGTCCATCCGGATCTTGCCGTCGTAGTCCACGGTCATAAACGAAAAGGTTGGGTCAATTACGGGATTGACGACCGTGACGTGCAGTCCGTAACTCGCGTTGATCGGCTCCCAATATGGCCGAGCCGCGCCGCCCAGGGGATCTACGGCAAGCCGTAAGTTTGCACTGCGAATGGCCTCCATATCGACAACGTTTCCGAGATCGCGCACGTACGGCAGGATCAGATCTTCTTGGTGCGTAGTGGATGTGGCGATCGCCTTATTGAAAGGCACGCGCTTCATACCAGCGTTCCCCGAGCGCAACAATTCGTTTGCCCTCGTTTCCACCCAGTGCGTCACATCGGTATCGGCAGGCCCTCCGTTCGGCGGGTTGTACTTAAATCCTCCGTCTTCGGGTGGATTGTGCGAAGGCGTAATGACAATGCCATCAGCCAAATGTTTTTTACGATCGCGGTTGTATACAAGAATGGCCCGTGAGATGACGGGCGTAGGTGTCACACCGTCGTTTTGCTGAATGATAATCTCCACATTGTTCGCCGCCAACACCTCAAGCGCAGTTCGCTGTGCGGGACCAGACAGCGCGTGGGTGTCTTTACCCATGTAAAGCGGACCGTCCGTTCCTTGCGATCGCCGGTAGTCGCAAATTGCTTGTGCAATAGCGAGGATGTGGGCCTCCGTGAATGTGCCCTGAAAGGGCGACCCACGATGTCCACTTGTGCCGAAGCTGACAAGCTGGTTGGGGTCTTGAAGGTCCGGGCGTCGGTCGAAATACTCCCTCTCCAGCCGAGCTACATCCACTAGCAGTTCCTTCGGTGCGGGTTTGCCAGCAAGTGGCGAAACTGGGTTTTGTCTCGCCATACGTACTGCCGAGCGTGCTTCTACGGGATTGGGCATGGTTCTGCCTTCCAGATGTCGCGATTGTATTCAGCAATCGTGCGATCGCTGGAGAATTTCCCGCAGCTCGCCACGTTCAGGATCGCTTTCCGCGCCCATTCACGCGGATTTGCATATAACGCGCCCACCGCTTCTTGCGCCCGGCAATACGAAGTGAGGTCCGCCAGGTGCATGTAGTGATCGCCGTTCGTCAGAAGAGTGTCGCGTATCGGAGCGAAGATGCCAGGTTCGTTGCGGCTGAAATAGTCGGAGAAGATGAGATCCAGCGCCGCTCGCGTCTCCGGCTCATTGTCGTAGTGCCAGTGCGGGTTGTACCACCCGCGGGAATTTTCGACTTGGTCTACCGTGAGGCCGAATAGGAACAAGTTCTCTTCACCGGCCTCTTCGGCCATCTCAATCGTCGCGCCGTCCCGCGTGCCGACCGTGAGCGCTCCATTCATCATGAATTTCATGTTGCTTGTTCCGCTGGCTTCATATCCCGCTGTGGAGATTTGGTTCGAAACATCGCTGGCGGGAATCAAGCGTTCTGCGAGCGAGACGTTGTACTCGGAAAGGAAGATAACTTTGATTTTGCCGCGCACAGCAGGGTCGCCATCGATCGTCCCGGCGAGATCATTGATGAACTTGATGATCAGCTTGGCTAGCCGATACGCGGGGGCGGCCTTGCCTGCAAAGAAAAATGTGCGCGGCGCGATTTCCAGGTTCGGGTTCTCCCGCAGTCGGTTGTATAGCACCACGATGCGTAGGGCATTCAGCAGTTGCCGTTTGTATTCGTGGATGCGCTTGACCTGGCTATCGAATATCGTGTCCGGATCCACCTCCTGACCGGACGTTTTCTTGAGCCAGTCGGCAAACAGCGCCTTGCATTCGCGCGTGCACTTGCGGAAAGCGTCTTGAAAGGCCTTGTCGCCGGCTAGGGGCTTGAGTCGGCTTAGTTGGCTCAAGTCGGTGATCCAGCCATCGCCGATCGCTTCAGTAATCGTTCGCGCCAGCGGCGGATTGGCCAGCAGCAGCCATCGTCGAGGCGTCACCCCGTTTGTCTTGTTGCTGAATCGCTCTGGGTACATCTCCGCCAGGTCCCTGACCGTGGTCGTCCGCAGCAGCTCGGAATGGATCGCGGCGACGCCATTCGTACTGTGCGAGCCAACAATCGCCAGATGGGCCATGCGGATTTTGCGCTGGCTACCCTCTTCGACGAGGCTGACGCGAGCGACGCGCCCGTCATCGCCAGGGAAGCGGAGGCGAACCTCATCCAGGACACGCCGGTTCACCTCGTAAATGATCTCCAAATCGCGAGGGATAAGCATTTCGAACAAGTCGACGGGCCACTTCTCAAGCGCTTCCGGCAGCAAGGTGTGATTTGTATAAGCGAGGGTCTTCTTGGTCAAATCCCACGCCTGATCCCATCCCAAGTGTGCATCATCGAGCAGGATTCGCATCAGCTCGGCGACGGCCAACGACGGATGTGTGTCATTGAGCTGGATTGCCGCCCTCTCGGGTAGCTTGTCCCAGTCGTTGTTGAGCCGTCGGAATCGCCGCACGATGTCAGCGAGCGAACAGGCGACCAGAAAATATTCCTGCACGAATCGTAGTCCTTGCCCAGCCATTGTTGAGTCGTCGGGATACAGTACGCGCGTGAGCGACTCCGCCTCAATCGTGTCCCCCAGGGCTCCCACAAAATCACCGGTACCAAATTCCTGGAAATCGAAGTAGTTCGGTGCAGCTGCGGCAAACAGCCGGAGCGTGTTGATCGTTTTTCCTCCGTAGCCTACGACAGGTCGGTCAAACGGAATGCCGATCAGGGTTGATGGACGTCCGGGTAGGACTTGAATGCTGCCCCCGACCATTTTGAACGAGCATCCTAACTTCACTTCCACCATTTCAGGAGGACGCACGACCTCCCAGGGGTCACCCATGCGGATCCAATTGTCCGGACTCTCCTTTTGCAATCCATCCACAATGGATTGCTTGAACATACCGTACTCGTACCGAAGACCGTAGCCCGTGGCTGGCAATTCCATTGTGGCCATCGAGTCCAGAAAGCAAGCCGCGAGCCGTCCGAGACCTCCGTTGCCGAGGCCTGCGTCGGGTTCCTCTTCAATTAGCTTGAGCCAATCGAGTCCTTTCTCCTTCACCGCGTGCTGAACCAACGGGGTAAGCAAGAGGTTGGTCATATTGTTGGTAAGGGAGCGCCCAAGAAGAAATTCCATGGACAGGTAATAAACTCGTTTGGGATTGGTTTTGTTATACGTGGTCCTGGTCAGCACCCAGCGTTGTGCGAGCACGTCTCGAATCGAGTGAGCAACCGCCTCGAAACGCTCTCGCGCCGTCGCGACCTGTGGGTCAATGACGCGGTCGAAGACCAAATGCCGTTCGTAAAATGCATTTTCCGAACCGACAAATGCAATGGAACCGCAGCCGTACTGTTTGAGAAGTTCCGAAACGCGCCATTCTTCTGGCGTTCTAGGGGGGACCTGAACGCCTTCCGCGGTTTTAACAACTTTTGTGCTCATTGAAAATCCTTGTCTTCTAATTTAATTGAACTTATTACTTCAGAACCTGAAGTCAACAGCTTCCGTTTAACAGTCGGCGACATCACGCAACCACATGATGATCGTCATTCCAAAGCTGGATCACCGGCTGGGAAAGCTTGTGCTCATATCCGAGCGCGCTCAGGCTCGCTGTAGTCAAGAGAAAATACCTGCCCCCTGGGTCCGGACCGAGCGCCAGCCAGCGGGCGGCAAGAACTCGAATAAAGTGTCCGCTGGAAAAGAGCAGTACGTTCCCCGGGACTGCGCGGACACGCTGGACCACACGCTCGGCCCGCTCGCCTACTTGTGCTGGCGATTCGCCCCCCGGACAGCCGTCTCGGAACAGTTGCCAGTCTGGGCGTTCCGCGAATATCTCGGCCGAGCGCCGCCCTTCATATTGACCGTAGTTCCATTCCACCAGGTCAGGATCAGTTTCGGCTATGGCGCGAAACCCGGCCAGTTCACAGGTTCGGGCCGCGCGCTGCAACGGGCTGGTAAACACTCTGGCAAATGTCATGCCCTTCAGGCGCTCTCCGAGCCGCCGGGCGTTGCGCTCGCCATTTGGAGTCAGAGGTAAGTCGGTAAGGCCGGTATGCTGGCCCGATAGACTCCATGCCGTTTCGCCGTGACGCGCCACATGCAACACTGGAAGTACTTCGCTCATGCTGGTTTCTATCGCTTTTCTGACTTGATTAATGCCCCATCTCGCTTCCCGCTCTCTCACCTCGTCGGAGGGATTCTTTCTGAGCAACACTCGCATTTGTTGTCCCCGCTGGTGTGCCTGCCTGCGCCAGCTCCCAACATTCTTTAGCGATAGCCCAATCTTCCTCAGCCCGAATCACTAGAACACGTACTCGCGAGTCCGGAGTAGAGATATCCTGATCAAGGGTGGGGCGCGCGTTTTTCCGATCACTGAGTCGGATCCCAAGAAATTCCAATCCACGGCAGGCCGCGGCTCGGACCTCAGGGGAGTTCTCGCCCACTCCGGCGGTGAACACCAGAACGTCCATTCCGCCCAGAACAGCGGCCATGCCACCGATCGCCGCTCGCAGACGATGCACATAGATGTCGAATGCCAACTGCGCTCTCTTATCACCTTGTTGTATTGCAGCGAGTATGTCGCGCATGTCACCCGAAAGGCCCGAGATTCCCAGTAGACCGGATTTTTGGTTCAGCACGTTATCGATTTCCTGGGCATCTAATTTTCCCTCGCGCATCAGGTAAGTCAGAATTCCAGGATCCACAGATCCTGAACGCGTGCCCATCATCAAACCGTCCAACGGAGTGAACCCCATCGTGGTGTCAACGCTTCGGCCTCCTTGAATTGCAGCCACTGAGCACCCGTTGCCCAAATGGCAAGTCACCACTTTGAGCGTTTCTTGGTTCTTGTCCAGCAACTGAGCGACGCGTTGGGCGCAATACCGATGATTGATGCCGTGGAATCCATATCGGCGGATGCCGCCCTCAAACCACTCATAAGGGCCCGGATAGATTGCCGCCGATAGCGGCATTTGACGATGAAAACCTGTGTCGAAAACGGCCATCTGCGGAACATCGCTCCGAATATTCTCGATAATCTTCATGCCTTCCAACTCGGCGCGAATGTGCAGTGGCGCAAACGCGGACACGCTGGCGATTGCCGAGTACACCTCGGGCGTAATTACTACTGGATCCTCGAAATGGGGGCCACCATGGACCACGCGGTGTCCCACAGCATCGATGTCGGAGGCGGAAGTTATGGCACGCGCACTCCCGCTTACGAGCGTTCTCAATAAATGCCTGATAGCTTGCTCCCGCGATGCGACCGTTAGTTGTTCTTTTTGGGCCATCCCTTTTGAATTCTTCACCGTAATCGCGGCGCTATGGCTACCCCACTCGATCCTTCCTTCCCATAGGAAGGCCGGTGCGAGAGTCGGAAGAGCCTCGCCTATTTCGTACAGGCAGGCTTTCTGGCTGCTGGAACCCGAGTTGAGGACGAGAATTTTCATATTGTTGATAGGCCAGTTCACGCCACTGTTTGGGTCACCTTGGAGACCGCGTAGTCTTCCAGGTGCCGGGCGTCGCTGTTGAACTTGCGGATGCCCTCGGCAAGTTTTTCCGTCGCCATGGCGTCCTCGTTGTGCATCCAGCGGAAGGTCTTCTCGTCCAGGTGAATGCGTTCTTCCTTGCTCGCCTGCGCTTTTGCCAGGTCGAGTTTACGCTCCAAAGTACCCTCGGCCTGCTCCAATTGGTCAAGAAGGTCTGGACTGATGGTGAGCAAATCGGACCCCGCCAGACGGACGATCTGATTCATATTCCGGAAACTTGCTCCCATCACCTGGGTCTTGTAACCGAATTTCTTGTAGTAATTGTAGATGCGAGTGACGGACGCAACGCCGGGATCTTGGTCCGCTGGAATCTCCGCCCCGCCGCGCTCTTTCTTGTACCAGTCGTAAATGCGGCCAACGAAAGGAGAAATCAACGTTACTCCAGCTTCGGCACACGCGACCGCTTGAGCAAAACTGAACAGAAGTGTGAGATTGCAGTGGATGCCTTCCTTCTCAAGGAGTTCGGCTGCCCGGATGCCCTCCCACGTGCTGGCGATCTTGATGAGGATACGTTCGCGCGCCACGCCATTTCTCTCATACAGCGAGATTAGCTTTCGCGCCTTGGCGATCGTCGCCGTGGTATCGAAGCTCAAGCTCGCGGCGACCTCTGTGGAGACACGGCCGGGCACCACTTTGAGAATTTCACATCCGAACAAGATAAAGAGACGATCGATCAACTCTTCCGCCATGTCTTCATGACGGCCGCCGCTCTTGAGGGCAAGCTCGGCAGCCTCCTCCACCAAGTGCCTGTAGGTCGGCATCTGGGCAGCGTGGAAAAGCAGCGAAGGATTGGTGGTAGCGTCCTGCGGCCGGTGCCGGGCAATGGCCTCGATGTCACCCGTGTCCGCTACAACGGTCGTGTATTTCTCTAAGGATTCAAGCAATGTCATTGTGATCTCCTATCATTCAGACTCAATAATCTCTTGCTATTCGCCACCGTGCGCGAAAGCCTTCGTGCTATCTTCAAGCTGAGTTACCTTGGCCAGCCTCCGACGATGTCGGTCTGCACCGCTGAACCGAGCGCCGAGGAAATTTTTCGTACAGTCCCAGGCAACCGCGATACCCATGGTCCGTCCTCCGAAGCAGAGGATATTCAGATCATCATCCTCTACCCCCTGGCGCGCCGAAAAGTCATCGTGACAGAGCGCTGCTCGCGCGCCGCGCACCTTATTGGCGGCCACGGAGGCGCCCACGCCGCTGCCGCACACGAGAACACCACGCTGTACGTCTCCGCTTGCCACAGCGCGGGCGAGGGGGATCGCAAAATCGGGATAGTCATCGTCGGGATCATCTACTTTGTTTCCGAAATCGAGGACCTCGTAGCCTGCGGCAGCCAACAATTTGACGAGTTGCTGCTTCATTTCGAAACCGCCGTGATCCGCGCCTATGCCCACCTTCATATCGTGATCCCCTTCAGCCCCGAGCTTGGTGCCGTTCGATCTGGCTCTTCGCCGCGGCTACGATGTTATCCACGCCAAAGCCGAACTTTTTCAACAGTTGCTTTAGCGGTGCCGAAGCTCCGAAGGTTTCAATGCAAACGCTGTGTCCCTCGGAGCCCGTATATTTGCTCCATCCAAAATCAGATGCCTCCTCCACAGAGACTCGCGCCTTCACATCTGGAGGCAAAACAGATTCGCGATAAGTTCGGTCCTGATCGTCAAACAATTCCCACGACGGCATGCTGACCACTCGCGCTCGCACGCCTCCCTTGTTCAGTTGTTCGTAGGCTTCGAGACAGGGGGCAACCTCGCTGCCGGTGCCGATTAGGATGACCTCAGGCTTTCCCCCCGGGGCATCCGCGAGAATGTAGGCCCCGCGGGCCAGGCTCGAAGCCGGGGCATACTTCGTCCGATCGATTGTCGGCACGGCTTGGCGAGTTAGCACAAGCACCGCCGGCTCGTGATGCAGCTGGAGTATTACATTCCAGGCTTCCCTCACTTCATTCGCGTCCGCGGGCCGGATCATAATCAGGCCGGGCATGGCACGCATGTGGGCAAGCTGTTCAATGGGCTGATGGGTGGGCCCGTCCTCGCCAACTCCAATCGAATCGTGCGTGAACACGTAAATCACCGGGAGCTCCATCAAGGCACTGAGGCGGAGAGAGCCCCGCATGTAGTCGACGAAGATGAAAAATCCCGCGCCAAAGGGCCGGACCTTTGCCAGACTGAGTCCGTTCAGGATGGCGCCCATGGCATGTTCGCGGATCCCGAAGTGAAAATTGCGTCCTCCATAATTCTCCGCTGAGAAATCGCCGGCGCCCTCCTGTGTAATGCGGGTCTTGGTGGATGGCGCGAGGTCTGCTGCTCCTCCGACCAACCAGGGGATGTTCTTGGCGACTGCGTTCAGCACCTTGGCCGAGGACTCGCGAGTCGCCAAACCTTTCGGGTCGGCGGGGAATTCCGGCAGGTCACGGTCCCAACCCTCCGGGAGTTGGCGGTGTTGCATGCGGAATAGTTCTTCGGCGAGCTCGGGGTACTGCTTGCGATACTCCCCGATTCGCGCGAACCACGCATCGCGTAACTGCTTGCCGCGCTTTCCGATGCCTTGACGGAAATGGTCGTAGACGCCTTCCGGCACAAAGAATTTCTTGTCTTCCGGCCAGCCGTAGTTTCGCTTCGCGAGCTGGACTTCCTCCTCGCCGAGCGGTTCACCGTGCGCACCACTAGTATCTTGCTTATGGGGGGCGCCGTATCCGATGTGACTGTCCACGATGATGAGCGTGGGGCGATCCTTGGTGTTATGAAAAGTGCGGAAAGCACGGGCCGACATGTCGAGGTCGTTTGCATCTCCAACCCGAGTCACGTTCCAGCCGTAACCGATAAAACGCGTGGCCACGTCTTCCGTAAACGCCAGGGAAGTATTGCCTTCGATCGTGATGTGGTTGTTGTCGTATATCCAGCAGAGATTCGAAAGTCGTAGGTGTCCAGCAAGAGAGGCAGCTTCGCTTGAGATGCCTTCCATCATGCATCCATCTCCGCAAAGCGCGTAAACGTTGAAGTCGAAAAGATCCTCGAAGCCTGCGCGGTTGTAACGCGCGGCCAGCCATTGCCTGGCTATCGCAATGCCCACGCTGGTGGCGACACCTTGGCCAAGCGGCCCTGTGGTGGTCTCCACTCCCGAAGTCCAGCGGTACTCGGGATGCCCCGGGCAGCGGCTATCCAATTGCCGAAACGCTTTGATGGCTTCCAGTGGAACTGATACTTCACCGAGAGTTTCGTAGTCTTTGCTGACAGCGCGGACTTCGGTCAAGTGCAGAAGGGAATAGAGCAGCATAGACGCATGCCCGATTGACAGCACGAAGCGATCGCGGTTCGGCCACACGGGATCTTGCGGATCGAAGCGAAGGAACTGCTGCCAGAGACAATAAGCCACCGGCGCTAGCGCCATGGGAGTTCCTGGATGCCCTGAATTGGCTGCCTGAACCGCATCCATGGAGAGCGTGCGGATGGTATTGATGCAGGTCAAGTCCATGGTTTGCAGAACGGGAGAACTGGGGAAACAGCGACTGTGCTCATTGAGAATCATCCTTTCGCCGCCTCTCTCCGGCGGTCCACTCTGCACCAAACAAATCCAAGGTGGCCGGTTCGCAGCTCGTGCGCAGCCATCCCTTGCATTCGATCCGGTTAGGCTGGCCGTTGGGGCCAGCGCCATCCGGTAATCTCGGGGCTGTCGATGCCATGCTCATGAGCGTAGGCTCGGCATGCAATCTGCTGATTCCGGAATTTTTCCTTGGCGTGGCCCCCGATTCTCTGCAATTGGGAGACGCGATCAATCGCGTCGATCGCCAGGCTGAAGCGATCAATCTCGTTGTTGATGGCTAGCTCCATCGGCGTGTTGATGTTCCCTTTCTCCTTGTAACCCCGCACATGCAGAGCTTTGTTCTTCCGGCCGTAGGCCAAGCGGTGTATCAGCCATGGATAACCGTGAAAATTGAAAATGATCGGCTTGTCGATGGTGAACAGAGAATCGAAATCCAGGTCCGTTAATCCGTGAGGATGTTCTGTGCTGGGTTGCAGCTTGAAAAGGTCGACCACGTTGATGAAACGGATCTTCAGGTCAGGGAACTCCTCCCGCAGCAGCACAGTGGCGGCGAGTGCCTCCTGCGTCGGGATATCACCAGCGGAAGCGATGACAAGATCCGGCTCGCCATCCTGGTCGTTACTCGCCCAGTCCCAAATGCCGATGCCCTTGGTGCAATGCTCGATCGCGGCATCCATATTCAGGTATTGAAGATGCAGCTGCTTGTCGGAAACGATCACGTTGATGTAGTTCTCGCTCCTCAGGCAGTGATTGGCGACCGACAACAGACAGTTCACATCAGGCGGAAGGTAAATGCGCGTGACTGCGGCGCTCTTGTTCAGAACCACGTCCAGAAACCCGGGATCCTGGTGCGTAAAACCGTTGTGGTCCTGGCGCCACACCGTCGACGTGATCAGAAGGTTCAGGGAGGCAATCTTCTGACGCCAGGACAGATGGTTGCAGATCGAAAGCCACTTCGCGTGCTGGTTGAACATGGAGTCTATGACGTGGACAAAGGCTTCGTAGGAGGAGAAAAAGCCGTTTCGTCCGGTCAGCAGATAGCCTTCGAGCATGCCCTCCATGGTGTGCTCGCTGAGCATCTCGATCACGCGTCCATCGGTCGCCAGCTCGCCCCCATCTTTGTCTTCGGGGAAGTACTCGGCGATCCAGAATTTCTTGGCGACCTCGTAGATGGCTTGCAGCTTATTTGATGTGGTTTCATCTGGTCCGAACACGCGGAAGTTGTTCATGTTCAACTTCATCACGTCTCGCAGGAAGTTGCCCAGGGGCGGAACGTTCTCGACTTCGATGGCTCCCGGCTGGTCCACTTTCAGAGCGTAGTCGCGGAAGTCCGGCAAACGCAGACACCTTCTGAGTATTCCGCCATTGGCATGAGGATTGGCGCTCATGCGGCGGTTTCCCTTGGGCGCAAGCTCTCTTAGTTCTGGAACGAAGTTGCCATTCTGGTCAAACAACTCCTCCGGCTTCTGATCGCGCATCCACTTCTCTAATATCCGCAGCTGCTCGGGGTTTTTCTTGACGTCGGTCAAGGGAACCTGGTGGGCGCGCCAAAAACCCTCGAGCCTGTGCCCCCCCACTTCTTGCGGTGCGCCCCATCCTTTGGGAGAGCGCAAGACGATCATGGGCCAGCGGGGCCGCTTGGCTACGCCGGTCTCCCGGCATTCCCGTTGGTTCTTCTGGATTTCGAGAACGCAGTGTTCAACGGTCGCAGCCATCGCCTGATGCATCGTGTCAGGATCTGAACCTTCGACGAAGTAAGGCGTCCAGCCGTAGCCCAGCAGTAAGTTCTCCAGTTCTTCGTGTGTAATGCGCGCCAGCAGAGTGGGATTGTTGATTTTGTAGCCGTTTAAGTGGAGGATCGGCAATACTGCCCCGTCGCGAATAGGGTTAAGGAACTTGCTGATGTGCCAGGAAGTTGCCAGCGGCCCGGTCTCAGATTCGCCATCGCCTACTACTGCAGCGACGATCAACTCTGGATTGTCGAACGCTGCGCCGCAGGCATGCGAAAGTACATATCCCAGTTCGCCTCCTTCGTGAATTGAACCGGGAGTTTCTGGCGTGCAGTGGCTGCCGATGCCGCCCGGGAATGAAAACTGCTTGAAGAAGTCGTGCAGACCTAGTTCGTCCTCACTCTTTTCCGGATAGATTTCGGAGTATGTGCCCTCCAGGTATCCCGGCCCTAGAACTCCGGGCGCGCCGTGGCCAGGCCCGGCCATGAAAATCATGTCGAGATCGAACTTTTTAATCAGGCGATTCAGGTGGATATAAATAAAGGCCAGCCCTGGGCTCGAGCCCCAATGTCCAAGCAGCCGGTTTTTAATGTGTTCGGGCTTCAGCGGCTCTTTTAACAACGGATTGGCCTGGAGATAGATCATCCCCAGCGCCAGATATTTGCACGCGCGCCAGTATGCGTGGGTTTTTCTCAATTCCTCTGAGCTCAACGGCGAACCTTGGACCGTGGATCGCGCTTTCCCATACGCGCTCAGCGGCAGTGGCGCTATCACAGCTTGCGTGCTCATTGAGACTCCTTGAGTTTTAGATTCGTCGAACTCGCGACCTATAACAGAAACACTTCTTCATTTCTGTGAGCGACGTCACACCACCAGGTGATGAGACTTCACTGCGCACCCGAACGATCCTTTTTGTGTGCAGTCCTCAACAGTTCATCGGTGGGCGCGCTAAAGACCGCTCGTGTATCCCATTACTTGCTAACGCAACTGGCATGCCATCAGCTAGGCCGCGCAGGCAGTCAGGCCGAAATCACATGCCAAAGTGATATGGATCACCGACCTAGCCCGAGCAAGAGGCTTAGATGCTTAGGCGTCTGACGTCAGGGACAAGGAAAGCCTTAGAGTTGCGATCGTTCACAATGGGCACCTGGCCGCGACATTGCCTGCATACAGGGGGCTTAGCCTCCCGGACGATCCGTTCTGCCCTCCCAGATCCAACAACTTGCAGGCCGCACGAATTGAGGTGCGTTATGCATCAGTCGCAAATGATGAGTCCGCTTACTTCGAAAGAAAATGGCACGCCCATAGGCGAGTCGAGAGCCTCGCACTCAAATGCAAGGGGAACTTCAAAAAGGAAGATGAGATGCAAGCATCTATTCTTGCTCTGCTTGGTCTTCGCTGGCGCATGCCCGGGAGTGTTGTTAGGCCAGCAACAACAGACTTCGTCGGGCGATACCGCTGAGCCTGCCCTTACCCTCGATGAGGCCGTCTCTCTAGGCATGGAAAACAATCGGCTTGTCAAGAACTCAGCTCTGGAGGCTCAAAAATACGACTTCCGCGTGAGCACAATCCGTACCCGAAGGCTGCCCCAATTTCAACTTGCCATTCTCGGTGGTGAGCTATTGCATCCATTTAACTTCACCTTCCCGGCAGGTGTGTGGGGCACGTATCCAGGAATTGGGCCAGTCCCAGGAACACAAGCCAAAGTTCATACGCCGGCGGTATTTACCACCTACTTTACCGGGATTATCGATCAGCCCCTTACGCAACAATATAAAATCGGCCTAGGAATTCACGCCACGGAACTCGGACGCGATATCGCTCGGGAAGATGTGCGTGCTGAACGGCAGAAGATCGCTGCCGAAGTCCGCGACGCATACTTCAATCTCGTCGCGATCCAAGCGAGTGTGGATGCCGCGCGGGAGGCGGTGAAAACACTCGAAGAAGCGCAGCGCGTCACGGTCCAATACATGGCAGAAAAGACGGTGCTGCGCGCTGATGCGTTGGACGTCGACGCCCAGTTAGCGAAATCGCGCTATGAGTTGTCCGTTTCAGAGAATGGCGTGGCAACGCAACGTGAGGCGTTGAACCAACTGCTGGGCCGCGATGTCTCCACATCCTTTCGTGTTGACTTCATTCCTGAGCAAGACAGAAGCGATCTGACTCTCGATTCAGCCCGCGAGGAAGCTCTCGCGAACCGCCCCGAGACTCGCCAAGCACACCTGAAAGAAAAACAAGCGGAATACGACCGGCGCCTCGCGAAAGCCGAATACATTCCGGACCTGAGTCTTGAGGTGCGCTATCAAGGACTCTACAACGTGCAAGTTCTTCCACCGAATGTTGCCACGGCCGGCTTTTTCCTGACTTGGGAGCCGTTCGACTGGGGACGGCGCCACAACAGGGTTGTTGAAGCAACGAAGACTATCGAACAGGCGCGCAATGGGATCCAAGAGACGGAATCGCAGGTCGTCGTAGAAGTGGGCGCGAAGTACCGCAAATGGCAGGAAGCTTCTTTGCTGCTCAAGGCTTCGCGTGCTGCCCACGAAGCGGCTGCTGAGCAGTTCCGCGAGACGAGCAACAAATACAAGGAGCAGGCCGCACTGTTAAAAGACCTTCTCCAGGCCCAAGCTCAAAGTTCCGAAACTAATTTCCAGTATCAGCAAGCGCTTTCGTCCTATTGGAGCGCTTTTGCCGAGCTGCGCAAGGCGATGGGAGAAGAGTGACTAACAGCCAGCAGGACAGAGTTCGAGAAAGCGATTGGAGAGGAGTAGACGTTATGGGAAGCAAATTCAGAAAAGGGCGTGGATCCGCATTAACGGCTGTGCTTTTCGTGATGACGGCAGCTACAAATGGCTGTCATCAACCCACGCAAGTAGCCGCCAAGTCGCCCACGCCTGTTCATCTGGTGGATGTAACTTTGGTTTCGTCCTCAGATGATTTGCGCTACTCGGCTTCCGTTCTGCCGTTCGCCCAAGCGAACTTGTCATTCAAGTCCGCAGGATATGTGACGGAGATTAAGCAGGTCATGGGAGCAGACGGACGGCGTCGAGACATAGGTCCAGGAGACTATGTCGCCCGGGGCGCGGTTGTCGCGCAGATTCGGCATCAGGATTTGACGAATCAACTTGACCAGGCGACCGCAACACTGAGTGCCGCCCAAGCTCAGAATGTCGAGGCGACGAAGGATTACGAGCGCGCGAAGACGCTTTACGCATCAGAGAGCTTGACCAAGCCCGATTTCGACCGAGCGCAGGCCAAATTCGATTCGACCCTCGCGGCTGTGGATCAGGCCAAGGCCGGTGTGCACCAAGCGCAGTTGGCTCTCCAGGACGCGGACCTGACGGCGCCGTTTTCGGGTTACATCATTTCGCGCAACCTCGAATTAGGGAACCTCGCAGCACCAGGGACTTCGGCCTTTAGCATTGCCGACACAAGTGCGGTCAAGATCGGTTTTGGCGTTCCCGACTATGCCGTGAGGCGTCTACGTCTGGGGCAACAGTTCAGCATTCATTTGCAGAACGATCCGAAAGAGTACAACGGACGGGTCACGAGTATTGCTGCGAGCGCCGATGAGAAAAATCGGGTTTTTGCTGTCGAAGTAACCGTGCCCAATCCCAAGGCATTATTGAAGCCCGGGATGATTGCTTCACTCAGTTTGACAGGTGTTCACAAAGCCTCGGCGCCTTCCGTACCGCTCAGCGCCGTTGTTGCCGACCCCGGCTCACCTGGACGCTACGCAGTTTTCGTCGCTCAAGAGCAGGGCGGCAAATGGGCGGCGCATTTGCGCACGGTCACGCTCGGTGAAACGCACGAGAGTGATGTGGCAGTGGACGGTGTAAATTCAGGCGAAAAAGTCGTGGTCGTCGGAGCCGCTGGTCTGAAGGACGGCGATTTGATTCAGGTTCTCCCATAGAGGTATAGATCAATGGCACTTGAAAACGCGCAAGAAATCAGTAATCGCCGCAATGTTCCGAGGTTCTTCGTCGAGCACCCGCACGTCTCCTGGATGCTTCTTCTCGGAGTGCTCATTTGGGGCTGGTTTGGCTATACGTCCATGCCGCAGCGCAAGGACCCGGACATTCCCGTGCGCCTTGGTGTGGCGGCTTGTCCATGGCCTGGAGCCACAGCGCAACAGGTCGAACAGTACGTTACCCGTCGAATTGAGGATGTTGCCGCCGAGAACAAGACCATCCATCCGGGAACCGATGCGGACTACGGCATTAAGTCCATATCTCTTGCTGGCTTTTCGTTTGTGACCATTCAACTGGATGAGGGCATCACCGATACCAAGCGGCAATTCAGCGATATTAACCTCAAGCTGGATGCTCTAAATGCTCAGCTACCGCAGGGCGCCGGTCCCATCACTTTCCAGAGCGACTTTGGAGACACCGCGGCGCTCATGCTGACGGTCGCGAGCCCGAAGGCGGACGATATCGAAATTGCGGCCCGCGCCAACTCCGTCGAATCGGCAATTCGCAAAGCTCGCAATGCAAAACAGCAGAATGGAAAAGGGCAGCGCATCACGGTGGTGGATTCCTTTCCGCAATCCATTTCGCCGCGCGCGGTTCTTGACACCGTATACCTGTTTCAAGAGAAAGCGCGGACCGACGGCATCATTCGAGACTCGGAAATCATTCAGGGGAGTGGATTCATCGGCGTCGATGGTGTTTCCGAAGCAGATGACAGTTCCATTCAAGCGTTCATCCAGCGGTTTATATCGGAGCGGCTAAAACGATCCGAGTTGCATCCCGATACATGGGAGCCAGCGGTCATCCGCGATCCGGGGGAAACACGAGCGAAACTGGCCAAGGTTGCTGGCGACAAATACAGCTATGCCGAACTCGACAATTTTTCTGACTTGATTGGGCGAACGCTGCAGGGCGCTCCCGAAGTTTCCAAGGTGGAGCGGCGGGGCGTTTTGTCGCAGACCGTCTATCTGGATTACTCGCAGGATCGCCTCGCAGCGTACGGCCTTCGTCCTGCCGATCTCTCCAAAGTGCTTTCGGCTCGGAACATCATTGCGCCAGGAGGAACTGTTGAAACCGGCGAACGCAGGGTCACGCTCATTCCCTCCGGACAATTCGATACCGCTAGAAGCATAGGTGATGTGGCCGTATCGACTACATCAGAGGGTACCCCCGTATATTTACGGGATCTCGCTCAAATCAGCCGAGGCTATCAGGCTCCTGCCCAGTATCTCAATTACTACACTTGGCGGGACACAAGTAGACGCTGGCAGCGCAGCCGCGCGATCACCTTGGCGATCTACATGCGCGATAGAAAGCAAATCGCGCGCTTCGGAGAATCCGTGAATTTGAAGCTTTCGGAGCTTCGCCAAATCCTTCCCGCCGACCTGATTTTGGCGCACACCTCCGACCAGCCGCTGCAAGTCTACGAGAACATTCACCTGTTCATGCGGGCGCTTCTCGAAGCCATCATTCTCGTGGTCATCGTTTCGCTGATTGGATTTTGGGAGTGGCGCCTGGCGCTGATTATGGCGCTGGCCATACCCATCACACTGGCGATGACCTTCGGCGTTGTGTATATGTTGGGAATCGATCTTCAACAAGTGTCCATCGCATCACTGATCATCGCGCTGGGCCTCCTCGTGGACGTGCCGGTGGTCTCTGGCGACGGCATAAAACGCCACTTGGCGGAAGGGTTTCCGCGCAGCGTTGCCTGTTGGCTCGGCCCTACAAAGCTGGCAACCGCGATTTTCTACGCGACCATTACGAATGTTATCGCCTACCTGCCATTTTTGATGCTCACCGGCAATACCGGCGAGTTCTTGAAGAGCCTCCCGGTGGTGATGACGGCTTCTTTGCTGTGCGCGTACGTTGTTGCGATGACGTTTGTTCCGTTTCTGGGCTACTACATTTTGCGTGCCCCAGCAAAGCGAGAACCGACCATCGAGGAAAGACGGCAACGGGGATTTTACGGCTTCTATAATCGGCTTGTGGGCAAAGCCATAAAGCACCGATGGGCTGTCCTCGCCGGGTCCCTGGTTTTCCTCATCGGAGGCGGGTTCTTCGGTTCTCGGCTTAAGACCCAATTCTTTCCCGAAGATGTCCAGTATTGGTTTTATTTGGATATTTGGCTGCCGAATGACACTCCCTTGAGCGTCACCAATGATGCTGCAATGCAGGCCGAAAGAGTCGTCCGGCAGGTGATTGAAAAGTCGCCTGAAGTCGCTTCGAAGGAAAGCGGCGGGCATCTTCTCAAATCACTGACGACCTTTGCCGGTGGTGGGGGACCTCGCTTCTGGTTTTCAGTCTCGCCCGAAATGCCGCAAACCAACTACGCGCAAATGATCGTTGAGGTGACGGATAAAGAGGCCTCGCCAAAGTTAGCTCGTCCGATCCAAGACGCACTGGACAATGAGGTACCAGGAGCGTGGGTTACGGTTCGCCAGCTTCAAACCAATCCTGTGGACAACCCCGTCGAGTTGTTGATCTCTGGGCAGGAGGACGTTGACGCGAGAAATGAAGTCAGCGATATTCGCACCCTTCGGCAGATTGCCGGGCAGGTTCAGGACATCGTCAGGCAAGCTCAGGGCATCGCCGTGCTTCGTGATGATTGGTTCCCTGACAATGTTCAACAGAGGATTCAGATCGATCCAGACCGCGCCAACGTGGCAGCCATTACCAACGCCGATGTAGCGGAGTCGTCGACTGCGGCCATGAGCGGCGCAACAGTGGGCGTCTTCAAGGAAGGTGACAAGAACATCCCGATTGTGGCGCGCCTACGTATGGAGGAACGTGCTCAGCTTGCGGACATCAAGAACCTCTATATTTACTCTTCACAGACCAACAACCGCGTGCCTCTGCCGTCGATCGCAACGGTCGGAAATTCTTTGGAAACGGGTCGCGTGAGGCGCCGCGAGCATTTTCGCACCATTTCCATTCTGTGTTATCCCCAGCCTGGAGTTCTCGCATCTGAGGTCCTTAACCAGATCCTTCCAAAAATACAGGAATTTCAGAAAAATCTCCCGCCGGGTTATCAACTCCGGATTGGTGGCGAACGGGCCAAACAAATCGACGGATTCGACAACCTCAAACTCGTTCTGTTGATCTCTTTACTCGGGATTTATCTCGCGCTATTGATTCAATTCAATAACGCCGTAAAACCTCTTCTGGTATTCGCCGCTGCTCCCTACGGAGTGGTTGGCTCTCTGATCGCCCTCTCGGTAATGCATACGCCGTTTGGATTTATGGCCTTTCTGGGTATCGCGAGCTTAATCGGCGTGATCGTTAGCCACGTGATCGTGCTGTTCGACTTTATCGAGGAAATGCATGCGAAAGGGGAACCCTTGGAGCAGGCGCTTCCGGACGCGGGAATCCAGCGTATTCGCCCGGTAATGATCACTGTGCTAGCGACCATCCTGGCCCTCGTCCCGCTGGCGCTTGAAGGAGGGCCCCTCTGGCAGCCTCTCTGTTATGCACAGATAGGCGGACTTGCCGTGGCAACGTTTATCACGTTGCTCTTGGTGCCCGTCCTTTACAGCATCTTCGTTCTTGATCTGAAAATCATCCGCTGGGAAACGAAACAACCTCCGGCAGAGACTGAAGCTCGCCCGGCGCCCGAGATGGTACCACACACCAGCTGATGGCTAAGGTCAGTTGGTTTTGTCACGGCTTTGCTCGCTCGACTGCGGTGTAACGGCCACGGAAAAAACGCTCGAATGAAACGGTGAGCATGTTTAGCCCGTTGAAGGTATTTGCGATGATTCTTTTTATTCAAATTTGCGCGGCTGTTCTTCTGCTGAGTCTTACGCTCTGCTTGCAGTGCGCAGGTGCGATTATGCTCATCGAGTGGCTAAAGCGTGTTCTGTCGAGGGACGTTCACAAGCGTGGGCCAGTTTACTCGGCCACCCTGGTAGTGAAATCGGCGGTCGCAATTGTAATTCTGCACGGGCTCGTGATTCTTCTGTGGGCCAGTTTCTACCGGACGCATTGCTTCCCATCATGGGAGCTCGCCTTTTACTTCTCCGCGAGCAGCTACACCACTCTGGGATATGGTGATTTGATTCTGCCGTCCGAGTGGCGACTCTTGGGGCCTCTGGAGGCCATCATCGGTGTGTTGATGTCTGGAATATCGGTCAGTGTTCTGTTTGCCCTCGTCACCCGGTTGCTCGATCGCGACACACAATCTTTGCGAACGAATTCAACTGAACAAAGCCATGCGTAACGTCAATATCGAGACTCCGGATTGGCTTCGCCAGATGGAGAGCATCCTCGAAGAGCTCAATGAGGGAGTGGCGATTCTTGATGACCAACTTCGCATCATTTTTGCCAATGAAGCGTTGGCACGATTATGGCAGTACGACCTCGACGAATTGCGGGGCAGTGCACTCGACGCAATTTTCCCTCCCGAGGACATCCCCCATATTATCCGCGATCACAAATTGGGGCACCGCTACGGCCGGCACCGCAGCGAGTTCCACCTTCCACGTAAAGACGGCAAGAGAATCCCGGTAATCGTAAGCGGGCGGGTGATTCAAGGACCAGACGGTCAGGACTACGTTGTGGTGACTGTAACTGACATCAGCGAACTGAAGCGAGTCGAGGAACAACTCCGCAAGCGTCAAAGGGAGATTGACGCCGACCTCTCGACCGCGGCACGAATCCAGCAGTCACTCGCGCCACATAATTTGGCATGGAAGGACCTCGCCGTCGAGGCCTACTACAGCCCTGCGCATAAGATTGGCGGCGACTTCGGTATAGTCCTCCCCCAAGGCGACGAATTTCTAAACCTCATCCTGTGCGACGTCTCGGGCCATGGCATAGCTTCGGCCCTGATGGCCAATCGCATCTACTCTGAAACACTTCATGCGCTGGAACGTAAGACTGAGCCTGGCCGTTTGTTGAAGTGCCTCCATGACTTCGTGCATGATTGCATCCCGCAGGAGGGTTTTTACTTCACCATGGCCGCAGCTCGTTTTAGTCACTGCGGACGGCGCATGACTTTTGCGGCCGCGGCCCAACCGCCAGCAATACTCGTTTCGAAGGGCACGTTGCGTCTGCTCGATTCGCAAAACGGTATCCTCGGTTATCTCTCCAGGTTTGCGCCGTCGGAGTCGGTGGCGGAAATCGAGTTCGCGCCCGGCGACCGTCTGGTTCTCTACACCGATGGGCTTATCGAAGTGTTCAACAGGTCCAAAGACATGCTTGGCGTTGAGGGCCTTCAAGGGTTGGTCCGCCAGTCGGCCACACGAGCGCTTCCCGAAATGAAACAGGCCATCCTCGAGGGCGCGGCCGCGTGGAGCCACGGCGCCCTGGCCGACGACGTGTCCCTCGTCGTCGTCGAAGTTCGCTAGCTTGAACGAGCGAGCACACCTCATTTGCAGTCCAGAGTCCACGAGTACTCCCGAAAGTCGCGGCCGCCACTCCTCGTGATATGGGGAGGTTCGATCCATATCTCGTTCCCGCACTGGCAGAGTCCTTCCGGCGAGACATCCCGACTGCCGGTGTCCAGTTACTGGACACCGGAAATGTGCTAGAGACCCATGTCAATGAGATTGCTGTGGCGATCAAGTCCAAACTGTTTTGACCGCTGTGAATAATTCGTGCCGCGGCCGGTCATCTTGCGGCCGTGCGCTTTGCTAACTCTTGCTTCTCACACTCGCATCCGAGTTTGTCTAGGCATCTCGCCAAGTGCGAGGAACCGTCAGCCGTTCTCTCCGTGGTAGATCGGTGAGAGATGGTTGCCGCGCAAGAGCTCGGCCAGTTTCCGAGCGTCGATTCGGTCGCTCTTGCTGCCATCCTTTAATAGGGCATTCTTCCCGGGATCGCAGACTAGGACATCCGCAACATGAGGCTTGAGTAGTTCATACGACCAAACTGCAGAAGTTCCTTCTTCGAAAGTCACCAGCAAGCTGCCGCCCAGCCCGCCTAGGAACTGCAGAATCGTGGCCGCTTTCGTTTCGAGGATGGACTCCAAGATCAGCTTGCCGGCGGAATCCATGACCGCAACTGAGATCGTTGCCTGATGAACGTCCATGCCAATATACTTTGCTTGGTTCACAACGGCGCTCCTTTCGGTAGGTGGTGATACGAGCAATCAAAAACCTACCGCAAAGTGGGCGCCTTTTATATTGCGTGCGAAGCAGATTTCTCGACATCTCTAACGAAGTCGGCCACGTCAAGAGTGTTTGACTCTTTTTTTGTTCCTTTCGCACAGACTCCTGCATTGCGCAGTCCCGCTGTTTCCTTCGGTGGGCGATGCGCCGCAATTCTCGGATTGTTCTTCCTGTCCAAACTACGAGACTCGGTTCGTGTCACTTCATCGACTCGGTGTTGCCCACCAGACATCTCTCCGATCACGTGCGACCATGATGATTTCTTCGAACTCCCCGCAATGGGGAGGCGGGTAGCCTATTCACTTGATCCGGTCACTATGCTGCAGGACCACTGTCGAGATCAGGCATCCCCGCACGGACACTACCGCTTTCCTGCCGCGCTTTTCCTCGACGGCAGAACTCTTCGTAATCGATCTGGTCACGCATCATGATCCAGAGTCGGATCCCGAGTTTCCTGGCTGCAGCGACTCTCGCTTTCCCCAGCCCTTTCTGCACCAGTTTGTGCCGATAGAAGCGTTTCAACTCCGGATCCCGCTCCACCGCGTGCATCGCCGCTTCGCACCACAGATAACGCAGCAGCGCGTTTCCTTGTTTGCTCATCGCACCCAGCCGCTGCCGGCCTCCGCTGGAGTGTTCGCTCGGGATCATGCCGATGTAACTGGCCAGTGCTTTTCCATCGATGAACCGCAGCGCATCGCCCAAGAACACTTCGGTAGCTAACGCGGTGATCGGTCCCACTCCCGGATGCGTCATGAGTCGCCGCGCCGGGGGATGTTGCTGAACCTGCTGGCTGACCTGCTGATCCAGCTGGTCGATGGATTCCTGCAAACGAGGGTACAAAGACAGCAGTGCCGCTCGCCGCTCGCTGGCATGAGGAGCCAGAGGCAATGCCCGAAGTGCGTGCAGGCCCGCTTGACTCCATAGCGCGTGGCCTCTCCTGAGACCGTGGTTGAGTGCCATCGATTGCAGCGTGTGTTGGACTCGAGATCGCAGGCGCACCCACTGATGACGGTGACGTAGCAACGTGCGCAGATCGCGTTGCTCGCTCGAGGGCATCCAGATGGTTGGAAAGCGATGCTCGGCGAGCAACTTCAGAAGCAAGAGCGCATCCCGCCGATCATGCTTTTGTTTGCGCGTCTCTGCTCGGCGGATCTTCTGGGGATGGCCGACGCGGCATTCGATCCCCAGCTCTTCCATCAGTTCCAGGAACCACTGCATCGAGCCAGTCGCTTCGATCCCTACCAGAATCGGACCAGACAGTGCGGAATAAAACTCCCGCACGGTCTCGCCTTGATGTTCGAGGGTCTTTTCTTCCAGCTCTCCTGTGTCGCTATCCAACATCGCGATCGTCTGTTGTCGAGCGTGTAGATCGCATCCTATAATTTTCATCTCGGCCTCCTTCGATCCGAGCTCTGTTAGGTTTGGACACCGCACAGTTTACTCGGCTCGTCGTGAGGCCGACTTCGTTATGCCATCACCTATTGGTTCAATGCTCGCGCCGTGGACCGCAACTCGGGGCAGTTCAAGGCGCCGTTCAACGAGATCAACAACGAGGCGCTAAAGACATGTAAGCATGTAGCCGCCGATTCGCCGAGGCTACAACCAGCCTCCGGTAAAGCCCGCCCGACGCAAACCGGTCACGACCGGCGAACAATGGCGCATGATGTCCCACAGCAACCCGGTGCGGTAATTCTCGATCATCAGCACCACCGGCCCTTGATCGATGCCGAAGTGATAAGGCGAAACCCACCAGCCGGTCGGACTGCCTTCCACTGCGAAGGATTGATTGAACGAAGGCAAGAACCCGTATTTTCTTGTCATGCCCAAATCCAGTTGGGCAAAATGGCGCACAGCCGGTATGACAATCTCCGGAGCGAAAGGTAGGGAGGCGACGACCACCCAGGGTGCGACGGTGCCGTCATCGGGACCGAAGGGGGCGCCGCGAGCGGTGTAGTCGAAGAACTGGCGCTCAACACCGTTGACGACTCGTTTGATCCCTCCCGGTCCATCGCATGCCGTGAATCCCCAGCAATCTTTCCCGTAGCCGGCGAAGTTCACGGGGTTGCGAATTGCGTACTCCTGCTGCACAAAGGTCGCCTGACGGCTGTTCTCGAAGTAGTCGCTGCTATGCTGTCTCATGAATTCGTCACGAATGTCGCGAAAGTCGATCCACATGTGTGACAGTTGATGGGTAAATAGCGGGCCCGAGTAGAGCAACTCGCGGGCGTAGATGCTTTTCCACTGGTAGGTTGCGCAGTAGGCGCGATAACTCTCCGGCGGCAATGGATGTGTGGGCGAGCCCAGCCCCAAGATGTAGAGCAGCAGGCCTTCGTCGTAGCCTTGCCACCGGTATGGGATGAATCCGCTCTCCGGTCGCCAGCCGTGCGTGAGTGTGGCTGCGCCATCGCGAGCCCAGTTCCAATCGGCGCGCTGGTAGAGCGCGTTTGCGAGGGTGCGGATCTCGGCCTCGTGGGCGGTGTCGCGGTCAAAATAGGTGGCGACCGTCAACGCGCCCGCGAACAGAAAGGCCGAATCGATGGTCGACAGCTCGCACTGCCAAACGCGCCGGCCTGTTTCAATGTCCAGAAAATGATAGAAGAAGCCCTTGTAGCCGGAGGCCTCGGGCTCGGGACCCTGCGGGCATTGCAGCAGGTATCGCAGTTGTTTCAAGGTGTGCTTGGCCGCGAAATCTCGGATGAGGATGCCGCGCTCGACAACCACCGGCAGCGTGGCCAATTGCATGCCGACGGCCGCAATACTTACCGGGGCCGTCGGCTCAGTCTTGTCGCGGACCAGTAGGTTGTCTGGATTGGTTTCGTGCAAGTAATACAGCACCGTGAGGGACTGCAGAAGAGTCCACGCCTCGTTGGCGGGCACCCGAAAATAATCGCCGTCATCGTTGATCGCTTTTTCAGCCATCGCCAAACATCTTCAAGTCAGCACGATTGCATGCGAACCTCGAAAGAGGGCCGCATCATCCCGGCGAGGTCGAGTTGCTGATCTCGGGATGGTCCGTGCCTTCTTCGCGGGCATATTTCAAGTTGGTGATGATTTTCATTCGTCATGCTCTCGTTGAGATGTGCAGCCTTGTTCTGCAACCGCCGTGCCAGGTCGATCACATCGATCACCCCAACCAGTGAAATGATGAGATTGTCAGCCTGGAGAATATTTCTGGATGGTAATTCATTTTGCGGGTTCGGAGTATAAGGAATTATAAAGACCCATATAGTGCTGGCTGAAGACCTCGAAACAGCCTTAACCGAGGTCCTGTTTTCATCCCGCCTGATTCAGACCCAGATAAATGTCGAGAACAGGTGAGGGCTCAACCGGTCGATGCAACACCACCTGGTATAAATCTTTTTTCTAAAAGGTGGTGTTGTATGATCCCAAAGAAACGTATACGGCTTTCTGCGATGCAAAGAGTTGAGGTATGGCGTCGTTGGAAAGCGGGAGAGTCGTTACATGCGATTGGTGGAGCGCTAGGCAAGAACAATGTGGTTATTCACCTTCTGTTGAAGCGCCATGAGAAATGCTTTGCTGGAGACAGTTTGTACGTTTGGAAAGCACGCGATGTATGAGCTCTTGTCTATGGCTTCGGAATGTAATCCACGCTGCCAAGTCGTTCTCGCATCTTGTCCACTTCTGATAGGGGATACAGGAAAGCCAGAAATCCAGCTTCCTTCGTCGCATCCTTCATCATTTCGGTCGGATCGAAGCCGCCGTAAAACAAGAACATCTCCGGGTCCGGGCCGAGCTTCGAAATCGGCTCACAAGTAATAGCGAGCACGTGCCTGGCATTTGCATTCGGGTTAGCGAACATGCATGCATTTCTTTGGATTCCATCGGGGTCCGTCGTGAGAAGCGTTGGGCCTATGGTGGGCGTCGGGTTATTGAAACGCATTTTATTTACATCGAACCAGTGACCAGCGAATTTGATGGCGGCTGAGGTATCGACGGCAAAATCGACGAGCGCCCGCTTCGAAGACGTTACCGTATCCTTTCTCGGATCGGCGGCGTCGAGGGCGTGTAGCCCTTGAATCAGGAGCGAGAACATATGGCCATGCTGCTTTTCGAGGGCGATGGACTGCCGCTTGATTGCAGTAACTATTTTGCCGGCCTGGGAAAAATGAGCACGTCCATCGGGGTGATGGGAATATTTGACAAGATGAGATGTTACTTTACCGCCCAGTTCGAGGTTCACTTGAGATTGCCTTGTGCCCGTGGCGGGGATTGCGGAGGCCGAAAGAATTCCTGTGCGGTGCCGAAAGTAAGGGAACGTAATAAATAAACTTCCGTCGCCGCCAAACACTATCTGAAAGGCTTTCACACGGAGTGCGCCGGCTGTGACTACGCACACCACGCGTCCGCTGCGGATCGCATCGATGTTTCCGGCCTGAAATCCCTGCATGCGAATTAGTATAAGCCCGCAGTTCGGAACGATTGACAACGCATGTCATTGCTTGGGCTCTCGTAATCGATCAAGCTGCCCCCTCCTCTTTCTTCCGTTCACGTATGAGGCTGAGGGCCAGCAGAGAGTGGAAAACGTAGTCCGCAATCTGCTGATTAAACGCGGCAGGATCGAGCAGACCGTGAGCAACATCATTCCTGAGATTGAGGCCCCCGCGCTTTTCAACGTAGACGAGCGTAAGGTATCTCGAGAGCCTCTCCTTGAGTACTCCACGCATCCGCTGATCGGCCAGGATGTCGTTCAGGTTCTTGGCCTCGTTAACACCCGGATGATTCCGTGCAGGCTTTCGTGTCGGGACGCCCAACCTTCCGAGGAAATCTCGGAGAGCGCATTCCACCTGCGGTATCAAAACATGAATGGCTTTGACGAAATCGCCCTGCTCGTAGGCAGCGAGCCCGTCCTGCAGGAGTTTCTGGTGCAGACTGGCGAATAGCGGGGACTTCGAGAGGAACCCCAAGAGATCGTCTACGCTTGGGTGGAGCACTTCTCCCAACTTCTTAAGCGTATACCCGAGGATCGGTTGTAAGAATTGCAAGCTACGCCCTAATTGCTGATAGACCCGTCCATCTTCATCGTCGTCAAGGGCCCCCATAACTGCCGTTGGATTCCCCTCTTCATCCACGAAACTGACCGGAATCATGCTCAGGAATGGAGCATCGGTACGTAGCCGCTCCAACAGCGTCCGCGCTGCGTCAACGTCTGGCATAAAATACACGCCAATGCGCGTCAGAGAAGTATCGAGATCACCTGGCAGCACCAACTTCGCGACGAGATTGTCAACGTCCTCTTTTTTGAGCTCGCTTTCGACGGAGATCGTTTTCATGTCGCCTGCAATATTCTTCCCCTTTTCTTGTGCGAGCAACTGCGCTCGCTCCGCGTCTTCCTTCAGCCCTTCCTGCTGATAACGCTCGATTATGCGTGGGAGAAAGATGCTTGACATCATGGGATTTGCCTTCCGCGCCATATCTTCAAAGGTGGCTCCAAAAGCCTTCATCACGCGTTCGGCATTCGGCCTGTCATTCAGTTTGTGGTAGTGCCGCAAGAGTCGGTCCGCGGCTGCTTCAGCCGCAAATGGGTCGGCACTGTACGCGCCGGACGCCGACGGCTTTGTGTCGGTTACTTTCGCGAACATCTCCTCAAGCTGCGTGACGATTCGCGTTTCCTGGTCCGCATTAGTGCATTTCTCTCCGTACAAAAGGTCGAACAGGAAAATCCATGTTCCGGCTCGTCCTACTTCTGCGACCTTGTCGTGGAAGACGAAGATCACATCGACTACTCGCTTGGTGCGCTCCTCGTCCTTGATCGAGCGTGCGAGTTGGAGAGCTCGGGCGAGCCACTCAACGCCGAACATCTCCATTTCGTAGCGTCCCTTTTCGATAGCCTCCAGATACGAGTCGATAGCAATCCTGGCAAACTCGACGTTCGGCCTTTGCGCTATGGCCTTGTTCTTCATATCCCACGCAAGGTCCGCGTACCTGGCACGCATGACGGGGTTTATGCAGTTCGTCGCGCGCTCCTCCAAGTGGGCGAAACTCTCAGCGTCCAAGTCCTTTACGTCCGGCGAGTAAAACACAACCCCGTCAGACCGCTTGCGCGTCATCATGGGACCAAAGTAAATGCCCCAAACGCTGTCTCTTTGCCTACTCCCGTCAAAGTTAAACGCGGACCACTCTGTCAGCATGCATTTACGGTCCTGATCGCTTAAATCACTTTTCTCTTTGGCGGCCTTGTTCAGCGCGCTGCTGATCTCGCACTCCTGGAACGGCTTTTCTTGCACCGCGTAGCCGTCCAAAACGCTTCGAACCCAGTCAGGAATTTGCACAGTACCCTCCCTTCTCCGGGATGCGCCCGCGCATCCGGTTCAGTTCCTGGAATTCCTCATTCGTTAGGATCACGGTTCGACTTCGATATATCCATACGTATATATTCTACCTTGCTATAGCGGCTGAGAGATCGCGCGCTGCCCGCGAGGTGATCGTGGTGGAGCGGAGAACTCAGAGTTCAACACCGCTTCCTGCTCTTAATCATGTCGAAACACTCAAGTGGTTCATCGAATGGAAACGTATGAAGATATCGCGAATTACGATTTCTAATTTTCGGTCTTTCGGGTCGCAGCCTGTGACCGTCGATCTCTGCGATTCGACATGCTTTGTCGGAGCCAATGGTTCTGGAAAATCAGCCATTCTCGAAGCGATGTGTAGGCTCTTCGGCTTATCGGGAGCGGAACGAACGATTGTAAAGGGGGATTTTCATATTCCCCACGACTCGGAGGACGAAGAAGTCGAAAAACAATCGCTGTCGATCGAAGTTCGGCTGGAGTTTCCGGAACTCGGTGATGAGGAAGCCACGAGTATCTTGGCTTTACCAGAATGCTTTAATCAGATGATTGTGGAAGATGTTGACACCGGTCCTTTTTGCCGGGTCCGGCTAGAGGCCACTTGGACCGCCACGAACCTGCCCGAAGGAGACGTAGAGCAGAATCTGTATTGGGTAACGACTCCGGAAGGTGAGGCCGACGAGACGAAACAGCCGATGACCGTAGTACAACGCTCGCAGATCCACGCCATTTACGTCCCCGCATCTCGTGACCCTTCGAGGCACCTCCGGGCGGCCCGTGGATCGGTGTTCGGGCGCTTATTTCGAGCGGTTCGATGGTCTCCGACGATTCGCTCCAAACTCAAGGACGGTGCGGAGGAAATTCTCGATGTGTTTCAAGACGAGCCGGCGATCAAAAGCATCACCGAAGCGATCCGGAAGAACTGGGAAGAGCTCGAGAATCTCAGCGCCTTTGACAACCCCACGGTGCGCCCGTTAAATCCGAGATTCGAAGAACTCGTCAGTAACTTGGAGTTGGTCTTCAATGCGGAAACGGAGGGAAGACTTGGGCAGATCGATCAGTTGAGTGAGGGCCTCCAGTCGTTATTTTATTTAGCGCTCGTGGGGATGATGTTCGATTTGGAAGAACGACTGATAAAGGAATCGATCGAATCCGAGTCTGACGAGAGCGCCGAAGAGGACGATGAACCAGACGAAGAAGAAGACAGCAACGACGACGGTGAGAATGCGGAATATGGAATCCTCCTTGATCGGTTAAACCCACCTGCGCTGGTCGTCCTAGCCATTGAGGAGCCGGAAAACCACCTGGCCCCGCATTATCTCGGCCGGATCATGCAACGGCTCCTTAGGCTTTCTGAGTCTCCTCGGGGGCAGGTGTTACTGGCAAGCCATTCGCCGGGCATCCTGTCTCGTGTACCCCCAACCAACGTGCGCTACCTACGGCTCGACACGGAGAGAGAAACCGAGGTGCACAACATCATTTTGCCAGCCGACGAGGATGCTGCTTTCAAGTACGTGAACGAAGCCGTGCGGGCCTATCCCGAGCTATATTTCTCAAATCTCGTCATCCTGGGTGAGGGCGACTCGGAGCAGGTTGTGTTGCCGGAGGTAGCGAAGGCTTTGGGAGTTCCGCTCGACGTGAATTTCGTGTCCTTCGTGCCCCTGGGCGGGCGTCACGTCAACCACTTCTGGAAGCTTCTTTCGGACCTGCACATTCCGTATCTCACGTTGCTGGACCTCGACGTTGGACGGCAGGGGGGAGGATGGGGAAGAGTGAAATACGCCTGCAAGGAATTGTTGCGACTCGGTGTCAGTCGAAAGGAATTGCTTGAGGTCACTGACGATTCGGGGAAACGTAGCACGCTCTCCGACCATGAGCTGGAGAGAATGCACACGTGGACTGTCAAAAACAAAAAGGATTTTGATCACTTAAAGGCTTGGGTTAGTTGCCTGGAAAAATACGGCGTCTTTTTTTCAAAGCCGCTCGATCTCGATTTTGGCCTTCTTCGAAAGTTCCCGGAGACGTACAAAAGCCTAGTTGAGGAGGGATTCGGGCCCTCGATTCCAAAGCCGAACAGCGAAGACTACCAGGAAATGCTGAGCGACGTAATCACTGCGGTTTTGAGACGCGATTGTTCTGAACTCGTGGCTTATTCAACCTCGGGCCAAGAGCTGTTCTTCTGGTATCGGTATCTCTTCCTCGGCCGCGGAAAACCCAGCACTCATTTCGCGGCAATGAGTCAACTCTCAGCGGAGGAATTAGCGAGTGAGACGCCCTCAGTGCTCAAGCGGTTGATCGGCACGATGAAAGACAAATTAGGGATGGACCGGTAGGCACCGATGTTGATGAGACTGTCTGTCTGGCGCCCGATTGCTGTCGAGAGCTTGGAGCCGGTTGCCGAACGGGCGGTCCGATCTTCGTCGAACACCTTGGTCGTCGCCGGCCCTGGCGCCGGGAAGACAGAGCTGCTCGCTCAGCGGGCGTGTTTTCTCTTGCAAACCGGGATGTGCGAGTGGCCATTTCGGATCCTCGCGATCAGCTTTAAACGTGACGCGGCCCGGAACCTCGCGGACCGCGTGCGTCTGCGTTGTGGCCATGAGTTATCGTCAAGATTCAACTCTTTTACGTTTGACTCCTTTGCGAAGCGTCTTGTGGATCGCTTTAGTAGTGGTTTGCCCAAACCTTGGTGCCCCACCAAAGACTACGAATTGAGATTAAAAGAGCTGAACTGGAAACCTTCGGCTCGCATTGCGGAGGAGCCGCCGCCGAATACCGCACTCTGGAAGAAGTTCGTCGAGGACAAAAAGCCCTCGTGGATGAACTTCCCTATGCTCTCCGTACTTGCCGAACACATCTTGGTATTGAATCCCTTCGTTCTTAAGGCCTTGCGCGGAACCTATCGGTACGTGTTTTTGGACGAATTTCAGGACACAACCGACCTGCAATATCAGCTCGTGAAGACAGCATTTCTCGGGTCCGAAGCCGTGCTCACTGCGGTTGGCGATCCGAAGTAGAGAATCATGCAATGGGCTGGCGCTTTGAGCGGGATTTTTAAACATTTCAAAGAAGACTTTCAAGCTTCCGTATTGCGCCCAGTCGTAAATTATCGTTCCGCTCCCGAGCTGGTTCGGATCCAAGGAATTTTGGCCGCCGCGCTGGAAAAGCACAGCATCCCTGCGGTTTCGTCGGAAGGTAACTCAAACGTTGGCGGCGAGTGCCGTATTTTGTCTTTTGAAGATTCCAGCCAGGAGGCCAAGCATCTGGCTTCGCTCGTAAGGAGCTGGATCGATGCGGATTCGCTGAAACCAAGGGATGTGTGCATCCTGACGAGGAATAAACCTCCCGAATACACCGGAGACGTTCAGGAGCAGCTGCAAAAAGTAGGAATCAAGGCGCGCGTCGAGTCCGAACTCCAAGATCTGCTCGCCGAACCGGTCACGAGCGTGCTTCTCGATTTCTTGAGGATTGCAGCCGTCCCGAGAGCACCGGCTGCGTGGACGAGGGCCCTTGATGTCCTACTTGAGATCATGGGTGGAGATTCGGAGGAGTCCGAGCGCGAAATCGAAACCAAACTTTCTCAATTCCTAAGGAAGCTGCGCGTTCTTCTGGAAAATACAGGCACAAAGGAAACCGAGATTGAGAACCTGCTGCGCGTGATCCTGTCTTTCTTGGGCGAGGACTCCATCAAGGCCCTTTATCCACAATATGCGCAGGGTCAGCTCTACCGAGACGCGTTACGGCAGCTCCTGTCGCATCTTGTGCGGTTTCGCAAAACCATGAAATGGGACGCCGCGCTCGATGAATTGGAAGGGGCCGATTCGGTGCCGATCATGACTATACACAAGAGCAAGGGGCTTGAGTACCACACGGTCGTTTTCGTGGGATTCGAGGATTCGGCGTTCTGGGGTTACCGCAAGAATCCGACCGAGGAGACCTGTGCGTTCTTCGTTGCTTTTTCGCGGGCGAAACAGCGGGTTGTATTCACCTACTGTGATCACAGAGAAAAGCCGGCAGGGACGCCCGCCGAACCTCAAGGGCGGACGACCATCGGTCCTCTCTATAAATTGTTGCACCAGGCGGGCGTGTCTCTTGAGACTGTTGCGGGCTAATCTGTATACTAGAAGTTGTTTTGAAGAGACCAGCTTTCTTGCGAGGAATATCCATCCAGTCGGCAATTCGGAAGTCATCCGAAAAGTGCCGTCGAACAACCTAAGGAACAGTGCCCCCAATGGCCCATCTTAGGGTTCGCCCCTGTATTCCAGTCCAACATCGGTCCAGTTCAAGAGCGAGATAAATGACGCGTTTCCCTGCAAGCGACACCAGAAGCGGCACTTATAGTTTTGTGCTGCGCACCTTCTAAGCAGACGGTCGGAGGACAGGTCCGTCAAGCGCAATTCAGACCACCTCAACTGCCTCGTAAGCAGGAGCCCCGCCACATTCAAGATCATCAGTTCAAAGTGCCGCCTAGTTTCAATCGGTTACGATACGTCGCTGGACTGTCAGGGCAGCGGTCTAACATGTTGTGCGAATCGGTACCGCTAAACGCCCTTATATTGACTGCTTCCGGCAACTTCCGTGTGGTTGGCAACCCGGAAGCTTTCTAGAACGTAATATTGTGTGTTCATTCAAGAATGCGCCGCCAATAAGCAGGGTGCTTGGATTCCATGAAAGGGGAAAAGGGGTGTGAGTAACGATGTACACTCGCCTCTATCTGTTTGCGCGACTTTCGATTCTGATTCGCCGGTGTTCCCCCAGGTTTTGCACTTCTTGCACTAACCATAGGGCCGGGTATGCGGGAACTTCTTTCGCGAGTTTTGGCAGCGGGATTACTTCAAATCCTGAGTTTTGGCTTTTTCCCTAGAAAAGCGGCGCACGGTCTGCGAGGCAAAGGGTTTAGATGCAACACCCCCATACCCCTATCTGCATTGTAATCAGTGCTGACAAGATGCTCCGTATTGCTAGTGAGAAGACACACAAAAACACTCTTGAGATTGTGCGTCGCTTTTGCAGTCAAAACGGAGATTATGATCTACGACTGTGATTGGATTGGCTCTGGAACCCTCAATTGCAAATTGGCGTCAGCTTATTGATTTCCTGAATGGCATTCAGCCAGGGGAATTCTTTTCCGTCGCTGAAAATATAGAAAGTTGTGCCGTCAGGAAGTAGTGCCACAATGTTCCCTCCGTAGCCAGCCATAATGGATATCCAAAAGTCGCATGAATATTGTGGGAATTCGGTGGTGCTCATATATCTTCCCCAAAACCCATGGCTATACCGTCGGCTATCAGGAACGAGCTTACGACCCAAGACCGGCGCGCCAAGCGCTGATGCATTGCTAGCATTCACGATGGGAATGCCGGAAACGGCTGAGCTGCGCGTGCCGCGAAATAAAGCTTCTTTTAGCCTTGTAGGCTCGAGTGTTTGGATGCCATTGATTGTGCCGCTGCCTTCATTTAGAAACTTGCTGATCTTTGCGATATCGTCCTGACTAAAAAAGAGGCCGTAATAGCCGCTGGGCGCTCCCGTTGGGCTGTTATCGGTGCGGATCGTGGTCAATCCTCCTTGGCTGACGCCTAAGGGAATGTAGACATCGTCGCGCACCATATCAAACAGGTCTGTTCCGCTGCCTTTCTTTTGGCGCAAGTAAGCGTTCATTGCTTGCGTCACAAGAAAAGTTGCGGAGCTTTGATATACCCACTTAGTTCCGGGAGGAGCATGATTCCGCTTAAACGCAAAAGCATCCGCGACCTTTGCTTCAAACTTCTCGTCGACTAAGAACGTATCCATCGTGGGACTCTCTTCGTCTGCTTCATAGCCATCGAGATTGAAATTGCCTGTCGCCATATCCGACGTATTTCCGAACGTAGTGGCATCCCACTTGCCCCCGAGCACGTACTGCGGAACAAACGATTTAACCAGTTCGCTATAAACACCCCTTCCATACAGCTGTCCCAACCGCATCAGGGCTACGCCGGCGAACACGGACTTGGCGATCGAGTACGATGGCAATCGCATGTCAGCGCAGAAAGCGTACTCGCCGAAACGAGTGGGGCATCCCGACACATAGTTAATGCCGTTGATTACGAGCCCATACGTTGTGACGTTCTCAGGATTCTTATAGGCATGGGTAAAGGTTGCGATGTCGATGCCTGACTTGGGAAAATCAGTCTGCAACGCTCTAAATGGCTTCGCTGCCATTCGGTGAAACAATTCGGTTGCATGGTTCTTCTTCAGTGTCGCGTTTCCCGCTACCGCTCTTGGCGAATAGCTGGCTGAAACAGTTCCCCACAAATTGAATTTCATCGGGTAGCAGGTCTCTTGCGTAATCTGGTAGTAGACGTTCGAGACCTTGGGGGATTTAGCGGCGCTGAACAAGAAAGTCATTTCTCCGTTGTGTACGCAATTTTGATTACGTTGAACAAGGGCAAAAGGCAGCGACGCACGCATATAACCGTCATCGCCATCCTCCCGCCACACTCGGCCCGGACCGACGATGTAGTTCCAAGTAGGGCTACCCGTAATCGCCAATCCCTGCCGGCTTGGAATCAGATAGCTGCCGCTCTGCACGAAATCGAAGCTGAATGCAGCGAGATGCTTCCACGGCGAATCGCTAGTCGAGATCAAATGGAAAATATCCGATATTTTGGTGAAGGTGCCTCCGGTTTGTGGATCGTTGAGGGTCAAAGTGCCTTCAAAAGACTGGGTGGGCTCCGCGGCGTCCGAGGGAATGCCAAAGCCTGCGGTGTCGTCCACAGGTGTGGGCAGAGAGGGGCTGCCGAACAAATCGTTGCGGGTAAGCATTTGCCGATTCACATGACCCCTTCCCGCGAGCGGCGCAACTGCGATCACGGAATCCTGGGCATGCCCTTTCCGCTCGCCAGAAGTCAAGCGCGCGATCGACAAGCACAGAATTAACGCGCCGCAAAGGAACAGGGCTGTCTTCATGGATGGCTTCCTGTGGTTAAGCTATCGTGCCGTGGTTGAGTATCGCCAACTGGTTAGAATAAGAGTTTCAAGCCCAATTGAATCTGCCGCGACGGAAATGCTGCGGTCGATTGCCCGAACTGAGGGCTCCCCATGTTACCGATCGGGTTGTACAGGTTCACGCGATTGAAAAGATTGAAAGCTTCGGCTCGGAACTGAATGGTTAGCCGTTCACCCACTTTTGTGTTCTTGAAGACGCCCAAGTCGACGTCGTAGAACGCTGGACCGCGGAACACATTGCGGCCCATATTGCCGTTTTCACCCACCGGAATGCATGTCGCGGACCGCGGAAAATCCTCGATCGAGTTCAACCCATTTGGACAGAAGTGTTCAATTGCGGCCGAAGTTCTGCTCTCGGCTGTAAAACCATAAATGGTTAGCGCCGGATCGCCAAAAAGTCCGGATTCGAATTGTCCGTTGCTGAAGCCGCGCGTCTTCTGGCCTGCTGGCATGTTCGGCCGAGCGTAATTGTCTCCATCCATGTTGAAATCGCAGCCAAGAAACCATGCCAGGGTGCAATCAACATCGAAGGGGCGGCCTGATTGAAGCGTAATGATCGAGTTCACCTGCCACCCACCGAAGAGTTTTTTCATCACACCGTCTTCTGTCGGCGATGGAAGATCCCAAATCACAGTGCCCGTGAAGCGGTTACGAATATCAAATTCAGCCGGCCCCCGATCCAAATTCGGGTGTTCGATGTCCATCACGCCGCTGTAATTTCCCGCATACGCGTTTGTGTTGAAGTAATCGCCCAATCCACCCTCGGTTACGTTGTCGAGCACTTTTCCAAACGTGTAGTTCGCGATAAACATCACGCCGTGCGAGTAGTTCTTCTTCAATTGGGCGTTTAGTCCTTGATAGGTCGACTGACTCTCATTGGAGATGTAAGTGATCGCTCCCCAGTTGAAGCCGGGAACTAATCGCGTGGCGAAGAAGTTGCACGTTACCACGGTAAGATTGCACACGTCGCCATCGAACCGGTTGTAGTCCTCGCGGGTGTAGCCACCCACCCCGCGCGTTCCCACATAGTTGATGCTGAAGCCGTAGTCATGCAGAAATTGGTGTTGAATGCCTAGGAACCACTGCTCCGAGTACGCCGTGCGCAGAGTGGGGTAGACGCCGTTGGGTGTGATCGACGGTGCAAATCCGGCCCCGATAGGACCAACCCCACCATTCGGAGTCGTTGGGCCGCCAAAGTCAGGAGTCGGCTGAAAGGGAAACTGATAATTCACGGTATTGCCGATCAAGATATTCGGTTGCACGAACATCGTCGCTGCATCTGGAGGGTTCAATCGTGATACGTTCGTGTAAAGGTTTGAGTACGGCTCATTGTACGCGATGCTGAAACCAGCCCGAATGGCCGTGTTGCCTTTTCCTGTTGGATCCCAAGCAATTCCCAGACGCGGAGCGAAGTTGTGGTAGTCCGTGTTCCACATCCTTTTCACGCGGCCCACCGTCGTAGCTGGTGAAGACAAACGATCGGCCAGGTCCGTTCCTGGCCCCAGAATTATGTTTGTTAGGATTCCATTTGTCTCGCTGGGCGTACCGAATACTTCGTAGCGAAGTCCAGCATTGATTGTCAGGCGGGGGGTCGCCTTCCAATCATCCTGCACGAAAACCGCCCATTGGGTCCAACGGAAATGCCTAGGCGTATCTGTAAACTGTCCGCACGATGCGCTCGGGCACGGGGGATTTCGATTAACCAACGCAGCGACTAGGTAGGGATTGTCCGTCGTGAAGTTGTTGAACGTATTTAGACCCACCCCACTGAACTCATAGAACGGATTCGATTCCAGCCGGTAGTTACTGTTTTCCTGGATGTGACGCACATCAAAGCCAAACTTCAGAGCGTGGCGGCCTATGATATGCGTAAGCGTGTCTGTTACGGCAAACGTGTTAAAAACGAAATTTCGGGGGACGAAGAGTTCCCCTCCTATCGGAATTACTCCGTCATCGAAAACAATATCCGCGAAAGCGTCGGCGGGCTGCCCAGCCGCCTTTAGGATTTGAGCTGTCTGGGTATTCGGAGGAATTCCGAATTTGATCGCACTGTCATTCCGGGAATATGCAAAGCGAAGATCGTTGAGGGTTGTGGAGGAGAATTCATGCGTGTAGCCGAGGCCGAGATCGCCGAAGAAACCGTTGAATGGAGCCGTGAACCCGCGAATATTTGCTCCTTCGAGTTCCTGACGGGCTACATCGCCACTGGCAAGTGTGTTCACCCAGCGGCCGTAAAATTGATCGTGTGACCCGAAATGTTGGTCCAGACGCACCAGATACTGATCTGCTTGATTGTGCTCAATCTGTGGCGCGGTTGCGTTGCACGTAAAAACCGTCACTGCCGGATTTCCTCCGGTACAATTCGGCCCAGGGAAGTCTTTCCAGAGCAGAGCGGCAATGCTATTCGGCTGGCTTGCAATGATCGAGTCTCGGTATGTCGGATTCTCGGTGATGATCGAGACCGGCGCCCCATCTTTCAGACGAGAGCCTTCGTAATCCAGGAAGAAGAACGTCTTGTCTTGTTTGATGGCTCCGCCAAGTGTGCCTCCAAATTGATTTTGCTGCAGCGGTGTCTTCTCCACCGTGTCAAAAAAGTTTCGCGCATTCAAGGCAGTGTTCCTACCGGAATAAAAAACATCGCCATGAAGATTGTTGGATCCCGACTTCGTGATGATATTGACGACCGTGCCGTTGTTGCGTCCATATTCTGCCGAGAAATTAAGGGTTTGCACCTGCAATTCCTGAATCGCGTCCAGCGACGGATAGATCAGTGGCGTCCCGCCCAACCATTCATTGTTATTTGAATTTCCGTCGAGGACAAAATTGTTGCCGCGCGGTGTAGATCCGTTCGCGATATATCCATAATCGAAAGTCACTGACGAAGTCGGACTCGGCACGTTCGAAATCACGGGTGCGTTCGTCGCTGTCACTCCGGGCTGCAGAGAAATCAATTGATAAACCTGTCTTCCGTTGAGCGGCAGGTCAGTCACTTCCTGAGTGGTGATTGTCGTGCTAAGTCGCCCTTCTTCTGTTTGAACCAGAGGTGGGATCGCCGAGATCGTGACGCTTTCCTGCACACTCCCCACTCGTAGTGCCACGTCTGTACGGGTTACTACGCCAACGTTGACGGTGATGTCCTTGAGTACACCGACCTTGAATCCGGCTTTCTCGACGCGTACTTCATATCCTCCGGGAGACAAATGCGGGGCCCGGTAGTAGCCGATCGAGTCGGTCGTCTCTTCGATCGAGAATCCTGTACCTACGTTCCGAACACTGACCTTCGCGCCGGACACAACACCGCCAGACGCATCCATCACCGTACCGTCGATAGTCCCTTCGGTAAGTTGGGCCCGTGCCGGCTCCGCCGCGAAGATGAAAAACATAGCGACCAGACACACAAACACGATCGTGCGTTTTGTCATCACGTATCTCCTCGGCGCAGGCCAGGTATTTTTTTGAGACTTGAAATATTCAAGCGGCTTCTCCCCGCTCGAAGGTAGAACTGCGATCGAAACGCGTACCACCCCACTGAATTCCTGCTACCTTATCAAATCTTCTGCAAAGTCTGTCAAGGTGTTTTTAGTCCTGCGTATCTTCGTCGTCGCACCATCCATATGCCCGCTACTATCACCGGATCCTTCATATCGAGCTTCCAAAAAGATATTCGATAGGCATAATAAGGTTCCGGCACATAGCACTTTTGCTCTTGACTGCCGTGGCTGCGGTAACCAAAATACCTCGCTGACACGCACACCCGGTCTTTTATGAAGAGAGCTGTCTATTTCCGTATTGGCGAAGCCGCGCGCATTCTCGGCATCAGTCCGTCCTGTCTCCGTAATTGGGAACGTGTGGGTCTTCTCACGCCGGTTCGAAGCCAGGGACTTTATCGGCTGTATTCGCGCGAAGAGTTACGAAAGCTGCGGCGCATCAAATTTCTGCGTCGCACAAAGCACGTCAATCCCGCCGGTATCGCGGCCATGTTTCACGGACAGTCGAACGAAAAGGTTCCCCCGCCGCCGAATGAGAAAAATAACAAGGAAGACATCGGAACCCGCCTTCTGCGGCTGCGCCGTCAATCAAAGTTGACGCTTGTCAATGTCGCTGAGAGCACTGGTGTCTCTCCCAGTTTTCTTAGTTCAGTTGAGCACGGAAATTCCAATCCCTCGATTGCAACCCTTCAAAAGCTCGCCCGCTTGTATAACACCAACGTCCTCTCGTTTTTCACGGACACAGAGAGCGCCCGGCGGCTCGTTCGGCCGCGCGATCGCAAGATTCTGAAGCCCAATCCCGGAGTCCGGATGGAACTCCTGGCGCTCGGCAATGCCAAGATGGAGCCGCATCTCTTCCGAATCGCGCCCGGCGCAACGAGTGGCGGCAGTTACGACCACGAAGGCGAGGAATTTATCTTCGTTTTGCAGGGCCAACTCGAGATTTGGCTGGACGAAATCGAACGGTATTTGATGGAAGCCGGCGACAGTTTGTACTTCGAGAGTACGCATGCGCATCGATGGCGCAACGTAGGTACTAGAGAAACGATGCTGCTTTGGGTTAACACTCCACCTACATTCTAAATACCGGCCAAAGGGGAAGTTTGATGGAATCGCGGGAGTAAGTAACAATGGCCAAGGCTTTCAAGCAATCCAGAAATCTGTGTGAAATTACTCTCGCGTATATCTGTCTTCTTCTTTGTGCCCCCCACGTTGCGCGTAGCGCTCCGTGCATGGACGCGGACGCGATTATTCGCAACGGACACTTCATCACAATGAGCTCCGCCACTCCCTCAGCCACCGCGATCGCGATTCGCGATGGCAAGATCCTTGCGATCGGTGGCGACAAAGTAATCTCCGAATGTGCGAGTCCGAGTTCCCAGATCGTTGACCTGCAAGGCAGCACCGCGCTACCGGGCCTCATTGATGTACACACGCACGCAATGGAGTGGGCGGAAGGTATCGTACGGGGTCAACTGGACGTCGGTTACCCCGGAGTACGATCGGTCAACGACGTCATAGCAATGGTTCGCGAACAGGCTTCAAAAATCGCCAGAGGACAATGGATTAGGGGAGCCGGGTGGGATGATGCCAAACTCGCTGAGCATCGCTACATTACTCGCAAAGATCTCGACGCCGTCTCACCCGAAAACCCCGTATACCTCGAACACGTTAGCGGACATCTCGCCGTCGTAAACAGCGCCGCGCTCAAGCTAGCGACAATCACCCGCGACACCCCAGACCCGCAAGGCGGTGTAATCGACCGCGACTCGAGTGGCGAGCCTACTGGCATCCTGAAAGACACCGCATTCCCGCCTGTGGCCGCGCTCTTGCCGCCGGATCCACCGGACATGGCCTTTCAGGCGGCGAAGCTTATTTCTGAAAGAGCGATCGCATTGGGCTTGACGACGATCCACGACATCTATATTTCACCTGCCGAGATGCGCGGCTATCAGAACGCGTACCAGAAAGGCTTCCTAAAACTCCGCGTGCAGATGTCTCCGCGGATCGGCAGCATCGAGGACGCTGAAAAATTGGCAGGAATGGGAGTTCACACAGGCTTCGGAGACGATCATTTGAAATTCGGCGCCGCAAAAATGTTCGCCGATGGTGGCATGGGCGCGCGGACGATCGCGATTTACCCTCCGCACGTAGCTGGCGAAGTCGACAACTTCGGTGTCTTGCGATGGAAACCGGAGGACATGCAGAAAGCGCATCAGATTGCGGCTGCTGCGGGCTGGCAACTTGAGACCCACGCGATCGGTGATCGCGCCATCGACGAGGTTCTTGATTCATACGCTGCAGTCATGAAGGCGCTTAACTTGCGAGATCCGCGTTTCCGAATCGTTCACGCCGGCATTTCGACGCCTGCCATCCAAAAGCGACTTAGCGAACTGCATGTGGTGGTCGACGGAAATCCGCCGTTCGTCTATTGGATTGGTAGTTGGTTCGCAAAATACGGTTTGGAAAGGGTCCGCTGGTGTTACCCAGCCAAGTCATACATCGAGAATGGAATCATTGAAGCAGCTGGCTCGGACGTTCCGGTCACACCGATCAATCCGTGGTGGGGGATTTGGTCGGCTGTCGTGCGGAAAGAGCTCATCTCGAACCAAGTTCTCGCGCCGGAGGAACGCCTAACTGTGCTGGAAGCACTTCGTCTCTACACAGTGAACGGTGCGTATGCTGGCTTCGAGGAAAACGAAAAAGGATCGCTCGATGTGGGCAAGCTGGCGGACATCATTGTAATTGACCGAGACGTGCTTTCAGTCCCGAGCGATCAGCTCAAAGACGTTCGAGTTCTCGAAACATACATTGGTGGAAAATCCGTCTATAATATTTCAGCATCGCAAGAATAGCGCGGACCCCAACAATTTCGTTTTCAGACCTCTTCCACGGTCTGTGAGACGCTTGCCCTAGCTGATACGATTCTCAGAAAAATAGTTTTTATTTCGGAATGCCGTCTAGAGGACCGGGGAGTCCCCATTCTCATCCGGTAAAAACAGTGTCGCAGCACTCATCTGAAGATTGCGATGTTTTGAGGCCAGAATCACTGCTGAACACATCAAAAGCGCCTCAACAATTTTCTCCATTTTCAACCAAAGCAGTAAAGTTTAGAATCTGCTCGCTCACAAGCAGGTCATTATCGGAATGATCCCCTCTCCCTTTAATCGATTGGATTATCCGAGCCTCCGTCAAAGTGTGTACTTGAATCAGGCATCTCTAGGATTGATCGGTCAACCAGCAGTGACCGCAATGCACACTTTCATAGACGATGTTGCCAGGCATGGCAACCTCTACATGTCCGATAGCGATGAAGTAGGGTACTGTGAAACGCTCCGCGAACGCGCAGCCAGATTGCTTCATTGCGACTCAGCGCAAGTCGCGATCGTCGCGGGCGCAAGTGAGATATTAGGGCAACTTCCGTTTTTACTTCAGCCAAGGTTGAATAGCACAATTCTGGCTGTTTCATCAGACTTTCCTGCAATAACTCGGCCGTGGCTTCGTCTGGCTGCCCGAAAAGATCATAGGGTGCGTTTTGTTGATGACCAGCCTACGAGCAATCTGACCGATACACTTATAGAAGCGATTGATGAGAATACTGCTGTGGTTCCCGTGAGCAGCGTGCAATACGCAACCGGTACGGTAGTGGATATTTCTCGCCTGCGCCGAAGCACTGCCCAGGTTGGCGCACGTTTAATTGTAGACGCTACGCAAGCGGCAGGTGCGATGCGGGTGGACGCGGCGGCATGGGATGCTGATGCCGTCGTTGCGAGTGGCTACAAATGGCTTGGTGGGCACGGAGGCGTTGCACTCGCGATCATGTCGCCACTTTTGCTTGAGCAAATACCTCCTTTACCGGGTTGGATGGGCGCATCGGATCCCTTTGAATTTGATGCGACCTCAGTGTCGCTGGCTAATGATGCCCGGCGCTATACGCAATCAACAATGTCGTATGCCTCCATGGCCGGTCTCACGGTAGCAGTTGAGCAGTTGTTGTCCTTGGGTCAAGCTCGAATCGAGGCACATGCACGGACGTTGGCAGCAATGTTGGTTAGTGACGTCAGCAAGTATGGTTGGCAACCGTTTCGTAGTCTTGGCGATCCTGCTGCGTCTCCACACATCATTTCACTGGGACACCCTCGCGAAAGCGTACAAGCAGTGGTAAAAAGCCTTCGTGGTCATAATATTGTGTGCGGTACACGTGGCGGGCGCATTCGGATCTCGCTCGCCCCTTACAACGACGCAAGTGATGTCAACACTCTTATCGAAGCATTCGCAAGAGTGTAAAGGGAGTTCGCACAAGTAATCATGGTCGAAGTATGGATCGAAGAGATGTCTGGGTCGGACTGAAGCCGATCGAAAGATTACGAGCGAGCCGTGGTCGTCAATGCAGAGTCAAACCAAGCGAACAACGTTATACTAAAAAGGTGGACGCAAGAATCACTACGCAGGAAGTCGCTGAACTTCTCGGTATCGACATGGGCACTCTACGTCGGTTGATGCGCAAGGGCACGATTAAAGCCCCGCCAATCATATTTGACTTCAGAACTAACTCGACAGGTCGTACGTGTTCCGACGATGACATTCAGCGGGCACGTACTGCCTTGAAAAGTGAAAGCGTTGAATCCTGAAGCCTGCCGCGCTCTACGGTCTCATGTTTTGAGCAGATGACCGGACTCCATCACAACCACAAAGTCCGGCAATCCTTCTACTCGATTAAGAAAATCGCAGTAAGAACGGCAAAGCGCAAGCGAAGTGAAGGGTTTCGCAAGAGAGCGGGTGGAGAGGCGGACTCTAGGAGCAGAAGAGTCGCCCGTGGGTCTCTCAATTGAGTTAACGTAGCGCCGGTTATTATCTGTGTGACTTGGGCTGACGATGTAGAAGAAACAACCTTTGGAAGGCTTTTCCGACGTGAGGCCTGGCTTGTCACCAACCATGCTGATGCCCCTGTTTGGAGTCTCAGTTTTTTCCTTGCCGAGTTGTACGAGCGTACCTATTCAGGAGAGTCGAATACAATAGGATGAAGGTACTACGCACGGTATCTATTGCCCCGTCGCTTAGACGGAGCGTGCTCGGTCGATGAGCAGTTGTATCTCCGTTTTACGTACCCTTTGTTTTCTAGGTCCGACCTCAGTTCCTGTTCTGAATAGAAATCTGAAGCCCGCACGCTTGAACGGTGCACTTCCGGGAAAATGAAGAATTGTTCGGGATCGCTGTCCTTAACCTTGGCTACTCCCCACTTCTTAATCGGCATGTTTTGCGTTCGTCGTTGGCCAACAAAAGCAAGGCGCCGGCAACGTCCCTGACCGGAGTACTTACCGGCGCTCTTCACAGCTCGGACAATGGACCGGAGTTCGTGGCCGAAGAACTGCGAAAGTGGCTGGCGAAGGTGGGCACAGAGACGCTGTACATCGAACCGGGGAGTCCCTGGGAGAACGGCTACTGCGAAAGCTTCAACGGGAAGCTACGAGACGAATGCCTGAACGGAGAGGTTCTTTATTCGCTGAGGGAGGCACAGGTGGTAATCGAGAAATGGCGGGTGGTCTATAACATGCTGCGCCCGCACTCGGTGCTGGGCTACAGGTCGCCGGCGCCGGCGGCGTTCGCGCCGCAAAGGGTGGCTCTCCGGTCGCCTACGGCTCCCTGCGAGCCACCCTTTGCATCCTTACCCGACGAGGTTGTGATGTAAACAAAAACTCGGGCTGGTCAGCCAACTTCCGCCTTCGCTTTGGAGCCTTAGGGTCGGATGAGTTCTATCTGTTCGCGCCGCCAATAAGCAGGGCGCCTGGATTCCATGAAAGGGGAAAGGGGTGTGAGTAGCGATCTACATTCGGCTCTATCCTGTTTGCGCGACTTTCGATTCCGATTCGGCGGTGTTCCCCGCACGTTTTGCAGTTCTTGCACGAACGATAGGGCCGGGTGGAACCTTTCCCGCGAGTTTTGCCAAGCGTGAGGAACCTTCCGAGTGAATTATGGCAGCCGGATATCCTCGAGTGCTGAATTTTGGCTTTTTCCCTAGAAAAGCGGCGCACGGTCTGCGAGCAAAGCAACTTGGATGAAAGAACCCCCCATCCCTATGCAGTTGAAAGCACTTCAGTTTAGTTAAGGATAAGCCCTTCCGATGCTTGCTTCACCGTCTGGCGGAATCTTCGTGACCGAGTGGTGATGCGTGGGAACAGCGTCAAAATATTTCTTCCCCGGTAGAGACCTCACAGAGCACTCGGTCTGTGACCGGAAGGTTTCAAAAAAAAACATTTCATGTTGCGGAGCCTTTGGCCTCGCACCGAACGACTGAGAATCTGTTTTCCTGTAAATCGGGAAACACAGCGACGTTAGGCAGGTCTTGTCGCCGCGAATCCGGCGAATCCCAAACCTCCTCAACAGAAACTTGTGACCCAAAATAGCTTACGGCTGGCCCGTGATCCGTCGAGAGCCGATGCCCAGAGCGGGATTACTTCCTACAAGCCGACTTATCGTTACTGATCGGCCCGACCTGGATAACTTCCGGTCTGCCGACCACCCGACCGTCCGAACTCTTCACACACTTCCCTTCGTTCTTGAGGACGAGCAGGATTCGGCACCGAAAACTCTAGGCGGCATCCTTAGCTAGATGCCGGCTGAGCTCGGAGTCGCGCCGTCGCATCCTTACAGAGTTTAAGGGAAATTTCCCACAACGCAGACGCTGTAGTACAAACCAGCCGGGGCATACGCCTGCAGGTTGGGCAGCGCAAACGTGGTTGTGCCGTCTCCTCCAAACGTATTACCGAGCACGTTAAAAAGCACGCTGTTTTCGCTGATTGAAAGTAATGCTCCGTTCGCGGAAGCAATCGTACCCGTACCAGACGGAGGGTAGGCGGTGAGAATGATTTGACCGATTGTACACGGCACCGAGAACTCTCGCACGGGGGGGGCGCTGGTTGCGGGTCCGAGAATCGCTGCCAGCGCGACGAGTTTCGGGTCTTCTGTGCTCGATCCTGGAGGGCCTGCTGGTCCGGCGGGGCCAGTTGGACCCGTTGGCCCTTGCGGACCGGCGGCGCCTGTTACGCCCGGAGTTCCTGGAGTGCCTGGAGGTCCAGTCGCACCCGTTGCTCCGATGGTTCCTGGAGGGCCTGCTGGTCCGGTGGCACCCGTTGGTCCTGCTAGACCTTGTGGGCCGGGCGCTCCTGGAATACCTGCGGGACCAATCGGGCCTGTTGCTCCTGCAGTTCCTTGAGGTCCCGGAGGTCCGACGGAACCTGGAGGTCCGGTGGCACCTGCCGGACCTGCAACGCCCGCGGGTCCCGGCAAGCCTTGTGGACCTGTGGCGCCAGGTATTCCTGGAAATCCCATCAATCCTTGAGGCCCTTGCGCACCGGCGGGACCTGGAGGACCTGCGGGGCCTTGCGCACCGGTGGCACCCAAGGTGAGATCGAACCATCCATTCAAAAAGGTTTTGTGTTCGACGGTGAGCAAGAATTCTCCAGAGGTGACACCTGCCGGGAGCTGGGCCACAATTGTAGTGGCCGAGGAACTGAGTACATGCAGTTGCGTTCCGGCGAGCTGGACGGTCGGAGCGGACGGCGGTCCAAAAAGATTTTCATCTAAATGCTGGCCGGTAATCGTGATTTGCGCGGGACTCGTAGCGAAATTCGGAACGACGGTCTCTATGCTTGGAATTCCCAAAGCCTGCGCATTGGCGCCGGGAGAACCAATCATTAATACACACAGAAGTGCTACTGCGAGCAGGGCCGAAGTTTTGCTGGACATACTCACCTCTCAAGTTGAATTCGAGACTTATTGGCCGATGTGCATTTCAACGTGAACTTCAATCGGCGCGCCTATTCCAAATGGCCGTTGAACGATAGAGAACAGAAGGCGCCGGAACTGTTAGGGCGGGCGTCAACCGCGCCATTCAGGAAATCCCCTGCGGGGACGTAGATGCGGACGTGTGAGTCCACCGCGGCGACAGAAGCGGGATTGCCGCCGCCGGCAGACGGAATCGCGTTGAAATAAAAGAAGGGCTGAACAAAGCCTTGCGCTGTATTGTTTCCCGAAACACCAAAGGTGACGTGCGGGGTCAGAATGACGGAGCTGGAACTATCGCTGGTGCAGAGCCCGGAGACTTGTTCGATGACGAGCCAATTTACGGGAGCTCCGGCCGCATTTGTGCTCGGAACAAGGATGAAGTTCGAATTGGGCTGGCAGATTCCCGGTTCCAGGACTTCGAGGCACAAGTTCCCGGTAAAAGGGGACGCGGTGTTGGCTGTCACCGGCACGGGATTCGCACTTGTGTTGGTCACTTGTACCAGCGCGGCGGCGATACCGCGAGTGGCTTTGGGAGCGAGAGCAGCGAGCAATAATCCGGCGAGGAAAATAGCGCCAAGCGTTGTGGCTGTTTTTCGAATGAGATTCATGTCTCCTCCTGAGTAATTCAGGTTTGAGATCCGCCGAGATGTGCGCTCATTGCGTCTTCGGCGAGCGAATTCCAAAACCGCTTCCGCGCAAGCGACTACTGGCAAGCGCCTGTGCAATCGACCAAGTAGCCGCGCAGGGTAACGTCCTCGAAGGCCAGCGTCGAGTTCCCGCTACTGGTTTGAAGTTCGAGGAACACCGAGCCACCGGCGTCGGAGTATGTTGAGATCGGCAAAAAGAATTCATAACTGTTGAAAGTGCTCGTGCCCATAAGGGTCAGCGGAAAGTAGTCGCTGACGGATTGCTGCCCCACGGCTGTGAGGAGTGCACCTCTGAGGACTGAGTCGGTGCTTTCAATCGTCCCAGACAGGTAAAGCGAAACGAACCGCTTTCCCGCGGGCACCACAAACGGGGTGCGAGGGAAAATGGTGGGGTCGCCGAAACGGTGGTCGGAGTCACCGAGAAGCGTGAGCGTTTTAAGGTTTCTGGAGATATTGTCGAGGTCGCGATTGGGCACCGGGTTCGATGCGGTGTTTGTTACTTGCACCAAAGCGGCGGCGATACCGCGAGTGGCTTTAGGCGCGAGAGCTGCGATCAGAAGTACGGCGAGGAAAATGCCGCCAAGGGTTGTGGCTGTCTTTCGAACCAGATTCATTGAGTCTCTCCTTGGAAATTCAAATGGAATTTGAAATTGATCGCGACCCGCTCTCTCCCGGCTACTTAGTTTCCAGATGCCCGGTAAGAAAAATGTTGCAACTGGCGCCATGGTTGTCGGCAAAGAATCCGGATACGTGTGTTTCAATGAGAGCTCCTGGATCCGCGTAGATTCGGGCCGGTGAGTGGGTGACGCCAGAAATGCTGCCAATCGGGCCGCCAAACATGGTGACGGGGAAGTGATATTGAAGGGTGCTTGGACCAGCCATCACATTATCCGCCGGCAAAGGGACATCGATTGAGGGCCAGATCGCGTCTCCCTGGTCCATATCGCACTGCGCAGAGACATCCTCAATCACCAGGCGCGCGACGGCCGCTCCAGTGGAAGTCGTGAGCGGCACGACGATTGAGGACGTGGATGTCCCGCAAACAGTATTCCCGGTGTTAGAGCACAAGGTCGCGCCAAACGGGAAGCTCCCAGGGCCGGCGAACGTGGGGACGGCATTGGAGGCGGTGTTGGTGACCTGCACCAGTGCCGCAGCGATGCCGCGAGTCGCTTTCGGGGCGAGCGCTGCAATCAACAACGCCATAAGGAGAACGCCGCCGAGGGTAGTTAACGCTTTCCGGATGATGTTCATCAAGTCTCTCCTTAGGATCTGAAATTGAGCCTGCCGCGCAGTGTTCCTTCGCCTACTTGGTTTCGAGATGGCCCGTAACAAACGCGAAACACGAGCCGGCAGACACAATCCTGACGGTAGCTAAGGGGTCGGCGTACATTCGAACGATTGCGTGCCCGTAAGATTCGCCAGAATCGGAGGCGGTGAGAAGGAACTGATGGAAAAAGATGGTCGACAATGGAATCGCGTTGTTATCCGCGGAGGGGGGAACATCCAATCCGACGACTCCCGGCGATCCCGCGTTACAAATGACGTTTAAGTCCTCAATCACCAACCGCTTCACTGGCACTCCCGTTGTGGTCGTAGATGGCACGGAGAAGGATTCCGGGAGGGGACCGCACTCATTAGTACAGAGAAGCGCGTCGTATGGAAAATTCGCGTCGGCGGAGACCGTCGGCACCGGATTCGCACTGGTGTTGGTGACTTGCACGAGAGCGGCGGCGATGCCGCGAGTGGCTTTGGGTGCCAGCGCTGCAATCAGCAAAGCCGCGAGGAATATACCGCCGAGGGTTGTTAACGCTTTCCGAATAGTGTTCATCGAGACTCTCCTGAAATCCTCGACAACGCCGAAGGCCGGCGAATGCCGATCACGCCAAGCAAACCAGTCGCGAGAAGTAGCAAACTTGACGGTTCCGGAGTGGTGGTGACAACGGACGGGCCGGTGAGCACATCGAGTGCATATGCACCGGAGGTGTTAGGGCAGTCGGTCTCGACTCCATTCGTGAAGTCCGCCAGGTTGCAGAACCGGCCGCCGGTAAGATCGAAGAAGCCGTCGCCAAGCGTGCCGCCACCAAACGCTGCGTTGGGAATAAACTGGCCGTCGCTAAGCAGGACGGTGTAGCTGCCCGTTGCGAGCGAGGGGAACAGCATGGTGACGTCGCCGCAAGTGGTCCCGCCAAAATTTGAGACGGTACCTGCCGGAGGGCAACCCACGAACGAAGGATAGTTCGAGAGGTCCAGCGACGTCCCGTTGATAAAGGTGGCGCTGTCGCCGGTGCCGAGGAACAGCCCGACAAAGGGGTCGGTGCCGCCCGGGGCGATGAGAGTGCCGGCCTGGTTGGTGCCGCCGCCGAAGCCGTATGTTTGGAGCGTGACGTCGGAGGAAGAAGCGAGCGTCAACGTCACCTCAAAAGTGTCTTCCGGGCTGGCGAGCGTGTTCACATAGGAGGTGCCGCCCGCGCGCGCCGAATTTGCACTCAACGCCAGCACTGCTATCAAAAGCATCCATCTTGGTTTGCTCATCTCGTTTGTCCTTTTGCTTGTGCGTTTTTGAATTGTGGCTTGCCACTTTCGCGGAATAGACACACCCGTACCCTCTTCTCTCGTGCCTGATCGAATCAGTAGCCGACTACCCGTCCTGACCTTTGGCCCCGAACGAACAAAGGTGGCTAGGGAGAGGCGGTATTAATCGTCTTGATGACGTGAAATTCCGACAACTTCGTCAGGGGCTTTGTTGCTTCGAGCTTCTTCCCCTTTTTCAAATGCCTGGTAGATTTCTTGGCTGACATGCGATTTCCTCCTAAAGGCTTGGATCACCGTGGCACTCCAATGATTCTCCGTCTCCTACCAGCGTTGACGGCAGTATCCGCATTCGCTCTTGCTGACTTACACCTGGGGTAGCCGCGATCCCTCCACTGCGCGGCTCCTCACTCCTCGGGTAAACCGGCACTGTGGTTTACGGGCAGTGAGCGATCAAATACTGCGCATCGGCGATCAGAATGGCCGCGGCTGCCGGCGTAATCCCCTTCCCGGTCTGCGCCATGATTTGATTGATGAATGCCCCATAGATATTGCCGGCCGGATCGCACTGCCCAGCGTTTCGCTTCGCCAACGCGGCGTTCAGCTTCGCCAGCAATGCCGCCGCGATGCCGGCGCTGATATCGCCGCTTGCCTGTAGTTGATTCACGTCGCCAATGATGCTCTGCGGCGTAACGATAATGGTGAAGGTCACCGATGCCAAACTCGTGTTGTTGACCTTATCGGCTGCGGTGATGGCAAATGTGTTTGGCCCTAGCCGCAGCGTCGTAAGCAAGTTAATCATTCGGCCGCTCGGCAAGCCGCTGCCCCCAACGGTGGTGCTGCCGTTCATGGTCGGTGTAACCGTGCCAACCCCGGATCCGCCGTCAGTGACCGTATAGTTGAGCGTCAACGTGGCGCTGTGCACGTATTGCGTCGCCATCGGCTGATTGATTACGATCGCAGGCGGCTTCCTGTCTACCATGTTCGGGCCGATCGGGCCCCGGGCGGTGCTGTTGCCGGCTACGTCGAACACCGTACGACTGTTCGTGAACGCGCTATTGGTCTCCGTGCCTACTGGCACGGACGTCGTCAAATTGAAGCTCGCATCAGCAGCGCTGGCCAATCCCGAAAGGCTGTCGCTGGCAGTACAAGGAATGGCCACGTCGCCGGCATGCCACAACCCATCCGGAGATCCGCAAGTCACGGAGGGCGGCGTGCGATCGATCTCCACTGTGACCGTCTTCTGGACCTCCTGATTACCGGCGTTGTCGATGGCAAAAAACGTAACGATCGTGCTGCCCTCCGCGGAGATGGTTACCGAGGCCGAACTCCCGCTCACAATGCTGCTGCCACCCTGTGCGCCCGCAAGCGTGAAGTGGATTTCTTGGACTCCGGTGCCGCCCGCGTTGTCGGTCGAGTTGAACGTGACCGTCACGTCCGTGTTATTCCAGCCGGCCGCATTGGGCATCGGGGAGAGCAGCGCAGTGGTTACCGGAGGCGTCGTGTCGGGCACGCAGGCATTGGCTGCGTTGGACCAGTAAGCGGAGACCAGCGGTCCACTCGGCAATTGCACCGGAAGGACGTCCTTGACTTCGCAGATATCGGCGGCCTCACCGCCCATCAAGATGTCTTCACTGAACTCACCCAGAGAATTGTCAATCCAGGCCTCCGTGATGACGGGATCGGTGGACGCCTCGATAAGCTCGTGAGACGCACTGACGCTGACGCCATCGAGCAGGGAAAGTAGACTACCTTTCGGACCACGTTTATCCGGAACCTGCGCGGCACAGTCCATCGGGACCACTGTATAGGCGAAGCCCTGCGGCACCAGGGCAGGAACAGGCAATGGAGTAAACACGATCTGCCACACAGGCGTGATCCCAAAGAAATGATAAGCAGAGAAACCTCCGCAAGAACTGATGACTGCATCGTTGATCTGCGTCGCGCTCGGTATATAGACCGCATACACGGTATTGTTATCCGGCGCCGGAATCCCTGTAAGGGTGCCAGTAAATGGGATAGGCGACGGACGCGTCATGCATTGCATCCACGCACTAATCGCGAAGAAATCCGTAATGCCGGCGATAATCGGAGAAGGGCACAAGATGTTGGACGTGAAGCTGGTTTCGGTGGAACCCGTAAAGGATGCGGCGCCAACGCCGTATTTAGATTCACTGGCCGAGGTAAAGTAGATGCTATTCACCAGGCTCGTCGTGAACCCATCGATGTCAGTGGTCGTGGCGCCGGGGTTGTCGGAATCCCAGCTACTATCGATATACACATTATGAATTTCCGGGTTTACCAAGACGCGCCCCCCGTTGTTGTCGAGGTGTTGGGCCGTGCCCGTGCTGGCGAACAGAAAGCTCCCTAACAACAGCGCTACGAGTGCGCGTAGGCCTGCGAGGAGCGATCCAAGCGTGAAAGTCGACTTACAGGATCTAAGACGCTGCATGGTGCCCTCCTCTTCAGCCTCTTCTACTGGCGTTGCGTCCGGTTTCGCAATCGATTGAAATGAGCGTCAGTCGTGCCGCTGCTCGCCGGTGGCGTTCGGCACGAATCGCAAATCGACCGTTTGGACTCTCAGAGAAGTAGGTAGGCTCTTGGTGGTAGCGACAAATTGTCAAAAATGGCCACGAAGTGCCAGCGTTCCCGTCTCCTTCTCGCGCATGCTTGAGTGGTCGCTGAAGCGAACTTGTTTCATTGGGACGGTTGATGATCTGGACGATCGCATCTGCGTTTGTCGTCGAAGAGCCACTAAGGCCAGGCTTCGTCCGGGATGCACCGTCGCAAGTCACCGTCACTGTGTTATTCCTCCCGGAAACGAGGGAGTTGTTCACTAATGTGCAGGCGACCGCGATAGCGGCCGTTGTCGGAGGCGACACTGAGATCGTCGCTGTCGTTCCGGTCAATGTAACCCAGCCCGTTACTTGCACCGCGATCGATTCGAGGTTGAAGAAAAACATGGAGCCACGACAATTTCCGCTGCTCGTGGAAGAGGGCGCCGTACACCAGATCCAAAAGCCAAATTGTGCCGGGCCGGAGCACGTTGTATTCTTGCAGGAGAATGTACTCGGTTCCGCGCTGGCACTGAAGACGATCCCCGGAGAAGCATTTGTTTTTGCGGCCCCATCTGCCCGCGCCGCACTCACAAAGAACAAACTCAAACCAAGAACCATAAGTGTCAACCCCAGGATTGGGGCGTTCGTACGACTTGCTGGAGTTCCATGAATTGGGCTCATAAGTCCTCCGTTGCAGAGAAGGCTGGAATCCTAGCTGCGCTTATGCTAACTACAAGTAGCCTAAAAGGACCTTATCCCGCCGTATACGGTCTAGCGAAGGTACCTTCATGCCCCTGCGGTGGCGCACCATGAAACCGAATGACGTCGCGAGATGCGCCGAAGTAATTGCTACCCACCCCGTCGTCGGCCCGCGATATGGGTCCGCGATCAAGGACTTGCCCCGCTCCTGGCTTCGCTTGCTCGGCTCGGTGTCCATGACCACGGCCGTTTTTGAAGAGGTCGAAAAAGGCCGCGTCACTCTTGCTGGTGTCGGTGTGGCCGTGTCCGTGCGCGACGAATTCATTCGCGAGTTGAAGTCGCCGCCACAATTCTGGTTCGGCCCAGAACTTGCCAAACGCGTCCTACGCGCAGATTCCCCCGTGCTCTCTGATCGAGAAGTTCGCGAAGCCAATTCCGGCGAAGGACTCAACGAGCTCGTCTGGGAAGCGCTTCCTCGGCCGGATTTTGCGGAATGTAGCGAGATGTATCACCTGATGGGACGTGCCTATATCGAGGCACTTCGCGGGTTTCGTTTGAAGGAAATGATCACTGCGCAAGCCGAGAGCCCGCAGCGCCTGCAGTGGGCCATGGATGCCGGCGGGCTCTGCTGGGATCCCAAAGCCGCGCGCTATATGAAATCAATCAATAGAGGAAACGGGGAATTTGCCCGCGCTCCTCATATCGTCGGCATAACGCGGGAACTCGAGCGTGGCCGGCCCGGCTCTTGGGTTGGCACACTGTTTGACTACCAACCACCTCTTCTTTACTTAAGGGCGAGCGAACAGCGCATGTTGATGCGCTGCATGTCCAATAGTACGGGAACCAATTCGGCTCTGGCCCAGGAGCTGAACGTCTCTTTGCCGACCGTAAAAAATATGTGGGTCTCCATTTACGAGCGCGTCGCCGCACGCATACCGGAATGGATAGCCGAAGATTCCCAATCCGCCGCCGATAGCAAACGCGGCAAGGAAAAAAGGCGTCGCCTCCTCTCCTATCTTCAGGACCACCCAGAGGAACTTCGTCCCGTATTGCGCCGTTCCAACGGCCAAAAGCCTCGCCAATCTCCGTCCAATTTGCGTCCCTGAATTTGCAGACGAATACCCCTACCTACGCTTTCACGGAGATGCCAAGTTTTCGGGCGGCCAAGTCTTCGGTTACGAAATCAAAATGCGACCTCCCCCGTTCAATCAACCGGGCGAATACGTTTTTCATTTTCGCGGGATACTCGACGAGGACATGTCGCTGGGGCGAGGGAGTTCGATTCGAAAAGGTACGACGAGCGCGTTCGGTACGTTGCAGGCCTCTGCAACCAAAGTTTCGTCGTTTTCAATCACTTCCGCAAACCCTGCAACCACCCGAATTTGTACCGCAGTGGAGATTCGAGAACGTCGCGTCTAAAGACTCTGCCTAAATCCTAAATCTCACTGGCATGTCGATTCGTTCCGGAGTTGCGACCAATTCATCCAGAGTCGATGCCAAGCGCAAAAACACTTCCTACAAGCCGACTTCCCGAGACTAATCCGGCTAACCTCCTAGAACCCCGTTTCTGGACCGCGAGCAAGTAATTACTTTCGGATTGCCAACCACTCGGGAGCGATCTGCCTCATGCTATCCGGAACTACTACTGTTCCGCCTTGCGTTTCAGGGCGTCAAGCCAAAGACGCTGTGACTTCGCAAGATCGTTGGAGGAGTAGAAGAGCCTCAACATAAAACCGTCCATAGACTCGGTGGTTTTGACGAGTGTGCCGCCGTCGGGTAAAGGTTGCAGATTCCAAACGTGAACAGCTCGTGCCCTGTATGCGGTTCCGGTCCACGCCAGTTGCGTCACCGGACAAGCGAGCGCGATGCGAGATTTGATCTGGGTGCCTCCGCTGGTCCATACAAAGGCAGTTCCCGATTCCAGGGGACCGTTGATCTTGGCGGCGGAGATGGTGGACTGCCATTTGGGCCAATTGTCGATATCCGTGAGAAGGCGCCACACGTTTTCCGGAGACGCGTGAAAGGTGATTTCCGACGACGCCTTGACAGCAGCATTTTCCTGAATTTGCCCATCCGCCGCCAGCTTCTCGAGACGATCCATTGGGCTTTGCGCATTGGGGGGAGTCGTAAGCAGAGCGAGAAACAGCAATGGGGTCCACGGGAACATGCGCTATCCGTTCGGGTTCGGGTCCAAAAAGATAATACGCAAAGGACTGAGTTTTGGTTCCGTGAGCGCCCTCGCCGCAATAGTATGCATTCCCCTTTCGAGTGACGGTCTAACCGAAGTTACCTCAGGCCAGAAGTCCGCTTGTGCGAAGTTCACCGTTTCTCCGGATCGGTAACGATAAAACGCGCTTATATTGACTGCTCTGGTCAACTTCCGCCTTCGCTTTGGAGCCTTAGGGTCGGATGAGTTCTATCTGTTCGCGCCGCCAATAAGCAGGGCGCCTGGATTCCATGAAAGGGGAAAGGGCTGTGAGCAGCGATCTACATTCGCCTCTATCCTGTTTGCGCGACTTTCGATTCCGATTCGGCGTGTTCCCGCAGGTTTTGCAGTTCTTGCACTGGCGATAGCGCCGGGTATGTGGGAACTTCTCCGCGAATTATGGCAGCGGGATTACTTCAAATCCTGAGTTTTGGCTTTTTCCCTAGAAAAGCGGCGCACGGTCTGCGAGGCAAAGGGTTTAGATGAAACACCCCCCATACCCCTATCTGCTTTGCATTCGGTGCGCTGCGTGTTCGCCACGTAATAAGGGGCACGAACATGAAGCGAACGCGAGGCATCTGCACATCGTGCATGTCTAGCACACGCTGCACCACGTAATGAGCACCACTGCACCATCACACGGTACACACTGGCCTCTATCTACTCACCACTGTCTGTCTATAGGGCTTCTGGTAGGATACACAGGCATAACACCCTGTATTATGCGGTGCTTGCACTGCTGCGCGTACTGTGTCGCCGGGCACCTACGGAATGGCCCTTACAGGGATATCCGCTGCGCGGAATGGATGCTAACTACGTGCTGTATGCGGCAGATGCGTGGGCCTTGGCTTGGTCTCCGAGTATGGGCGCTTACGGCGTGACTCTACACCGATGCACCGGCAGCACCAGGCAACAGATCCACACACTGCACGTAATCAGCCATCTTTACTACATCTCTTGTAGAGGTACCAGGTACCCCTGCACGGAAAGGCGCTCAAGTATCTGTGATATGCGGTAGTTGCGTAAGATTGCAGGGCCTACTTGGCCGCTAGGAATCTGCCCAGAACGTGGTGGGTACCAGCGCATCACCTGCCATGAAGCCAGGTAGGTTCATGTGAAGCGTGCACGTAGTGCACGATGGTTCGCTGGTTTCCCCCCAAGTCAATTTGCAAGGGGCTGTCCGGAGGAATGGCCCACTGCCGACTGGTACCTTCGTAAGGTTGCCTCCGACCCGTCGATCGCGCATACTGCCCTGGTGAGCGACAACGAACAAGTCCAACTCAAGCCCGGCGAATGGCTCGACAACGACGGCGACCCTGACATTGTTGACGACGAGTACAAGCAGATGCTTGCCGAACTCGGCGTGCCGAAGGCATTCACTCTAGCCGAACACGATAGGGCGACCGCATATGCTGCGCGCTTAATCAAAGCCGTCATGTCGAAGCCGTGGGACGGTATAGTCCGATAGGTCCAACGGGTAGCCCATCATTTGGGTTCTGCCCGATCCCATCGGGAATCCCTTCGTCAATCCAATGAAGCTGCGACCACGCCGGTTTCGCTAAAACTAACCCAGCAACGGGGAGCGAAGATGAAGAGTGATCGTGGCAACGCGATTCGCCCGGCCCGCGCCGCCCTGGGCCTGGACCGCCGCAGACTCGAATTGCAAGTCCTGCAATTTATCCGCAGCCTGCCGTGATGCGCGCGTACCGCTCGACCTCGCCGAGCGAAGCACACTTCGCCCGCCATTCCGCTTCTCACAATTGCACCTGAAACGCTTGCCAGTCAGTAAACTTGCGCTCAAGTTCGTCATTCAAGCGAAGACGCCAACCGTACAGCACCTCTAGGGTTTTGTCGGGTGCGGTTGCCCCAAACAGAACGTCTACCCTCGCCAACCTCTCTTGGCACGGCATTCGGCACATGTACCGTGGAACGCTGAAAGAACCTTAATCACTCTTGGGGTCTCTTACTCAGTGCCTTTTATCACCTGATTGCAGTTCGCTCTCATGGTTGCACCTTTTCGTGACCTCCTCGAGCGACCGCTCACGGACGCACGTCCGCGAACGCGCGGATGCTGGCAGTCGTGATTAGCCAGTTTGTTTTCGAGAGTCTTTTGTAGGCAAGTAGACCCTTGCGAGCGAGACGCCGAACTTCCCAAGTGCTGATTGAGAGAAGTTTACCCGCTCTCGCGGTCGTGACAAGCAATGGTTCGGGACAGGGAACTGCGGGAGTTGCTTTTCGTTGTTGCATGGACGCGCACCTTTGGTTTTATTCCAAAGGCGCACGCTCTGAGGCGGGCGCTAGCGAGTCAAATACGTCTCTCGCATTGCGGTTGTGTGTCGCCGCGCTGTCTTTATCGCGGACGCTACTACGTTGCTTGCGGTTGGTTCCGTAGGAATCCAAGCCCCTACGCGCACGCGAGCAACTTCACGGCAATCACAGTACCATAAGTACTACGAATTGTCAAGTATTGATTAGAATGGGTTTGGTGCCGAAGGTCGGGGTCGAACCGACACGGGATTACTCCCACACGATTTTGAGTCGTGCGCGTCTGCCAATTCCGCCACTCCGGCCTAAGACTCGATGAGCGCAGCGGTCGCGCGGCGTTCTGTCTCGTCTCGTTGAATGTATCGTTTGAACGTGTCGCCGGTCAAGTGTGTTCCGGCCTTCGTCGCATCAACGCCCTTCTCCGACATGTTCGTGATTGCGCTCCGGCGTAGGTCGTGAATCGTGACGCAGTGGTTCTTGCCCGACCCGCCTTTGATGCCTGCCGTTTGCTTCGCCCACTCGCTACGGAAATCGCGCACCGGCCTTCCGTTCCGCGTGAACAATGCCGCGTCAGATGCCCGGCCATCCGTGAGCGCAACGAGCATGTCGAATATTTCGCCGCCCGGCGCAACATCAACGACGCGCTCCATGCTGTTCTTTGTGGTGAACGCGGGCAGGGTAAACGTCGAAGCGCTACGGTCGAAGTACGAGCACTTGGCCTTGAGTAGTTCGCCCTTCCTGAATCCGTACTTGAACGTCATCACGAGGAAGACCTTCAACCAAAACAACTGCCGGTCATCGAGTCGCTTGCGCAACGTCTCATAGTCCCCCTTCGACAACCGGCCTTTGCGGACGTGCGCCTTCTCCGACTTCATGTCGGGAAATTCGGGGAAACGGTCAGCTGGAATCTTCGACTTGTTGTGACCGAAGACCATCATCAAGACGCGTTGTTCTCGATTCCGTGCGCACAGTCCCGCGCCTTCCTTCATGCGACGATTCAGATAGGCGACAACCCTGTCCCGGTCAACCTGTGTTGCAAAGAGTCTGCCGAAGGTCGCCTTCAAGTGCGCATCCCAGCGGCTCCGATAATCTTCCTGTGTGCGCGGCTTGCAGTCCGTCTCGACTTTGAGCATCCACGCATCGAACATCGCTTGCACCGTAATCGGCTCGAACACCTTCGGCAACTCGCCGGAGCGGATAGCCGCAACGGCTGCGTCACGCTTCAAGAGCGCCGTTTCGCGGTCGGTCGTCTCAAGCGACTTCCGAATACGCTGACCCTTCCAATTCAGTTCGAACCAAAATGTCTCGCCGCGCTTGAAAAGATAACCCTCGCCACGCACGACCTTGTTGGCTTTGCGTTCCTTCTTCGGCTTCGGCATCGTGACGACGTTAGTCGCGCTCACCGCGCACCTTCCCTCGCATCGCGCTTCGGCACACCGAGCGCGTCGCACATCTGATTGAATTCGGCGACGACATCAGGGTCGCCCATGTTGTCGAGCCATTCTCCGGGTTGAAGTTCTCTGTCCATGTCTCTAGTCTGAGTCCGCACAGTTGATACCACAATGGAACGGAAGTACTATGTATGTGTTTGAGACTACTAGACTTCGGGGAGAGAATACGCGGACTCAAAATCCGGTGGGCTTAACGGCCCGTGTGGGTTCAAGTCCCTCCTCCGGCACCAGCTTATTGATTCATCGCTGCGATCTTGCCTGATTCAATTCCTTTTTGGCGATTGCGATTACTATGGCTTTTGCGGAGGAGTTTGCTTCGGGATCGGCTGGGATACTTCTGGTTCGGGCGTGCCGAGCTTTTCTTCTGCGTCCTGCTCTTGATGGATCAGGACTTTGGTCTCGGCGCAGAAACTCGCGCGGATTGCTCTGAGTTTCTGGCGCTCCTCGCGCCAGAGCTGCCAATGGCGCACGAGCGAAGCGCCCGCGCTTTCCTCAGCAATCGAAGCGCTTTCAGCGCGTTCGGCTTTGCGTTCCTGAGTGAAGGCGCTGCCCACGGCGAGCTTCAGATTTCGGCGGAGCTGTTTCTCTTTGACGCGCTCAAGTTCCAGAGTTTCGAGAAGGGCATTGTGATCTCGCACGATATTGACGAGCATGCTGGTGGTCCATGCGAACGTAAACAATCCGGAAATTCCGATGATGGGGCTGATAATGCGGTACTGCGGGTCGAGGTCCACTTGACCGTAGCCGAGCGTGGTGTAGGCGTTGGCGCAAAAATAGATGGCGTCCTTCGCGGTGTGAATCAATCCGAGACGCGTGAGGACGATGGCCCACCAGATGACGCCGATAATGTGAAGCGAGAGAAGGAGGAAGACGGCGGCACCGAAAAGAACAAGCGCGGCAAACACGTGAGGGCGCCCGGCGCGCAAGCGGAGCTCGCCGCGTTTATGGATTGTGGAAACCCAATGGATGCCCATTCCATGGAAGAGCACGAGGGAAACCAGAATGACGGAGCCGATGATGATGGCCGCGGGAAGCGTGAACTCGGCGGGGATTTGACGCAACAGCTCGGCAGGGCCTGACACTCGATGGAATCTCCGGAGTTCGTCTGCGGACTAATAGCCTGTCCGTGGGGAGCAGTGTACCTCGATGTGGATAAATATTCCGCAGGCATGAGCGATCGCGGCGAACTTCTGCGACGAACCGGCCAGCGGAATCGTCAGCAATTTGCGAATTTGCTGACCATGACTTCCTGTTCATGCATCGGCGAGAAGCTTTCACAGCACCCAATCAATTTCGAAACCACGTGGTAATAGAAAGAGTTGCTGTCGCTGTCTTTCATGTCCTCGGCAGACTCCCAGACGGATATGGCCATGGCTTCCTGGCCCGATGATTCATCGCCTCGTAACACCAATAGGACCCGAAATCCTTTCAGCTTATCCATTGCGGCGGTAAGGGATTGCACGGTGGCACTAAATTCTTCGAGCTTCCCGGGACGGATGCGATAGTGGGTGACGCGCGCGACCATGGGAGCCTCCGGTTCTTGCCATCAGAAATGCGAGGAGCGGAGATTGTACAGCGTGTGCATGGCGCGGTAAATGACGGATGGAATTCGAGCGGCTGGCTTCGGCGCCTATTCCAATTAGCGGATACTGAAAGCGCATTCTTTGACGATGTGGATTCAGTTGCCGGGGCCGCGCAGAAGACGAATCGCGTTTGGAAGATCGGTGTCACTCTGGCCGCCTGAGGCAGGTTCGCTAACCGGGATTTCCGACTCGTCCGGCGCCGAACTACCCTCGCCGGGAGCCAAAAAGAGGTTGGTTTCGACACCGTGCTGTTTGGTATAAAGCTCGAAGTAGCGGCCGCCCGCGGCATACAGGGATTCGTGAGTGCCGCGTTCCACGATTCTACCTGCTTCAACCACTAATATCTGATCAGCGCGACGGACGGTGGAAAGTCTGTGGGCTATCACAAATGTGGTGCGCCCGCGCATTAAGTAACGCAGGCCTTCCTGGATAAGGGCCTCGGATTCGGAGTCGAGGCTCGAGGTCGCTTCGTCGAGAATCAAAATGCGCGGATCGGCGAGAATCGCTCGCGCGATAGAGACGCGCTGCTTCTGCCCGCCGGAAAGTTTCACGCCGCGCTCGCCGACTACCGTGTCGTACTTGTTCTCGAATCCCTCCGCAAATTCATCCACGCGCGCGATTCGGCACGCTTCCAGAATTTCATTCTCAGTGGCATCAGGACGCGCGAAGGCGACGTTCTCGCGAATCGTCCCGTCGAAGAGGAACGTATCCTGCAATACGACTCCCAGCTGCGTGCGGTAGGAATCGAGCCGGACGTGCGCGAGGTCGTAGCCGTCCACGAGCACGCGGCCGCTAGTGGGCACATAGAAAGCGGCGATGAGGCCGATGATTGTGGATTTGCCCGCGCCGGATGGGCCTACGAGAGCGGTCACGGTACCGGGAGATGAGTCGAAGGTAATACCATACAGCACAGGCTTGCCCGTGTCGTAGGAAAAGTCCACATGCTCGAAAGCCACGGAACCGGTAATGCGAGCGAGAACGATTGTGCGGTCGGGTTGTTCATCCTCCGGTTTTTCGTTCAACACTTCGCGGGTGCGCTCGAGGCCCGTGATGGCTTCGGTCAACTGCGGGCCGATACTGACAATCTGCACGAGCGGCGCAATCAGCATGCCGAGAAAAATCGTGAACGTGATGAAGGTGCCGAGCGTCATCGTCCCAGCGAGAATTTTCTGCGCGCCGAGGAACATGATCACAGCACTCACGAGACCCATCAGCACCGTCGACGAAAGGCTCATCAGCGAAGTCATGGTGAGCGTTTTGATCACGTTGTCGAGCAGGCGTTGCACACCGCCGGCGAACACTTTGCCTTCCCGTTCTTCCGCGTGATAGCCCTTCACCACGCGAACGCCGCCAAGGGATTCGGTGAGGCGGCCCGTTACTTCCGCGTTTAGCTTCGGGCGCGCGCGGAAAAGGGGCCGGATGGTTTTGAAGGCTTTGTTCAGCGAGATAGCAAATGCGATCAATACAACCGCTGCGACAGCCGTCATGCTCGAACTGATTTTCAGCAGCACAATCAGCGCGAAGATCGAAGTCATGATTCCGCCCGCAAATTCGATCAAGCCGGTGCCAATCAAATTTCGGACGCCTTCCACATCGCTCATGATGCGCGAGACCAGCACGCCTGTTTTGTTCGCGTCGTAGAAAGACACCGGCAAGCGGCCGATGTGCGCCTGCACCTTGATGCGAAGGTCGGAGATCATTCGCTGCGAGGATTTCGAGAGCAACTGCGTCAACGCGTACGACGTCACGCCTTGGACGAGCGTGGCGCAGACTACGGCGAGGATGATTGGCAAAAGGAGCTGCCGCTGATGCTTGCCAATGACGTTGTCGATTAGAAACTTTGTCGAACCAGGAAGGACGAGCCCCGCGACGCGATTGATCAGCATCAGCCCAAACCCCAGGGCGAGGATCGCCTTGCGCGGTTCGATAAGCTCCCACACGTCCGGAAGGAGCTTCCATGCGCCTTTCGACTTTTCAGGCTTGCTTCGGCCTCGCGGGCCGCGTTCGGCGTCCATTCGGCGTTTCAGTCCTGTTCCCTGGCTATTGAATCTCGTGGCGCACCCATCCCACTATACTCTGATGCTGGCCACGGCCGTTTGACCCAACGGCTATGGGCAGAAAGCCTTTTGCGGTCGCCATGCGCGCGGTGCTAGACTTTGAGGATGGCTAAGAAAAAGACCACCCGCAAAAAGAAAACAACAAAAGCCGCCAAGCCGGCGCGCAAAACCAAACTCACCTCCCGAGCGTCCCGCGCAAGGGCTTCCGCAAAAACAAAGAAATCTGCTCCGCGCAAGCGTCGTTCTCGCAGCACCCAATTGACCGAACAGTCGGTGGCGCAGATTCGCCAGGGAGTGGGATTGGCCGCGGAGGGTGGGCAATCAGGCGACACTCAGGGCCTCTCAGGCATTGAGAACGTCGATTCTGAAAGCGTGCGAGAGCTTGCCGAGGAAGGGCAGGACTATGAGGCGGGAATTGTGAGTGGAGTTGAGAACGCGCCGGATCCGGACGTATCGGAAGTGAAGACGCGTGAAGTGCTTGAAGACGACGTACCGGAAGAATACCGCAACCAGGATTAGATTAGACCGAATCACTCCCTTGGCCGTCGGAATCTTCTCGTTGCGAAAGAGCGGCCGGATGCGCGCTTACCGCAACTAAACCGACTCCACTCATAAAGAAAAACCCAGCGAGCAGCGATGCTACGGGAAATGCTTGCTCGGTTTTCTGTGCGGTCTCCATCCGCGGAACGATGGCCTTGTGCGGCGCCATCTGCTTTTGCATAGCCCGTGCAATTCCTAGGTGCGCGAATAGCACAATTCCAATCAGAGCTAAAAGAATACCGGGTATCGCCGAGCACTTCATGTTTGTGTTCCTTTCGCGTTGCTTTTTTATCGCGGAACAGACCCGGAGTCCTGGGCTCCGGGCCTGCCTCGCGACGCCTGCTTCCCTCCGCACACAGAAAATCCGAATCAGCCTTGCTTTGCAGCCTTGGCACGATTCGCGCGCTGTTCCACTTCTTCCTCAGCGGTGAGCGCCTTCACGAATTCATCGGCTTCGCGCGCCGCAACTTCCTTGGCGATGCCGTAACGCTCTTGCAGACGACCGATCAATTGTTCGCGTCTTCCCGCTATGATGTGCAGGTCGTCGTCAGTTAATTTGCCCCACTTTTCACGAACCTCGCCCTTGTACTGCTTCCACTTTCCTTCGAGTTGGTCCCAATTCATTTTCCCGGCCTCCCGGTTCCAAGTGATTGACTCCCATTTTTTCAGCAAAAAGAAAATGCTGGGAATCAGTTGTTCAGTGTCTGCGTCGTGTCTCATTTGGTTCATCTGCCGTTGCGCTTTCATTTCCAAGCTTCATTTTCTGAGTTTCATTCCTGCTCGCAGAGGATTGGTGCAATGCGTGTGCCAAGCGGATCAGTATCCGAAGTGGTTTGTTTGGTTAGGGTTGAGAGCGGCAAAAGTACTATCGTTCAGCAACGTGGCGGGTAATTTGGACGAGCGCCTCTCCCTTTCTGCCAGGCGCCACCTCATCTGCGGGACTGCCGAATTAACGCGAACGCAGCGGTGCGCGCTAAATGCGCTATTTCGGGCCTGCACTCTTCTTGGACTTTCGTCCAGTTGTTTGCCGCGCACGCAAACGGCATAGTGGAGCGATAGCTCTATCCGATTTTTGGCCGTTCACGGAGAAACATTTTGCGCCGCGCAAACCCCATCCTGTTGCTGATCCTGCTCAGCATCCAGATTGGCTGTGGCACGAGTAACGGTTCGGGCGGAAAAAATCCGCCGCCGGTTGTTGCAGTTGGTCTTTCGGCCGCATCGCCGGACGTGCGTCTAGGTAGCACGGATCAAGTGACCGCCACAGTGACCGGCTCCTCGAATCAAAACGTGAGTTGGTTTGTGAATGCGATTGCCGGCGGCAACGCCGCGGTGGGAACGATCAGCGCTTCGGGGGTGTACAGTGCGCCGAGCGCAATGCCGGCCGGAGGCACAGCGGCGATCAAGGCCGTCAGCGCGGCCGATTCCAGCGCAACCGCGACAACCACGCTCACGCTTTGGAATCCATCGCCGACGCTCAGCAGCGTAAACCCTCAATCTTTCGCAACCGGCGCATTCTCGCTGACGGTGAACGGCAGTAATTTCGTCAACGGTGCGCAAGTCTTATTCGCAGGCGCGGCGATCAATACTGCCTTCGTCTCTACTACAAAACTGACGGCCACAGGCACTGCCTCGACGGCAGGGACGTTTTCAGTAGCGGTTCAGAATCCCAACCCAGGTGCGAGCACGTCGAATGCAGTGAACGTGCAGGTGACCTCCAACGCGCCGCCACCACCTAGCGCTTGCAGCGTGATGACTCCCGGCCAGGGCGGCAGCCTCAACGGTTTCGTCCCATTCCCGGCCGACAATCTCTGGAACAAAGATATTTCTTCGGCGCCGGTGGATCTTGATTCGGCGGGGCTGATTAATTTTATTGGCGGGTCAGTGACGATCCATCCGGACTTCGGCTCGGGTCTGTATCAGGGATCGAGCATCGGCATTCCTTATGTCGTGGTGGATTCGACGCAGGGATTCGTGCCCATCAATTTCACCGCTTACGGCGATGAAAGCGATCCGGGGCCGATGCCTGTGCCGGCGAACGCTCCGATTGAGGGCTATCCCAATCCGGGGAGTGGCGACCGGCACGTGCTCGTGCTCGACAACAACAATTGCTGGTTGTACGAGCTCTACAGTGCGTCAGCCGGGTCGGGCGGCGCGTGGAATGCCGCTTCGGCTGCGGTTTGGGATTTGCAGAACGACGAGCAGCGCCCATGGACATGGACTTCCGCTGACGCCGCAGGCCTGCCAATTTTTCCGGGCCTCGTCCGTTACGATGAAGTGGCCGCCGGACATATCAACCATGCGATTCGTTTCACGTTGCAATTCAGCCGTGCGGCGTTTGTCCCGCCGGCGTCGCACTGGGCCGCGAATTCGACGCAGGCCATGGCGGCTCCGATGGGGATGCGGCTGCGGCTCAAGTCGAGTTTTGACGTGTCCACATTCTCAGCCACCAATCAGGTGATCCTGAATGCACTGAAAAAATACGGAATGATCATGGCGGACAACGGCTCGTCCATGTATATCAGCGGCGCGCCGGACGATCGCTGGAGTAATGACGACCTGCACTCGCTCGGAAGCGTTACCGCGTCCGATTTCGAAGTTGTGGAGATGAATCCGATTTACACTGCGTCGAATGTTCCGACCGGCGCGGCGCCTTCGATCTCGAGCTTTACGGCCTCGCCTTCGAGCAGCTCAGCAGGCTCGCCGGTAACCCTCAACTGGACCGCCTCGGGCGCTTCGTATTTCGTGATATCGCCGAGTGTGGGAGCGGTGCGAGGAAGCAGCGTGCAGGTAAACCCGACACAGACCACCACGTACACATTGGCGGCGACGAATCAATTCGGGCGCACTACGGCGACCGTTACAGTCACGGTGCAGTGATTTCCTGGTTGTGACGGCAGGGCTTGGCGATCGCTACAACCCGAGGCAGCGCGCTCTAGCCGTTTGCAGCTCGCGACAAATTCTTCGGCTCGGGCCGCAGCAGGGGATTGCGCCGTGCCGATGTGCTGCGCACTCGAGGTGCGCCCGCGCAATCGATCGTGTCAGCCGCGGTATACGTCGCCTCTCCGTGGCAGGCCCTGCAGCGCAGATTGAATGAACTGGAGCGCAGTTCGGTCATCTCATTCGGCTCGGATGCTGTCAATTCCTTCTCTTTGCGCACCTGCGACGCGGAGAGCGGAATTGCCTGGCGGCAGTGAATACAGAGGACACCGCGGTACTGTTCCTTGCTGGCTTCAGCAATCATTTGTAACCTCTCGTAGGAAGGGCCCAGAAAGTTGAAGAGGGCGGATTTTAGTCCTGATTCGTAGTCCAAGTCCAGCGGCAATTCCGAAAGAAATTAGGAAGAATTTACGGCCGGATCATTCCACGGTAATGGTAAGCATCTATTCTGGCATAGATGATGAGAGGGTCTCAATGCGAATCGGCGGGAGACGTAAGTCCCGTGTTATCAGACACCTTGGACCAACTGCTTCGCCGCGCGGCGGCATTTTTCGTTTCGCTGGACGACAATGGCACTCGAGCGAAGAGCGGTCCTGGGCGCGATGAATTCGCTCCCATCGGGGAAACGGCTGGTGCCGTGTGGCATATGCTCTCCGACGGTGGGCCAACCACGCTGGCATCGCTGATCGAAGCTGCAGGAGTGCCCGAAAGCCTGTTTTTCATGGCCGTTGGGTGGCTTGCCCGGGAAAACAAAATCACAATCGAGCCCTGCCAGGGCGATTACGAGATTCGACTGAAATAGGCCCGAATCGCGGTCTTGCCCGGGACCCCCGTGCTTGAATCTACGGCGCAGCACCAGTAAGATGCTGCGCAACTTTCGATTCGAGGCGGCCCAAATTGCATCTGGAGCTTTCGATGAAGAGTGAAATCGAGGCGATCTCTCCCTTCGTCGACGAGCTGATGGTCAGGATTCGGGAGATTCATTGTGACCCGGGCGCGGAATTCGCAATTGAGTTGGCGCTGCGCGAGGCGCTGGCGAATGCCGTCCTGCACGGCAATCGCGAAGACTCGGAAAAGAAAGTTCACGTTCGCTGCGAGTGCGATGCAGCCTCAGGCATTTCACTCGTCGTTCGCGACGAGGGCCCTGGCTTCGATCCAGGAAGGGTGCCAGACCCGCTAGCTCCGGAAAATCTCGATGCCGAGCATGGACGCGGCATCCTTCTGATGAGGCAGTTCATGGACGAGATTCACTACGAGCGCGGCGGCACGGAAGTGCACATGCACAAGGGTCCTCCCGCGAGCTAACTTCTCTCCGGTGGCTCGCAACGCGACGATCTTCAGTTTCCTTCTATCGAATTCGACTTCTCGCGGTATGCTTTCCCGCTGAAAATCTAAAGCCAGAGGGGCGCGTTGGGTAACTTACAGCGCCTTGCCGTCCTGGTGGTCAAATCTGACGGGGGAGACGTGGCGGATGGGAAGTCGGATCGTGAACTTGGCATGGGCCGCCGTATTACGCGGCGCGATTTTCTGAACGGAGTGAGCGTCACGGTGGGCGCCGCAGCATTCTCCCCGAATCTACAATGGCTCGAAACCCTTGGAATACCTCAGTCTCCGTTCGCCCCGGAAAAAAGCTCCGACTACTATCCGCCCACTCTCACCGGCATGCGCGGCACTACGGATGCTGCCATGCAAGCCGGCCACGCGCTTCGCGATGGAAAAGTCTGGTCCAATGCCACGCCTGATCCGGATCGCTACGATCTGATCGTCGTTGGCGGGGGAATCAGCGGGCTGTCAGCAGCCTACTTCTATCGCAAAATCGCCGGGCCCAGGGCGCGGGTGCTCATTCTCGAGAATCTCGACGACTTCGGCGGCCATGCCAGGCGCAACGAGTACCACCCGGCGGAGCGGGAGCTTATCGGCTATGGCGGAACGCAGTCAATCGATTCGCCCAATCGCTGGAGCAAGCACGCGCGCGGCCTGATCCAGGAACTCGGAGTGGATGTTCAGCGATTCGAAAAATATTTCAATCGCGCGGTTGATCCCGATCCGATGGAACCCGATTCCGTATTCTTCGATAAGGAAACCTTTGGAGAGGATGTTCTGATCACCGGCCGCTCCAAGGTGCCGTGGGCGGAATTTTTCGCGAAGGCGCCGCTCAGCACTCAGGCAAAAAAGGATTTGATGCGGCTTTACACCGAAAAAGTCGATTACTTGCCGCGTCTTTCCATATGGCAAAAAAGGGTGCTTCTTGCCAAGACGAGCTACAAGGACTATCTGCTCAAATATGTGAAACTGCATCCCGATGTGCTGCCGTTTCTTCAGAGACAAACTTACGGGGTCTACGGCGTCGGAATCGATGTAGTCCCGGCGGCCGATTTGGCGGGCTTGAGCTATCCGGGTTTCAGTGGAATGGATCTTTCCGGGCCGCCCGGGCCGGGACTCGGCGCGGAAGTTAGGCAGCGCGACGACAACGCGCCCTACATCTACCACTTTCCCGACGGCAACGCGTCCATTGCACGGCTGCTGGTTCGCGCATTAATTCCTGGCAGCGCGCCGGGTTCGACGATGGAAGATATCGTCACAGCGAACATGAACTACGCGGCTCTCGATGATCCAAAATCCAGCGTACGTATCCGCTTGAACAGCACCGTTGTGAAAGCAGCAAATGTGGGAGAAGTCGAAAACGCAAGAGAAGTCGAAATTACTTACGTTCGCGGCGAGCACGCGCGCACAGTGCGCGGGAATACGTGCATCCTGGCGTGTTGGAACATGGTGATTCCATACATGTGCCCGGACATGTCGAGAAAACAGAAAGATGCGCTGGCGTACGGGGTGAAAGTGCCGATTGTTTACACCAATGTGCAGATTCGCAACTCACTCGCATTTGAAAAACTCGGCGTGAGAAGAATTAAATGTCCGGGAAGCTACTTCACAACGATCGAGATGGACTATCCGGTGAGCATGGGTGTCTACAAATATCCGGCCGGCCCGGGCGACCCATGCATATTGCACCTCGAGAGAATCCCTTGCGGAGCCGGTGCCACCGCCCGCGATCAACAAATTGCCGGGCGTATGGAGCTATACCACACGCAATTTGCGACCTTCGAGCGCAATATCCGCAGCCAACTGGGGCGCGCTCTCTCGCCCGGCGGTTTCGATCCAGCGCAGGATATTCAAGCGATCACGGTGAATCGCTGGCCGCACGGTTACGCATACGAATACAATTCGCTGTTCGATCCCAACTGGCCTGAAAACGAACGCCCCTGCGTGATCGGACGGCAGCCCTTCGGCAGAATTTCGATTGCCAATTCCGATGCGGGAGCATTCGCTTATACAAGCGCCGCAATCGACCAAGCGTATCGCGCAGTGAAAGAGGTCGCCCGCTTCAACCAGAAGCCAGCTTCCAAAGTAGCCGGGTAGCAGTTACCTTTCGCCCGGCCGCTCGGTGACAGGATTCGGCCCGCCACCCGGCAGCCGGGATTTGCGGCCGCCGGCGGACTCTCCGTCAAGCAATGCCTGCAAATTAGAATACGCGTAGATGGTCGGCGCGTGATTTTGCATCAGGCCACCCGTGTCTGCCGTTGGACCATAGTTGCTGTGCAGATCATGGCCGAACACTCTGAGCATCGCGATCTGCTGCCCTCGATGATGCGCGGTATGGGCGATGCGACGCGTCATCACCCACGCGCGCGACCGAGGCACATCGAAAAATTTGGTTTCGCCTTCCCACCACGCGTCATCTTTGGCGCGCAATACGTCGAGACGTTTGCCGCTGTCCTCCGTGTAGCGCCGGATAAATTCAAGCCGCGTCTCCGGCTTGGGAAGAGGCGGCGCGTTCACGTCGATATCAAGCATCGTGCGCATCCAGAGATCCTCGCTCACGCATTGATGCACCATTTGTTCGTGCACGCTTCGCCCGCGAGCGTCACCGTTTCTCGGACGCAAGGGCATTTCCTCATCGCGAAACTCACTCCACGTGCTCACCACTTTGATCCGCTCCGTGTCGTATGTTTCCACAAGAAAGTGATAGTGCATCGCGCACCTCCCAGGCAAAGAAGAATCGAACCCTGCTCACTAATTTAGTCCTAAGTACTTTAGTACGTCCAACGCGGTACTTTCGCCTGCTCGTTTTCTGCCCGATCGTACAGTTGTTCCGATTCGGTACGTTCGGCAAACTGAGTTCCTTGAACGAAACATACTTGGGACACGCACCTTTGGCCTCGGGGCACGCACTATTCGCGACGCCGCTCTTGCTCGTTCCGGGCACCCCGCTTGCAATCTTCCTGGAGACAAAATGACCAACCGACTGGGAGTCCTCTTCCTCCTCGTGGGGGCTGCTGCCGCTTCCCCTGCATTTGCCGGCGACAGTGCGACCATGAAGTGCAACGCGACAAACGATCGCGTCTGGGTTTACGATTCGCTTACCAGTTTTGATGTCTCCGCCAAACTCAAATGTGGCGAGACGGTGGAAATCACAGGCCGCGTGAAAGGCTATGTGAAGATCCGCGCCGCGAACGGCGCGCAGGGTTACGTGCCAGAGAGTACGTTCCCGGATCTGCCTCCCTACGTTGACCCCAATGACTCACAGGCGGGTGCCTCGATCGCGAAGAGAGTTGCTCCTCGCGCTGCTGTGAGCGCGGCTCCTTCCACACCCTCGATGGCCAGCAATATCTCAACTCCGCTGCCTGCGGCGGCTCCTGGTCCTGCGCCGGCAGTCGCCGTGGCTCCTAGCGCTGCTCCTGCACCGGCCCCTGCCGTACGCACGGTCGCCGAAACAGCATCTGCACCTGTTGCTGTTACTTCTGTTTCTGTTGTTGCGGCCCCGTCTACTCCAGCCGTAAGTACAAGCGCAAAATCAGTGCCCGCGCCGAGGCCGTCCAGGAAATCGAGTCCCGCTGCGGTTCCATCGAGTAAGCCGCAACCACCAGCGCCTGCCGCGCCTGCAGCTACCCCGCATGCTCCGGCTCTGACCTCTACTTCCGCAACGAGCAACACAAGATCCTCTTCGCCAGCCCCGAGCAAAATGGCGAACACCAAGTCTGCTGCGGCCCCGCCGCAGCCGAGCGGCGCGCATCCGGCACCGACCCCCTCGGTGCCGACGCCCGCCGTCCCGACTCCGGCGAAGCCAGTCGAGACCGCTGTGATTGTTCAGCCGCAACCGGCTCACGAGGTTGCGAGCGTCCATACCGTCGCAGCCACAGAGTCGGACGAGTATCCAGATTATCAACCGGAAAACGCCAGCGCGGACCCGGCCTGCCGGCTATTTTTCTCCGCGTACGGAATCTCACCCGCGCAAGCGAAATGGATCGCGCAGAATCGCAAGAAGCAGTTCTCCAGCATCTGCCCGGCGCCAAATGTTTCGAGCGTGGACTACGTCATCATCTTCACACACGACGTGGACTTCTTTGGGTCCACGCTGCCGACCCCTGTTCATACGGATCACAACGGGTTTTCAGATTTCAGTCCGATGACCATGATCGACACCGCTCTGGTCCCGATGTCGGAAGCAGACAAATCACATCGCGAATATGTCTGGGTGTTCAAGATGCAGAGGGGCAATTTTGATCCGGGCAAATTTTCACCCCGGAAGCGTCCGCAATTCACGAAGATCGAGTCCCACGCTCCTACGCGGACCGTCGAGGAAGCCTTCCGCTATATCGAGAGTGGCGGCCCGAGCCAGTAATCGGGATACCTCCGGCAACTCTTGCTAGATGTCGGCGTGGCGGTCGCGCGGCATCCTCGCGCTCAGAGCCTGTTCGCGCACACCTATCAGAAGGAAGACTCCAAGCAATCGAATTGTGATGGCAGGCCGGACTTTACCGGTTCCGCGAAGTGGCGGCGCGGGGCGAATGAGTGGAAGTGGAGGCGCGGAACGGCTGGCGTAACCATCGCATCACAATTACATTAACGTTCACTCCGGACTCGTTCGAAGGCAACGCTACGGATTGAGGCAGCGGTTTTCGCAACCGCTTCTGCGCGCGGTCCACCTTCGGCCAGGCCGCCACCTTCCGAGGAGTTGACTGTGCTAGCGGGCTCGGTTGTGGAGCGCGACTATCTGCTAAGCGCCGTCTGCGCTGCGGTTGCTCAAGCCAATGCATCAAAGACGCTTTCGTTCGTTGCCAGATAGGCGCAGTGTTCTTCCACTGATGCTCCAGAGAGAGTTGCGCGCTCGAGAACGTGGCAGAAAGCCGCCGCAGCCCGCGTTCGCTCTGCGATTCTACGGCTGCTTGAATCCTGCTTAATCGGCGCTCGTCAGACACCTCGCTCCAGATATCGCGAAGCGCTCGTCGAAAATCGCGACTGTGCTTTCGCAATTTGGATCTTAAAGACGGAGAAAGAAGCGCTTTTGGCAAGTTGTCTCGAAGTGTCGCGAGCACGCGGATATCGAGGGGTGTTTTTTGGCTTCTTGGCCCTGTCGAGACTTTCTTCATCGTATGTCGAGCGGCGGATGGAAGGACAGAGCCCGCAGAATCATGAGTTGTGTGGGCCACATGTTCATGGTGCTGCGGCTGAACGCTCCCCGGTTGGTGCGCCGCCATTGTTGGGAGTGGCGCGACAGGTTCGGACAAAGGAAGCGCGTTTGAGGGTTCCGCTGAAACAGAAGCAGTCGGAGGCATCGCCAAAATGGGTGGCGTTGACGACTCGGCCGGAACTGGTGGAAGTCGTTCCTGATTGAGCAGAGATAAGGCGTCCGGGATCGTGCTGTAGATCGTGGGTACGTACCTGTCCCGATCGAAGTGAAACTCGCGCGCCACTTCATCGAGCACTCTCGCCGGCACAACGCTCAAATTCCCGGCGTAAGCATTGATCAGCGCATGCTCGCATAACAGGTTCATCACGCGCGGAATCCCCCGCGAATAAGCATGCGCGGCGTCCACGGCATCCGGTGAGAAAATCGGCCTGCCAGAGGCCCCCGCCACATCCAGGCGACTCTGAATATAATCTCGCGCTTCCTTCGGTGTAAGCGGTGCAGTTTTGCAACGGAGAGTAATTCGCTGCTTCAGTTGGCGCATCTCGGGACGATTGAGCTTTTCCTCGAGCTCCGGTTGCCCGGCCAGGACGATTTGCAATAACTTTTCCTGCGGAGTCTCCAGATTCAATAACAACCGAATTTCCTCGAGCACGTGCAGAGGCAGGCCCTGCGCCTCGTCCACGATCAGCACAGGGGTTTGACCCTCACGGCAGCGCTCTGGTAGCCACTGTCCCAGGCACATCAACGCATTGCCTTGCCATCGTGGGTCGGGCCGCACGCCGAAGTCCGCCAGCATAAAATCGTAAAGATGCTTGGATTCCAGATGCGAATTGAAAATAAACGCAGTCGGCATCCGGCGATCGTGGAGCCATTCGAGCAATCTCCGGATCAGCGAAGTTTTACCGGTGCCGGCTTCACCGGTGAGAAGAATGATTCCTTCGCGCGAGTGCATTCCATACTCAATCGCCCCCCAAGCTTCCTGAATCCCGGGCGTCATAAATAAATAACGTGGATCCGGGCTCACCGCGAATGGATTCTCTCGAAGGCCGAAGAAACTGAAGAAACGGGTGTAAGGGTTATTCTGCAAGTTGCTCCAATTTTATGAGTAACTATAAGGTTACTCACATGTATCTTATAGCCCGCATATTTTAGACCTCAGCGCCGTACGATTCCATCGGGAATGTACGGTATGGACTTCGGCCAGAGGGAGTACCTACGGTACCCAGGCTATTACCAAAGCTCCTTAATCTCTTAGCCTTACCCGTGCATTCGTTGTGTTACGGCCACCACGGATATAGACTCTCTCCGCCGATGCACCCCGGCGAGCTGTCTGCCCGTTGAAGGAGTCCAGCCATGACCATGGAATGCGATATACGCCATATTGACGACGTGACGATCCTGGACCTGAGGGGGCGCTTGAGCTTGGGCGAAGCGCTAGCCTTCGGTCCGGGCAGCGATCTGGTGCTGACCGACGCGATTCGCCGCTTAGCGGAACAGGGCCGCAAGAAAGTGATTCTGAACCTCGCCGGCGTGAAATATGTGGATAGCTCGGGAGTGGGCCAGCTAGTCGGCGCACTCACGACGGCACGAAGTCACGGCATCGCGCTCAAATTGATCAATCCCGTGAAGCAAGTGGGCGATCTGCTGAGGATGACGAAGCTCTACACGGTGTTTGATATCAGAGATAGCGAAGCCGGAGCGATTGATTCATTTTCGAACGGCGCCGCGGCAGGCGCCTGACGGCGTTTAAGCCTGAAAGCTGCGAAGCGCTTCCTGCTCGTCCGAGAAGTCCGTGAAGACGGTGTGAAGGTTGGTGAGCCGCAGGATTTCCTGAGCGCGATTGCTTAGATCGACGGCTCGCAAGTCCGCATCATTTTTCCGCGCGGTAAACACGGATCGAACCAGTTGCCCGATGCCGGAGCTATCGAGATACGTTACGTTGCGAAGATTCAGCAGCACGCGCTTCCGGCCGTCTCGAAAGAGATCGCCGAGCAGTTCGTGCACGGCCTCGCCTTCGATCAGCGTGAATCGCCCGCTCACGTCCACGATCGTGATGTCTCCCACCTGCCGGGTGCTGGCGCTAAAACTCAATCCGTTCTCCCTATGCCCTGCGAGCTGGTTATTCTATCGTATGCTGGCTTCGTTTCCTAAATGCTGAGTGAAGGCCAAATCTTGGAGCGGTTGCGTGCGATTTGTATGGGTCTGTGTGATGTCGCTGAAGGGACCACCTTCGGCCATCCCACATTCAGAGTCAACGGCAGGATGTTCTGCGTACTCGAGGAATATAAAGGCGAACTGGGAATTTGCGTAAAGGTTGAGAAGGAACTGCAGGGGATTTTTCTCAATGATTCGCGCTTTTTCCGCACGCCGTATATCGGGAAGCACGGCTGGGTCACGCTGAAGGTCTACGCGGCTCGCCTCAATTGGACTGAGGTCAAAGATCTCGTGCGCGGCAGCCATCGGCTCGTCGCTGCAACAGGCCCAAAGCCGAAACGGAGAGCAACCCACAAGCGGACGAAAAAAGGAGGAAACCTCTAAGCGGCCAGTTCGGCGAGCCAGGCATCGAGCGTCTTCAATTCGCTATCCGCAATTTCGAGGAACGCCACACCCATTCCCATGCATTCCTGCGCGTAGATAATTTTCCCCTTGGTTGAGAAAGTACCGAGGTCGCGTAGAACCTTCAACTGGATTAGCGTGCCGGGTGGCAATGTAATCAGAACGTCGATATAGCAGCCTTTGCGGCTGATTTCCGATACGCGGCCGGCGATGTGCGTATCGCTGGCCGGTTCGATTACTTCCACGTGCGCGATAAAACTGTATCGCGGCACCGTTCTTTTTTCACGATAAGATTGACCTGCGTCAATCGGCAAGTCGCTCGTTTCGCCCATCGCGGTGCTCCACTGTCACTTTAGCTTGCCACAACTGCCAGCGCCCGGCGAGAGCCGCTTCTTTTTTGTGACGCGTAAGGCACCCTGTCCGGTCGGACGGGCTCCATATTACGCAGATTTACCTCGCTTCAACCTTGTGAAAAGCGCCCCAGGCCTCCCAGTCTTCTCCACAGAGGCATCCGTATTTGTGCGGTTACGGAATTCCCAAATCGGGAATCGAGCTGCGATCGTGCTTTCAATACGAAGCACCTAAGCAAATTGCTGCTTGTCGAGAGCAAAAGTGGCTCTAGCCCGCAAAATTTCGGGTACGTTCAGGTACGTTAGAGATAATCGTCTCTACGGTTGATTCACTTAACGAATCGTTCTAGGCTGGGCGACGCTGCTGTCAGAATTGAGAGTTAGTTGATGACCTGCGCTCCACGTCCCGGAGATCAGCTAAGAGAGCTTCGCAATCGCCTTGGCATTACGACTAGGGAGGTTGAAGAGCTCAGCCGGAAGCTCGCAGAGAGAACTGGCAACGACGAATATTACATTTCAAACGCCTGGCTCACCCAGCTTGAAAACAAGGATTCGGTCCCCAGCATCTATAAGCTCTTTAGTTTGAGCGTGATCTATCGCTCGACGTTTTCCGATCTTTTGGCTGTATTCGGGATCGATTTGGCGAATAGCGCCCGATTCCAATTGGACGTCCCGCTGGCGAATACCCATCGAGTCGCGTTCGAGACACCTCATCCGGCGTCCGCCGTAACGTTTCCAATACGTCTCGATCGCAGCTTCAGCCTGGAGAAGACAAATCTTGTGTCGCGCGCCGTGGAGGTGTGGGGGAACGTGCCTGCGTCATTATTCCAGCGACTGGACTTGCGCCATACCCAGTACGGTTACATCGGCACAAGCGATTTCACCATGTATCCGCTGCTTCGCCCCGGAACCTTCGTTCAGATTGACAGCGAAATCGCCAGCATCCGGCCATCAGCCTGGCGCACTGAATTCGACCGGCCCATCTACTTCATCGAGTTGCGGGATAGTTATGCCTGCTCCTGGTGTGATTTGGCGGGTTCGCAGTTGACACTGCTACCTCATCCGCTTTCAGCGTGTTCTGTGCGTCAATTCAGCTATCCTGACGAGGCCGAAATTGTGGGCCAGGTGACCGCCGTGGCTATGCGACTGGTGTCGGCTCCGGAAACCGTGAGTTTTGGTGTTCCAGGATTGCCAAAGCGATCTTGAGATTCGAAAACAGAAACTGGGCTACCAGTGAGTCCGTTCCCACGGGAACAGCTACTCGATACGGCTCTAGTTCTCTCCAAGTTCTCAGAAAATCGTCCTCCGCGGTGCCGGTGGATTGCATATACAGTTTCAATTGTTCCGTTAAGTCTTTTAACTCCAGCGATATCAGTTCTCGGAAACTTTCCCGGTGACAATGGGCCAAAGCCTCACAAGCAACTTCTGCCGAAAAACGAGAGGCTAGACCCTGGTGCACATAGAGCCCTGTGTTGTAGTCCCTCATCGAAGCGAGATAGATCATGCGGTCCAGCGCACCTGACGTATGCGGTAGGGTGCGCCTCCGCAGGTCTTCAGAAGCCGCAAGCACATCCGCTCGTTTGGCTTTTCCAGCCATTTCCACTCCTAAACCAACGTCCCGTCAGCCTCTGATTCGCTTGCCAGCGACGTGAAAATGGACGGAGTCAAGAAAGCAAGCGATTGATCCAGGGTTGCACACACTCGCGCCGCAGCCGCTGCAATCCGCCTTGCAAAGTCGGGCGCCGCATATGGTCCGCCCCATCGCAATGCGAGCAGTAAGACATCGCACTGGATCTCAAGGCTCGCAAAATCAAGAGCTAACGAGAATTCTTTCCATCGGCTCATCTGCGTGAACATTCGGGACCGGCTCACGTGAAAATCTTTTAGCGCGCGAACTTGCCTTCTCACCTGGCCGATCCATGTCAGGGCCAGATGCTTCCTTTCCGACAGAAAGAGATTGCGAATCTCGTTCGACCCGATGGTGGCAATGTAACTTAAATCCTTCCGGCCAAACACTTGATCTACGAGTGCTGGCGCAAGCAGTCCAAGTTGCAGCGATTCCAGCGTCCTCTTCGCTGTCACCAACTCCCCGGCGCTACCCGCGGCGTGAGCGGGCTGCCGGCGCATTGCGACGAGGAGAAGAACTAAGACCCCCACAACGATCGCGAGGAAAATGACGAGTTGCGTCATGGCCGGTTCACCTTACTCACAGCCGCATTCATCGTTCCTAGCGCGTGCTGCGTCTGTCGCGCAAATGCCTCGTAGCCATCGTCGATTTCCGGCGGTATCTCCGGAGCCGCCGCAGGCGCATACGACCACAGCGCGAACGTCCAAATAAACAGCGAAGTGAGGTATGTGTAGGGCTGAATCGCATCCCATCCCGCATTAAATGCAGGTCCGACATAGCTTCGAAGCTGATGGCTCACGATTGTGCTTCCCACATACAGCCCAAGTCCCGCCATGATCCCGAGCAGATTTCGACCCACGTCGATTCGATAGTAGGAAATTACGATAAGCACTCCACAGAGAGTCAGCGCCTGGATGACCCGAAAGTCGTTTTCCAGGCTCGAAAAGCCTTCGTAGGGAGTTGGCGACGATGGCAGCAATCGAAACACAAAGTAGCCGCAAAGGATTGCAAACATCATCACCAAAACAGTCGTAGCGAATTTTCGAGCACCGGGATATCTCTCGAAGCTCCTCCGCACGATTTCGAAAAGCACTCCAAAGGCTGCCAGCAGGTTCAGAAACTGATTCGTCCAGAAGAACGGCGGATACAATGCCGAATGGGAATGGTAGATGGGCCAGAGCGCGACGCTAAAAAAGCACACGATCCCCAGATAAGCGAAAAAGAATGGATAGTGCGCAAAAAGTCGGCACTTCAGGAACCGGAATAAAATCACCAACTCCAGCGCAATTCCGGCAATCCATAGAAGCGAGGTAGCCATGTACCTCCTATGGACGTACATCCTAACACAGTTCTAAGGGGAGAACCTATGTTCTCCCCCCAAGGTGTACGCGATTCGGAATGCGCTAGCCCGGGTAGGGCGGCATTGGTTGTGTGCCGTCCATGTGCGGAGTGGTCGAAACTGTTCCCTTAAAGCCCTGTGCGGCTACCGACGGACCTTTTGCAAAACTTGTGGCCGGAACTGTCAATAATGCGACGGCAGCTGCGGCGATCAGAGTAACCCTCTTGGCCTGCTTCATTTTTCTTCCCTCCCGATCGAATTGGCCCTTGGGCCGGGGAGAAAATAGATGAAGGGCTGAGGCAGGGGCCGAATCGGAGAGAAATGCTTGGGAAACGAAGCACAGACTCCGCGCGGGGTCAGGCCGCGTGCCAGAAGTTCCAACGGAGCAGCGCCTAACGAAGCCCGGGCGAAACATCGCAGAAACGGGCGCCATGGTCATGCTTTGTCGCAAGGGTAATAAGGACAGTTAACGGGATTGACACCGCTGCGGAATATACGGATGGAGTTTGCAGTCGAAGCCTTGTATTTCTTATTGCAGGCACATTAGCCCTGACAAATGACTGACATACGAGACGTAGGGCCTCCCGAGGCTTCTGTTCCGCGCCCGGAAGAAATTCAGACGCATTTAAAGCATCTCGACCGTCGCCAGTGGTGGCTGTGGTCGAGCACGGTGGCCGTCATTCTGCTATTGACGCTCGCCGTCGCCTCCTTTGCATTTCCCGCTATGCTGAGTCGAGACGAAGGCACCTATTCATTTTTTCTCAATCAGTCTGTGCGGGCGCTTGTCGGGATGGTGCTAATCTTCAGCGTGTACGTCGTGTATCAGCAAGTGCTGATTCACCGCGTGCGCCACCAGCTCGCCGAGCAGATTCAATCCCTGGCGAAAGTGGAAAGCCTCGCTTCGGAAGTTTACAAGCTGGCAGCACTCGATCAGCTCACCGGTCTCTACAATCGCCGATCCGGCGAACAGCGGCTTGCGCAGGAAATCAGCCGCGCCCAGCGCCACGGCCGTCCGCTGACCGTCTTGCTTCTGGACCTCAATGAATTGAAAGCTATCAATGACAGGCATGGTCACGCGGCTGGCGACTTGGTCATCAAAGGATTCGCGGAGCGCCTGCAGCGCGCCATTCGCGGTTCCGATCTCGCAGTGCGCCTCGGCGGTGATGAATTCATGGCCCTGCTGCCCGAATGCCGCGCGGACGAAGTGCGTCATGTTCTTGCCCGTGTGGAAGGACTCGAACTGGAATACCAGGGCGAAAAAATCCGCTGCCATTTCTCTAGCGGATTTACGGACTACAAACCGGGCGAGTCACCGGCGGAACTTCTCAAGCGCGCCGACGACGCGCTATACGCGCACAAGCGTTCCGGAAAACGCATCGATCGCCCGGCGATTTCGGACGCAATTCCGCAGTCGGTATCCTGATTAGGAACATCGGCAGCTGGAATCGGCATACCTCTCGTCACCCGTGTCTTATCATAACCACCGGATGTTCCTCACAGGAACATGACCTGAAAAATATTCTTGCGCCCTTCCGGGGTTACTCGTATGCTACGCCCGGTTGTCAGGATTGCCACTATGCCGAAAGAGAAGCCCAAGGTAAATATTGGTGAAGTGATTCGCTCGTATCGAAGCGATCGCGGCCTCTCCCAGGGCGACATCGAACGTCGCACCGGGCTGCTGCGCTGCTATCTTTCCCGCGTCGAGAACGGCCACACTGTTCCGTCCCTCGAAACGCTCGCGAAGATTGCGGAGGCCATGGAAATCAGCCTCGCCGATTTCTTCCCGGGTAGCGACACGCCTCAGGATCGCGAAACCCGCAAAGTATTGGGAGAACTGTCCGAGGAAGAAATTCGATTTCTCGCCGACATTAAGAAATATTCCACCACTCTATCGGACGACGACAAAAAGCTCGTTCTCGCGATGATCCGCAAGATGGCCACCGTGATACCGCCGCCGCGCAACGGAAAATCAACAAACACCGCTCGCCGGCCTGAATACTAAATCGCTCGATCTACCACAATTTAATTTTAAATCTGTCATCCTGAGCGAAGCGAGGGATCTCAGCGCGCGGATTCGCCCAGCAGTGCCGTCTGCGCCGCGCTTTACCTCAACCAGCCTTCAAATCAGTGGCGGCTCGTATATGTACGCCATCCCATCGCGCGTCACCGCATACGCCCGCGAACCGTCCGCGCTCCAGCGCAAATCGGCCACACCCTCCGCCGGATATTCGTCGAATGCATTCGCGCGGTTCAAATCGATCAGGAACAGGCGCCCTTTCGCCGAATTTTTCAGCCAGGAACTGAAGCACACACACAGCGGCAAGTGCGGATGGCACACGCATAGTTCTGCGCCAAACGGGAGAGGCTCGGAATTCACGCTTTGCGGTTCGAGCCGGTACGCCTGGCCCGCTGCGCAGTAAATAATCTGCTCGCTGTCGGGGGTCCAGGTGAGGTCGGTGATGTGTCCTCGCGCGTCGAACACCTTGCGCCGCGAAAGTTTCGTCACATCCGCCACCATAATCGAATCGTCCGCCCACTCGCCTTTGATTTCAATCACGCTCGCGAGCGCTTCTTCGTTCGGACTGAATGCGGCCTTTCCGTATCCGCCAAATGAACCTTCCTCCGCGAATTCCTCACCGGCCTGCTGGGGCTCGAGCCAATCGGGCGTCGCGAGTTCTCTGGCTGCTTCGCCTCCCGGAGGTCCCCCGCGTGGTTCCCAAACTCGCAGCGCTGCCCGCTTTCCACGTGAAGTTGCCACAAAGTAGTCACCCGAATCGGACCAGGCCAGATTCGCGGGCGCGATGTTCGCTCCGCCGATTTTTCCCAGGTAAAGTTTTCCCTGCAGGTCGAACAGATGCAGCCCGGAAGGCCACGCGCTCGAAGTCCCAGCCAAATAACGCGCGTTCGGCGACCACGAAAAAACGGCCCCGGGTTCTGGCGGGTTCGAAACTTCTCCCGCAGGCGGGGCAAGCGTCATCGTCGGCACGCTCAATTCGATATCGTAGAGCGCAACTTGCGAAGATCCGTGATGCACGTGTTCGGAAATCGCGCAGACCTGCCCTGCTGGCGAAATTGCAAGATGCTGCGATCGTCCCGTGAAAACTTTCTTGATCAGCCAATTTGAATCGCGGGCGAGATCGCGCAGTCCCCGGGCCACTAGCGCGGACGAGCGCACTGCAAGCGCTCTCGTTCCAGCTCGCGCAATCTGCGTTGTTGTCGAAGTGTCGTGAGTTGCCATCGCCCTGTTAGATCATCCTTGGCTCGCCGCCGGTCCTGGGTTTTGCCAATCGCTGCTGTGCCTGCTCGATTTGCTCGTCTACCTTTGCCACCATTTCCTGCAGCACGTCACGTCCCACCTGCTGAGCCTCATCGAGTCGCGATTTCAATTGGAAGAGGTCGGATCGCAGGAGCTCTTGCAGCTCCGCTTCCATCTCTGCCAGCCGGCTACGCATCTGTGAAATGCGACGAATCACTCGCACCAGTTCCACGCCCGGGCCTTCGCCGCGCACGGCCTCGGGGCTGTGCTCGTATTCCGTGAGAATCCTGGCGAGTTGCATTTCGTCGCCGTGCTCGTATGCCTCATTCGCCTGGCTCATCAGCTGCTGCCGTATGGCGCGGTCTTCGCGGTCTGACGTCAAGTCGGGATGGATGCGTTTGGCGACAGTACGGTACATTCGCTTCATTTCAGGCGAGGCTTCGAATGCGCGCGGCGCTGTCTCGGCGCGTTCGCCGGCGGCGGATTTGGTTTCGTTCGCGCGTGCTCGTGCGTCGCGCGCGGCCTGTTGCGCTCGATCGTTGTCGGGTTGTTCGGCGGCAAGCTGTTCGGCGATGCGGGCCTTCAGCTCGTCCAGTTCCGCATATCGCGCGCCGACGAAGTGCAAGTAGCGCCGCTCGAATGCGCCCAGTTCGGCGCGCAGGTTTGCTGTGCGCAATTCTCGCTCGGTCAGTTCGGTTTCAAGGGTGGTTTGCTCGAGTACCTTGCGAGCGAGTTCTCGCTCTTCGGGTTTGATCGGTGCAACGTCGGGCGATTTCAGCTCCATAGCGTCTCTCGCTCATCAAATTGTAGCCTGCGGTGGAGTTCGCGTTTCGCCTACGTGACACCAGTTTCCAGAAAAGAAAATGGCGCCAGCTTCGCCTGCGGTGATGCTCCAGAAACGGCAATCTACCGCCCATTTAAAATTCTTCGATTCCATGTTTTCAGTCACTTACAGAAATTTCTAATCGCGGAACCGTAGATTAGAAATCGCGAAACCGCGCGAAACCCTCAGTTTAGAAATGTTGCTCCCGGTCACGACGCAGGCGACAACCGGGCGAAAGTGGGCTAGAGCAGATAACCCTGCCGAGTACGATTTCGCCTGTATTGCCTAATCTAGAGGCTTCACCTAAGATGCTGTTACAGCAATAAGGCGGTGGGACCCATGTTCCGCTCCAGCAGACGAATCCTGGCTTCGGTGGTCTTAATAGCAGGCTTCCCGTCTCTCGCTCTTGCGCAACGAACACAATCGCTCCTGCCTGCCGGACCGCGCCAGTCCTTATCCACTACGAACACGACATCTTTTGCGTCGCGTGTAGTAAGCACCACTTCGATGAAGGACTTCTCTTCGGCGTCAATATTTCCCAGCCGATTGGCAACAAACGCCACTAGCAGGAATTCGAATGAGGGGCAACGTTTCGCACCCGGTGCACAGGAAGACCAGCATGAGGTCATCCCTCTCCAGCTCACAACCACGCCGTTCGCCACCGAGTCGCGCGTGCCGATTGCGCCTCTCTTGGGCGCGCGCTTGCAGTTGAACATTTCGATGCTCAACATTCGCAACGGAAACGTGATGCTGGGTCCGACGCCGGCAAGCGAGATTCTTCATGCACCGGCACAAGCCCGTTCTGCTGAGTTCTACGGCTTCGGGGTGAGCATTCCGCTAGGCCGGGGCGTCCGGGTTCAAACATCTGAGAACTTACTGCACAGTGCGATGCGAATCGTGCGCGACAACTAAGACTCTTACCTCCCAGTTTTTTTCTGCCTCCTTAGTACGCGAGTCATCAATTTTCGCCTGTCCTTTTTTGGGCCGAACGGTCAGTCCGCGAGAGCAAGTGAGTGTGATAGGGTGAAATTTGGGCACAAGGGTCTGTACGATCGCACATCGCAGCCATGTCACATTTCGTTCCCGTCGCGTACTACGAAATCCGTCTCGTTCAACTACAGCGATCGCCCGAGAGGGAAGCCTGACGGTCTGTTTTAGGATTTGAGCTGCCAAGCTCAATTTCCTTGGAGGTGATTTTCATGGCCAAAGGATCGGCCTCACGAATTGCGCTGTTATTCGCGTTGTGCACATTGTTTCTAGCCGGAGGCATGCAGCTCCACACGTTGAGAGCTTCCGGTCTTCCGCTCATCATGCAAAACAGCCAGAATGAGAGCGCGCCTGAAGTAAGAACTTTCACGGGCAAGGTGCTATCGCAGAATGGCGAGCGATTTATTCTGCGCGATGAAGCAAACGATGTCTGGTACCACTTGGACGACCAGCAACAGGCCGGAAAATTCGCCGGCAAGAATGTGTTGGTAACAGGCGTCCTCGACGGGCGTACCGACACGATCAAGGTCCGCGAAATTACAGAGGCGAAGGCCTAGAGCTAACATCGGAATCCAAGTGCGCTATGAGCTTCGCGCAGGAAGACCCAGTATTTCGCGCACTTTTCTCTTCCTCATCACTTCAGCCGGAGTGGTTCCGCTGCGCTCGAGCCATTTTGTGAATTCGCCGATTCGTACGTGATGCTCCACGGGCACGCTCTTCACTGCCACAGTAACGGTATCCATGGGGCGGCCGATGCCCGCGACCCATTCATTGCCCTGAAGCTGTTTGAGGCCGAGTGCCACGGCTTCGAAGAGTGTCGCAGCCGTGACTTCGACGGTATGGGCGACGCCATCCATGTCGGCAATCGTGACGCGGCAGGATCGGATCTCCATAGCGAGAAAGTATCATATTCGCTTTTTGTTCGCCATATGGTTTTGGTTGGCCTTCTTCTATCAGAACTAACGTAGATGCCCACGAGCGTCGTTGATCGTGAGGCGGAACGCGCCAAATTGGATTCCCCACGAACTTGCTTCGCCTCCTGCGCCTTTTTCAGAATTGGCACATCTTTACTACCATTGCTGCGACAAACGATTCGGGGCGGATCGCTATAAGGGAGGAGAGGGACCATGAAAGAGACGCCACAGGAATATATTCAGCGAATGCTTGGTTACACGGCAGGCGGCGAGAATCCAGCCAAAGTGCAAGCAGCCACGGCGAAGAAACTAGAAAAACTGATCAAGGGTGTGCCGGCGGCGAAGTTGAAGAAGCGGCCAGCGCCGGAAAAATGGTCCGTGCAGGAAATCGTCGCGCACTTGGCGGATACGGAGATTGTAGGCAGCTGGCGGATCCGCGCGATCTTGGGCGCGCCCGGTACGCCCATTCAAGCGTTCGATCAAGACGCGTGGGTGACGGCGACGCACTACGCCAAGCGCGACCCGCGGCAGGCGGTGGAGCAATTCCGCGTGCTGCGCGAAGCGAATCTGGCGCTCTACAAATCACTCACCCCGGAACAGTGGAAGCATCACGGGATGCACTCTGAGCGCGGCGAAGAAACCGTGGAGCACATCGTGCGGATGTTTGCGGGGCACGATTTGAATCACATCGCGCAGATCGAACGTATTCTCTCGCCCCAAAAAGCGAAGTAGTCTCCGTGTCGGGGCGGCGGCGCCGCCGCCCCCGAGGTTGAGCGGCAAATTAGTGTGCCGGCGCTGTCTACTTCGGCACGGGCGCGGCGAAAAGAACGACATTTCCCCCCGGCTCCCGCACGCCAATTTCCTTCATCCCGTAAAAGGTTGTGCGCACCGGCACGACTACGGGCGCCGAGCCCAAGCGCTTCAGCAGGTCGTCGAAATCGCTCACCTCGATATAAAGGCACGCCGCCGGTCGCGCCAGCTTCGCCATCTCGCTGTTGTCCTTCTCCATGCTCGCCGTGGATTGAATCATCAGTTCGGCGCCGCCCTTCACGAGAATGACGAACCCTAGCTTATCGCCGTCCGGCACTTCCACCGTCTTCGTGAAGCCAAGCTGGTCGACCCAGAACTTCAACGACGGTTCGATTGCCGGTGCATAGATCAACGCCGTGATTTTCATTTTTAAGCCATCCTTTGTTGGTTGAGCGTTTTGGCTGGATAGAAGGCCAGTCGTCAGCAGTGCGACAGCAAGTAGTGTTCTCATGGCTGCGCATCCTAGCGGAAAGCTAGGGGGAGATGATTGGAAAAAACGGACATTCCGCGACGAAACCTAAAGGGCGGATTCCGAACGGAAGTGAGAGGCAACGGTAAGGGATGAAAACTGCGCTGGCGAAACACCCGCGAGTTCCTTGAATTCGTTGATGAGGTGCGCCTGGTCGTAATAGCCGGAAGCGACCGCAATGTCCGCCCAATCCCGCTGCCGCCCGCCCGCATCCTTCGCGGCCCGACGGAAACGCAGAACGCGTGCCAAGTGCTTAGGGCTCAGACCCGTGCGCTCGAGGCAAATTCGGCGAAATTGGCGCGGGCTGAGGCTGGCGGCGTCAGCCAGCTCGTCCATCGAAACCTGCCCTCCGCACTCCGCGAGCCACGCAAGAGATCTCTCCACCGGATCGAGCGGCGCAGGGTCGGCGAGCGACGCCTCGAACCGAGCGATTGCATCGCGCGGCGAACGACTGCTCGCCAGATGGCCGAGAAGCTCGCGAACCGCCGCCGCCTTCCACGCGTCAGCAAGCGCAATGGATTGATCCACGGCGACTGAGCCCGGCACTCGCAAAAGCCGCGCCGCCATGCCCGGTCGGAAGCGCACGCCAAAGGTTGAATGGCCGGCGGGAATATCAAACGCTTGCGCGCGCGTCATCGTGCCGACAATCGCAAGGCCGCCATAATCGCGCGCAGGCTGTTCAAAGATGATGTCCGTGCAGCCATCTGGAAACACGTGAAAATTGCGGACAGGGCCGTCCGTGCGGTGGCTCCAGAAGCATTCAACGTGCGCCTCGAATTTGGGCGAGGGCGGAAATTCCTGGTAAGGCGGCTCGATGACAGACGTAGTAACGACCGCAGCAGGGGATTGAAAAGCAGTAGAAACCGCGCCCATCGCAATTGCCCGAAAGGCCCTCCTAAAACACCACCGGGCACAATCTCTTCAGATCGTGCCCGGCGAAAACCAATACGATTGGGACTCTACTCTGCCGGCGGTGCCATCTCCGGCATCTGAAGCTTCGCTTTGGCCAGTGCGCGAACGATGTTCACTTCGACTGCCTGCTCGGAGGTATTGCGCACAGTAGCCAATTCGCTGACGAGAAGATACTTGGCTCGTTCGAGCATTTTCTTCTCGCGGAAGGAAAGCGGCTTGGTCCGGCTGAGGGCGACGAGGCCTTTCAGTACAGCGGCCACTTCCATCAGCGATCCCGTCCGCATCCGATCCGAATTCTCCTTGAAGCGGTGTTTCCAATCATGGTGCGAATCGGAACGTCCCTTCTCGAGGAACGAAAGGACCGCACCGGCTTGGGTTGTACGGATGATGGGCCTAAGTCCAACGTTGAGGATATTCGACTGCGGCACCATCACTTTCAATCCGCTGGAAACGATCTTAAGCATGTAATACCGCTCTGACCTACCGTTCAAGTACCCATAGCTGATCTGCTCAATAACACCTACGCCATGGTTCGGATATACGACTTTTTCGCCTAGCTTGAATTCCATAGGTGGAAGTAGCCTCCCCGAGCTTGTTTAAATTTTAGACACATGCAAGCCCCGCGTCAAGGAAATCCCCGCTAATAACCAAGGGTCAGAAGCGATTGAAAATACAGATGTTTTCCGCAAGATTGGCCCCCGAATTGCCCTATAATGGTGCACGTGCTTGTCCTAGCCTTAGACACCTCTTCGCCCTCCGGCAGCCTAGCAGTACTACGCGATGAAAAAGTCGTTGGAGTGGTCTCCACGGCTACAGGAGAGGTCTATTCATCGAGGATGTTCCGGGAGATGGAGTTCCTTTTGGGAGAGCTTTCGCTGCGAATGGACGAATTCGAGCTGTTTGCCGTGGCGGCGGGGCCGGGGTCGTTTACGGGGTTACGCGTTGGCCTGGCGGCGGTGAAGGGCTGGGCGGAGGTATACCGAAAGCCGATTGCGGCGGTTAGTGCGCTCGAAGCGGTGGCTGTACAGGCGCATTCAAGTGCCGCGCTGATTGTGCCGGTGCTCGACGCGAGGCGGGGTCAGCTGTATTTCGGGCTGTATCGGCGCGCTACAGGCGAAGTGCTGGGCAAGAGCCGGTTAGTGCTTGATGGCGAGGAATATGTGATGACGCCGGCGGAATTTTTTGAGGCGCTTCGTGAGCGGGCCGGAGGCGCCGAATTTGCGATCGTCACGCCTCAGCCTGGGTTATTTTCGAGCGGAGCGTCGCAAGACGAGATTGCAAATCTGAAGGCCGTTGTCGAGCCGGCATCGGCCGTGCTCGCGCCTTTTATCGGCCAGCTCGGATTCCGGCAGGCGCAGCGCGGCGCCCTGGCTGATCCGCTCACGCTCGACGCGAACTACGTGCGCCGCACCGACGCCGAACTCCGTTGGAAAGAAAGCTGACCGCGCTAGTGCTCCGCACGCTCGATCTTCGCGATATCGAAGATGTGCTCGCAATTCAAGCGGCGTCCCCGGAAATTGCCCAATGGTCGCTGTGGGATTATGACCGAGTAGCGCGCGGCGAAATGGCGGGCTGGGTAACGGAAAGCGAAAGCGGCGACATCACAGGATTTATCGTGGCGCGCCGAATCGCGAACGATTTGGAAATTCTCAATTTCGCGGTGCGTCCCACAGCGCGACGGCAGGGAATTGGCGCCGCGCTTTTGGGCGAGGCCTTGCGATGGGCCACCACATTTTCCGCGGGGCAGGCGTTTCTCGAAGTGCGCGCCTCCAATCTCGCCGCGCTGCGATTCTACGAGCAGCACAAGTTCCAAGTAACCGGTCGCCGTCCCCGCTACTACACCGCTCCCATCGAAGACGCGCTCGTCCTTAGCGCTCAGCTTTCATAGCCACCCAATTTCTCTGGATTGTTCCGCGATTCGCTCCTCACTCGGTGTCAGTGCGAAATACAAGCAATAAGCAAAGCAAACACGGCGAGGAACCCGAGAGCCGTTCGAACCGCGTGCAGCCGTCCCCATTTCGCAATTAATACTCTCGTTTGCGCCCCTGCTTGTTCCGGCTCGGTGGCCATTAGCACCGCGTTTACCGGATTGATCACGAGAATCGTCCACGGCCAATTTGCGAGCATCGCGATACCGCCGGTGAGAAATAAGAAATCGCGCGTTTGCCACCAAGCAACCAGGCCCAAAGCAAAACCGGCAAGAGCCAACGGTGCCTGCATTGCGAACCCTCGCTTGTACGAGGGCTTCCATTCCGCGAGCAGCGCGCGATCGTCAAGTGTGAAACGGGCTGGCTGCTCGGCGATGTTGACGTAGATCGCCGCCCCGGAAAATAGAGCCGCAACAATCAACGCGAAATGGCCTGCAATCATGGTTCGCTCTCCAGGGAATGTTCTTGTCTCTTGAGTGAGGCTCAGTTTACAGCGTTGCGTTCTACCGGTTCTGGCCAAAAACGAAGCTAACCAATCTCCGGCCCGAGTTATCCGCCGAAGCTCGAATTCATCATTTGCGCGGAGCCCCGCAGTATGGTAATTGTTACGATTATGTGAACACCATGTTCCAACCAGGAGGGAAACGCATGCCGATTACGACACGCGATGTACGGCAGACCCTATTGGAAACGGATGTAGAATTCAGGTCCCTAGTAGAAGAACACTCCCGATGTGAAACGCAGTTGAAGCAACTCCTCACTGAACCTTACCTAAGTTCCGAAGACCTCGCCCTCGAAACAACCCTCAAAAAAACCAAATTACGCCTGAAGGATCAGATGGAACTGATCGTCGCGCGCAGCAGACAGCACAGCGCGCTGCCTACATAAGCGGCGGAATGTCTCCCGGTTTCTGTCGTACACTACAGGTGTACCCGTTAGAAACATTCGCGCGTCACCCCGGAAAACAATTCCTGGGGAATTGCGCTGAAATTGTTGCGCTGAACTTGATGCGCCGAAATTGTTCCGCTGAAATTTGCCCTTAGGATCCGATAGAACCGCTCATGGTAAAAGACGCTTACAGGTTTGCTCTGCCGCCGCTCATCGCTGGAATCATTTGCGTGGTGATCGGATCGAAATGGCCGGGCGGAGTGCTGATTTTTCTTGGCCTCTTCGTTTTCTATTTCTTTCGCGATCCCAATCGCACGATTCCAAACGACCCAGCCGCCGTCGTTTCTCCAGCTGATGGGCATGTCGTCGAAATTGTCAACGAACCATTCGCATCCGTCCCCGGAAAGCGCGTCACAATCTTTCTCGCCGTGTGGGATGTCCACGTACAACGGGCGCCGGTGGCTGGCTGTATTGCGAAAGTAGAATATCGTCCCGGCAAGTTTCTGGCGGCTTTTCGCTCGCGCGCATCCGAAGAAAACGAACAGAACGTGATCAGTATGGATACGGCAAAAGGCCGTTTGGTTTTCAAACAAATCGCCGGAGCCATCGCGCGCCGCGTGATATGCTGGAAACAACCGGGCGAAAAAGTAGCGCTCGGCGAGCGCGTGGGCCTGATTCGCTTCGGCTCCCGCGTGGACCTCTGGCTCCCCGCGGAGGCGCAGATCGTCACGCAGCGCGGGCAAAAAGTGAAAGGCGGCGAAAGCATCCTGGCGCGATGGAATTCAACGGCTTAGATCCGATCGGTAACGAAGAAAGGCCGCGAAATCCGTTTCGCAAAGACCGCCTCCGCCGCGGTATCTACATCCTTCCCAGCATTTTCACCGTCGCCAATCTTTTGTGCGGTTACTACGCGGTTCTCGCCACACTCGACGGCAAAGTGTCTGACTTCGACCATGCCGCCGGCGCCATTGGCCTCGCCATCCTCTTCGACTCCCTTGATGGACGCATCGCCCGCGCAATGGGCACGAACAGCGACTTCGGAAAAGAATTTGATTCGCTCGCCGACATCGTCAGCTTCGGTATCGCTCCCGCTGTTCTCGCCTACGCCTGGGGAATTCGCGCCATGGCTGCCGCAGATTCGTCGCCGGCGCTGCATCTCACCGAGCTCGGCTGGCTCGTCGGATTTTTCTTCGTCGGCTGCTGTGCCTGGCGCCTCGCGCGTTTCAATATCAAAGGAATGGCGTCCGGTGGAAATCGCTACTTCGTCGGGATGCCCACTCCCGCCGCTGCCGGCATGATTGCGGCCGTTGTGCACGCGTTTCGTAACCCGATCGACGATTCACGTATCTCGTTGCTCTGGCTGGCGCTGATCGCCGCTCTCGGAATCCTGATGTCGAGCACTTTACGGCACTACAGCTTCAAAGATATTCAGTGGACCAAGCGGCAACCGTCGCTGGCCATCGTCCTATGGGCTGCGCTCATCGGAGCGGTTGTCTTTCTGTCCCGCCCCACGCTGCTGGCCATCGCCACCGCCTATACGCTTCACGGCATCATCCTTCAGGTGGTTCGCTTCGCGCGCCACCGCCCTGCTTCGAGAACTGCGTGATCCATGCCTTCGGGCCTTCCGAATTCTAACCGCGTAGCGATTGTCGGTGCGTCCTCTCTTCGAGGTAAGGAGCTGAAGCTCGTCCTCGAAGAACGCAATTTCCCCGCCGATGAAATTATTCTTCTCGACGTGAGCGTAATGGCCGGAACCCTCACGGAAGCCGGCGGCGAACCGACCTTCATTCGCGAACTCGCAGCGGATAGTTTCGAAAAAGTGCGCTTGCTTTTTTGCCGGACTCCCCGCCGACACCGAGCGTAACTGGCAAGCAGCACAGGCCGCTGGCGCCACCGTAATCGATCTCACGGGTGTTCTCGCGGCGACGGGGAAAGCGACCTCGTGGATACCGTCACTCGCGGCCTTGATCCCACCAAAGCCCGGGCCAGGCGCAAACGGTTCTGCGCACAAACTTGCGTACGCGTCTCCCGCATCTCCAGTTGTAATTTCCTGCGCGCTGGCGGCGGGCCTCGCCACGCTCTCCCCCAGAACAATCGCCGCCACGCTTTTCCCCCCGGTTTCCGAGCGCGATCAGCCGGGAATCGACGAGCTCGAAACGCAGACGACGAACCTGCTTTCCTTCCGTCCCATCGAGCAGACGGTTTTCGACACGCAAGTGGCCTTCAATCTTCTTTCCAAGTATGGCGAAGAAAGCAAACCCAGCCTCGAATCCACCCGAGCAGCAATCGCCCGCGACGTCGCCCAATACCTCGCAGGGCGCGCGCCCGTGCCGGCGATTCAATTGATACAGACGCCGGTTTTCTACGGCTATGCTTTCTCCGCCTACGCTGAATTCGCGGCACCGCCCGCGCTCGAGCCACTGGCCGCCGCGTTCCAGAATCTGGGAGTGAAGATCGCTGCCCCGGAAGATCCCGCGCCGACCAACATCAGTGTCGCAGGTGAGAGCGAAATTCAGCTGGCCCCGATTCAGGCGGACCCGAACGTTGCTGCCGGCGTGTGGCTCTGGGGAGTTGCAGATAATTTGAGGCTGGCAACCACGAATGCAGTGCGCATTGCGGAGGAGCTGCTTGCCAAAGCCGCGGCGTAATCTCGCGCGCCCGAGCCCGTTGCATGCCCGCGCCAGCAGAATCGCGCTCAGCCTCGCAATCCTCGTTGGAATTGTCTGCGCCGGTTGTGGCTACCACGTAGCCGGACGTGCCTCGCGCCTCCCGTCCGACTGGAGCTCCATCGCAATTCCGGCGTTCAAGAACGACACCACGCGCTATCGCCTCGAGCAGCGCCTCACCGAAGCGGTAATCCGCGAATTCATCGAGCGCACCAAGTATCACGTGGTCCAAAATGTGGAATCGGCCGACGGAGTCCTGCACGGCGAAGTTCTCTCGATTGAGACCACCCCGGTAATTTTTAACTCCACAACGGGCGAAGTCGAGACGATGATTGTCACCATTCACACGAAAGTGCTGCTTGTCGACAACAAGACTTCGAAGACAGTGTACAAGAACGACGACATGGTTTTTCGCGACGAGTATCAGATCTCCAGCGACGTGCAGAGCTTTTTCGACGAGCAGAGCCCGGCCCTGGGCCGCATGTCCAAAGATTTTGCGTCGAAGCTCGTCTCCAACGTGGTAGAGAATTTCTGAAGTAGCACCCGGAGAGATGTAATGGCAGAAGTTTCCGCTGAAAAATTGGTGGCGCGGCTCGCGAGCGGCAAGCCCATCCCCGCCATCGTGCTGATCGGGACCGACGCCTACCTCAGCGATCTCTGCCGCAATCAGATCATCGAAGCCTGCGTCCCCGAAGCCGCGCGCGATTGGGCCGTAGCGCGAATTCGCGGCGATGCAGCAGGCTGGGATGAGGCGCTTGAGCGAGTGCAAACGATGCCGATGCTCGCGTCTCGGCAGGTGATCATCGTCGAGGACGCGCAGCTAATCGAAAAGCTGGGCGACGAATCGCGGGACGAAATCATCAAAGCCCTCACCTCCTATCTCGACTCTCCCGCACCCTTCAGCATTCTCCTGATCGAAGCCGCCGCGCTCGATGGTCGTCAGAAGTTCCGCAAGGTACTCGACGAGAAGGCTCTTCTCGTCGAACTGACAATCGGCCCGGAATCGGCAGCCGGTCTCGCCACGCAAATGGCCAAAGAATTGAAAATCGACATCGATCGCGCGGCTGCATCGCTCTTGGCAGAAAGCCTGAATTTCGAGCCGGCCCGCATTCACATGGAAATCGACAAGCTCGCCGCCTATGCGCACGAACGCGGCCGCATCACCACAGCCGATGTCGAAGCCCTCGTGAAAGCAGCGCGAAAAAACACCGTCTGGCAACTCGCCGACATGCTGGCCGTAAAGCAGCGAGCAAAAGCTCTCGAATTTCTCGATAATCTCCTGCGCGAGGGTGAAGAGCCGATACGCCTCGTCGGCGCGCTCGCATTCCGCTACCGCAAACTCGTCGAAGCTCGCGGATTGCCGCGCACAATGAACGGCTACCAGGCCGCGCGCCAGCTGGGAATGAGTCCGAGCGACGCCGAGTCCGCCATTCGCAACGCCCACCGCGTCGCGAAAGCCGATCTGCTCGCCGGTCTCGTGGCCCTCGCCGACGCCGATAGCCAGCTGAAATCCTCGAATCCCAATCCGCGCGCATTCATGGAATTCTTGATCGCGCGGCTTACTTCGACAGCCGCCCCGGCCTCCGCCGCCTAGCCCTGACCCGCAGCGCAAAAAAAAGGCGTCCCGATTACTCAGGACGCCTCTCGAAAACCAAACTCCAAACGAAATCGAATCGCGGCGCGATTATGCCTTTTTCTTCGCTCGCAGCCCGTTCAGCGCCAGCGCCAAACGCGACTTGTACCGGTTCGCCGTATTCTCCGTCAGCGTTCCTTTGCGAATCGCCTTATCCAACGCCGAAAATGTCGGTGATGTCAGCTTTTCCGCCGCAGCCACATCGCCCGAGCTGAGCGCCGTCCGCAGCCGCCGGATCGCCGAACGCACCCGCGTCCGGTTCATTTGATTCACCACCTGCCGCTGCTCCGTCTGCCGGATATTCTTCAACACCGACTTCGTCTTCTTCTTGTGCTTTACAGCCCCACCCTGAGCCATTCAGTGCTCCTTAGCAATGTAATCGGAAACAAGCAGAATATCCGACCCGCGCACTCCTGTCAATTTGGTCAACGCATCAAAATGTGTGGCATTCTCGCCACCGAAACTCGGTCCAAAAACTCGGACCTGGAATCCCCGTCCCAAAAACGCACCTAGAAACTTTTCCAGTTCCACCACGTACTAACAGGTAGAGAGGTGCACGCGATGGACCCAACCCGAATGCGCCGGCGGCGCTCGCCCATCGGCGGGCTAATCCTCATTGTCATCGGTCTGCTCTTCCTGTTGCTGAAATTCCACCCGGAGCTCGATCCGTGGCCGATCTTCGCCCGCTACTGGCCCGTAATTCTGATCGTCATCGGAATCGGCAAAATTTGGGACGCCTATCTCTATCGCCAGAATCCCGACGCGCCACCCGCAGCGCGACATTCCGGCCTGTGGGTCGCCCTCGCCATTCTGCTTGTACTCTTCGGCATCGCGCTCTGGAAAGGACGCGAAGGCAATTACATGCGCCATGAGACGCAGTCGCTCGATCGCCAAGGCGTCCACACCGTCAGCGCCGACATCGAAATTCCAGCCGGCACGCTAAAACTCAGCGGCGGCTCAGCGAAACTTCTCGACGCCGATTTCCTCTACCGCGAATCGGAAGGCAAGCCTCGCGTTGACTACAGCGTGAATGGCGACCACGGCAGCCTGAAAATCTCAGACGAAGAAAAGCGTCTCCATATCGGCACCACTCACAACACCTGGGATTTGCGTCTCGCCAACGACATGCCCCTCGATCTGAATCTGCAAATGGGTGCCGGCCAGAGCGACCTGCAGCTTCGCGATCTCGACGTTCGTCGCGCCGACATCAACATCGGCGCGGGCGAAATGCAGCTCGATCTCACCGGCGCGCGAAAAAATAATCTCGACGTGGAAGTTCAAGGCGGCGTCGGCTCAGCGACAATCGCCCTCCCCAAAGACGTCGGCGCAAAAGTTCACGCCTCCGGCGGAATCGGTGCCATAAGCGCGGATGGCCTCACCAAGCAAGACGGCGACTACATCACTTCCGCCTACGGCAAAACCCCGGCAACGATCACAGTCGATATTCAAGGCGGCGTAGGCGCCATAAGTTTGGTCGAGCGCTAGCAGTTCTCTCGCCTGCTTGACACTTCCCCCTGCCGCCGTTAGGCTACCCGCACTGGCGCGCCGAATGCAGTCGTACCGCGCGCTGGCTTGTCCCATGAAACGCGACGAAATCTTAAAACTCCTCGAGCAAGTAGGTGCCATCCGCCAAGGCCACTTCGAACTCTCCAGCGGCCGTCACAGCGGCACATACATCCAGTGCGCACTGGTGCTGCAGTTTCCTCAGCACGCGGAATCCCTCGGCCGCGCCCTCGCCGAAATTTTCCGCGATCATAAATTCGCTTGTGTCGTCTCGCCCGCCCTTGGCGGCGTAATAATCGGACATGAAATCGCGCGTGCTCTCGGCGTTCGCGCTCTCTTCGTCGAACGCGACCGCTCCGGCCAGATGGCCCTCCGCCGCGGCTTTGAATTGACGCCCGGCGAGCGCGTCCTCGTAATCGAAGATGTCTGGACCACAGGCGGCTCCACGCGCGAAACCATCGGCGTAGTAGAACAGGAAGGCGGCCTCGCCGTCGCCGCAGGCGCGCTAATCGATCGCAGCGGCGGCGCAATCGAACTCAACGTCCCCTCCCGCGCCCTCCTCGAACTCAACGTCCCCAGCTACGAGCCCGACGAATGCCCCCAGTGCCGCGCCGGCGGCATGCCCACCCGCCCAGGCTCCCGCTTCTCCCGCGCCCACTCCTAAAGCCTGAGCGCATATATCGCTCTCCCAGTAGGGGCACGGCATGCCGTGCCCGCTCGACCAACCCGCACGGCCCGGCCATTTACCACGAAGCGCGCGCCTTTGTCGCGGCAACTTTCTCCAGCCTGAGTGTTTAATACCATGAGAGTCCCATGACCCCGCGCCCCTTAATCAAGATCCTAAAAAACCTCGCCATCGCGAGCCTCGCCATCATGCTCCTCGGCGTCGTCGCCTTCCGCCGCGCCCTCAGCGGCGCACCCAGCCCCGGAACAAAATCCGAATCGCTCGAATCCGGCGGCCTGGATCGCACCTACCTCATTCACGTCCCAGCCTCCTACGACGCCAAAAAGCCAGTCCCGCTAATCCTCGTTCTTCACGGCGCCACCCAAAGCCCCGCAAGCGCCGAGCGAATGTCGAAAATGTCCCAGAAATCCGAGCAGGAAAACTTCATCGTCGTTTACCCCAGCGGCACCGGCCGCATGCCCACATGGAATTCCGGCAGCTGCTGCGCCTACGCCATGAAGAACCACATTGACGACGTCGGCTTCCTCCGCGCCCTAATCGACAAACTCGAATCCGGCTACTCCATAGACCGCAAGCGCATATTCGTCACCGGAATCTCCAACGGCGGCATGATGTCCTATCGCGTCGGCTGCGAATTGTCCGACAAAGTTGCCGCGATCGCTCCAGTCGAAGGCGCCCTCGACATTGAGTGCAAACCAACCGCGCCCGTATCGGTGCTCATCTTCCATGGCACCGCGGACCATCTCGTCCCATTCAATGGAGGCTCCACGCCCTTTCAAATGGGCTCCAAGCGCTCCGATACTCCCGTCTCCGAAGCCGTCCAATTCTGGGTACGACACGACGGCTGCTCCACCGAACCCAAGCACGAAGAAACGAGCGAGATCCATACCGACGTCTATTCAGCCTGCAAAGACGGCACGTCAGTCGTCCTCTACGCCATCCAAGGCGGCCACCACTCCTGGCCCGGCGATCGCCTAACCCCGCAAATCAACGCCACCGACACAATGCTCGCCTTCTTCGCCAACCATCCGAAGCCATAAAACGAATTCGCCTTAAGTAGCACAGGCATTCCTGCTCGTCCTGAGGAACGAAGGGCCTGTACCCCCAAGCCGCTACATGCCACGTCCCTCAATGCTTGGCAGATTCGCGGCATCGTTCTTTCCGCACTGCCGGTGCCTCGCCGGCTCTTTTCGTTTAGGTGGGAGCCTCCCTACTTCAGTAGGGGGAGCTGGACTTCAGTCCAGCGAAACGCAGCAACAAAATAGCTTGGGGCTTTAGCCCCGAGGTATCGCATGTTGTCTCATGCGTATCTCATCCAACCCGATGCTTCGATTTAGGGCGATACTCCGAAGAGACAATGCATGCGCATCGCAAGCTGATAAGCGGAATAATCTTTCTGGGGTTTATAAGCTTCGCTAAGAGTGATTTGCCCGCTCAAAAACCAGAGCTTCCAGAAGTTTTCCCCCTATCAGAAGGAACATCCTGGGTGTACCAGGGAACAGTCCGTTGGTTCGACTTCAACTCGGTCAAAGTCGCGAAGACGCGAGTCACATGGACGACTCAAGTCAAACGGGTCACTCGGCGCCAACATTTAACCACAGCGGTGATCAACGGTTTTCCCTCGGATTTGGATTGGTCCGATGGCCATCCCCAACCTGCCGACTCTCTGTTGTTTGCTTCCGATGATGGAGGCTATTACGTCAGGTCATTTGAAGACATAAAAGACGGCGCCAAGCGGCTGGCAGATTCGAGCGATTCGTTACAAGACCTGGTTGATCCCGACGACATGCTTCTTCAGTTACCGCTCACGAAGGGCAAGAAATTCTCCTGCGACTCGGACACAGTGGCGCGGGATGACAACATGTATTGTTGGGTTGTGAATTCGGTCGATCGAATATCGCTACTGAAAGTGAAGGGCCTCGAACCAAGACAGTATCAGGTGTACGAAATCAGTTTTAGGACGAATCCCGACGACACCGAGCTTCAGTTTTTACCGGGGGTTGGTTTGATTAGCTACCAATACCATCATCATGGAAGTGTCGCGGACACAGACTTGAAGTTGGTCGCATTTCATAGTGGCGCAGCACGCAACTAAACGAAAGCGTCGCTCCTGCCGCTCCTATCCCCCTCCGCCCCACCATGCGATAATTCACGCGTCATCCATGCGCCACCTCAAACTCACCATCGCCTACGACGGCGCCACCTTCCACGGCTGGCAAATCCAACCCGGCCAGCCAACCATTCAAGGAGCCATCGCCGAAGCCGCCAGCCAAATCACCCAGGAAAAAATCTTCATCCACGGCGCAAGCCGCACGGACGCCGGCGTTCACGCCCTCGCCCAGGTCGCCCATTTCAAAACGCAATCCGCTCTCCCCGCCGCCGAATTTCAGCGCGCCTTGAACGCCCTGCTTCCGCCCACAATCCGCATCGTCGCAGCAGAAGAAGTCGGCCCCGATTTCCATGCTCGCTGGCAAGCTCAGGGCAAGACCTACCGCTACCGCATCTGGCGCGGTCAGGTCCTCCCGCCATTCGAATACCAGCGCGCTCTCCACTATTCCGGCCCGCTCGATGAAGCCGCCATGGCCCAAGCCGCTCGCGAATTCGAGGGCGACCACGATTTCACATCCTTCTCCGCCTCATCCGGCTCAGAAGACGACGATCGCGAACGCGAGGTAGTCCGCGCAATCTATTCCTCCGAAATCATTCGCGAGCCGGACCGCGACGAACTCACCTACATAGTTCGCGGTCGCTCATTCCTCCGTTACATGGTCCGAAAAATCGTCGGCACCCTGATCGAAGTAGGAAAAGGAAGACTCGCGCCCTCAGATATCCCCCAAATCCTCGAAGCCCGCGACCGCTCCCGCTCCGGCCCCACAGTCCCCGCCGAAGGCCTCTACTTGGTCTCGCTCGAATACCCAGATCCCACCGACTCACTCGCCTCTAAGCCACGGTACGAGAGCCTTGTGGGTCGCCCCTTCAGGGGCGACATAAAATAAAGCGAGAAACAGGGGCTTCAGCCCCTGAAATACCGCGACTTTTGGCATCGCGCCCAATTCTTCCGTCAGGGCACGGCTTTTTACCATGAGGAACGAAGGGCAGCCGTGCCGCAACCGGCGCAAAATCAGTGTGGCTTTAGCCGCTGAGGGTGGTGCTTGTCACTAGTCGCTGTACAAACCTCCTTGTAGGTCGCCCCTTCAGGGGCGACATAAAATAAAGCGAGAAGCAGCGGCTTTAGCCCCTGAAGTCCCGCAACTTTTGATTTCGTGCCGAAATTCTTCCGTCAGGGCACGGCTTCAGCCGTGCCGCAACCGATGCAAAATGCGTGCGGCTTTAGCCGCTGAGGTGGTGCTTGTCACCAATCGCGGCTACAAAACGCCTTGTAGGTCGCCCCTTCAGGGGCGACATAATCAATCCCAGTCAAGCAGGGGCTTTAGCCCCTGAAGTACCGGCTCTGACTTTGGGAGCGACCCCATCGAGTCCGAGTTTCTATCCTTGATGCCTAGTTACTTCCATGCAAGATTATTCACTTGACAAAAGTTAAGCTCCGGCTTAGGATTCTCCATATGGAACCTATCTCCTACTTCTTCTTGGGCTTGGCTGATGCGGCAGACGCCCGAATCGCTCGCCGCAAGTCTTTCTTGATTGATGCTAAGAGCGTCCGGGTCGGCACTTCTTTTAGCATTCGCTTCCTAGCCTTCTCCATGCGAGGTCTCCGATGAACCTAGTTGATGTACACACCATGTTCCCAACCGATGAGAAGTGCCGGGAGATACTGACTCGGTTGCGCTGGCCCGAAGGGGTGCGCTGCTTGCGCTGCAAACTTCCCGCAGTCGAGCTTGAAACCGAAAAGACTCTCTACTACTGCAAGGATTGTGACTACCAGTTCACTGTAATGGCCGGAACGATTTTCAATGACTCTCACCTGCCGCTGACGAAGTGGTTCTTGGCTACCCTGCTCTTGTGCGAAGCAAAGAAGGGCATGAGTGCTTGCCAGATTCAACGCACGCTTGGGATCAGTTACAAGACGGCGTGGTATCTTTGCCATCGCATCCGGGCGGCAATGGTGGAAGTAAACAAGCAGATGCTCGACGGAACGGTTGAAATGGACGAAACTTACGTCGGCGGAAAGGTTCTTGGTAGGGGTCAAAAAATCGCCAAGAGAAAGAAGCAGATTGTTATCGGAATCCGTAAGCGCAATGGCGACCTTCGATTCTTCCATGCCGCAGACGCGAAGAAAGGCACGCTCGCAAAATATATCCGCGAGAACATTTCCGAAGATGTAGATGTGATTATGACCGACGATCTCCCTGCCTACCCGCGAGCACTCGGAAAATTCAGCGACCGACACAAAACTGTCAATCACAGCAAGCACATCTACGTAGTAGGAGACATTCACACCAACACTATCGAGAGTGCTTTCTCGCTTCTGAAGCGCGGAATTGTAGGTACATGGCATAAGATTAGCGCGAAGCACCTTGCGGCCTATCTCGATGAGATGACGTTCCGTTTCAATCGCCGGAAGAATCCCAACCTGTTTTTGGATACCTTGCGCCATATGGTTACGGCACCCGTTCTAACGTTTGAGAGACTGACGGCTTAATGGGGTCTTTTACTTCTAGGCGTACCCTAGCGTTAATTCTCAGAGAATGCCCAGCAAGCACACCCCTAAGAAATACGTTAAAATCAGAACCCTCATAGCTATCTGGTTTGTAAAATCTCTCGTTGCAATTTGGGCATTGCTCAGCCGTCCTGTCGATTTTGCCCGGAATTTTGAAAGTCAATCTTGCGCCACAGTTCTTACACTCAAATTCGAGGGCCACAATATCGGTAGGCTCAATCAGGATTCTGGTCTCACTGGTCATATTCACGATACCTCTGGTTCATCTGGTCGCAGTGCATCGATGCTTGATTCAATATCTTTGAGGCAATGGATGGCGGTACGAATCTCGTTGCCAATCAAGGCAGTGGAGACCCAAATTACGGCAATCAAGAACCAGTATTGAAAAGCAGTCATGCGTATTCCCCCTTCTTCAGTAGAAAATCACCGATGCAAGATTCGGAGGCTTGAAGTCTGTTTCCAAATCCTGAAATCTTCTCCGCCTCCATTGGTTCGACTTTACCGTCCTTGTGAAGAACGAGAACGTCAGGGCCACCTCCGCAGCCATCTATAAAGCGGTTGGCGAGTGACACCATATAGGTTCCGACGAATTCCGCTTCAGGCACAGTCAGTGCACCAGAAAATATTTCTGACAGGTAGCGAATGACGGATGAGTCTCCAACTCCGATAAACTCGCGGAAGCCTCTTACGACACGGGACCCGTGGGTTTTAATTAGAAACGGAGACCAATTGGCTTGGTTCGATGGGCCTACGGCGATGAGCATTTCTAGGTTCTTGCTATGTCTGTTTCCCTTGAAAATCTTTCCTAGTACCGTCTTAACTACATCAGCGTGAAATCCCCGCAGAGGCCTCATCAGTAACTCGCGTATGGCATAGGCGGAGTCTTCAAACAGAATTGATGCAGCATCTGGATAGCCAGCGTACACGGCAGCGCAATTCACTTCCACGTTGCCACGGAAATAGACACAGAAATCCTTTCTCTGATGGTATTTTAGTCCCCCATCCTTTGTTATCTGACGGTCAGAGCAAAGCACAACCCCATCTTGACATTGAAATCCCAACCCAATCGTCATCGCCTTAATCCTCCGAGTACGGGCAGGATAGGCGTAATTCCTAGCTTTAATCAAGTAAATAATCCTGCTTCCATGTTAACGTCAGTCGTGCGCGCCATTCACAACTCGGTGCGAAGGCAGAGAGCCAAGGGCAGCCGATTCCGGCGCCCCATCACTCCTTTCATTCCCGCGCCTCGCAATCTTCCCCGCTTGCCGTGGCTTGTCCCCGCTTGCAAATTTCTAATCGCGAATCTGCGATTAGAATGCTTCTCTTCCCCAACAAATCAAGGCCTCGGCGCGATGTCTAATCGAGAACGGATCGTGTTTCCCATGCCCGATTTCTGCTCTCGTCTCTCCCTCATCACCCATCCCTCGCCACTCATCACTCGTTTTTCTAATAGGAACAATCGGATTATTAGAAATTCACCTAAATGCAGCAGAATCAATACTTACGCATTTTCTAATGGACACAAATCCACATATTCCGGAATTTCCTGTGTTTCACTTCCGAGTGCTTTTCAAGTGCAAGAATTCAGCCCCCAGCAGACTGTCCGCCAGCCATCCAAATCGGTTAGAATCCGAAAGGAAATGGCAGTCTCCCCTCAAGCTCTTCGCACGCAATCAGTCGACGGCCAAAATTTCGTAGATTCTGTTAATCCAGCAACCGGCGAAGTGGTGACGCGCATCCCGGCCACGCCACTGACCGCAATTCCGGCAATCCTCGAAGCAGCTCGCGCCGCGCAGAAAGCATGGGCCGCGCAGCTACTCACAGAACGCTGCGCAATGCTTCGCAAGCTTCGCGACGCAATCTTCGAACGCCGCGACGAGATCGCGAACATCGTCACTCGCGAAACCGGCAAGCCCCGCGCCGAAGCCATCCTCGCCGAAGTGCTTCTCGCATTGGACACCGCGAACTTCCTTGCGCGCGAAGCGCCGCGGTGGCTGCGCCCGGAACGCGTCCCACACCACAACATCGCGCTGAAGGCGAAATCCGGTTGGCTCGAATTCGAGCCACATGGCGTCGTAGCAATTATCTCGCCCTGGAATTTCCCCTTCGCGATTCCGATGACGGAGCTGATTCCAGCTCTCGTCGCAGGTAACGCCGTAGTGCTGAAGCCCTCGGAACTCACGCCCGCGACTGGCGCGCTCGTCGGCGAACTGATCGATCGCGCCAACTTCCCTAGAGGTCTAGTACAGATTCTGCAGGGAGGTGGCGAGCTCGGTGCCGCAATCATCGATGCCGGGCCGGCAAAAGTTTTCTTTACCGGCAGCGTGGCCACTGGCCGACGAATCGCCGAAGCGTGCGCCGGCAAACTGATTCCGTCCGTTCTCGAACTCGGTGGCAAGGATGCCATGATCGTTCTCGCCGACGCCGACCTCGACGTCGCATCCAGCGCCGCAGTCTGGGGAGGTTTCACAAATTGCGGCCAGGCCTGCCTCTCCGTGGAACGCATCTACGTCGAGCAACCGGTCGCCGAAAAGTTTGTGCAGTTGTGCATTGAAAAAACCAAAAAGCTCTGCCTGGGCTCTTCGAAGGATACCGAAGCCGACGTTGGCCCGATGATTCGCGAGCGCCAACTTGAAAAAGTCGAACAGCAGCTTCGCGACGCCGAAGAGCGCGGCGCGAAAATTCTCACCGGCGGCAATCGGCGCCCCGATCTCGGCCCAAATTTTCTCGAGCCCGCTGTCGTCACACAAGTGGATCACTCGATGGAGCTCATGCGCGATGAAACATTCGGCCCAGTGCTCGCGATTCGTTCTGTCGCGTCCGCCGACGAAGCCGTCGCTCTCGCCAACGATTCACCATTCGGCCTAAGCGCCAGCATCTGGACAGGCGACGCGCGCCGCGGCAGGGAACTCGCTTCACGCATTCGCGCCGGCTCTGTGATGATCAACGACGTCGCAAGCTACTACGGCATTTCCGAAGCGCCGCATGGCGGGCCCGGCTGGAGCGGTTGGGGACGCACGCATTCGCGCCTTGGACTGCTCGAAATGGTTCAAGTAAAATACGTGGACGTAGACAGGCTGCCGCGTTTTGCGAAGCCTTGGTGGTATGGTTACTCCGAGGATTTTGCCGCAGCAGCAGGCAGCATGGTTGAAGCGCTGTTTGCGCCAAGTTGGAAGCGCCGGCTTCAGGCGATGCTCGGCAAGCGCGGCGCTCGCGGCCTGATTGCGCGGCGTCGCCGCATTTGATGCAGCGCGATTGACGCACATGAAAAGGGGAGCGAATTGATGCCAGACGAAAACGCACCGGAAACTTCGCCGCAAGCGCAAGCTCCGGCGAAATCGCCGGCAACGCCCGCTTCAGTTCCGCCGGCAGGCGCACCCGCTGCTGCGACTTCGTCGACGGACAGTCCCGCTGCTCCGGTTGCAAAGGCCCCGGCGACAACTCCCGCTCCAGTTGCGAAACCGCCGGCGACGCCCGCGTCTGCGTCAGCCGCTGCGTCAAGCGCCGCCGCGCCAGCTGCAACCGCCGTTGCCACCGAACCCGAAGCGCCCGCCCCGCCCAAAGTGAAGCCGAAGAAAGCCACACAGCGCGCCTGCGATGAAAAAGATGCCAAAGGCAAGCTCTGCTGCGGCCACCTAAAGCGCTGGTACGACTACCCGAAAGAAATCGAAGCGCTGGTAGGAAAGAAGGCGGAAGTCTATCGCTGCGAATTCTGCCAGACGATTTACAAACCCGATCGCTCCAAGATGCCGCACAGCTACACGCTTCGCTACTAGGGTCACAGCGAAACAGAAAAATGAAAAGCGAACTCATTCACGACTGGAACACATTCACCGGCGCCGAAATCCCCACCGGCCGCCGCGTAATGCTGAATGACGAGACCCTTCGCGACGGTTTGCAAAATCCTTCGGTGCACGATCCGAGCATCGCCGAGAAAATCGAAATCCTTCACCTGATGGAATCACTTGGAATCGACACCGTGAACATCGGCCTCCCCGGCGCAGGGCCTCGCGCCTATGCGGACACCGAAGCCCTCGCGCGCGAAATTGTTCAATCGCGCATGAAGATTCGCCCGAACTGCGCCGCGCGCACGCACAAGAACGACATCAAGCCGATTATTGAAATCTCGGAAAAAGTGGGCATGCCTCTCGAAGCGGCCACGTTTTTGGGATCGAGCCCGATTCGACGTCTAGTCGAAGACTGGACCGTGGATCATCTTCAGCGCACCACCGAAGACGCGGTGAGATTTGCAGCGTCAGCCGGGCTTCCCGTGATGTACGTCACCGAGGACACGATTCGCACTGATCCCTCGACGGTTATCACGCTGTATTCCACAGCGATCCGTTCGGGTGCTCGCGCCATCGTGCTATGCGACACCGTTGGCCACGCCACTCCTCGCGGCGCCTACAACCTGGTGAAATTCGCAATCGATGAAGTGGTGAAGCCATCCGGAGAAAAGATTCGCGTCGATTGGCATGGGCACAACGACCGCGGCCTCGCAGTCGCAAACTCTCTCGCCGCGATTGCCGCCGGCGCCGATCAGGTTCACGCCGCAGCTCTTGCGCTCGGTGAACGCGTCGGAAATACACCCATGGAATTGATGCTCGTGAATCTGAAGCTGCTCGGCCTGATCGATCAGAACCTCTCAAGCCTGAAGAAATATTCGACCACCGTCTCGAAAGCGACGCACACGCCGATACCACCGAATTATCCGGTCGTCGGGCGCGATGCATTCCGCACGGCCACGGGCGTTCACGCGGCGGCGATCGTAAAAGCCTACAAAAAAGGCGATGAAGAACTCGCCAACTCGATTTACAGCGGCGTACCCTCGCACCACTTTGGCCTCGAGCAGATTATCGAGATTGGCCCGCTCAGCGGACGCTCCAACGTAATCTACTGGCTCGAAAAACGCGGCATCCCGGCCACCGACGAACTGGTGGATCGAATTTTTGACGCAGCCAAGAAATCCGAACGCATTTTCACCGAAGACGAAATCATCGCTCTCATCGGCCCCGCCATGGCGGCGGGAAAATCTCGGACAAATTGATCTCCTCAAATGCGCGTTTACATCACACAGGCACGCAGAGCGGCCCGTGGGCGCTAGAAACTCGCGAATGAATCTCGTGAAACTCACCTCCATCTGCTGTATCTTTTTGATGATGGCCACTCTCTCAGCCCGCGCCGCCGACGAATCCATTGAGAAGCTCGCGCAGGATCCCACATGCGCCCGAGCGATCGAGTGGATCGATAAAAATGCCGCATGGGTGACCGATCAGCAGATTCGGCTGACGGAAATTCCCGCGCCCGAGTTCAAAGAAGCGCGGCGGGGCGACGCTCTGAGAAAATTATTCGAAGCCAACGGACTTCGCGTCCGCGTGGACAAGATCGGCAATGTAATCGGAGAGCGTCCGGGTTCGAGTTCAAAGGATGTAATTCTACTGGTCGCGCATCTGGACACCGTGTTTCCTGCTGGAACGAATGTAACCGTGAAGCGCAACGCCTCGCGCCTGGAGGCTCCCGGCATATCGGATAACGGTGCGGGTCTGGCAGCGCTAATCGCGGTGTCGCGCGCTCTGTCAGAAGGCCGCGTGCGCACGACGAAAACGCTGGTGTTCGCAGGCGACGTGGGCGAAGAGGGCGAGGGAAATCTTCGTGGCGTTCGCGCGCTGGTGGACGAATTCGGCCCGCGATTATCCGCGGTGATTGCGATCGATGGGCCTTCGACCGAGCATGTGACCACGCAGGGAATTGCTTCGCGTCGTTTCGAGGTGACGATCACCGGCCCAGGCGGCCACAGTTGGTCGGATTTTGGCGCTCCGAATCCCATCACCGCGCTCTCGCGGGGCATCGTGAAGTTTTCTTCCGTCAAAGTGCCGGACGATCCACGGAGCTCCTACAATTTCGGTGTGATCGAGGGCGGCACTTCGGTGAATTCGATTCCTTCGCGGGCGACGGTGAAGATCGATCTCCGCTCGGAGGAGGAATCCGAGCTCGATCGACTGGAAAGCACTCTTCGCGATTCGATGCAGGCAGGCATGAAAGACGAAACCGCTGCGAGCCGTTCGGGCGGCGATTCGCTGCGGATAGAAATCAATTCCCTGGGAGCGAGACCATCAGGAAAGCTCGCCGAGGATTCGCCGCTTCTTGAAATGGTGCGCAACGTAGACCGCTTTCTCGGTACGCGTTCGCGCCTCGAGCGCAGCTCCACAGATGCGAACATTCCGCTCTCGCAAGGAATTCCCGCCATTGCCATCGGCGGCGGTGGAAAGGGAAGCGGTTCGCACACGCTGGCTGAGTGGTACGACCCGACCGGCCGTGAACTTGGCTTGAAGCGCGTGATGCTCATCGCTGTAGCCCTCGCCGGGGTGCAGCCCTAGGATGTCCCTGCGGAAATTCGAATACTTCTTCCTCGCTCTGATTTGCGTGTTGGCCGGCACGGAACTGCTGTCGTCACATCCCTGGCTGTTTGGAGCAAGCTTTGCTGCTTCGCGCCGAGCGCAGCTCTCGCAAACGGCCGCGCAGCCCTCGCCGCTTCAGCCTCCCGCTGATCTTGTTCTTACGAATGGGAAAATCTATACCGGTCTCGCCGCTCAACCATGGGCCAGCGCGGTGGCGCTTCGCGGAGAGTTCGTCGTGGCGATCTCTGGCGTCGCGATCGGGGGCGCGGGGGCCGATAGCGATGCACAGATAAAATCCTGGCTGGGCCCGAAGACTCGCGTGATTGACCTGCATGGACGGTTCGCGATGCCCGGTTTCAATGATGCGCATTTTCATCTTGCGGCCGGCGCGTACGTAAAACTGGAAGTGGATTTGAGAGGTACGAAATCCGTCGAAGACTTTCAGCAGAGGATTCGCGCGGGGCTCAAAGAATTTGGGCCGGGCGAATGGATTATCGCTCCCGGGTGGGATCACACGCTGTGGCCTGTGAAGAAATTCCCCAGCCGGCAGGATCTTGACGCGATTTCGACGGAGCATCCGATATTCTCACAGCGCGTGGATGGCCACGTGGCAGTGGTGAATTCGCAAGCGCTCAAGATCGCTGGCATCACTCGCGATACGCCCGATCCACCGGGTGGGCACATCGTGCGCGATCCGGCCACGGGCGAGCCGACCGGAATGCTGGAAGAAGATGCGGCGATGAATCTTGTTTACGACCGCGTTCCACCTTTTTCCGAAGCGCAGCGACTTCGCGCGTTCGCTCTTGTAATGGATGAGGCATCGCAAAACGGCGTGACGTCCCTTCAAGACAACTCCATCATGGCGGCGAACGATGGCGACAACTATGGCTGGCAGAATTTTCCGGTGCTGCAACAATTGAACCAACAATTGAAGCGCGACGGAAAGCAGAAGATCCGCATCACGGAATGGCTGCCATTCTTGCTTCCGGTGGCTCGTCTGGAAGAGATGCGGCGCGCAGGCGGTACAACGGATCCGTGGTTGAAAACCGGCGCGCTGAAGGCGCTTGTCGACGGTTCGCTCGGATCGCGGACGGCAGCGCTGCTCGCGCCTTACACTGACGATCCAAGCACTTCAGGAATTCTGCGCCTCGATCCGGCGGCGCTTGTGCGGATGGCGGCGGAGCGCGATCGCGCCGGATTTCAAATCGCGTTTCACGCGATTGGCGATCGCGGAAACAAAATCGCCCTCGATGCGTATGCCGCGGCTGCAAACGCAAATGGCCCGCGCGATCGGCGCGATCGAGTGGAGCACGCGCAAGTGGTAGCGCCGGCCGATTTCGCGCGGTTCGCTTCTCTGGGCGTTGTGGCGTCGATGCAGCCTTCGCATGAGTTGACCGACCAACGATGGGCTGCCGATCGCCTCGGCCCGGAGCGTGTGAAAGGCGCGTATGCGTGGCACACGATGGAAGATGACGGCGTGCACTTGGCGTTCGGAACGGATTATCCGGTGGAACCAATCAACCCGCTGCGCGGAATTTACGCCTGCGTCACGCGCGAACTTCCCGATGGCGGACCGCCGGGCGGTTGGCAACCGCAGGAAAAACTTCCGATGGACGATTGCCTGCACGCTTATACGGCGGGCTCGGCTTATGCGGAGTTTGAAGAAAAGCAGAAGGGAGCGATTGCGCCGGGAATGCTCGCCGACATTGTGGTGTTTCCTGTGGACATCACGCGGATTCCACCGCGCGACCTGCTCTCGACACATGTGACGATGACGATCGCGGGCGGTCGGATTGTTTTTGAACAGCAGCGGTAGTGAGAAGAAAGGCGCACAGGCGGGAGTGAGTGCCTGTGCCACTGGGATTGCGATGTCGCGTGCGCGTTTGAGATTGAATGGGTTGCTGCGTAGTCAAAAGCGCACAGGCAGGAGTGCCTGTGCTGCTGGGATTGCGATGTCGCGTACGTGTTTGAGATTGAATGGGTTGCTGCGTAGTCAAAAGCGCACAGGCAGGAGTGCCTGTGCCACTGGAAACCTACTTGCCTACTTCTACTGACTGAATCTCGCCGTCGTATTTTTCCTTTTCGGTGACGACGTATTCGATCGTCGCGTCGTGGTCTTTCAGATTGACGCAGGGCTGGAATTCACCGGTGTCAAACGGGACGGCCTGATCGAAATGGACGCGCGTATAGTCGCGCGCGTGCAGCTCGAATTCGGAGTCACGCACGAGGAGCGTCAGTCTTATCTCGCTTTTATCACAGGCCACGGCGGTCACACGCCCGGATAGAGTGGCGCTCACAGATTGTGCCGCGCTGGCGTCCGGAGCGAGGCGAAGAGGCTTTGTCGCAGCCCGCGCTGGAGCCTGCTTCGGCATCGTGGTGGTGGCGGGCGAGTCGGCCGCCAGGATCGTCAGCTGTTGAATAGCGCCGCTGCTTTTCTTCGCTTCATCGGGAACGAAACGCACCGCGACCTGCGTGCCTTTGAGAGATTTGCAAATATCGAAGTCCGGCGCGGGTTTTGCCATCATGCGAATCGCCGAGTGAGCGCCTGGCTGAAGATGGAACGTAAAGACTTCGGCGCCTGCTGCGACTTGCAGTTTTAAACCACCGGCGCAGCTTTCCTGCGTCACCACTCCGGTCACTTCGCGCGAGTTGTCCGCTTCTTTGGGCGGCTCATCTTGTGCCGCCGCAGCAGGAGCCGAAGTTTCGGAAACCGGAGGCGTTCTCGACGCCGGATTTTGAGCCTGTGCATTGCGGTTGGCAATGCTGCGGGCATTCTGGAGATAGGCGATGAATTGGTCGAGCCTGGCGCGATACTCGGCGTTATGCGAGTTTGTACGGGCACGCTCCGCGACGTACTGCGCTTCGTCGAAGCGCTGCATCTGGGCGAGCACTTGGGCCATGTCGTAAATGAATTCGGTGTTGCCGGGTTCAAGACTCACTGCTTTCTTCGCATACGCCAGCGCTTCCTCGGCGTTTTGCCGGTGGCTCGAAAGATAGAGACCGAGCAAAGCATCGGCCGGGGCGAAATCGGGTTTCAACGCGACAGCCTGGCGCAAGTCTTCTTCGATCTGCGAATCCTGGGGAAAACCGCCGGCGCCAAAGAAAGTGAGATAGGCGCGGAGATAGCGCGCGAAACCATCTTGCGGATCGAGCCGCACGGCTTCGGAAAGCGACGTCAACGCCGAATCTCGATTGCCTTCGAGATATTCCTCGATGCCGAGGTTCTGGTGCGCGAGGGCGAGCTTCGGATCGAGATTCACGGCATTCTGCAAGATCTGTTTTGCCTCGGGCCGCCTGCGAATCGCGAAAAACCCACCACGATAGGCTTCTTCCTCGGCGTCACTGAGCTCGCGAACGTGAAGGTCTGCCGCCGGCAGCTCGGCTGGAGCTTTCATCTGAAAATAGGAAAATGTGAATTTGGCGATGTAACGCGAAAGATCGTCCTGCAGTTTTTTCAGATCGCCGAATGCTTTCGCGGCGGCTTGGTCGGGAGTTAAGCCTGACGACAACGCGCTCGCATAATCTACGAGCATCTGCCTGTGAGCTTGCTTATCGCCGATCATCAGGTAATGAGTGAGAGCCCAGGACTCGGCATAGAAAACGGAAACTTTATTTTCCTCGTTGTAATAGGGCGATGAAGCGTCCACATGGAAGAGCACGTCGAGCGGTATGAGTTTATTGTGCCGCAACTCTTCGATCAGAGCGGGATCGGCCACGCCCATTGTTGCGACGGTTCCGTTCACCTGCGATTCGCCGAAGAAATCGGCGAGGCCTTCGCTGAGCCAGACCGGCAATTCCGGGAAATAGGGGATGGTCAGCGAGTGATAATACTCGTGATACATGGTGGCAAAGGGATTGATGCCCTGCGCTTCGAGATTCACCGCCGCGTAATATTGATACAAGCCGTAGGCGAACACGCCCGAGGGGTGCATGTGGCCCTTGGTCCAATAATCGGGGAGCAGGTCGCCGAGCGATTTTTCATCTTTGAGGGCGAAAATAGTGATCACGGGGCTGGGATGGCCTTGCGCGACGGCAAGTCCTTCGCGGAACAGGGTGTGAATTTGCTCGAACTGGATTGCGGTCCTGCGAGCCTGTTTTTCGCCGGCGTTGCTGACGATGATGAAATTCGGCGAACGGACTTCGACCCATGCGTCGTGCCTGGCGCCTTGTAGCGATGGCGCAGGCAGTATCCATAGCGCCACGCAAATACAGAAAATCGCAGCTATTCGTCGCGACATTTATTTGGGCCCGCGATTAACGAAGTTTCTACTATACCGCTGGGCGCGTCAATCGAGAGAGACATGTGCGTTTCGAATGCGGACATAATGGCTGATCGCGCGCACATGGTTGATGAGGTTTCGATCGTTGCGACAAATTCGTTCGCTGCTTACACTCTTCGTTCGACATTTGGCGCCCCCGGAGAACGTATGGCATACGGATCGAATCTGGCGCGAAAGTGGAGTGACAAGTCTTGAGTAGACGAGTCCGCGCCGATCTCGCGCTTCTATTCTGCTCGCTGGTGTGGGGCGGGACGTTCATTGTGGTGAAGGACGCGCTGGCGGACGTTTCGATTTTCACTTACATCGCGGTTCGTTTTGCGCTCGCGGCTGCGGTGATGGCGATTCTGTTCTGGCGAGCGCTGCGCGGGTTGAACCGGCACACGATATGGGCGGGCGTGCAAATTGGCTTCTTTATGTTTGGCGGCTATGCGTTTCAAACTACTGGACTGAAATTCACGACGGCATCGAAGGCCGCATTCATTACCGGGTCGAGCGTCGTACTGGTGCCCGTCTTTCTTGCGGCGTTTGGCCGGCGGCGCATCAATCTATGGATATGGCTTGGAGCGTTTTCGGCGCTGGCGGGCCTCTACTTTTTGATGATTCCGCCGGAAGGATTTGGCAGCTTGAATCGCGGGGATGCGATTGCGCTCGGGTGCGCGGTGATGTTCGCGTTGCACGTGATTTTAATTGGGCAATATGTGGAGAGGCATTCGGTGGGCGCGTTGAGCTTTCTGCAGGTGGCGACGACAGCTGTGCTCGCGACGTTTGCGGTTCCGCTGCTTTCTGCGGCGGGGTGGGAAATGCCGCGGCTGGTGTGGTCAGGGCAGCTTATTTTTGCGGTGCTAATTACGGCGATTGGGTCGACCGTGATTGGGTTTTCGTTTCAGACCTGGGCGCAGCAGTATACGACGCCGACGCATACTGCGATATTTATAAGCCTCGAGCCTGTGTTTGCGGTGATTACGGCTTGGATTGTGGCGCACGAGCGACTTGGCGGGCGAGTGCTTTTTGGGGCGGCGTTGATTCTTCTGGGCATTGTGTTGGCGGAACTGAAGGGCGCTGCGCCGATTGCGCCGGAATCGCCCGAGCCGATTGTCGCGCCGGGGCGATTTGAGTGAACGTGTGAATCGAAGGTTAGTTGGTGGGCTGCTTGTGAAATTTCACGTCGACTGGATCGTACATTTTGGGATGGCGGAGATTCTTCTGCTCGAATGCGGAAATGTCTTTTTCGTGGACGAGCGTGAGGCCGATATCATCGAGCCCTTTTAACAGGCACTCGCGGCGGAAGGGATCGATGGTGAACGAATAGCTCAGCCCCTTTTCGTCGGTGACCACCTGCTTCTCTAGATCGACCGTTAACCGGTAGCCCTCATTCTGTTCGCTGCGCTTGAAAAGCTGGTCCATCTGCTCGTTCGAGAGCGTGACAGGCAAAATTCCGTTCTTGAAGCAGTTGTTGTAAAAAATGTCCGCATAGCTTGGCGCCAGAATCGCGCGAAAGCCGTAATCGAGGATCGCCCAGGGGGCGTGTTCGCGGCTTGAGCCGCATCCGAAATTTGCGCGCGCCAGCAGAATCGAAGCGCCCTTGTACCGCGGATGATTCAGCACGAAATCGGGATTCGGTTTCTCGCCAGGCAGGTAGCGCCAGTCGTAAAAAAGCACGCGGCCATAGCCTTCGCGGGTGAGGAATTTAAGAAACTGCTTGGGCACCATTTGATCGGTGTCAACATTTACGCGATCGACCGGCGCTACCAGCCCTGTGTGCTTGGTGAACGGTTGCATTCCTGGGTGATCTCCGTGATTCTCAGCGTACTCTGAATTTCAGTGTTTCGCTTTGTTGCGCGCGCGTCCTACTCGGCTGCGTCCACATTATTCCATTTGCGGATGTCGACGAAATGCCCTTCGATCGCCGCCGCCGCGGCCATCAGCGGACTCACTAGATGCGTGCGCCCGCCCTTGCCCTGGCGGCCTTCGAAGTTGCGGTTCGACGTGCTCGCGCAGCGCTCGCCGCTTTGCAGCACGTCGTCATTCATGCCGATGCACATGCTGCAGCCCGCGTCGCGCCACTCGAATCCTGCCTGCGTGAAAACTTTGTCGAGGCCTTCCGCCTCTGCTTCCGCTTTCACGCGACGCGAACCTGGAACAACGAGCGCCTGTTTCAAATCCTTCGAAACGTGTTTGCCGGCAACCACTTTCGCTGCGAGACGCAAATCCTCGATTCGGGAATTCGTGCAGGAGCCGATGAATACGCGATCGAGCGCGATATCTTCCATCGGCATTCCCGGCTTCAAATCCATGTAGACGAGCGCGCTCTCCGCCGCTTTCTGGTCCACCGGATCTTTGAAGGAATGCGGGTCGGGCACGCGGTCGGTGACCTGCGTCACCATTCCTGGATTCGTTCCCCAGGTGACCATTGGCGCGAGTTTGTCCGCCTCGATCGTGACTGTGGAATCGTATTTCGCATCCGGATCGGTGACGAGTGATTTCCAGTAGCTCACGGCTTCTTGAAATTCCTTGCCGCGCGGCACGAACGGGCGGCCTTCGAGATAAGCGAAGGTGGTGTCATCCGGTGCCACCATTCCCGCGCGGGCGCCGCCTTCGATCGTCATATTGCACATCGTCATGCGGGCTTCCATTGAAAGGCCGCGCACAGCTTCGCCGGTATATTCGGCGACGCTTCCATTTCCGCCCGCGATTCCCATTTTGCCGATTACGGCGAGGATCATGTCTTTGGAGGTGACACCGCGCGGCTTCTTGCCGGTGAAGCGAATCTCCATCGTCTTCGATTTAAATTGCGAGAGGCATTGGGTGGCGAGCACGTGCTCGATTTCGCTGGTTCCGATGCCGAAAGCGAGGGCGCCGAAAGCGCCGTGCGTGGAAGTGTGGCTGTCGCCGCAGACGATCGTTTGGCCCGGCTGCGTGATGCCCAGCTCCGGGCCGATTATGTGCACGATTCCCTGATTCTTGCTGTGCATGTCAAACAGGTGCACACCGTGCTCTTCGCAATTGCGCGCGAGGGCTTCGAATTGGCCGGCGGCATCGGCGTCGAGCACCGGCAGCAGGCGGTTTTTCGTCGAGACGGAGTGGTCCATCACGGCAAACGTCAGCTCGGGACGCCGCACTTTGCGCCCGGCAGCCTTCAATCCTGCAAACGCCTGCGGGGAAGTTCCTTCGTGAATCAGATGTCGGTCGATATAGATGATGGACGGCTGCCCGGGAATTTCGCGCACTAGATGCGCGTCCCAGATTTTTTCAAACAGGGTGCGAGGAGCCATACGGTTGGTTGTTGTCACCTGCGGGGAGTTGCCCCGGTGTACAGGCCAGAGTTTTTCGCTCCGGCCATCGACCATTGTAACAAAGTCCGAGGCGTGGCCGCCAATCCGTCCTTGGCTACTTCAGCTACTTCAATTCGGAGCCTTCCGCCGTGATACTTGCAGGGGCCAGCGCGGTCTTCACGGTCACCTTTTGATTGGCTTGGACGGTAATGTCGGTTTCAAAGTCGCGATAGCCGGGGAGTGCAATCCTGATGTGGTGTTTGCCGGGGGCGATGAGCATGGCGCGTTTTACGCCACCGAATTGGTGCACGTAGCCCGCGTAGTTGCCATCAACGAATACTGCAGCCCGGTCCGGGGTCACTTTGAGCTTCACTTCGCCCGTCGCACTCGCATTGACGGCGTTGGGATCCTTCTCCATCCGCACGGTTACGATGGTCGTGCCTCCCGGGGTTACTTCGATCGATTGCGTAATGTCCCTAAATCCCACTTGCCGGACGGCAATTTCGTGCTTACCGGGTATCAGCAGAACTTTCTTGTTGCCCTTCAACTCGCCGACATACCCCAAATACTGGCCGTCGACCCAGACGCCGGAACCCTTATCGATATTCGTTTTGGCGTCAAAATCAACCTGGCCCAGTACTTGATTTGTGTTCTGGGCACAAGTGGCGCCGGCGACTCCGAACCAAATTGCTAGAGCAAGAATCGCTGCCCTCATGCAAGTAAACGTCATAGCCGTATTCTCCCAACAATGGTGGAATGGTCCAAATCCTCATCCCCGGGGCTGGACGGAGAGGCATTCGTTGCGCGCCTCTTATTCTAGGCTTTTACTTTGACGAGCGTTCAGGCAAATGAAGCGGAAATATCGGATATTTGAAAAGAAGCCCTTGCCGGGCAAAGAAAACCCGAAAGAGCGGGTAGTACTTTCGTACAGTATTTTCGGTACTGGACAATCTAATGAACACCGTTAGTCTTAGTTGTGTAGGAAGCGCATATGCGACTTCAGGAACAGCGGTGGGCGTATGAGGCAGAGCGGCGCCGGCTCATGCTCGAGAGCACATGGAATAATGACTTCGTCGTCACTGTTTTTGCCTCCGTCGTCGGCTTTGCTATTTTGTTTGCAATGATGTTTTACGTCTACTCCGCTTCGCAGTAATCCAAATCACAGCGCTAACAACGGGATTCTGCATCGACATACTCCGCTTGTTCTCCGCGCCGCTGAAAATAAAACAGGCCGTCGGGGATAGCGAACGGTCTGTCCTTACAGTTCCACTCTTGGTAGCGGTTTACTGGCTGTGTCCGGCAGCTTTTACGGAGAAAGCCTCCGCGTGGCCACGTCAACAGAAAAATAAAATCAACTCCAATCCTCGCGCCAGTGGCTAGAAAAATATTCTGGTAACCGTCGTCGTTCAGAACAACCTGGCAACAGGTGATAATATTCCGGGCTTCGAGGATCCGATCATCGCTCCGAACGCCACACGTCCATCCAACCAGCGGCCTTGCCCATTATGCGGGGCACTCGAACGCCGGCTCGTCTTTCAACGCGATGCGTGGCACGTGGTGAAATGCACGGCGTGCGGCATGGTGTTCATCGGCGATCAGCCGCTCGCGTATCAGACCCAGGCTGCCGAGCACGATTGGGTGGACGATTATGAAAAGGAAGTTTCGCGGCGCAAAAAGGACCGGCCGCTACTCATGTTCTTCTCCGGCCTCACTCGTCCGTTACGCACCGACGCGACGCAGCGCCAGTTCTCGCACGCGATTCACCGGAAGCAGGGAGGGAAATTGCTCGACCTTGGCTGCGGCGACGGGCGATTTCTGGCGATGGCGGCGCAGCGGTTTGAGGTAACGGGCGTCGAGTTGAGCCCGCGTGCGGCCGAGGAGGCGAAAGCCCGCGTGCCACAAGCGTTGATTATCGTGGGGCCAGTCACTGATGCGCCAGTTCCTGCCGATTCGTTCGACATCGTCACCCAATTCGGCTATCTCGAGCACGAGTGGCAGCCTCGGCTTGGTTTGGAGACTGCGTTCCGGGCGCTGAAACCTGGCGGCACCCTGGTCATCAAGACACCCAACTATGCCAGTTGGAACCGGACCGTCATGGGTGAAAACTGGTGCGGCATCCATATCCCTTCGCACTGCAACTATTTCACCCCGTCGACCCTGGGCCGCATGCTCCGGTTGGCCGGTTTCAATCCGCAGCCGCGTCCAGTGCTGGATCGGCTACCGACCAGCGACACGCTCTGGATGGCCGCCCGAAAACCTTAGGCTGTTAGCTGTCAGCAACGCGCCATGCGGTTTTTGGAACTCTCCTGTGTTATAGTAAACATGCGCGCTCGGGGGGTCAGGGGTATTTCGAGTAGGTGCGCGCGGACGGCGGTCTGCCTTACCCGTTTGGATTGTCTTCAACCGTAATGGTGTATAGAATCAGCAGCTTTAAAGCGAGATTCGTTCCGGCGAGGTAGGGATGCCTGGAGGGTTGTTCCAGCGAGGCCGCATCTAATCCTTAAAAGGAGCCATTAAATGACGACTACATTCAAGAAGCGCCAAAAAGAGATGAAGCGCATGGAGAAAGCCCGCATGAAGGCGGAGCGCCGCGCTCAAAAGAAACTGGAACCCCGTGCGGAAGGGGACGATATCGCATCTGGAAACGAAGCTTTTCACCTTAGCTTGCCCGGTGATGCCACTGATACGGAGCTTGGCCTCGACCCTAGGCTGTCCAAGTCTTAATCCTCATCCTCGCGGCGATTTGGTCGGCTGACGGCCGCAAACACCACAGGCCCCTTCGTCTTTTTCCCAGATGGAATTTCGTAGCTCCCCTAAACGAGGCCCGCGTCGCGGATCGGGAAGAAGCGACGGCTGCATATTTGGGGCCGTCGCCCCCCTCCCGCCATTACCCTCGCGGGCGCCCTACTAACACCATATTTATGTGAGCATCGGTGAAACTGTCCTGCCACGGTGCGAACCAAATGGGTGTTATAATCGCTATTCTTCGGCAATTGTCGCAGTCATAGGCAGGAAGGGAGCACGGGGATGGGCGTTCAATTTTACGAACTGGTGAGTTGGGCGCGACGCCGCAAGGTTTTCGCCGCTCTCCTGGTAGCAGCCACGCTCGGTATCGGCATCATGATCGGCACGCTCATTTCGGGCCGCGCTCTCGCAACGCACGGGCAAAGTGGCGCGAGCGGAGCGTCACTGCTGGCCGTTCCAGATCCGATCTCTTTGTCGAGTTCCTTTGCGAGCATTTCGAAGAAAATCGGCCCTGCGGTCGTGAACATCTCTACAACCCAAGTGATCGAGAAGCCGAAAGGCGGCGTGAAGCGACCTCATCATCTGAACGATCCTTTCCAGGATTTCTTCGATCGTTTTTTTGATTCTCCTGATAACGGGCCGGATGCGGAGCGCAGCCTCGGATCGGGCGTCATCGTGGACCACAAAGGATTCATCCTCACGAATGATCATGTGATCGACCAGGCCACGAAAATTCAAGTGGCGATTGATGGCGATCCGCGGAAATACAATGCGCATCTCGTCGGGGCGGACAAAGATACCGATCTCGCCGTGATCAAAATCGAAGCCGATCGTGAGTTGCCTGTAGCGAAGCTCGGTAATTCCGATGGCGTGCAGGTAGGGGACTGGGTGCTGGCGTTTGGCAGCCCGTTTGGCCTGAATTCCACTGTCACGGCGGGAATTGTGAGCGCGAAGGATCGCTCCAATGTTGGCCATCAGTTCCAGCGTTTCGTTCAAACCGACGCTGCTATCAATCCCGGAAATTCCGGCGGCCCACTCGTCAACATGGCCGGCGAAGTGATTGCCATCAACACCGCGATCTACACAGGCAGCCGCGGATTTGAGGGCGTTGGTTTTGCGCTGCCGTCGAATACCGCCATCTCGGTCTACAATCAGCTCGTCACCGTCGGCAAAGTGACGCGCGGCTCGATTGGCATCACCTTCCAGGAAGACCGCAGCAATAATCCCGTGCTGCTCAGGGAACTCGGCGCACCGTACGGAATTGTCGTGGAAGCGATTGAACCGGGAAGTCCCGCCGACAAAGCCGGCCTGAAACCCGGCGACGTGATCACGAATATCAATGGCGTGCCCGTGCACACCGGCGCCGATCTCGTAAATCCGATCGCGCAGACTACGATTGGCCAGTCCGTCGAAGTTCGTTACGTCCGCGACAAAGCGGCCAAGGACGTTTCAATGGTCGTCGCCGACCGCTCGAAGATATTCCCGCAAACAGCGGTGAACGCGGAAGAAGAACCCGATCAGAGCGAAGAGCCCGGGCAGTTCGGCCTGCACGTCGAGGAACTCACGCCTGATATCGCCCGCAAGCTGGGTATGGGCAAACTCACCGGTGTTGTCGTCACGCAAGTGGAGCCTGCCAGTTTCGGCGAAGATATCGAGTTTTCGCGCGGCGACGTGATCGTCGAAGTGAACCACGTGCCGATCAATAGCCTTGCTGACTACCGTCGCGAAATCGCTACGCTGAAGCCCGGGCAGGATGTGCTGTTCAAAGTGGCGCGGCATGCGGATAACGACCGGGTGCTTACTTTGTTCCTGGCAGGCGCAGTCCCGTCGCAAGTGGTTCAATAGCGCTGAACCCCAACCCAGCGCTTGCGTGCAGCGTCAGTGCCTTTCGTCGCTGCTGACTCTTGCATTGCGATTGGTTGTCATTTAAGCTCACCCTCAAGCGTGGTGGCTTGAGTTCCGTTTCGAATGGCCGATAATTAGAAGGGCGTGATTTTACCGCTGGGCATCACATTCCCGGTTTCGAGCGTCGAATGATGAAGATGAATACTGTCGTGCGATGGTTACTGGCGACCTCTTTCGTGCTTGTATTGTGCGCGTCGGCCTCCGCCGCGCAGTCCAGCCCGCACTCGCGTAAACCGGCTGCACATTCGCGCAAGTCTCATCCGTCGCATCCTATGCGGAATAATCGCCCGAAACACCATGCGATGGACACCACGCGAACGTCGCTTCTCGCAGTTCGCTATCTGCAGCCGCAGCAGGCCAGTTCTGTGGTGGCGGCTAATTCTTCAGCCTCGGCCGCCGCTTCGAAGTCATCCGCACATACTTCGCCCGCATCCTCGAAGAAAAAGAAATCGAGCAGCAAGAAGTCGCGCCACTCTCGTCGCGAGCCAACGCAGAAAGCTCCCACGCCGGAGCGCATCTCCGAAATCCAGTCATCGCTGGCGCGCGATGGATATTACCAGGGCGATCCAAACGGGAAGTGGGACTCCAACACAGTTGCGGCAATGCAGAAATTCCAGTCCGCCAATGGCCTCGACCCCAGCGGCAAACTAGACGCAACCAGCCTGCAAAAGCTCGGCCTCGGATCGGGCATAGCAGGGGTCTCCGCGCCGAAGCAGCCGATGCCCGCGCAGGGAAAGTCGTGCTGCTCGACTTCGCCCAACGGCACCGCTCCATCAACTTCAGCACCGGCCGCGACGCCAAAACCAGCATCCGAGCCGTCGGCCAGCAATAGCCGCAGCACCAGCTCCAGTTCCGATGCATCGGCCCTGGCATCATCCTCCGCAGCCAACACTTCCGCCGCGGCCGCTAGCGCAGCGACGCATTCGTCGCAGCGCTAATTCACACTCTCTCGCGGCGCCTCCCACCAGACTCTCTTCCAATCCGTCTCCCGCAGCGCAATAATTCACTCCGTGGAGACTCGCTGCACACGCTGCAACGCGCCCATGACCTGCCTGCCGGAAGGGAACTGCTGGTGTGCGGAGCTGCCGCCGCGCCTGTCGCCGCTTCAACCAGGAGGCTGTCTCTGCCGCCGTTGCCTGGAGCACGATTTGAATGCTGAAAAAGAAGAATCCGCGCGGATGGGAAGCTGGCGGGCGCGCGCTGATTTTTGCTGAGGATTTTCATGGCGCAGGAGATTCCGGCGCGATTCAATATTGCAGAGTGGTTTCTGGATCGTCCGGCGGAGGCGCATCCGCGGCGAATCGCGATTCTTGGCGAGCCGCGAGCGTGGTGCTACGGGGAGCTTCGCGAGTTGGCGAATCGCGTGGGAAATGCGCTTTTGGCCGGCGGGTGCGGGCGTGGCGATCGCGTGCTGATTGTGCTGCGCGATTCGGCGGAATTTATGGCGGCGTTTTTTGGGGCTGCGAAGATTGGGGCGATTCCGGTTCCGGTTAATTCCTTCGCTCGGGGTGGCGACTACTCATTTTACATTTCGGATTCTCGGGCTTCGATTGCGATTGTTGATGAGATGGCGCTAGGTGAATTTTTATCTGCTACCGGGGCGACGAATGTGCGAGTTGTCGCCGTCGGCGGGGGAAATTCGGGTTCGGATATTGCGGGTGAGCGGGCGGAATGGCTTGGCTGGGGGGAGTGGATCGCGGCGGCTTCTGCTGAACTTCGAACGTGTGGGACGGCGGCGCGTGATCCAGCTTTTCTTTTGTATACCTCGGGAAGTGGAGGGCGGCCGAAAGCGGCGGTGCATCAGCACAAGGACATGCTCGTTGCGGTGCGCAGTTATGCCGACGGCGTGCTGGGGATTCGCGCCGATGACCGGTTCTTTTCGGTTTCGAAATTGTTTTTTGCTTACGGGCTTGGCAATGGGATGTACTTTCCGCTGTCTGCTGGCGCCAGTACGATTCTGAATCCCGGGAAGACGCGGGTCGAGCGGGTGGCGGAGCTTGTAGCGCGGCACCGGCCTACGATTTTCTTTGGGGTGCCGACATTCTACGCGGCGCTGCTGCAGGAATTTACTCGCGGGTTGGCGCTGGATTTGTCGTCGGTGCGGCTGGCAGTTTCTGCAGGCGAGCCTCTTCCTGCGGAGGTGTTTGCGCAGTTTCGCGAGCGGTTTGGGATCGAGATTCTTGATGGGATTGGTTCCACGGAGATGCTGCACATTTTTATTTCGAATCGGCCGGGGAGCGCACGGGCTGGAACGTGCGGGATGCCTGTTCCTAATTATGAGGTGCGAATTGCCGACGATAGCGGCCAGCCGTGCCGCGCGGATGAAATCGGCAATCTGTTTGTTAGGGGCGAGAGCGCGTTCGCCGAATACTGGGAGAAGCCGGAGTATACGGCGAGAGTGAAGTCGGCGGATGGATGGGTGGCGACGGGGGACAAATTCTTTTGCGATTCGGACGGGTATTATCATTACAGCGGGCGCAGTGACGACATGATGAAGGTGTCGGGGATGTGGGTTTCGCCGATCGAAGTGGAGAATGCGTTGCTTGGTGACGAGCGAATCGCAGAGGCTGCTGTTGTAGGCATGGCGGATGGCTCGGGACTTGTCAAACCTGTCGCTTATGTTGTGCTCGCAGCGGGGATGCAGCCGGATCCAGATATTGCGCACGCTATTCAGGAGTCCGTGCGCGCGCGGCTGGTGCATTACAAATGCCCACGTGAATTTCATTTTGTCGTGGAGCTTCCCAAGACCGTCACCGGAAAAATTCAGCGGTACCTGTTACGCGACCGGAAAACGAACGACTGACTGCGCGTCTGACTCAATTTCGGTGATGCCGTGCGGGAGTGCCGAGCACGGCATCAAATCCGGTCCTGCTCCACGTTTTTTCGACGGCGGCGAATCTTTTCGTCCGGATACGTGATGCGTGATCCGCGAACGAGCGCAAACGGCGTGATTTGGTGGGCTGACACACGCGTCGCGCTCGAGATGTGCATCACGGGGATTTTTCGCACCGAAAGCGCGTCAGCGACCAGTGAACGATGGCACCGCCAAGGGACCGCTTCAGCGCACATCAGTGCAGATGCCTTCGTTTTTGCCAGCCGAATGGCACGTTCGAGCGCTGCTTCAAATTCCGGTGCTTGCATGTAGTCCGCGAATCCGCGGAACCCCGAATTTCGCCAACCCAGATTGATCGAGTCTTTCGCGGGGTGTCGCAGCCCACCGAGCTTTTTGATGTGTGTGTAACCGATTCCTGCGGCGCGCAATGATTCCGCCAGAGCCTCGCCATTGAATTGAGGATTATGGCGCGAGCGTGGGATGGTGCGGATGTCGATTACGCGTTTGACGCCGTTCGCTTTCAAAATCTCAACGAATTCCGAAATTGGATGGGTGGAATGCCCGATCGTGAACACTTCGAATTTCTTCGCTCTGTAACGTCCCGGCATACTCGCCGGTTCATCATATCCCTGACGGCAGCCGCGACATCCTTTTGTTCTTTAGCAATCGCCGCAGGATAAGGATAATGGAGGCCGTGGCGCAGGGGCCAGATGGATGCCTGACGCTCGGACGCCACGAATCGAGAGAAGGCGGAAAACTACCCGGATGAGACCGCATGGATAAGATAGAGGCGCTGTTCTGGGATAACGGCGGCGTGATTCTCACGAACGGTTGGGATCGCGAAGCGCGAAAAAGAGCAGCCGAGAAATTTCATCTCGATTGGGACGATTTTTCCGATCGTCACGAGTTGATGCTCAATGCTTTTGAGACCGGGCAGGCCACGCTCGATCAATACGTACAGCGCACAGTGTTCTACCGTCCGAGAAACTTCAAACCTGAGGATTTCAAAGCTTTCATGTTCTCGCAATCGCAGCCATTTCCCGAGGCTCTCGATTTTTGTGGCAAGATTGCGGCTTCACGCAAATACATCATGGCCGCACTCAATAACGAGTCTCGCGAAATCAACGAATACCGCATCGCGCAATTCAAGCTAAAGGATTATTTCGAGGCGTTTTTCAGTTCGTGTTATCTCGGCGTTCGCAAGCCGGATATCCAAATTTACCGGCGCGTGATGGAAATCACTCAACGCAAGCCTTCTGCCTGCGTGATGATCGACGATCGCGAACTCAACCTCGAATGCGCCCGGGAGCTGGGCCTGCAAACGATTGCCGTGAAGAATCTCGAACAGCTCAAACAAGACCTTGCCAAGCTCGGCGTCACAGCCGAAAAAAATTAGTCAGGAGGAATCGCGATGGAACTCGGAATGATCGGATTGGGAAAGATGGGCGGATTCATGTCGGAACGCCTGATTCGCGGCGGTCACCGCGTGATCGGATTCGACCGCGACCCGGCGGTGGTTCAAAAGCTGGCTGAGAAGGGCGCGGGCAGCGCGAACTCGCTCGACAATATTATTTCTCAACTGAAGGCCCCGCGCGCCATTTGGCTGATGGTGCCGGCAGGCGATCCCGTGGACCAGACGATTGCGGCTCTCGTGCCGCATCTCGCTCCCGGTGACACGATTATCGATGGCGGCAATTCCTACTACAAAGATTCCGTCCGCCGGGCAGCCGCTCTGGCGCCAAAGAAAATCAATTTCGTGGATTGCGGCACGAGCGGCGGTGTGTGGGGACTCACGGAAGGTTACAGCATGATGGTGGGAGGCGATGCGGACGTGGTGAAGCGCCTCTCGCCGATTTTTGAGACGCTCGCGCCCGGTCCCGATAAAGGCTGGGGCCGCGTGGGCCCTGCCGGCTCGGGGCACTTCGTGAAAATGGTTCACAACGGAATCGAGTACGGAATTATGCAGGCATACGCGGAAGGTCTCGACCTGCTGCGGCACAAGAAGGAATTTTCGCTCGATCTATTGCAGATCGGCAAGATCTGGCAATTCGGCAGCGTGATTCGTTCCTGGCTGCTCGATCTCACGGTGGATGCGCTTTCAAAAAATCCCACGCTCGCTGGGATTGAAGGCTACGTCACGGATTCGGGCGAGGGCCGCTGGACCGTAATCGAAGGCGTGGAGCTGGGCGTTCCGGTGCCGGTGATTTCCGGCGCGCTGGATATGCGTTTCCGTTCGCAGGATCCCGAGCCATTCGCCAACAAGCTGCTCGCCATGATGCGCCACGAATTTGGCGGACACGCCGTGAAAACGGCGAGCACAAAATAAAGCGATGTTTTTCGAGAGCCGGATTTTTCCCACAATCGCAGAAATGAGCGAAGCGGCGCTCGCTGAGATTCTGCTCGTCCTGAATGACGCAGTGGCGAAGCGAGGCCGCTTTTCCATCGCTCTTTGCGGCGGCCATACGCCCGCCAAGCTTTACGCTCTCTGGGCGGAAAAATACAAGACGCAAACCCCCTGGGATCGCGTGCACCTATTTTTCGGCGACGAACGGTTTGTTCCTGAAGACGATCTACTCAGCAATTACCGCATGGCGCGGCAAACGCTGATCGATCATGTCCCGATTCCGAAAGAAAATGTGCATCCCATGCTCACGAATTTCCCTTCCGCGGAAAAAGCAGCCGAGGCCTACGAGGTGGAACTGCGAAAATTCTTCGGCGAGAGCGCGCCGACGTTTGATGTTCAATTGCTCGGTCTCGGAGTCGAGGGACACACGGCTTCTCTATTCCCGGGTTCGCCTGCTCTCGAGGAACAGAGGCGCTGGGTAGTGGCTGTCACCGCGCCCGCCGAGCCGCCGCAGCGGCTGACTCTAACTCCTGTAGTCTTGAATCAGGGACTCAACACATTTTTTCTGGTGGCTGGTGAAAACAAGCGCGAAATTCTGGCCGCCCTTCGAAGTGAGCCCCAAAACGTGCCGAGCAAGTATCCCGCGGGCAGGATTCGTCCTGCTCGAGGTGTGGTTTGGTATCTCGACCAGGCCGCGGCGGGATGACGCCGGCCATTTTTTCTTAGGCCAGATTGGGAAGCTGCGCAAGAACGGGAAATAAATTGTGCGGTAAGGCAGCCTTCATCTGAGTTTTCCGCGTATTTAGAAATCTGCTCCCCACGGTCATTCAAGAAAATTGAAAGCTGTACTCTCTTGCCCCTCGGTACAGTTTCGCCTGTCGTTGCGTACCATTGACCCGGTTGAATTCTCTCTTTACGATGCGTTTTCGACGCAGAACGGTTCGGAATGTGGGATTTCGCCCCGTGTTTTGTAACCAGCCCACGGGGAGCACTTCAGGATGTCACTACTCGATCTACCGCGCGATATCAGAAGCCGGCGCAAGCGACGCGGACCGCGGATGAATTCGCGCGTACCGATAGCTGTGGAATGGAATGGGCGAAGCGGAACGCTCCATTTTGAAACAGGCTTTACGCGAGTGGTCAGCAACTATGGCTGCCTGATGGTGAGTCCAAAGGAACTCGACTTGCAGCAGAGAATTCGCGTCACGAATCTCGCCACGCAACAAAGATCGGAAGCGCTGGTGGTCTGGAAGGGAATGCAGCGGCCGGACGGTTGGGACCTGGGGGTAGAGTTCGTTGCGGCCGATTTAGAGTTTTGGGGTGTTGAGCTTTGAAAATTGAAAATCTGAAATCAGCGCCTGGAAAGCCGGGAACGCCGCAGGTGAGGCCTGCCATTCCGCTCACGAAGCCGGCTGCTGCGAAGCCATCTCTCGGAACGATCGCGAATTCATCGAGCGTCGCGGGAGCGCGGCACGCGGTGGCGGGTGAAGAGCGGCGGCGCAGCCAGCGAGTGCTGCTGCGGGTGCCCGTGAGCATCCATGTCGCGCTGGGCAGCAAAAATTCCACTTTTGAAGTTGTGACCCTCAGCGTGAATGACCATGGGGCGCTTATTGCGATGCCGCGCAGCCTGGCGCTCGATACGCAGCTGGTTCTCGAGCACTCACTTACAAAACGACGGGTGGCGTGCAAAGTGGCGCGTTCGCCTCGCGAGATGCCGGAAGGATTTCACACGCCGCTGGAATTTGATACCACGGAGCCGAACTTCTGGGGTATTGCGTTTCCACCGGCGGATTGGCGCCCGCCGGATGATTTTTAGCAGCGGGACGTATCGCTAAAGAGAAAACGGCAGCTTCGTTAAATCGAGATTTCCGCCGGACAGAATAATTCCCACCTTCTTGCCCTCTGCGCCGAGCTTGCGGAAAAGTGCAGGGCCCGCTGCCACTGCGCCCGATGGTTCGACTACGAGTTTCATCCGTTCCCAAAGCAGAAGCATCGCCGAAATAATTTCTTCTTCGGTGAGCGGGCAGATCTGGTCCACGTGCTCGCGAAGCACGGAAAAGGTGAGCGGCGAAAGAACTGCGCGCAGGCCGTCGGCAATCGTCTCGTTGGGCGAGCCGGCTTCGATGCGGCCTGACGCGAGCGAACGGTACGCGTCGTCGGCATTGCTGGGTTCACCGGCTGCGACGCGAATCTGAGGGCGGATCGCTTTTGCCGCAATCGCGGTGCCGCTCAATAGGCCTCCGCCGCTGACGGGCGTGCAGATTACATCGAGATCGGGAATTTCTTCGAGCAGTTCGAGCGCGGCAGTTCCTTGCCCGGCCATCACGCGCACGTCGTTGTAGGGATGGACGAGATGCGCGCCGGTTTCTTTCATCACGCGCGCGGCGGTGGCTTCGCGCGACGTGAGATTGGGCTCGCATTCCGTGATTTGGCCGCCGTAGCTTTCGACGGCTCGTTTTTTTGTGACGGGCGCGTTCGACGGCATGATGATGAACGCTGGAATTCCCCGCCAGCGTGCTGCGAGCGACAGAGCGGCCGCGTGATTGCCCGATGAGGGCGCCACGACTCCGTTGCGCGCTTCTTCGTCGCTGAGGGAAAAGACCGCGTTGGTTGCGCCTCGTATTTTGAACGAGCCGGTCTTTTGCAGGTTTTCGCACTTGAAATAGAGGCGCGCGCCTGCGATTTCATCGAGCGATGCGGACGTCAGAACCGGAGTGCGATGGATCCGAGGCGAAATCCGGCGATGAGCGGCGCGGATCGCTTCGATATCTGGGAGCTAGGATTTGAGTTTGTGTCGCCATGGCACGGACACGTTCATTATGGCACATCTTTTTCGCTGCCAAATGCGGCGCTGCAGCTAGGTGCGAGATTTTTGTCGGCGAAAACATTAAAATCCTTGACTCACTTGTAGCGCGATGCGATTCTCGGCGAACCCCTTCTGGAAGTTTTTCCTCTTACAACTCTAATTGCCGCGCCCAGGAGGCACTATGTCCAGCAGCGAACGCCGTATCGCACCCCGCAAGATTTTCTCGATTCCAATTCGTATTCGCCCGCTCGCAGTTGAATCGCTGTCGGTGGCAGCGGGCTCGACGATCTTGAAAAACGCGGCGACAAGCAGTTACTCCGCAGCGCCCGCTTCTCCTGCGAGCAGCCTGATGAACAGCGCCGTCTCGACATCGAAACCTGTTCGCGTGCTCGACATGCAGGAGGGCGAAACGGTGAATCTGTCCGAGCGCGGAATCTATTTCAAGACCGCGCAGAAAGTGAAAATCGGGCAGGCGATGGAACTTTATTTCACGCTACCGCGCGAATTGACGGGGCGAAGTCCGGAACCGGTGCGATGCAGCGCGCGCGTGGTGCATGTCGAACAATACTCGGACGAGCGGGGATGGACGGGAGTGGGCGCGTCCGTGGAACAGTTCGAACCGTTGCAGCGATTTCGAACCTGGGACAATTAAATTTACGGCAACTTTCCGGATGCGCTACTTACTAGAGTGGCCGCTCGCTGAGAATGTGATTTTCGCTGCCGTTGTGTTGGCGAAGCGATCCGAGACTTGCACCGCGATCGTGTGCTCCCCGGGAGCGAGGCCGCTCAGCTGAATCTGGTAAGTTTCTTTCGGCGAATCGGAGAGAAGACCGGTGGGGAATACGATCAGCCAATCGCCTGCATCCACACTGTACTGCGCGTGTTCGATCGCTGCGGATGAGCCAAGCGCTTCGAAGGTCACGGTCGCGCTCGGCGAGTTCGATTGCGCGTGGAGATTTTCGATGCGCGGTGGCGTGTTCGCGACTTCGAAACGATCGGCTTCGCGTTCGTTCGAGAGCGCCTGGTCCGGAGGATTTGACGGCGAATCCGAGCCGACAATCTTCAAGTAGTAAGCGCCGTCGGGCATCGTCGTGGTATCCCAGGAATAAAATCGCTGCGTGATTTTGTCTTTGAGCAAGCGCCAGTTCTGCTCGCCTTCGCCGCGGTAGTACACCGCGAAAATCAGATCGTCGTCGTTGTCGTCGTGCGCGCTCCACAGCACGCTTTGGTAGCCCTTATCCTGAAATCCTTGCGGCGGCACATCGATCTTCTGCTGCAGCTGCGGCGGGGCAGGAAAATTCACAATACCTTGACGCTGAGGCATTTTCACCTGAGCAGGAACCGGGCTGCCAGGACCGGAGAGTTGGAGTGCAAACCCCTGAACGCGAACGCCCGGATCCTGAATCGCGACGTCGTCAATCTCAGGCGCAACGTTCTTCGGCTGATATGCCAGGCTCACCCAGGAAACATTCGGCGTACCGCCGTGGTCGGTATCAAGAAACACAGCCTTCCACTGAGCGAAACGCGCGGGCGGGCAGTTGATCGTTTCGCCGGAGGCGTTCTTGTAAGGACCTGACCACGCGCTCCAGTTTTTCTCGGGGCTCGAAGTGTTTCCTGAGCGAACGTAGAAGGCGACTTTTCCGGACGTTGCGCCGTTGTCACCCCACCAGGTGAGGCGGCCCCAGTGTGAGAAAATCTTGGCGTCAAAAGTGTCCGACTCAAAGCTTCCGTCGGATTCAAATCCTGGGCCCATCGTAAATATTTTCCCGGGATTGGCGGTCGCGACAAAAATCTTGCCGCCGGTTCCCGCGATGAGGCTGGTCACTTGCGCGGAAGCCGTCTTCGCGACGGTCGAGTAGATGTTCTGGCTGTCCAATTCGATGATGGCGCCTTTGTTTCCCGTGCCCAGCAGAATTTTTCCCGCTGGCGAAAGAGCCATGGAAAAAGCGAGTTCCTCGCGCGACGTCCAAAGAGATTCGGGCGAACCGTCGGAAGCAATTTTTATGACTTCGGAGCCGCCTGAAGTGGACGGGAAAAAGGAAAACGGCGCTGTGGTTTGTGCTTGCGCTTGAATCTGGGCAATAGAGATGCCGGACTGTTGGGGCGCCGAGATTTGCGCTGGTTGCGACGGCGCGGGCAAAATGACGGCAGGGACGCTAGGGATCACGGGACGATTTTTTTCCCCGATGGCGCTTGCGTAGAGATTTCCGGACGCGTCCGTCAAGAGTGCGGTGACTTCCTTCTTGCTGGTTTCGTAGAGCACAAACGAAGAGCCTGCATCGGGCAAAGCGGCTCCGCTCTTGTGCGCAACTTCGATCCGCAGGATAAGGCCATTGGGATCGGTACCGACGAGCAGATTGCCTTTCGCATCGAACGCCAGGGAACGAGCGTGCCGCTCGTCACTCTGATAGAAAAGTTTGCCTTTGCCGTCAGGTCCCACGACGAAAATCTGCCCCGAATCGCCGGTCGCGACAAACAACGAGCCATTCGAATCGATCGCCAGCGCCCAGATATATTTTGTCTTGGGCTCGAAGAAGACGCTCTTCTGTCCGTCGGGCGTCACTTTGTAAACTTTGCCGTCGGGCGAGGTGCCAACGAAAAGATTGTCGTGTGAATCGAAAACGATGGTCTGCGCTGCCAGTTCGGGAGATTCGAAAACTGTGGACGGTTTCCCGGCATCGTCGAAGCGCAGTACTTTTGCATCGGAGCCGCCCGCCGCGTACAAGCGGCCTTTAGAATCGAGGCGGAGCGTCCAGAGATAGGCAAGGTTGGGATCGGAGAACGAAGTGAAGCGCGGCGCCGGCATCAACTTTCCGTCGCTGCGAATCGCGACGCCTTTCGCGGTGCCTTTTTCGAATTCGCCGGAATCAGATTGACGCCAGGTGCGCGTGTGCTCAGCTTGAGCCGGAATCGCGGCCACCGAATTCAGTCCGGCAGCCAGCGCACACACCAGAATCGTTCGCCGTATCTTCAAAACAACATCTCCTTTTCGCCCAGGAATCACTTGACCGTGATCGTCAGCGAGCGCTCACCGGCGATCACCTGATGCATCTCGACGGACCATTCGCCGGCTTTCGATTGACCGAGCAACCGCGCGCCGCCGAAACTCTGGCGCTGGTCGAGCACGTTGATGGCGGAGGCGGGCGCGTTGGGCATTTCCTTGTCTTCGACGAGAAGCGTGGGAGTGGACTGGAACAATGTGGCGTAGAGCCGGTCGTTCTGGCGTTCACGATTGATCAGATTAATCAGTTCTTCGAGACCGGGAAGTTGCGTCTGCGAGTTGCCGGCCAGCATCTGCACGTTGCGATTCAGCGTTTCCGCGTCGCTAACCACCAATTGCAGAGTGCCATGTGAAACTTGCTCCGGAATCGTCACCGGAATCTCTCTAATAAATGGTGCGCCTCGGTAGGGCCGGAGCTGCACTTTCACAGCGACGGTTTCGCCGGGCCGCACTTCGCTCTTTTCAATCCAGGCGTTGTCGATGGTGGCGACGCGGCGTTCCGGCATCGTGGTGACGCGAATCTGAATATGCGACAAATGCGGAAGCTCATAAGGATTTGAGTAAACGCGGGCAAAAGCGCCCTGCACGGAAGTGGCAACGAAGAACCCGGTCGGGACCGGCGCATCGGTCGGCGCAAAGAGGTCTTCGAGGCGCACCGGCGTGTGTCCTTTGATGTCGATCGAACCTTCGAGTGAAAGCGTCGAACCTTCGCTGTACGCGGGGCTGGCAACAATTCCGTTGAAGGTGGCCATGGCCACGAGGAGCGGCGTCAATTGCGGGCTTTCGATCACTTCGAAATGGAAACTTTTCTCGCCCGATGGAGTAGCGAGCTGCACGTCCATCGGAATCATCGCCGGACCAGGGCCAAGCTTGCCCATCACAGCAGTGAGGCGATCCTGCGTGAGAGTGCCGATCAAGCCTCCGGTAGACATGATTTTCGTGGAGGCCATCGAAGAAGCAAGAGTGAGAAGCACGTGCCCGCGCGTCAGAGGCATGGCTACGGCGCCAAACCCGAAAATCGGATGCCCGCAAGCGAAAATCCGATCGGCTTGCACCAGGGTTACCGTGCATCCGGGAGCGATCGAAAGATCGCCGCGAACGAGCTCCATGCCGACCATATCACCGGGTTTCAGGTTGGCATCATCAGGTGACGGAGCTGCTGTGCCGCCGGCCATCGCCGTCATACCCCAGGCAGAAAGCTGTTTACCGAATTGCGCCAGCGTTTCGGGATACAGGCCGGTGGAAATCAGCGGCGTTTCAATCGGAACGAGGAATTGTCCCGCGCCGGCGCTAGTCTGATGAGCATAGTTTTCGGGTAGCGGAATGCGCGCATCGGCGATAGAGGCTGGGTTTGCAGGCGTCGCGCCGGGCATAGGGCTCGCGGGAGTGGCCGCAGCTTTTTCCACATCCAGCATATTTTCAATGGGGGTAACGCCGCCGATGGCTTCCTTCGTAAACACGCCGAGCTTTAGCGAGAGCGCTCCCGCGAGTTTTCCGTCGAAATAGACCGGACTTCCGCTCATCCCGGCGACCACACCGGTGTGCTCCACCTTTTCACCGACCAGCTTCACAAGGATGACATCTTGTTTTGGGCCGAGCGCGTTGTGAAGCGTCCCCAGAACGACGAGGTCCATTTTCTCGATCTGGTCGCCTTCGAAAATCGTGTAAGCGACGCCTTTCATGCCCGGCTTAATCTGGCTGAGCGGCATGATCTCGGGAGAATCTGCGCCGTAAAGGGGAAGCGAACAGACAAACAGGACAGCGATAGCCACTATCCAAAACTTTCTAAACCTCATGAGCATGGAATCCTGATGATACGCGGAGGTAAATCCAGAAGCAAACGAGGGAACTTCCGTGCCACTCGTCAGACCGACCGCTGAGAGGCGTTTTGCGCAAATGCCCGTTTTGTGTTCATTAGAAATTACGTAAACACTCATTCTGCGGGAGTTAGCTGAATTTCTGATTTGCGCAATGTTCCTATTAGAATTGTGCGCGCCACTGATCGGGAGCTCGTTGGAGCTCCTGCTCGCCGCCAGCGCTTTCTCCCTACCCGTTCGCATATGCAATTTCATGGCCCAAGGGTCACGGTAGCAAGATGCTAAATGGTATGCAAACGGTTGTTTGGCTATCGAGTCCTGCCAGCTATCTGGCACTGTTGCGGCGGTTCGAGGCGATAAATATTTGCCAGTCGAAATTCAGAAACAGGCATCTGACTCTGGCCGGTAGGAACTTACAGTGAGCGAACATTATCACGATGCCGGAGACCTTCATTTTCTCAAGGAGATGGGGAAGCTTGCACCGGCGGACTTCAAAGCATGGCTCGGACTCAACAATATTGTCGGCAGCGAGAATGGAAAAATTCCCAAGAAATACAGGGAGCTGATCGCGATCGCCGTCGGCTGCACAACACAATGTCCGTACTGCATTGCGGTGCACTCAAAAGCGGCAAAGGCGGCCGGGGCGACGCGGGAAGAAATTGCCGAATCGGCGTTTGTCGCGGCAGCGTTGCGGGCTGGAGGAGCCGCGACACATGGGGCGATGGCGCTCAAGTTTTTCGACGCAGAATGAAGACCCAAGGCAGACTGGGAGCGCGGAGGCTGCGTGCTAGAATCGCGCGGTGAGTAAGAAAACCATTTCGCCTGGTGGAAACGTTAGCGGGGTTGTTGAGTTGCCGGGCGATAAGTCTATTTCGCACCGGTATGCGATTTTGGCCGCACTCGCGGAAGGGCGCAGCGAAATATTCAATTACGCGACTGCTGCTGATTGCCGAAGCACGATTGAATGCCTGCGAAAGCTGGGCGTTGAAATTGAAGTGACCCGCGAACGGGTGCGAATCACGGGGAGCGGTCTCGATGGACTCAAGCCGCCGAAACGGGCGCTCGACGCGGAAAATTCCGGCAGCACGATGCGAATGTTTTCCGGTGTGCTGGCCGGCCAGAACTTTACTTCGACCATTACGGGCGACAGCTCGCTGCGAAAACGACCGATGCGGCGCGTGGCTGAGCCGCTGCGGCAAATGGGCGCCGAGATTCGCGGGCGCGACGGAGACCTGGCGCCGCTTGAAATCCGCGGCGGGAATTTGCACGCGATTGACTACGCCCTTCCGGTACCCAGCGCGCAGGTGAAATCCGCCATATTGCTTGCCGGTTTGTATGCCGAGGGGACGACGGCGGTGCACGAATCTGTGCGCACGCGCGACCATACCGAGCTTGCGCTCCGCGAGTTTGGCGCGACGGTCGAGACCGTGAAAGATTCGATTCGCGTTCAGCCGCGTCCAAAACTCACGGCTCGACAGCTTACGGTTCCGGGCGATCTCTCTGGCGGAGTATTTCTCGCCTGCGCCGGGCTGATTCTTCCCGATTCGTCGCTGATGCTGCATAACGTAGGGCTCAATCCCACCCGAGCGAAGGTGCTCGATTTTCTGATTTCGATCGGCGCGCAAATCAATATTGCGTCGGTGCAATTGCGCGATGGCGAGCTGATCGGAGATCTATCAGTGAGGTACTCGCAGCTTTCAGGCGGGAGCATAGCTGGGGCGCAAGTGGCCGAGATGATCGACGAATTGCCGATGCTTGCGGCGCTTGGCGCTTATACGGAGAGGGGAATTGAAATTCATGACGCAGCGGAGCTGCGCGTAAAGGAGAGCGATCGGATTGCGACGCTCGCAGCGGGATTGCGGCAAATGGGCGCAGACGTGGAAGAGTTTGCGGACGGGCTTCGAGTAGCGGGCCGCTCGGCTGGAAAATTGCGCGGAGCGAAAGTGGATCCGCAAGGGGATCACCGCATCGCCATGGCGCTTTCGGTGGCGGCTCTTGGTGCGGAAGGCGACACGGTGATACGCGACGCGGAATGCGTGGGTGTTTCTTTTCCGGAATTTTTCGCAACGCTTGAGCGGCTACGTGGATCGAGTGGCGCGTAAGGAGCTGCCGGACGAGGCTTACGAGGATTTGCGCAGGTAGATTGTGCCGTAACTCGTGGTGAGCGTAATGTGCGGGCCGTGTGAGCCAACGGCCCCGTTGAGCCGTCCAGTATCGCTTTCGTTCGCGAGCTTGAGTGAAGCGTCTTCGAAATCGCTTTGCACTTCTCCGGAGCGCGAGGAAGCGGCGATCTGGAAGCTGGAGCTTGAGGGAAGCGTGAGATCGATCTCGCCTGAATCGTTCACAATGTTGATATCTTCGCGCGGCGGGTCGGAGTAGCGGATTTTCATATCGCCGTGCGCGTTCGAAACATCGAGCTTTCCGGCAACATTCTCGATATCCATGTCCTGATTGTGTGTCGCAATCTTCGCGGAACCAGCGACGTCGGAAATTTCGATATCGCCGGAATCGAGTTCGAGCTGGCCGGTTAGATGCGACAGCGTGATATCGCTCCGCTGCGACGCATAGTGCGTGGTTTTCTTCACGTTGCGCACGCGAATCGGTCCGAAGAAATCGCCTTGCATCAATGCATCGCCGGCCACATCGGAAACCTCAATCTGGCTGCCTTTGCCGGTGATGCGTACGCTGCCAGTCACGTCGGAGACGCGCACGTCTCCTTTCTGGAGCTGAACATTCACGTCGGAGCCGGCATCGTGAATTTCGATTTCGCCGTTTTGCGTGGTAGCGCTGACCGCGCCGCCGATTCCGGAAATGTTGATGTCGCCGCGGGCGCTCGCGGCCGTGAGCGAGACGTTTTTCGGGAGCTCGACATCGAGATCCACCGACACGTTGCCGCTGGCTTGGTCTTGATTTAGTGGATGAACGAGATATCCGCCGCCGGAATGCTCGATGACCACTCGGACGCCCTTCATTCGCTCACGCGCCGCCGATTCGCTGGAAGCGGAGCCTGATTTATTTACTTCCACTCGAATTTCGGTGACGTCACTGGCGTGAATCGTGAGGTCGCCATGGCCGGTCTGAACCGTGACTTGCGCGCCAGCGGGAACGGATTGCGGGGGAATCACTTCCATGTCCGAGTGTCGATGCGAGAAAAGGCCGACGCCATCCATTTCGAGTCCCGGATGCTTCATATGAATGTAGTCCACCACCCAGATCCAGCTGAGAACGATGACAAGAAGCACAAGCAAAACCGCTTCAGCACCAGACAGCATGGGAGGGCGGGCACGACCCATGCGCGGGGCGGACAGATGGTCAACCAGCTTCGCAATGCCCCAGACGATGAGCAGCACGGGCCAGTAACGCGCGATGAGATGGCCGATGCCGAGTTCGGGAGCGTAGCGATGCAGCAGGACGAGAGCGCCGAGAAAAATCAACAGCACCCCGGCAAAGATCGAGCTTCGTTGTGGCTGAGGTGGCGATGCGCCGTTGCTCACGCGCTCCTCACGAACCGATGTGCCCTTCGCGAGAAGCCATGGCCTGGGCGACGAGAACGATGCCGGCGACAATCAGCAGGACCGGCCAGAGTTCGCCGATGCTGTAGCGCGTGTATTGGCGAATGAGAAAAAGCACGCCGATGGTGATCAGCATGACGGGACCCATCAAACCGCGGATGCGGCAGTTGGGGCAGGTGCAGCGTGTTTTGAGTTCGTCCGGCATTCGGGCGCTCCTAAGCGTTTCTATGCGTGCGATCCCAGATAAGCCAGCCGCCCAGCGCAATCAGGCCGATAGGCCACGCTTTCTCGAACCAGTCGGTCTGCAGCAGGCCGAAATTTGAGAGGAGGAAAAGCACGCCCAATAGAATTAAGACGAATGCTCCAATAGGCCGCCCGCTTTTTGCATCGACGATGGTACCGGGCTCGGCTGACTGACCGAGTTGGCGGGCTTTCGCGACGCGGTAAGAGTCGATCGGCATGTAGCAGTAGAAACAGCCGAGAGCGATGCCGAGGAATGCGAGGTATCCGCCGGGCATGTCGCTATTCAGGCCGGCAATGAGGCCGCCGAAGATGAGCACCTGAATCAGTGCTTTGACGTATTCGCCGTTGTAGACCGCGCCGAGGCCGGGAATGAAGCCGAGCGTGGCGGCGAGGCCTGGATTCACGTCTGTGCGCGCGCCGCCTGCCGCTGCGCCGGGGCTTCCGGGGCCGAGCTGACCTGCGAGCAGATTTGAGAGGCAGTCTTCACAGTAGAGAGCGCCGCGCACTTCGCGCGTGCACTCCGGGCAAAGCGCTTTGCCGCAATTGCGGCAATAGCCGGTGGCTTCGCGATCCGTGTGGACGGCGCAGGTCATCGAGAGCTCCTGGTAAGCGTTGCGATGGTGGAAGCGGGAAAAGTTGCAGGCATCAGCACTGCGAACATGCTGCCGCCGTGAACCTGGGTGCGGTCGCGCGGCGGATTTTTATCTGACTTCTGCTGTGGCGTGGAAGGATCCGGTTGCGATGGCTTTTGCTCTGGAGCAGGCGCTGAATTGGGCGAAGGCTCGGGGCCGGGCTGCAGCCGAGATTGAATTTCGTACACGACGCGGAGGTCGTTCACGAATTTCGCGCTGCGCGCGTAGGTGAGGTGCACCTGGCGATTCGCCGAGCGGAAGATGTTCGCGGGACTCAAGTCGGCGCGCTTGATCTTGGCCGGGGTGATGCCTATGGAATGAATCACTATCATGAGGGAAGCAGCAACGGTAATGATGCCCATCGCGAATCGCGGCTGCCACAGAATCGGCACCCAGGAGAACCACTTCTTCCAGCCTTCCTTTTGAACACGCGGGCCGATGGTGGCATCGAGAATATTCTGGATGAGCTGCGGCGGCTCCTCGACTTCGGCGAGCTGATGCATCTGGCCGACTAATGCGCCGACGCGAGCGACTAATTGCGCGCAATCCGCGCAGCCGGCGGTGTGCACCGCGAACGCGGAGGCATCCGCGGGCGAAAGCTTGCCGTCGAGATATTCGCTGAGCCGCTCGTCCGAAATTTTGCAGTTCCAATCCATTTTATTCTTCCCGACCTTCCT
>CAVRFZ010000011.1:0-135860 GCA_963720655.1 uncultured Acidobacteriota bacterium | reverse complement strand
AGGCGCGATAGAAGTTAGCCCAGTCCCGTAAGGGCTGGGTAAGCTCAAAAAACAATTTGGGAAGCGCCGTAGGTGCGACACCTAGCCGAAGACAAATTTCGGATCGAATTCCACATTGTGCTTCTTCAATAGGGCGAGAAATTCCGTTTCGAAGTTCATTTTCTTGTGATGGGATTCCTGGTTGCGGATGTATCGGATGACCGCAGGAATGTTCGAAGCGCTTACGCTGAAGGCGGCATAGCCCTTCTGCCACGCTAGCGGGGAACCCTCGTCATTCGCCCATTTTGAGGAATTTGATTTCAGGGTGTTGACGGATTTGGCGAGCGCCAAAGCAGCAGGAATTTGGATCAGGAGGTGAACGTGATCTTCCATTCCGTCGATTGCGTGAACGAAGATTCCATCTTGTTTGCAGATGCCGGCGAGGTAGGAGCACAGCCGGGATTTGAATTCTTTTGGGATCAGCTTGCAGCGATCTTTGGTGCTGAAGACGAGGTGGATCGTGTTTTGGGTGTAGGTGTGAGACATGTGTCGCGCCTACGGCGCTTGGGGAATTTATATATCACGGACCCACTCCTTGCGGAGTGGGCTAACTTCTTCCGCACCTCCGGCGCTAAAGACAGAAATTGCAAGGCCCCAGTCTCCAGCTTGGCGTGCCCGGCTGAGTAACGAGCGCTTAGCCAGCATCCAGCCGTTTTCCATTAGCTCCGCGTAGTTCTACGATTTACACCTGCCCCAAACCGTGCTACCATTGCCCGTTTTTGTATGATGACGCAAACGTCACTATCGGGCGCCGCTCTTCAGTACCGAGGAGGCCCGCCGTGGTGTACCCCTCCGGCTTACCCTGAGGTACGAAGAGGATTCCCGGAAGGGAAGGGATTCATCCCTTCCATAAACGATCGGACGATCGTTCCCCCACCCCCTGCGCAGCCCCACTCGCGCAGTCCCTTTCCAGCCACTAGCCACCCGCCACTAGCCACCGAGGTTCTAATCGCAAATCTGGAATTAGAATTCCACCTAACTCACAGAAAACTCAGCCCACTAAGAATTTCTAATCGCAAATTTTCGCCGATTTTTCGTCTCACTCCACAGTTCCGCCGCCCCAGTCTGATGCCTTCGTCAGGGAGGGGATTAATCCCCTCCGAAAACGATCGCGGCATCGTCTCGCCACCTTTTGCTTGCCCTGAGCCTCGAAGGGCGCAGCCTCACCCGCGCAAGCCTTTTCTGGTCACTGGTCACTCGCCACTCGTGACTGCCGTTTTAATACACGGTAGCGCGATTAAAACTCCCCGCAATCCATTTAGAAACAATAACTTGAAAAATTCTAATAGGCGGCAAACGCTGGCCCTAGGAGACGACTTTCGCGCAACAATAAGGCGAACTCCTGCTCCGTCAACTACCGTACTGCGCAGGTTTACCCGCGCAGGCTTTTGGTGCGCTGCCTAGCCGCGAAACTCAACTCCGCGGGGCAGCTTCACGATCGCGGCTTGAGTTGCGGCTGCGGCTCGGTGGCTTTCTTGGCGTCAACGATCTTGGCCAGTTCCAGATAGCGGCAGAGCGCGTTGGCCAGCTTCATCTGGCGAGGATTGCGGCACTCTGGCTCGAAGAGGCGCGGGCTTCCGACCAGAATTACGGTGGACATCGCTCGCGAGGTGGCGACATTCAATCGATTGAGGCTGTAGAGGAATTCCATTCCGCGCGGGGCGTCTTCGGGCGAGGATGTGGTGAGCGAATAAATTACGACCGGCGCTTCCTGGCCCTGAAATTTATCGACCGTTCCGATTGGTACGTCGGGCATGCGCGCGGTGAGGTCGGCGACTTGCGCGTTGAATGGCGCGACGATCAGGATGTCGTTGGCGGTGAGGCGCCGAGGGTTTCCTTCGCTGCGGGTCCACTTCACTTCCGGGCGCAGCAGGCTTTCGACGATGCGAGCAATCACGTCGACTTCTTCGGCCGACGAATTGCGATTGGCCTGATGCTCGACCGGGACGAACCACAAGCCCGCTCCGTTCAACCACGGATGGCCAGAGATTTCGCGATTGCGGGTAAAACCTCTGGGGCTCAGGCGTCCTTCGTAGAAAAGATCGGAGGTGAATGTGCAGATGTGCGGGTGAAGCCGCCACGTCTCCGGCAGGAGCAATCCCATGGAGTCGGGAATTGTTTGGTGATCGCCGAGCAGGTGTTGCAGAGCGGAACTTTCGGCGCCCGGCGGATGGCTTCCCTTCAGCGGGCGGTCGAGTTGCTGCGGGTCGCCGATCAAGACAATATTTTTGGCCGATCTGCTGACGGCCACGACGTCGGCCAACGCCATCTGGCCTGCTTCGTCGATGAACAGCACATCCACTGCGTCGGAAAATTCGGGGCGCGTCCAGAGCCACGACGTGCCGCCGACTACGTTGGCCGCGCCCGAATGGAGCGCATCGAGCGGAGCGTCGTTGTCGGCTGTGATTGCGATCTCGCCGCCGTCGTCGCAGAGGTCTTCATCCTTAACTCTCTGGAGGCATCTCACTCGGAGTTTTGCTTCTTCCGCGGCGTCTACGACTTCGTCCAACAATTTGCGGATGACTTTGTGGCTGAGCGCCGTGATTCCGATTTTCTTTCCCTGCTTGACGAGCTCGCAAATCATGCGCGCGCCGGTGTAGGTTTTCCCGGCACCCGGCGGTCCTTGGATCGCGAACACGGATTCATTGAGCGCGCACGCAATTCTGCTCGCCGTGATTTTGGGCTCCTCTCCCGGCTTCGCTGCAATGTTTTCTCCGCGCAAAAGCCGAGGCGGCCTTCGCAGCAGCAGATCTCGCGCCGCTCTAAACCGGCCGGGCGCGTCGATGCTCCTGTCCATGCCCGTGTGCATGCGCGTGTGCATGCAGTTGTCTCGCACCCACTCGCCGAGCTCGAGCAAAGAATCGGCATGTTTATTCACGTTCATCGGCCGATCCCAGACATACAACGCGGGCGGATGAACTTCCGCGGTCTTCTTTGTTTTTTTGATGTCGATTGTTCTGGCGAGAATGTCGATTGCTGCAACCTCGCCGAATTTTTGATTTTCGCGGTAAAGTTCCTTTCCCGCACGGACTTCCGTTTCCTGTTTTTCGAACGCGTAGCGGTCTACTGGAATTCCTCGCTCCGCGCTGATCCGTTTCACGAAACGCAGGCCTGCCAAGCCGGCCCTTTCGTCCATTAAATCTTCGTCGTCGAGATCGGCCAGGCGATAGCCTTCCCACCAAGTCGCCTTGTTTTCGCGGCGATGCCAATCGAGGAGTTGGGCGAGCATCCAGCGGGCGGACTGCTCGTCGGATCGGTCGGCTGAGTTGAACGGAATGTCGGCGGTGAGTTGAGCGACCAGCGCCGCAACTTTTTTCTGGCGCTCGTCGAGTTCTTCGGAGGGCGCGCCATCGCCAAGCTCTGGCCTTGGAATTATCTGGCCGCTGTCCACCAGTTTTTGGCGTTCGCCTTCGAGCCACTCGCGCAATGCGGCTGTGGAATAGCAGTCTTCGGAGTTGTAGCCTTCGAGCGACAGTTTGAATTCGTCGGGAACGTCTTCTGCGCGGCCGAGTTCGAGCGCGTGCTCCACGTATCTCATCGCCGCGCGCGATTCTGACATTGGAGTGCGCCTGGCGAACTGAGTAAGACTCTCGAGGGCTTTCAGCGAATACTCTTCGACGCTGGCTCGAACTGCTTGCTTGAATATGGTGTGGAGGTCGACGAAGATTTTGGCGCGGAGCATGCGATCGATTTCATCTTCGCGGGTGGCATAGGCGCCCATCAGGCGTTTGAAGGCGGCGGTTTCGTAGGATCCGAAATGGTAGACGTGCATTGCGGGATCCATTTTCCAGCGCCGAATTATTTCGTCCACCAGCCATTCGAAACCGATTTTTTCCTGTTCGGGGGTGAGCGCCCAGCGTTTTTCGTAAGTGAGGCCCTGCCCTTGAGCGCTTGCGACAAAGCCGAACAAGTACTCTTGTCCACAGATGCCTACGAACGGATCGCCTTCGAGGTCGACGAACATGTCTTGCGCCGATGGCACTGGCAATCTGCAAAAACCGGTGTTTTCTGCTATCGCGAGCAATTCGTGAACAGCCTTGCTCTGCACACGTCCATCTACCTGCACGCGCGCTTGTTCGCGCACTCGCTCGTGAGACTCACGTGATCCATGTAGCGGCTTTTGCTTAAGTGGAATCGGAAATATCGCGAGACTCGCCACGCTGGCTGCATCCCACGCAACGAATTGATTGCGTTGCAAGCGCGAGATTCCTGCGACGAGCGAGAGATGGTCGTCGGCTCTTCGTGTCGCATCGCACTCTTTGTACCAGCGACAGACATCACAATGGGCGCACGGTTCGGGATACGTTGGTGCCGCTTCACCTCGATCGCACGATTTCTCGAGGCGCGCTTTGACAAGGCGGAAGTAGGCGGCGTAGTCGGCGATTCGATGAGCCTCTTCCGCGAACTGGATCGCGGGAGGCACAACGTACATGAACTCGGGAGCCTGACCCTGCAGGGTAGCTAGTAAGTCTGAGTAGAGCGCTAATTGGAGGATCGTGGTTGCTTTTGTCTCACGGGCCAGTTTGCAATCGTAAACTTCGTAGGACCAATCGCCAAACACGGACGGCTTTGGTGCTTTGCGCAGGAGATCAGGACGTCCAAACCACCTGCCTACTGCCAAAGTTCCCTGCGCAATCACGTCAATGCCGGCTTCCATGCGCGTCCGCGTTTCGGCTGCGGCCGTCTCGTCATTTCGAAAACCGCGAAGGTCGGCGACTGAGAAACCGCGCTCGATGAGGGAGGCGAGGTAGGCGGCCTCGTGTCTGAGTCCCAGCTCTTGTATGACTCGGAGATCTGGGGAGCTGAAACCGGGAGAGGGTTTTGTGCCGCGGGCGACCTCGAGATCGAGAACGGTGAGATGGCGGCAGGCCAGGTGATTGCTCAAATCGGTTGCGGAAAGGCGAATTTGTTCCGAGCGGACGATCATCGTTATTCGAGTAACGGAGCCATCCATTCTACTCCCTACGCGTGTGGCGGGTGCGCCACTCAAAACCGAAAGAAGCGAGCCTCGCGTCTGAGCAGCGCGATAAAAGACTAAGCCTTGGCGGCACGCTCGAGAAGCTCGTGGATCATGGTCTGGTAGGGCTTTTGACGGCGGCGCGCGAGACGGCGAAGGCGCGCGAGTAGTCGCGGATCGATGCGGATCGCGATGAGCTGTTTTGCGTAGGGGGATTTGGGCCGACCGACGCGGCGGGCGCGCTTGAGTTCAGCATCAGTGGATTCCGGAATACCTGAAAAATCAATCCGGGAGTTCGGAATATGCCGCGCGCTCTTTGCGGCTCGCCTGGCGGGCGCTGATGATACGGATCGTTTCCTCGGAGGCGTCATATTTACGTATATACGCTAATTGGAACGCGATTGCACGATTCATGTGTGGCCGATGAACACCGGTAGGCACGACAGAAGAGACGTGTGTCGCGCCTACGGCGCTCGGAAGATTTATGTATCAGGGACCCAGTCCTCACGGACTGGGCTAACTTCTGCCGCGCCTCCGGCGCTGGGTCGGGATGGGCTAAAGGCCGGAATGAAAAGGAACGATCTCACTCTCGAGCTGAAGCCTCCGGCAGATCTCCGAAGAGTCTGCCACATGTGATCACTGCGTTGGGATGGTCGCGGCTGTAGGCTTGCGGTGACGCAAAACTGGGCGAGGCAAGCCTCGCCCTATGAAAGCGAGAGCGAGCTCTCGCACTCCATATGTTAGGTTGAGACTTTTGTGCCGTGGATTAGGAGCGCGCCTATGGCGCGGAATTCGGCTAGTTGTTTGGCGTCGCGGAACCAGCGGCCTGTGTAGACTGCGGGGTTGGGGGTGGGGTCGGGGATCAGGCGATGGGCGACGTCATGGAATCCTGCGTCGCGGAAGAGTTGGGCCCATTCTTCGGCTGAGAGAAGGTGCGTGGGGATTTCGAGTTTTTCGGCCCATTGATGGCAGTGGGGATTGTCGCGGTAGAAATTGATCAGGATCCAGGCGGAGCCGTGTTCGGCGAGGACGCGATAAATTTCGCGGAGGCCTTTGGCGGGGTCTGGCCAGTAGTAGGACGACTCGACGGAGATTGCCTTGGTGAAGAAATTCTGCTCCCAGGGAATTTCGGCTACTTCACCTACGACGAAAACCAGATTCGCATAATCCACGCTGGCCTGGCGGGCGTGGCGAATCATTTCGTCGGAGATGTCCATGCCGACGACGCGGCCTTGGGGGACGCCTTTGGCGAGAGTGCGCGAGAGCCAGCCGGAGCCGCAGCCGACGTCGAGGATATTTTCGTCGGGGGCGATTTGCATGAGCTCGAGGACTGGCTTGGTGATGGGCCAGTGGTCGTGCTCCATGGATTCGCCTTTTCCGGCGTCGGCCCAGCGATTGAATTCTTCGCGGAGTTGATTTTGGGGGTTTGTGTCGGGCATGGGATTGATTTTAGCAGGGTTGGCGCGCGGAGAGATTCGTTCCGCGGGTACGCACAGCGCTGTTGGGCGTTTTGTTCTGGTTGTTGGCTGCGAGAAAGAGCCGGCGGGACGCCGGCGTTACGGAATTGCGGCGGCGCCCTCGACTCTGTGCTAGCTCTTTTTTCGTTTGGCGCGTTCGCTCAAGAAAAAGAACGAGCGGGCGCTCGGGCTAAGCATCTGCGATTGTGCCGTTGCGTTACGGTGGCGCAGGCCGAAGCCTACGCTACTTGGCGGCGGCTTGTTGTTGGCCTTCGTCTGCTGATGGGCCGTAGAGGCCGGGGACTGGGACATCGTTGAGGCGATAGTAGACGGTTAGTTGGGCGCGATGGTGGATCAGGTGGTTCATGATCATGCCGCGGAGGACGGCGGCGCGCGGCATGGTGAAGATGGGCTGGCCGTTTTGCAGCAAGGCCCACGGCTTCATCAGCTGCTCGTCGGTGGAGCTGGCGAGGCCGGCGCGGGCTTGCTTGGCGCCTTCGTCGAAGATGGCGAGAATTTCTTTGCGGTTTTTGCCGTTGGGCATTTCGACTTGCTTGCCGCCTGGGGCGACGTCGAAATTATCGGTTTGGAACATGGAGGCGGCCCAGCCGGGCATCATGGCGATGTGGTTCGCGAGCCAGCCGAGGGTTCCTGATTTGGGATGCGGTTTGTAGTCCCACTTGTCGTCGGGGACGCGTTCGAGGGTTTTGCGGGTGTTGGCAAATTCCTGATCGAATTCGGCTAGGAATGCTTGGTTCATTGGCATGGTGTTGCCCTCCTTGTTAGTCAGGTGATTTGATGCGGTGCGTAGTTTCGCTTTTTGTTCGCCTGTTGTCAACGGCTTCGTTCACACGCTTCGACGGGCGAAATGCGAAAACGTTTCAAGACTACTTCAGGGGCTAAAGCCCCCAGCTGGGCAGATTGCTAATGTCGCGGCTAAAGCCGCGACCTACAAAGACGGCGCTCACAAATGACCGGCGAACAACTTGCGGTCAAAGACGGCGCGGTCGATGACGCTGCGGTTCAATCGCGGTTAGTCAAAACCAAACAACAAGACACCGCATAACCCCCGCGCAGGCCAAAAGCCTGCGTCGCTTTACGACGAAGCGGTTGAAGATTTTGCCGCGGGTTGCGCCTGGCCTGCTGACGGCACGTCCAGCTTGACGAGGGTAGGCTCGACTTTTGTGAGGAGCTGGGCGAATTTTTCTTCGCGATCCTTTTGGTCGTGGCCCTGGTAGATGTCGGCGATTTGGGTCGCGTTCATCGAACAGAACTTCGGGCCGCACATGCTGCAGAACTTTGCTTCCTTGTAGAAATCGTCGGGCAGAGTTTCGTCGTGCATTGCGCGGGCGGTTTCGGGGTCGAGCGAGAGCTCGAACTGTTTGTTCCAATCGAAGAGGAAGCGGGCATAGCTGAGCGCGTCGTCGCGATCGCGTGCGCCGGGGCGATGACGTGCGACGTCGGCTGCATGCGCGGCGATTTTGTAGGCGATCACGCCCTGACGAACGTCGTCGGCATTCGGGAGGCCGAGATGCTCTTTGGGCGTGACGTAGCAGAGCATCGAAGCGCCGTGCCAACCGATCATGGCGGCGCCGATGGCGCTGGTGATATGGTCGTAGCCGGGAGCGATGTCTGTGACGAGAGGGCCGAGCGTGTAGAAGGGCGCTTCGTAGCAAAGCTCGTTTTCTTTTTTCACTTGGAGTTCGATCTGATCGAGCGGGATGTGGCCGGGACCTTCGATCATCGTCTGCACGTCGTATTCCCAGGCTTTTTTGGTGAGTTCGCCGAGGACTTTGAGTTCGGCGAATTGGGCTTCGTCGCTGGCGTCAGCGAGACAGCCGGGACGGAGGCCGTCGCCGAGCGAGAAGCTGACATCGTGCTTCTGGAAAATCTTGCAGATGGCGTCGAAATTCTCGTAGAGAAAATTCTGCTGTTTGTGTGCGCTCATCCATTGCGCGAGGAGAGCGCCGCCGCGGCTGACGATTCCGGTGATGCGATTGCGTACGAGCGGGAGAAATTCGCGGAGGACGCCGGCGTGGATTGTCATGTAGTCGACGCCCTGCTCGGCTTGTTCTTCGATCACTTCGAGCATGACGTTGATATTCAAATCTTCGGCGCGGCGGACGCGGGAAATCGCTTCGTAGATCGGCACGGTACCGATGGGAACCGGGGATGCGTCGATAATGGCTTTGCGGATGGCGGGGATATCGCCGCCGGTGGAGAGGTCCATCACGGTGTCAGAGCCGTAGTGGACGGCGCGATGGAGCTTTTCGAGTTCGTCGCCGACATGGGAGGTTGTGGCGGAGTTTCCGATGTTGGCGTTGATTTTGCAGAAGAAGGCGACGCCGATGCCCATGGGTTCGAGATTGCGGTGGTGGATATTGGCGGGGATGATGGCGCGGCCGCGCGCGACTTCGCTGCGGACTAATTCAGGCTCGAGCTTTTCGCGGCGGGCGACGTATTCCATTTCTTCGGTGATGACGCCGCTGCGGGCATAGTGCATCTGCGAGAAGTTCCTCGAGCCTCCGTTTGTGGCCGCTGTTCGCTTTTCAACCCAAGCATCCCTCATCGCCATGGCATCTCCCGTTCGCGATTCAGCTGATTCGAAGCTGATCGGAATCACTCATTATGTCACCGGGGCGTGAGGCCAGCAACTTCAACACTGCGCGCTAACGGACGGACGAAGGGCCCGTCTATCCGGGGCATACAGTGTGCGGGATTTGAAACCGGGGCGTGGTTCCGCGCGGGAGGCGATCCGTGCGCACAATACTCGCAATCGGGCTCATGGCGGGCATTCTCCTCAGCATCCATTCCGCAGCATTTGCGCAGGCGGAAAAACCGAAAGCCACCTACGATTTTTCGCTGCCGCGGGAAGAAAAAATCAAGCTGGCGGAGAGCGCCGCGCCACCGGAAATTTCGGGGAAGGCGACAGTATACATTCTGGAACACAACGGCTACGTGAAAGTGCGCGATGGTTCAAATGGATTTTCGTGCTTTGTGGACAGGCAGGATCCGCTGAACCTCGAGCCGACTTGTTTTGACGCCGAAGGTAGCGCGACGACGTTGCAATCGAGATTTCTGGCGGAGGAGATGCGCGCGAAAGGCAAAAGCGAGGATGAGGTGACAGCCGCGATTGCGGAAGGTTATAAATCCGGAAAATTTCGCGCGCCGCAAAAACCCGGGATCGTCTACATGATGTCCGATGCCGGATACATTTACGTGGCGCAGTTAAACAAGATGGTCCATTTGCCAGCGCACCTGATGTTCTACGATCCGTATGCGACGGAGAAGGATATCGGCGAGCCGCCCGCCGCAGCCAATATGCCGCATCTGATTCGCGCCGGCCAACCCGATGCGGTGATCATCGTAATACCACCGCCGGCCAAGAAAACCTCGAATTGACCTGCGTTAAGGAGCGGCGGCGACGGGCCGGAACTCGGGAACTACTCTAGTGGGCTCTGCCGGGTGAGGGCAGCAAAAGGCCCACGACGATGAAGGCGTCGTCATGGCTACCTAACCTTTTTAAAAGCTGGGCCCCATTTTGCAATCGAGGATTAGCGGGCGTTTACTGCGCAGGCTGGTTCGTCTTGAAACTGGCCGCTGGCGACTACCGTAGCGAGCGAATGCGAACAAGTAAGAACTTGCTGGAATAACGGGATCGCTGCTCATTTGGTCGGCCGACATATATTGAAGAGTTTTGCGGGCGGCAATGATCTGGTCGCTCCATTTCTGCATGTTGTTGTATTCGTTGGTGAGAAGTTGAAGGGTGGCGCGATCCGTGCCCGTGATGGCGGCGACGGAAGCCTGGCGCAGGCTGTCGTTGGCTTGCCGCTGGAAAGCGGAGACCCAGGAATCGGTGACGGAGATTGAATTTTCAATCGCAGTGGCGATGCCCGTTCGCCACTCTCTGACGGCAGCAATAGATTCAATCGCGGCGGAGAGAAATTCCTTGGAAAAACCTGGAGGCGATTGCTGTCCGGAGGCGCCGGAGGCGGATGCGGGAACGGTGAGAGTGATCTGATTGTCTTTGAAAGCGACGGTGCCGTTGGCAATTTGCGCGAGGGCTTCGACGTCGACGAAAGAGCGGCCGTTCACCTGGACGACGGTGGTCTTGCCGGCCTGGCCGTTGACGACGAGGGTTTGAGGATGTGGAGCCGATTGCGCGGAGATGAGGACCCGTAATGCAAGAGCGATCGGCAGCGCAAACCAAGCATTGAAGGTGTTTCTTGGCATCGCGGAGTCTCCTATGAGGGCATCGTCAGTCTATAGCATTCCGGGCGCGGCGTCGGCGCACAAAATGCGGGGCAGCGATTTCGTCCCTGGGAATTCGACGTTCGATTCGAGGCGGGCAGGTACGCGGGTTGCGAAGAAATCTTCGTGCGGATCGCGACGGGCACGGGTTTGCGGATTCAGGCGAGCAGTGCGAGAATGCGTGTCTATGAAAAATACAGTCAAAATTGCGGTAATTTTTTGCTTCGTAGCTATCTTGTCTGTCGGAACTGCGCGAGCACAGCAGGCCGCAGCACCCAGTGCCAGTAAGACGCCGGCAGCGAAGTCGGGGACAGCTACCGCGGCAAAGCCCGGTCAGGCTGCCGCGAGCCAAAAGCCGGATACCTTTGAGCTCAAGACCGACAAAGACAAGGCGAGCTATGCGATTGGAATGAACATCGGTCAGAACCTGAGAAAGCAGAGCGAAGTGATCGACGCGGCCGTCGTGCAGCGTGGCATGAAGGACGCGCTGGCCGGCGACAAAACGCTGCTGACGGAAGATGAGGCGAAGGCTGCATTGATGACGCTCCAGGCGAGTATGCGGAAGAAGCAGGAGGAGCAAGTGCAGCAAATGGCCGAGACGAATAAGAAAGAAGGCGACGCGTTTCTAGCCGAGAACAAGACGAAGGCGGGAGTGGTTACGTTGCCGAGCGGGCTGCAGTACAAAATTCTGAGCGAAGGCACGGGACCGAAACCGGCGGCTACGGATTCGGTGATCTGCAATTACAAAGGAACGCTACTTGATGGAACGGAGTTTGACAGCTCGGCCAAGCACGGCGGACCGGCGACATTTCCGGTAAGCGGAGTGATCAAGGGCTGGACTGAGGCGCTGCAATTGATGCCGGTGGGATCGAAGTGGGAACTGTTTGTGCCGGCGGATCTGGCGTATGGGCAGCGCGGGGCGGGCGGCGGTATCGCGCCGAATTCAACTCTGATATTTGAGGTGGAATTGGTTTCGATCAAGAGCAGCAATGCGGTGCAGCCCGGTACTCCAGCGCCCGGCGCGGAGCCTGGCGCAGTTGATAAGGCAGCTCCGCCCAAGGATCCGGCCAAGGATCAGAGCAAGTAGCGCGATTCAGGAACAGGCCGATCGCTGGTCGAGCGTACGTCCTGCTAGCTGTGCAGCCAAGGCAGTTGGCCTTTGTGCGAGAGCGCCAGAAGATCCATGGTGATGGCGACCGCGCAGTGGACGCAGACGCCTCCCCAGATTGATTTGGTCTTCCACGCGAGACTGCCTAGCACCAATCCCGCCACGATGGACGCGAGAGCTTCGGGCCAGGGCTTTGTGAAATGGATCATCATGTAAGGCAACACGGAAACCGGGACTGCGAAGATTCCGATGTAGCGCGAAAGTCCTCCCACCAAAAATCCGCGGAAGAAAAATTCGAGCGCGACGAATTGGCCGGCGTATAACCCTTCCCACGCGAGGAGGTCGAACCACGAACGCCCGGCTTGACCGTACATTGGATAGAAATTGTAGAAATCGGGCGAGAGCGATACGAGCCAGATCACCGGTAACACAGCGGCATAGAGAACGACGTAGACGCTGTAATGCTGACGGAAGCCTTGCCAGGAGAGATTGCAGTCGCGCAGGCGCTTGCCGGGCAAGAGAAGCGTGATGATCGTCGGAAGCGCGATATAAGCAATCAGCGCCCATGCCACCCACCAGACTTTGAAGCGGAGGACCCAATATGAATCGGCCGGGCCGGGATGGGGCGGGAAGAATTGCGCGAAAACTGTTTCGTTGGCGACGAACTCCATGAGCAGGAGAGAAATACAGGCGGTGATGCAGATTGCGGCTAGTTGCCATATTTCTGCGGGGAGGTTGGTGATTGGCCAGATTGAGATTTCGTCGGGAGTGGGTGAATTCGTGCGAAGGGCTGAGGATGATTCCGTCGCTTTTGTTGTGGTGGTTTGCTGGCGGTGTTTGCGTTTGGAAGCTTTTGTGAATTCGACGGCGAGGCGACGGGCGTGTTTGATTTCTTGATGCGGAGGGTTCATGGGTGCTGACCGGCGAGAGGGTAGCATTTTCGCGCTGTGGTGGTCGAATGGGGGATTCGGTGACGCCGTCTCTAGCAAGACTTGAAGGCCAACCCCTGCTGCTCTGAAGACCAGCGCTACAAATGCAGCGGCTTAGCGATTGGTGCTGGCTGAGGTAGCGGCGACATCCAGGAGCAGGGATTTGAGTTTGGCTGGATCTGTGACTGGCGGGTGGCAGGTGGTTTCGACGCAGACGAGGGCTTGCGCTTTGGTGGTGTCGAGGTGCGGAAGCGTGTCGCGCAAGGCTGGGGGCAGCGATTCTACGGAGGCGATTCTTTCCGGCGTAACTCGCAGGACGGATTTGCCGAAGCGGTAGATTTCGCCAGCGGCGCGCTTGAGTGCGGCGGCGTGGGGATCGCCGATGGCGCCGGTGATCACGATTTGCAGCGTGTGGCGCTCGTGAAGCAGGGCGGCGAGGCCGTAGGTGGCGGCGAATAGGCCGAATTGCGGAACGAGTCCTGCGAAGGCCTCCAGAGTTTTTTCGGCCCAGTCGCGATAGAGCTTTTCACCCGTTGAGCCGTAGAGGCGATCGAGAACGATCGCGGCGACGGAATTTGCGGCGGGCGTGGGCGAATCCTGAATAGGCTTGCGGCGAACTTCTAGGCCGCCCATCGGAGCGGCGTCTTTCGCACGGTCGAAGAAGCCACCTCCCTCGGGATCGCCGAAGCGCTCGATGGCTATGCGCATCAGGTGCTCGGCTTTGTGGTGGTATTCCTGCTGCTGCGTCAATTCCCAGGCGTCGAGAAGGGCTCCGCTGAAAAATACGAGATCGTCGAGCGAACCGTCGAGGCGCGGGCCGCCGACGCGGTGCAACACGCCGATCTTTTCGTCCCAGGCTTCCGCGAGAATGCGATCGAGGGTTTTCAGGGCGAAGGCGGCGCAGTCCTCGCGGCGGAGGACGCGCCCCGCTTCGAGATATGCGGAGATGAACATCGCGTTCCAGGCGACGTAGAGAGTGGTGTCGATTGCTGGAACAGGGCGGCGCTGGCGGCGAGCGGCGAGAAGTTTGCCTTTGGCGCGGGCGAGTAGGATGCGAGTGGCGGCTTCGTCGAGTTGGAGCTTCGCAGCGAGATCTTCGATTGTGGACGCGACCCAGAGGACGTTTTTCGCCGGGTTGTGGTGCATTTCGCCGCGAGGCTGCACGTCATAGTAAATTTCGATGGCGCGTGATTCTTCCGGCGAGAGTACTGCGCGAACTTCGTCGAGCGTCCAAGTGAAATAGTCGCCATCGTCATCGAGCGTCTGATCGGCGTCCTGGCTGCCGTAAAATCCGCCGCGCTCCTGATCGGAGAGAACTTCGTTGACCCAGGCAATGATTCCATCGGCGGTTTCATGGAAGAGCGGGCGAGTGGTGATCTGATAGCCGTGGATATAATTTTTCAGCAACTCGGAATTGTCATACGACATTTTCTCGAAGTGCGGGACGCACCAGCGCTCGTCAACCGAATAGCGATGAAAGCCGCCCGCCAGTTGATCGTAAACGCCGCCGAGGGCCATGCCTTCGAGGGTGCGTTCGGCGACGTGGAGGAGGCGCGGATCGCGCGTTGATTGGTAGCGTTCGAGTATCAGATCGACGGCGCTCGCGTGCGGGAACTTCGGGGCGGTGCCGAAGCCGCCGTGCTGATCGTCAAATAGGCGCAGCGCGGATTCGATTACCGTGTCGACGATGCCGGGATCGAGCGAACCGCGCGCGGAGTGGTGCAATTCAGCTTTGGCGACAGCCTCTTCGAGTGCGCGAGCGGAGTTGTCGACATCGGCGCGCTTGTTGCGAAATGCTTCGGAAACGCCGAGGAGAATACGTTTGAAGCCGGGGCGGCCCATCGCATCTTCAGGCGGAAAATAGGTGCCGCCGAAAAACGGCTTGCCTTCGGGCGTGAGGAAGGCGGTGAGTGGCCAGCCGCCTTGCCCTGAAATGGCGCTGATGGCGGATTGATAGCGCGCGTCGACGTCGGGACGTTCGTCGCGATCCACTTTCACTGGAATGTAAAGCTGATTGATCATCGCCGCGATTTCGGGATTTTCGTAGCTCTCGCGGTCGATTACGTGGCACCAGTGGCACCAGACGGCACCGATGTCGAGAAGGATCGGTTTGCCGGCGGCGCGCGCTGCTTCGAAAGCCTTCGGGCCCCATTCGTACCAGTCGATAGGCTGATGCGCGGCGGAACGGAGATAGGGGCTCGCGGAATCTTTCAGGCGATTTTCGGATTCGCTCACAGGATATTCAGGCTCGCATGAGCGGAGGCGAGATGCAAGTGGCGAGGTAGACGAATTGTGATGTCCTGGCGCACGATCACGTTTGCTTGGATTCCACAACCGAATCTCTTAGGATGAACCTATGGCAAGAGCTGAATTTCCGCTCCTTGAACACGAGCAAGAAACGATACGTGCGTTCGTGTTGCGGAACAAGCAGGAGCGATTCTTGGGGTTTATTGCAAATCCCAAGAATAGAAAAAAATTCGTGCGGGAACTCGGACATTTTCGCTGGTTTGATCGAAGGTTTGCAACTCCGGTTCTATGGAAGGTGGATCCGAGCCTCGCGCTTTGGGACAGACACGTTCAGGGAAACAAGAATGTCGCTCGTCTACTGAAATCGAAGGGTGCCGGGCAGATGTGCTGGGCCATATCGGAAGATGCCGAGATAGACGGAAGGGAGTGGGACCTTGAATCGGCGCTAGAAAACGTGAACGGCAGAGGAATGGGAACGATTCTGTCCTGCATCCCGGGGAAGCTTGCCTATTTCGAAGGCGAGGATGAAAGACTGCTTCTCGCCCGTTAACGTTGTCGGAGTCTGGCTGACAGGTGTCGCGGAGCTTCAGCGCCGACAATTTTCTATATGCCGCTCCGCAATTAATACGCTCCAGGGAGGCACACTATGACGGACTTGGCACCAGATACATCTCACTCTGGACCACCGATGAAAATCTACGGCAAGGTGGGCTGTTCGCGAGCGTACGCGATCCGGGATTTTCTCCAGCGCAATGATGTGCCGTTCGAATGGATCGAGCTGCGCACGGACGATCAGTGCCGCGCGATCGGTGTCGAGCCGACGGAGGCCATGCGAACGCCGGTGTGTTTCTTTCCGGATGGCACGCGGATGGAATGTCCCACGGTGCGGCAAATCATCGAGAAGCTGGGATGGTTCCACGATCCAATGCTGGCGGAATACGATCTGGCGATTTACGGCGCAGGCCCTGCCGGATTGAGCGCCGCTGTGTACGCCGCGTCGGAAGGATTGAAGACGGTGCTGATCGAGAAATGGGCGATCGGCGGGCAAGCCGGCAGCAGTCCCAAGATTGAAAACTATCTCGGATTTCCGGGCGGCATCCCCGGCGCTGAACTTGCCGAGCGCGCGCGCCACCAGGCGAGCAAATTCGGAGCGGAAATCCTGCTGGGCCGAGACGGAGTGCGCGGCGAATTCACCACCGCCAAGCGCGTGGGTTATCTCGCCGACGGCACGAAGATCATCTCCCGCGCGGCCATCTGCGCCACCGGCATCGACTACCGCAAGCTCGGCCTCGCCAACGAAGACAAATTCTACGGACAGGGTGTTTACTACGGAGCCGGCGCGAGCGAAGCGGAACTTTGCGGGGGCGAGCACGTCTTCATGGTGGGAGGCGGCAATTCGGCGGGACAGGCGAGCCTCTACTTTGCGAAGTACGCGAAGAAAGTGACGATCGTGGTGCGCGGGGAGTCGCTCAAGGCGACGCTTTCGAGATATCTGATCGATCGAATCCAGTCCACGCCGAACATGGAAGTGCTCACCGAAACCGAGGTGACGGCTCTTCACGGCGACCGAGTGCTGGAATCGATCACGCTGAAAAAGCGCGTCACCGGGCAAGAGCAAACGTGCAAGACGAATTGGCTATTCGTCTGCATCGGCGGAGACCCGCGCACGAATTGGGCGAAGGAAGTGGGAATCGTGCGGGATGAGGCAGGCTATCTGGTCACCGGACCCGACTTGATGCACAACGGCAAGCCGCCGGAAGGGTGGCCGCTGCGGCGCAGTCCTTACTACCTGGAGACAAATGTACCGGGGATGTTTGCGGCTGGGGATGTGCGGCATGGCTCGGTGAAGCGCTGCGCTTCGGCCGTGGGCGAGGGCGCGATGTCGGTGATGTTCGTGCACCGGTATCTGGCGGAGGGATAGCGTCTCGTCGCCAGGCCTCTGTTCGATTCGCTTGCGGAAAATCCCAATAGCGGACAAATCTCCGTCTCGTTTCGAGGCGCAACCGTACTAAGCTGCTCAACTTCAGTAACTTGGAGTTATATTTGCGCGGTATCAAGCGTGCTAATTTCAAAGCGTAAAGCGTTCGGAGGTGGGGCGATGCGATCGCTTTGGGAAGATGTAGCGCACGCGCTGCGGCTATTCGTGAAGTCGCGTGGCTTCACGGCTGTGGCGGTACTGACGATTGCGCTGGGCATCGGCGCGAACAGCACGATTTTCAGCTGGATCAATTCGACGATGCTGAATCCGATTCCCGGAATGAAGGGCAGCGGCGAAGTTGTGTCGCTGAGCCTGGGCGGAACGTCGTTCGATCCGCGGCCTTTCTCCTATCCTGACTATCTCGATCTGCGCGAGCGCAACAAAAGTTTTTCGGGTTTGATCGCAGCCGATCTGCGTTCGCTCAATTTAACCGGCAACAAAGCGCCGCAGCGGGTGTGGAGCACGATGTGCTCCGCGAACTATTTCGATGTGCTGGGCGTGCGGCCGGTGCTGGGTCGCGGATTTCTTCCGGCGGAAGATACGAAGGCGGGAAGTGCGCCGGTGGCGGTGATCAGCTACCGATTATGGCAAACGCGCTACGGCGGCGATCCGAATATCGTCGGACAGACGATCAGCCTCAACAAACTGCCGTTCACGGTGATCGGCGTCACTCCGCCCGTTTTTCAGGGAACTCAAACTGGCTTGCGGACCGACTTGTGGGTGCCGCTTCTCGGTGGCGAGCGGCTTATTTCCACCAGGAATCTGATCGAACAGCGAGACGCGATGTGGTTGATGGTGCTTGGACGCTTGCGCTCGGGCGTCACCGCGCAACAAGGACAGGCGGAATTGAACACGTTGATGGAGCAGCTTGTGACTCAGTATCCGGAAGCACATCACGGGCGCAACGACGTGAAGGCTTTTCCGCTCTGGCGCGCTCCTTATGGCGCAAACGGCTACCTGTATCTTTTGCTGCCGACTCTGATGGCGATCTCAGGCGTGGTGCTGTTGCTGGCGTGCGCGAACGTGGCGAATTTACTGCTGGTGCGGTCGGTGGCGCGGCGACGCGAAATGGCGATTCGGATGGCGATTGGCGCGAGCCGTTGGCGGCTGGTGCGGCAGCTATTGATTGAAAGCCTGGTGCTATCGCTTGCAGGCGGCGCACTGGCGATGCTGATTACCACGTGGTCCGCCGGCACGTTCGGGTCGTTCATTCCGCCCACGAGTATTCCCGTTTTTATGGACGTGCACGTGGACCGCGTGGTGCTGCTCGTGACGCTCGTTGTGTCTGTGCTGACCGGCGTGATTTTCGGGATTTTGCCGGCGTTGCGTTCGTCAAACCTGGCGCCGGTGGCTGTGCTGAAGGAAGACTCGGGGAGCGCGTCGGGCGGGCGCAACAAGGCGCGGCTTTCCAGCGCGCTGGTGGTGATGCAGATGGCGCTTTCACTTTTGCTGCTGGTGTGCGCGGGGCTTTTCATCCGAAGTTTTGAGAACGCACAGCGAGCTGACATGGGATTCAATCCCGAGCACGTACTGCTCGGCTCCGTCGATCTTTTTTCCGCCGGCTACACGAAGGAGCAGGGCATTGAATTTGATCGGCAGCTTCTGGCGAAGCTCGCAGTAGTACCTGGCGTGCAGTCGGTGAGCATGGCGAGCTGGGTGCCGTTGGGATTCGAGCTGAGTTCTTCGATAACGCAGCCGGAAGGCTACGTGGCGCAGCCTCATGAATCCATGGACGTCCCGAACGCAAACGTGGGGCCGGATTATTTGCGAACGATGCAGATTCCGGTGGTGGAAGGCCGCGAGTTCACGCCGGAAGATAAGGAAGGTTCGCAGCCGGTGGTGGTGGTGAACCAGGAGTTCGTGCGGCGCTACTGGCCGGGGCAGAATGCGATTGGGAAAAAGTTGAACGCTGACGGGCTGAATTTTACGGTGGTGGGCGTGGCGCGGAACAGCGATTACAACAACCTGCATGAGGCCGCCGAGCCATTTTTCTTTGTCCCGATCTATCAGGACTACGCGCGGGGGCCGATTTTTCATTTGCGTGTGGCGGGCGACCCGCTTGCTTATAGCGGGGCGCTCGAAAAAGCAGTGCACGAGATGAATGCGGACATGCCGGTGCTGGATGAAGCTGCGCTGGCTACGCGGGTGCAGGTGGCGAGCACCGGGTCGCGAATTGCGGGGACCTTCGTCGGAGCGTTTGGTTTGCTGGCGCTGGTGCTGGCGGCTGTGGGAATCTATGGCGTGATTGCTTACACCACCCGCGAGCGCACGCGCGAAATCGGAATTCGCCTTGCGCTCGGTGCGCAGCGGGGCGACGTGCTGAAGCTTGTGCTCGTGCAAGGACTGCAGATGACATTGGCAGGGCTCGCGCTTGGATGTGTTCTGGCGCTTGTGTCGACGCGTTTCTTACAATCAACGCTGTTCGGCGTGACGGCGACGGACGCGGTTACGTATATGACTGTTGCCGTATTACTGGCGGTAGTGGCGATGGCGGCGTGCTGGATTCCGGCGTGGCGCGCGATTCGCGTGGATCCGATGGTGGCACTGAGATATCAGTAAGCTCTTCTTAGGGGCGGCCTTCAGGCCGGCGGTTTCCGGATTGAAATTTGGCGATCGTAAGTGTGCAGTTCGGAAATGTCCTTTTTCAGGCCGATCCCCGCAAACAACAAAGCGATTTCGGTTCCCAATCCATAGCCTGATTTTCGATCTCTCGGGGCTTTCGGGGCATGAAGTTTTTGTCGCGAGTCTTTCGGATCTTTCCGTACCTTGTACTTCTTCGCCGTACCGGTTGTAGTCATTGTTCTACCTCGAACTTAGATTTCGATGAGGAGCTACTGAACTGGGTTCGAATAGCCGGCGTCGCGGGGGTCGATTGGTTTGCGGCCGGCGAAGCCTTCGTCCTGGCGGTGGTAGAAGCGGATGCGATCTTCGCCGAGTTTCCAGCAGAGATAAACTTCGTCGCCATCGATGCGCGCGGGAAAATCGAGCAGGCCGACGTTGAGGTCTTTCACCACGCAGCCGGTTTCCTGGATTCGATCGAGGGCGGACTGCACGCTTTGCTGCAGGCGATTGAATTCGACGCGAATCTTGGCGACCTTTTCGTAGTGGATGAGCATGCCGCCCGAACGCGAAATTCGTTCCGCGATGTCGCGTAACTGCTCTTCGACCTCCTCCATCTTGCGGCGGGATTCCATAGCTTCGATCAGGACGGGTTCGAGTTGGACGCGGAGCCGCTCAGCTTCGGTTAGCGAGAAAATCTTCTGTTCGTCATCTGCCATGTCGAACTGGCTCCCAAATCCAATGTTTTGCTTATGGATATTGTGCGTGAGTGTGTCGCCGAGGGCAAATTAAAAGCGCGCGGACGAGCAGGCAGGCGTGGCCCCTAGCCGCCGATGAAGACCATGGTGCGTGACGGGGGCACGAAACCGGGATCGTTGATGCGATGGCCTTTCTCCTTTTGCATCACCACCGAGCGGATTTCATCGGCAATATCTTCATCGCTTGCGCCGCCGCGCAGCAGGAATTTCAGGTCGTGGTCGTCTTTGCTGAATAGGCAGGTGCGGAGCTTTCCGTCAGCGGTGAGGCGGATGCGCGAGCAGTGTCCGCAGAAAGGCTGCGTGACCGGCGCGATCAGGCCGATTTCGCCTGGACTATCGGCGAATTTGTATTTGCGCGCGGTTTCGCTGCGCTCATGCTCGATTTCGACGAGCGGCCAGCGCGCGTGAATGCGGCGATGGACTTCTGCGGCGGGCACCATTGTGTCGCGGGTCCAGGCGCGGTCGGCGTCAAGCGGCATGAATTCGATGAAGCGCATGATCAGGTCGCGCTCGCGGGCAAATTCCGCGAAGGCTTCCACTTCGTCGTCGTTCAGGCCGCGCACCAGCACGGCGTTCACTTTTACGGGACGCAAGCGCGAGGTCTGCGCGGCGTCGATACCTGCCATCACCTGATCGAAGGTTTTTGTGCGCGTGACGCGCTCGAATTTCCCGCGGTCGAGCGAATCAAGGCTGATGTTGATGCGGTCGAGGCCGGCGGCGAGCAGCGCGTCGAGGCGCTCGGCGAGCAAGTGGCCATTGGTGGTGATCGAAAGGTCGCGCGCGCCGATCGCTTTCAGCCGGGCGATGAAGTCTTCGACACCCGGGCGCACCAACGGTTCTCCGCCCGTGACACGCACTTTGCGAATGCCCATGCCGACGAGAATGCGCGCGAGGCGCTCGAACTCGTTCCATTCGAGCAGTTCGTGGTGCGGCATGTGGTTATCGGGATCGGCCGAGCGGCAATAGACGCAGCGGAAGTTACAGCGGTCGGTGACGGAGATGCGCAGGTCGGTGATCTGGCGGTCGAATTTGTCGAAGAGAGACATTGTTCAGTGAGCGCGGCTCGCGTTCGTCATGCGCGGCGACCCGTTACGTCGAGATCCTTCGTCGGGCTGAACGGCGCCCTCCTCAGGATGACAACTGTTACGTGTTGCCGAAAACAAAAAACCCAAATCCGCGATTGGATTTGGGCGATAGGCCGAGGCCGCACACAGCGAGCCTCGAACCGTCTCCTTTCCAAAACGCGGACTCATCACTTTCCGCGAAGGGAGGCGTAAGCGTTTCCGCTCGAACCCTCGCCCTCTGCCACAAACGCAGAGGACTCGTCCTCCGAGCCTTAGGATTTCTCCCCTTTAGGCTCCGAGGATCGGAGCAACAAGGCGATTCTACTCGGTTGAAGGGACGGGTGCAAACGATTGAGAGGTTGTGCGAAGACTCCAATTGCGACCTAGCGCCGCGGCGATTCGGTGATGAAAGTGACGTGTTCCACCTCTGCTTGCTTAACGGCTTCGAGCGTTCTACGCACGTCACCATAGCTTGCCCGGGCATCAGCGAAAATATAGACCCTACGTTCCGCCCCATCGTGCAGCCCTTCGCGGATCAACACTGGCAGTTGACCTTGCACGACTCGACGGTATCCGAAGTAGAATTGCCCATCCCGTGTTATGAAGACTGTCATTGAATCCTCTCGACGGGCACCCGGTGCAAGAATGGAATTCTTGCTTCGTGTTAAGTCAACGGCGTTGCCAGGCAGATCGTGGATAGGGTTGGCATTCATGAAAATGAAAAGCAGAACGACAAAGACACTCGCAAGCGCCGTGACGTCTATTTTGCAGAAGTATTCGGCTCGTCTTTGTTTCCTCTTCCTCAACCGATCAAAAGGTGACCACTTTTGCAAGCCCGGTTGCTCAGCTGGCGAGTTCGCAATTCCCAATAACCCGGGGAAAAACTGAGGGTTGTTGTTCTTGAATCGGCTCATTCAAGAATTGAACACCGATTTACAGTGGATTAAGTCACCTTTCTGTGATTACTCACCACAAAGAATAACCTCAGCAGCTTGAGTCTCTATGCAGCAACGATTGTGATAAAGTGGCGCACCGATGCGCATCTTCGTTCTGGGGGCGGGCGGCACCGGCTCTTTGCTGGCCCATCTGCTGACGCGCCAGGGGCACACCGTCTGGTGCGGCGATCGCGACATCGCCCGCGCACAACGGTTCCTCGGCAAAAAGAGCACGATCGAAGTCATCGAGGCGAACGCGCGGAATCTGTGGTCCATCGTTCGCGCGGCTCGTGGCGCAAATCTAATCGTCAACGCCTCCCCGGCCGTATTCAACGAAATCATTCTGCGCGCAGCGCTGCGCCTTGGCATTCATTACATGGATTTGAACGCGCATCTCACGCGTTCGCCGTTCAAACCTGAGCAGTACCGCTATCACAAGCGCTTCGTCGCAAAGAATCGCACGGCGCTGATCTGCGCGGGCGTTGCCCCGGGGCTTACGAACCTGCTTGCCAAGCGCGGCAGCGAGCTGCTCGATAGCTCCGATGAGATTCATTTCCGCCTTTTCGAAAGCACGGAAAGCAAAGATCCGATTTCCACGTGGTCGGCCGATGGCGTCTACGACGCAGCGATTTCGAATCCGCGCATCTATCGCCATGGAAAATTCGCGATGGTGCGGCGGTTTGCCGAGCGTGAGAAATTCCGCTTCCCTGCCCCGATCGGCGAGACGACGGTGTACCTGGCAGCGCAGGACGAAGTCTGCCTGATGCCCCGCGATACGCATGTGCGCGACGTGGACGCGAAAATCGGCGGCAACGATTTCGACCGTTTGTATCGCTGGTTCCGGCAAGGGCGGCTGAACCGCTCGCAGGGAATGGTGCACAAGCGTTTTCCGAAAGTGCCGACGCCGAAAGCGGTTGCGAAATTGATTCGTCGTGGAATCCTGGAGAACGCGCGGTTTGCGGCGGCGGTGCTAGTGCGCGGCATCAAGGACGAACAGCCGTTGCTCGTGCGCTGGGATGCGAGCTTTCCGACGCTGTATCAGATCCGCCAGCGCGGCATGATTTCCACGCCGATTTCGTATGCGACCGCGCATATGGCAGCGCTATTCGTGAAACATTTCCCGCGAGATTCGGCGGGCGTGATCAGCCCGTCGGCGCTGCCGCTGGAAAAACGCCGCGCGATTCTCGCCGCCGTAAAATCCCAGGACATCCGCCTGCCCTGAAGATCACGAAGTTAAAAAAAGAAGAAGACGAAGAGTTCTAGAACGGATTCGCCAGCGGCTTTAAAAGGCCGAAATCGATCAGCCCGTTCGCCACAAACTGCACCGCCAGCGCTACCAGCAGTAGACCCATCATGCGCGTCAGGATGCGGATTCCCGTTTGGCCCATGTAACGCTGCACACTTCCGGCGGCGCTCAGAATCAGGAACGACGCGAACGCGGTGGCAACGATCGTGGAATAAATGACCACATGCTGCCAAATCGAATGCGATTCGCCGACCAGCACCATCACCGTGGAAATCGCTCCTGGGCCCGCCAGCATAGGCATCCCGAGGGGAATAATGCTCGCGTCGCGCTTGCTCACGCTTTCCTCGGCTTCCGCGGGCGTGGCTTTCGTGCTCGACTGGCGCGCCTGCAGCATGTCCAAGCCGATTTGCAGCAGGATGATTCCGCCGGCGATTTTGAAAGCGGGAAGCGTGATGCCGAACATCTTGAAGATCAAGCTCCCGGCCACCGCAAACGTGGCAAGAACGATCGCGCAGGTCCACGCGGAACGTCGCGCGATCCAGCGGCGCTCTTGCGGCGGCGAATCGGAAGTGACTGCGAGAAAAAGCGGAATCACTGTGAACGGATCAACCAGAAAGAAAATTGAGGTAGCCGCGAGCAGCGCGAATTCGAGAACATGGGTGACGGATGCGGGCATTTGCGGCATGAAGCGCAAACTTAACACGTTTACGCGCGCGAGGCACCGTTGGAAGTGGTAGTAAAATATAAGCGAGGTGTCCTATGAGCCTAGCGGACGCGCCGATTGCAAAAGAAGGTTTCTACGTTACGCATTTCTTGACCGTAAAAGACCAGGCGAAATCGAGAGACTTCTACGTGAAAGTGCTAGGCGGCAAAGTGGTGAGGCCTGAAAATCCCTGCTACGTCAAGCTGGCCAATTCCTGGCTCATCTTGAATTCCGGGGGCGGGCCAACGCCCGACAAGCCCGAAGTGATCCTGGAAACGCCGCCCGATCTAAACAGATTGAGCAGCTTCATGAACCTGCGAGTGGCTGATATCTGGGCCTGCTACAAAGATTGGAGCGCCAAGGGCGCCCGTTTCATCACCGAGCCGCTCGATAACCACGGCCACGAGTGGCGGTGCTACATGCGCGACCCGGATGGATACCTCATCGAAGTGGGCCAGTACACACCAGCGGCGATCGAGCGGTTTGCAACTTTCACCGACTAACGCAAATTCTCCTGCTAACAATGCCGCGGCTTCCCTCGTCCATAGAGCTAGAATAATCGCGTCTGCCGCATCACGGGGCGCGCAACAGTGAGGCACCCGTGCTCTCATTCGTCCAAGACCTGCGTTATGCGTTCCGAATGTTGCTCAAGAGCCCCGGGTTCACAATTGTTGCGGTGCTGACGCTGGCGCTCGGGATTGGCGCCAATGTGGCCACTTTCAGCGTGGTCTACGCCGTCCTGCTGCGCCCCTTGCCATTTCCGCATTCTGAACAGCTCGTCCGCGTCTTCGACGACCTTCGTGGCCCGAACGAGCAGGATGTAGGCTTGTCCGCACCGGAGCTTTGGGACTTGCAGGAGCGCTCTGGCGTGTTTCAGGAAATCTCGGCTGTGGCGCCGAGTAATTCGGCGGTAGGTGGCGGAGATCGGACGGTCCGCGCCGAAAGTCTCGTCACAAGTCCCGACTATTTCACGTTGCTTGGAGTGAAGCAGCAACTTGGCCGGGTCTTCACATCGCAGGATGCCGCTCCGGGATTCCTGGAGCCTGTCGTTATCAGCGACGGATTTTGGCACCGGAATTATGGTTCGGACCCGAACATCATCGGCCGCAAAATGCGCCTCGATAGCGACCTGTACACAATCGTGGGCGTGATGCCGCCAGGTTTCAGGCATCCGGGCCGGACGCTAAACACCGACGTGGAAGTCTGGCTCGCTACCGGATTCAACGGTCTTCCGTTTCCTGTGCCGCCCGTGCGGTCGCAGAGAATAATTCCGGGCGCCATTGCACGCTTGAGACCAGGACTGACGGTAGCGCAGGCGCAATCGCAGCTCGATGCCTACATATCGCGACTCAGCCGGGAATATCCGCCCGAGTATCCTGCCGCCGCCAAATGGGCTGTGCGAATCGTCCCGGTAAAAGAAGATCTGGTAGGCCCGCAGACGGACGGAGTTGCTCATCCTATTCGGCGCCGTGGGATTTGTGCTGCTTATCGCGTGCGTGAATATTGCCAACCTGCTTCTCGCGCGGTCTTCCGGACGCCGCCGCGAAATTGCGATTCGGTTGGTGATGGGCGCAAGTCGCGCACGCCTGGCTGCACAGCTATTGACCGAGAGCACGCTCTTGTCTGTAATTTCCGGCATCGTCGCCATAGTCACAGTTCTCTTCCTGAAGAATGCGATCGTAAGCCTCGCTCCTGCGGATATTCCTCGGCTCAACGAGATCGACGTCAGCGGTAGGGTTTTATTTTTCGCTTTCCTGATTTCGATAGTCACCGGCGTCCTCTTCGGCTTGGCGCCGGCGCTTCAAACTACGAATCCGAACCAGATTGAGAATCTAAGGGAAGGCGGTCGCGGGTCAGGCACGGGCAGACGCCACACCCGACTCTCGCGTGTCCTTGTAGTGTCGGAGATAGCCTTCTCGATTATCTTGCTGGCGGGTGCAGGGTTGCTGCTACGGAGTTTCTGGCGTGTGCTCGAAGTGCGTCCCGGATTCGATCCCAGCCATCTGACTACGGTTCAAATCTGGATTCCAGTGGCGAACGATCCGGCGAACGATCCCTATGCCGCCGAAGAGAAGCGCGCTGCCTTTCTTCAAGAAATATATCGCCGCGTCTTTGTGCTGCCGGGCGTTGAACAATCCACAATTTCCGGCAACGACACTCTCCCCATGAACTCAGGGAGAAACTACTCTCCCTTTTCCATTCAAGGGCGCCCGGAAGACTCCGAGCGCAGCCCCACTGCGGACATAGCGGTAGTGGATACCCAATATTTTCGCACCCTGGAAGTTCCGTTGATCGCCGGGCGGAATTTTACCGCCTCAGATACGAACAAAACTGCCGAGACAGTTGGCGTGATCGATCAAACCCTTGCGCGGCGCTACTGGCCGAATCAGAATCCGCTAGGACAACAAATCAAGTTTGGATTCGGAGCGGGTATCCAGGGTGTGAAGATCGTCGGCGTTGTGGGCGATATCAAGTCGGACGGTTTTGACGCGCCCAGCGTTCCGCACATTTATGTTGTTCTCGGGCAGTTCGCGCCAGTCAACGCTGTGGTTTTTCTCCGTAGCCGCGGCGACGTGGAACATCTCGGCGAAGCCGTACGGCAAGTGGTGGAAAGCGTCGATCCCAACGTTCCGGTGCACAGTATCAGCTCGATGGATGAAATTATCGCCCGCTCTCTGGCTGACCGCCGCTTTGCGCTCGAGCTCTTGGGTGTGTTTGCGGCGGTCGCGCTGCTGCTCGCCGCAATCGGCATTTACGGCGTGATGGCTTACTCCTTCAGCCAGCGCACGCACGAAGTGGGAATTCGCATGGCCCTCGGCGCCCAGCAACTGGATATTCTGCGCATGGCGTTGGGAGAAGGCATGCGGATCGTTGTAATCGGACTGGCTTCAGGTCTTGCGGGAGCTGCGATCGTGACGCGAATTTTTCGCTCTATGCTCTTCAACGTTGCGCCGGCTGATCCAGCTACCTACTTTGCTGTTTCAGCCATTCTTGCCGGCGTCGCGCTCTTCGCCTGCTACATTCCGGCACGCCGGGCAACCCGCGTGGACCCTCTCGTCGCGCTGCGCGAAGAATGAAGCGCGCTAGCCGCGTCCACTAATCTCCAATCCAACGGCACCACGCCTGATGACCAAGCGACTGGCTTGAAGCTGGGGCCGGGTGTTTGCTAAAAAGGATGAGGAGCCGCCGCCCTCTCCAGCGGATGAACGGCGCAGGCTTCGCGTCGAAAGCAGTAAGCCGATAACACCGAATAACACCTGCCTCGATCTTCTTTGAGCTGAAACTTACGAATCGAGCGCCACAAGGAGGCATTCATGGCTGAACCTGAGCGTTACGACGCACTCATCATCGGAAGCGGCGAAGCTGGAAAGCACATTGGATGGACGATGGCGCAGATGGGTCATCGCACGGCAGTCGTCGAACGCAAGCTGATCGGCGGCTCGTGCCCGAATATCGCCTGCCTCCCCAGCAAGAACATCGTCCATAGCGCTAAAGTAGCATCGTTCGCTCGCCGCGCTGCTGAATTCGGGCTTGAGCTGGGATCGTTCCGAATCGACATGGCAGGCGTCCAACATCGCAAACGGAAAATGGTCGAAGAGGAGATTCAAGGGCATCTCAATCTTTACAAGGCAAGCGGCGCAGGGTTGATCATGGGATCGGCGCGTTTCATAGCTCCTCGAACCGTAGAAGTCTCTCTCAACGACGGCGGCACGCGCGTGATGGCCGGCGACCGCATATTCCTAAATTTAGGCTCGCGCGCGACAATCCCGGATGTGCCCGGAGCGGCCGCCGCAAAACCAATGACGCACATTCAGCTGCTCGATCTGGACCGTCTCCCGCAGCACCTCATCGTAATCGGTGGCGGCTACGTTGGGCTGGAACTGTCGCAAGCCATGCGGCGTTTCGGCTCGCGAGTCACGTTAATCGAAAAAAGCCCTCAGATCGCGAGCCAAGAAGACGCCGATGTAAGCGCCGCGCTGCTGGAGCTTTTTCACGACGAGGGAATCGAAGTCCTGCTCGGCACTGAAGTTGTCCGCGTCGAAGGGCTTTCCGGGCAGCAGGTGCGAGTCCACGTGAAAGCCGCAAACGGCGAGCGCGTGATCGAAGGCAGCGATCTTTTGGTCGCTGTTGGCCGCGTCCCCAACACTCAGGAGATCGGGCTCAATAAGACCGGAGTGGAGCTCGACGCGCGCGGCTATATAAAAGTCAACGAACGCCTGGAAACACCGGCTCCGAATATCTGGGCCGTAGGCGATTGTGCCGGCAGCCCACAATTCACTCACGTGGCCTTCGATGATTTCCGCGTGATTCGCGACAACCTCACCGGAGGAAATCGCACAACTCTGAATCGCTTAATCCCCTACTGCATCTTCACGGATCCGGAACTTGCGCGCGTAGGATTGAACGAAACGCAGGCGAAAAGCCGCGGCGTCGACTATCGCGCGGTGAAGATACCGATGGCCATGGTATTCCGCGCGGAGACTCTATCGGAACCGCGCGGCTTTCTGAAAATGCTGATCGAAAAAGATAGCGACCGCATTCTCGGAATCACGGTTTTCGGCGTCGAAGCCAGCGAGCCGATGGCAACCGTTCAAACCGCAATGTTGGCAGGCCTGCCATACACCGCGCTTCGCGATGCGATCTTTGCTCATCCCACCGCGGCTGAAGGCTTAGTGCGGCTGCTCGCAAGCGCACCCGCGAGAGCATCGCATCAGGCTGCCTGAAATATTCGGCGCAACGACAGGTCAACCTCGGCGACGGCTTAGCGTGGTTCACGCATTTTCAGGTCGAGTACAATGCGGACCTCATTGATCTTCTGCGGAGTTTCATAGCGCGGGCCGGAATAATCGAGGCCGGAGACGGAACCGTCAGAAATCCTCTTGCGCGGCTGCGTCTCGACCACGTTACCGCTGCAAACCGCCCCGCGATAATCACGCATGCTCACCGAATAATTCGGGATGTAGCAGTTGCGATCCTCCACCAGTGTCGGCCACACTGAGTTCGACAGCCAAAACCGCAAAGCGGGCAAATCTTCAAGCGGAATTTTGCCGCCACCTGTTATTTCCATCCAGCCCACTTTCTGGCCATAGGCAATCTCCGAAGCAGACTTGTCGAATGTGAAGGTGACTGTGTGCGTGGCGCTCTTGCTTACGGGAGTGATCACAGTCGGTCCACTGTAGGCGACATTCCAGTCGGAGGGGCCTTCACGTTCGATGTAGGTGATGGTCACATCACCGGTCAGCTGGATGTTGCCTTTTGGGTCGCGGATGGCGGACTTCGATTGGAAGCTCATCACGGTGTAACGCGAGAGCGCAGCGTAAGCACCGGTGCGGAGCGTGCCGTGAGGTTCTAGAAGCGTATCTCCCTGGTCGGCCGGAATTATATTGAGCTGGAGCGAGAACTTGGCGGGATCAGCAGAGTCGAGCTCCATGGTTGCCGGCGGCGATGGCAACAGCGATGTTGACGCCGGGATCGGTATCACCGGACTGCGCGAGAAAAATGCTGGCGGTAGAGTGACCCGCGTCAATTTGCCATTTCGCGCTCTGCGCAGAGACGCTCGAAACGGCAAGCATGGTCAGCACGGCGGGACCCAGCAGGAGCACCAACTGCGCGGCGGATTTCATCGGAACTTCCACTTCGAGCTTCTAAACGTGATCGTACGCTTGTCGCTCGCTCGACGCAACGAAGTTAGGCGCTGAATCAGCTCGCCCGCGACTTCTTCTGTTCCTTGTTCGGCTTTGCTACGGTGCGCAGAAGGTCTCGTTTCGACGATTCTCTCGAAAGGCTCGTCTTCAAAGCGGACATCAAATCGACGACGTTCTCGCGTTTCACGCGTGGCATCACCGCCAGCTTCTTCCCGCTCCGCTTTGCTTCGATCAGCCGCTCTAGCTCCTGCCTGTAAGTGTCAACGTACTGGCTCGGTTCAAACGGCGCCGCAAGCGTATCGATCAGCTGCATGGCCAACTTTGATTCCGCATCCTTAAGTTCGGACTTTCGCGGCTGGGCGCCCGCAGCCCGCACCTCATTTTCGTAAAACATCGTGTGCAGCGTGAAGCCGGTCTCAAGCGCGCGAATGATGACGATATTCTCGCGCCCGAACATTGTCACTTTGGCAATCGCGGCATATCCGGTTTTCCGCATCGCGTCGAGCAGCAAATCGTAGGCTCGCACGCCACTTTCTTCAGGCTTGGCGTAATAGGAGCTTTCGAAGTAGACAGGATCAATCTCCTCGCTCTTCACAAAACTGAGAATTTCCATCGTTCGCGCCGACTCGGGTTCAATCTCTTCCAGCTCCTCTTTCGTGAACAGGAGATATTGACCCTTCTCGTGCTCGTAGCCTTTCACAACCTCCGAGCGCTCCACGAACTTTTCGCACGTCGGGCAATAGGTCGGCTGTTTGATGCGGCTGCCGCACGGCGAGTGAATCTGATTGAAGCTGATTCGTTCGGACCGCGCAGCTGGCTCGAGAGAAATCGGAATCGACACAAGTCCGAAAGCAAGGAAACCCTTCCACGCAGCAGCCATCTACGCGCCTCCAAAGACGGCCATCATAGTTCAGAGCAAACGCAACCAAAAGCAATTTCCTACCATAGAAAAGCGTTCTTTCCGTCCCCGGGCTGTCGATCGAGCCGAGAAAACGTAGCTTCCACGTCTCCAAGATCGAGCAAAAGTTGAGGGGTCGCACTTCTTGACGCGCTCCGCGCCATCAGCGGATCGCTCACGGATCTAATTCCCACTTTTTTTGAAGGGTTTCGCACAGGCCGGGCAGGTGTTAATCCGCTGACAAATGTCGAAGCCTTAGCATAGTCCCCCTGCCCGCCTCACGAGCGAGCGCTTGCCATCCGCAACCGCCTGCGAAATCAGGGACTTTCTGGCCAAATCGTTCGAGATGGCTGGCCCTCGGCATGCATTAGTTGTGCCTCAACTACTGGTAGTGATAAATCTTGGCCGCACAGGGTGACCGGAGGGCAGCGTCACCGTGGGCCTCGCAATTTTGGAGAAATTATGAAGACATGTTGGGGAGTCAGAACCCGAACGGCAGCTTTGCTCTTGGCCGGAATCCTGTCGGCGGCCGCCTTTGCTGCGAGTGGGCAAGACGCCGAACCGTTCAAATTCTTTCGAGAATATGTCGGGTTGAACGACGAGCAGATCAACAGTATTCGAAGCGGAAAAGCTGTCGCCAAGATAGTGGATTCACCGACGCCAGATGAAGTGTATGTGTTCGGTTCCGTGTACGTGAACTCCACACCGGAGCGTTATCTCAAATTCGCTTCAGACATCGACGCGCTTCGCAAGGTCCCCAACTATCTGGCCGTCCAGAAATTCAGCGATCCTCCGAAGCTCTCCGATCTCGAGGGCTTCACATTGGAGGAGCAAGATATCAAAGAGCTAAAAAAGTGCGAGCCGGGCCATTGCGAGATACAGCTGCCCAGCGAAGCGATGGATACGTTCAAGCAGTCAATCAATTGGTCTGCGCCGGATGTGGCGGATCAGGTGAACAGGCTTGGGCAAAAGATGGCGCTGGAAGCTCTCGAAAAGTATGTGGAGGGAGGAGACGCGGCGCTCGGAACCTATCGCGACAAACATAACCCATCGGTTGTGGCGGATACCTTTCAAAGGCTGATCAGCCGGTCAAAAGGCCTTCCCGTGTATCTCCCTGTTCTTGACAAATACCTGCTCGATTATCCAAAAGCCAACTCGGATGGGATCGAATCTCAGTTCTATTGGGAAAAGGTCAACTTCGGACTGAAACCCACACTGCGAATCCTGCAGGCGATTGTCTACCGCGACAAGGATTCCGCAAATCCGATATATGCAATCGCGGTGAAGCAACTTTACGCGAGCCACTACTTCGAAACGGCCCTGGACCTTACAGTCTGCGTCCCAGACAAGGAGCGTCCCGGCATGTACGTCATCACGCTTAAAGGCTCGTCCCAGGCCGGCCTCACCGGGTTCAAAGGCGGCATTGTGCGGAAGGTGGCTGTCGACAGAACCCGTTCGTCACTGGAAAAAGCACTGGGAACGATCAAGCAGAAATTGGAAAGCTCGACAGATTGATGCGGGCCAGAATATCTTTGCTGTGGGTGGCTCATGTCGATGCTTGATCGCAAGACCGCAAAAGTCCTGCTGACGATCTTCGTCTTCGCACTGGCGCTCGCCATTGTGTATGTTGCGCGGACAGTGTTTATTATTTTTATTTTCTCGATCCTGTTTGCCTACTTGATTGATCCAGTGGTGCGATTTCTGCAGCGCCATTCTTTATTTTTCAAGAATCTGCGAGGGCCGCATATTTTGGAGGCCTATCTCGGCCTTCTGATTCTCATGGCAGTTGGTATCCATGGCCTGGACCCGGGTTTCTTCCGGCACGCGGGCGGCCTGATTCGAGGCTTGCCAGCAATTTCCGAGCAGATTTCGACGGGCGAGATCGCGACGAAAATTGGCGACAAGTATGGCTGGACGGACGTGCAGGAGTTGCGGCTGAAGTCATTTCTGATTCAACACCATGAGCGAATCCGTGGTCTTTTGGAAAATGGACAGCGAATTATACCCGGCGCGATTGGAAGCTTGGTCTTGATCCCCATACTGGCGCTCTTTTTCCTTAGCGGCGGCCCGATTCTTGCGGAGTCCGTCATCCAACTTGTCTCGACGAAAGACAACGTGGAGGACGTGAGGTCCTTCGCCAGCGAATTGAACGTGATGTTTCAGCACTACATAAGAGCCAAAGTGATCCTTGGAATTTTGTCGTTCCTGTTTTGTTCGGTGACAACGTTGCTATTGGGTTTCCCGCACGCATTGGCGCTTGGCGTCCTGGCGGGAGTCCTGGAGTTCATACCCGTGGCCGGCTGGATGACTTCCGCAACTATGATCGTTACCATCGGAGCGCTCACCCATTCTCACTGGATTTGGATGGCAGCATTGCTGGGACTCTGGCGAATGCTGATGGATTATTTTATTTCGCCGCGTGTCGTGGGCCATGAGCTCGAGATTCACCCGCTGCTCGCGATATTCACGGTAATGGTGGGCGGAGCGGTAGGCGGGATTGTAGGAATTTATCTATCCATTCCGATCGTAGCGACGCTGCGAGTGGTGTACCGGAGATTTCTGCTAACAGAGTAATAAGTTGACGACGCTAGGCACAATGAACCCCTTTAAATTGGGCCTCTTTCGCCACCAGCTTCAAGACCCAATAGCATAAAAAAGGGTAGTCTCGCCCTCTGCTAACCCCTATCCCTCGGCTCTATTGCCTGATTTTGGCGCGGCTGCTAGACTAACGTGGCAAGAGTTGAATTGCGGCTCCTGCCACACTTTCCATAGAAGGTTAGACCATGTCTGGACACTCAAAATGGGCCACGATCAAGCATAAGAAGGCGGCTACGGACGCCAAGCGTGGCAAAGTTTTCACCAAGATTATCCGCGAGCTAACGATTGCCGCGCGTACCGGCGGCGGTGATCCCGTCACTAACCCGCGCCTGCGCACCGCGATCAGCGCGGCCAAGAACGAGAACATGCCCAATGACAATATCGAACGCGCCATCCTGCGCGGCACCGGGCAACTGGAAGGCGAGACGCTCGACGAAGTGATGTTCGAGGGCTACGGCCCCGGCGGCGTGGGCGTTCTGATTCAAGTGGTGACGAGCAACCGCAACCGAATCGTCAGCGAGATTCGCCACATGATGTCGAAGAATGGCGGCAACATGGCGGAAAACGGCGCTGTGGGCTGGATGTTCCATCGCAAGGGCGACATCGTGGTGCCCAAAGAGCTGGCCGACGAAGACAAGATGATGGGCATCGTGCTCGACGCGGGCGCAGAAGACTTGCGCGATGACGGCTCGGCATGGGAAGTGACCACTCCTCCCGAAGCGATGGAAAAAGTGCGTGAAGCTCTCGTCACCAACGGGATCACGCCCGCAACCGCAGAAGTCGCCTGGGTCCCGCAGAACTACGTGAAATTGAGCGGCGCTCAGGCGCAACAAATGCTGCGCATGATCGAAACGCTCGAGGATCATGACGACGTGCAGCACGTCTACGCGAATTTCGATATTGACGAGAAGGAAATTCAGGCAGCCGTCGCCAGTTAGCGGCTCCGCTTCTCGTTGCAACTACCCGTGCCGCAAATGTAGTCTCGATATTGACGCAACACCCGCCCCAAAAAACACTATCGCTCGCTTGAGCGCAGCACTAAACTAGTGCGCGCCCAATGACTACTCGCGCCGCAATTCCCGCCCAACGGCAAATCAGCGCACCATTGAAGACGCACCGTTTCCGCGTGCTCGGGGTCGATCCTGCCCTGGCCGGCGCCACGGGCTACGGCGTCGTCGAGTTCGAGGGTTCCACGGCCCACATGCTTCGCTTCGGCGCGCTCAAACTGCCGGCCCGAGCCTCATTCGATTCGCGGCTCCGCGATATTCATCAGCTGATTGCGCGCCTCGTGGAAGAGTTTTCGCCCGATGCAGTTGCCGTGGAATCCGTATTCACCGCGCTGAACGTACGAACCGCTCTGAAGCTCGCCGAAGTGCGTGGCGTGGTGCTGCTAGCAGCGGCGCAAGCGCAGGTACCGTCGCACAGTTATTCGCCGCGCGAAGTGAAAGTCACCGTCGCAGGTTACGGCGCCGCTTCCAAACAGCAGATGCAGCAGATGGTAAGCTCCGCCCTCGGGCTCACCAGCTATCCCGAACCAGCCGACGCCGCTGACGCCCTCGCAGTAGCACTATGCCACGCACACTTGTCGCACGCGCGCGAACGCATGTCCCGAGCAATGGGAATTCAACCCGCAACGATTGCCACAGGGAACCGAAAGCGACCGATTCGCATCCAAGTGCTTCAATGATTTCTTCGCCATCGAATAGAGCCCGATATCGGTGCGCCACCTTCCCAAGAATTGCCTGGATAGGCCCCGGCTTGCTGCTGTTACCGCTACTTATCGCTTCATCTGCACTTGCAGCGGTTCCCGCCGACGGCCCAACGATCGTTTACCGCAAGGTTTTCAAGTCCAGCTACCCGGAATACGTGCAAATCAAGGTGAGCCAGAATGGCACGGCAACTTACGACATTCGCCAGCTCGATGACGAGTCCGACCCAGTGGCATTCGAAATCAATCCGCCTTTGGTGCAGCGTATCTTCGACCTCGCCTCCAAACTCCATAACTTTCAGGGCGTGGATCTGGACATCCACCGGCGTATAGCGAACCTCGGCGAAAAAACCTTCCAGTACACAAAGGGATCAGAAATCCACGAAGTGAAGTTCAATTACACCCTGGACGAATCCGCCACCCAGCTGCTGAATATCTTTGAAGGCTTGGGGCGACAAGAGTCCGATCTCTCCAACCTGCAAAGAGTAATGCGCTACGATCACCTGGGCGTAAATGACGCCCTGGTCCAAATCGAAACCGACTACAATAATAAAATATTCCCCGAGCCGGAACGCCTGCTAGGCGCCCTTGACCAAGTCTCCGCGGATGACAAATTCATCGACATCGCGCGCCAACGCGCCCGAGCGCTCGCCAGCCGTATCCGGAATTCGCGCTGAAAGTGGAGAATCGTGGAACCAAATAGCCGCTTCGACGTAATAACGAATTGGCTCTAACGCGCACGCGTCCTCGTCCGACCGGATAGTACTAAGTCGGCCAAATATTTACTTTTCGGCGTAATTAGCAACCATCTTATTTGCCCTTTCGGGGCATCAGAGATACTCATAAAAACCATGCGACCCACACACACGGTTACCACCAGATTGATTACACTCTTTGCTTTTATTTCTATCGCCGCGCTCACAACGCCGGCACAAACCAACCAAGCCCGTTCGCTCGTCACCGCTCCAGTCAACGAAGGTCAGATGGTCACCCGCCTCGGCACCACCCATCCGCTCGCCCGCGCAGAATTCGATCGCGGCCTCGCGCCCGATAGCCTGCCGATGGACAACATGATGCTCGGCCTCAAGCGCACTCCCGAGCAGGACGCCGCGCTCGCCACCCTGCTTCGCGAGCAGCAGGATCCCACCTCCGCGAACTACCACAAGTGGATCACCCCCCAAGAATTCGGCGCCCGCTTCGGCCCGTCGGATCATGACATTCAAGCCGTCACATCCTGGTTGCAGTCGCACGATTTCCAGGGCGTCGAAGTTTCACCATCGCGCACCGTCATCCATTTTTCCGGCACTGCCGCGCAAGTTCACGACGCATTTCGCACCGCCATCCACCGCTACGTAGTAAACGGTGAGGAACACTGGGCCAATTCCACCAACCAGCAGATTCCCGCCGCGCTCGCTGGTGTCGTCGCCGGCGTCGGCACGCTGCACAATTTCGCTCCGAAGCCGGCCAGCCACTCGCGCGGCACCTTCACGCGAACCGCCGACGGCAAGGTAAAGCCGCTGCACCCCCTGTTCACCTTTCCAGTGGTAGGCGATTGCGGATACGTCGCAAACAACTGCTTCGCGCTCGGCCCCCAGGATTTCGCCACAATTTACAACGTGCTCCCACTATGGAACGCGGGCATCGATGGCACCGGACAAACCATCGCCGTCGTCGGCGACAGCAATATCAACATGCAAGACGTCGTCAACTTCCGCAAAATGTTCGGGCTCCCCGCCAAAAATCCCACCATCACCATCCCGCCCGGCTCCGCCGATCCGGGAATCACGCCCGACGAAATTGAATCCGATTTGGACGTCCAGTGGTCGGGCGCAATCGCCAAGAACGCCACTATTAATTTCGTGATTGCCGCCAACACGAATTCCACCGCGGGCGTAGATGTTGCCGCTCAATATATTATCGATAACAAACTGGCTCCGGTTCTCACCGAAAGCTTCGGCGATTGCGAGCTGGATCTCGGCACGGTCGTAAATGGGATGATTAATACCCGCTGGATGCAGGGCGCAACAGAAGGCATTACCATAGTCGTTTCCACAGGCGACAACGGCTCAGCCGGATGCGATTTTGATAACCCGAATCTTTCAACCGCACAGCCCGCCAAGCTCGGCCTCGCCGTAAGTGGCCTCGCCAGCACGCCCTTCAATGTCGCCGTCGGCGGCACCGATTTCAATCAACTCAACAACGCCACCACGTTCTGGAGTGTGGCAACCAATCTGACCAGCAGCCAGGGCTCAGCTTTCGGATACATTCCTGAAACCACCTGGAACGACTCCTGCACCAATGCGCTTTTCGGCCAGGTTGGTTTTAGCTCCACTCCGGAAGCAAATTGCAACAACACTGCAAATCTCGCGGATTCCATTGGTCCCATCGGCGGAAGCGGCGGCATCAGCAACTGTACAAAGTCAACAAACCCCAAAGACCCTACAACGTGCTCCGGCGGTTATCCGCGCCCGGAATGGCAGACGGGGCCTGGAGTTCCAGGCGGCAGCACGCGCCTGATCCCGGACGTCTCACTCTTCGCGGGTGATGGAATAGTGGGCAGCTTCTACATCATCTGCCAGCAAGACACGAACACCAACAATTCCGCCTGCAGCTTGGGTGCAGATAAAAATGGCAACTCGTTTTTCGAAGGTGTAGGCGGAACCTCCGTCTCCACTCAAGTGATGGGCGCCATTTTCTCGCTTCTCGTCCAGAAGACCGGCGGAAATCTCGGCCTTCCAAATTCCACTCTTTACTCGCTGGCCGCCCAGCAAAATGCAGCCACCTGCAATTCGGCGGCTCCCGCGAGTTCATGCATTTTCCACGACGTCACAGTCGGCACGATTTCATCGCCGTGCGTCAAGAATTCCCCGAATTGCAACGTGGCCACCCAGGGCGATTCCAACGGAATACTCACCGGCTTTAGCGCTGGTACGGGCTACGATCTGGCAACCGGCCTCGGCTCCGTGAACGTCTGCAACCTCGCAAACAACTTCGCTGTCACAAACCCAGGCGGCGCCGCGGACTTCTCCTTGTCCAATTGCGTCGCGCTCGTAAGTGTCCCGGCCGCGGGTGGCTCAGGCACTCTCAATTTGACCGTTACCGCCATCAATGGCTTCAGCGGCACATTCAATTTCACGCCCTCATCATGCACGGGCCTGCCGACAGGGGCGGCATGCAGCTTCAGTCCTGCTTCGGTCACTCTCGATTCCACGCACCCATCCGCTTCAACCGTCGTTACGATCACCACCACAGCAAGCGTCCCGCCAGCCATCGGCGTTCGACCGAATGGAAATGAACGCCTCTATCTGCCCGCGGCGATCGCTCTTGCCATGATGATCGGCATGGCCTTCCTTCTCTTCGGAGGGAAGCTGAAACAGCTCAAATGGAGCGCGGCTGCGATGCTCATGCTCCTCGCTCTCCTATTCGGGATGGCCGCATGTGGCGGAGGAGGCGGCGGCGGCGGTGGCGGCGGGGGCGGTGGAGGTGGCGGCGGAACGTCAACCGGTTCCAGCACCACTGCGACAATCACGGCTACTTCGAACGCCACCACTCATTCGATGACGTTTACCTTAAACGTCTTTTAGCAAACCACACTATCGCCAAACTTCGACCGGCAACCGCCGGCATCGCGTCATCAACGAATCACGATGCCGGCGTAACCCACCACGTGCTCGCGGTCGCCGTTAATATCCCCTGACGTCGCATACCGCACCAGCTCCGCGTCGCTCGCACCTAGATCGCGCGCCGCTATCAGCATCACCACCGCCGCCGCGATTCCGCACATCGTAATTTCCTCCGCGCGTACGATGTCGTAAAGTCCGCGCGGATCGAGCGCCAGCACGCGAGCAATCGCTCGCTCGTCCTTCACCCGCGTGATCGCATCGCTTTCGTAATGATTCATGTCTGAGCTCGCCACCACCAGCACCGGTTCGCCCTGCGCGGCCACGACCTTCGCCACCGCGTGTCCTAATTCTTCAAGCACGCCGTACCGGTCTGTTCCCAGCACGATGGGAACAAATTGAAAATCACCGCGAAGCCGCTGCAGGAACGGAATCTGCACTTCGAGCGAATGCTCCCTCTCGTGAGCCACCGCGTCTTCGCGCAGCCGTGGGAATTCATGTTTCAATTTCGCCGCCAGCGCGGAATCAATCTTGGCCTCACCGAGCGGCGACGCCCAACTTCCTTCCGAGAGGATCGCAAGCGATTCACCGCGCGGAAAGTGCCGCGGGCCGATGAGAATCAGCCGCGCAGGAATTTCGAGCGTGGAGTAAAGGGCGCCCGCCACGTGCCCGGAATACATATAACCGGCGTGCGGCACCACGCAGCCGAAGGCCCGCTTCTTGCCCATTTCAGAGGACAGAAATCCATCAACGGCTTGCGCGAGTTCGTTTGGATTTGACGGGTAAAAATGGCCGGCAACAGCAGGAGGGCGAATCATCGAACCTTCAAAACGCGTTCCAGATTCAGCGAATCAGCAGCGAGGCGCAGCCGTGACGCTCACGAGATTAAAGCGGCTTCGAGGGGCCTCCCTTGATGTCGAGCGCCTCGGTCTTCCCCGGCATATAGCGTATCTGGATCTTGTCGCCATACTGATAACCGCCCGCTTCCAGCACAGCCTGTATCTTCTCCCGTGCCTTATCCGAATAGCTGAACGTATGAATGTTCAGCCCGTTGTCTTCCTCCCGCACCAGAAGCGAGAGCTGGTCAGCATGAATCACTTCCGCTTTCAGCCAGACAGGTTTCACGGGCTTCTGCTTCACAACGATCGGAGAAGTCGTAGTCAGCGAAGTGGCTTGGTCACTCTGCGCCTTTGCCGGCGCAGACGTGATCGCGATGCCCGCAGCGAGAACCGCTAGCGCGGCGAAAATTCTAATTGTCTTCATCGAAGGATATTTTGAGCGACTTCAGAAATTTGATGTCTTGCGCCGTCATTTCCAGCTTCGATTGCACCGGCTCTTCTTCGAGTGACTGTTCGTCCACCTGGATGTGCAGCGATTCCAGGAAGCGACGGTCCTGGGTCGTCATTTTCGCGTCCGAAGCCTGGCGCCGCGCCAGACCGATCGTCGCATCCAGCTTCAGCACGATGTCGAATCCAGCTGCGCGAACGCTGGAGATGGCTTCGGCGATCCGCTCCGAGTCCGAAACACTGTCGTTGATCGCGTGGCCCAGTTCCCGAAGCAACTGCTTCATGCGGTCGTCGAGTTGCAAAGCAGTACCTCCTACCCCCAGCTGTTCCTACACTAATTTTAGGCCGCACACAACACTGAAACAAGCCCATGCTAGGGTGCACGATTCAAGTCGGTAACCTGTCCCCCCGGCCAATCTTTCCGGTCATGTTCTGCTGTAGCACCGGTTTACCCTGAGGCACGAAGGGCAACCTGCGCTCCGTTCGCGTCCCAACGCCATTCGCGGGGCCGGCTTCGCCTTTCCCTATTTGAAATCTGAAATTTTCAATTTGAAATGGCTTTTCTCTTCTACAATCTCTCCATGCGCGCGAACATGCTCCCGGCCCTCTGGCGCTCCGCAGGCGTCACCTTCCGCGCCCTATCGCGCATCGCCCGCCAGGTTTTCCACGAATTCGCGGGCGCAATGTTCATAATTTTCGCTGGCTTCGGCGTCCTCGCAGCCTGGCGCCAATGGAAGACGCGCCCGGTCCTCTGGCTGATCGGTTTCGCAATAGTTTACGTTCTGATGATGGCGATCTTCGGCCTCATATCCTTCCGCCGCGCCCGTCGCGTCAGATAACATGACATCTGCCATCAGCCAAATGGAACCAGCTCCAGCCATTTTCACTTTTCGATTTTCCAGTTTCGATTTTTTTAGCTGACGGAAAGCATGACCGACAAAATCAAAAAACCAGCCGACCCAACCGAGCGCAAACTAGCCTCGCCCACAGGCCTGCCCGATGGAAGCCGTGGTCACACAAGATGCGCTCACCGGCTGGGACCCCGAAACCGAACTCGCCTACCCAGGCCAGTTCCCTTTCACCCGCGGCGTCTATCCCACGATGTACCGCGGTCGCCTCTGGACCACGCGCCAATACGCCGGCTTCGGCACCGCCGTCGAATCGAACCAGCGCTATCGCTACCTCCTGGCCCAAGGCGTTCACGGCCTCTCCGTCGCCTTCGATCTCCCCACCCAGATCGGCATGGATTCCGACCACCCGCTCGCGCAAGGCGAAGTCGGAAAAGTCGGTGTCGCCATCGATTCGCTCGAAGACATGCAAACCCTCTTCGACGGCATCCCCCTCGAGCACGTCTCCACTTCGATGACCATCAATTCCACCGCCGCGATCCTTCTCGCCCTCTATGTCGCCGTCGCCAAACAACAAGGCGCAAATCTCCAGCGCCTCGCTGGCACCGTCCAGAACGACATTCTCAAGGAATACATCGCTCGCGGCACCTACATCTATCCGCTTCGCCCGGCCATGCGCATCGTCACCGATATCTTTGCCTGGTGCCGCCGCGAACTTCCCAATTGGAACGCGATCTCCATCTCCGGCTATCACATCCGCGAAGCGGGCTCCACGGACGTTCAGGAAGTTGCCTTCACCCTGGCGAATGGAATTGCGTACGTGCAAGCGGCAATCGACGCAGGCCTCGCCATCGACGATTTCGCGCCGCAGCTTTCATTTTTCTTCAATTCGCATAACGAGTTTCTGATGCAAATTGCCAAGTTTCGCGCCGCGCGCCGCCTCTGGGCCCGCACAATGCGCGACCGCTTCCACGCCCGCGATCTCGCGCTCGATGATGCTGCGTTTCCACGCGCAAACCGCCGGCTCCTCGCTTACAGCGCAACAGCCCGAAAACAATCTAGTCCGCGTCTCGCTTCAAGCCCTCGCAGCTGTTCTGGGAGGCTGCCAGTCGCTCCACGCCAACGCCCTCGACGAAGCACTCGCCCTCCCCACCGAGCAATCCGCTCTTCTCGCCCTCCGCACGCAGCAAATCATCGCCAACGAAAGCGGCGTAGTGAACACGGTCGACCCCCTAGCAGGTTCCTACGCGATCGAAAAACTCACCAACGAAATCGAGTCGGGCGCCGAGGAATACATCGCAAAAATCGACGCCATGGGCGGCATGCTTCGCGCCGTCGAAGCCGGTTTCGTCCAGCAGGAAATTCAAAAGGCAGCCTACGAGTACCAACAGGCCGTCGATAGCGGCGAACAGGTCGTTGTAGGAGTGAACCGTTTCCAGGTCGATGAAGAACGCCCAATCCCCACCCTTCAGATCGACCCGGCAGTCGAAGCTGCCCAGATCGCGCGTCTCAACGCCCTCCGCGCCCGCCGCGACACCGCAAAAACCAAATCAGCCCTAGCCGAAATCGAGCGCCGCGCCCGCACCACCGAAAATCTAATGCCCGCCATCCTCCAAGCCGTCGAATCCTACGCCACAGTAGGCGAAATTTCCGACGCCCTACGCCGCGCCTTCGGCGAATACCAAGAATCCGTAATCATCTAATTCGAATCAAAACTCGTGTCGCAATTAGCCCATATTCAAGCCTCGCCCGCGACGGGCCTCACCCTACCGATCTGCAACGCCGCACTTCCGTACCGCCGGCGTCCCGCCGGCTCTTTTCTGCGCCCACGCCTCCGCGGCACCAACGGCACGCAAATAAATTGTCGGCTTCTCCGCCGAAGCGTAAAATCTAACCAACGGTGTAATTACCAATGACCGAAAAAGACCTCGATTCCGTAAAACCGTTCGGACGCTACGGCGTCGGCGTAATCACCGAACATCCCGCCGGCTTGCTGGTCATAACGGCTGTTGTTTTTTTGACCGTCGAAACGATCCCGGGCGCTCTCTGGTTCCTCGCCGCCACGCTCATTGCCGGCGCCTCTTTCGGATTCGTCCTCTGGCTGCAGCACCGCTAGAGAAATATTGCTCCCCCTCACAGCCCTGTGTTCTCCCCGTCCTCTGTGCTAATTTTTCAAAGCGCCCATGACGAAACTCATCCTCGCCTCCTCGTCCCCCCGCCGCGCCGAAGTCCTGCGCAACGCCGGAATCGACTTCGAAGTCCGCCCCACAGACATCGATGAAACACGCCGCCCGGGCGAGCCTGCGAGCGACTATGTCCAACGCCTCGCACTCGAAAAAGCCCGCGCGGCGGTCGATTCGGAAACCAGCGCCAACAATTCCATCGTAATCGGCGCGGATACGATAGTCGTCAACCGAGGAGAAATTCTCTTGAAGCCCGACTCGCCCGAGGATGCGCGCAGAATGCTCCGCCAGCTAAGCGGCGGCGTGCACGAAGTTCACACCGGCCTCGCCGTAATCCGCATGCCACAAAAAATCGAGCGCGTAATCGAAGAAGTCACCAGCGTCCATTTCGCCAACCTCTCCGACGCCGAAATCGACGCCTACATCGCCACCGGCGACCCCTTCGACAAAGCCGGCGCCTACGGAATCCAAAGCCTAGGCGGCCGCTACGTAACCCGCGTCGAAGGCTGCTATTTCAATGTAATGGGTATGCCGCTAGGACGCCTCTGGGCCACCCTGAAAGAGCTCGGCTGGTCAGCCAACGGACCGTCGACCGCGAACCCTCCGCCAAGGGACCGCTAGCCAATGGACCGCCATTAACTAAACTAATGGACCGGTAGGGCAGGCCAATTTTTGCGATTAGCCCAAATTTCTAATCGCAAATCTGGAATTAGAATTCCCCGCAAGTATCTGAAAACAAGGCATGTGAAAATTTCTAATCGCAAATAAATCGCACTTTTTTGTTTCGGATGCCGCAGCGAAAAATCCGCCGGGTCAAGGCAAACTTCGGAGAGGTAGAAAGATATAGAAGAACTAAAATGGCGCTTACCGCGTGGCGTTACTTCTTTTCTTCAGTTGGGGCTTGAGTTGTGGTCGAGGGCGGCGTATTCGTCGGAGGATTCGGATTCGGTTGGTCGCCCCGCATGCCATCTTTGAACTCACGCACACCCTGGCCAAGACCGCGCATCACTTCGGGAATCTTGCGGCCGCCAAAGAGCACGAGCACCACGATGGCGATGATCAACAAATGCATCGGGCTGTCCCACATCACTCACCTACCTTTCTGGCCGCACCACATCCGCCTTGCAGCCAGTCCGACCGTTTACACTCACTACAGTATAACACGCTCGTCACCCACCCGGCGCGTCACCCGTTCCCGATCCAGGTATTCAAGCAGCGGAATGGCGTATTTTCGCGTGATTCCTGTAAGCTCTTTAAACACAGGGATTGGCAACTTGTTCCCGCGTTCTTTGCGGTATTTGGCGAGCATTTCGCGCAGTTGCGCGACGGCCGTGCGGTGAAAAATCAGTTCGTCCGTCACCTTGATGAGCACTTTTTCGCGCAGCAGCATCTGCAGGATTTTCTGCGCTCGCTTCGATTCAACCGGCAACTTTTCGAGCACTGCCGCGAAGCTTGGAACCGAGAGACCAGCGCGCTCGAATTCCTTCTCGATCAGCTCCTTTGCTTTCGCTTCCTCAACGGAGAGTGCGATCTCGCGGCCGGCGCGCTGGACGAGATCGCCCGAAACGGTGACGATTCCAGCTTTCACTAAATCGTCGAGAGCCGCGGCAAATATTTCCGCGCTCGTTTTTCCGGCTCGGCCCCGCAGGTCTTGTTTCGGAATTCCAGGCAGCAGCGGATTGGCTTGGTGAAATTTTTCGAGGGCGATGCGCAGGCTGGCGGCGTAAGCCGCCACTACTTTGGCGGAAGCAATCGTAAACGGCTGCTCACCGATTACTCGCACGCGCTTGGCAGCCACCAAGTTCTTCACGATCTGTCGGATTTCAGGATTGGTCCAACCGGTGCGCGCGGTCAGTTGCGAAATACTCAGGCCTTGCGGTGCGGCTTCTAAGAAAGCTGCAAGAATCTCTTCGCGGTTGCCGCGCTCGAGCGTTTCAAGAAAGGGCGCGACCGAAGGATCGGCGCGCTTGTGACGCTGTGCCTGTACGTCCAGAGCCGTGCCGCCGCCGATCGTCACGACCGGAGAAAACTGGCGCAGGATGAACCGGTCGCCCGGAAGCAAAAGGATCGGTTGATCGAGTCGCAATTGCGCCAGAGCAGATTGCCCCGTAGCTAATTCGTTTCCGGCTATCAAGACAACGTCAGCAATCGCTTCCGCCGTGCCCTGATGAAAATGCACGCGCGCGCGATTTTTCAGTGGCCGCGTTGACGCGAGAAGCGTGATACGCGCATCGAGGCGCTTCGTCGGCTCGAAGACGCCGGGCGGCCCGAGGACCATCCCGCGCTGAATCTCTTCGCGCTCGATTCCAGCCAGATTTACTGCGGTGCGCTGGCCCGCCATAGCACGAGCGACCGCTCTGCCGCCCGAATGCAGCCCGCGCACGCGTACTGACTTGCGCAGTGGATACAGTTCCGCATCGTCCTCCGCTTTCAGGGAACCGGAAACGAGCGTGCCTGTCACGACAGTACCGAAACCCTTCATCGAAAAAGCGCGGTCAATTGGGAGGCGAAAGTGCTGAGTGGCATCTTTCGCTGGAACAGTCTCAGCGACGCGCAGCAATTCTTTCTTGAAGATGTCGAGACCGGCGCCGGTCGTCGCGCTGACGGGCACGATCGGCGCACCTTCCAGGAATGAGCCACGAACGAACTCGTCGATCTCGAGGCGCACGAGGCCGAGAACGTCGGCGTCAACCAGATCGGACTTGGTGATCGCTACGATTCCGCGGGGGATTCCGAGCAAGCGGCAGATATCGAAGTGCTCGCGCGTCTGCGGCTTGATGGATTCGTCGGCGGCGATCACCAGGACAACCAGATCGATTCCGCCGACGCCGGCGAGCATGTTGCGCACGAATTTTTCGTGGCCGGGCACGTCAACGAACCCGAACCGCACATCCCCCAGATCGAGAAAGGCGAAGCCGAGATCAATGGTGATGCCGCGTCGCTTTTCTTCTTCGAGGCGGTCGGGATTCGTGCCCGTGAGCGCTTCGACGAGCGTCGATTTCCCGTGGTCAATGTGGCCGGCGGTGCCGACGATAACGTGCTTGGTGGTTTCCATCAGCAGGATTCGATGCGACGGACGATGCTAGCGGACGCGCGGCAGCGGGTCAAATTCCGTTGCGCGCGCAAAAGGCCCACGACGAGGAATGCGTCATCGGTGGAAGCCCCTTGGTGGGAGCCCCTTGCTTCAGCAAGGGGAGCTGGACTTTAGTCCAGCGGAAACGCGATTTACTATGAAGGGGCTTTAGCCCCGGGAAGCGCAAGGCCCAGCGCTAAAGCGCATCCTGAAAGTAGGCGTTCTTCTCGGAGCGCTGAAGCGCTCCTTCCCCCGCATAAATGCGGGGGCTCCCACCGAGGACCAGCACCGAACCAAAGCCTGTCCTAGTTTGATGGCCCTACTTTACTGGCCCGTGGCTTTTTGCTGCAACGGCGGGGCTGTGGTGGACCCTTTGTATTTGGGCTTCCCTAATTTTGTGATCCAAATCCCGGAGTTGATGTCGTTGAAGAAAATCAGGCCATTCGCCGGCTGCGCGCCCCAGGCCCATTGCACGTTGGGACGGAAGCCGCCGGGGTCGCCGGTCCAGAGGCGCGCGATCTCGCGTCCTTCCGCGTAGAGGTTGCCGCGAAGTTCGCCGGAAATATCAACGACCCGACCGCCTCCGGCGTAATCGCCGAGGACCAGCATGTCGTCCAGCGCCCAGACGTTATGAACGCCGCCTTCGGGAACTTCGTAGTAGGCGACTTCACGTGGATGCTCGATATCGCTCACGTCCATCACGTGGCAAATGCCGCGCACGGGGACGCGTTCCTTGCTCTCGATATCGAACAGCGCGGGAAAAACCTCGTCGCCAATGAACACATAGTTCTTGTAGCGAAAAGCGGTATGTGTCCCGGCGAGCCAATCGTTTCCATAAAGCTCGAAGTGATTGTATTTATATTGCGAAACGAGCTGCGGATGCTCGGGGCTGCCGCCTTTGATGCCATTGCCGACGTCGAGAATGATCATGCCGTCGCGCCAATAAGCGAGGTAGGCGAGACCATCGAGCACGTACAGATCGTGCAGGTAACGGCCCGTTTCCGTGGGCCCCATCGGGCCGCCGATCGTTTGCGCGGTGGCGTTTTCAGTCTGCCAGCGCGCCACTTCCTTCGGATGAGCAACGTCCTGGAAATCAATGATGCGGAGCGAACCAGTGGCGTCGTCCGTGATGTAAGCGTAATGCGAATTGATGAACGCGCTGTGCACGCCGCCGGTAACGGTCTCGGTGTATTCCGACAGCACTTTCAGATGCGCAGGATCGGAAGCGTCAAAGAACACAATGCCATTCTTGCGGTTCGAAGCGCCTTCGCGAGTGAACACGCCGACTTTTTCGTCCGACGTCGTGCTGATGTCGTTCACGAGGCGGGCGTCCACCTTCATCGAATCGAGCGCCTTGGGATTCGCGGGATCGGAAATATCCCAGGAGTAGACGCGATCGGCGATTGTCGAAACGTAGAGATGCTTGCCGACGATCCATTGTTCGGAGGTTTGAAGGACCGTGCCGTCGGTGGGATTCTTCGACGGAATGTGCGCCACCACTTCAATATTGCGCTCGGCATTGCGCGGCGCGACAGTGATCGACGCCACAGCATCGTGCCGGCCGATGGAAGCTCTCACCAGGAAGGTGCCCGGCCTCACTGCCACGAAACCGCCATCCGGATAAATCGTGGCACCTGCGCCTGAGACGCTCCAACTTGTGAGCACGTCCTTCACAGCGCCTTTTGCGCCCTTGGCCGCGGCGGTGAAATGAACCACGTCGCCGGTTTTGGCATTCGTGTCAGCGGGCGATACGGCGATAGATTGCACTGGGTCTGCAACGACGTGCAGGCTGGCTTCCGCACTCGCAGGTCCGGCAGTCGCCTGGAATTTCGCGGTGCCCGGAGCTACGGCAGTCACCAGGCCAGACGCGTCAATCTTGGCGATCGCAGGAGTACTCGATTTCCACTGAATCGGCACGTCGGTGCGCGGGTCACCATTGGAGGAACGCGCGGTGGCGGATAAGACCGTCGAACCTTCCACGGCCAGCGCCATCGAGACGGGCGCGATGTCGATTTTCGCGACAGGCGGAGTGACAACGGTGACGTGCGTGATTCCGGGCTTCTCATTAATCACGACGCCGACGGTGACGATGCCCGGCTGATGAAATACCACGACGCCCTTATCGTCGACTCCGGCCACGTCGAAAGGAGCGGCAAACCAGACTTCGGGCTTCACGTCCATCACCTTGCCAGACGCGTCTTTCGCTACGGCTTTGAATTGGACTTTGTCGCCAACATGAACTTCCGTGCCGTTAGGCGTGACTTCGATCGTGGCCGGCTTCGGTGCTTCCGCAGGTTTCGCTGCATCGGCAGGCTTCGTGTCCTGCGCGCGCAACAGTGGAGCAAAAGCAATCGCGGCGATAAAAAACACACCTGCCGCGGATTTCGTTGCGAAGATCATGTACTGCTCCCTTCCGGATGGAAATACCAGCCGCACAAAGTGACTGCTAGACGGGAAATTGTCAAGAGGAACGCGAAGCGCTAGCGATTCTGCGAAGCCGCTGTGATTTCTTTCGAGACAGCCAGGGCGGCAGCGCGGGGATCCCGGGCAGCGTTGATTGGACGGCCCACGACGAGATAATCGGCGCCCGCGCGGATGGCTACCGCAGGTGTGGCGATCCGCGACTGGTCATTTGCAGCGGTTGCCGCAGGCCGGATGCCGGGGACGACTATCAGAAACTTCGGACCGCAAGCCTGCCGAATCGCCTTCACTTCCTGCGCCGATGCCACGACTCCATCCATTCCGGCCCTTTTGGCGAGCTGCGCGAGGGCGACAGCTCGGCTGGTGGGCGACCCCGACATACCGACGTCGCGCAGAGCTTTCGCGTCAAGGCTCGTGAGAATCGTGACGGCTAGCAGGGCGGGACACGACTTTCCGCTGCCGGCGGCTTCCCGGGCGGCGCGCATCATCTCGACGCCACCTGAAGCGTGCACATTGACCAGGCGGACTCTGGGAAGCTTGGCCGCAGCTGCAATCGCACCCGCCACCGTGTTCGGAATGTCGTGGAATTTCAGGTCGAGGAAGATATCGAAACCAAGGCCCGCGAGCTTTTGAACAGCGCGCGGGCCTTCGGTGGTGAAAAGCTGGCTGCCGACTTTGAACATCCCAGCTACGCCCCGTAACCTCCGGGCCAAAGCCAAAGCCGGCCCGAGACGGTCATAGTCCAGGGCGACGATCAGTCGGCGCGTTCCATGGTGCGTTGGCGTGAGGGCACCTCGAGAAGCTCCAGCCGGACTTTAGCCAGCCCGTGCTGGTCGAATCCAAGCCTGCGTGCGACTTCGTATGAGACGTCCAGTTCGCGGCCTTCGACATACGGGCCGCGGTCATTGATGCGAACAATCTGGCTGCGGTGGTTGCGCGGGTTTACCACCCGCACGATGGACCCGAGCGGTAGCGTCGGGTGAGCCGCAGTGGCGGCATACATATCATAGGTCTCGCCATTGGCGGTAGGCTGGCCGTCGAAATCGTCTCCGTACCAGCTGGATGTGCATTCCCACACCGCAAGCGGCTTGCGGGTCGAGGCGCTGCGAAGCTTGGATGAGTTGAATGCGCTCCGGGAGGCAGCAACTGACGCGTCGCTCGGTTTACCGGATGCAGTTGGGTTGATCGTGGGCACAAAGACAAGAAGTCCCATCCCTAAGAACGCCGACTGCATGATCATGAAAAGCTTAGCTCTCATTTTCACCTTAACTTTATTTGAATCAGCAAATTATACCTTTTCGAGAGTACGGGGGGCAACCACTTTATGCTCGTAACGCCCCTCGTAAACTGCTGATTTCAAATACCCTTTCGTCCCGGCACCACATTTCGAGGCCGCCCACTAACTTCTCTGACGCCCGTGGGTCCACAAAATGGGCCGTTCCGATCTCAACCGCAGAAGAGCCAGCTAGCATATATTCAACTACATCGGCCGGGCTCTCAATACCGCCAAGCCCTATAATGGGTATGTGAATCACCCGATGTAGGTCATGCACCAGCCTTATGGTTATAGGTTTTATGGCCGCGCCCGACAACCCTCCCGTCGTACTGCCAAGGCGGGACCTCCGATTGTGTGCGTCTATACACAGTGCGGGGTAAGTGTTAGCGACGACGAGAGCATCGGCACCCTCGGCTTCGGCTGCCTTTGCTGTAAGTGCAATGATGCCAATACTTGGAGAGAGCTTCACCCAGAGTGGCCGCTTTGCCGACTTCCGGACGGCGCTGACGACAGCTGAGGTGAGCTTGGGGTCAGTACTATATTCGATGCCTCCTGACTCGACATTTGGGCAGGAGATGTTGAGTTCGTAGGCGGCCAGCCCTTCCGCATCTTCAAGGATACGAATCACTTCGACGTATTCGGAGATAGTTTTGCCGAAGACGTTGGCGATGATGGCTGTGCTGAACCTGCGGAGCTCGGGGAGTTTTTCGCACACGAAGGCGCGGACGCCGATATTCTGGAGACCGATAGCGTTGACCATTCCTCCGGTTGTTTCGCAGATCCGGGGGCAGGGGGCACCGGCCATGGGTTCGAGGGAGAGACCCTTCACGACGAGACCACCGAGGCGGTTCAGATCGACGATGGGGGCGAACTCGACGCCGTAACCGAAGGTTCCGCTGGCCGCGATGATCGGGTTCTTGAGAACGACGCTGCCGACGCTGACGCGGAGGTCAACACCCGTGGACTGGCTGGGCTCGGTGGGCCGAGGGGCGCTGACAGCCTCGGGCGAACTCATGAGGGGAAGTCTAGCATGCCGGGCCAAGAACGCGCCGGTGGATAAAATCGTCAAAATCGTCGTCAGGCGGTGGCGTCGTCGGCTGCGATTCCCGGGGCTGTATGTTAGGATGTCGCGCGATGCGCGTCGTCGAAAAGCGGCAATTGCTCTCCGCGGAAGAGATCGGCCGGACGCTTCAGCGCCTGGCTCACGAAATCGTGGAGAAGAGCGGCGGGACGAAAGATTTGGCGCTGATCGGCGTGCGGCGGCGCGGCGTACCGCTCTCGCAGCGGATTGCTGCGATTATCAAAACAGCGGCGGGCGTCAGCGTGCCGGTCGGAACGCTCGACATTACGCTGTATCGCGACGACCTCTCGACCGTGGCCCAGCAGCCGGTGGTTCACTCGAACGAGATTGATTTCCCCGTGGACGACCGGGACATCGTGCTGGTGGATGATGTTTTGTACACGGGACGCACCGTGCGCGCGGCGATGAACGGGCTTTTCGATCTTGGACGCCCGCGGCGGATTCGGCTGTGCGTCCTAGTGGATCGAGGGCATCGGGAACTGCCGGTGGAAGCGTCATTCATCGGGCGCCTGGTGGAAACGAGCGACACCGAGATTGTGGAAGTACGCCTCCGGGAAATTGACGGAGAGGAGCGTGTGATGCTGGTGGATCGCGTTACCTGAATCCGCGGCGATCGTTCCGGAGGCATTGGCCAAAAGGGAAAAAGTGCTGCAGCGATTGGAACACCTGCTCGGAATTGAACCTCTTACCCGCGAACAAATCACTTTTATTCTCGATCAAGCAGCACCCTTCCAGGAATTTCAGAAACATCCCCTGAAAAAATTAGCGACTTTGCGCGGGAAGACGATCGCTCTCGCGTTTTTCGAAGCATCCACCCGTACGAGGATCAGTTTTGCCACCGCGGCTTCGCGACTGGGCGCCGACCAGATGAACTTGCAGGCCGAAGCTTCGAGCTTGAAGAAGGGCGAGTCGCTGATCGATACGGTGCGCACGCTCGAGGCGATGCGGCCGGATGGAATCGTGATGCGTCACAGCGCTTCGGGCGCCGCGGATTTCGTGGCCAAGCGAATCGAAATTCCGGTGCTGAATGCGGGCGACGGCACGCACGAGCACCCCACGCAGGCGCTGCTCGATGCGCTTACGATCCGCGACCGCACCGGCAGGCTCGACGATTTGCGGGTGACGATTCTGGGCGACATCCTCCACAGCCGCGTGGCGCGATCGAATATTCATTTGCTCAGTAAATTCGGGGCTGCGATTACTCTGTGCGGACCTGCAATGTGGCTCCCGCGCGAGTTTGAAAATCTAGCTACAAATGTGCGGCGGGTGACTCGGATTGAAGAGGCGCTCGACGGAGCCGACGCGATTATCGTGTTGCGAGTGCAGACCGAGCGCATCCATGAGCCAGCGATTGCGGCCGAGGAATACATACTGGGCTATCAACTCACACCCGAGCGGCTTCGCCTCGCAAAACCTGAAGCGATTGTGCTGCATCCCGGGCCGATGATTCGCGGTCTCGAAATTGATCCCAGCGTGGCCGACGGGCCGCAATCCTGCGTGCTAGAGCAGGTGACCAACGGCCTCGCTGTGCGCATGGCGCTGCTCTACCATCTCGTGGGCGGCGCGCCGACCGATGCGCCGCATCCGGCTGGCTCGGACGCGGTGTCCAAGTCCAGTTCCAGTTCAAGTTCCAGCTCCAGCGCCGGGGTCGCGAAGGGGAGTGCCAATGCTGCTGGTTAAGAATGGGCGCGTGATCGACCCCGCGAGCGGCACCGACGCGGTAATGGATGTGTTGCTCGACGGCGCGCTCATCTCCAAGGTCGGCGCAAATCTTGCGGCGAATGGCGCAGAGATTTTTGACGCGAAGGGCTTGATCGTTGCGCCCGGCTTCATCGATCTTCACTGCCATCTGCGCGAGCCCGGGCAGGAAATGTCGGAGACGATCGAAACGGGCACACGCGCGGCAGCGCGCGGCGGATTCACCGCCGTCTGCACGATGCCGAACACGCAGCCAGTGAACGACAGCGCATCAGTAACGCGCGGAATTGTGGAACGCGCCGCCGCAACTGCGAGCGTGCGGGTGTGGCCGATCGGGGCGGCGTCGGTGGGAAGCAAGGGCGAAGCGCTCGCGGAAATCGCAGCGATGAAAAACGCGGGAATCGTCGCAGTAAGCGATGACGGCAAACCCATCGCGAATGCGCGGCTGATGCGCCAGGTGATGGACTACTGCCGCGCGCTCGATCTTCCGGTGATCGATCACTGCGAGGATGCCTCGCTCTTCGCAGGTGGCGTCATGCGCGAAGGACCGCAATCAATCAAGCTCGGATTGAAAGGAATCCCGTCGCAATCAGAATCCATCTGCGTCGGCCGCGACGTCGAAGTCGCAGGCCTCACCGGCGCGCGGCTGCACATCGCGCACATGTCAACAAAGGCTTCGCTCGACTACGTCCGTTGGGCGAAAAAGATGGGGCTGCAAGTCACCTGCGAAGTAACGCCCCATCACTTCACGCTTACCGACGAAGACGTGCAATACGACACGCACTACAAAATGAATCCGCCGCTCGCGTCACGCGCCGATCGCGATGTCCTCATCGAAGGCCTGGCCGATGGAAGCATCGACGCAATCGCCACCGACCACGCGCCGCACCACCCCGCAAGCAAGGACGTGGAATTCGACCGCGCACCCTTCGGCATCACCGGCTTCGAGACGGCGCTCGCGCTCGGGCTGAGCGAACTCGTGCACTCAGGGAAAATTTCGCTCGCTCGCCTTGTCGAGCTATTCACCACCGGCCCGGCACGCGTTCTGGGCATCGAGCGACAAATCGCAGCCGACGAGCCGGCTGACTTAACGATTTTCTCTACCGAACACAAGTGGATGTTCCGCGCCGCCGATTCGCCGAGCAAATCGCGCAACACGCCTTTCGACGGCCGCACATTTCGAGGCGCTCCGATGGCGACGATCGTCGCCGGCCGCGTCGTTTACCGCAGAGAAGCCGCAGCTAGCGCAAAATAACCCGCGCCTTCCATATTCCATTTTCGATTTTCTATTTTCAGCTTCTAGTGTGCGGCGGGTTCCGAGGCAGGATGCATGCCGTGCTGCGGCACTTCGTGAATTCCACGCGCAGGCGCTTCCTGATGGAAGCGATACAGCTGGTTCAATGGGCCCGCGCCCTTTCCAATCGCGTACGACTTCTCAATCGCCTTCGTCACATAAGCCTTCGCCAGAATCACCGCCTCCCGAAGCTGCTGCCCGGAAGCAAGTTGCGCAGCAATCGCAGCAGAAAATGTGCAACCCGATCCATGCGTATTCGGGCTTTTCACATGATCCCCGCCAAACGTCTCCGCTTCGCCGCCCGCCTCGCACAACACATCGATCGGCTTATCAAGATGCCCGCCGGTGACGACCACCGCCTTCGCGCCCATCTCGATCAATTTCTGCGCGGCTGCTTTCATGCCACTCAAATCTTTCACTTCGATGCCGGTAAGAAATTCCGCCTCGGGGATGTTCGGCGTAATCACGCTCACGCGCTTCAGCAGTTCGTCGCGAACAAATTTCAGGCCCGCGGTATCGAGCAACTCTTCGTTCCCGGCCGTGGGCCGGAACACGGGATCGAGCACCACGTGCGCGAATTTGTGCTTGTCGAGAAATTCCGTAACCACAGCGGCATTGCCACGATTCGCCAGCATTCCGATTTTCACTGCAGCGATAGTCACGTCGTCCACCAACTCCTCGAGCTGCGCGCGCAATTGCGCGGCAGGAGTGGGATGAACGGACTTCACGCCTTGCGTGGATTGCACGGTGAGCGCCGTAATCGCGGCCACTCCATAGCAATTGTGCGCCGCAAACGTCTTCAGATCCGCGGCCACACCCGCGCCACACGACGGATCGAATCCGGCAATCGTAAGAAGAATTGGGGGTGCGTGGTTCGTATGATTGTTCAAAACGACGTGCCCTCCGCGCGAGGCACAAAAGCCGGTCCGCTCATCTTTCGGGCGGGCCGGCAAAGAAAAATGTACGCGTGTTGCGGCATCACGCGCAAGGAGAAATTTCATCCGCGAATTAATTTAACGCCTTGGAAACCTAACGACACTGGCAGCGCTAGTGCCCGAACGAAACTGTGATACGGTTTGCAGGTTTCAGAACGAATGCTACCCTCGCGTATAATAGTTGGAGAATGACAAGTACGGTTCCGGCTGCAGTTCGGACTGCTGCTCCGGCGGCTCTCCCGGAAGGAATGACGAAGTCGGCTATGAGCCGTATTCTTGCGATCGACTACGGCCGTAAACGAATCGGGCTGGCGCTGTCCGACGAACTCGGAGCGACGGCGCAGCCGCTGCTGACGATACAGCGCGCGAATCGCCGCGGCGTGATTCGCCGCCTGCGCGAAATTTGTGCGAAGCACGGAGTGGCGCAAATCATCGTCGGCCATCCGCTGCACATGACGGGTGAGGCCGGTGAAATGGCCGCCGAAGCAGCAACCTTTGCGCTGCGGCTTTCCAAAGAGATTGGAATCGAAACAGAACTTGTCGATGAACGCTTGACTACCTGGGAGGCAAGACAAACGATGACAGAAACAAAATCGCGTCGCAAAGACGAACCCATTGACGCGATTGCCGCTGCTGTTCTGCTGCGCGACTATCTCGAGACCCACTCGGGGAAAATGAGCTACAACAATCGGAGAAAGCGCAGCGAATCATGAAGCGGCTTGGCCTAGTGGCGCTTCTGGTGATCGCAGCGATGGGAGCCGCGGCAGGCTGGCTCGATTCGCAAATCGCGCGTCCCTATACGGGGCGTCGGCCGGCCAAGATTTTCGTCGAGATTCCTCATGGGACATCCCGTTGGCGTGTTGCCGGAATCCTGAAGAAAGACGAGGTAATCCGCAACCGGATGGCTTTCGAGCTTTTCAGCCTCTGGCACATTCGACATCCCTTGCAGGCCGGCGAATATCTAATTGACCAGCCGCTTAATTCCAAGCAGGTTTTCTGGAAAATTGCGCAGGGCAGAATTTTCCTGCATTACGTGACCATTCCGGAAGGTTGGTCGATGTTTGACATCGCTGCAGAGCTCGAGCGCCAGGGTGTCTGCTCGTCCGAAAGCTTTCTTGCCGCTGCTCGCGACCCCTCTCCGATTTCCGATATCGCCCCGCACGCAAAATCGCTCGAGGGCTTTTTGTTTCCTTCGACGTACGAATTCAAGCGGCGCACTACGTGCGTACAAGTGGCGGAAACCATGACGTCGCATTTTCGCGCCGTGTGGAACGAATTGAACCCCTCGGGCACTACCAGCTTTCCCGGCGGCCTTGACGCGATACAAACTGTGACGCTCGCCTCTCTCGTGGAGCGCGAGACGCCCCGGCCCGAAGAGCGCCCGCTGGTCGCAGGAGTGTTCTACAATCGCCTGCGTCTCGGCACACCGCTGCAATGCGACCCTACGGTTCAATATGCATTGCAGCTCGCGGGGCGACCGGAACAAAATGTGCGGCCAGAACACCTGCGCATCGATTCGCCCTACAACACGTATGCGCATAAGGGCCTGCCTCCGGGTCCCATCGCAAATCCGGGTGAAGCGTCTCTTCGCGCGGCGATGAATCCAGCTCAGACCGATTACTTGTATTTTGTGGCCAACGATCAAGGCGGCCACTTTTTCAGCAAGACGCTCGCCGAGCATAATCGCAACGTGGCCCGCTACCGCCAGCTGCTGAGAGGCGACGCAGCCGCGGATCCTGCACCTAAAACCCCGGGTCATCGAGGCGGCTTGTGAGCCAAGCTAAGTCACACGCAGCGGACGCAGGCGAATCGCGCACAAAGAAAGCGCTGATTCTCGAAGTGGCGCGCGAACTGGCGAAGCCACGTTATACGCCCGCTGAAATCGAGCAGATTCGCCGGAAGCTGATCGCCAATCTCGGCGCGCACGGAAAAACATCGGTGGAATACATCGTCAGCGTGCTGGAGGAAGCGGGCATGCGCGTGGTGATGTCCACAAAATCGGATACCGAAGGCCAGTACGAAGAGGAGTTCAGCGATCTTCTCCATTTCTCTACACTGGATGAAGCCGAAATGTGCCTCGTGCGGCTGGATGAGCTACTGCGAAAATTTCTCGCTGAAGGCGAAAGCACAGCCGCCGAACGCGTTCGCGAAGTGGCCCGATTGGGGCGCCGGCGCGCGGAAATGATCGCTCGCAACCACAAGGTGGACGCGACGAAGCGCGCCGAGAAGGAAGAGATCGCGCAATGGTTCGGGATCTGGCTCAATACGCCCGACGCCTTTTTCGATTGGCTCGAAGTCCGTAAGCAATCACCCGATTTCCAATCCAGATTCCCGCAACTGCCGGAACAAGAGGCGTAGTTTGCGCTATCTGCTCGACGTCGAGCCGCTCGATCTGGGTGCGGATGTGCGCGCGGTCGGTCTCGAACTCGTCGAAGCAGATGAAAATCGCGAGCCTGTTCACGGCCCGGACGCCGCAAAAATTTGGAGCCGCGTTCTCACCGCCGCTGCCGCCACCACGCCGTGGGCGCTCGATTTTTTCAGCCACCTCGATCGCGTGAAGGATTATTGCCAGCGCCACGAGATCGCTTTCCGCGAAGCCAGTCATCGCTCTCTGGTGATTCCCGCGCCTGAATTAAATGTGCTCGAGCCGCTGCTCGACCGCTTTCAAAGTGAGACGTTCGGCGCCCGCGCCGGCGACCACGTCACCGCAGGCGACCCCGAAGTGGAAGGCGAACTCGCGCGTCGCGGCGTTGACGGTTATCACAAGGCTTTTGCGAAATATTTTTTCTGCGCTGTTTGCAATTTCGAAGATGGCTCCCTCGTTCTACTCAGCGAAAAACTCTGGGCCAGCGAAGTGATCCGTCGCGTTCGCCCTGTGCTCGAAGGCCTGGAAGTAGACGTTCGCCTCCCAACCTGAGGGGGAAAACCTGTCGAAAGTGATCCCAGGGGGCAGGTTTCTAGTCTGAAACCTTGGTACGTCTGTACCATTTCCCTAATCGTTCGTTCTAGTACACTGATTCTAGAGACCAAACAGATGGCCCCGCTGTCGCGTGAGTTAACCGTGTCTGATTCCACTCTTCCCGGTGCCCGGACGTTCGTTCGCAGCCTCAATGTGCTGCTTAAGTATTCCCGCCTCTATGGTTTGGAGCACAATCGTTCAGCCGAGCAATTCAAGTCCGCTTGGAAGGAACTCGAAGCTGCGGTATTGGCATTAGGCGAAAGGGGACTTCTGCTGGGCGCATCCGGATCGCAGCTCTTGCTCGATGGAGTGCCGCTCGAATCAACTCCCGCCGAACGCAAGTTCGCCGACCTGCTCACAGAAGCAAACGTGGCCAGCATCAGCTTCAGTCCTCGCGTGACGCGCGAGGATTTTCTCGCTTTTGTGCGCGCGTTTATGGAATCCGCGGTCAAGTCGTCCACTCTTGCCGAACGCCTCGAAGCAAATCTCGGCGGCCGCAGTGGAATCCGGCTGAATGAAATTCGTTTCGTGGCTGAAGATTCGGGATATTCCGAAGCGCGCGTCGCAGCCCAACTCACCGTGAAAACTTTGGGCGGTGATGCGGGCCTCGTCACGGACTGGCTCAGCAGCCCGGAGAAAATGATTCAGTTGATCGCCGCCGCGGAAGGATCTCATGGCGGACCTGGCGGCCCGGAATCCGGCGGGCCGGGAATTGGATTGGGCCCCGGATTAGGAACGGGCGGGGGCGCAGGTTTAGGTAGCGGTGCGGAAACCGGCAGCGCGTACACGGCCGGAGGATCGGGTGGCGGCACCGGAATCGGTGGCTCTGGAACTGGTGGCGGCACAGGCGGCGGCGCGGGAATCGGTGGCGGTGCGGGCGGTGGCACGGGAATCGGCGGCTCTGGAACTGGTGGCGGCACAGGCGGCACGGGAATCGGTGGCGCTGGAACCGGCGGCGGTGCGGGCGGTGGCGCTGGAATCGGTAGCGCAGGAACCGCCGGCGGTGTAGGTGGTGGCACCGGAATCGGCGGCGCTGGAACTGGTGGTGGTCAGGGCGGCGGAGTTGGCTCAGCCGTTGGCGCAGGAGCCGTCCCCGGCGGATCCGGCACCGGCACCGGTGGAGTGCTCGGCGGCAGCTTCGTTTCCGGAGCTCCCATCGCGAACCAAGCCGCGGTTTCCAAACTTGAAGAAGCCGATCTACAAAGCCTGCTGCGACTGCTCGTTCAATTCGGCGAGGCGCAGCAAGCAAAAACGCCTCAGCAAAATCCGGAAGTGTGGAAGCAGCGCATGTCCTCCCTGCCTCCCAACGCGCAGATCACTCTGCGCCAGGCGCTCGCTGGCGTAGCAGCCACTTCACCTTCCGCAAAAATGGACGAAGCCACTCTGCTGCGCCTCGCAGAAGACCTCGCCATAAAGTTCGCTCTCGATCGCTTTCAGCGCGGCGAAGTTCGCGTGAACGCGGTGCGCCAGATGCTCGACCGCATGGGCCACGAACTCGAGACGCTTCGCAAACTCCTCAAATCACGCGAAGAAAAATTGGCCAACGCCGGCGTGAATCTCGAATCGCACGCCGACGTGCTCGATCGCCAGTTCTGGGCAGCTGTTCCCGAATCCGGCAAGCGCCAAGTGCTCATGTCCGGCGAAGCGTGGTGCATTCCCCCGCGCAACGTGCAGCAATACGTCGAAGAATTGCTCGGCCGCGGCGAATCGGATGCCGCCGGCGATATTTTGCTGCAATACGCTTCCTGCGTTCGCAATAAAGACGCAGAAGCTCGCAAGAAAGCCGCCATCGGCCTCGGCCAGCTCGCGGAACTTTACAGCAAAGCGGCCAGCCAGCGTTTGCAGGATGCTCTCGTTCAAATCGGCCAGCAGATGGCCGAAGAAAAAGACGTCGAGCTGCAATCGCTGCTCAGCGCTGCGTTCGTCCGCCTCAGCCAGGAATCCGCGGCGCGCCGTTACTATCGCGCGATGCAACAAGCTCTCGATTCCATCTCCGAACTCGAGAATTCCAAACCAAGCTGGGCGGCAAGTTTGCGGCCGCGGCTGGGTATCGAGAATCGCGTGAGTGACTTCATCGAAGAAGCGCTCACAGCGGAGACAATGCCCGAGGGCCTCGTCGGCGTGCTCATGCGCATTCCGCAGGCGGCGGCCGAGCAATTGGGCGTCCGGCTGTCGCGTTGCGCGCGGCGCACCGAACGCGAAGCGATCATTGACCTCGCCAAGTCCATCGGCGCTCCTTGCGCGCGTCATCTCAGAGAAACTCTGAGGAGCGAACCCTTTCCAAAAGCCGCCGCCGCCGTCGGGCTCCTCAGCCGTCTGGATGTTTTCGCGGTCGAAGAAGTGCTTCCGGTGCGCTTGAAGGAAGGCCAGCGCAGTTTTCACGACGCCGTCGTTCGCCAGCTTTCCACAGCCGGAGCGCCCGAGCGTGGCCATATACTCGCGAATTGTATCGAACTGATCGATCCGATGATTTTGCCGCTGGCTCTCGATGAAATCGGAATGTGCGGCGACCCGGCTACTGCTTCAAAACTTCTGCGTCTCGCAGAAGGCGAGATTCTCTCCGAAGCTCCCGATTATCTTAAAGTGAAAGCCATCGAAGCGCTGGGCCGCATGCGCGCACCTGCCGCCGCCGGACACCTGCGGCATTTCGTCGAAGCCCGCAAAACCTTCGGCTGGGTTTACCCGGAAGAGATTCGCATGGCGGCCGCTCAAGCCCTCATGAAACTCGATCCGGCCTGGATGCAAGCTTTCCTGCCGCAATGCGGATTGGACGCCGCGGTGATGGCTCTCGCCCCGCTCGACGCCATCCCCGAACGCGATTTCGTGCGTCATCGCCGCTACCGCCGCGTGCGCCTGCCGCGCAACGTCCCGGCCGTGATCACTTCGGCGCGCGGAAAATATTCATCCGCCATCAGCGTGCTGAGTCTCGAAGGCGGCCTTCTGAGCGGCGATATACAAATACCGGTGGGCACCGAAGCCACTCTGAAGATTCCCGCCGGCCTGCGCTCCATCAGCATGCGTGCCGTAGTCCGTTTCGTGCGCTCGCATCAAGCCGGCTTCGAAATGGTCGGCATGAACCTCGAAGATCGCTCCAAGCTTCGCCGTCTTCTCGTCTCGCTCGGCGACGATCGCCCGCCCCGCATGGATCGCTCCGCCGAACCCCCTATTTCTGAATAACGCCGCAGGCAATCCTCGCGCCGGAATTCCCGGCCGGATCGGTCTTGTAGTCATCCTCTTTTTCATGGATCACGATGGACGTCCCGCCGTCGTGAAACAGTGAATTCGCCCCGTCGCCCAGCGTCACCATCGTATCCAGCAGCGTTGCTTTCGCCGTTCCATCCGCCTTCACTTCGATATTCAGAAGGTCCCCGGCGTGCGGCCCTTCCGGATTTTCCTTACCGTGCTTTTTCGTGTCCGGATTCAAGTGTCCGCCGGCAGTCTTGAAATCCGGCCCGTCACACTTCCCCACCGCGTGAATGTGAATTCCGTGCTTGCCTGGCGGCAGTTGCGCCACGCTCACCTCAAGTTTCACGCCCTTCTTGGCGGGCAATATCTTGGCGGTGCCGATTTTCTGTCCTTGTCCATTGACGATATCCGCGTGCGCCGATTTTGGCGCCCCTTGCCCAAATACCATAGAAGAGCAAAGCAACGCCGGAAGGAAAACGAGTACGAGCTTGCTGTAAGACATGGGGAATCTCCTCAAACGTGAAGTTGAAATGCTGGGCCGGCCTACGCACCACGAGAATACACCTTCTTGGATGCAGCCACCTCAAAGTTGAACGTCGAAAATCGCCCGTGGAGTCTGTGCTGAGGATTAATTATTCGTCGTTGATTTGCCTTCGGATCTGGCCGGAGCCTTCGCGTCTGCCGTTTGCGTCGCCTTATTGGCATAAATCTGCTGGATCCATGGCTCTAGAATCTGTGCAACAACCACGCTACCTCGCTCCGACCAGTGACCGTCGCAAAGCGAATACGCCAGGAAATCGCCGCCCGACAATGCGTCCATCTGAGGCAGCAAATCCTTCACGGCAACACCGTGCTCTGCTCCCCACTTCTCAACAAGCGGACCCAAAGGGTTTGTCCCCGTCTTGTGCACCCGTTGGAAATCGATGGCGTGTGGAATCAAAAAGACGCCCACTTTTGCACCGTGCGCATCCGCCGTGACCTTGATGTCCTCAAGAGACTTTTCCAGCCGCGCGATATCCACGCTGTTGTAATCGTGGTACCCCGAATAGGGGCTGAGCTTCCACCAATACAGCCTTGAATCTATAAACAGGCCAACGTGATACGAAGCCAGATAAGCCCTGAGAAACGCCTCCACACGATCCCAAAAACCTTCCCCCGCATTCGGATCGAAATGGCCGGAATAGAAAACAGAAAGATCATCCGCGTAAAACGGCCGGTACTCGCCGCTCCGCCCATGCTCCTTTCGGTATGCGAAATCCATGTCGTGGAAATCATTGTCCGGCACCACGCCAACGAGAACCAGATCGTGATCAAATTTCGACGCCATCGTCTTGTACATGAGGTCGTATTGCAAAGGCCCAAAGCTTGAGCTGCCGAAGTTCAGGTACTCGCGGCCCGTTTCTTTCTCGAGGATGTTCGTCAAACGCTTATCAGCGGGCTCTCCCACGCCCTCGATCATCGAATCTCCGAGAGCGATCACCCGCGGGGCCGATGAATGTACGCTTCTCTCCACGTCGCGAGCGCCATAGCTGTTTGTGTCGTACTCCACGCTGTAGCACCCCGATTTGTGGATGAAGTGGCCATTCGGCCTGTGCCAGGCGCCGAATGCAGGATTAATGTCCGCGGAAAAATCGTTGTATCCCACCTGATAGCTCGGCTTGCTTCCCGGCCACTTCGTCACGTTGATGTAGATCAGAGACGCCAATTCGGCGAGAACAGCGAAAATTACGAAATTGATTGCGAAAATTCGTAGCCCCGATAAAACCTTCTTGAAAAATGGACGCTCCGAAGAAGCGGCAACCGGCGGAATCGCCTCAATCGCACTCGGATAAACCCCAAGCCCGGCCTGTGGCGTGCTAGATGCCTCTGACTTGCCCATTGCACCTCGGTCTAAACACAGTTCAAACCCGACAAGATATCCCTAATTCGCCAATTGTAACGCATTTTTTTGTCCTTTCAGGCACCAGCGTCACACCGCATTGCGCAGATTACGGCCCAACACGCTAAGCCGAGTTCGTTGACTCCCCTTTGACCGGCTGGTACCCTCGCTTGTTTGCCGTATACGGAGGGCAAATCCCTGTTAGCCGAGCGGTCGACTCAAGCGCTGCCAACGCGCGGAACAATCCGGCTCGCGGCTGCCTCCATCGCGCTCGCTGCCACAGCCTGCCTCCTCATTTCCGGCTGCTCGGTAAGCCACAAAACGGTAGTCAAGCCCTCCCAGGCCCCCGCAGCACTCCAAACTGCCACGAAAACCCAGCTCGTTGATAAATACAACCGCCAGGCCGCCTCAATTCACTCCGTGAACCTCTCCGTGAAAATGAAATTGACAGGCGGCTCGAACTATTCCGGCGTAATCGAGCAATACCATGAAGTGAACGGTTTTATGCTAGCCGCGAAACCGGCGAACATCCGCGTCATCGGGCAGGCGCCCGTGGTCGGCAAGAACATCTTTGACATGGTTAGCAACGGCGAAGAGTTTCACGTGTTTATACCGTCGAAAAACAGTTTCCTAGTGGGCCCCACCAACCTCCAGCGTCCCTCGAAAAAGCCCATCGAAAATCTCCGGCCGCAGCATCTGGTCGACGCGCTCCTCTGGGCTCCCGTTTCCGATCGCGTTCCCGTCCTTTTTGAGCAGGCAAACGAAACCCAGGCGCGATTCTTTGTGCTCAGCCTACTGCGTCGTGCGTCTTCCTCGAACGCCGATGCTTCGAATTCGAATCAATCCTCTGCGGACGAATTCGAAATCGCCCAAAAAATCTGGTTCAATCGCGCCGATCTCAACGTCTCGCGAATTGAAACCTACGCCCCCGGCGGCGTGCTGGCCTCCGACGACCGCTACAGCAACTGGGATTCGTTTGGCGAGCTTCATTACGCCAGGCAGATTGACGTCGCCCGCCCCAGCGACGACTATCAATTGCAGGTTACGATCATCAAAGCCACCTTCAATGAACCGATTGCCCCGGATCGCTTTATACTTCCCCAGCCGCCCGGCACACAGCTGATCCGCGTCGGCGAAGAGTCTGAAGAGTCCAAGGAGCCTCAGCCCTGATCGGCTACATGATTTCGCAGAACGTGATGCACCGGCCGCTCCGCACTTTCATCACCGTGCTCGCGGTCGCCGTCGAAGTCACCCTCGTTATCATTGTCGTCGGACTCACCAGCGGATTGCTCCTCGAATCCGCGAAGCGAACAGAAGGCGTCGGCGCGGACATCATGGTCCAGCCTCCTTCCGCTTCGGTTTTCATGGCCTTCGGTGGCGCGCCGATGCCGATCGCCATTGCCGACAAATTGCGCCAGCTCGAATACGTACAGGCCGTGGCGCCGGTGCTCGTTCAATTCAATTCAGTCAATGGTCTCGACATCGTATATGGAATCGATCCCGAGACTTTCCGGGCGGTTTCCGGCGGTTTCGTTTTTCATTCCGGTCATGACTTGCGGGATCCCAACGACATCCTGATCGACGACGTCTATTCCCGCTCCAAGAAAGTGAAAGTAGATCAGACCCTTCACATTCTCGAACACGATTTTCACGTCGCAGGAATCGTCGAGCACGGCAAGGGCGCTCGCCTCTTTGTCCTCATGCCCACCTTGCAGGAAATGGCCGGAGCCCGCGACAAAGCCTCCATCTTCTACGTGAAGTGCGACCGGCCGGACCACACCCCCGCTGTCGCCGACGAAATTCGCGAGCTGCTGCCGAAATACGAGGTCCGGCCTCTCAAGGATTTTCTCACCCTGATGACTTCGTCGAATTTGCCCGGCCTCGCCGCTTTTATCAATGTGATGATCGGCATCGCCGTGGCTATCGGCTTCCTCGTGATTTTTCTCTCGATGTACACCACCATCATCGAGCGTACCCGCGAAATCGGCGTTTTGAAATCGCTCGGCGCTTCCAAGAGTTACATCGTTCAAATTGTCCTGAGCGAAACCACCCTCCTCTGCCTCGCGGGAGTCGTAGGAGGAGTGGGGCTCAGCTACCTGATGCGCGCCATTTTTATCCGCCTGTTCCCCAGCCTCACGATTCTCATCACTCCGGGCTGGATCGCGCGCGCGGGATTGATTGCGATTCTCGGCGGCCTGCTCGGCGCGTCCTATCCCGCCTGGATGGCGAGCCGCAAAGATCCGGTGGAAGCGCTTTCATACGAATAAAGCTCGCGATTACATGCGCGCTAGCCAGACGCATGAATCGCGTCTAGAATCGAATCACAGCATATTTTATGGACGTTCGCACGGGGGCCTGGTAGTTGGAGCCGATACTTAAGACCGAAAATTTGTGGAAAATTTATCGCACGGGCAAGGTGGACGTGCCCGCTCTGCGCGGCGTCGACATCGAAATTCTTCCCGGCGAATTTGTTTCCATCATGGGCCCCTCCGGTTGCGGAAAATCCACAATGCTCCATGTAATTGGCGGCTTGGCGCAAGCTACGCGCGGAAAAGTCCTTCTCGACGGCAACGATCTCACCACCATGACGGACGCCGCCCGCACCATGCTGCGCCGCCACAAAGTTGGCTTCGTTTTTCAGCGCTTTAATCTCTTGCCCACGCTCGACGCCTACCACAACATCGTTCTCGCCCAGCACATTCGCGCTGACGGATTCGATCCACACCGCTTCGATGTTGTCGCCGATCTTCTCGGAATCACCTCACGCTTGAAACACAAGCCCTCGGAAATGTCCGGCGGCGAACAGCAGCGAGTCGCCATCGCGCGCGCCATTGTCTGCGAACCCAAGATCGTTCTAGCCGATGAGCCCACCGGCAATCTCGATACGAAAAGCTCGGAGGCAGTTCTAAAATTGTTAGCTTCGCTGAACAAAGACCTCGGCCAGACCATCGTGATGATCACCCATAATCCCGAGGCCGCCGCCTACGGCCATCGCGTCCTCCACATGCGTGACGGGCTCGTCGTGGACGGCGCTACCGTTCACTAGCATGCGAAAGTTCTGGCGCGGCTTCGTCAACACAATTTTCTGGTCGTATGAGCGCGGCAGCTGGCCTTACGACGTGATGGTCATTATCATCGTCATCTTCGTCCTGCTCTCCCCGCGCCGCTGGTTTCAAGATCAATCGCAATCGATTTCTCTCGCCAGCTCCGATATTCAACTCGTTCAAGAAGACCCCGGAAGCCAAACCCGTACCTACCGCCTCGACGCCCACGCTCTCCCACCCGAAAAGCGCGCCGCTCATCCCACACCCGAACTCGAACGTGAAACCCACGACATCCTCGGCCGCACCGTGGACGACCTCAAAGGCCACACATTCCAGGTGCAGCGCATCGATCCGATTCGCTCCGGTGATGGTCCCATCCTTTACTACGACGTGACGGTGCATCCCTGAGCTTTCGCCTCAGCCTTAACGCAAACGCTGCGCCATTTAGCAACAAATGGAACCGGGCGTGCCCGCGGCGCATCTCATCCCCTATGCTATGATGGCGCGATTTCTTCATCGGCCAACCACCTTGGCGGGGGATTCTTTTGATCGTTAGGCGTTTTGCATCGCTATTATTCATTTTTGCGGCAATTTTTGGACTCGCATTCGCTCTCGCTGCTGCCAATTCCTCCCAGAATCACGGATCGCTCACACTCGACAATGTCCTGGCGCATCTGGACGACTCGGCAAGAAACTTTCACAGCCTTTCCGCCGACGTCGAACGCACGAAGGTCACCGTTGTCGTAAACGATCGTTCGACGGAGACTGGCACGATTCTCGTCCGCGGCGACCGAATGCTTCTCGATTTAAAAACTCCCGACCCGCGCACGATTCTTCGCAACGGCGACAATCTCTTCATTTACGAGCCCGGCCTGAAACGCGTGGAGGAATTCAACCTCGGCAAAAATCGCGGCCTGGTAGACCAGTTCCTGCTGCTCGGTTTCGGCACGGGAGGAAAGGAACTGCGCAGAGGTTACGGAATCACTCTCGTCGGCGAAACTCCCATAGATGACAGAAAAACTGTGGAGCTCGAACTCGCTCCCAAATCCGAAGATGTCCTCAAGCAATTTTCCAAGATTCAAATCTGGTTCGACGAATCCAGCTGGCTCCCCGTCCAGCAGCAGTTATTCGAATCCGGCTCGGGCGACTACATGATCGTCCGCTACTCTAAGATGGTCCGCAATCCGAATATCCCCGAGTCCGCTTTCAAACCCCGCTGGCCCAAGGGCACCGAAAAAATCAAGCACTAGACCTAGCGAACCGAAGGATCTGCAGTTTCTTTTGACTCCTGCGGTTCCTCTTAGTCCCTGTCCGAGACCGCATTACCACAGCAAGGTCGCCCAATATACAGCGTCCTTGGGATGGCCCCGCAAATGACGCACCCCTAAATTGACAACTGGTACGGACGTTTTCTCGGAGGCTTTCACGGAAACTACGCGGCCCAAGACGGACAATCAAAACAATAAGAAAACCAAGTCAGGCAAGAAACGCGTCAGCAAGCGCGATCCCCTCGAACCGGCCTTTCGCTCCTCCAGGATTCGTAAAGCCGATTCTCGAACCGCAGACACAGGCGACCCATCCATCCCCTAGGTTCGTCGGAATCGGGACGCGCTTTAAATTAATTAGATGACAGCTGGCGCAGCATCTCGCCCGCGCACAGCGTAAAGCTTCTGCAGCAATGATTCGCGCGAAAACGGTTTTTGCAGCAACTCCGCATTTGCCAGATACGACTCGTCGGAGTTGTGCTCCAAGTACCCGGACATATAAACCACCTGAATATTCGGGTGCGCCCGCCTCAATCGCATCGCGAGTTCTGTTCCTCGCATCCGCGGCATCACCACGTCCGTCACCAACACATCAATCGGCGTTTTCTGCTGCTCCGCTATCTCCAGCGCCTCAATCCCATCTTTCGCCGCAATCACCTGATATCCGCTCGCGCTCAAAAATTCGCACGCCAACTCACGCACCGCTTCTTCATCTTCCGCCAGCAGCACGGTCCCAACTCCTCGATGCATTTGCCGCAACGCCTCCTTCGTCTCGCTCGCCGAAACCGCCTCCGTCGTCTGCGGCAGAAAAATTTCGAAGCGCGTCCCTTGATCCACCGCGCTGTCCACCCAGATATATCCGCCGCTCTGCTTCACGATTCCATACACTGTCGAAAGACCGAGCCCGGTCCCCTTCCCCAACTCCTTGGTCGTGAAAAATGGCTCGAAGATTCTCGACTTCGTCTGCTCGTCCATCCCATGCCCGGTATCCGCCACCACGATCAGCACGTATTTCCCCGCAATCACCGGCGGATGCGTCCGCGCATATTTTTCATCGAGCACCACATTCTGAGTCGTCACCGTCAGCTTCCCGCTCTTGCTCATCGCGTCGCGCGCATTCACCGCCAGATTCACGAGCACCTGCTCCACCTGCGACGGGTCCGCCTTGATATGCGCAAGCCGCTCGCCCGGAAGAAATTTGTACTCAATTTCTTCGCCCAGCAGCACCGGCATCATCTTGTTCACATCCGCAATCACCGCATTCAAATCCAGCACCTGCGGCTGCAGCACCTGCATCCGGCTGAACGCCAGCAGTTGCCGCGTCAGCGCCGTTGCCCGGTCCGCCGCCTTCTTCACCTGCGCGACGCTGTGTTGCACCGGACTCGCGGTGCCCAGTTTCATCTCCAGCAAATCGCTATGCCCCTTGATCACCGTCAGCAGATTATTGAAATCGTGCGCCACTCCGCCGGCCAGCCTTCCCACCGCTTCCATCTTTTGCGAATGCCTCAGCTGTTCGCTAAGCATCTGCCGCTGCTCTTCGTTCGCGCGCAACGTCACGCGCATTCGCTCGAATGCCCCCGTCACCTGCGACACTTCATCGCCCGTATCCGGCCCCAGCGGATAGCTGAAGTTCCCTTCTTCCAGTGCGTACACGGCTCCCACCAGCTGTTCGAGCGGCCGCGTAAACGTGCTCGAAATCAGAAAAACAGTCACGCCTCCGATCAGCACCGCCGCCAGCGCCCAGCAGAATCAGATGCTGATTCAGCTGGTTGATGTAAGCGAACGCTTCATCGTACGGTTTGAAAACGGTCAGCGTAAGGCTCGGATGCAAGGTCGGCGTCAAATTCACCGAGCTGAAAAGGTATCGCTTCCCCTCCAATTCCAATTTTCCAGACGTTCCTGTAGGCGAAAGTTTGTCGGAAGCCGCCTGCTCATCAATCGCGGAAAGCGAACTCACCACCGGCTCGCCTCCATATCGAAACGCGATCTGGCACAACGCGATCTGCCCCACCTCGCGCGCCACCTGTGAATCAATCTCCCGCCCGACAATCACCGTCCCCAGATGCATCTGCGTCGGCGGATCTCGCAAATCAATCGGCCTCATCGCCGCCTGATAAAGATGCCCGTGCCCGTACCACCACACGCCCTGCTCGCCCGCCCCTCGCGATTGCTCGAACATCTCCTGCGCCGCGCTCACCGGAAATCCGCCTGACGAAGTGTGCAGCGCGATAATTTTTCCAGTCCAATCCGCCAGCGCCAGCAGGTCGAAATTTTTCGAGTGCCAGATCCCCTCAAACGCCTCGTCCAACCCCGCATGATCGCTGTCCGCCATCAGCGCCTTCACCGCCGGCAGCGTCGACATCAACTCCGCACTGCGCGCCAGCTCCAATTGCCGGTCTGCCCGAATATTTTCAAACGTAAGGACGGAATTCCGCGTGTCCTGCTCGATCGCTTTCTGCACCTGCCATTCGGCCGAGTGCCCCACGATCAGCAAAGTTGAAAACGTCAGCGCCGCAATCACCAGCACCAGCGACAGCAAAAATTTAGTCCGCAGCCGCAACCGCCCCGACTCGGCCGCATGGCTACGCAGCCACTCCACCACAGGCGCCAAATATTCCCGAATCTCGCTCAATCCAGGCACTTTACAGGCTCCAACCCAGGCTCACATTACGGGTGCCTCAATCTAACACCCGCCCTCAAAGCCTAGGAATGGGCCTTCAGTACCATTCGCACCCAAATGTTCCACCTCCCGCCTTTGCCTTTCGTACCGCCGGCGTCTCGCCGGCTCTTTTGCGTGGATTTTCGTGAAACGAAAATGCCATCCGTTCGCGATTAGACTTGATCGCGAACGTTTGTTTTCTATGGTTTACGCGAAATTCTAATCGCGCGTTCTCGATTAGAATTTCGGCGGCTCCGATGGCCGTTCCCGGCCGCAGAGCCGCTGGTGTGCCGGACGGCAGCAAGCTGCCGACACAGGAACTGTCCGGCACAGCGGTAGGCGCTTCGCGCAGCACTTCGTTTTTTGTCATGAATTACACCTGCGGGGCTGGCTCGCCAGCCGACGCGGGTTGCCGGGCGGCAGCAAAGCTGCCGAAAAAATGAGTGTCCGGCAAATGGAGTACGCTGCGCGCATCTTCGTAGGAATGTTGGCGGGCGGCAGCGAGCTGCCGACAGAGTAAGAGTCCGCCACAATGGATTTTTTTTCGCCTGTGCGATCCCCATCCAACACAGAGAAAAAGGTGGTGGGAGCCGCCACCGTTGATTTGGCGGGCGGCCGCAGAGCTGCCGAAAGATGCAACTGCCCGCCAAGTGGTGGGTAATTCGTGCACGTCGTTTTTGTAAAAGATATTTCTGACGCAGCTGCTGACAGCGCAAGTATGCGGCTCGCGCAGTGGATGGCGGGGTGGCGAGCGGTGGGCGCTGCGCGCCGTTTTTAGGTGCGCTTGATTTGTTATGACCGACGCTTAGCTTTGGGCTGGCGGGCGGTTTTGGGTTGAGCGGAGTTTTGTGGGGTGTGGTTGGCATGTGGGGTGTCCGTTGAGGGTGTGGCTTTGGGGGTGGTTTGGTGGATGACGCGCTTTGGGGGGTTGACCCAGCGTCCTTTGGAGGTGAGGCAGGAGTAGGCGCGCATGGCGCGGAGGATGATGTTGCCGGTTACCTGCACGTCGTCAACTTGCTCGACGATGGAATCGAGCACCGAGTAGGCATTCTCGCGGCGGCGCGAGGCGAGGCCGGTGGCATGGGCGTGGCGGTAGATCGCGGCGTGGTGAGCGAGGCCGTATTCCCTCATGATTTGGCGGGGGTTACGCCAGACGAGGAAGTCGGATTCGATTTCTTCGCGGCGAGGGTGACGGCAGATACAGCACTTACGGGCGTGGCGGTAGAAGTCTGGGGTGAGGCGGACTTTGCGGCGTCCGACGACTTGGTCGATGTTCATGTCTCTTCATCAGGGGCTCGTCATATATGCCCGACTCAGGTTAACCGAGTTATAACTAGCTGTCAACTGACAAAATTTGACGGAGGAGACCATGTCGGGAATTACGGAGAAACATCGTAGAACTACGCGGACCTATGGAGGCGGCGCCGTCCTGTCCGAAGGCTAGGGGCTGTCAGCTGGGTCTTGGGTCTGAGCCTAGGACAAGCGTCCGATTATTTCGCTATAGTTATCCGGTCCTTTCCGGCAGTCTTACTTTCAATCGCCGCGCTATCAGCCTTTGCGAATGCGTCCTTGATTTCTTTTGGATTCCGACATTCGACAATTCCGACGCTGAGCGTTATCGAGGGCGGCCTCACACCATCGGCACCGACAGCCGGGATGGTCGTCTCCCTTAGAGCGATTGCAATGCGGCGCATCGTACCTTCTGCTTCTTCAGCGGAGAGATCGGGACACACGACAGTAAACTCATCTCCGCCGAATCGATACAATCGGTCACGATTTCGGATCTTTTGGCGCACTACGGTAGCAAAGTGTTGAAGCGCCGCGTCACCCACGCCGTGCCCGTAAGGCGGGGAGTTGTACGTTTTCAGGTTGTCGATATCAATTTGAATGCACGCGATTGGCGTCGGTAGTGGCAAGCTGTGCTGAGCTATCTCAGTCAGGTCGCGATCGAACTTGGTCCTGTTGCTCGTCTGAGTGAGTGAATCGGTGAATTCAAGAGCCTTAAGGGACGGCTTCGACAACAATTCTCTTACCGGCCTTGACGGCAGTCACAAATATCGAGCATACAAACCATACACAGCCCCGGATACGCAGGCCAGAGCAAGTTTTCAGAAAGTATTGGCTCCTTTCCAGGAGAAGCTTTATGAACTGAAGATACGAGAGCAAAAAACCAAGCGAAGTAATCGGCCAGCTCATTGTCAAAATTAGAAGGATAGAGATGAAAGAACCGGACCGATTCAATCAGTTCAGAAAGTTCTTCGACAAGACGAGTATAAATTTCTTGGAGTTTGGCGAAAGCGGCGGGCGTTCCCGCTTCGATATCCTTTAGTCCCCACGAGTGTTCATAAATTGCTCTGAACATGCTTTGAAAGTCATTTAGCGATCGTCTTTGAGTCCGTTCTAGTCGGTAATAGGCATCTCGAACAGCTTCTTCTTTTACTGGCGTTTTTTGCCCATGGACGCATTTACATGGTGCGCTAATGCAGTACGAACAGACCGATGGGTATTTCGAAAGTATTACGTCTTCCAAATTTGCTTCGTTTCCTCTAACTTTTTTGGACAAGGCGACTGCCCAACTAAACATCTTAGGAAGAAACTCCTTCGCTCTCTCAGGCTGTTTAAGCTTAAACATGAATTTCCCGAAAGCGCCTGTCACTTCGGAGAGGTGAGCTAAGATTTCATATTGTGTCCTGGAGTAATTCTGGGAGTCGCCGTAAATGCTGTGAAGCATTGATAACCATTCATTCAGCGGTTGTCGTTTTCTCCAGTCCAATGTCTGCATCCTCCAATTGACCTCAACGTTTCGAGCGAAGATTGTCTTACCGCTTCAAGGCGACGGTAACCAGGTACTGGCAGAAAGGCACTTCATAGGGCACTCCTAGTCTCCCATCCTACTTCTAGGTATGGCGAACACTGGTTTTTTATTCGTCGGTTAGTAACGTATATAGAAACACCCTTGGATTAAGCCGTTCGATTTCTCGAAGAGAAGGAGGAAGCAGCTACCAGATATGCTCGGTTCACCCGAAACAGAAGAGAAGTCCCGGCCTGTGTGGGCAGGCCTCGACTGCGCTCCCTTCCTTCGTCTGGGCAAGCGGGATGACCGGGCACGGTGGAGCGCGGTCCGAAGAGCGAAGCGGAGGCTCAATAGATTCGAGCGCGCTTTGTGGCGTCGCGCACTATCGGATCGGGCGGCGGGGATTGCTGCTGCGTGGTGACGCAGGGAACAGCTTCGGGATACAGGCTGAAATCAGGGAATGGTGCGGACTCGACGTTCTCAACATTGTCGACCTTGACGAGCATCGGGTCGGTGTATTGCGGAGAGGCGTAGAAAGCGAAATGCTCCGCGCAGACGTAGTAATCAAGGAACCTTGGTTTGGCGCAGTCTTTAGCAGCGCACGTGTGCAGATCCATCGGCGTTACACCGAACGCTTCGAAAGGAGGTGAATGAGAACTAGCCAGATGTTGAACAGGGCCATGAGGAGGCTCCTTTGTAGGGCAGTTGGTAGGGCAGGGTGAGGACGATGATAAGCGGGCGGGGTGCGATGTGGAATCGGCGCGACGTTGGATTCGGCGAAGGGGAAGCTTGTAAGGAGAAAAGCTGATTTTGGAGGGGAAAGGCTAGTGGCGAAGATGAGGAGAAGGGCGCGATGAGATTATGGCGGATGGCTTGGCGTGTCTCTGGGCCAGCAAGCGTGTCAGCGGCGACTCGGTGTCAGCGAGGCTCGGCCGCCGGGCGATCGTATCTACATCGCGCAAGTGGCACATTTCGCTGGTCTTCGCCTGTGCGGCGGGGGCTTGTTCCATGTGGCACGCGGCCTGCAACCATCCCTGGCGGCGAACGGGGCGGCCCCAATTTGGCATGTTTACCCAAAGGGTGCGCGGCGGGTGGCGCTGTGGATTTTTGTTGGGTGCGGCGCGGCGGGGCGTGGCATTCTAAAAGACTACTTTCAAAGCAACTGCGAAAGGCAACTGAGCCGGCAAGATGCCGGCGCTACAAAAGAGAAATGACGAAATCCATTCATGTCGGCGGGCGTCCTGTGTGGGCGGAGATTTCACTGCGGGCGATCCTGCGGAACCTTGAAATTATTCGCGAGCATGTGAATCGGGGGGGCGAGTCTTCAGACGCTGGGGGCGGAGAGCGCAAGAGCGCAGGCAAAAGCAGATCCCTCGACTACGCTCGGGATGACAAGCTGAAGGGCGGCAAGCAAAAGAGCCGGCCGGAGGCCAGCGGTACGAAAACCAAAAGGCACGGGCGGATGATTTTGGCTGTGGTGAAGTCGAATGCTTATGGGCTTGGGGCGGTGCCGATTTCGAAGGCGCTGCAGAAGGCGGGGACGGAATGGTTTGGGGTGACTTGCGCGAATGAGGGGATTGAGCTGCGCGAGTCGGGGATTCGGAAACGGATTCTGGTGCTTACCGGATTCTGGCCGGGCGAAGAGAAGCGTCTGCTGGAAAATTATTTGACGCCGACGGTGACGCGTGTCGATGACTTGCGGCATCTCGAGCGCGCGGCGAAAAGTTTTCTGGGCAAGGCGTCGTCGAGGAAATCAGCGAACGGAAAATCTTCACGTGTGCGCTTCCATCTGAAAATTAATACGGGGATGAACCGGCTGGGAATTTCGGCGTTGGAAGTGGAGGCATTTGCGAGGGCGCTGGCGGAATGTCCGCACCTGGAACTGGAAGGGACGTTCACGCATTTCGCGTCGGCGGAAGATTTTATTGGCGGGCAGACGGTGACGCAGGAAGAATTGTTTCGCTCGTGTCTCGATCGGCTGCGGGCGCTGGGCGTCGAGCCGGGGATTGTGCATCTTGCGAATAGCGGGGCGATTTGCGCGCGGCCGGAGACGTGGGCAGACATGGTGCGGCCGGGAGCGATTCTCTATGGTTATCATCAGCGCTTCGACCCGCCGGAAAGGCGCAGCGAGGTGATGGCGCAGATGCCGCTGGAGCCTGCGCTTTCCTTGCGCGCGCGGATTATTTCGCTGCGCGACGTGCCACCGGGAGAAGCGGTGGGATATTCGGCGCGGTTTATCACCGAGCGGGCGTCGAAAATCGCGGTGATTAATGCGGGATACGCGGACGGGGTGGTGCGCGCGCGAACGAATTGCGGTTGCGCGCTGGTGCGCGAGCGGCGCGTGCCGCTGGTGGGCACGATTTCGATGGATTTGACGACGCTGGACGTGACCGACGTGCCGGGCGTGGCGCTTGGCGACGTGGTGACGATTTACGGCAAGGATGGAAAAGCGGCGATCGAAGTTTCTGATGTTGCGCCAGAGATTGGCACGGTTACGTCGGATCTGCTGTGCGCGCTGGGGCGGCGCGTGCCGAAGTATTACGTGTGAGCTGAGGCGCGCGGCGTCGCGCGGAGAAACTTCAGAAGCAAGAGAGATCCCTCCGCTTCGGTCGGGATGACAGGCGACCGAAGGCCTGACGACGCGGAAGGCCCGGGGCTAAAGCCCGAGATGTTTTTGCGGTTTCGCTGGACTGAAGTCCAGCTCCCCCTGCTGAAGCAGGGGGCTCCCACCGTAAACTGCTCACGGGGCGGTGTGACCGCGGGTTACCTCTAGTGAGAGCTGCGTAGTTCCCTTCGTTGACTCGCGCGCGAGTGCCGGTGCTATACTACGGCCTCATAAGATTAATTCCGGGCCACTTTCCTTCCGGCGCGCCTTACACTTTTCATAAGCCGGGCTGCAAGAAAATGTGAATCGGATAGCGAGGTTTCGTACGTACCGATTCGCTTTCATACTTTCATAAGGTGCCATGATGCAACGGACTCCTAACGGACCCAGCCGTCAGCAAAACAACACCGCAAATTCTGAAATCACAACGCACAAAACCAACGCAGCGGCTCGCGCGCAGCAGCACGACCAGGTGGGAACTTTCTGGGACATGCTGGCGATTCGCGTGGTGTTCACGGCGATTTGCGTGGCGGCGGGATTTCATTTCCGGCCGTTCAGCATGTCGAGGGAAGCGGGCGCGGCGACGGGCTTTTTCTTTGCGCTAGCGGTGATTCTGTTTGAAGTGCGGCTGCGGCGCGCGAGCATGCGGCGGTTGATTGGCGCGGCGACGGGCTCGATTCTGGGAATCGTGGGCGCGTATTTTACGACGCTGGTGCTGTCGCACACTTCGATGCCGGAGAGCACGCGGTCATTTTTCAGCTTGGCGATTTTCCTGGTGATGGCGTACATCGGGCTGATTCTGGGCGCGAATAAAGGTGACATGCTCAACCTGCAGGCGCTGGGCGGACTTTTTGGCAGCGAGCGCAGCATGAAGCATTCGGTGAAGCTGTTGGACACGAGCGTGATTATTGACGGGCGCGTGGCGGATATTGCCGACGCGCAATTTCTGGACGGGACGATTATTATTCCGCAGTTTGTGTTGCGCGAACTGCAGTTGGTGGCGGATTCGGCTGACCCTTTGAAGCGGCAGCGGGGGCGGCGCGGGCTCGAGGTGCTGCAGCGGGTGCAGAAGATGTCGCATCTGGAAGTGCAGATTGCGGAGGACGATTTCCCGAGCATCGCGGAAGTGGATCTGAAGCTGATCGAGCTGGCGAAGCGTTACGACGCGAAAATTGTGACCAATGATTTCAACCTGAACAAGGTGGCTACGCTGCAGGGCATCGAAATCATGAACGTGAATCAGCTGGCGAATGCGTTGAAGCCGGTGGTGCTGCCGGGCGAGTCGATGCGCGTTTTTATTTTGCGCGAAGGTAAGGAATACAACCAGGGCGTGGCGTATCTGGATGATGGGACGATGGTGGTGGTGGATGGCGCGCGCAAGATGATCAACAAAACGATCGATATTACGGTGACGTCGGTGCATCAGACGACCGCGGGCAAAATGATTTTCGGGCGGTATGACGAGCGCGGCGAAGTGGCGCGCGTGGCGATGGCGGGTCAAGGGCAGGCGTCGCAGTTGCAAGGTGAGTCGCAGCCCGGGCCGCGGGCGGTGGAGAGTTCGGGTGGCGGGGAGCGTCCGCCGCGGCCGTTGTATCCGGAATCGAATCGGTCGTAGTTCACGTTCATGTGCTGGGGGTCATCTTCAGGCGAACGTCGGTCCCATGTTTGGGGTCTATTCGCATTCGGACTCGTAACGGATTAAAGGTTTTGTAGGTTAGCTGGATGTAGTAAATATCTCTGGCCTTGACCGGCGCCAACATGAAGCTCCCCTTCGAATCGGTCTTTGTCGTTCGGAGGCAGGTCTTCCACCCAGGACTCATTTCTTCAACGAGCACGCCTTCCATGGGAAATTCGTTGACGTTTGTAACAATCGCTGACAACGATCGGACAATTTTGATATCACCAATCTCAACAATGGTGACGCCTTGCGAGTGCGACCCTGCAGGGCTAAGAAGCAAGAAAAATAGTGCCATCCAAATCGTGCTTCCGGCCATTGGCTTTTTCCTGTGACGCTGGGTTTCCGAATCTTGTCAAATTGTAGCCTTACGGCTCTTTTCTCGCCTGTTGGGTTTCGTTGCGTTAGACTGTTAGCCCTTTGATGAGCCGGATTGCCGCTATCGTGCCTGCTGCTGGACTTGGCACCCGCATGGGGGCTGAGACGCCGAAGCAGTTCCTTGAATTGGATGGCATGCCGCTGATTCTTTTTACGCTGCGACGTCTTGCGGCTTGCGCTGCGATTACCGAATTTTTTATTTCGACGCGGGCGGAGGATATTGTTTCTCTGCAGGATACTGTGGCGAAGGCGGGGCTTGGGCGGCCGGCACGCGTGGTGCACGGGGGCGATACGCGGCAGCAGTCGGTGGCGAATGCGCTGGCGCAGGTGGATCCAACGACCGAGATTGTGCTGGTGCACGATGCGGTGCGGCCGTTCGTCACGTTGGAGCAGATTGAGCGCGTGATTGCAGAGGCGCGGACGCGGGGCGCGGTGATTCTGGGCATCCCGGCGATTGATACGGTGAAGGAAGTGAAGCGCGCGAGTTTGCCGCAGGATGTAGCGTTGATTACCTCGACGATTCCGCGCGAACGGATCGTGCTGGCGCAGACGCCGCAGGCTTTCCAGTATGAATTGATCCGCGATGCATTTCGCGCCGGGCAGAAAGACGGCGTGACGGCTTCGGACGAGTCTGGGCTTGTCGAGCGCCTCGGGCATGATGTTTACGTGGTGCAAGGCTCGGATCGCAATTTGAAGATTACGCGGCCGGCGGATATGGAGCTGGCGCGGTTTTATCTCGCGCAGGAGCGGGCTGGAAAATGACGCGTTCGGGAATCGGATACGATTTGCACCGGCTGGCCGCTGGGCGGAAGTTGATGATTGGCGGCGTCGAAGTGCCGTTTGATAAAGGATCTCTAGGACATTCCGACGGCGACGTGTTGTGCCATGCGCTCTGCGATGCGCTTTTGGGCGCGGCTGGGCTTGGTGATATTGGCACGCATTTTCCGGATACGGATGCGAAGTGGAAGGGGGCGGCGAGTTTGGTGTTTCTCGAGCATACGCGGAAGCTGCTTGATGGGCGCGGGTTGCGGATCAGTCATTTGGATGCGGTGGTGATTTGCGAGCGGCCGAAGTTGGGACCGCATTTTCCAGCGATGCGGACGGCGATTGCGAAGGCGTTGGGGATTGCCGGGGAACAGATTAATTTGAAGGCGAAGACGAATGAAGGGACGGGGGAAATTGGGCGGGGCGAGGCGATTGCGGCGCATACGATTGCTACGTTGGAAGGTTAGTTTGAGCGATTGGTTCGGAATCATTCCCTCAGCGGCTAAAGCCGCACTTAATCTCGCCGAATTTCGGCACGGCTGAAGCCGTGCCCTGACGTAAACAAAAAAATGAATTGGTTGACTGGATTTCATGCGGTGGAAGAGGCGTTGGCGGCTGGGAGCGCGATGGATCGCATTGTGATCGCGCGGGGGCGGCATGGGGAGAGGCTTGAGGCCATTGTGCGGCTGGCGAAATCGCGGAATGTGCCGGTGCGATTTGAGGAGCGGGTGCAGATTGACCGGTTGACCGGGACGCGGGAGCACCAGGGGATTGCGGCGCTGGCGGCTGCGAAGCCGGTTGTGGAGCTGGAGGATTTGCTGCGCGCGAAAAATGCGCAGGGGTTGCTGGTGATTCTGGATGGCATTGAGGATCCGCATAATTTGGGCGCGATCGTGCGGACTTCGCTTGCGGCTGGGGCGAATGGCGTGGTGATTCCTGAGCGGCGTGCAGCGGGGCTTACAGACACTGTGGAACGAGCGGCTGCGGGGGCGCTGGCGCATCTTCCTGTGGCGCGGGTGAAGAATCTTGTGCGGGCGATGGAGGAGATGAAGGAGGCGGGGTATTGGCTGGTGGGGCTGGATGAGCGAGCGGAGAAAAATTATACCGAGGTGGATTTCAAGGGTGCGGTTGGGATTGTGTTGGGCGGTGAGGGCGAGGGGTTGCATGAGTTGACGCGGAAGCGGTGCGATTTTCTGGTGTCGATTCCTACGACGGGGCCGGTGCGGTCGTTGAACGTGTCGGTGGCGGCGGGGGTGGTGTTGTTTGAGGCGGTGCGGCAGAGGGGATTGGAAAAGGGGAATAAAAAAATAGCTATATCTAGTCCAACTCCTTAGAGGCTACTTTACTGACCTTCAGGCGAATTTCATAAGTGCGCGGCCCATTTCCCTTTATCCGGATTTTTTCACAGTGCGGAGAGAAAGCGGTTGCCGCTACGAAAACATCATAAAGACCCGGGGGCAATTCCAATGAAAATTTCCCGTTAACGTCTGTCGAGATGATTTTGTCCTCGCTGATTCCGACATTATCGCTCAAATAATTCTTTCCGCTTGAATCCCAATGGATGATTACGCGGGCATTTGCTATAGCAGCACCTTCTGAGTCACGAATTGTGCCGGATAGCGTTGCAGCGTGCGTAGAAACGGCGGTGAGTAAGATAATCAGTAATATACGCAGCGAGTTAGAGTCCATGTTCGAATCTTACTCTCTCTCAGGTCAAAACTATTTGTCGTATTTCAGCAACGAGAAGACGTCTGTGGCGGGGAGTTTGGCGCGGCCGTTTAGGAAGTTTAGTTCTACGGCGAAGGCTGCGCCGGTGATTTCGCCGCCGAGTTGGCGGATCAAGTTGATTGCGGCTGCGGCTGTGCCTCCGGTGGCGAGGAGGTCGTCGCAGAGGAGGACATGCTGGCCGGGCTTTATGGCGTCGGCGTGGATTTCGAGCGAATCGGTGGCGTATTCGAGCTGGTAGGTGACAGACATTGTTTTCGCGGGCAGCTTTTTGGGTTTGCGGATGGGGACGAATCCGGCGTTGAGGCGATAGGCGAGGGCGGGCGCGAAAATGAATCCGCGGGCTTCGATTCCGGCGACGATGTCTACTTTGTGGCCGTTGTAGTGCTCGCATAGGCGATCGACGAGGGTGTGAAAGCCGCGCGGATCTTGAAGCAGAGTGGTGAGGTCGTAGAAAAGAATGCCGGGTTTGGGGTAATCGGGAATTTCGCGGATCAGTTTCTTGAGATCGCCCATCGTGTCTTTGAGTTCTGGCATTGAGTCCTCAGGTTCAGGTATCGCGCTCGACTGAAAATCTGGCCGAAAATTTCGGATCGACCGGCGCTTCTGTTTCGGTCACGCTCGAGACCGACGCGCCATTTGGTCCGCGTTCTAGCTCTGTGCGTATCGATGTGAGCACCGAAGCCGGACCGATCGCGTAGACTTCCACGCGACCATCGCGGAGATTCTTCACGTAGCCGGCGATACCGAGCCGCTGCGCCAATTGCCGGGCGAAATAGCGGTATCCGACTCCTTGAACCATTCCACTGATGAAATAACGTCTGGCAACCTGCGTCTCGTGCATGGCCGAACGACTCGCGAACTGCAAACGCGGGATTTTAGCAGAGGTGCGGGCCGGGGCAGCACGGAATTGATCAGGCCTGAAGGACATCAGCGTACCTTCGATGCGAACGGTTGCGTGTAGTGAACGCGGGCGGCTCTTAGAGCCGCCCCTACTGTTCGCGCTGGGCGTCTGCCTCAGGATTGGCGCGGTGGGAGGGTGTGCTTTGGAGGTTGGCGGAAACGTGGCAGAATTGGCGGAGTGTCCGCGCGGGCCACTCCTGGACCCTCGATGCGTTTGCGCCAGATGAGCCGAAACAGATGGAGAGGCCTGCCGGTGGCGCTTGCCATTGCGTGGGCTGCAGCATTCAGCGGCGCCGCGCCGCGGCACCCTTCAGAGGCAATTCCTTCGCAAGCTCAATCGGCTCCTTCGCAAACGCAATCAGCGGGAACTCAGGCGGCGGGCGGGCTGGAAATTGTGGAAAATGGCGGCTATCCCGAGCTTCGGGTGGACGGCAAGCCGTTTTTCATTCATTCGGCGGCGTTCTTTTACTATCGAATTCCGGTGGATCAATGGGAGCACCTGCTGCAGGTGTACCGGTCGTACGGAATCAATACGATCGACCTTTATATTCCGTGGAACTGGCACGAGCCGAAGGAAGGCGAGATTGATTTCGACGGGCACACGAACCCGCGGCGCAATCTGCGCGCGCTGCTGGCGCTGATTGAAAGCGCGAATTTGCGGCTGATCGCGCGACCCGGTCCGGAAATTCTGAATGAATGGAGGCACGGCGGCTATCCCGGCTGGTTGCTCGAGCGGCCGGAGTACAAGATGGATCCGATCGATTGGATCGAGGGCCGCTATGCGCCGCTCGATAATTTGAATGCGAGTGACGCGGAAGCTGCGGCAGAAGGCTGGCTTGCGAATCCGACGCACATGGAGAAATCGCGCGAATGGCTGGCGGCGGTGGGGAAGGAACTCGCGAAGTACAGCGCGCGGAGAGTGGTTCATTTCGAGAAGGATGAGAAGGCAGCGGCGGCGCGTGATGTGAGTGGGCCGCTGCTTTTTGTTCAACTGGGCGATGACTTTGCGATTGGCAGATCGAATCGAGTGGGACCGAATTTCTGGCGCTACGTGGAAGCGCTGCGGGGCGCGGTGGAGGCGGGCGGAGTGACCGTGCCGGTGTTCATCAATCCGACCGACATGCGCGTTTCGGCTGCGGGCTCGGATTGCGAGCGACCGATAGGCGTGATGGGTCAATGGTATCTGGAGAGGCGGCCGGAAAATGCCGGTGGCGTGAGGCGTTTTACGGCTAGCGATGCGGCCGAGGTGGAATTTTTCACTGAGGAGCTGAAGACGCAGCCCGCATTTCCACCGGTGATGATCGAGTATCAGGCGGGTTGGTATACGCCGGGCGATGATGACGGGCCGATGGCAAGCCCGTCGGAGAATACGTTGCTGAGCTCGCGTCTGCTGATTGCGAATGGAATTCACGGAATCAATTATTTTCCACTGCAGGATACTTATTCGCCTGCGGGTTATTCGGTGCCGTGGGCGAATCGTTCGTATCGCTGGGATGCGGCGCTTGCACCGGACGGCGAACAGCAACCGCGGATGCACGCGGTGATTCGCAATATGGAAATTCTCCAGCGGTGGGGGCCGCAGCTTGCGGCTTCGCATAAGCGCGCGGACTTCGGAATTATTTATCCATTGGGGGCCTATCCGCCGGAGCTGCTGGAACGCGCGGATATTTCGGCGGTGTCTGGCGTGGTGATGCGAATCGAGCGGCTGGGGGCCACAGCGATGCTTTCGAGCGAGCTGCTCGACCCGGAATATCAGCCTGTGGAACAGCTCATGCGAAACGCAGTTACTTTGCTGCCGGTGTTTGACACAGGGAAGGCGCAATTCCAGATTTCTGAGAAGGCGCAACGTGCGATTGTGGAGTACGTGCGGCGTGGCGGGACGCTGGTGGTGTTTCCGCAAAGGCCGCGCGGCAATGTGATTGATGCTCTGTGGAAGGATGCCCCTGGAGACGAGACGAGCAATGCGACTGATTTGAAATCAGCGATTCGCGCGAGGTGGAAATTCGGCCGGGGCGAGGTGATTTTTTCAACGAAAGATTTCTATTCCTGGATTGCGCTGGAGCGCGCGCTGCCGGAAATTCGTGGCGAGCGGGAGGCGGATTGGGCGGCAGGGGTGCTGCGCGAATTTCTGCAAGCTGCGGGCGTGCGGCCCAGCGTGAAAAGCAGCGGAACGCCCTCGCAACCGAGTGACCTGCTGATCAACGAGATCGTTTCAAATGAGGGGACGGAGGAACTGGGAGCGCGGAAAAGTGGCCGGGGTTTTGTGAGCGTGACAAACTTGAGCGCGAGCGACACGGCGGAGGAATCGTTTGAAATTCTATCGACGGCCGCACCGGCTCGCGGAAGCGACGTGGCTTATATCCCGCTTCACGTAACGATGCCTCCGCGGGAATCGCTGCTGCTGCCGCTCGAGGAGCCGGTATGTTTCGCGGATCCCGAGAACGCGCCGTGCGGCGATTCGGTTACGACGGGCAGTGCGGAATTTCTTGACGCTCGGCGGGAGGGGAAGACGCTTGATCTGCTGCTCTATGCTCCCACCCGCGCAGAGATTCGAATACGGCTGCCGCAAAAACCCCTTCGTCTTTCGCTGGATGACAACCATATCGAAGGGGAGTGGGACCCGGACGGCCATGAATTGCACGTAAAGATCCTGCGGGGGATGGCGCCGCAATTCATTCGCGTTTTGTCGCTCGAGCTGGCAAGGAAGCCGAACGTCGATGAGCGCGAGAAACCCGTAAAACCCGGGCTTGGCGAGATTGACTACTTTGTTGCGAATGCAGTGCGATTGCCTACAGGAGCGGACACGGGGATGCGGACTTATCCGCCGCTTGTGATGGCGGGGAAGAATCGTACTTTCGTGGTGGTGATGCAGGCAGATCAGCAGAGCGGCGTTCCGAATTTGTCGCTGGACTTTTCCGTGAGTGGGGCGTTACGCGGGAGCGGTGTGCTTCGGCTGTTACCGCGGGGCGTGTCCGTGGAGAAGGTGGCGCTGAAGCCTGCTCAAAATGAATTGGTGGCGCTGCCGCCGTCCACGGATGGGTTATTGCATGGCGCGGTGGAAATAAAAATGGGGCGCGAGCGGCGGACATTGCCTGTGGCGTTCTTGCAGCCGAGGGAAGACGGCTTGTATCGCTACCGTTACGATTTCGATCGCGACGGGGCGGACGAGTGGGTGATGGAGAATTCGAATTTGCGTCTGATTGTTTCGCCGGAATCGGGTGGGCGGGCGCTGGCGTTGGTGGACAAGACTTCGGGGCAGAATTTGACGACGAGCGTGGGGTTGTTTCGGGATGGTTTTTCATTTACTGCCGCTGCGAATCTGCCCGGAGCGGATGAAGGGCGCGCGCGCGGACGTTATGGTCTTTTTAATCGTCCGTATGCAGCCGAGTGGCTGGATGAACAGAAGGATCCGATTTTAAAACTTCACTACGAGGCGCCTGATGTTGTGCCAGGAGGGGCGAGCATCGAGAAAGCGATGCGTTTTGAGGGGCCGAGCGAGGTGCGCGTGGAATACAGCGTCGCTTTGAAAGATGCCTCCGCTGGGACGGGTGGGAAGGAGAACCTTGCGCAGACGTTTGTGGTGGTCAATTCGTTTCCTGCGGTGGCGCGATCGGGGCGCGAGACGAAGTTTTGCTGGCCAGCGGAGAGCGGTGCTGAAGAGTCCGCCGCCAGCGATCAGCATCAGCGGGCGAAGAGCGGTTGGCATTGCGAGGATTTCAAGCCGGGTGGCGAACCAGTTGAAGTTCCGAGTGGAACAAGGCTCGTCGAGGTGCGCACCACGGGGCGTCCGGCAACGAGTGTGGAATGGGATTGTGCGGCAGAATGCGGACGAATGACCATTGAACCGAAGCATTTTTCTGGATTATTTCGGCTGGAATTTCCGAAACTGACGCCCGGCGCGGATGCAACGCACTACACGATTCATATTCGAGCGAGCGAAAGAGAATAAAGGCCACGCGGAAAGGCACAGTGTGAACTTGGACAGCGCGAAATGCATCTAAGAAGCATGGAAACATCACTGCTACGTTTTTCCCTGCTTGCGGCGATCTTGGCGCTTTTGTCTTGCGCGGCGCCTTGTGTTCGGGCGCAGGACCCCGGGCCGATGGCGCCTCCGCCGAAATTTGATGTAAGGCGAATTCCGGCGCAGCCGCATCCGGGACCGCCGCCGATACCGGAACCCGAAATTATCCGGAAATTCGCGGCGAATGAAGACGTGATGAAGAAGGAGTACGACGAGTATAACTTTGCGCGAACGATTCGCATTGAGGAGCTCACCGATCCGGGCGGGAAGTTTATCGTGTCTGGCGTGGTGTACACCAAGGCCGATGGCGAACGGACTTTGCGCGTGGAGAAAGAGCCCGAATCAAACTTGAAGCAGACGGACTTCACGCTCGAGGACGTGAGGATCATCGCGCAGCTTCCGCTTTTCATTTTGACGACCGAGGAAATCCCGAATTACACGTTCACGTACGCGGGACAGGACAAGCTCGACCAGCTGAATACTTACGTCTTTCAGGTGAAGCCGAAACAACTGAGCCGCAAACGGCGGTTTTTTGAGGGGGCGGTCTGGGTGGACGATCGGGACCTTGCGATCGTGAAAAGCTATGGGAAATTCATCAGCGAGATCGCCGGGAATGGAACGAAGCTGCCGTTCACGATGTTCGAGACTTTCCGCGAGAACTTCCAGGATAAATACTGGCTGCCGACTTACACGCGCTCGGACGATTTCATCGAGAACGATAAAGTGGGCGAGATGCATATCCGTATGGTGATTCGCGATACGGACTTCAAGCTGGCTGGTCCGGGAACGCCGCCGGCTGCGACCGGGAACGCGAAGGAAGGGCCGGGCGGGGGAACATCGCAAGATCCGCAAAAACCTTCCTCACCCTAGAGCAGCCTGCACCTGCACTTCATGCGGCAACGGGCGGAAGAAATTGATTGACCGACCATCAGTCGGTGGATTCTTCGATCCGCTGTAAATACTGCGGCAGTTCGCGAATCGAGTTGAGGATGGCATCGGGGCGAGCCGCGCGAACCCGTTCGGCGGTAGGAAATGGGCCGAGAACACCAATCGGCCGAACGCCTGCGCGCCGCGACATTTCGACGTCCTCGGCTGTGTCGCCGACGTAGATGCATTCTTCCGGGGCCAGGCCAATCCGCTCGAGCGCCAGATTCAGGGGAGCGGGGTGCGGTTTCCTCTTGGGTGCGTCTTCGCAGCAAATGCATGTGGAAAAATAGTCGGCCAGCTCGAATTCCCGCAGCTGCTTTTGTACCCTGGGCCGATTTCCGCTGGTGACGACTCCCAGAACAAACTCCCGCTTGAGTGCGCGAATCAGCTGTCTTGCACCGGGCATGAGCCGAGGATTTTCTCGCTTGTAGGCGAGAGTCCAGATGCGGTCCGCTTCGTCCCATTTAGAGCGCGGGAGACGTGCGGCGCGATAGACGCGGTACCAGTTAGGTGAATAGTGGCGGGCAAGATCGCTGAGGTCCCACTTGATGCCCAGGGCTTCGAACATCGCGAGGTAGGCGCGGGAATCTGCGCCGAAGGAGTTGACGATGGTGCCGTCCCAATCAAATAGAACGGCGCGAGCAGAAAACCGCCTGCGTTTCATCAGGGAATCGTAGCAGAGATTTGCGACTACGCGGTGCGGTAGCGAGTAGGGACGACGTCATCGCGGCGAATCGCGAAATCGTCAAAGCTAGCCGCGTAGCCGTGCCAGCCGGGCATGTCCGAATCCTCCGCTCGCACGATATGAGCGGCGGTGCACATCTGGACGGAACCCTGGCCGAGCGGGCGTTCGACGAGCGCTACCTCGAGCTCGATCGCGGTGCCGGCTTCGAGCAAACAAGGCGCGAGGAAATAGACGCCGCTCGAACTGATATTCCGCGTCACCAGAACAACGGGAATCGGCTCGACCTTACCGCCCACGCGAGTGAGACGAAGCGGCAGCGAGAGATAGGCGCGCGGATTGCCGCGCCGTTCCCGAGCCACGCCAATCGCGTGCGTGGGAATGCGAGCGAAGCGTTGCGGTCCAGGTTTGTTAGAAAAAGCAGTTACTGTGGTAGTGCGGACTTCAGATTCACGCAGCGGCGAAACGAACGCCAAGTTACTACGTTCCGGAGCAGCCCCCATAGCGTCTCCTCAGCCCTGTCCTGAATTGAAAGCCTAAAACACCCCAAGATGGTTCGACAAATATGCTCGCAGCCTGAGAGCGGGTCAACCCGGTACAGGCCGAAAGTGCTGTATCGTGTAACATCGCATGACCCCGGGTCAAGTCCTTTCTGATGTTGGTTTTGGGGTCATGAGGAGTATTGGGCTAAGGTCTAGGAGGCCGCAAGACTTCGGCCGAAACAAGGGGCTTTTTCCTGCGCGATGTTTCAAGACACCCCAGAGAAGACCGTCAGGTTTTGGCCGCAAGAAACGGATAGTAGCTTAGCCCCGGAGTGCGTTAATTTCGGGGCGTAGGAAGAAGTAAGCGGAAGTGAGCCTATGAGACCGAGCACGCTTCGAGCAACAACGGAGAAACAATACAAGCCAGCGGCGGCGCGGTGGCGGGCCGTCCAGTCGCGCGACCGAGGGGCGGACGGCTTATTCGTTTACGCGGTGCGATCTACGGGAGTTTACTGCCGTCCTTCATGCGCTTCGCGGAAGCCGCAAGCGAATCAGGTGGTTTTTTTTCCTTTGCCCGAGGCGGCGGAACAGCAAGGCTTTCGGGAATGCAAGCGATGCAAACCGCGAACCGCGAACTTACGCGATCCGAGAACGAAGGCAGTGGCGCAAGCGTGCAGGGAGATAGATTCGCGGGTAGGCGACGGAAACGATGCGCCAGTGACGCTCTCCGCTTTGAGCGCGCCGCTAGGCATGAGCCCGCATCAACTGGAACGCGCATTTCGCAGCGTGATGGGAATCACGCCGCGCCAGTATGCCGACGCCCAACGGATGGGGCGGCTGAAATCTCAATTGAGAAAGGGAGACGACGTGACAACGGCACTGTATGACGCAGGTTTTGGATCGAGTAGCCGGCTGTATGAGCGAGCACCTTCGCAACTGGGTATGACCCCGGCCACCTACCGGCAAGGCGGCGCGGGAATGCGCGTGAACTATACAATTGTGGATTCGCCGCTGGGACGGTTGCTCGTGGGAGCAACGGATCGGGGCATCAGCGCGGTTTACCTTGGGGAATCCGACGCGCGGCTGGAAGGGGCGTTGAAGAAGGAATATCCGCGGGCGGAGATACGGCGCGATCGCAATGGCCTCGAGGGATGGGTGAGCAAGATTCTGGAGCACTTACGGGGACGCGAGCCAAACCTTGATTTGCCGACGGATGTGCAAGCGACAGCTTTTCAGCGGCGGGTGTGGGAGGAGCTTCGACGGATTCCGTATGGAACCACGCGAACATATAGCCAGGTGGCACGGGCGATTGGACAACCGGAGGCGGTGCGGGCGGTGGCGAGGGCGTGCGCGACGAATCCGGTCTCAGTGGTGGTGCCGTGCCACCGCGTGGTGCGAGGGGATGGCAAGCTGGCCGGTTATCGTTGGGGCGTAGAGAGGAAGCAGGCTCTGCTGGAGCATGAATCTGCGGGCGCGCGAGCGAAGCAAACGAAGACGGCGCGAGCTTGAGTAATTCGCGAATCGTTTAGCATGCGTGCCACTGGAAGAATTCAAAAACGCCGGCCCGAGGCCAGCGGTACAAACTTCAACCAGCGGTCGGTCGACTGATTACGAGGGGCACTTGCGCTTGAGCGGGTTGCGGCATATCTTTTGGGGCTTCGGTTCGCACATTTGAGGGACGGACCGCCAGGGAGATGCCATGACGGAAATCGAAACACGCAAGCTGCTGTTACAGCTGGCTCAGATGCTGCGCGCCCATTTTGAGTATCTGCATACGCTGCACGATTCGACGATTGCGCTGTTTGATGTGCTGCGGAAAAAGAATCCGGAGATTGAGACGCTTTACCGGCAGCATCCGCTGGTGAGGTCGCAGCATCCGCAGGGGCAGACGGCTGAGGAAATGCTTCGCAGTATTGATGGGTTGATTGAGTTGCTAAAGTAGCCGCTTCAAATCACCGCAGGAAGCTATGCGGCGTTCCCTTCGACGGGCTGGCCGTGCTGGCTGCACATTCGGGCACGGCCCACCAGAGGCGGGTCTTGTGCCCCTACTGAAATCCGTTTCGCACCGAGGCTAAAAATCGGAGTTACCGTCGATGCGCCACAGGCGGCCAACTGAGTTGTAGAATTTGCCGAAATTGGGCGAAGTGATGTTCTGTTGGACGTCGCACGGCTGAAAATGATTGATAGTATCGATGACGTGATGGCCGGCGAGATTCCGCGGAAGTCAGAAGAGGAAATAGCGCTGGGCGAGCGGAAGGATCGCTGCGGGTTCGCATGTGATGAGGTGTCCGTCAATGCGCACTTCGTAAGTTTCGGGATCTACGGCGATGTCGGGAGTGCCGGTGTTGTGAATGAGATCTTTTTTGCCGATGTTGCGGCAATTTTTAACGGCTACAGCTGTCTTTTTCAGCCCCAATTCCTCGTGGAGGCCTGCGGTCAAAGCCGCTTTGGACAGAAATGTGACGCTTGTGGCGGCGGTAGCACCGCCAAAAGCGCCGAACATCGGCCGATAGAGAATCGGTTGGGGAGTGGGAATTGAGGAGCCCGGGTCGCCCATCGCATTCCAGGCTATAAAACCACCCTTGATGATCATCTCGGGCTTCACGCCGAAGAATGCGGGCTTCCAGAGAACGAGGTCGGCGAGCTTGCCCGATTCGATAGAGCCCACCTCGTTGGAGATGCCGTGGGTGATGGCTGGATTGATGGTGTACTTCGCGACGTAGCGCTTCGCGCGGTAATTGTCATTACGGGCGGAATCTTCCGAGAGCGGTCCGCGCTGCATTTTCATTTTGTGCGCGGTCTGCCAGGTGCGAATAATAATTTCTCCGATGCGGCCCATGGCCTGGGAATCGCTCGAGAGCATGCTGATGACGCCCATATCGTGGAGGATGTCTTCGGCGGCGATGGTTTCGGGACGAATGCGGCTTTCGGCGAATGCGACATCTTCGGGGACATTGGGATTCAGATGGTGGCAGACCATGAGCATGTCGAGATGCTCGGCGATTGTGTTAATCGTGAAGGGGCGCGTGGGATTCGTCGAAGAAGGAAGAATATTGGGGAATGACGCGATGCGAATGATGTCGGGGGCGTGGCCGCCGCCGGCGCCCTCGGTGTGATACGTGTGGATCGTGCGGCCAGCGATGGCGGCGACGGTGGCTTCGAGGAAACCTGCTTCGTTGATCGTATCAGTGTGAATCGCAACTTGGACATCGGACTCGTCGGCGACTCTGAGACACGCGTCGATTGCGGCGGGCGTGGTGCCCCAATCCTCGTGGAGTTTTAGGCCGCACGCGCCGGCTACGATTTGCTCGGCGAGTGGCGGCAGGGTGGAGGAGTTTCCTTTGCCGAGAAAGCCAAAATTCATGGGCCACGCTTCGGCGGCCTGCAACATGCGTGCAAGATTCCAGGCGCCTGGCGTGCAAGTGGTGGCGGCGGTGCCTGTGGCAGGGCCTGTGCCGCCACCAATCATCGTCGTGATCCCGCTCGAAATCGCTTCGTAAACCTGCTGGGGAGAGATGAAATGGACATGGCTATCGATGCCGCCGGCGGTGACGATGAGGTTTTCGCCAGCGATGGCTTCCGTGGCGGCGCCGACGACGAGATTGGGATCGACGCCGTCCATGGTGTCCGGATTTCCGGCTTTGCCGATTCCAGCGATGCGGCCATCTTTGACGCCGATGTCGGCCTTCACGATGCCCCAGTGATCGAGAATCACGGCGTTGGTTATGACGAGATCCAGCGCGCCGGGTTTTGTTTCGCGGATTGCGGTGCTGCTTTGGCCCATGCCGTCGCGAATTACCTTTCCACCGCCGAACGTGATCTCGTCGCCGTAATGGGTGAAGTCTTTTTCGATTTCGATGATGAGATCAGTGTCGGCTAGTCGAATGCGGTCGCCTTTGGTGGGACCGTAGAGATCGGCGTAGGTGCGGCGGGGAATCTTGAGGGTCATTTCAACTCGCTCTTCGAACCGGGCTGTGAATCGGTCTTTGCGTTACTTGACCCACTCGATTGAAATCCATTTTTGCGCGCGCGCTCGATCGCTCGCTTTTGCAAAGAGGAATCGGCGATTGCGCCGCCGACTAAACCGTTGCCGCTGTGAATCACGCGGGCGCCTCCGAACTCGGTGAGTTCCACTTCCTTTTCTTCGCCAGGCTCGAAGCGAACCGCCGTTCCTGCTGTGATATTGAGGCGCATGCCGAATGCCGCCGAGCGATTGAACGAGAGCGCGCGATTGGTTTCAAAGAAGTGGTAGTGGCTGCCGACCTGGACGGGTCGGTCGCCGGTGTTTCTGACGAGCAGGCGGAGCGTGTTACGCCCGGCATTCGCAAGAATCGGTCCGGCACTTTCGTCGAGAAGATATTCACCGGGGTTCATGGCGTCAGCGGATTGGATCGTGAATGGTGACGAGTTTTGTGCCGTCTGGAAAGGTAGCTTCGACCTGCACCTCGTGAATCATCTCGGCAACGCCATCCATCACCTGGCTTCGATTGAGAATCTTCGCTCCTGAACTCATGATCTGGGCCACCGTGTTTCCATCGCGGGCTGCTTCCATCACTTCGGCGGAGAGGATCGCGACCGCTTCCACGTAATTAAGTTTCAGGCCGCGAGCCTGGCGTTTGCGAGCGAGGTCAGCCGCGACGACGACCATCAGCTTTTCTTGTTCTCGAGGCGTTAGGTGCATTGTCTTCTCCCAAATAAAGTTACGACCTCAGTATCAATTCACTTTTCGCGGTGGAATCGCTTCGGTGCCGTACAGCGAAAGTTTCGCGGCGCGCCACAGTTTGTTAAGGCAGGCGAGAGCGTCGCGTCCGCAGACAGCCAAGCAGCGGCAGACAATGCCGTGGGCTGGTAGGGTGCTGATGCCCCAAAGCATGTCGGCGGCCGGAAAAGACTCGCGGATGACCTCGCGAAGTTGATATTCGAGAGCGAGCCATTCGCTAGTTTCCAATCCGACGCGGCAAATGTAAAAGGTGGCCCAGTAACGGTGTTTCCCGAGTCGGGCCGGGGAGGAGATCGGATAAGTCTTGGGCTCGACGCGAACGCGTTCGATCGCAATCGGATTGTCGAGCGCCAAGATGCTGGTTTTCATTTCGAAGGCATCGTAGGCAAACAGTTCGCCGCAAGCCTCCCGGCCGGGAGCGAGAACTTCCCACCAGAACAGGCCTGCACCTGAATCGAGACGGATTCTCGTGTGTTGCGCGAAGCGCGAGTCGGCAAATGGAATGATCGGATCAGGCAAATATTCAAGGCATGCATTTTGGCGGACACGGACATCGATTCGCTGCGTCGCGGGACGCGCATCCGGACGCGAGCGGTAGATGCGGGTGGCTCCCGTGGTGGTGACTTGAACGTGTGCGCTCTCGCCGATTTCCAGCATCATCCTCAGCTGATCGCCACCCAGCAAGCCTCCGGACACGTTGTGTAAGTGAATGAGAGCGCTACCGTCTTCGAGGCTAAACGCGCGGACAACCTTGAGTGGCGGTTCCTGTGAACTCGCCTGGAGCACGGCGGTTCGTCTCGCAGCGTCATATTCGAACCGCAGAGCGAGCGAGGCGTTTACGCGCGCGGTCGGGTGACTCACGGAGGGCGTCTGTCTGGCGGTTTCGTCGAGTATAAGCATCGAGTCAGCTGATGAAGAGGCGCGTTCCGAGAGCTGGGTGTTCCATGGCACCCCAATCGATCAGCGGATTAAAGCAACACACATCGTCGAAACGCGAAGCGAGGCTGTGCTTTGCTGTGTCGATCATGGCCGGCTTGAGATTCCAGAGAATTCGAGTGGCGTCGGTTTGTCCGAGCGGCAGGAGACGCTGGCAGGCGGAAACCAGGCTGGCGATGGATTGGTGCAGATACGCTACCACCACGGTTTCTTCGCTGAATCCAAGCGCTCCGCCGACCAAACCGAAAGCGGGGCTGTGCTCGATGACGCGCGGATGGTTCTGATCCGATTCCTGATTAGCGTCTTCCACAGCGCTTCGAACGACCGGGAAATCTCCGAGAGCGCTGACTGCCATGAGAAAATTCCGGCCCAAGGCGGCGCTGCCAGAACGAGTCTCACGCGCAGGCTTCATCGCGCTGAGGGTGAGGTTCAGGCAGCGCCAGCGTTCGCCTGAAAAGCTTTCGGCACCATTGCTTGCGAGTCGAAACGCTTCGCGGCAAAAGACTGCTTCCGCCGTTGCAGATTCCTCGAGATAGCCGCGCAAGAAGACCTCGAGATTTGAGACTTTTAATAGACCACGCGAAACGAGAGTTTCAAGGCCGAAGGAATGAGCTAGGGCGCCGATCGGCAGCGCGCTATCGGCCAAATGGAGGAGTTGAAGATAGCCAAGAATCGGCAAGTCGGGCGACTGACCGCAAATTCGATCCGTTTCCAAGGCATTCAGCCCCTAGCGATGCGAATGATCCTGCGCGTGAGAGTGCGAATGGCCGCGGTCATGCGAATGAGGGACGCTTTGATAGGAACCATGTGCATCGATAACCGCATGGCGCGATTCGACGGGTCGCTTCATCTCGTCTTCGACCCAGATCACGATCGGATCCAGTCCAACGGCGTCGCGCAGATTCGTGAAAACAAATGGCAGGGCGCCTCGCATTTTCCGCGAGTCGCGCTCCATTACTTCGAGCGAGGCACCCACGTACGGAGCGAGATCAATTTTATTTATTACCAGCAGGTTAGAGCGAGTGATCCCCGGACCGCCCTTGCGGGGGATCTTATCGCCCTCGGCGACGTCAATCACGTAGATCCAAATATCGACTAGCTCAGGACTGAACGCGGCGGCAAGATTATCGCCTCCGCTTTCGACAAAGATCAGTTCGAGTCCCGGAAGCGCGCGCTCAAAATCGGCAATCGCTTGCAGGTTCATTGAGGCATCTTCGCGAATGGCCGCATGCGGGCAGGCGCCGGTCTCAACTCCCCGGACGCGATCGGCGGGAAGTGTCCCCTGCCGCAGCAGGAATTCCGCGTCCTCCTTGGTGTAAATGTCGTTGGTCACGACGGCGAGATTGTATTTTGGCCAGAGGCGCTGGCTAAGACGATCCACGAGAGCCGTCTTTCCGGAGCCAACCGGACCGGCGATACCAATGCGGAAGGCGCGCACCGAATTCTGATTCTTCATTTTGTGGCCTTGTGTTTCTTTGTAGTATGAGGGGCGTGTGCAATGTGGCCGTGATCTGTGTCGCCACTGAATCCGTGGCGAACCATCGAAACGAATGTCGCGGCAGAGCGCGGAAGCGTGCGGTCTCGGCGGTAGATGAGGCCGAGTTCGCGCCAGAGATCGACGTCCGATATTTCGATCAGCTTTACTTTGCCGGCACGGACTTCGTCGCGTGCGAAGCTTGCGCTGATCAATGACACGCCGAGACCAGCTGCCACGAATCGCTTGATCATGCCCACGCTGGGAAGCTCCATCGGAATGCGGAGCTGCGAGCGGTAAGGCCGGAAGAGCTTGTCGAGCAATTGCCGCGTGAAGCCGGTCTTGGGAATAATCAGCGGCTGGTCTGCAATTTCCGCCGGGGTTACGGTCTTGTGCTTCGCCAACGGATTGCTGGGGCTCACCATCAGCATCAGGCGGTCGCGGAAAATCGGGTGTGTTCTGAGGCTGGGTGATTTTACAGGAAGCGTGACGATGCCGACGTCCACGGCGCCGTCTTCGACTTTCTCGATCACCTTTCGGCTGAAGTTGCGATAAACGCTAATCTGCACGGATGGAAACCGTCGGTGGAATTCGGCGAAGACATCGGGCAAGACGTAGAGGCAAGTTGCTTCGTTGGCACCGACCGCGAGCGTGCCGCGTGGAGCGCTCGATTGGTCGGCAACGGCGCGCAGCGAATCGTTCTTCAGGGTGATCAGGCGGCCGGCATAACCGAGCAAGACTTCTCCCGCCGCGGTTAGCTTCATGGATTTTCCGACGCGGTCAAAGAGCTTCTGGCCGTATTCCTCTTCGAGTTGGCGAATCTGAGCGCTGACGGCCGGTTGCGAGCGAAACAATTTTTGGCCGGCACGCGAGAAACTGCCTTGCTTCGCGATTTCGAGAAATGTGGTGAGGTAGTCGAGATCCATTCTGGGTGCGAGGAATTATAGCAAACATGGAATCTTACATCTCGATACGTTGTGCACTGCGCCCAGTTTTTGCTGCTCTTCGCTGTTTTTAGGCGACCGATTCATCAACAGCCTCTGCTGGATCCAGACGGATTCGATGCAAGAACTTCGCGGCTGCCATTCCGGCAGCTTCCGCACGTTTTTCCCAACGCTCAAGCAGTGGCGACCAAGTCTTCGCGAGCGAACACGGAAGATGAACCGGTTCGAGGCGCAACAGGGGCAAAGGACCTTTCGCTTCCAGTAATCGGATGGCGCGGGGGCTCCGGGTTTGGCGAACGTGCTCCTCCAGAGCGCGGCGAAGTCTTACGTCTTCACTGCTATCCGCAGGGCCAAGAGCATTTGCGCAATGCACAAATTCGCGGTTGTAGCCGTCGGACGCGAGCAGATCTCTTAACACGTAGACCAGGCCGCCAGTCATCCCCGAGCCAAGATTCATGCCTGAGGAACCGAGAATAATGACGACTCCAGCCGTCATGTATTCACACGCGTGGTGGCCAACACCTTCGACGATTGCGAGCGCGCCGCTATTACGAACGGCGAAGCGTTCACCCGCGCGCCCAGCGACGTACAGTTCACCGGAAGTGGCACCGTAGAGGATGGTGTTTCCTACCAATAGATCGGCGCGGCGGGACGCATCCGCACCCGCCGAAATTGCAATCGTACCCCCGCTCAGACCCTTTCCGACGTAATCGTTGGCCTCGCCGTGGAGCCGAAAGCTGAGTCCTGGGATGAGAAAGGCACCGAAACTTTGTCCGGCAGTGCCGGAAAATTCAATCTCATGATGCTGGTCGCCCAAACCCGCGAAGGAGGTGCGACGCAGGATATGCCCGCTGAGATAGGCTCCGACGCTGCGATCCGAATTCTCGATCGGGAATACCGCAGGGCTTGTCGATCCAGAATCGAGGTGAGCGATCAGCATATTATCGAGGGTCCACTCACAGGAGGCAGGCGCTGGAGAGCCTTCCTGCGACTCGGGTGACGCACCGAAAAAACCGCCGAGTGAGCGTGCCGCTCTCGAATTCTTTGGTTGAAGTCGTTCGGCTTGGCCAATGATGCCGGCAAGAGACTTCTCGCCAAGTTGAGAGAGCCGCTCCCTCACTTCCTCCGCAACTCCGCGGAAATACGACATAACCATCTCAGGCTTGCCCTCGAACCGAGCGCGCAATCCCTCATTCTGGGTGGCGATTCCGACGGGGCAGGTGTTGAGATGGCATTGCCGCGCCATCACGCATCCGATTGCAATCAGCGCCGCGGTACCGAATCCGAACTCGTCGGCGCCGAGAAGCGCAGCCACGATTACGTCGCGGCCGGATTTGAATCCGCCATCAACGCGCAGCCGCACGCGCCGGCGATATCCTGATCGGAGGAGCGTATTGTGAGCTTCACGCAGACCGATTTCCCACGGGAGACCGGTATTTTTGATCGAAGTGAGCGGGGACGCGCCGGTGCCACCGTCAAAACCGGATATTGTGATCACGTCCGCGCCTGCTTTGGCAACGCCAGCGGCGATGATTCCGACTCCGGAAATCGCAAGGTCCTCGATGCTGTAGATGTCGTGATGCGGCGGCGGTGAGATCAAGGACATGCCCGGCACGGCGTGACGGAGGCGCGCAATCAGCGGCGTAACCTTGGCAGCGGGTAGCTGGCCGCCTTCGCCCGGCTTTGAGCCTTGAGCCATTTTGATTTCGAGTTCGTTGGCCCGCACCAGATATTCAGTGGTTACGCCGAATCTGGCGGACGCGACCTGCTTCACACGATTGGCCGCTTCCGGTTCAGAGCGATAGACATCGGCGTCCTCGCCACCCTCACCCGTATTGCTGCGCGCGCCGAGCCGATTCATCGCGATTGCCAGCGTTCGGTGCGCTTCGGGACCGAGAGCGCCCAGCGACATCGCCTGAGTGGTAAAGCGCTCTAGAATCGCGCTCTCGGGCTCGACTCCTTCGATCGCGATGGAGTTGCCGTGAGTGAAATCAAAAAGATCGCGGACTGCGACAGGATCGCGTGTTTCGGCCAACTCAGCATAAGCTCGGTAGTTCTGCGGTGTGGGTGATTTCACGTATCGGTGCATTCGGCGGACGAGGTCGGGAGAGCTGGAGTGACGCTCGCCAGTTTGGCGAAAGCGATAAAGCCCTTCGTCGCGCAGCTGCCCGGTGAGGTTGGTCGTCCTGGAGGCAAAAGCACTCGTATGTCGCTCCAAGGAATCTTGTAGCAGTTCTTCCAGTGATTTTCCGCCCAACGCGCCGCCGGCATCTTCGAAGAATTCGTCGCGTACATCCTGGTTCAACCCTACGATTTCAAAAAGCTGGCTATTCCGATAGCTTCCGATCGTACAAATGCCCATTCGGGCCAGCACTTTCCGGAGGCCCACCTCGACGGCTTCGCGATATCGAGTTGCGCCCCCCGCTTCTGCGCTTTCGGAAAGCTCCAATGCGAGATAAGGATAAACAGCGCCGGCCCCCGCCGCGATAAGCATCGCGACGTGATGAGTCTCAATCACCTGGCCGGTTTCGATCACGAGCGGAACATCGCAAGCTCCCGCGCTGACCATTGCTTTCCAGGCAGAGGCTAATGCGAGCAAGGCGGGCAGCGCAGCGTGTTCGGAATTTATGGCGCGATCGCTCAACAAAATCATTCCCGGGACTGGGCTCTCAGGGTCGCTTGCTTCATCGCGGATCCGCTGGAGCGCTTCGATAGCAGCCTTCACGCCTCCCGCCGCTTCAAATGTGAAATTGATTGAGCGAACCGGACCGTGCACGCGCGAACAAATCGCCGCGATCTCGCTCGGATCGAGCAGAGGTGACGGAATCACGAGTCCCTTGCCGAGATGGACTTCGAGTGACATTACATGTCCCTCGCGGAGAGGATCGATCGGGGGATTTGTCACCTGGGCGAAGCGCTGCTTGCAGTAATCCCAAATCGGACGCCGCATCGCCGAAAGAAATGCCGGCGACGCGTCGTCACCCATGCTCCATGTGGCTTCTTTGGCTTGCGTGCCGAGTGATTCGAAGAGCAGGCGATATTGATCGTCGCTCCAGCCCAAAGCGGCAGCGACGCGTTTCGGTTCAGCAACGGAATTCTTGGCAGAATTCTTTTGGGTCGCGCAATTTGGTTGCAGGCGAACTGGCTTTTCAATTCGATGCTTCTTCCGAGCAGGCAGAAATTGTGCGAAATCGTCTTGGAGATAGCATCGGGAGGCGGCGGGATCCACTATAAACATTTCGCCAGGCCCGAGACGCTGTCGTTCGATCACTTCTTTATGTTGTAAGTCGGTGAGGCCCGCCTCCGATCCGGCGATGACGAGCCCGTCCGAGGTTATGCAATAGCGCATCGGGCGCAGCCCGTTTCGATCAAGCTTGGCGCCCACTGTGTGCCCATCGGTAAAGACAAGAGCCGCCGGGCCGTCCCAGGGTTCCTGTTCGAATGATTCTTCACGCAAAAAATTGCTCAGTGGTGAGTCAGAATGCTTCCCTGATTCTGACGCCGGCGGCACCATTCTCAACATCGCTGCGGCAACGTGGTAACCCCGGTGGCGAAGAATCTCAAGGGCGTTGTCGAAACTAGCGGAATCACTCACGCGATCTTCAAGTGCGCGGAACCATTCTTCGGTTTCCAGTTCGCGTCGTACCGCCCGCTCGCGAGCCCGCAGCCATCGGCGGTTCGCGCTGATGGTGTTGATTTCGCCGTTGTGCGCGACATAGCGAAAAGGTTGCGCCATCGTCCAGCTGGGTTGCGTGTTGGTTGAGTAGCGCTGATGAAAGATGGCAAAGGGTGCGCGGAAATCGGAGTCCGTAAGATCCAAGTAGAAATCGCGAAATTGCGTAGGGGTCAGAAGACCCTTGTAAACCACGGTACGTGAGGAGAGAGAGCAGAAATATGTGCCGGCGGTTCCTTCTGCTTCCACGCGCTTGCGCAAGAAAAACAACTGACGTTCGATATCCGCAGCGGTGTCCAGTGACTCGAAGAAACACTGCCGGATCGAGGGCATCGTCGAAGCGGCGAGGGAGCCGAGGCTCGTGGGATTGACGGGCACGTCACGCCAGCCCATGCACCGCAAACCTGTTTGCTGTGCGAGGGATTCGACCGCGTGGCGCGCTTCCGTTTCGCGGCCGGGAGGCAGAAAAACCATCCCCAGGCCGAAATTCTCCGGAAGGCTGATGCCCCACCGTAGCGATTGCGCGCGAAAGAATACTCTCGGAATCGGCAGCAGCAGTCCTGCGCCGTCGCCGCTCAAGCCATCCGAGTCCACGCCACCGCGGTGTGAGAGGCGGCCCAGTGCGACGAGAGCGCGTTCCAGAACGTCGCGGGTGGCCTCGCCTCCGAGTTGGGCGATGAAACCAACGCCGCAGGCGTCATGATCGAGTGAAGCGTTGAGCGCAGGATGGCTCATCTTATGTTCTTAACCTATGGAAAACCTGAAAGCCAATTCAGATGTTGGATACTCCGCATCAATTTTTGAATGGGCAAACTTCAGCGCGATTGGGGAGGGGATTCACGAGCTAGAATCGCTGACGTTAGGCTGCGATGAACGGGGTGTTACTTGCGGCGAGGGCGGTTCTCGAGGATGGAGATGCCGTCCTGCGCCACCTCCAGAAAGCGAATCACAGCGGTTACTCCTGCGTGTTCAAAGCGGGCTGCGAGGGCTCTTCCGATTTCGTCGAATCCAGCGGTCGCGAGTGCGACGACACTCGGTCCGGCGCCGCTCAATGCCAGACCCAGCAGGCCAGGCATTTGCGGCATCGTAAGCGCTTCGGCCAATCCAGGAATAAGTTTTTGCCGGTAATGCTGATGCAGGCGATCTTGCATCGCGTCCCAAATCAAGTCATAGCGGCGGGTTTCAATCGCGGCAATGAAAAGAGCCGAGCGCTGTAAATTCTGTACGGCATCCTGACGAGGGATCTGGGCAGGTAGAACGGCGCGTGATTTCTTCGTAGGAAGCTCCATGGAGGGGGTTACCGCGATCACGCGAATCATCTTCGGCCACGCGAGCCTCATCGCACCCACCCAGCCGTCCGTTCGCGCGTAGGTTACGACCAGGCCTCCATGCAGAGCTGCACCGGCATTATCTGCATGGCCTTCGATTTCGCTCGCGTATCGTAGCGCGTTTTCTCGCGAGAAAGGGCGTCCAGCCGCTGCGTACGCGAGAGCTGTTCCCGCAATGGCGGCCGCAGCGCTGCTCCCCAGACCACCGGCCATCGGAATTTCGTTTTTCACGGCAAGGCGCACCGCAGGCAATTGAAATCCTTCTTTTTCGGCAGTGTGACGCATCGCGCGGAAAATCAGATTTTCTTCGGGCGACTTAGGTAGAGAGGAGCTACCAACGCCTCGAGTGCGGGCGCGAGTGCGAGAACCGGGACGAATTTGCACGGTGGCGCGGGCGGTGAGATACATTTCGAGAGCGAGGCCGAGACAATCGAATCCGGCACCGAGATTTGCCGTTGACGCGGGAACGCGGACTTCGATCGAACGCTGGCGCGGAGATGTCATTGAGGTGCGAGAAGCATCTTAGATGAGCACAGGAGACTCGATCAACGAAAGTGACGGCCGTTCACGAATTTGCGCGCCGCAACTGAGCGAGAATTGCGTTCTTGGATGCAGCCACCTCTACTGGAGCATTGCGAAACGCTCCTATATTCGGCAGCGAGCCGGTTTTGCGATCGTTCGCGCTGGATCCGAGAGACAAAGTGCCGCGATGATATTGGCTCACATAGTCGGGATCTTTCAAGAGATGCCCGGTAAGAACAGCCACAACCGATTCATCGCACCGAATAAAACCCGCGCCAACCAAATTGCGAATTCCGGCAAGAGTGGTTGCCGAGGCGGGTTCGCAACCGATCCCATCTCTTCCGATCATTGCTTTGGAATCTGCGATCTCTTTTTCACTCACGGTGATTACCTGGCCGTGCGAACCAATCACAGACCGAAGAGCCTTCTTCCAGGAGACCGGCGAGCCGATTTTGATCGCGGTTGCCAGCGTTTGGGGGCTTTCGACTGGCGTGAGCTCTTCCGGAATCGACGTGCGATCTGAGTTTGGCGCCCCCTGGAGACTAGCGAAAAGCTGGGCAAGAGGCGCTGCGCCTTCCGCCTGGATCACGCTTAATTTTGGCAATCGCTCGATCAGTCTCAGTTGCTGCATCTCTTCGAAGCCCTTGCCGAGAGCTGAACTGTTGCCCATGTTACCGCCCGGCACCACCACATGATCCGGAACGCGCCATTCGCACTGCTCCATCAGTTCGAAGGCAACAGTCTTTTGACCCTCAATGCGGAACGGGTTAATCGAATTCGCTAAGTAGATCGACGGATCTTCCGCGATTTCTCGGATCAGCCGCATGCAATCGTCGAAATTTCCGTCAATCTCGCAGACGATTGCGCCGTAGTCCATACTTTGCGCCAGCTTCGAGGAAGTGATTTGCCCGCGCGGCAGAAGAATCGCGCATTGCAGGCCCGCGCGCGCGGCATAGGCGGCGAGGCTTGCGGATGTGTTTCCGGTGCTGGCGCAAACGACCGTGCGCGCACCCAATAGGACGGCTTGGGTGACGCATGTTGTCATGCCTGTGTCTTTAAACGAGCCGGTTGGATTGCAGCCCTGATGTTTTAGCCTGAGCGCGTCTAACCCGGAATATTTGGCGCATCGCGGAGCGTCATAAAGCGGCGTATTCCCTTCGGCCAGCGTGACAATCGAAGCCGCGTCACCGAACGGCAACACTTCACGGAATCGCCAGACACCGCTTCGGTCACGCGGATCGAGCGATCCAGCGCGCCCTCTCCAGCGGGCACGAAGCGCCACAGCTTCGCTTGCAGACGGCAATGAAGCCGCAATTTCCAAAGGGCCGCCACAGTTCCGGCAAACATAGATTCGTTCGCGAATTCCGAATGAGGCTCCGCATGCCGGGCGAATACAGCGCTGAACACCGGCACTATTTGAGGGCACAGAGAGGGGAGATGCATCCGTCATTGCCGGGCGCCGCTTTCTAAGTGACTCGTTTCGGCTGCGCCCAAACCGAATTCGCGGTGCAGCGCCAGAACGGCCTTTTTCATATCTTTCTGTTCCACGACGAAAGAAATGTTTGATTCCGACGAGCCTTGCGCAATCGCAATTATATTTATGCCTTCGCGTCCCAGTGTGCTGAAGGTGCGGCCCGCCATCCCGACAGTGCCGCGCATATTCTCTCCCACGACGGCCACAATTGCGATTTGAGGATCGAGCGAAATGTGCTCGACCTTATGATGCGCGAGATCTTGAGCGAACTGTTCCCGCAACGCGTCCACAGTCCGCTTGGCATCGGCCGAAGTAACGATGAAGCAGATATCATTTTGCGACGATGATTGCGAAATCAGCAGAACGTTGGCACGCACCTTTGCTGTCGTGGAAAATGTACGGCCAACGACGTCCGGAAGGCCCACAATTCCAGGACCACCCAGCGCTATGAGAGAGACGTCGCTAATCGCCGTAAGCGCCTTCGCGCCTCCACCGCTACTTCGTCCCTGCGGCGTAATTTTCGTTCCCGGCCTCTCCGGCGCGAAGCTGTTGCGAATCCAAACGGGGATTTCCTGCGGCATCACGGCGCGCAGAGTCTTCGGATGTAAAACCTTGGCTCCGAAATAGGCGAGCTCAGCAGCTTCGCGATAAGAGATCTCGGGAATTGTGCGAGCTTCAGGGACAAGCCGCGGATCGGCCGTGAGGACACCATCCACATCCGTCCAGATAATCGCTTCATCAGCCCCAAGTGCGGCGCTCAGAATCGTCGCCGAATAGTCCGAGCCCCCGCGGCCGAGTGTGGTGAGCGCCCCTTCCTGGCTCGCGCCGATGAATCCCGTAACCACAGGTACGATGCCCTTTTGCAGCAGCGGACGAAGGCGTGCTTCGCAGCGCTGCCGAGTGAGATCAAAGATCGGCTCCGCCCCGCCGTGAAATCCGTCTGTGACGATCAATTCGGTTGCTTCGATAGGTTCGCTCGAAATTCCCAAAACGGATATTGCTGCCGCCACCGTCGGCGCTGAGAGGCGTTCACCGAAACTTGATACTAAATCCAGCGTGCGCGGCGTAAGCTCGCGAAGAAGTGCAGTGCCTTCGCAGAGCCGTGTGGCCTCGCCAAGGATATCTTCCATTCGTTGCGCCAGCTTGGTGCGTGTTGCCGCGTCGGCAATTAGAGAGTTGAGCGCGATTTCGTGCTGTTTGCGAATCGCTGCCAAATGTTCGGCCGATTTCTGACTTTCGCCGGCCTCGGAAAAAGTAGCCGCTTCAATCAGGCTGTTTGTTATACCACTCATCGCCGACACGACGACTACGACGGAACTCTCGCGTGCCGCCGCGGCACAGATTTGCGCTGCCCGTGCGATGCAGGCCGCATCGCCGACAGAGGTTCCACCGAATTTCATGACTACGAGCCTTGATTTCATAATAGAACGCGGACGACGGACGAAGCCGACGGGGAACCCGCTTACAGGCCGCTCAGAAAAGCCGCCCTGCAAAAACTATATACCAGTAATTTCGGCTGTCCGGAATCGCCCATGAGTTTACTGCAAGTAAGCCACCGGACGATTCCTCAGGCTGCGTCGCTCGCGGAACGGGTGTTCTGCGCGGAAAGAAACTCAAGCACCGGCTTATGTGCAGCGTCGGGCTGATCAGTGGAATAAATGTGGCTCGCATTGGGGATCATGACGATTTTTGATCCTGAGATTCGCTGCGCAATCAGCTTTCCGTTTTCCGCGGGCACAAGCTGATCGGTTTCGCCGTGCACAACGAGTGTGGGAGCAGTGATCTGCGCGATGCGACTGTACGCTTCCCACATCATGATGCCTTGCAACTGAGCCATGTAGCCATCGAACGTTGCAACCCACTGCAGGCGAATTTTCAGGTCTTCCTCGATTCGCGATGGCGGCGTTCCTTTGTCGTAGATGTAAGGATTGATGGCTCGCGCAGCCTCTTCTGGCGTCATGCCCTGGCGCGTGAGGACTTCGATGACCTCTGGTGCTGCGCGTTTCGCTTCCGGGCCTCCGGCAGCGGTGCAGCCCAAGATTAGCGATTTCACGCGCCTCGCATATTGCAGCGCGAATTCCTGCGCGATCATTCCGCCCATCGACACACCGTAGAGGTGCGCGCTCTCGACTCCCGCCGCGTCGAGAACGGCGGCGGCATCAGAAGCCATTGTCGCGATCGAATACGGACCGGCCGGTACGTCGCTGCGCCCGGCACCTCGATTGTCGAAAGTGATCGTGCGGTAGTGGTTGGTGAGAAGGGCCTTGGTGCGATACCACATGTGCGACGCCCAGCCGAGGCCCATGATCAGAAGAACCGGCGCGCCCTGGCCTTCTTCCTCCCAGTAAATTTTCACCCCGCCATTTTCTGTGAACGGCATCGAGCCTCCCGATTCAGTCACCCTCACCGCGAGCGCAATTTGTGTAGCACGCCGCTTCTAGGCATCAGCAACTTTGAGCATCAGCTTGCCGGTATTCTCCCCCTTGAAAAGTTTTAGAAACACTTCCGGAAAGTTTTCGAAGCCCTCAGCGATATCCTCGCGTGTCTTGAGCTTTCCGGCCGCGTACCAGCCAGCCATTTCTCGCGCGGCTTCACCGTATCGGCTCGCATAGTCGAAGACGAGAAAACCTTTCATCATGGCGCGATTTACAAGGAGCGAAAGATAGTTCGAGGGTCCTTTGATCGGCGTGGTGTTGTTGTACTGTGAAATCGCGCCGCAAATCAGGACACGAGCCCCACGCGCGAGCTGCGAAAGCGCGGCATCGAGAATTTCGCCGCCCACATTGTCGAAATAAATGTCGATGCCTTTTGGACAATGTTGCTGCAATGCCTTGCGCACATCTTCTGCTTTGTAATCGATAGCGGCGTCGAATCCAAGTTGCTTCACGATGAATTCGCACTTCGCAGCGCCACCAGCAATGCCGATGGCGCGACAGCCCTTTATTTTCGCAATTTGCCCTGCAATCATTCCGGTTGCACCGGCCGCCGCCGAAATCACCACGGTCTCACCGGCCTTTGGCTGCCCCACATCGAGCAGCCCAAAGTAGGCGGTCATGCCCGTCATGCCGAGCCCACCGAGGTAGACGGGCAATGGCGCGATCTTTGGATCGATCTTGTTGAGACCTTTCCCGTCGCTGATCGCGTATTCCTGGACACCCATAAGCCCCGTCACATAATCGCCCGATGCGAATGCCGGATTCTTCGACTCGACCACGCGCCCAAGGCCACCTGCGCGCATCACCTCGCCAATACCCACGGGCGGAACGTAAGACTTGCCTTCGTTGATCCACCCGCGCATCGCCGGATCGAGCGAGATGTAGAGAATTTTGACGAGCAGTTCGCCGTCGCGCACCTCTCGAAGCGGCTCCTCTGCATATTTCCAGTCGCTGCGCTTTGGCAAACCGACCGGCCGAGCCGCAAGTTCAAACTTATGATTGAGAATCGTCACGACATCCTCCGAAGATGGAAACGAATCGCATTTGCCGAGCCACAGGCATCGTCCGATTTTTTGATAGTCGCCCACAGATGAAAGTGACTATCGTGCTGCGCATTGTATATAATCGCCGCCGTCATGCCAAATCAGGAGACGCTTTACAACGTTGCCGATCGCATCGCCACCATCACTCTAAATCGCCCGGATAAATTGAATGCGTGGACGGCGATCATGGAGCAAGAAGTCCGTTCGGCCATCGAAGAGGCGGAGCGCGACGAGAATGTCCGCGTGATTATTCTTACCGGAGCGGGCCGTGGATTCTGCGCCGGGGCGGATATGTCTTTGCTGAGCAGCGTCATCGCGAGCGGCGTCGACGAACGAGTTCGCAAGCAGGCTTCGAGCAGCTCGACTGCCGGACCGGTTGACGGAGTCCGAGCGGACTTTCGCAAGAAATATTCCTACTTCCCCGCCGTCGGAAAACCGGTGATTGCCGCGATCAATGGTCCGGTAGTCGGACTTGGGCTGGTGATCGCTCTGTATTGCGATCTGCGCTTCGCGTCCGACGCCGCAAAGTTCAGCACAGCCTTTGCGCGCCGCGGCTTGATCGCCGAGTACGGGCTCGCATGGATCTTGCCCCGTCTCGTAGGCCACGCAAACGCGCTCGATTTGCTTTTTTCCGCGCGCATGATCGATTCGGCAGAGGGGCTGCGCATGGGCTTGGTCAATCAGGTTTTTCCGCAGGATGTATTTCTCGCAAAGGTCAACGAATACGCACGCGACGTAGCTGCGAATTCCAGTCCGCGCTCCACGCACATCATGAAACGGCAGGTTTACGACGCGATGTTCCAAAACCTTGAGCAGGCATTCGATGTTGCCGAGACCGAAATGCTGGCGAGCCTGCAATGCGAAGATTTCAAGGAGGGCGTCGCGCACTTTCTCGAGAAGCGTGCCCCTGCCTTCACCGGCCGGTAGGGTAAAACCATTCCAATGACATTCGAATACAGCGAGAAAACCAAGGAACTGCAGAAGCATATTCAGCGCTTTATGGATGAGCATATCTATCCCAACGAGCGGCGCTTTGACGAAGAGGTGGAACGCAACCGGTGGAAGCCGACAGAAATCATCGAGGAATTGAAGCCGAAGGCACGTGCGGCGGGCTTGTGGAATCTGTTTTTGCCAGATGCCCCCGGCGGAGCCGGGCTGACAAATCTCGAATACGCGCCCCTTTGCGAAATCATGGGGCGATGCCATTGGGCGCCTGAAGTTTTTAATTGTTCTGCTCCGGATACAGGAAACATGGAAGTGCTCGCGCGCTACGGCACGCCCGAGCAGAAAGAAAAGTGGCTGAAGCCGTTGCTGGCAGGCGAGGTTCGTTCGTGCTTTGCGATGACGGAGCCAGATGTCGCTTCGTCCGATGCCACAAACATCGCATCCAGCATCTTGCGTGATGGAAACGAATACGTGATCAACGGAAAGAAGTGGTGGGCGTCCGGCGCCGGCGATCCTCGCTGCAAGATCGCCATTTTCATGGGCAAGACCGACCCGTCCGCTGCTACGCACAAACAGCAGTCGATGATCTTGGTGCCGATGGATACCTCCGGTGTGAAAATTGAGCGCCTGCTGCGCGTTTTTGGCTATGACCATGCTCCGCACGGGCATGCCGAAGTTACCTTCAAGAATGTTCGTGTGCCGGCGACAAACATGTTGCTCGGCGAAGGCCGCGGCTTCGAAATCGCGCAGGGCAGGCTCGGACCAGGTCGCATCCATCACTGCATGCGTTGCATCGGCGTTGCAGAGCGCGCGCTCGAAATCATGTGCAAGCGAGTCCAGTCACGGGTGGCCTTTGGCAAACCGCTGGCCGAGCAAGGCACGATTCGAGCGGATATCGCAGCATCGCGAATCGAGATCGAACAGGCGCGGCTGCTGACGCTGAAGGCCGCGCACATGATGGACACCGTGGGAAACAAAGCGGCGCGCACAGAAATCGCGATGATCAAGATTGTGGCGCCCAATGTAGCGCTGAAAGTATTGGATCGCGCCATTCAAGCACACGGCGGCGCCGGCGTTTCCGACGACACTTTTCTTGCAGCCGCCTGGGCCGGCGTTCGCACTTTGCGCCTCGCCGACGGGCCGGACGAAGTTCACGCCGAGTCGGTCGCGCGCCTTGAGCTCGGCAAATGGGCAAAGCCGGCGCACAATTGAAAGCTCACGGAGATTCAGGTGCCGCCCGTTAAAATTGCCTCCATCGAATCTCTGAAAGATTCGATCGGCCGTGAAATCGCAGTGAGCGATTGGCTCGTCATAACCCAGGAACGCATTTCCGCGTTTGCAGAAGCCACAGGCGACCGCCAATGGATTCACCTGGATCGCGAACGCGCCGAAAAAGAATCTCCTTATGGCACGACAATCGCGCACGGCTTCCTGACGCTCTCGCTGCTCAGTTCGTTGATGCAAGGCGCGATGCAATTTGAGCAAGTGGGTCAGCGCGCGATCAATTACGGATTGAACCGAGTGCGCTTCCCATCGGCCGTTCGCGCAGGTTCGCGGATACGCGGTCGATTTGCGCTTGCTGCCTTCAAAGATCTCGGCGATGCATTCGAGCTTGTGCTTTCAGTGACGGTCGAGTGCGAAGGATCAGATAAACCGGCGTGCATTGCGGAGTGGGTAGTGCGCCATTACAGGTAAACGCTACCGCCAAGCAGAGGCGCAATCTGGTCAAGCCTCACTGCAAAAAATGCTAGATCGCGCCCGTTTCAGCGCAATGCAGAGAAGCCTGCAGCAGCGCCTCCACCACCACAGGCATTCCGGCAAATCGTTCGTCCTTCGTCAGCCCCTGATGATACCGGTAGTAGATTTGCTGGACGATCACTGCAACCTTGAACCGCGCGAACGCCAAATAAAAATCCATTTGCGAAACATTGCGCCCAGTCTTCTCGGCATAGCGCTCGACGATTTGTGCGCGCGTCATGCTGCCCGGATGGGTCGTCGGGCCCCACCGAATTTTCTGCAGCGGCTCGGGATCGTCTGCATCAATCCAATACGCAAGGGCCGTGCCTAAATCGGTGAGCGGATCGCCAATCGTGCACATCTCCCAATCGAGCAAGCCGATAATCTTCGCAATGTCACCCGGATCTAAAACCAGATTGTCGTACTTGTAGTCGTTATGAACGAGCGCGGCGCTGCTCGTCGAAGGCATGTGCGCCTGCATCCAGCTCACGATGCATTCCACTTCGGGAAACTCGTGCGTGCGCGAACCGTGGTAACGCTCCGTCCAGCCTCGCACTTGGCGCTCGAGATAGCCTTCCGGTTTGCCAAGTTCACCGAGACCAATGATCCGATAATCCAGGCTGTGTAACTGCGCGAGATTCTCGACGAATGATTCGCTCAGGCGCCGCGCGGTTTGCTCCGTGAATTCAAGGCTCGCGGGAGGGTCCCGCCGGATAATCACGCCGTGAATCGGCTTCATCAAGTAAAACGGTGCGCCGAGCACGGTCACGTCGTCGCAATACAGCACAACTTCAGGCGCCTGCGGATAAACGGCGTGAAGTTTCGAGAGCACGCGAAATTCGCGGCCCATGTCGTGCGCGGATTTCACCTTGCTGCCAAACGGAGGACGCCGGAGCACTAACTCACGATCGCCCAGGTGCACAGAGTAGGTGAGATTCGAATGACCGCTGGGAAACTGCTTTACGTCGAGAGGCCCTCGTTCATCGGGGAAATGTGCTCGCAGGTAGGCATCTAGCGCCTCGATATTCAGCTCTTCGCCGGCACGGACAGCCGTTGCGCGATCCTCGAAATCCGGCAACGCGCTCTCCTCAAGGCTTCGATGCCGCGACGCCCTGTTCTCTTGTGAAATCCGCGAACTTCTTGCCTTGTTCCGCCAATTGCTTCAGCAGAGGCGCGGGTTCCCAAATTTCGCCATGCTGCTTCTGAAATTCGAGGACGCGATCGTAAACTTTCTTCAGCCCCACCGTGTCCGCGTACCACATCGGGCCGCCTCGATAGGCAGGAAATCCGTAGCCATTCAGGTAAATGATGTCGATATCGACGGCGCGCAGCGCAAATCCCTCTTCCAGAATACGCGCGCCCTCATTCACCAAAGCGTAGACGCAGCGATCGACAATTTCATCGGCGGAAATTTGGCGCTGCGGAATTTTCGCTTCTGTAGTCCATTTGCGAACTAACTCCGCGACTTCCGGATCGGGTATCGCGCGGCGATTCTCGTCATATTTATACCAGCCCACGCCCGTTTTCTGGCCGTAGCGTCCCATTTCGCAAAGCTGATCTTCGGCAATCGGCTGGCGAATGCCGGGCTTCTCGAGATGCCGATATTCCTTGCGAATGCGCCAGCCGACGTCGAGTCCCGCGAGGTCCCCAGTCGAAAGAGGACCCATTGCCATGCCGTAATCCACCAACGCCTTGTCAACGGCCTCGACGCTCGCGCCTTCCTCGACAAGAAATTGCGCCTCGCGACGGTACGGCCCGAACATGCGATTGCCCACGAAGCCGCGGCAATTTCCGACCAGCACGCCAATTTTGCCCAGCTTCTTCGAAAGTTGCATGCAAGTGGCGATCACTTCCTTGCTCGTTGCTTTACCGCGAACGATTTCGAGCAAGTGCATCACATTCGCCGGACTGAAGAAGTGCGTGCCAATCACGGAAGCAGCCCGCGACGTGGCTCCCGCGATTTCATCTATATTCAGCGTGGAAGTATTGCTGGCCAGAATTGCTCCCGGCTTGCAAGCGCGATCGACTTCTGCGAAAACTTGCTTCTTCAGCGCCATGCCTTCAAAGACAGCTTCGATCACTATGTCCGCGTCCGAAAAGCCATCGAAGCTGAGCGTCGGCTGGATTCGCTTCAGGCATTCGTCCACAAATTGCTGCGTGAAACGGCCGCGCTTCACGGAGCTCGCATAATTCTTTTGAATGTTTGCCATTCCGCGATCGAGCGCCGGCTGGTCGGCGTCCTTCAACAGCACCGGAATTCCGGCATTCGCAAACACCATCGCGATGCCGCCGCCCATCGTTCCAGCTCCCACAACGGCCGCTTTGTTCACGGGAATCAGCGGCGTGTCTTTCGGAACATCCGGAATTTTCGCCACTTCACGCTCGCCAAAGAAAACGTGAATCAGTGCCTTGGACTGGTCCGAGAAGAGGCATTTGACGAAAAGCTCTCGCTCCTTCTCGCAGCCCTGCTCGAAAGGCAACTTCGTCGCAGCTTCGATCGCTTCAATTGCTGCCATGGGTGCCATAAAACCGCGCTGTTTCGTCCGTGTGGTTTCGCGAGCCGCGGCAAAAATCGGCGCATTTTGGTCCGCGGTCCCAAGCTTCTCGTTTCTCTCTCGCGTCTTGGGAGCAGGCTTCGCCGCAATTTCGTGCGCAAAAGCAATCGCGCCCGCGAGCAAATCGCCCTCGATCGACCGGTCGACGATCCCATATTTCAGCGCGTCCGGCGCCTTTACAGGCTTGCCTTCCACGCACATCTCGACGGCCTTCTCGACCCCGGCCAACCGAGGCAACCTCTGCGTGCCCGCCGCGCCGGGAATAATGCCGAGCTTCACTTCCGGCTGCCCCACCTGGGCATCGGGCGATGCCACACGATAGTGCCCGGACATCGCGATCTCGAGACCACCGCCAAAAGCGTTTCCGTGAATCGCGACCACCACAGGCTTCGTCGAATTTTCAATCTTAAGAAGCAGCGGAAGCAGCCCGGCGCCGCGCTCAGTTTTTCCGGACGTCATTTTCTCGAATTCTTTGATATCGGCGCCGGCGATGAACGTCTTCCCACCGCCAATTAGGACGGCAGCTTTCACGCCGGGATCCTTGGCGATCTGATCGATTGCGTCGCCGATGCCTTCCGGCACGCCCGGGCTCAGAGCGTTCACTGGAGGATTATTGATCGTGATAATCGCGATATCGCCGTTCTTCGTCACTTGTACCAGGTCGCTCATCGTGTCGCTCTCTCTTTTGGAATCTTATGCGCTCTTTGCAAGCCGTTCATCGGCATCGATCACAAGCCGCGCGATCCGCTCACGGTGGAACGTGGAATCGCCGAAAGCTGTTTCCGAGAATTTCGCGCGCCGATAGTAAAGATGTACATCGTTTTCCCACGTGAAACCCATTCCGCCATGCACTTGAATCCCGCGATTACCCACATTGCGCGCCGCGTCGCTCGCATACATTTTCGCGATCGATACCGACACGGAAGCATCAGGCGCATTTTCTTCCAGCCCCCAGGCAGCATAATAGGCGGCCGAGCGCGAGCTTTCGGTCTCGAGGTACATATCCGCGCACTGGTGCTGCACAGCCTGAAACATGCCGATCGGCTTGCCAAATTGCTTCCGCATTTTGGCGTATTCCACGGTGATGTCGAGGGTGCGCTGCATTCCGCCCACCAGCTCACACACAAGCGCCGTCGTCGCAACGTCGAATCCCTTTGCTAACGCGGATGCGTCTCCGATTTTCTCCGCGGGCGTGTTCTGAAATTCGATTCGATAGAGTTTCCGGGTCAGATCCATGCCCAGCATCGGGGTTATTTTCATTCCAGGAGCTTTCGATGCTACGGCAAATATGCCGTTGCGAGCGATCACCACGATAAAGTCCGCCACAGCCGCGTCTGGCACGAAGAGTTTCGCGCCAGTCAACGCGCCATTCGCAGTGGCCATATGAATATCCGCAGGATTCCAGCTGGCATCTGCTTCAAGAAACGCGACCGTAGAGCGCGCGTCTCCGGCGCAAATCGGCGCGAGATATTTCTTCTTATGCTCAGGAGTCGCCACCGCATCGATCACCGCTCCCGCAAACGCCACGGTGGAAAAGAGCGGCCCGGGCACAAGCGCCCGCCCCGCTTCTTCCATCAGCAGCGCAAGCTCCACTTTTCCAAGCCCGACGCCGCCATATTCCTCAGGAAAAATAATGCCCGTGTAACCCTGCTCGGCCATCTTCTGCCACAAGCTCTGGTCGTAAGCCGTCTCGGTCTCCATCAGCCGGCGCACTTCTTCCATCGGACACTCGCCCGCGAAAAATTTCCGGGCATTGTCCTTCAGCATCTGCTGGCTTTCGCTCAGTCCGAATTGCATCGCTTCTCCTGACTAGTAGCTTCTGGGCAAGCCCAGCACGAAATGCCCGATGATGTTTCGCTGCACTTCCGACGTGCCCGCTTCGATCGTGTTTCCGCGCGTTCGCAGGTAGCCATACGACCAGATTCCATTGTCGACGGCGTCCTTATCGCCCGCGAGCATTTGCCCATAGGCGCCAAACATTTCCTGCGCGATCTGCTGAAGCCGCTGATTCATCTCGCTCCAGAATATTTTCTGAATCGAGCCTTCGGGTCCAGGTACGCCTGTCGCAGTGACGCGGCTGAAAGCGCGCAGCTGATTCCAGCGCATAATCTCGATTTCCGCGTAGCATTGCGCCAGTTTCTGTCGCGTGATCGGATCCTGCGCCGCCGGATGCCCGTTCTTCTGAAATTTATGCGACAGCTCGATCAAACGGCTTATCGCGCGTTTAAAGATCAAGTGCAGCCGCGCGCCATAAGAACCGCGCTCGTACATGAGCGTGCTCACCGCCACGTTCCATCCATCATTCACTTTGCCAAGAAGGTTCGCCACGGGTACGCGCACGTCGCGAAAGAAAATCTCGTTGAATTCACTTTCTCCAGTCATCTGCTTCAGCGGACGAACTTCCACGCCCGGCGACTTCATATCAATGAGCAGCACCGAAAGCCCTTTGTGCTTCGGCACGTTCGAATCCGTCCGCACCACAAGCTCGCACCAATTGCCAATCCAGCCATAACTCGTCCACACTTTTTGCCCGTTGACCACGTAGTGATCGCCGTCCAACCGAGCTTCCGTCTGCAGCGCTGCCAGATCCGAACCCGCATTCGGCTCCGAGAATCCCTGGCACCATATTTCTTCCGCGCTCAAAATTTTGGGAATGAATCGCTTCTTCTGCTCATCGGTGCCATACGCGATGATCGTCGGGCCAATCAACCCAAGCCCGAGCGAATTCGCCATCGGCGGCGCTTCCACACGCGCCATCTCCTCCCAAAATAACGACTGCTCCATCAGCGTCGCGCTGCGCCCACCGTATTCCTTGGGCCAGGAAACCGCCGCCCACCCGCCTTCATACAATTTTCGTTGCCATGCGCGGAGATACGGGAACGACTCCTCGAGCGGTTTCTCGCGCCACTCGCCCCAATTCTTGGGAACGTTGGCCTCAAGCCAGCTTCTCAGCTCATCGCGGAATTTAGTTTCTTCAGGTGTGAGATTCAGATCCATTCAGCAATCCTTTCAAAAAGAGCGGTAGCAACACGCGCCCCCCAAAATCCGCAACCTATTTCGACACTTTCTGCGAGTCCGCAGCAGAAGCCTGCGGCCGAATCGTTTCGCTTCCCTGCCAGTATTTCTTGCGCAGCTCTTTCTTCAAAATCTTCCCAGTGCCGGTCTTTGGAAGCGACTCAAAAAACTCAATCGACCGCGGCGCCTTATAGTGCGCCACGCGCCCGCGGCAAAATTCGAGCAATTCCGCCTCCGTAACCTGCTGCCCCGGCTTCAACACCACCAGCGCCTTCGGAACTTCCCCCCACCTCTGATCCGGCACCGGAACCACCGCAAGTTCGTAAATCGCAGGATGCGCCAGCAGCGCCTTCTCAATCTCCAGCGACGAAATATTTTCCCCGCCGCTCACAATAATGTCCTTCTTCCGATCCACAACCAGCAAGTATCCTTCCTCATTAATCGTCGCCATGTCCCCGGTGTGAAACCAGCCGCCGCGCAGAGCTTCGCGACTCGCATCCGGATCGTTCCAGTAACCCTTCATCACTCCGTCAGTCCGCGCAACGATTTCACCAATCGCCACTCCGTCGTGCGCCACATCCACATCATTCGCGTCCACCACTCGAATTTCCATCGCGGGCGCCGCATATCCCGTCATCGCCTGCCCCGCATACCGGTCAGCTCCCTCCCAACCCAGCCACGGCTTCATCGGCGAGATCGAAAGCATCGGCGACGTTTCCGTCAGCCCGTAACCTGAAAAACAGGTGCACTTCAGCTTTTCCTCCACCTCGCGCACCAAAGTGGGCGAAGACGCCGCGCCGCCAATCACCACGCGATTCAAAGTTGAAATGTCGTACTTCGGCCGCTCCGGGCAATTCACCAGCGCCGTCGCCATCGTCGGCACCAGGCTGCACGACTGCACCCTCTCCTGCTGGATCAACCGAAACACTTCCCGCGTCTCGAATCGCTGAATCATCACGTGCGTTCCGCCCATCAGCGTCAGCGAGTGCGCCACGCCCCAGCCATTCGCATGAAACAGCGGAATCGTATGCAGCTCGACGCTCTCGAGCCCCGTGTTGAACGCGAGCGCGACGCTCATCGCGTGAAGATACACGTTGCGGTGCGTAAGCATCACGCCCTTGGGATTCGCGCTCGTCCCGCTCGTGTAAAAAAGTTCCGCCACAGAGTCTTCATCCACCTGCATGAAGTCGGCCCGAACAGGTTTCGCTCCAGCCAAAAGCTCATCGTAATTCTTCCGCTCAAGCCAGTCGGCCGCAGGCGTGCCCTCGAGCAAAACGAATTTCTCGATCCCCGGGGCATCTTTCCGGAAAGCGTTCGCCAGCTCGACAAACTCCTTACCCACAAACAGCACCTTCACGCCCGCATCCCGTAAAATGAAAGCCAGTTCGTGCGGCGCCAGCCGAATATTGAGCGGCAACAAAATCGCACTCGCCTCCAGCACGCCGTAATACGCCTCGATCAAGCGATGGCAATTCATGCTCAAAAACGCCACACGATCGCCCGGCGCAACACCCAAACTTTGCAATCCTCCCGCAAGCCGGCGCGCGCGGTCGGCAAATTGAGCGTAGGTGAGCCGCACGTCGCCGCAAATGATCCCGAGCTTGTTCGGGAATTGCTGCTCGGCGTATCTCAAAAAACGAATAGGAGTCAGTGGAATTTTCATGGCCTGTCGCCCCGCCTGCTAAGCTGTCTGCCCTCCGTCAACCACCAGCACATCTCCTGTCACGTAGTCCGACGCGCTCGAAGCCAGATACACCGCAGCGCCTTTCAAATCATCGTCGCCACCGAAACGATGCGCCGGAATCCGCTGCAAAAAATAATCCTTGTTCCGCTCAATCACCACTTGCGACATGTTCGTCGGAAACCAGCCCGGCGCAATCGCGTTCACCTGAATATTATGAACGCCCCATTTGCACGCCAAGTCCTTCGTAAACGCAATCACCCCGCCCTTGCTTGCGTGATAACCAATCGCCTGGAATTCCGGCGGAGCGCCGCGAATCCCCGCCACCGACGCGATGTTGATAATTTTTCCTTTTCGCTGGCCGATCATCACTTTCCCCGCCGCCTGTGAAAACAAAAACGTACCCGTCAAATTTGTCTCCAGCACCTTATTCCAATGCTCGAGCCGCATCTCCTCCACCGGCGCACCCCAGGCGATCCCGGCGTTGTTGATCAGCACGTCGATGCGTCCAAACTCCGCAACCGTTGCGTCAACCGCAATTTTTACGCTAGCCGGATCCTTCACGTCGCAGCCGAGCGCCATGGATTTCACGCCCAGCTTCCGCAACTCCTCCGCCGCTGCTTCGCAGCGTTCCTTCTTTCGCGCGCACAGCACCACATTCGCGCCCATCTCCGCCAACCCCTGCGCCATCTGCCGCCCAAGCCCGACGGAACCTCCCGTAACAATTGCTACGCGCCCGCTGAGATTGAAGAGTTCCCTGGTATGCATTCAATATCCCGTGGTATCCCGCGATCCGTCCTGCCGGAAGTTGCTCGCCGAAATTTCCCTGAGGCCACGAATCGGAACTTATTCACAGCGAAAAAAGCGACGCCCGCCGCCCAGCAGGCGTCGCCTTCGATCCGTCTCTCGCTACGTAAAACGTTCCCGAGGCTAGTGCTGCAGGAAAAACGCAAACGGACAACCGCGATTCGAGCCCTTCGGGCATATCGCAGCCAAAGAGTCGAATGGGCGCGGGTAAGGGCCCGAAATGAAATCAAGAAACGCCGGCGCCGTCGGAACGATCGTGCTCCCCACGGCATAAATATTGAAGTCAGGTCCAAGCGCCGTCGCTTCGCCGTTCAGTACGTTCGCCTCCACGGTCGGCCAGTGCCCGGTCTCCACCCTTGTCAATAAAGTCCCCACGGCCGCAATCGTCTCCGCGGGTGTAAAGGCGCAGTGCCCCGCGCGCGAAACGAAAGTCTGCCGCAGAAAATTGCCGTTGCCCGCAAGATCCACGATCGTCCGGTAAGCCGATTCGTTTTCATTTATGACGAGGCCGTCTCCGGTGGTGTGCATCGTCAGCACCGGAATGTGAATCTCGCCGTTGAAAATTATGTTTTGTTCCAGGTATTGCACTGCGCTTGGATTCGCCTTGATTCGCGCCGCTCGGTTCAGCGTCTCGATATCTTCAAACAGGCTCAGCCCCGCCGTCTGATACAGCGCCCAAACTTCATTCAGGTTAGGCGATAGCAGTAGTTGAATGCCGTAGTCAATGTCGTTGTTCCAGGAAACGTTTCCGCCGGCCCGCAATTCGAGTTCAGCCCGAAACGCGAACACGAAAGGAAAATCAACTTCCGAGTCCCACAGAAACTGGTTTTGCTCTTGCGAAGCGAAATCATTCCGCGCTGGCTCGGGCGATAGCGGAGTAAACCAGCCGGGAGTATCGCCGAAAGCAGACGCAAGCGCGATTCGTGCCCGCCCTTGGGGCGTGGCTTGCGCCGCAGCAAGAATCTCTTCCGATAGAGTCAGGTTCGCGTTGGGGTTGGTGATATTGACCAGCTGCAACCCGCTCGTCGGCGCGAGAAGCGTCTTGAAAGCAAATTCTGCATCAAGCGCCGCGTTCCAAGTCGCCACTCCGCCGGCCAGCACGCCGCACATCGGTTGCGCCGCCGTAAAGCGTCCCGGATTATTTTGCACCAAACCTGCCGTGATGATGCCACCGAGAGAATGTCCCCAGGCAATCGTCTGCTTGGGCTTCCCGAAATCAGCGTCGAACAAATCCAGCACCTGAATTTGATCGACGAGAGCTTCCTGAATCGCCCAGCCAGTGTGAGCGTAAGAAGAGCCGGCAAGAGCAAAGCCGTTCGCCAGAAGGAAAGCGCCGGTAGCCGGATCGCCCACGTTCTGCGCCGGATTCGCGCTGCCCGGAACCACGTATCCATGGCTGTACAAGAAAAGGGTCCCGTTCCAGTTCGAAGGCACCTGGATTAGGTACGTCGCTCCGTCAGCGAGCGCCCCCGTCTTCGTGGTAAGGCTCACTTGTGCGTTTGTTGTGGTCGTTATCGAGAACAAGAGGACAGCGAAAAATAACGCAACAAAAACCCAGTGCTTAACTCCTTGCCACATCGGACACTCTCCTTCCAATAGAACGGGCACGAATCTCGTTTGCCTCAGTCGTGCCGTTTTCACTGCGGAAATTGAATTGTTCGCCGGACGCCGGGACTATGCGCCCGCCTGCGGTTCCATTCTTAGACCTTAGAAACTGAATCTCGCTCCCAGCTGGATCTGCCGCTTCGGAAAATCAGACGTAAAGCCGAGCGGCGTGCTCGGCGAGAGATCGGCCCGGCCGTGTACGTTGAAAGTGGTAAATCCCGGCTGGAAACCAAATAGCGGGCTCACCACATTGTTCACACTTGCGTAGTTCGTGTGGTTGGCAATGTTGAATCCCTCTGCTGTTAATTGCAGAGTTCCCCGCTCGCCGATCTTATGCTGCCAGCTAAGGCGCATATCGAAGTCGACATAACTGGGACCGAGGCCGGTGTCACGATTCGCACCAATCGGCCGTTCATTGGTCGTGTGATTGTTCCCGTTCACCTCTCCACCGGCATTGAGGTTGAAAGGATGCCCGCTGTGGTATTGGAATACCGGAGACAACTGAAAGCCTTGCAGGACAGCTTGTTTCCAGGGGCTGTTCAGCACGGCAGCCACCACCACCTTGTGCCGCTCGTCGAAAGGAGAAACGGCGCGATCGAGATTCAAGTCCGTTGGATCCTGCGGACCGAAGTCCGTGTTGAAATCGGTACCTGTGTCGATGGCCTTACTGTAGGTATAGTTTGCGAAAAGCGAGACATTGTGGCTCAAGCGCTTCGTGAGCTGCAAAATCCCGCCTTCATACAAACCCGACGATGCAGCCGTGTACTGGTTGTTCTGAACCACAAGCGGATTTACGAAACACGCCAAGGGGTTCGGTGCGCAAGGCAGGCCTTCGGTGCCTCCCAGCGGGTCAGTGTTCGGGCTTGTATTCCAATTGCGGTACGACACCATCCTTCCATTCGCCAGGGTTACGGTGCTCATCGGCGTCGTCGGCAGCAAGTTCGTATCGATCGCCACGGGGAGATGCACGGTGTGGGAGTAAATAAAGCTGGCCGAGACCGAAAGCCCTGGAGCAATTTCTCTCTCAACCGCAAGCGAAGCTTGTTGCGAGTAGGGTGCCCTGTAGTTCGGGGGATTGCTGAATACCACCGTCAATGGAGATATCGGACCCGTGTTCGTCGGGATGATTCCGGACCCAAACGGAAACTGCAGCGTTTGTGGGAATAAGCCGCCGGCTGATACCGGGCCCAGCGATTGCGGCGTGACGCATGACTGCTGCCCTGGCTGAGGCACCGTGCATTGAATCAGACCGTTCGCGAACAGAGTCTTAAACACCACATCAGCAGTTACGATCGGAAGAGGCGTGGGCAGCAGCGAGTCGGCGTAAATGGAAATGAACCGGTTACAAGGGCTGGCTCCTGTCCCGGGGACTATCGGTACTCCCGGAAACCCCACTCCACATGTATTCACCAGGTTATTCACCTGATCCGGAACCTGCTGCTTATTACGCTGATTCTCTACCGTGCTGCGATTCTTGTTGAGAACGCCTAAACTCAAGTCCACCTGCGGAATCTGCGCGTCAATGTTTCCGTAGAAAATTCCGTAGCCGCCGCGAATTACCGTCTTGTGGTCGTTGAAGGGATCCCACGCAAACGAAATGCGCGGCGCGAAATCCTTATAGAACGTGTTCAACGGGTTATACTGCGAATCGATTTCGTAACGCAGTCCATAATTCAAAGTGAAATTGGGTTTTATCTGCCAGGAATCCTGGATAAACAGACCCGTCAATGGCCGCGTGTAAGCAGGGTAATCCGGGTTACCGAATCCCTGCTGATAGAACTGGGGCAGCCCGAAAGAGGCAGATTGCAGCGGGTTGATTTCAACGTTCGCCAGTTGCGGGCTGATCAGTCCTCCGGGCAATGATCCGAAAACGAATCGGCCGGGCAGAAACGTGTGGGACTCCGTGTGGTTACCTCGAAGCAATTCGTTGCCCCCAAATCGGACGGTGTGGCGGCCACGAATCATCGTCACGTTGTCTGCAAATTCCCAGCGGCGCAGGATCGTCAAATTGGGAAGGAAAATATTGGTGCCCAAATTGTTTATAAAACCGGGAAGCTGCAAACCCACCTGTCCCGGCTCATTGGGGATCACGTTGAAATGATTGTAGTCAAACTGGATCCGCAGCTCATTTTGATCTCGGGGACTGAAGGTGTGATACCAAGCCCCCTGAATATTATTGTCATAGTTGTGGATCGAGCTGCCGGCTGAAAAACCCGTCAGAGATTGGACGTCCGGATTTTCTTCCAGGTCGTATCCGTAGCGATAGGTAAGCGAAACAGAATTCGCCTCACTGAAGCGGTGATCGAGACGTCCCGAGAAAAGATACTCTCTGGTCTTGTAGTTAAAAAGTCCGCCATTGGTTTCGAACTGATCCACAAGGTATCCATTAATTGCTGCTTGCCCCGCATTTAGCCCGGTCAGTGAGCTCGTAGTCAGCGCACTCGTAAGAAGTCCCGCGCACTGCTGGGCCTGGACCACGACGCCTGTAAAGCAAGTAACTGGAGTCGCTCCCTGCGCGGTCAGAGCATTGATGACCCCCTGCTGAGGCGTCGTCGGCCGAAGAGAAATGGTATCAGTCAGCAAAGGAACTGAGTTCTGCGAGTCCTGACGCAACCCTTCGAACGCAAAGAATGCGAACGTCTTATCCTTCTGAATTGGGAACCCAGCGTTGCCGCCAAATTGATATCGGCCCAGAGAGTTTTTGACCGGTAAACCAGTTGTATCAGGTTCCAAGGGATTGAAGACTTCGCCCGGCTGGAGAGCCTGGCTGAACGCAAAGGGATCTCTCGCATCCAGTGCGTCGTTGCGGAAAAAACCGTACACACTTCCGTGCAGGTCGTTGGTGCCCGACTTTGTAACGATATTGATGGCTGCGCCGCTCGCTCCACCCAGGTCCGCGGGATAATTGCTGCGGTTCACCTGGAACTCCTGCACCGCATCCTGGCTCACCGTAAGGCGCACGCCTCCGGAGTCCGACCCGGTTTCGCCGCCGTCCACCGTCACATTATTTCCGCGGCCGTTGCTGCCGTAGAACGACAAGCCGCTTTGCGGAGTTTGTTTGACGCGAAAATCCTGGTCATCGGTGATGCGGGTTGAATCGGAGACGCCGGGAAGCAACAAAGTAAAATTCAGGTAATCGCGGCGGTTGATCGGCAGATCTTCGATGTAATTCTGCGTGATCGTGTTCGACTCGCTCCCTCGTTCCGTTTCCACGATCGGCGGAGTCGCGCTCACTTCGATGGTGGCTTTGGAGGTCGCCAGCGAAAGGTGGAAGTCAACGAGGGTTATGCTGCCCACATTGACTATAAGCCCTTTCTGAACCACCGTTTCGAACCCGGGAGCCCGCACGGCAATGTCATACGTAGCGGGGGGCAACCCAGTCAGGCGATAGTAGCCGCTCGCGTCCGTTTCCGTCGAATGTATGATTCCTCTGTCCGCTTCGGTGGCCACCACGAGGGCCTTCGGTACGACGGCGCCCGTCGGATCAACCACCGTCCCGTTGATCGTTGCGGATGATCCCACCCCTTGCGCCCGGGCCGCTGGAGTCGCGACCAGCACGCACACCAGACACGCGATCAGACCGGCTAGAAATGCTGACTTCATAAATCCTCCTCGTGAGAGCAAAGCATCGCCTGGCTGCTTGTGAAGTCGCACTACGCCTACGGTTCTATCGAGCCGAAATTCGTCGGAACTACACTCCATCCGTCCACCCGTTCCGCCCATCCAAAATTATGATAGGGAATATTACATTTTAGTGACTAACGTCAAGCCGAATTAAGAGGCGACCCCAAGATTTTTGGCGAAAGGTTCCTGGAAGCGAAATGCTCGTGGAGGCCCGATGTTCCTGAGGAAGCGGACAGACGGCGAAGCGGCGGAGAAGGCCTAGCCGGGGAAGGTCAAAACAATTCGGCCTGAGACCTGCCCCGTTCGCAGGAGCTCGAGGGCCTCGTTGGCAAATTCCAGAGGCTTCGAGACAACGTCGCAATGAAGCTTCCCAGCCGCGGCCATCGTCAGCACACCGCGAAGGTCTTCGCGAGTGCCCACCGAGGAGGCCTTGATTCGCACTTCGCGGGCGGCCATCATAATCGGCGGAAAACAAATGCTTTCCGCCGGCAATCCCAGAGCTAGCAGCGTCCCGGTCGGCCGCACGCTGTTGAACGCAGCGTCGTAAGCAGCCTTGGCCGCGGAGCAGACCAGCGCGACGTGTGCGCCGCCGGCCTTGCGAATCTCCTTCACCGCATCTCCGGCGGAATTGTTGAGGGCCTTCGCCGCTCCGAGAGACTTTGCGCGCGCGAGCTTTTCATCCGAGATGTCCACCGCCGTCACTTCGGCGCCGAACTCGCGTCCGATCTGCACGGCAAGATGGCCCAGTCCGCCGAGGCCAAACACCGCGAGCCGCTGCCCGCGAGAAATGCCCGACTGCTTCAGCGCGCGATAGACCGTCACGCCGGCGCAGAAGAGCGGCGCCGCTTCGGTTGGCGACAGCCCGTCGGGAATTTTCAGCGCGTGGCTTGCGGGAGCTTTGAAATATTCCGCATAGCCGCCGTCCACCGTGACGCCCGTGATCTTCTGTTTGCTGCAAAGATTCTCATTCCCTTCCTTGCAGAACTCGCATTCGCCGCACGTCCAATAAACCCAGGGAACGCCGACGCGGTCTCCGATTTCCAAATTTCGAACCTTCGCGCCCTTCTCGGCCACGCGCCCCGCGATTTCGTGCCCCAGGATCAGCGGGCGCTTCACGATTTTCGCGAACTGCGGCCAGTCGCCGTCCGCAACATGCACATCGGAGTGGCAGACGCCGCAGGCTTCGACCTGGATCAGAACTTCATCCGCATCCGGCTGGGGACGCTCGATGTCTTCAAATGTGAGAGGCTGTTTGAAATCGTGGAGGACGGCGGCTCGCATTCGCATCCGTTCGATATGGGCTGATCGATGTTTGACTGGGCGATGTTTGGCTGGCGATTCTTCGCAGCGTCGACGCGACGCTTAAGGCGTGACGCCTCGCAGAAAAAAATCCACCGCGTTGCGAACGCGTCCCACCAGCTTGTCAGGACTTGCCGGGGCCGCCACCCAGTTTCGTACCACCGTGTTGTAGAGCGCTTCCATGAATTCGGCCAGGTGATCGACAGGAAAAGCGCGCGTGATCTCTTCGCGCTTCTGTCCCTGTTCCAGGATTTCCTGCAGCAGGCTCGCCGCGATTTTTTCCTGTCCGCGCATCTGCGGCGACCGCACCGGATCCATCGCTCCGGAAAGCACCACCGCCTGCCAAAGCCAGCGATTCGCTTCCACCTCGTGAGCAAATTCGCTGTAGAGACGCCGCAAGCGATCCGCAGTACTCGCGTCGCTGGAAAGTTCCATTTTCAGTTTTTCGGTAATGCAAGAGTAGCCGCGATTGCCCACTTCGTAGAGCACGGCGTCCTTGGTGGGAAAATAGCGGAAGAAAGTGGGCTGGCTGATTTCAAGAACCTGCACAACATCTTCTACGCGCGTGTTTTCGTATCCCTTGGCGCGGAAAAGCCGCAACGCGGTGTCAATAATTTCCTGGCGCAGCCGCGCTTTCTTTCTCTCGCGAAGCCCCAGCTCCGCGTCAATGCCGAGCGCACCGCTTCGGCGCGCCGGTCTTTTTCCTCCGCGCTGAGCCACGCTCCGAGCTGCAGCAGGCGCTGCGCCCCTGACTTTGGCGTTGGCCATAACTAATTTTCTCCGAGTATCACGCTTGGGCTGTTCGTAACCATCTTATACAGCTGAAAGTGAGAGTCACCATAACATAATAGCGACTTAACTTTAACTGGAGTCATTCGAATGGCGCCGATTATCGTTTTCAGCCTTCCAGCGAAAATGGCTGACCGATCCTCGCAGCTTAGATTCCGGCACCCGCAAAGAGATTCTGCGGCCCCGCGATGCGAGCCGCCGCAGCAGATGAAAAACCCGCGTTTATTTGCGATTAGAAATTTGTACTTTGCTGATTTTGAATCACTTAGGAAGAATTCTAATTCCAGATTTGCGATTAGAAATTCGGGAGGAGGCGGCTCCTGCCGATTTCGTGCCGGAGCGGGAAATCGGGAAAAGAAAACAGCGATTTTGTCCCGATTAGAAATGCGGCCGGGGCTTTGTTTTGTTGGCGTTGCGGGAAATTCGAATCGCGGTGTCTCGATTAGAATGCCGTGACTCATAACTCGTGACTTGTGAATCGTGAAAGGCGAACCGTGGCTGAGCTTGGACAGGGTTCTGGGGGTGAAGGCGCCCAAGAAGATCGAGTTTCCCGGCCGGTGCTTCGCCGCGAGCGAAGAAGCCGATCGAACTGTATCGCCGGCGATGCAGTGATTCGTAACTCGAATTTTCTTTCGTAATACATAATCGACGGTAGCACGAAGCGCGGGGAAATTTTAGTGGTCAGAAGTGCAGGTCACAGACAGTTAGTTCTAGAACCGTACTCGTGAAGTCGCAAGCATGCTTGAAACTCTCCGCGTGCCGCTAACGAGAGAACGGAACGAGAAAACCCAAAACAAACTTGCAGGCTGCCGGTGTCGCATCCTCAGGTAGGTGGTGATAAGCGGATTTCCCAACATCTATCCGGCTCGGCCCATCACGACGCTCGGATTGGTGTCGAGAACTCTGCAGTTGAAAGACTTACTAATGAGGATTACGATTAACAACCAGTAATAATTGGCGCGCATCGGGAGACCGTAATGCCGCGAACAAGACCGCTCTTCTCTCAGCTGCTTCTGGTGGCAGTAGCAACCTTTCTTGGCACTCAGGCAGCCGCGCAAGAACTGAGGCCGACCGGACTATGGACATGGGACTCCACGAACCAAGTTCTATTTTTCGATAATTGTCGCGCAGGCAGTGTGGTTCGAGCCTATGCGGATGGTCATCAACGCGGCGCAGACATCGATATACGCAAGGACTTTCCAGGCATTCAGGAATGCTACATCGAGACTTTGACGGCTGGCCCGGATGGTACGACTTTGATTGCGGTCATATTGAACTTCGGGAATGGCAATATCCAGCAGCCGATTCTAACTTATGATTCTTCGGGCAAGTTGCTGAAATCCTGGGACCCGGCTCCGCAATATGTGGAAGCCATCGCCTACAGCAAAGAAGATGACGCGCTTTTTATCCTCGGGGGACGTGACCTTCCGGATGGCCCATACGCTCCTAATTATCCGCTTCTGATCGAGTACAGCCGCGATGGGAGCGTACAAAAGGTCATGATTCCAGCCGGTGCCTTGAAGGACGGCGGAGATTCCTTCCACCAGGGCGGCCAATTTGGAGAGACGGCGCTGCGCGTCACGAAAAATCAAGTTTATTTCTACGCTCCCACGAATCGCGAAGCTGTCATTACCAACCGCAACGGAGTCGTTCTCGCCGATCGCAGCATAAGCGACATAATTGAGAAGATTTCAATGGAGGACGGCTATCACCTCGTTCAGATTCACGCGCTGGATTTCAGCGACGAAGGCGATATCGTGCTCCAGCTCCTGCGAAGCAACGACATCGATTACACGGTCGATGTTTTCCGCATAAACATCAAATCTGGCGAAGCCGTTGCAGTGCACAAATCCTTGAATGGTGCACCGCTTGATTTTGTCGGCCTCAAGGATGGGCAGTACCTATACATCGAGAAAGGCCAGAGGCTCGTGATTCAATCAGCCGAAGCCCAAGAGCCCCTTCCGCTCGCCTCCAATTTGATTAGGTGACCGCAACCTCCGGGCGTCCTTCCCGATTGGAAACAGGGATTATCACTAGCTATCTCAGTCTGAGATAGCTGGTGCGAAGCGGATTTCTCAACAGTAATCCGGTTCGGGTCGTTACACGTGTGAGCAACCTTCACGAGCCACTGTGGTTTCGTGTAGTTTCGCGGACTCGGCGTTAGCTTCTTTCAGAATGGGGACGTCGAGGCCCTTCCACAGCGCCAAGAAATCGTTGTAGGCGAAGGGGCTCTTGGCGGTATCGCGCCGCAAGGCAGGTACGATTCCCCACAACCCTACTAATTTCCTGATTCGTGGGTGACGAAGAGCACCGTGCCAAGTTGGCGGCCTGGGTCGCACAGCTCGTCACATGTTCATTTGGTTGTGTCGACCATCGGAATCACCGAGGAGAGCTGCAGATTGATCATAAGGTCGATGTGGCGGTCAATCTGATACCACAACGCCACTTTCTTCGCGGATATCACCTTCTCAAAAACTGGAACGTACCTCAGGCGCAGTGCGAGCAATTTCTGGTCAACATCCGTAGCTCTTTGTATGTAATCCTGAGCTTGCGCATCAGTCATAGTGTTGTAGTTCGCGGCGTACTCCTTGATCAAAGCCCAGCGTTCGTCGTTGGGTTTAATGGCCTCTTTTCTGTATTGGTCGAAGATAGGCCAGAACTTAGTAGCTTCGTCAGCCGTAAGAGTCATATTCTGCGCCATGAGGTTCTTGCGGTTCGCACGCAGGTTTGCGCGAAGCAACTCGACATCCTTGTTGTTGATAGAGTTGGGCTGCCCTTCGGAACCGGGACCGCTTTGTGGCGCTGACTGTGCCGCCTGGCCAAACATTGATACGCTGCACAGAAGCACGGTGGCAACGGCGGTCAGAACAGTTGTGACACCCTTTTTCATGGAAGTCTCCTCGCGCCCAGTCTAGCAGGTTCACTACCCTAGGTTGATATTGGTCGCATGCGACCGTCATGGTTGTGGATCGCGTTGCTCACCGGCGACTGGCGAAATTTTGCTCTTTCCTCCGGGCCGATCAGTGACGCAAACTCCCTCATTCATCGTCGTGCAAAAACTCGATCCGGTCACGTGCGCCGATCAAGCTGAGCGCAACTACGCCATTCTGGTTAAGGCGATTCGCGCGTGACAGTGAAAGCGCGAGACACGCCCGCCGCATGGTCAAGAGTCGAGACAAGGCGATTGCTTGACCTTCAGCTTCGACCCGGAAAAATCGCCTTTTGCCACCATCGCTTATCTCTCAGGCGGCCAGAACGCAATTGCGGAGACGTTTGCTCAGGTGAGTACGGAGCGGGGCGTGAACGAAATGCACGCTCAATACCGGGAAGTCGAGCCCGGAGTATTCCAAGGCCGTTACAACCTTTCCGGCGACGAATCGGTTCAGATTTTCAGTTTTGTGCTAATGGCATTGCTTGGGCACGCCATCTACCTATAACTCGCTTTTGAAAGTTGGTTCTGGAACTGTACTTGTGATGCTCAGTCTTGAGGCGCATGATTTCGAGAGAAGGGGCGCAGTTCTTCGGGATGCTCTCGCAGGTAAGCGAGAAGGTGGCGCCTCTTTTCCTTTCCCCTCTCGGATGTCCCCGTTTCCGGCCGCACGGAAGCCGGAATTATCTCGGGCTGGCGGTCAGCTACGCGCCGGTAAATCGAGAGCCACATCTTTTTGACTGTGGGAAGCGAAACACCCAGCGCGGCGGCTAACTCTTGATCGGTCCCGCGCTCGCCTTCCAGCGCCGACTGAAGTAATCGTTGTTCCCTGGGGCTGAAACTGATGTTTGGCGGATGGTAATCGAACAGGGCGCCAACCCAGGAACCGGGCCGGCCGTGCTCAAGATCGCGAGTGACGCCGACGATGTGCGGTTCGCGCACGAACTCTTGCAGATCTCTCTTCCACGTTTTAAAGTAGCGGCCTCTCACCGGGTCCCAGACGAGACCGCCGGTTTGTACCGTCCATTGCAATCGCTCCACGCTCTCGAGTTGTGAAGCAATAGCCTCCTTCCAGAGATAACCGCGATGATTCTCAATAAACATGCCGAGAATTTTTCGATGCAGCTCGATATGCGTCTCGTAACCTGCGCGAATGCAAGCTTCCCATGTGACCGTGGTCAGCCCACCCCGCGAGTTCGCCTCCCGAAACTGTCTGGAAGAAAGTACCGGGGAGTTTCCTCGTATCATCCGACGGGCCAGTTCCGGTCCCACCCAGAAAAGCGGGGGCGTCTTTATTTCGCGCACAAAATCGTCGCTGGCGAAGATGCTGACGCCTATGAAGCAGATCGTTGCTTTCGATCCGTTCAGCTCCTCCAGCACTAAGGCGGTCTTTGCTTCGCAAGCAAGTAGACGCAGCCATGCCTCGCTTAAATCCTTGACCGAATGACGGTAGCGAGGACCAATTGCGGGGTGCGCCACGACGATTTCAGCGCATTCCCGAACGTCTCGGGGCTGCATTGTGCGGGAACGCAGAGACATCGGCAATCCTCACCGAGGACGCGCCAGCGACTGTCTTTTAAGGGGTTGTATGTAGCACAGGTTTCATCGGGAAACCAGCCTGCGGGAATAAATGCAAATCATTACCGGCAAGTCAGTACCGAACAGGTGAAAATTAAACGACAGCAGGCCCCCGACGATTTGTTGGTGGAGCGTCAACTTGAGTAAATTCCCGTCCAGGGTGGTGAAGTCCATGAAGCAACTAATTGCCAGCACCACAGCGATGACGATCGGGCGGCTCTTCAAATTAGACGACTACGGCTACCAAGCTTGACAAGCTCTCGCGACGAAGGGTATCGTCCGGCCGCGAGGGCAAAACGCGGTGCCCCTCGCGAATGTCCCTGCACATTCTCACGGGACATCCTCATCGGACATCGCGAGCTTCCAGAAGGAATCGAAAATTGCCGCTCATTGTAAAGAAGTATGGAAGTCGCGTGAAGAAGTACGGAAGTCGCGTAGCTCAGACAGCCGCCTAAACCGGCTGGACGCTTAATCCCTGGAGGCAGCTTTTTGAGGAACGCGCGGGAAGTTTCTCGCCGCAGGTTCTTATGGACGCTCGGCGCGAGCGGAGCCATTGGACTTGTTGGCAAGTGGGATGCTTTTGATGCTTTCGCGCAAGAGCCCTCCGCTGCGCGCAACGTTCCGGATTTTACCGGACCGGGAGCGAACCCCTATTGGAATTCGGTGGGGCCGCTCGTAACTGAGCCGCAGAAGTCGCCTCTGATTCTTTTGACGGATCGGCCCGTTCAGCTCGAGACACCGCGACACTATTTCTTGAATGCATTTACGCCGAATGATGCGTTCTACGTGCGCTGGCATCTGGAAACCCTTCCCAATTCCGTGGATCTGAAGGAATGGCGGTTGCACGTCGAAGGGAATGTGGGCAAGCCCCTTACACTGACCCTCGATAACCTGGTTACCAAGTTTAAGACGAGCTCGATCGCTGCCGTAAACCAGTGCTCGGGCAACAGCCGAAGCCGGCTGCAACCTCGCGTCCCGGGCGGGCAATGGGGCAACGGCGCGATGGGAAACGCGTTGTGGACGGGGGTGAAACTCCGCGAAATTCTGCATGCCGCGGATTTGAAGAGCGGCTCTTTGCAGTTGCAATTCGAAGGGCTGGACCGCGGAAAAGGGCCCGAGGGCTTTGGGTCGAACCGATTCATGAAATCCCTTGATCTGTCCGACCCGGTGCTGGATGAGGTGCTTGTCGCCTATTCGATGAACGGCGAACCGCTGCCCGTGTTGAACGGGTTTCCGGTTCGTCTCGTCGTGCCGGGATATTTTGCGACGTATTGGGTGAAGTCGCTTTCCTGGATTCGCGTGTTGGACAAACCGGACGACAATTTCTGGATGAAAACGGCATATCGAATCCCGGACACGCCCGGAGGATCCACAACTCCTGACGACGTGAAGACCGGCAAGGTGAAAACGATTCCCATCTCGAAGATGCCGGTGCGCTCATTCCTGATTTCTCCGGACGGCTCTTCAAAACTTCCTTCGGGTTTGCCCGTGCGGTTGCGTGGAATCGCGTTCAGCGGTTACGGCGGTATTACGAAGGTCGAAGTGTCCGTTGATAATGAAGCGACCTGGCGCACGGCTCATCTCGGAGGAGACGAGGGGAAATTCTCGTTCCGAACATGGGAGCTTTCCTGGATTCCCCAACGGCCGGGAAGATATGGAGTCGCTGTTCGAGCGACGGATGAAGAGAGCAATACCCAGGAAGATAAGATGGTATGGAATCCGGGGGGATATTTGTGGAATCGGATCGAGCGGCAAGAAATCATGGTCGGCGCCGCCGAATGAGGATGAATCAGTGAGTTCGCTCAAAAGATTCGCATTGGTCACCGCAATTTGCGTGTTCTTGGCCAGTGCCGCCCTCTATGCTCAATTCAACGCGGGGTTTTATACGCTGCAAGGGCCCGGGAGTATTCGGCAAACAATGCCATCCACTGCCACCACGAGCGCGTCCTACTCCGTAGCGGCATATACTCTCTACCCGGCGATGCTAGCGGCTGGCGACGGCGAGCAGGAAGTTGCGTCCTACTGCAATACGTGTCACAGCCCTCGGTATATCACCATGCAGCCTCCGCTGCCGGCCGATACTTGGAGCTCCGAAGTGAACAAGATGATAAAAACGTATGGAGCTTCGATTCCGGATGATGCGACACAAAAGATCATCCACTATCTCCAATCTCACTACACTCCCGAGAACCGCAAAAAATAGATTCTGCGGTTGAGCGTAGTCCAGCTTTCACCGTTTTTTTAAAAGATGGATCGACGACCACAATCGCCGTGGGATTGGGATTCACGGTCAGAGCCCTGAACGGAGAGACGGGGCTTGGCGGTGGAGGTCACTGTCGACAACCGGATTGTCACGAGCTATCTCAGTCTGAGATAGGTGGTTCTATAAAAGGGGATGTCAACAAAAAAGGTTCTCCCTCGGCCGGTAGCCGAGAGATTTTTTGTCTCGATATCCAGCCCACTATTTGCTGATGGCTCTCGATCGCTCGAGAGGTTCTTCTCTGGATGGCTCTTCCGTTCCCTCGGTTCATTTTCGAGTAGTGACAACGTCCGCCGGTTCTTGAAACTTGGCAAGCGATTCAATTCCGTGGCAACCATGGTTCTATCCGAGGCTCATGGCCTATCGCTATTTCTGGTTCTCCGAAGGGGCATAGCGTGAGAACGGTGACTCGGTGCCGAAGCACACAGGGTCGGACCACCTATCTGATACTCCCCTCGAACCGAGCGTCTCAAGAAACGAACCGACCACCACCCAGGATGGAACCAGCTCTCTACCAGAGACGCTCAAGCTGCTTGCCGATGTAATTCTTTGGCGTCGAAGCACACTCCTTTCTTCCAAATCGTCAAAGTGATCGCTGCAATCTTCCGTGCCAGGGTGAGGCGTGCCATCGCCGGCCTTCTCCCCTTGGCCAGAAGCCCAGCGTAAAATTCCTGGAACGGTCCCGGTCGAGTGCTGGCGGATATCGCGGCACTCTTGAAGATATTTTTCAGATCGTGATTGTGGTTCTGATTCAGGCCCAGCACGGTGACTCGCTCCCGGTTTCGTCGCAGTTGCCCTTTCACAAAGCGGTATTCGCCGCTGTCGTGAGTCTCGAGTCCGAATCCGCTGTAGGCCCACAGCTGTCGCTTGGTGCGAAAACGATGCGGCGTCTCGAGCAGCGCCACCAGCAATGCCGAGCGAATCGGACCCAGATAAGGAATCTGACGGAGCAATTTCACTGGGCTGTGTTTCCGGCTCTCCGCCAGCAGATCGCGTCGTGCTCCCTGCCGCAAAGGCTCCAACGCATCCAGTTGCTGGTAGAGTCGCTCGGCTCGCAAGCGAACTCCGGGTTCTACGATCTTGGCCAACCATTCCGCACGATGGCGCGGTCGATACACGGCTGGCCCAGCACAAGGAATGGCCCAGCTTCGGTACACCGCCTTGATCCGACTCATCACCCGCGTCAGATCTTTCGTGATCGTCAGATAGCTGCGGGCCAGCTCCTTCAAAGTGCGCAGCCCGTTCTCTCCGTGGTAGATCGGGGAGAGATGGTTGCCACGCAAGAGCTCGGCCAGCTTCCGAGCATCGATCCGATCGCTCTTGCTGCCATCCTTTAATAGAGCAGTTTTCCGAGGATCGCAGACCAAAACATTCGCAACGTGAGGTTTCAACAGGTCATACAACCAGGCGGCGGAAGTTCCTTCTTCGAAAGTCACCAGCAAACTGCCGCGCAGCCCGGCGATGAACTGCAGAATCGTGGTCCCTTTCGTTTCCAGGATGGACTCCAAGATCAGCTTGCCGGCGGAATCCATGACCGCAACTGAGATCGTTGCCTGATGAACGTCCATGCCAATATACTTTGCTTGGTTCACAACGGCGCTCCTTTCGGTAGGTGGTGATACGAGCAATCAAAACCTACCGCAAAGTGGGCGCCTTTTATATTGCGTGCGAAGCGGATTTCCCAACAGTAATCGACGACGGCTTCGTGCGCCACACGGTGCTGTGACCGCCCTTACGCCCAGACCGCTTCTCTGGCGAAGTGACCTACATCACCACAAACCGTGACCAAAAGCACAGTATTGCTATCAGGTCGCGCAAACAATAAGACGTAAGAGGTGAGGGCTCGGAACCCACGACTCCACCCCGAGTTTATCCGGTCTCTCACACTCTGGCCCCGCGGGTTTATTGGGCGAACTCCTGTGATGGGGTAAGCAGGTTTTTCCCGCAGCAGCAGACAAGTAATCCGTAAATTTTAAGGAGATATAGAGATGAAGAAATTGGTTCTGGCTGGATTTGTTGTGCTGTTCGGGAGCGTCGCATTTGCTCAAGACACCCCCAAAGCGGAGGTCTCAGTAAACTATTCGTACATGCGGTTTAATCCGGAGAACAGCAACGTTATCAACAGCTTCTCACTAAACGGTGGTGGCGGAGCTTTCTCCTATTTCTTTAACAGCATGATTGGGATCAAAGGCGAATTCGAAGGTTACGGAAGCCAAACGAGGAACTTCAACTTTACGAATACCTCGATCTGTAACACCGGCGACGCAAGAATCGCTGAAGGCGGCACGACTGGTGTCTGCACCGGCTCCGCGTCGGCCAATCTGTTTACCTACAACGTTGGGCCAGTAATTAAATTCCGGACACCGCACGTCCAGCCCTTCGTCGAAGCGATGTTTGGCGGCGCGCATTCGAACGTAAATGCCAATCTGTCTAAGAACTGTACGGGGTGCGTCGTCGTGAGGTCTCCAAGCAACAATGCTTTTGACTTCATCATTGGCGGCGGAATCGACATCCCCATCACGAAGTCTATTTCGTTTCGGCCAGTCGAACTGGACTACGTGCTCACGCGTTTCGGCAATGGATTCACAAACGGCAACCTCAACCAGAGCAATCTGCGTTACCAAGCTGGCGTGGTATTCAGTTTTTAGCACAGCAACACTGAATCGCTAGAAGCGGAGGACTGCGCAAGCAAAGGTGTTGCTTAGACGCAGTCCTCCACGGTTAGCGTTTCCCATCCGTGAGGCCGACTTCGTTATGCCATCATCCATCCGAGCTCGAACCCGCTTGCAGGCTCAAGTTCTAACAGTTATTGCAGCTTCGCGTACTCGGTCTTGGCAGCGACGAGGATGGGGATGCCGGGGTCGGCGTCTTTCCAGAGCGTCAGAAAATCCTGATAGGCTGCCTTGGCTTTGGCGATGTCATTCTGCAACATGTAGGCGCGCGCGAGGCCAAGATGGGCCAACGCACCTGTAGGGCAGTTCTGGACGAGGCCACGGTGGTCGAGAATTTTCTGAAACTCCAAAACAGCTGCCGCGCCCTGGCCACTGGCCAAATAGGCTTGGCCGCGAATGTACGCCGGATAGATGCAGGCATAGTTGAACTGGCCGACGATTTGGCCCAGCTCAAACGGGGCCGCTGTGCGAAGAAGCTCGACTGCGGAGGGAACGTTCTTGCGACTGAGTTCGAGTTGGCCGCGAATGGTGGGGAGCCATACCGACTGAATCAATGTATTCAGGGGAAAGCTCTTATTAAGCTCATCCGTGAGCGCTCGCGCGCGAGCCGGATCGCCGGCGAGTGCGAACGCCAACGCGGCCTCGCTTTCAGCGTCGCGACTTCCCGGCGCGAGATTCAACGCAGCGGCAGCCCGCTCCCGCGCCGCCCCGTAATTGCCAAACATCCCTTCCCAGACCGCTGCCTCGGCTGACCACAAGGCCCCCGATTCTTTGTTGTGTGCCCTTTCGGCTGACGCGACCGTTTTCTGCGCCAACTCTCGTGCTGTGTTAAGCCGCCCGAAGTAGGCTTCGGTGGCGGACTCTGAGCCGAGGCCCTCGTTCTCGACCTCCGCCTTTCCGTCAAACCAAGCCACCTGTTGAGCCATTTCCGCGGAATCACCTCGCAAGAACGCAAGCGCGTAGAGGTTCGTGTGGAGAGCTTCTTCGTCGAGCTTGCGCGTGAACGCTTGGTCTGTGACGTCCCGCACCTCGATCAAACGGTTGAGCGCGAGGTAGAACCCTCCGAGATTCTCGTATCCGGTCACGTTATCTGGATACAGTGTCAGGGATTCACGGGTTGCCTCTACGGCCTTTTCATACTGCCCGATAGCTCCATAAGCAACACCCAGATTGAGCAAGGGAAGCCAATCCCGCGGATAGGATTGCGCCCACAAGATGTAAGTCTGGATAGCCTTGTCGAGCTCGCCCGTGCCGAATTCGTAGTACACAGAGGAGATGTGAAGCTTTTCTCGCTCGCTCGCGTGCTCACGCAGCTCAAAGGCTTTTGTGATGTAATCGTTTGCCTGTGCAGGTTGTGCGAGATTGCGGTACGCAATTCCCAAGCGCAGGTAAGCGGAAGCAAAATTCGGATCCAGCTCGATAGCGCGCTGGTAGAAGGGGACGGCTCCGGCACTGTCTTTTTTTCTTCCAAGACTAAACGCCTTTAGGGCTTCGAGCGATGAGGTCGTGGCCTGCTCGAGCGGTACATCAAATTTTTGCACCGAGCGGAGTGACTCTCCCAACTCGTTGCGCAACTTTGCCGTCGCGCTGCCAAGTGCGTCCAGAACTTTTTCTTTGCCCATGGCCTGAACTTGTTGCCGGGCGAGAGAGTCACCTGTGGCGCAATTGATCGCGTTCAACCCGATGACGTATTGAGTGCCTAGGCCCGCGATGGACCCGCTGATGAGAGCCTTACTGCCCGCCCGCTGGCAAACCTCTCGCGCGGTTTCTTCCGTGAGCTTTTCGGTTGGCGACCGGGTCATCTGTTGTAATGTCGTGCGAACTTTTCCGTCCGACAGGACGTTCAGGAAAGGCGATTGCCCCAGGTCCACGGCCAAAGCCTGCTTCAAGGCGTCGTCGAAGACAGCATCTCCTGTGGAATTTGCAAAATCGGCGAGGATGATCGTGTCTTTGTCGGTCAGTGCATGCGTCCGCGGCACGAAAAATAGCCACCCGCCAATGGCGAGAGCAAGCGCCACAGCCGCAGAGGCAGCCATCCAGACGTAGCGACGCTTGACGTGCCGAATGACCTGTTCACCAGGCAAGGCGGGCACTGAAGGTGCAACGATACTAGCGGGAGCGACACGCGGAACTTCAGCACCGGTTTGCGCCCAGCGTCCTGATTCCGTGTCGCGCTTCAGACGTTGTAAATCAGCACGGATCTCAGCGGCGCCTTGGTAACGCAGATTCAGATCTTTCTCCAGCGCCTTACTAATTATGCGCTCGAGTTCGGCCGGAACGGCAGGATTCAGCTGCGCGGGTGCCTCAGGAGCCCGAGTCAGCAAGCCGACGACGATGTCAGTTGCTGAATCTCCTCGAAAAGGTTGCGCGCCAGTCGCCATCTCGTACAGCACGACGCCAAAACTGAAGATGTCTGATCGCTCGTCCAAACTCTTTCCTCGCGCTTGTTCTGGGGACATGTACGCCACCGTCCCAACCGTGCTGCCGGCACTAGTCAAAGTCAGATCACGGGTCACGTCCGAATTCACTTCACCGCCTGGCTGAGCGACTTTGGCCAAGCCGAAGTCGAGTAGCTTCGCCTGGCCTTCCGGAGTGACGAAGATATTCGCGGGCTTGATATCACGATGGATGATCCCCTTGGAGTGTGCCGCACGCATCGCGTCGGCAATCTGGCTGGCGAGATCAAGTAGCGCATCGATCTCAAGCGGTCTACCAGCGATCGTGTGTTTGAGTGTTTGGCCCTCCATGAATTCCATCACGATAAAAAGCTTGCCGTCGGCTTCTCCAATTTCGTGAAGCGTGCAGATGTTCGGATGGTTGAGGGCTGAAGCCGCCCGAGCCTCTCTCCGAAACCGTTCGAGGGCTTGCGGATCTCGCGCCAAATCTTCAGGCAGGAGTTTCAGTGCGACATACCGTCCGAGATTTGTGTCTTCGGCCTGATACACCACACCCATACCGCCGGCCCCCAGCTGTTTGAGCATGCGGTAATGGGAAATCGTGCGGCCTAGAATGGGAGAGGAATCAGTCACTTTCCGTGCATCTTACGCCCGCTCCCAGATAACTGTCGAGAA
>CAVRFZ010000010.1:0-54125 GCA_963720655.1 uncultured Acidobacteriota bacterium | reverse complement strand
GCATTCGCGGTCAACACCGTGATGGGCCGGAAGGTAAATGAATTCCGCGTGAATCTTGCGCGCGAAACGCGCAATCGCAATCCCAATGGTCCAGGCGAGCAAACAAACTTGATCGGACCGGCCATTATTGGACAGCGCTACTACCTTCCGATCACCGGAACGAATTCGAAGGTTCAGGTTGGTGACAGCTTTGCGTATTCCTTCGGCAAGCACGACCTGAAGTTCGGCGGAGACGTCGATGCGTTCCGAGATAGCAACGATCGGTTCCTAGGCTGGACCGCAGGACAATACAATTTTGGTGCGTTTCAGGATTTCAACAACGTCAATGGCGAACCGACAGGCGACCCCATTCCGTTCGGGTTCATCCAAAACTTTGGACTCGACAATGTACCGCTTGATCAGGCTGGACTTTTGAAACCAGCCTGGCAAGTAGGTTTCGGTCTGTTTGTGCAGGACAAATGGCAAATCACGCCGCGATTTACACTTACCTACGGACTGCGATGGGATGGAACGAAGAATCCCCAGCCGCAAACGCCATTCCCTGGGGTGGAGACTTACTCGGGAACCGGACCCAATAGTCGCATCATACCGATTCCCCAGAGAATGCCGAATGATTGGAAGCAATGGGGACCTCGCCTTGGATTTGCATGGAACGTCGGCTCAACCGACTCTCCGACGGTTATTCGTGGAGCCTGGGGCCTCTATTACGCCCAAATCCCATCGATCTTCTTGCCGACGGCTGGAGGCGGAAGGACGACAGGTCTCTTCTGCTTCTTCAACTCTAGCTGCCTGCCGGGCCCGGGCTTTCCTTATCTTTTCCCCACGACCATTCCTAACAGCATCAATGAACTCTGCGGCACCCAGTTCGGTTGCCCCGGTCCGAATCTAGTAGATCCGAAATTTCGAAACCCGCGCATTTCGAATTTGACCGGAAGTATTGAGCACACGTTCGCGCGCAGCTGGACGGCTACGGTTACCTTCGCTTGGGCTAATTCCCAGCATCTGCGGACAGGCGGTTACGGGTCGGAAGAAGCGTGGTATCGCAACTTCGTTCCTGCAGGCGTGGATCAATTCGGGCGCACGATCATTGCGCAGAACCCGATCACGATGGGAGCTGAACTACTAGATCCGACGTTAGCTAGCAGCACAAACGCTACGGCCAGTTTCGCTCGCGGCAATTACGAATCGGCCGTATTCAATTTGACAAAGCGCTTCAGCAACCATTTCCAAATGTTCGCGAACTACATCTGGTCGCAGAACAAGGACAACGGAGCCAGCGAGCGCGATACAGATACCTATTTCGGCCAGCAGGATCCATTCAATATCGGACTCGACTACGGCCGCAACGGTTTGGACATCAAGCACCAGTTCAAGCTGGGGGGCGTTTACGAGTTTCCCATGGGTTTTGCCGCTAGCGCCACAGTCATCGCTCATACCGGAGTTCCCTTCCCGCTTTACATCAATACGGACATCAACGGGGACGGCGTAGCAAATTCGGGCTTTTCGCATAACAACGATCGCCCGAGCATCACGCTACCCAACGGGAATGTGGGACTTGTGGGCCGTTATCCTTACAATCAGCCCGGATTCGCTGAACTGGACGCGCGTATCCAGAAGGATTTCAAACTGAGCGACCGCTACCATGTACTGCTATCGGGTGACTTCTACAACCTGACCAATCGCGGCAACGTGTATTCGAATCCCGACACCAACGCTACGCTCGACTACAGTGGTTTTTGCACTGCGCGTCCAGCCGGCGAGATCGGTTTGAATTGTGATCCGTTACCGTCGCTTCCCAAGCTCACGAGGCACGGGGCGGATCCTTCGACGCTGGGATTCATCAACCAGATCGCTCCGGGCAGCACGCCGTTTGCGTTCCAGGCAGGAGCTAAATTCATCTTCTGATGACTTTCGGCCCTGGTGGACGCAGGCGGTTTCTGCAAGGACTTGGAAGCTCGGTAATGCTGGCGGCTGCCGGAGGGAAACCCCTCCGGCACGCTGCCGGCGCAAATCCCTCCGGTGTTAATCTCGATGGCGTGAAATCTGACGCACCTCTGCGCTGGCCCAAGCCGATCGGCAGCCCCGTCCTCGATAGCCTGCGACCGGTAATTGAAAATTCCCGTGACGTCCACACGCACGTGGAGAAGATCGTCGAAGTGGCAGGCTGGATGGCTTACGAAGAGCTGCCGATGCCGGAGTATCACTTGCCGGCGGGTGTGGGCGTGAACGATCCCAACGAAGCGATCGATTTCATCATGGTCGCGGACGTGATCGACACGGCTTTCACCGACTTCACGACGCACGTGAAGTTCACTACCGAATATGCCGGGCAGCACTGGTCGGATTCCGAAGCCGAGTTCGCCTGCCTGAAGCGGGCGATGGACAACGGCATTCCCATCCTGGATGGAAGTTTTCTCGCCAAGATTACGCGCCAGCAGTTGAACGAAATTTTCTCGGGCAACATTGAAATGCCGATGCTCGATGAGAAGCTGGCCGTGCTCCACCAGGTGGGCCCGGTGCTCGCCGAGAAATACAAGGGGCGCTTCTCCAATTTCATCCATTCCTGCCCGCCTCGGCTTTATGACAACGGCAAAGGCATCATCGATCGGCTGGTGGTGGAATTTCCGCGTTTCAACGACGTGAGCCAGTATGACGGCCATGAGATCAAGCTCTACAAGCTGCCGCAACTCGGCATCTGGTTCGTGTATTCCAGCTTGCACCCGGCCGGCAAATTCCAGTTGGATGACATCGGCGCGATGACCGCTTTCGCGGACTACATCGTGCCCGTCGCGCTGCGCCTGCTGGGTATCACCAGTTACTCGCCCGCGCTCGAACACGCGATTAACACCTACCAGATGATTCCACGCGACAGCACGCAGGAAGTGGAAATCCGCGCGCACTGCATCTACGCCACGGCTTTGCTTCGCGAGGAAGTGAATAAGATCCGTCCCGCCGACAAACGAGTCATCATCCCGCAGATCGACGCCCGGCTCTGGATGCCCTACCACACCACGTTCTGGCCGCATCACCTGACCAAGACAATCATGTACTAGATTCGTCCCCGGGGGCTTTCGATGGACTCAAGCAGGCGTATCTTCATGAAAGGTATTCCGGCACTTTCCATCGCGGCCGCTGCAGGCTCGCAGTTTCTGCACTTGGCATTCGGCTCGCGGCCCACCGCGGCATCCCAATCATTCTCTTCGCGGGAAATCCGCTGGCCCAAGCCGATCGGCAGCCCCGTTCTCGATAGCCTTCGCCCCGTGATCGAACACTCCAGAGACGTCCACACGCACGTGGATAAAATCGTCGAGGTCGCCGGATGGATGGCGTACGAAGAACTGCCCATGCCCGAATTGGCCGTGCCGTACGGCCTCGCGAAAGACCCTGTGATGGCCATGGATTTCATCATGGTTTCCACGACGATCGATTCAGCATTCACGGACTTCAAGACGCATGTGAAATTCGAGGTGGATTATGAGGGTCAGCTTCGCTCCGATTCCGATGCCATGGTGGCTTGCCTGAAGCGATCCATGGACAGCGGCATTCCGATCCTCGACGGCAAGTTCCTCGCCGCCCTCACGCGGCCGCAGATGGAAAAGATATTCGCGGGCAATATCGAAATGCCCATGCTCGATGAGAAATTGCAGAACTTTCGCGAGGTGGGGAAAGTGCTGGCGGAGCGCTACGACGGTTACTTCCATAACTTCATCAAATCCTGTCCTCCGCAACTCTATGACAATGGCAAGGGCCTGGTCGACAGACTGGTGACGGAGTTCCCGCGTTTCAATGATGTAAGCGAATACGACGGCCACGAGATCAAGTTCTACAAGCTCGCACAGCTGGGATTCTGGGGAATTTATTCGGGGCTGCGCTCGACGAACACCTTGCCGCTGGCCGATATCGGCAAAATGACGGCCTTCGCCGATTACATCATTCCTGTCGGATTGCGTCTGATGGGCATCACGAGCTATTCGGCCAGCCTCGAGCATGCGATCAATACGTACGAGCTTATCCCGCGGGATTCACCGCAGGAGATAGAGATTCGCGCGCATTCGCTCTACGCCACTGCCCTGCTGGCCGAGGAGATCAACAAAATTCGTCCCGCTGACCTGCAGATCATTATTCCGCAGATTGATGCACGTCTTTGGTCGCACTATCACACCACGTTCTGGCCGCACCATTTGACGAAAACCATTATGTACTAGGCGTCCCGCTTGAAAACTCGAAAGGAAGCTGACCCGATGATTGTTAGGAGATGTGGCAGGCTGCTGGTGATGCTGGCTGTGGTCGCGGCGGCAGTCCCTCCGCTTGCGGCGCAAGATAAATGGAAAGTGATTATCGATCAGGATTGCGCCGGCCCTGGCGGCACGGACATGCAGGCGGTGCTTGCCATCGTGAATTCCCCGAAGGCGGATGTGCTGGGCATCACCGTGATGACCGGCGATGCTTGGCGCGACGAAGAAGTGCAGCACACGCTGCGGCTGCTGGAAATTATCGGGCGCACGGATATTCCTGTGGTGCCCGGTGCGGTGTTTCCGATCGTCAACAGCAAGGAATCCACCGCGCGGTGGGAAAAGCTCTACGGCAAGGTGGTCTATCAGGGCGCTTGGAATTATGGCAAGCCGCTTCATGGCCCATTTGAAGTGCCGCCGATGCCCGAAGGCGCGCCAACGACAAGAGTTGCGAACGAAGACGCCGCTCATTTTCTGATTCGCAGGGTGCGCCAGTATCCGCATCAGGTGACGATCTACGCCGGCGGGCCGCTGATGAATCTCGCGCTGGCACAGATGATCGATCCAGAATTCGCGTCGCTCACGAAAGAGCTGATCGTGATGGGAGGAAGCATTCATCCCATGACGGACGATCCTGAATTTGCGACCACGCCGCGCCGTGAATTCAATTTCTGGCTCGATCCCGAATCGTCGTACAAGGTGTTTCATTCGCCGTGGCCGCGAATCGTGGTAACCACGGTGGATATTTCTGTGAAAACGAACATGGATAAGAATTTGATCGCGCAAATCGCGAAAAGCACCACGCCGGCTGCGCAGTACGTGGCGAAGTACGCGCAGACCGGGTACCTGTGGGACGAACTGGCTGCCGCGGCATGGCTTGATCCAGGCATCATCACGAAGACCACAAACCTCTACATGGACATTTCGGTTGATCACGGGCCGAGCTATGGCGACACTCTCGTCTGGATGCCGGGGAACCAGCCGGGGCTTGGCGAACAGCAGGTGGTGGTTCAGGAAGATCTCGACAAGGAAAAGTTTTACAGCGAATTCGTCGAGCTGATGGCGCGCCCGACTCCTAAAGCTAAATAGCAGAAAGCGCTCGGCTGCATCGCTTCTCGATCGCCGTTCTTCCGAAAGGAGCTTCACATCTTGTGTCGTTCAAAACGTACAGCTTCGGCGCTTCTTCTGCTTCTTGCAACGGCCACATCCGTCTCTGCACAGTCGAAACGCAAAGTGATTATCGACCAGGACGCGCGCGGCCCCGGCAGCACAGACCAGCAAGCAATTCTGCTGCTGATCCAGTCGCCGCAAACGGAAGTGCTCGGTATCACCATCGTGAGCGGCGACCAATGGCGCGACGAAGAAGTGGCGCATACGCTGCGCACGCTCGAAATTATCGGGCGCACCGATATTCCGGTAGTTCCGGGCGCGATTTTTCCGCTGGTGAATACGCGCGAAGACGTCGAACGATGGGAAAAGCTTTATGGCAAGGTGGTCTATAAAGGCGCATGGAATCCCGGTTACCGGCCTGACCCTTATGCGATTCCGCCAATGCCGGAGGGTGCTCCCACCACGAAACCTTCCGCCGAAGACGCTGCGCATTTCCTGATTCGCATGGTGCATAAATATCCGCACGAAATCACGATCTACGCAGGCGGGCCGCTGACGAACCTTGCGCTTGCGACTGCGCTTGATCCGGAGTTTCCAAAACTCGCGCAGGAGCTCGTGTTCATGGGGCCCATCATCAATCCCGGGCCCGCGGACCCGGAGTTCTACCAGGCGCCGCGGCGAGGCTTCAATTGCTGGTGGGATCCTGAGGCGACGCGAATCGTGTTTCGCTCTCCATGGCCTAAAATCACGGTGACCACGATTGATATTTCCATAAGAACCGAGCTCACGAAAACAATGATTGGCGATCTCGCGAAATCGAACTCTCCGGTGGCGGAATACGTCTGCAAATACACGCACGGTGGTTACATGTGGGACGAACTCGCCGCGGAAGCATGGCTCGATCCGAGCATCATCACCAAAGAACAATTTCTATACATGGACATCTCGCTGGACCGCGGACCGAGTTACGGAGACACGCTGGTATGGCCGGCCGGCAGCCAGCCTGGACTGGGCGAGCAGCAGGTGCACATCATTGACGAGATCGATAACGCAAAACTCGACCGGCTGTTTATGGATTTGATGACGAGGCCAACGCCGTCGGCTCAATCGAAGTAGCGCTCGCCGACGCTTGGAGCTCAGCGCGTTGCGGGCGCACCGGCTGGAATCGAAGCAAGCGCGCGGCGGTAGTCGGGGTCCTGCGGTGAGATTTCCACCGCTTTCTTGTAGGCCGCCATCGCCCGAGGCAAATCTTTGCGCTGCTGGTAGATCACGCCGATCTCGAAGTAGGCGTCCGATTCCTGCGGATTAATCAGCGTGGTTTCTCTGAAAGAGGCCAGCGCCTCATCGAACTTTCCTTGTTTCTCCTCAATCTTTCCTCGCACGTATAAGAAGTCCGGCTGATGCGGTCCTCGCTCGAGAGCTTTGGCAATTGCGTCACTCGCTTTATCAATTTCGCCCTTGGAATAATAGAGTTTTGCAAGCATCGAATATGCGGCGCCGCTGTTCGGGTCTTTGGCTAACGCTTGCTGCAACAAATCGAGCGCACCCGGAAGATCGTTTTTCAGCGCGGCTTCATCGGCTTGTTTGACGAGGTGCGCGGCTTGCGTTTCATTTTCCTTGGCGCCGCGTTCCTTTTGCGAGGCTGCTTCAAATTCCGCGTCTGCTTTCTCGGCCTGCTCCGGCCGCCCGGCACACCGATAGGCCCGAGACAGGAGGAAATAAGTCTCCGAATCCTTTGTCTCGGAGCTGGACTGTGCTGCTTCCACCGGTTCGAGCGCCGCGACGGCTTCGGAGCAGCGCTTTGCAGCTTCCTCCTTTGAGCCTCCCTGCGGTGTCCTCACCAGAATCTTCGCGAGCAAAATGCGGCCGCGCGCCTTCTCCGGCTGAAGGTCGACTACTTTTCGAGCATCAGGAAGGGCGAGCTCATCCCGATTCTGGTCGGAATAAATTTCGGCGCGCAGGAAATATGCGAGCACATTTTTCGAGTCTCGAGCGAGCACCTTCTGCAGTTCGGCCAGCGCGTTGGCGAGGTCGCCCTTCGCCTTATACGCGCCGGCCAACAAGTTTCTTGTCTCCACGTTCGCAGGAGCCAGCGCGAGTGAAGCCTTCAGATGACCAATTGCTGCGTCGTAGGTTTGCTGCTGGATCTCGAAATCGCCCAGCGCTGCTAGCGGCTCCGGAGATTTGGGGTGCTCTCGAATTGCGAGATTCAGAATTCGTCGGGCTTCCTCGTAGTTGTGCACCGCGCGATACGCCTGGGCCAGCCCCAGCTCAGCCGCGAGATTGTGCGGGGCGAGGCGAAGGGCATCTTGAAACGCCGCGATCGAATCCGGCAGCCGACCGGTTTTTGTTAGGACGACGCCTAGTTCCACGCGCAGGTTGGCATCCTTCGGCGCAAGTGCGATCGCTTTCTCGTAATCCTGGATGGCCACATCCCATTGCCCGCTTGCCAGCGCGGAATGTGCCTGTTGTTTCAGATTCTCCGCTTCGCTCGTGGGACGCTGCAATGCCAGCGCAGACGAAGAAAGGATGATGCTCGCGCCGAGCGCGGCCGTTAAGAATCGGCGATGCGAAACCAATTTCATGCGGGAAATTATAACATTTGCAATTGACGCGCCCTCGCAGAACACCGCACAAATACTGCAAATTTCCGCTTTTCCCTTGACTCGCATGGTGCCGCCAACTATAAACAGCCCTTGCCCACAATGAATTTCCGCAGCTGCGTCGCCGGCCAAAAGTTAGAGGTTTCTTCGCCGATAAAGCCTCCAGGGCCCCGAGGAGCTTCAGCAAACATGCGTTCCAGATGCGTACTGTGCGCCATTGTCGCACTCTCTTTCCTCTACCCCGTCTCGGCGCAAACAAAGCGCAAAGTGATCATCGACCAGGACGCGCGCGGCCCCGCCACCACGGACCAGCAATCGATCCTCGTCTTCCTGCAATCGCCCGAAGTCGAAGTCCTCGGCATCACGGTGGTCAGCGGTGATATGTGGCGCGACGAAGAAATGGCGCACACGCTGCGGATGCTCGAGTTGGTCGGCCGAACCGACGTTCCGGTCGTTCCCGGCGCCGTTTATCCGCTGATCAATCGCATGGAATTGATTGAACGCTGGGAGGGCCTCTACGGCAAGGTGCGCTACCAGGGAGCATGGAACAAAAGGCCCACCGGCGATGGACAGCGCGGCGTCTTTCACGGCCCCTATGAAATTCCCGACTTAAAAGAAGGCAATCCGACCACGAAGCCCATCGAAGAGGATGCCGCGCACTTCATCATTCGCATGCTCCACAAATATCCGCATGAGGTGACGGTGTATGCCGGCGGCCCGCTCACCGATATCGCTCAGGCGATAAGTCTCGACCCCGCCGTGCCCGATCTGGCGCAGGAACTCGTCATTATGGGCGGATCGATCGCTCCTGCGACGCCCTACCCATGGGCCACGACGAATCGCCGCGAATTTAATTTCTGGTGGGATCCCGAATCCGTGCACATGACGCTCACCGCTCCCGGCTGGCACAAAATCACGATCACTACCGTCGATATCTCGATCAAGACGCGTATGGACAAGGCCATGATCGCTGAGATCGCGAAATCTCAAAATCCCGTGGCGCAATACATCGCGAAATATGCCGACGAAGAATATCGCTGGGACGAACTTGCCGCCGCTGCTTGGCTCGATCCCAGCATCATCACCAAGCAAACGCAACTTTATATGGACATGGACTACTCGCACGGGCCCGGCTATGGCAATACGCTCGTCTGGATGCCGGGCGCCCAACCGGGGCTTGGCGAAAATCTCGTCAACGTGCCGCAGGAATTGGATCTGGCTAAGTTCGACAAAATGTTTATCGATCTGATGTCGCGGCCAACGCCCGGTGCCAAACCGGTCGCCGGTTCGAAATAGCATCCGAGCCGCATGATAACGATCGCGCGCGACTTCAAAGGAGCTTCGTAACGAAATGCACTTTAGGCCCCTGCTTCTAATTGCACTATTCGTCGCGCTGTTTTTTTCATTCGCAAGTTCCGCAAGCGCTCAGGCAAAACGCAAAGTGATCATTGACCAGGATGCGCGCGGCCCGGCCACCACGGATCAACAATCAATATTGGTGTTCCTGCAGTCGCCCGAAGTCGAAACACTCGGCATCACCGTAGTCAGCGGCGACATGTGGCGCGACGAAGAGGTCGCTCACACGCTGCGCATGCTCGAAATCGTCGGTCGCACCGATATTCCCGTCGTACCCGGCGCCGTCTTCCCGCTCATCAATCGCGAAGAACTGATCCTTCGCTGGGAGCAGCTTTACGGCAAAGTCTCCTACAAAGGGGCGTGGAACAAAAAACCTCTTGGCGACGGAATCCGTGGCGTCTATCACGGCCCCTATGTAGTTCCGCAGATCGTCGAGGGAAATCCCACAACAAAGCCTTCGAGCGAAGACGCCGCACATTTCATCATTCGCATGGTCCACAAATATCCGCATCAGGTGACGATTTACGCGGGAGGCCCGCTCACGAATATCGCGCAAGCCATCAGCATCGATCCTTCAGTTTCCGATCTGGCCCAGGAACTCGTCGTGATGGGCGGCAGCATCGCTCCCGTCGTTCCGCCCGATTGGTCCACTGAAAATCGCCGCGAATTTAATTTCTGGTGGGATCCCGAAGCCGTCCACATGGTCTACACGGCGCCGTGGCATAAAATCACGGACACTACTGTCGACATCTCCGTAAAAACCTGGCTCAAGAAAGCGATGATTGCGGAAATCGCGAAATCGCCCAATCCCGCCGCCCAATATCTGGCAAAATACGCCGACGAAGAATTCCGCTGGGACGAACTCGCAGCCGCGGCGTGGCTCGATCCCAGCATCATCACCAAGGAAACCGAGCTCTACATGGACATGGACTACTCGCACGGGCCCGGCTATGGCAACACGCTCGTTTGGATCGCCGGTTCTCAACCTGGTCTCGGCGAACAGCTCGTTCACGTCCCGCTCGAACTGAATCTCGAGAAATTCGACAAGATGTTCATCGACCTTATGACTCGCCCTACTCCTGGCGCGCACGCTCCGGCCCAGTAAACGAGGAAATGAATGGCTAAAAATGTGGACGTCGTTGGAATCGGCAGTTGCACGGTGGACTACTTCGCCATCGTCCCGCGTCTTCTGGGCCCGGAAGAAAAAATCAACGCGACGCGCATGGAAATTCACGCTGGCGGCGTCACGGCCAATAATCTCACGCAGGTGGCGCGATTAGGCGCCAGCACTGGCTGGCTCGGCCTGATCGGCGACGACGAGAATGGCCGCATCATTCAAAAAGCGTTTTCGCAAGATGGCATGGACCTTTCTGGCATCGAAATTGTGAAAGGCGAAATGTCGTCTCTCACCTGGATTCCTGTTGATGTCCAAGGCGAGCGCTGCATCTACATGTTCCCCAACGTCACAGGAAAAATCTCGTGCTTTCAGGTGGACACCCGCTTCGCGCCGCACATCAAGTCCGCCAAACACTTCCACACCGAGGCCTCACAGCTTCCGATCGTTCCCGTGAAGGAGGCGATGAAAATCGCAAAAGATGCAAACGTCCGAGTGGTATTCGACCTCGATGTGTCGCCCGGCTTTTTTGCACAGGCGAATCTCGGCACGCAAGAAGAGCTCGTCGCCGCGCTCAAGCTTGTTGACGTGCTGAAACCATGCAAAGCCGCCGCGCGCGAGCTGACCGGCGAAGGCGATTTCGACAAAATGGCGGGCAAGCTCCTCGACCTCGGTCCCAAACTCGTCGCCGTCACCATGGGCCCCGAGGGATGCCTTATTGCTACGCGCGAAAAAACTGTTCACGTCCCGGGCTTCAAGGTGAAGGTGGTGGATACAACCGGCGCGGGCGACGCGTTTATGGGCGGCCTTTCCTTTGGACTCTTGCAGGGCTGGGACATACAAAAAGTGGGAATTTTCGCGAATGCCTGCGCGGCTCTTTGTTGTATGGCCGTGGGAGCCCGCGCGATGTCCAAGCGCGACGATGTGCTGGCCTTCATCAAGGCAAACAGCCCGGCGGGCGCGCCGTCGTTCTAGCTCGCCGATTCACAGCAAGCGTTCAAGTTTGCGAATTACGGCCCTAAAACCGAAACGCCTAGAGGAGTTACATGTTCACACCGCAAAGTTTTGGCCTTGCGCTGGCGATGATGCTCACCGCTTCGATCTGCTGGGGATCCTGGGCCAATACATATAAGGGCGTGAAGGGCTACCGTTTCGAGCTTTTCTACTGGGACTACGCGATCGGAATTTTTCTTGCGGCGCTGATTTATGCTTTGACCATGGGCAGCCTCGGCAACAACGCCGACAGCTTCCTGAATAACGTCCATTCGGCGGACACCGCGAATATTTATCGGGTTCTCTTCGCAGGACTAATTTTCAACCTCGCAAATCTTCTCCTCGTCGCCGGTATCGACATGGTCGGCCTTGCCACGGCATTTCCGGTATCGATCGGCATCGCTCTCGTAGCGGGAACGATTTTGAGCTACATCCTGCAGCCGAAAGGCAACGTGAAAATGATTGCCGCCGGCCTCCTATGCGGTGTTCTGGCTGTGGTGCTCGACGGCAAAGCGTACGGCCAACTCAGCGGCAATAAAGCTGTATCGCGCAAGGGTCTCATCACTTGCGTCGTCTCCGGTATCCTGATGAGCACTTGGGCGCCATTTTCGACCCATGCCATGACTCACGGCAACACGCTCGGCCCCTACAGCGTCAGCGTCTTTCTCTGCCTCGGCGCGCTGCTTTCCTGCTTCATCTGGAATTTCTACTTCATGAAGCACCCTCTCGTGGGCGAGCCGGTCGCTTTCGGCGGCTTCTTCCACGGCCCGGTGCACGGCCATGTTCTTGGCCTCATCGGCGGCGCGATCTGGTCCACGGGACTGGTCTTCGATCTCGTCGCCTCCACGCAAACCGGCGTCGCGATTTCATACTCCATCGGACAATCCGCTCCAATGGTCGCAGCCCTGTGGGGAATTTTTGCCTGGAAGGAATTTGCCGGTGCCAATTCAAAAGCCAAATCCTACCTGGCGCTGATGTTCATCTTCTACCTTTTGGCAATCTTGCTGATCGCGCACGCCACCGCATAGTTTCTTGCATTCTTAAGTGGAGCTCTGTGATTCGGGGCGAAGCGAAGAGACGGCTCTTGTTCTTTGCCTTTTGGTGGGAGCCCTCTGCTTCAGCAGAGGGGCTGGACTTTAGTCCAGCAACATATCTGCAACATGAAGTGCGCTTTAGCGCTGGGAATCTAGAGCGGCGGCAAGGTAACACGAGCTAACACGCCTCGTGCCTAAATCGGCGGACGCCGAAATCCTCCACACGCATCCTCAATCTTCGCGGCAACAGCCAGTATCGCTTCTTCTTCCCACGGCCGTCCCACCACCTGCACCCCAATCGGCAATCCCTCTGGCGATTTCGCCACCGGCACCACCGCCGCCGGGACTCCCAGCAAATTGAACCACTGCGAATAAGCCATCGCTTTCAAATATTCGATTTTTCGCCCCGCCACCGTCCATTCCCGCTCCCCATGAGAAAACGCCGGTACCGCGCACACCGGGCACAACAAAATCGGAAACTTCTCCATCTTCGCCAGAAACGCATTGCGCAGCACGTCGCGCCCGAGCAGCGTATTAAGCAGCTCACTCGCACTGAGTGGCCCATCCGCGGCCACGCGCGCTCGAAAGTCGCGGAGCAAGGGGCTGATTCGCTCGTCCTGCCCATCCAGCATCGGTGAAAACGCCATCTGCCCCGCCCGTCCGAAAAGATTCCACCAGTATTGCCAGATTCGATCCAGGTTCTCAGGCCGCCACGGTTCCACTTCGAATCCCTGCGAGCGCAACGCATCGGCAGCCTTGCGCACAGCCGCGGCGGTTTCTACGGTCACCGGCGACGAACCATCATCTTCAAAGTAACCGACGCGCAGCCTGCGAATCTCGTCATCCTTCCACCGCCGGATGCCCACTGGAGCGGAACTCGGATCGCCCGGGTCGGGGCCCGCCATCACCTCGAAGAGCCGCTCCACATCGCGCACTGTTCGCGCCATTGGCCCGACAACGCCAAGATAAGCAAAGGGACCCGCCGAGCCCGGGAAGTGTCCCGTAGATGGAATCCTGCCCGGTGTCGGCTTCAGCCCGCAAATCCCCGTGAAATGCGCCGGGATGCGAATCGATCCGCCGCCGTCACTGCCTACCCCGCCCGCAGAACATCCCGCCGCGATCGCCGCCGATTCCCCGCCGCTCGAGCCCCCCGCCGTTCGCGCAAGGTCCCAGGGATTGTTCACGCGCCCATACATCGAATTGTCGCTTTCGTACGCCATCAGGAATTCCGGCACGTTGGTATTTCCCAGAATAATCGCGCCGGCTCCGCGCAGCCTCGCCACCAGCGGCGCATCCGTTTCCGGCGTGTTACCTTTTCGCAGAACGCTGCCGCATTCGCACGGCAGCCCGGCCACGTCAATGGAGCTCTTCACCGTAACGGGTACCCCATGCAGAAACCCCAACGCATTCTTCCCGCCCGGCGCCGCTGCTGCCGATTCCGCTGCTTTCGCCCTGGCGCGCGCCCGTTCCGCATCCACGTTCGCAAATGCGTTCAACCTCGGATTCAGTCGCTCGATCCGCGCCAGATGCACCTCCACCAGCTCCACCGGCGAAATTTCGCCCGCGCGCACCCGCTCCGCCATCCCAATCAGCGACCCGTACACGATCTCGTCCACTTGGCCTCCGCGTATTCCCCGCAATCGACGCAAACGCGCGGCAGTCTATCATGCTGCGATTACACCCGTCGGCTGATCGCAGAGTAATGCACCCGATGAATCATGGATTCTTCGAGGTCGAGGGCAAGGTTAAGGTCAATTGTGCGGCTAGCGGTGCCGGTCTCGCGTTTTGGTCGCTTGGCGCCGCCTAATATGAAAGTATTATTGTCCGTCCAGGACATTCGAATCAGAATGCACGCCTCCTTGCCGATAGATACCACAGTGTCTCTCCACGATCGGTCGCGCGCGCTGCCGAGGCTTCGATGAAGCGCGCGGTGGCCATTTTGCTCCCGATCCTGTTCCTCACGGCCGCGTACATTTACGCATGGCCCACAGCAAGCGTGCCCTATTTCGCGGCTGTCATTGTTCACGCGCTCGGGGGAGTCACGCTAGTCGTTCTCCTTGTTCTTACGCTGGACAAGATTCTTGAAGGAGCGGCTCCTGCGACAAAAGCTGGTTGGTTCCTCGTCGCTTTCGGTGGAACCCTCGGCGTGATGCTGATTTTCACAGGCACTCGCCGCATCGAATGGCCGCTGCTTTACGTTCACATCATCGCCTGTGTCGCAGGCGGAGCTTTGATAGTCGCGGACTGGATGGGGCATCACCGTGGCTTCGCGATTGGAGCGCACCACGCCACTGCGACAATGCTCCGTTGCGCATTCTTCTTGACCGTGGCTGCAGCTCTCAGCGCAGGCGCCTATTGGCTCCGCAAAGTGCCGTGGGAGCGCAACCACCGCATCGAAAACCCTGTAATAGCTCCCGCCTCCATGGACAACGAAGGCGACGGACCCTCGGGCCCGTTCTTCCCCAGCTCCGCGCAGACGCTGCATCACGGTCAAATTCCGGCCTCATACTTTATGGAGTCACAAAGCTGCGAGCGCTGCCACTCTGACATCTACAAGCAGTGGCAAAGCTCCGCGCACCATTTTTCATCGTTCAATAACCCCTGGTATCGCAAGAGCATCGAGTACATGCAGGATGTAGTCGGCGTGAAGCCTTCCAAGTGGTGCGCCGGCTGCCACGATCCCGCGCTGCTCTACAGCGGCATGTTCGATCGTCCTGTCCGCGAGATCGAAGACACACCGCCCGCGCAAGCCGGCCTCGGCTGCATGATGTGCCACTCGATCGCGCAAGTGAAAAGCACGATGGGCCAAGCCGATTTCGAGCTCGAATATCCCGCGCTGCACAAACTTGCCGCCAGCAAGAATCCGTTCATCCGGCGGGTTCACGATTATCTCACCGAGCTGAATCCCGAGCCCCACCGCCGCGTGTTCCTCAAGCCCTTCATGCGCACGCAGACCGCCGAGTTCTGCTCTACCTGCCACAAAGTTCATCTCGATGTGCCGGTGAACCATTACCGCTGGACGCGCGGCTTCAACGATTACGACAACTGGCAAGCCAGCGGCGTCGGCTGGCAGGGCGCGCGCTCGTTCTACTACCCGGCCAAGCCGATGGCTTGCCCCGATTGCCACATGCCCGCCGAAGAATCGTCGGACGCGGGAGCCACCAACGGCGCAGTACATTCGCACCGCTTCCCCGCTGCCAATACAGCTCTGCCGTTTGTGAACAACGACACCGAGCAACTCGACGAAACAACAAGATTCCTCACCGATAAAGAACTCAGCGTCGATATCTTCGCGATTTCTCCTGAGGCGCCTGAAACGAAATCAAACACCGATGCGTCGGAAGCCACCGCGCCCGCCGTCGCGTCCACACCGGGCATCGAGACCACATTCGCCGTGGGAGAGGAATCCGCCGCATCCGCCCCGGTTGCTGCGGCAGGTTCAGAATCAGCGGCCGAGATAAGCCAACTCACCGCTCCGCTCGATCGCTCCACCGCTTCCGTCCGCCGCGACGGCACCTACCGCCTCGATGTGGTCGTACGCACGCGCAAGATGGGCCATTTCTTTCCAGGCGGCACAGTGGACGCCTTCGATTGCTGGCTGGAGCTCTCCGCCACAGACGATAAAGGCCGCGTGATTTTCTGGAGTGGCCGCGCCGCCGATGAAGGCAAAGGCCCCGTCGATCCCGGCGCGCATTTCTACCGTTCGCTGCTCATCGATTCGCACGGCAATCCCATCAACAAACGCAACGCGTGGTCCGCGCGCGCCACCGTTTACGCTCACCTCATTCCTCCCGGCGCAGCGGACACGGCGCACTTCCGCCTTCAGATTCCGCCCGACGCTGGCGACCGCATTCACGTAGTCGCCAAATTGAACTACCGGAAATTCGCGTGGTGGAATACCCAGTTCTCGTTCGCATCTGCTGTAGATCCTGCGCACAAAGATGCCGCCACCACGCCCGATTTTGACGACCGGCACTGGCTCTTCACCGGCGATCCTTCGAAAGTCCCGGGAGGCGCGAAAGGCATTCCGGTTCTCCCAATCGTCGTCGTCGCGCAAAATGCGATCGACCTCAACGTTCTTCCCGCAAAATCTCCCGAGCCCGCTCCCGCCGTCCAGCTCAATCCAGACGATTGGACCCGCTGGAACGATTACGGCATCGGCCTGTTCTTGCAAGGCGATCTCACCGGCGCCGCCGCAGCGTTCACGAAAGTCACGCAGATCGATGCGAAGAATCCCGACGGCTGGGTCAATCTGGGCCGCGTCCGCGTGCAGGAAGGCAATCTGCCAGCCGCACGAGAGGTTCTCGATCGCGCCCTCACGCTAAAGCCCGATCTCGCCCGCGCCCATTATTTCTATTCGCGCGTCCTCCGCAGCGAAGGCCACTACGATGAAGCCGCGAGCCATCTCCGCGAAGTAATCGAGCAATACCCGCGCGATCGCGTCGTCCACGACGACCTCGGCCGCATCCTCTTCCTCCAGCGCCGCTACATTGACGCCATCGCCGAATTCCAATCCACCCTCGCGATCGATCCCGAAGATCTCGAAGCCAACTACAACCTGATGCTCTGCTACACAGGCCTCAAACAACCCGACCCCGCCGCCGAATTCCAAAAGCGTTACCTGCGCTTCAAAGCCGACGAAGCCGCCCAAACCCTAACCGGCCCCTACCGCCGCGATCATCCAGAAGACAATCTAGAGCGCCAGCCAATCCACGAGCACGTTTCCGAGCCGCTGGCACTGCAAAAAGCAGCTTCGAAAAAATACGCAACGAGCCCCACCAGCCGCACGCACAAGCCCGCTCCTGTCGCTCAACTCACCACGAAAGGCTCCGACTAATGACTAGTCGCACCGCAGGGCTCAGTGGCACAGGTTTAAGTGGCACAGGCACTCTTGTTCACTCTGAGAAACGAAGGGTTCGCCCTGAGGTTCGATGGGCCTGTGCGCTTTCCTTAGCTCTCGGCCTCTCATTCACCTCGACGGCCCAATCGCAACAATCGCCCCAATCCTCCCCATCCAAAATCCACTTCGAAGACATCACCCACTCCGCCGGCCTCCACTTCACCCACAACAACGCCGCCTCCGGAAAAAAATACCTCCCCGAAACAATGGGCTCCGGTGTCGCCTTCCTCGATTACGACAACGACGGCTGGCAAGACATCCTCCTAGTCAACGGCGAAGACTGGCCAACTCCAAGCTCAAGCCCAAACTCAAACCCGAAACAGCGCCACACCACGCTAGCCCTCTACCACAATAATCATGACGGTACTTTCACTGACGTCACCCAAAAAGCCGGCCTCGCCGTAGAAATGATGGGCATGGGCGTAGCTATCGGCGACTACGACAACGACGGCTTCGACGACATCTTCATCACCGCCCTCGGCCAAAGCCGCCTCTTCCACAACAATGGCAACGGCACCTTCACCGACGTCACCCAGAAAGCCGGCCTCGCCGGCCCGCACGAATTCAGCACCGCCGCCGCATGGGTTGACTACGATCGCGACGGCCACCTCGATCTCGTCGTCGGCAACTACGTCCAGTGGTCGCCCGAAAAAGATATCTACTGCACCCTCGACGGCAAAGCGAAATCCTACTGCACGCCCGAATCCTACAAAGGCGCCTCCGTCCGCCTCTGGCACAATCGCGGCAACGGCACTTTCGAAGACGCCACGCAAAAAGCCGGCCTCTTCGACACCAGCTCGAAAAGCCTCGGCATCGCGATCCTCGACGCGAACCAGGACGGCTGGCCCGATATTTTCATCAGCAACGACACGCAACCGAACAAGCTCTACATGAACAACGCCAACGGCACCTTCACCGAAAAGGCCGTCCCGTCAGGCGTCGCGTATAGCGAAGATGGAGTCGCACGCGCCGGAATGGGCGTCGCCGCCGCCGATTACGACCGCTCCGGCTATCCCAGCCTCATCGTCACGAATTTCTCGAATCAGATGCTCGCCTTCTATCACAACGAGCGCAACGGCCTCTTCGTCGACGAAGCCCCGCACTCCGAAGTCGGCCGCGCCTCCCTTCTCACGCTCGGCTTCGGCTGCTTCTTCTTCGATTACGACCTCGACGGCTGGCCCGACATCTACATCGCCAACGGCCACATCGAAGACGCCATCGAACGCGTCCAGCCCCGCGTCCGCTACGCCGAACCCCCGCACCTCTTCCGCAATCTCGGCGCCGGAAAATTCACAGAAGTCACCGACGCAATGGGCCGCGCATTCGCATCTCCGCGCGTAGCCCGCGGCGCAGCCTACGGCGACATCAACAACGACGGCGCCCTCGACGTCCTCGTCTCAACCAACGGCGGCCCCGCCGCCCTCTTCAAAAACACCGGCGCCACAAATCACAGCCTCCGCATCAAGTTAGTAGGCACAAAATCCAATCGCGACGGCCTCGGCGCAACAGTTCGCGTCACGAACGGCGCAGACACTCAATCGAAAATGCTCACCAGCGGCGGCAGCTATCTCTCTTCGAGCGAATTAGTCCTCACCTTCGGTCTCGGCGATCGCTCCAAAATCGACGCCATCGAAATCCGCTGGCCCAGCGGCCAAACCGATCAACTCAAAGATGTCCCCGCCGACCAAATCATTACGATAAAAGAAGGCTCTGGCATCATCGCCTCCACCCCGCTCGCCAAACGCTAGCCCCGTTTTTTGTACCGCCGGCCTCTGGCCGGCGTTATTCTGCCCAACTCGCTCCACTTCCCCATCGTCTCCACTCCCTCTCGCACCCCTCCGTTATTTCGCTTCCCTCCTGCTTCGCGCCCCGCGTTTCGCATTTCCCGCCCCACCCGTTCTCGACTAATATGAATCCCGTGAAACCGGCCACAAGGACCCCGTTCACACACCGCTCCCTACTTTTCATCATCCCCCTAGCCATCCTGGCTCTCTCTCTCACCAGCCTCGGCCAACAACCTCAACAACAACCTCAACAACAATCCCAACAAGCGCCCCAGCAAGCCCCGCGCCCCCACGTCCGCCGCCGCATCACCAAAACCCCCACCCCAGAACAGCAGCAAGCCCCCCGCGCCGAAATCATCCGCGAAAATAATTACGGCGTCGCCCTCATGAACCGCCAGCACTTCGAAGAAGCCCTCGGCAAATTTCAGCGCGCCTGCATCCTCGACCAGGAATCCGATATCGGCTGCGTCAACGTCGGCATCGCCTTCCTCAACATGCAGCGCCTCGACGACGCCCAGCAAATCCTCCGAAAATCCGCCGAGCGCGATCCCAAGAATCCGCGCGTCTGGTTCAACCTCGGCCTCCTCGCCAAAGCCGCCGGCCAACCCGAGGCCGCCGTCGAATATTTTCTAAAAGCCGCCGCTCTCGATCCCAACGACGCCGACACGCAATATTTCCTCGGCCTCATGTATTCGCAGCAGCAGCAATACGACAAAGGCATCGCTGCTTTCGAAAATGCGCTGAAGCTGAATCCGTTCCAGGTCTCCGCCGAATTCGGCCTCGCGCAAGCCTACCGCCGCAAGGGTGACGACGCGCGCGCCATCGAGCATCTCGACCGCTTCCAGCACCTCACCGCCGAAAAACTCGGCAAGCCGATGAGCTTCATCTACGGCGAACAGGGAAAATATTCTCTCGCGGAGCTGATGCGTCCCGCGCCGGAGCCGGTTCCACCGGCCGTTCCTGTGCATTTCACCAATGTCACGCCGCTGTCCGGCCTGCCCGCGCAGCCGCCTTCCGCTTTGCGCAAGCCGACCGTGAAATCCGCGAGCCTCCACACGAAGCGGCCACACGCGCCCGAGCCAGAAGAGCCGCGCCCCGTCGCGAAATTCCTCGGCAGCGGCGCCTGCATCCTCGATTACGACGGCGACGGCAAGCCCGACATATTTCTCGTCAACGCCGACGGAAAAGGAAACGCCGGCCTCTTCCGCAATCTCGGCTTCGGCAAATTCGCCAACGTCACCAAATCCGCGCATCTCGATATCAGCGGCGACGGCATGGGCTGCGCCGTCGGCGACTACGACAACGACGGCAAGCCCGATCTCGCCGTCAGCTTCGATGGCCGCGTCGCGCTGTTTCACAACGAAGGCAAAGGCGTCTTCAAAGATGTTACGGAGGCAGCCGGGATCGCGAGCGATGGCCTCGCGCTCGGCCTCGCCTTCATCGACTACGATCACGACGGCGACCTCGACCTCTACGCAACGCGCTTCAATGAATTCCAACTCGATAATCCCCGCGAGCCGTTTCCGTTTCCCGCCGATGCAACCCCGCCCGGAAACATCCTCTGGCGCAACAATGGCAATGGCACTTTCACCGACTGGACAAAAGAAACGGGGCTGGGCGGCGTCGCACCGTCAGTAGGCACGCTCGGCAGCGATCTCAACAACGATCGCGCGATCGATCTCGTCGTCACCGGCTGGCAAAAACCTCCCGTCGCTTACATGAATCAACGCGAAGGTGCATTTCGCGCTACGACTCCTTGGCACACGGATACGACCACAAAGACGCCCTCAGATATGCCCGCGTCCACCGCCGGAGTCGTCTCGCTCGATTTCGATAAAGACGGCTGGATGGACCTCGCCTTCACACACTGGGCGCCGCCGGGACTGACGCTCTGGCGCAATGTCGAAGGAAAATCGTTCGAACGCGTCCCGTTGCCCGATTTCGAATTCATGCGCGCCTGGGGCGTGGCTGCTCTCGATTACGACAACGACGGCTGGATCGATATAGCCGCCGTCGGCGAAACATATTCAGGCGAAGGACGCATCGTGCTCCTCAGAAACGAAGGCCCCGCAGGCTTTCGCGATGTCACCGCTGAAACCGGCCTCGACAAAATCGTGCTCCACGACCCGCGCGGCATAATTGCTTTCGATTTCGATGGCGATGGCGCCGTCGATCTGCTGATCACCCAGAACAATCTTCCGCCCGTGCTGCTGAAAAACACCGGCGGCAATCGCTACAACTGGCTCCGCCTCGCTTTCAAAGGCGAACACGACAACAAAACTGGAATTGGCACGAAGGTCGAGCTATCCGCCGGCGCGCTCCAACAAAAGTGGGAAGTCACAGGCGCTTCCGGCTACCTGGGTCAAGGCCCCACGGAAATTGTCGCGGGCCTCGGCTTCGAGCGCGAAGCCGAAGTGATCCGCCTGTTGTGGCCCACAGGCGTCCTGCAAGATGAAATGCAAATTGCAGCGCTCAAGAACGAGCAAATCGCCGAAATCGACCGCCGCGGCAGCTCCTGCCCGATCGTCTTCGTCTGGAACGGCGAAAAATACGAATTCCTCGCCGACATGATCGGCCCCGGAATCGTCGGCCACTGGACAGGCCCCAACCAGCGCAATATTCCCGACCCCGACGAGTATTTCAAAGTTTCCGGATATCAAGTCCAGCCGCAAGACGGCGTGATTAGTTTCAAAATGCTCGAGCCCATGGAAGAGCTCGACTACCTAGACCAAACGCGTCTTCTAGCCATCGATCATCCCGAGGACGTCGAGGTCTATCCCAACGAGCGTTTCCTAAGCGCCCCGCCCTTTCCTATGTTCAAAGTAATCGCCAGCCAGGACGCGCACGCCCCCGTCGGCGCATGGGACGACAAAGGCCACGATCTGCTGCCGCTGCTTCGCGCGCGCGACCGCAAATACGTCACGAATTTTCCCGACGCGCCCTATCAAGGCTTCGCCGGTATGCACACCATCGAACTCGATCTCGGCCCCTGGGAAGCGGATCGCCCGATTCGTCTGCTGATGGACGGATTCACCGACTATTTCAGCGCCAACTCGATGTATGCCGCGTGGCAGGCGGGCATCGAGCCGGTGCCGCCGTATGTCGAGATGCTCGATGATTCCGCGAAATGGGTTCGCATCGTCAACGACATGGGCTTCCCCGCAGGCCTCGCGCGCACCATGGTCGTGGATCTCACCGGCAAGCTCCCGTCAGGTTCCCGCTTCATTCGCATCACCACGAACCTGAAAATTTACTGGGACCGCATCCGCGTCGATAATTCCGCGCGCAATATTCCTTTCAAGGTCACCGAAATTCCGTTAGCGAGCGCGAAGCTGGATTTCCGCGGCTACCCGCGCGTAGTCGAAGGCAACCCCATCAACGACCTGCGCTACATCTACGAGCAAGTCAGCGCCACAGGCCCCTACACGCGCCAAATCGGCAACTACACGCGCTACGGTGACGTGACAGATCTCGTCCGAAAGATAGACGAGAAGTACGTCATCTACGGCTCCGGCGACGAAGTCTCCATAGACTTCGACGCCACCAACCTCCCCGATCCCCCCGAAGACTGGACCCGCGACTATTTCTTCTACGCCGACGGCTTCGCCAAAGACATGGACTTCTATGCAGCCCACGGCGACACAGTAGCCCCATTGCCCTTGCACACTTTAGTCCCCTACCCGTATCCCCCAGGCCTGGAATATCCCGAAGACAAAGACCACCTCGACTACCTCCTCGACTACAACACCCGCGGCGTCTCCGGCCCAGCAGGCGACTCCTTCCGCTTCCAATACCCCGCCCCACCAAAAAAATAAATGTGGCGTACCGTCTTTGAATGTAGCTCACCTCTTTAGAGGTGAGGTCTCTACGATGTTGCCGGGGCAGCCACGACGACGCCCTGTTCGTCGTGGGCTTCGTAGCGTCGAACATGCATCCGCGCTGATCACAACACGCCACGCAGCTAACCTCTTGCTGCAGCTTTTCAGGTGGGAGCCCCCTGCTTCAGCAGAGGGAGCTGGACTTGAGTCCAGCGAAGAAGCACTGCCCACGAAATGGGCTTTAGCCCTGGGATCTCCCCGCCACTCGCCACGACGACGCCTTCCTCGTTGTGCCCCTTTTCGCCTTGCCTTCGGCTACACAATTTGCTACCGTAATCGTTGAGTTATGGGCACTACCAAAAACTCGCGCAGTAAGACGGCCGCCTCAGACGGAAAGCCGCCCGAGACCCCGCGCGCGCCAACGCCCCGCCTGCCATTCCGTAACGCCGGCGTCTCGCCGGCTCTTTTACAACCGATCATCACTAGACTCGCTTCCCCCTCCCTCCAATTTCTAATCGCAAATCCGGAATTAGAATTCCCCACAACTCCAACAAAACAAACGATCGAGCCCCAGTCTAATCGCAAAAAAATCGCGATTCTTCACCAGGGATTTCGCCTTGACCCTAGCGGCTTGCCCATCCCCCGCTACCTCCCGCTCATCACCAGATTTCTAATCGAGACACCGCGATTAGAATTCCTCGTAACTCCAAGGAAAAAAACCACATCGCAATTCCTAATCGAGACAAAAAGGCCATTTCCGATAGCAGAGTCCGTGCTCCCTTGCTTGCCAAGCCCCAGCATGATAATTTTCAATTCCATCGTGATTTAGTCACCTCCCAACATGCCGTCCAACTCCAACAATTCGCCATCGACAGCGCCTCAGCGCGGCGCCAACAATTCGAGCGCCGGACGCGAGCCAGTTTACTGGCGCGTCGAAGGCAGCCTCCTCAATCTCACCGCCGTCCGCCCCGTAGGCTTCTTCACCTGGAACGCGCAAAGCTTTCTCGAGCGCTGGGGACGGCGCGGCACGATGGGCTTCCTCGCCATCGCGCGCCCGTTTCTCTACGCCACCAATCGCGTCTTCGCCACGCGCCTTCTGCACACGGTGCTGCGCGGCGTAAGCCGCGACCGGCTCGACCTCCTCGGCGAAGAATTCTTCCAATATTTTCTCAAGCCGCGATTGAAAGCCGCAGGTGTTGCCCGGCTAAAAGAAATCATCGCATCCGGCGCAGACGTTGTTCTCGTCAGCCAGGGACTCGAGCACATCATGCGCCCGCTCGCCAATCATCTCGGCGTCGGGCGCATCCTCTGCAACCGCCTCGATTTTCGCGACGGCCTCGCCACAGGACGCTTGCTTGATCCAGTGATTCGCCCGCGCGGCGCCTTCGCGAAACTTACCGGCCGCCAGCCCAATGGCCAAGTGTCGCGCGCAATTCTTCTGCGCAGCCTCGGCTACACGAAGAGTCCCGAAATCGTAGACAGCGCGATTCAATCCGCTCAGCGGCCGTCGCCGCAAGTCTCAATTCCCGTCGTCCACTTCGCAAAGACGAACGGTGCCGCCCACGACGGACTTCCCTTGTCCGTGCGCGACTCACTCCGCGGCAAGAACATTCTTCTGATCGGCGCAACGGGCTTCATTGGCAAAGTGTGGCTGGCAAATCTCCTCACCGATCTTCCGGAAATAGGCAGAATTTATCTGCTCGTCCGGCGCAATAAGGCCAACACCGCACTCGCTCGTTTCCGCCGCGTGGTGGAAGAATCGCCCGTCTTTGAGCATCTCGCGGCCGAGCATGGCGAAGGGTTCGCCGCATTCCTGCGGGAACGAATCGAAGTCGTTGAAGGTGACGTCAGCAGCCCTGGTCTTGGCATGGCTGCGGATGTACGCCAACGCCTCGCCAAAACGCTCGACGTCATCGTCAACAGCTCGGGCCTCACGGATTTCAATCCGGATCTTCGCGATGCCCTCGCGACAAATGTCCGGTCGACAGCCTACTTGCTCGATTTCCTTCGCGATTGCCAGCACGCATCTTTGCTGCATCTCTCCACGTGCTACGTGATCGGCAAGCGCGATGGGCGCGTTCTCGAAGAGCTCCCGTCCAATTACACCCCGGTCGGCCTCGCGAATTTCGACGCTGAAAAAGAATGGCAATCGCTCGAAGCTCTCGTCCATGAAATCGAAACGCGCGCCGATTCTCCCGAAGTTACCGCCGAGCTGCGTGCCCAGGCGCTCAAAAAAGAACACGCTTCGAAGGATCTAAGCGGCGCGGCTCTCGAAAATCAGATCCGCAAGAATCGCGTCCGCTGGCTGCGCCAGACTCTCACCGATGCGGCCACGCAGCGCGCCAACGAGCTCGGCTGGCCCAATACCTACACGTTCACGAAGAGCCTCTCGGAATCGTTCATCCGCAATTTTCTCGACGCACAACCGGACGCGGCCATCGCCGTCGTCCGCCCGGCGATCGTCGAAACCTCGATTGAAAAACCGTTCCTTGGCTGGAACGAAGGCATCAACACCTCCGCATCGCTCTCTTATCTGCTGGGCACTTTCTTCCGCCAGCTTCCGACAACCGAATCAAAGTGTCTCGACCTGATTCCGGTGGACCTCGTCTGCCGCGGCATGACGCTCATCGCCGCCGCACTCGTGGCGCGCCGGCACGAGCGCGTCTACCAGCTCGCCACTTCCGTCACGAATCCGTGCGACATGCGGCGCTCGATCGAACTCACAGGCTTGGGCCATCGCAAATTTTATCGCGCGCAAGAGGGACTTGAGCATCGCCTGCGCCTGAAATTCGACGCGATTCCAGTTTCCAAATCGCGCTATCAGAAACTTTCAGCGCCCGCGCAGCAAGCGCTCGTGAAGGCGATCAATCGTACCGTCGAGCCCTTCGCTGCCAAGCCGCCGCTCGCGCGCCGCGAACGCGAGCTCGAAAAAGTGATCAAGCTCGTCTCGCTATTCGAGCCTTTTATCCTGCACAACGACCATGTCTTCGAAGCGCTGCACGTCGAACAGCTCAGCGCCGCGCTCCCACCCGGCGAGCGTGCCGCGTTCGGCTTCGATGCCCGCGGCCTCGATTGGTGGGACTACTGGATCAACGTGCACATTCCGGCGCTGCGCAAGTGGTGTTATCCTCTCATCGAGGGCCGCCCCCTGGAGTCCCGTCCGGGGCGCAAAGTGCCATTGGCGGGCGATGGCGAAGCGACTGCCGCAGGGGCGGCGGGCTCATCTCCGGCAAAGGCGAACTGAGATCCAATCAAAGTGGCAATTCTTCTCACCGGTTCCACCGGCTATATCGGCGCGCACATCGCATCAAATCTTCTCGCGGATTATTCTCAGCCGCTGAACCTGCTGGTTCGCGCTCGAAATTTGCAGGAAGCGCAGGAGCGCGTCTGGCGGTCGCTGCAGTTGCACATGGATTTTCCACACTTCGAAGATTTCCTGAATTCGAAGGTCACGATATTTCTGGGCGATCTCACCGATTCGCAGTTCGGGCTCAGTGACGAAGATTATCGCCGGCTCGTTCGCAGCACCGATTCCGTAATTCACTGCGCCGCTTCCCTCAACCGCAAATCCGAGAAGAGCTGCCTCAACGTGAATTTGCGCGGAACGCTCGAAGTGATCCAGCTGGCGATGCGGGCGCGCGACGATCACGGACTGCGCCGGTTCAGCCACGTGAGCACGGTGGCTGTGTGCGGCCAGCGTGCCAATGAGGTGGTTCAAGAGGACGCTTCGATCGATTGGAACCGCTCGGACTACGATCCGTATGCACGCACCAAGAAATTCTGCGAACACATGGTGCGGCAGCTTCTGCCGGATGTGCCGCGCACGATTTTCCGGCCGAGCATCGTGCTGGGTGACAGCCGGCGCCCTGAAACCAACCAGTTCGACATGGTTCGCACTTTTGTATTTCTCGCAGGTTTGCCGGCGCTGCCCTTTCGTTCGACGGACCGCATCGACATCGTGCCGGTCGACTACGTGGCCGACGCCATCGCGATGCTGCATCTAAAGGAAAAGCCGGCGCACGAGATCTATCATTTTTCCTCCGGCACAGGATCGGAAACATTCGCGGAGCTGACAAACGCCCTGGCGAAAGCGCAGGGCAAGCATGGCCCGCGGTTTGTGCCGGGGCTCGAAGCGCCGTCGTCGAAAATGGTGAATGCGCTGGCGGGTCGCGCCGGCAAAATCGGTGGATTTGCTACGCTGCTGAAAGTTTTTCTGCCTTACCTCGTATGGAACACCGTGTTCGACAATTCGCGAGTGGTCGCGGAGATGGGGCGCAAGCCAGTGCCGTTTTCGGAATATTGCTATCCGCTGCTGAAATACAGTCGCGAGACGCACTTCGTGTACAAGTATCGCGACTGGCCGTCCGAATCAGCGGCGGGAGCCGCGCGCGTGGTCCAGGACGTGCGACCATGATGGATTTCGTCCTCGAAGCCTGGGTGAGCAGCCTGATCGAACTGAACAAGTTCGAATGGGTCCTTGGCGCAGGCCAACCGTGGAAGCCCGGAACGAAGCTCAAGCTGCTATTCGCCGGCTACAACGGAACGCGCAATACCGGCTCCGATGTGCGCGTGGAGGAAATGTTGCGGCAAGTGCGGCGAATTCTGGGCCCGCAGAATCTCGAGCTGAGCGTGATGACTCAGAATTTCGATTTGACGCGTGGTTACTTTGGCGACGCGAAACAAGTTCATTTGCCGGACGTATTTCCTCCTTTCTTGCATTCCGAGGTGCGCAAGAACGACGGCGTGGTGGCGTGCGAAGGCTCGATGTTCAAGAGCAAGTTCGCCAACGCGCTTACCACCATGATGATCGGCTCGCTCGGGATTGCTTCCGCCCAAAACAAGCTGAGTGTCGCATTCGGCGCCGAAGCCGGCCAAATGGACCCGCTGCTGCAGAAAATGTGCAAGCGCTACTGCAGCGATTCCCTGGTGATTACGCGCAACGTCGAATCGCAAGAGGTGCTCGGCAAGCTGGGCGTCCCAACGGAATTGGGCACGGATACGGCATGGACTTTTGAGCCGCTCGGCCCGGAATATGGCCGCAAGGCGTTGCGCGATGCGGGCTGGGACGGCGCGACTCCTGTGCTTGCGGTGTGTCCGATCAATCCTTTCTGGTGGCCGGTGAGCGCTTCGCTTGCGAAGTGGGCCGCGCATTCCGTGGCCGGTGCGTACGCGAAGAGCTACTACCGGACGATTTATTTTCATCGTTCCGGCTCGGAAGTGGATGCGTCTTACGAAACTTATTTATCGGCGATGGCGGCCGGCGTTGACCGGTACCGAAAGTCGCGGCGCGTGTTTCCCGTGATGATCGGGATGGAGATGCTTGACGGAGATGCTTGCGAACGAGTGGCGGAAAAGCTGGGCGGCGTGCCGGTCTTCTCTTCTGAAAAGTACGATATGTATCAGCTGGTGAGCATCCTGCGCGCGGCGGACCGGATTCTATCGTCGCGCTACCATGCGATCATCACTTCGATGCCGGCTGGAATTCCATCGGCAGGAGTGACGATGGATGAGCGGATTCGCAACCTGATGCGCGAGCGCGGGCACGAACATCTGCTGATGCGCGTGGATGAACCGGATCTGGCGGACAAGATCGCGGCTGCGCTTGCGACACTCGACGCCGAGGCTGAGGAGATCCGCGACGCAATGCCCCGGACGGTAGCGCGCAACTTGCAATTAATGGCGCGTATGGGCGTTTATTTCGAAGAGCTGGTGGCGCGCCACTTCCCCGAATTTCCAGTGCGCCAGGGCGTTCTGAGCTGGGAAGACTATCTTCCGCCGTTAAGCCCTGGGCTTTGCCGTCTCGTGGAAGAGCGCGGCGACGCGGTGGCAGCTCGCGGCTGAGCCCGGGGCGACTCTCATGTTGCGCACGAAACTCGTCGAGAAAAGAATCGGAATCGAACCGGGCTTCCATTGGCGTGGCCAGGAGATCACGCGCTTCGAGGGCTTGAGTGACGCAGTGTTCGGATTTGCAGTGACGCTCTTGATCGTCTCACTCGAAGTACCGCGGACTTTTTCCGAACTGCTGGAGACCATGCGCGGCTTTTTTGCTTTCGCGATCTGTTTCGTCCTGCTGATGCTGATCTGGTACCAGCAATACATCTTTTTTCGCCGCTACGGATTGCAGGATACCGTGACGATCGTCTTGAATTCCGCGCTGTTGTTTGTGGTGCTTTTCTACATTTACCCGCTGAAGTTTCTGTTCTCGATGCTGATCAACGTGTGGTCGGGCTCGTCACTGGAGGTTCGCCTTCCAGACGGAACTGTGCGCGCAGTGATCGAGCAATTTCAACTGCCAACCCTGATGATTATCTACAGCGCAGGATACCTGGCGATTGCGGTGGTGTTCGTGCTGCTTTTTCTGCATGCCTATCGTCAGCGCGCGCAACTTGCGCTCAGCCCGGTGGAGGTTTTCGATACGCGCTGGAGTATTTACAACACGCTGTTCAGCGGCGGCGTAAGTGTCGTGTCGATCTTGCTGGCCTGGCTGGGGGGCGTAAAACTTTCAAGCGTGGCGGGCCTGATATATCCGGTGCTGATGTTTCCGGGATTTACGATTCTGGGCAAGGTTCAAGGTCATAGAAGGCATCGATTGGAAAAAAGTGTGGCCGTCAGCGCGGCGTGACGATGACATTTCTAGAGAACATCTTTGAACGGTTGCAGCGCGCGTCAAGCGTGGCGGCGCTTGCTGAAGTCCGCGACGGAAAGATTGTCTCGGTGACTGGCGGCGAGCTGCTGGCGTTGGTCGGGCAAGCGCGCAAATTTCTTGTCACGCGAGGGTTCAAAAAAGGTGATCGCTGCGCTTTGCTGGCGCCGAACAGCATTCGATGGGCTGCGCTTGACCTGGCAATGATGGCGGAGGGAATCATCGTGGTGCCGCTCTACACGCGCCAGGCGCCCGCCGAACTGGCTGCGATGCTGAAGGATTCAACACCGACGCGTATCTGCTGCTCGGATGCTCCACTGGCCGCGGAAATTCTAAAGCTGTGGCCGGCCGCTCCGAAGATCTCGCTGCTCGACGGTATTTTCACCGGCGACTCGGCGGTTGCACCTTCGAAAATATCCGCGCATGCGGATTCCGATCCACTCACGATCATCTATACATCCGGAACGTCGGGTGAACCGAAAGGCGTGGTTTTGAATGCCGGTAACGTGAACTTCATGCTCGAGCGCACGGGCGCGCGCCTCGACGAGCTAATGGTTGAAGTGAAAAAGCCGCGTGGAGAACCTGAGCGTATTTTTCACTATCTTCCGTTTTGCTTCGCTGCGTCATGGATTCTGCTGCTTAGCGCTCTTTCGCGGAACAGCGTGCTGACGCTTTCGACGAATCTTTCGAAGCTGTCTGATGAGCTGAAGCTTGCAGAGCCGGACTACTTCCTGAATGTGCCGACTTTGCTCGAACGGGTACGAGGGAAAATCGAAGAAGCGGTGCGAGAAAAGGGTGGATTCGCCGCCAGGATGTTCTCGCGCGCGCAACAGGCGTGTGCGAATCGCCTACGCGGGCAGAGCGCCTTCGCCGATTCGGTCTGGCTGCACCTCGCCGATCGCTTTATGTTTCCTACTATCCGCAAAACCATTGGCGCCAATCTCAAAGCTTTGATCTCGGGTTCCGCGCCTCTGTCGCCTGAAACGCAGCAGTTTTTCATGATGGTCGGAATTCCTGTGTTGCAAGCGTACGGCCTGACGGAGACCACAGCGATTTGCACGCTCGATGTTCCGGGACACGTGGAGCCGGGGCGAGTGGGGCCTGCAATTCCAGGAATCGAAATGACTCTCGGAGAAAATAACGAGATTCTTGTTCGCGGGCCGAATGTTTTTCCCGGCTATTGGCAACGTCCGGAAGCCACAGCGAAGGCGCTCGAAGGCGGATGGTTCCACACCGGCGATCAGGGTGAGAAGGATGCGAATGGCAACTGGCGGATTTCGGGGCGGCTGAAGAACCTTATCATTCTGAATTCGGGACATAACGTGGCGCCCGAGCCGCTGGAGGACGCGCTGGCGCGCGCACTTCCCGAAGCTGCGCAGGTGGTGATCGTAGGCAATCAGCGCAGTTTTCTCGCTGCGCTTGTTACCGCGCAGCCATCGAATGGGTTGAAAGCCGAGCGCGTGCAAGCGGCGCTCGACACGGCAAATACCGGGCTGCCGCATTACAAGACGATTCGCGCGTTTCATATTGTTCCGGAACCGCTGACCATTGAGAATGGCATGCTGACGGCGAACGGTAAGCTGAAGCGCGACGCAATCGTCGCGCACTTCGCCGCCGAAATCGAACGGCTATTCGAGAAAAAGACGGCATGAGGGCTTTTCGCGGCGACACGTTGTCGTGGAGTGCAGAGGGTGGCGTTATCGAGCTGGTTCTCGATCGCGCGCCGTGCAATGAGATCGGCTCGGCCACGCTTGTGGAGCTTGAGAAATTCGTAGCTGCGCTAGAGACGCTGCAGAAGGACTGCCACGCGTTGATTATTTCCAGCCCGCGTAGAGAGGGTTTCTGCGCAGGAGCTGATTTGCGCGAGTTGTATCATCGGTCGCAGGCGCTGCCGCCAGCCGAGCGGGTTGTGGGTGTGCGCGAGTTCGTTGAGCGAATTCACCGCGTGGGAAACACGATTGATGCGGCTCCGCTCACGACGATTGCGGCAGTGCACGGGGTTACTTTCGGCGGCGGATTTGAGCTGGCGCTGCTTTGCGATTTGATCGTGGCGGATAAAATGACGCGTTTCTGTTTTCCGGAGCTGCGGCTGGGATTGATACCGAGTTTTGGAGGTATTCCGAGACTCAAGCGCGACATCGGGAATGGAGTGGTGCGGGATCTGCTTTTGACGGGGCGCAGCATCAACGCGTCGAAGGCGCAGGCGATTGGGCTTGTGAGCCAGGTGACGGGCGAGGGGGATGCGCTTCGAGTGGCGCGCGTGACCGCGGCGCAGGTGGCGAAGTTTGATCGCGGCGCGACTATTGCGGCCAAGAAATTCATCAAGCCGATTCCGTATGCGGAACTCGAGCAAGAAGTGGACATTTTCTGCGAGCTGTTCACGCGGCCAGCGGTCGAGGCTGGATTACGGAAGTTCGTCGAGAGCACTGACGCGCTGCCGTATTTGCCGTAGCGGTCGCGCGCGAATTGCAACAGAACTGTGGCAAGATAATCAGAATGCCTACACTCCAAAATACGACAGACGAAGTGCTGCGACTCGCTTCCGAGCATTTCAAAGTTCCCGTGGGAAATCTAAGTCCCGACGACGATTTCTTCAAGAAATTAGGAATCAATAGCCTGCAGGCGCTTGACCTGCTGACGCGCATCGAGCAGCATTTCCACATCGAGCTTCCTGACTACGAACTGCAGGGCGTAAGTGATTTCCGCACCCTTGCTGAGCGCATCCAATCGCGCCTCTGATGCTTGACCTCCGGCAATTCCAATCCTTAGGCGAAGCCTTGCGCGCGGGAGTTGAGCGCTGGCCCGATGAGATTTGTTTAATCGAAGCAGACCGCGAACGAGAGAACGCGCGATTGACGTATCGGGACTTTGGAGCGGCGGCTTTGTCACTCGCTGGCGGGCTGCAAGATGCGGAATTTCAGGCCGGGACGCGGGCCGCGATTATCATGACGAATCAGTCGAAATGGCTGATCTCGGCTTATGCGATTTTCTTTTGCGGCGGCGTGCTGGTTCCGCTCGATTACAAACTAACGGCTGATGAACAGCTGCAGCTTTTGGCGCATTCGAAGGCTGAGTTTCTCGTGGTGGAATATCATTTGTGGCGAGCGATCGCGCGTGCTGACGGCTTCACGAATTTTCTGGCGCGCGTGGTGCTCGTTACGGAAGCGCCAAAGGATGCTGAGCTTTTCGGGGCGAAACGGTGGGAAGAATTTCGTGGGACTGGTGCGGCTACTTTTGTTCCGCGAGCGCGCCAAGATGCGGCGTGTATTGTGTATTCGTCGGGGACTGGAGGGCGGCCGAAGGGCTGCGTGCTGACGCACGAGAATTATCTGGAGCAATGCATGGCGCTGACGGCACTGTATCCGTTCTGGCCGGGCGTGCGGTACCTGAGCATTTTGCCGACGAATCATGCGATTGATTTCATGGTGGGATTTATCGGGCCGTTTACGTGCGGAGCGGCGGTGGTGCATCTGCGGACGATGCGGCCGGAATACATTCGCGAAGCGTTTACGCGATACAAGATTACTTACATGAGTTTAGTTCCGATGGTGCTGAAGAATCTGGAGAAGGGCCTGCGGCAGCGCTTTTCGGAATTGCCGGCTGGGCGGCGCACAATCTTGGATGCACTGATTGCTACGAATCGAGCGCTGACGCGACGGCGGCCGAATCTGAAGTTGAGCCGGGCTTTGCTGGGGCACGTGCATGACGCGTTTGGTGGCGAGCTGCGGGCGCTGTTTGTGGGCGGAGCTTTTACAGAGCCCGCGACCCTGCAATTTTTCTACGATCTGGGGATACAAGTTGGCAATGGCTACGGTTGCACCGAGGCTGGGACAGCGATCACGTTGAACGATTTCAAGCCCTTTCGCGCTGATACGGTGGGAAAGCCGCTGCCGGGCATGGAATTGCAAATTGTGAAGGCGGATGCGGAGGGGATTGGCGAGGTATTGGTGCGCAGCAAGACGGTGATGTCGCATTATCTTGACGATCCGGAGATGACGGCGGAGACGATTCGAGACGGTTGGCTCGTTACTGGCGACCTTGGGCGCGTGGATGACGACGGGCATTTACAGCTTTTCGGGCGCAAGAAAAACATGATCGTTACCGAAGAGGGCAAAAACATTTATCCGGAGGACGTGGAGACCGTTTTTGAGGGTTTGCCGGTGAAGGAATTTTGCGTGTTTGCGGCAAATTTTCTGTGGCCTGCGCGCACGATGGTGGGCGAGAAGCTTGTGCTGGTGATTCATCTCGAAGCGGGTACGGCTGTGACGAACGAATTGGTGGCGGAGATTGCTGAGCGAAATCGGCGTCTGCTGAATTACAAGCGGATTGGCGGGTATCTTGCGTGGGATCGCGATTTTCCGGTGACGGCTTCGCTGAAAATCAAACGTGGCGAGCTGGCCGAACAGATTCGGGGATCGATGGACCGTTCGGCGATGGTGGTGCTGTGAGCGCCGCGCGGCCCATTCGCGGCATGGATTGCGTCCGGTGAGTTCGCGCTTTCTTGCGATCGTGAATCCAGCGGCTGGTGGAGGGCGATGCGGACGGCTGGCTGACGCGGCACTTGAACGCGTCCGCGGCGCTGGTATTGAGCTGGATGTTGTGTTGACGAGTCGCGCCGGAGAGGCGATCGAATTGGTTCGAAGCGCCTATCAGCGCGGCGTGCGACAGTTTCTCGCCGTGGGAGGCGACGGGACTGCGTTTGAAGTTGTGAATGGGTTGTTTCCTGAGGCGCTATCGGGCGCGCGGCCTTCGCTGGGATTTCTGCCCCTGGGCACGGGCAATTCGTTCCTGAAGGATTTCACGGCGCGAGGCATCGAGCACACGATTGAGGCGCTCAAGAACGGAAGCCGGCGCGCGTGCGACGTGATTCGTCTGCGGTATTCCGGAGGTGAACTTTATTACCTAAATCTTTTGAGCCTTGGGTTTCCTGCGGATGTGGGCGAGCTTGTGAATCGCCGATTCAAGAGTTGGGGGCAATTTGGTTATATCGCGGGCGTTTTTGTGCGGTTGGCTGGCCTGAAACATGCTTCTTTCCCGCACCGGATTGGCGATTCGAGCGAGTGGGATCGGCGCGCCGCGCTTTTTCTTTCATTCAACAACAGCAAATTTACAGGCGGCAATATGATGATTGCGCCCAAGGCGGACGCAACCGACGGGCAGATCGAATACGTGCGCTGGGGGCCGATCAGCCGGATGGGGCTGGTCAGGATGCTGCCGCGGCTTTTTACCGGGACGCATATTCGTGATCCGCGAGCTTCGCGGTCTGCTGCCGAAAAGATTGAGCTGGAAATTGACCGGCCCGTAAACGTGATGATTGACGGCGAAATTATGCGGCTGGAGTGCCGGTCGATTGAGATACTGCCGGCGGCGCTGGACGCGATCGTATGAGAGATGCGTATCTTGCGGTGCGATCTGCGGTGTTGTGGGCGGTGAGCGGGATTCATTTTGCGATTGTCGGCACGTTTCTACTTCTTCTAGGCATCTTTATCGATCCGCGCAAGAACGACTGGCCCCAGCGGCTTTTCTTCCGAAATATCCTTCGGTTGGCTGGCGCGAAATTTGAAGTGGTGCGCTCACCCGGATTTGATCCGGAGAGAACGAGCATTTTTATCTGCAACCATGTGAATCTGTTTGATCCGTTTGTGATTTATTCGGCGATACCGCAGTTTGTGCGCGGGTTTGAGCTTGAATCGCATTTTCGGATTCCGATTTATGGGTGGCTGATGGGGCGATTCGGAAACGTTCCAGTGCCGGACAAGCCGAGCCGCGAGGGCCTCGAAATTATGACGCAGCGCGCGAAGACAGCGCTCGATTCCGGAGTGAGCTTGATCGCTTTCGCTGAGGGATCGCGGACGCGCGATGGTCACGTGTGGGAATTCAAGAAGGGCACGTTTAATATGGCGCAGAAATTCGGTGTGCCAATCGTGCCGATGAGCATCGTGGGCTCTTATCAGTTTTTTCGCACGGGGCACTGGATGCTGCATCCCGGAACAATCACAGTGTATCTACACGATACGATTGACACGGCAAAAGTGGATCGTGGTGAAGTGGATGCGCTGCGGCAGCGCGTGCAGGAGATCGTGGCAGAACCTGTGGAAGAATCGCTGAAATAGGAAAAACTATCCGGATACTTCAGAGGCGGTCGCTTCGGGCAGCGTTCGGCCGGCGCGCAGTTCTTGCCAAGTGTAGACCACGCGGTGAACCACCGTGAGAGTTGAAATCGTCGCAATCACCCAGAGCACCGGCGCCATGCGCATGAAGACTCCGCCCATGATGAGCAGCACGAGGCGCTCGGGCCGTTCCATAAAACCGACTTTGCACGATGGGATCACGGATTCTGCGCGGGCGCGGGAATAGCTGACCATGAAAGAGCTGGCCATCGCCACTGCTGCGAGCATCATGTAGAAGGGGCGACCGATCAGCGTGTAGTGAACGACGAGCCCCATGTAGAGCGCGAGATCAGAGTAGCGATCGAGCGTGGAATCAAGGAAGGCGCCGAAGGCCGTGACGCGACCGACGCGGCGTGCGACTTGCCCATCGGCCATGTCCAGGAAGCCCGCTAAGAATAGAATCGCCGCGGCTGCGCGGAAGCGTCCCATGGCAAACATGACCGCGGCCCAGGAGTTCACGCCGAGGCCAAGGAATGTGAACATGTTCGGGGTGATGCCGGTGGCGGCCAGACCGCTCACCACATGGCGGAGCAGCCAACCGCCGCCTTCACCGATCCAGTAGGTGATGGGTCGCTGTTGTTCTTTTTGGCCGTTGGTCATAGAGGAATCTAATTCACATCATACACTGGAAGATTCCCGGCGGCCGATAACGAATCCGCCCGCGAGATCATCGCTTTCGAAGCGTCATTTCCGGCACGTTGCCGGTGTGATGCAACTTTGGCTCGGTGAATTGTTGCACGTCATCGGGAGTAAAGCCGGGGGCGACCTCGCGTAGCCTGAGCCCATCGCGAGTGATATCAATCACCGCAAGGTCTGTGATGATTGTATTCACGCATTCGATGGCCGTCAGCGGGTAGGTGCAGCGTTTCACGATTTTCGGCGAGCCGTCCTTGGCGTTGTGTTCCATTGCAACGATGAGACGTTCCGCGCCGACGGAAATATCCATAGCGCCGCCGATATTTCCCGCGCCTTTGGCACCGGGCACGCGCCAGTTGGCCAGATCGCCTGCCTCCGAGACCTGCAATCCGCCAAGAATGCAAATATCAAGATGCCCGCCCCGCGTCATCACGTGGGCATCCACCTGGGAAAAAAAGGACGCGCCGGGAATCAGCGTTACGGGCACTTTCATCGCGTCTACCAAGTCGTAGTCTTCTTCTTCGGGTTTAGCACGCGGGCCCATGCCCAAAATTCCATTTTCGCTGTGGAAATAGACGGTGACATCGGCGGGAACATAGGCGGCAATGAGGTTCGGGATGCCCCAGCCAAGATTTACATAGGCAGCATCGGGCAATTCGAGGGCCGCACGTTCAGCGATCTGTTCGCGAGTGAGCCGAACCTTAGACAAAGCGTATGCCTTTCGCCTGCACGATTCGGTCAACGTATATCGAGGGAGTGACGATCGTTTCCGGGTCGAGAGCGCCCGTTTCCACGATTTCATCCACCTCTACGATCGCTGTTTTTGCTGCTGTGGCCATGATCGGATTGAAATTACGGGCGGTCTTGCGATAGACCAGATTCCCGAGCCGATCCGCGCGATATGCCTTGATGAATGCGTAGTCCGCGCCCAGCGCTTCTTCGAGAATGTAGCGACGGCCGTGAATTGTCCGTTCCTCTTTGCCGGCGGCGATCTCGGTGCCAACACCAACCGGCGAGTAAAACGCTGGAATTCCCGCACCGAAAGCGCGCATCCGTTCACACAGAATGCCCTGGGGGACCAATTCAAGTTCAATTTCGCCGGCATCAAATTGTTCGTGGAAATATTTCGCGCCGGGTCCGGGGAAAGCTGCAACGACCCGGCTAATTTGGCGATTCTTGAACAGGAATCCCAGTTCGCCGTCACCGGTGCCGCAATTATTGCTGATGACTTTGAGGTCGCGAGCGCCATGCCGCGCAAGGCCCTGAATCAGATTGTTGGGGAAGCCGGCGCCACCGAAGCCGCCAAACATGATTGTGGCGCCGTCGGGAATGTCCGCAACGGCAGCGTCGACCGAGGGAAAAATCTTGTTTTTTTGACCCATTTCTCGCGAAGAACCAGAGTACCCGGGGTGGGGGTCGAACCCACACGACGCGTTAGCGTCAGGGGATTTTAAGTCCCCCGCGTATGCCATTCCGCCACCCGGGCAAAGATCGGTTAAGTATAAAGCAACACAAGATTTATTGTACAAGCCGCGCTTTAGAGTTGGACTGCTCCTCTAGCGTAGGTGTCAGTATAGTGTCAGTCTTAGACGCTGGGAAAGAGATCGCCATGCGTTCCACGGCGGCGAGCTTATAATCCGGTGCCAAGTGTGCGTATCGCATCACCATCGCAAGCGTTTTGTCGCGCAACAATTCGGCCACAGTTCGCAAATCGGCTCCGCTCATCACGAGTCGGCTCGCGAAGGTGTGCCGTAGACAGTGCCATGTGAATCCCTCGATTTCAGCCCTTGCGACTGCAGCCTCAAACCAATGCCGCGGGCTCTTCGCCCCACCGCATACGAATTCCGTACTTCCGTGCGACCGACTCAGATCGAGCAGCGCCCGGAGAGCAGCCGCACTTAGCGGGACATGGCTTGTCTTGCCGCCTTTGTCCAGCGGGATGGTGAGTACCCTCTGCTCAAAGTCCACATCCTTCCACTTGGTTGCGTACTGTTCTCCACTTCTTAAGCCCGTGTGGAGAGCGAGGTCGAGCTCGAGCTCATGTTCAGGCGATCTCTCACGAATCACCTTTCGCAGTTTCTCCTCTTCTTTAGGCGACAGGAAGCGCACTCGGGCGTTGTTTTCAGTCTTGTGTTGGACCAGACGCGCAGGATTTTCGTTCGCCTTGCCGGAGCGAATCGCCAACCGGTAGGTGAGCGAGACAAGCGCGCGATAGCGGTTCCACGTGGCCGCAGTCCACTTTTCCATCTGAAAGCGCCGTTCAATCTCCTGTGCACGGATCGAATCAGCAGCGCGTTCGCCGAACCATTCGAGCAACTTCTTCATACGGCTATGGTCATTTCTTGCGCTCCGCTTGTGCTCTTTGGCATAGGCAAGCGCGTCCTCGGCGATTTTGCGGAATGAGGCCGAGCGTCGCTGACGGGACAATCGAGGTTGAACTCCGATCCTGGCCTCTTCCTTCCGAAGTTTGAGGCGCGTTTCGGCTTCCCCCAACCCCCCAACTTTCTCGCGCCGAATGCGGCCTGTCGCATCGGCGTAGCGAATCCACCATTCACCTGAGTCGGAGACCTTCTCGAAAATTCCACGCCGTCTCATTTTCCCCTCCGTTTCTTTCGCGCAGGTTTTCCGGCGCGTGATTCTTCAAAAATCTGTTCGGGTCTATTCGAACCAACTAGGTTAATGGCCGTGCGAGTCTTAACTTCAAAAATTGCGCCCGCCAAAGCACGAGACAGAAACCAGAGTTGCTTTAGCTGACTCGTTGGACGGCCCGAGCGAGGGAACCGTGAATCATTCGTTGCGGCAACGAAGGCTGATGCATGTTGCAAAAGATAAGTAGGCAGAACGCTTCCGGGAGAAATGGGCCAGTTGGACGCGTCCTCGCATATCTTTCGTACTTGTTCCGCGTCTTCTGCTCGAAGCAATAACTCAAGTACGTCCGGTTCGCCGGGAATCCTTAGCTGCTTTCTGGCTTCACGCGCCGCTTGGACATGCCGCCACTCGTAAGTCATTTCCAACGTGCTCTCTTCCAAAGCTCGAATGCGCTCCTCCTTCTCTGTTTCCTTCAAACGACCTTCTAGAATCTCTTCCGCGACGCACTGCGCGACGCTCGCTTTCTGTTCTTCGCTGAGTTGAATGCCCTGCGACTCGTTTAATAACCGCTTGTACTCCTGTTCGTTAAACCTCCAGCGGTGGCTTCCCTCAGCGAGCCGACGAAAATCCCAATACAGTTGATGTGCGAATGCATACAGCGTCCCAGGATCTAGCGGTTTTGGTCCACGTGTTCCCATATAACTAAGGGCAAAAAATATGCATATTCCCTACTTGTTGTAGCAAAATAGCAGGGTAGTGCAGCATAATGCAAGGGTAAAAACCCTGGTTCACTAGGATTCGACGACGCAAGCTGGTGTTAGGGTAGGTTCCAGAGTTGGAGAGCGCAATGCAAGAACAACTCGCACTAAGCCGAAAAGATGCCGCTATCGCTTTGGGCGTATCGCTCCGGACGCTTGATTCCCTATTGGCTTCCGGTGAGCTTTGCGGACGACGCATTGGGCGCAGGATTGTAATCCCCAAAGTCACGCTAGAAGCGTTTTTGAGGCGCGACCATCCTACATCTCCAACGAAAGAGGTCGGCAACGATGGAACGCCACAGCCCTGAAAGTTCCTTTCCTGTGACGAATCGACGCGGCACTTACGTTGGTAACCCAGGGCTGACAAGCAACGCTGTGCGCAGGATGGATTTCGGGTGCGGAAATGAAGACTAATAAGCATCGGACACTATTGCTGGTCCAAAAGCAAAGGGCTGTGCATTCACGAGATATCGTGACTCATTTCGGCTATTCCCCAGGGACGGCCCGGTCGTACCTATCTCATTTGGGCAGGCAAGGTCTATTAGAACGAATGGGAGCAAGTTATGGGCTTACGCAGAGAGGACGGGATCGTTTGCACTATTTTGAAGTTACGGGATGCCCCGACATTACGTGCCCGCTCTGTGAGGGGAAAGCAGGCTACCTGACTTGCCCCTGGTGTGGCCACCGGATGCCCAAACAAGAAGCCAAGATCCTCAAAGAGGTAAATTACGTGTTTATTGTCCGACACACAGGCGTTTATTGCTCAAGCTGCTTAAGGCTGATCTTTAGCGAACCTCAAGCTCGGCTCTTGGGGATACGCGAGGAGAAATAATGGACGCGACCGGATGGGAAATACAACCTGCAGGCTGGATTCTATTGTTTATCGTTATTGTTTTGCTGGCTCACTACATTATTGGGCAGCTGCCGCCTCGTTCGCACGAGAATCAGTAAACATTCCGCAGATTGTAAATCTCCCCGATATTTCGTTTCCTTATTTTTCATTTTAAAGCGAGTTCCAGCAATTATTTGATAGCGTCGCATTTTCTTTTTCAAAAAACCAAGATTCTTGGAAAAACACCGGGGAAATTGCGTCGCGCGCGTCAACAAGCTAGCTTACTCGCCATACGCACTCTTACTCAGGGCCTGGAAAGGGTGCAAATGCCGAAGTTGGAGAGGCCCTGCGCCCTAGAAAACGACGGAATCCTTAGCATCGCGTCCCATTTTGAGATAGGTGGTGATAAGCGGATTTATCAACACCTATCCAGAGACGCGGAAAACTAGGGCCTTCCGACGCTCTCTCGATGCTAAACTAGCCGCATATTCGGCCAGATATTTCTTCGAGGTTTTCGACTTCCGATGAAGGGCCAAGCACTGACTCCGCTACTCGCCTTAGCCTTTACGGTTTGGACGTGCGGAAGCCAAGCACTTGCATCCCCTCACCCGCAGAGCAAGGAACGATCTAAGTCGGACGCCGACATTAATGCCATTGGGAATCGACATATCGCCCGCGGTGTAAACTTTTATTCCGTTCAACATGAAAAAGAGCTAGGCAAATCGTTAGCCGACGAAGTTGAGCGGTCCGCGAAGTTGGTGCAGGACCCTGCAGTGATCGAATACATTGAAAGAGTGGCACAGAATGTTACGAAGCACTCAGACGCAGAAATCCCTATAACGGTGCGCGTGATTGACAGCGATGCAGTGACTACATTCACGCTAGCTGGTGGATACCAATACGTCAGTCGTGGGCTTCTTTTGAAATTGGAGAACGAGGGTGAGCTTGCGAGTCTGCTTTCGCGGGGGATTGCTCACACTGCATTACGTTCCGCCACCACACTGGCTACCAAGGCCCAGTTGATTCAAGCTGCGACTATTCCCGTCGCTTCAGCTCCTAGCCGTTCATCTGCCAGTGGAGTCCCCCTGACCGTTCCGTTGAGCCAACTAAAGATGAGACGGGACGACGAACTTGACGCGGACTACTTCGGAATACAGTACGTGTATAAAGCGGGTTACGACCCCAAGTGTTTCACAACCTTTCTTCAACGGATATGGGGTTCCAATGCCGCAGGTGCGACTGATAGCGCGTCGAAAGTTCTGAGCTCCTATCCACCGTTGGATGAACGGCTGGTTGCCTTGAGGAAAGAAATCTCCAAGATTTTGCCACCGCGTGATGGGGCGATCGTCTCTACGCCAGAGTTCGACGAATTCAAGGAGCACTTGCAGGCCTACAAATCTGACGAATTGAATCAACCCCCGAAAGGCAGTCAGCCCGCCGACCCACACCTGTTTGACCCGATTGGATGAGAACAGCCTTAGAGCGGAATCCGTCGTCTGTCTCACTTCGAGATAGATGGTGGGAAGCGGATTTATCAACACTAATCTGCGTTCATTGGTTGTTTCGCATAATCCGCCTGAGCATGTAAACGGCGGCGGCAATGCCCGACGCAATTCCGAAATAGAAGCTGAGCGCCAAACCACCCAGCTCCGCCTGCGCCTCCCCGGCCCAATAATGCTGTGACCATGGAATCGTAATCAGAAGAGACAGAAAGAACGCCAGGAGGAAGCAGGCAATTCCCAAGCCAATTGCTTTCAGGCTTCCCAACAGCAACCAATGCCTTCCGGGCTTAGAACTATCAATGTTCTCGAACATAGGTGTAGTTGAAAGGTCGTTGGCAATAGCAGTTATGCGGAAAACGAAAGAACCACCACGCAAACAACGGCCGACAAGATGGCGAAGCATACTTGTAACGTCCATTGCCAGATGAATAGCTCGTCCGGATCGTCTGGACGCCGGCCAGTGAGAAGCGTCGTCATGTTTGAGCGGTTCCAACCAAGTCTGCGCCGTCCGCGGTCCAACTTCCAAAGGGCCAGATACACCCATCCGAACGAGAAGCAGATCATTGCAAGACCGACAGCATCCGGTATTTCCGTGCGGTGCGCCCGGGCCATCCAGACTAGGAACAATAGAACGACAATATAGCCTACAAGGACCGTCAGTCCGGACGATGGGGCTTTGGTCAGTATCGCTGTCGAGTTTGATGGTTCGTTATGCGTATCTCTGTCCACTCTAAGTCAATGGTGTTTTGCTAGCAGAATGACAAGCCACACCGTTGTTGCAACGAACATGGTCCCGTAGGTTATGAGATTGGCATTGCGAACCGCCGTCCGCACCCGAGGGTAGGACACGTTCGGTGGACCTCCCTCGGGCATGCCTACCATGAATCTCAAAACAAGGTACTCCAGGCCATATGACGCGAAAAAGAAGGGGATCAGCAGAACGAGGGTCGCAGCCGGAACCATAGCGGCCAGCCACAGGCTCTTGCCCTCGGGTGGGCCAATCCATGCTGAACTCAAGAAGAAGAAAATCACATTTGCAAGAGGGCTGTTCCAATTTTGGATCGCTGGACTCCGGTCAACAAGCCCCATAGTCCCAAACTCTAGGGCAAGCATTATTGCCCACGCAAACGGAACACCAACTATCGTCGAAACCGCATTCGACACTGCATTGGATTTCATTGCCGTCCACGTCGTCAATCCCAACCACTTCTTGCACAAGAGTCCCTCGATTATGACGACCGGAACCAATAGCAATACCATCGCAGGAAACGCCAAGAAGATCATAGGAATGCCTGCGTCAGCGAGCAGCGGCAGAAAATCGACGGGATGGGTCACAATGAGGTCAATTTTACTAGACAAATAGTCACAGTCTGTGTGAACGGACCAACCTGTCGGCCAATTGGTAATGCGGCGGGGCGATCGGAAGGTGGGCCCATTACGCGTATCGCGCGGATATCGATAGATGTCGATAGCAGGGATTATCACTACCTATCTCAGAGTGAGATAGATGGTGCGAAGCGGATTTATCAACATCTATCCGCAGGGGCTAGAAAGGGTCCTTTAGAACTACCTTCGTGTGGGCAACCTGCGAAAATCGACCACGATGTCGACCGCGCCTTCTTTCTCGTTCTTACGCATAGTGAGGACTTCACTCGATGTCACGTCTAAGAACTCAGGTAGGTTCGCTTTTACGAATGCTTCCACGAGGCTATATTGGAAAAAGTCTCCTGGCTTCACCTTCGACGTCAGCATGGCCGCCTCGCTGGGCTTGAGACCAATTACCTCGACCTTCCGAACTCGAAATTGTTTGCCTTCGTCGAGTTCCATCCGCAGCGAGATGTGCTGAGTGGCGTCGTCTGCCTCGGTTTCGGGTGTCGCCACAAAATTGACGTATCCATGGGAGTGGTACAGTTTCATCATCCCATCGATGCTTTCTCGGATTTTCGCAACATCGAAGATATCCCCTTCCTGCAGTGGGAGAAGCTTCCGCAACTCCTCTCGCGGAAAGGCTAGCGTCTCACGGTCATCAGAATTGGATGAGCGAAACCGGACGCCGCCTAGGCGGTACTGCTCGCCAGGATCGACGTGAATCGTTACTAATACATGCTCGTACGTCGAGTCCGACGAAACCACCTGTGTTCGCGACCAGGCCAACACTTTGAAGAACCCTCGATCCTGCCAAGCGCTTCGTATCCGCACCTCCAGAACCTCGTCCAGCCCCTCTTGACCGTAGTCGAACATATGCTGCTTGATCTCGGAAATAATCTGTGGTTCTTCGCTTGAATCCGGCAGGTGATCGGGGGTATCGAATTTCACGCTGTCAACGATCATTTTCGGATAGACCTTCTTCCCCGCCATTTCCCTGAATTCGTCCGTGGAGACACAAGGAGGTGAACACTTTGGGCTCTCTTCCTGCGCTGATTGAGCCTGAGCCACCGGCCCGAAGAAGAACGCACAAAAGCTGATCAAGACCGCGACCCATATTCTTGGGCTGCAAGCCATGGCCCCAATATAGGCTTCGATGTAGCGAGCGTGCAAGACGGATGAATAACTGTCAATAGCGGGGATTATTACCAGCTGCCTCAGTCTGAGATAGGTGGTGGGAAGCGGATTTCTCAACATCTATTCCGAAGGAGCCCAAGACGCGACCAGAAAACGAAACAGCTTTCGGAAACTTTGGAGTGAACGAAATCCGATGGGCGGCCCGCTAGTTCGGAACGGCTGTTAACTTGAATCTATCGACGAGATCTTTGCTCTTCACCCACTGGTAGCTCGCACCGGCCGCTACACCAATCGCAACTCGGTCGTCGGAGTCGTCACTAAGTCGCCGAACTCGCAGTTGGTAAAGCTCCGCATCAAGGGGTGGAAGAACGCCGTCGAAAATCCCTGCCCGACTAACGTAAGCTACGAGTCGAGAATCGGGGGACCAAAACAATCCAGAGGCTGCCCCACTCCTGTGAAAAAGCACCTTCCTGCCTTCGCCGGAGGGATGAATTGCATAGTAGGTGCCTGCGTCAAGAAACGCGATCCATTGCCCATCCGCTGACCATGTAGGCTGCTGTCCCTTGGCCAGTACAAGAGTCGTGGACTTATCTGCACCAAGTTCATATAACCGGATGGAATTGTCAGCCTCATACGTGATTCTCTTCACGTCTGGGGACAAGCATTGCGATGTAACTTTCGCACGTGGATCGATATCGAGAATTGCTCCAGAATCCACGTTCATCACGACGAGTCTGGTATCGGGGGGCGTATCTTCCAGCACCAGGGCCAACTTAGTGTTGTCGTCGGCCCAGCACATTTGGAGTGGAGAGCGAATCTTGGGATACTCCTGGAACTTAGTTCCATCTGTGCCGATGATGCCGAGATAGAACTCATTATCCAGAATAACTTGAAGGGCAATTCGCTTACCATCGCGAGATATCGCTCCTACCGCGCGACCCTCCCTTACATCCGGCAAAAGCTGTTCCCCGCGCACAACCGACTTGCTGATAAAGGAAACTATGCTGATCCCTCCATAATAATCAGCCAGCGACAAGCCACTCTCTCTTTGGAGACGGAGTAGTTCTTCGCGAGCAGTCGTACCTCCGGCCAGGCTGTCGTGAGAGCTACATCCAGAAAGCAAGATCGCGAATACTATGTAAAACCGACGTTTTCGCACAGCCATTTCAATTCTCCGGCTTCCGAGGACACACCACCCGGGTTCAGGCATAGTGCCACGACAGCATCGCTTTGAAGAAGTCCCGGCGCAGACAGTTTACACGCGGTTATCGCGAACCAGAGCGTTACTCCGGATAGGTGTTGCGAACAGGGGTGGCTGTTGAAAAACTCCGTTTTTCTCAAAAAAGTCGAAAATCGGGTGATAGAAAATGTCCAGCAGACTGGGGAAAATCGTTTGTAGAGCTTCCTGACGCGATCCATTTTTTGCAAATTCCGAGTGAGCGAGTTTTTCAACAGCCACAGGGTTTATCACTACCTATCTCGTTTTGAGATAGATGGTGCGAAGCGGATTTATCAACAGTAATCCCGGACCGAATCGTTCGAGCTCGTCTGCCGGGGGTAATTTAACGCACCCGAATCTACCCGGCTAAGGCTGGTGGGAGCGGGGATCAACGTCGCTGCTGTGTGGAGGGATCACGTCAGGTTGATCCAACAGGAAAGCAAGAATCACGCGCCTCATCAATTGGGGCTGTTCAAACTGGATATAGTGTCCTGCCTGCGGAATGTAAAAGATCTTGAGGTTTGGCAGCGTCTTGCGATAGTCGACTGCGCCGCCCCAGGAAAGATAGTTACACTCGCCATACAGAAGAATCGCAGGCGTCGCGACCTTGCGTAAAGCATCATGAGGATCGTTTTCCGGATTCTCAGTCTGAAAGAACAGCCCTTGTAATACGAAGGGATTAAAACCGGGATTGTCTCGCAGCATCTTCAGTTCGGCCATCATCGGTGGCAGTTTGGCGGAATCGCCTTTACAAACAAGTCCGCCCACCATGGGAGCCATCGTCGGTGCGAACAACTCTTCGGCCTCACGCTGAGGCACAAGCTTCTCGGCCACATCAGGGTTCCGAAGTTGAAGAAGCGCTGCGGCGAGGAGCCGGGGTGGCGGAATGCCTTGGTGTCCTCCGTCTGTTCGGCCAAAGTCCATCGAGTCCCGAGGCAGATTCCAGATTGTGGCCGGTGAGTAGAATACAACCTTGGCTACGTGCTCGGGATATTTCGCTAGGTAACTGGCCGCCAGCGTGGAGCCCCAGGAATGACCGATCAGAATCATTCGGGCGGCACCAAGCTCCTGCCGTATGGCCTCCAGATCTTGCACGGCGCGCCGAATCGTATAGTCTCGCACCCGAGGCAAAAAGCCCGAAAGGCCGCTTCCCGCTTGATCGTAAAGAACCACGCGAAACCCGTCCGCCGCAAACCCGCCATAAAATTCCTGATCAAATTGAGCTTGGCGCAGCCCAGGGCCTCCGTGAAGGAAGACGATTGGCTCTGGTTTCATCGACGCGCCCGCAGGAGGATCGTACTCACTGTATGCAATTCGAGAACCCGTGGAAAGCTGCCAGTAATGTGTATTTTCAAAGGGACGGGTTTCCGCGAGCTGTAATGGCGTGGGCCGAAGAATTAGTAGGTAAAGCGCAACCACAAAAAGCGTCGTCAGAAGACCGCTAGAAATCGTAGCAAATCTTGCCGGCCGCAACGTGCGCCAGACCATCGAGCAGATACGGGTACCGAGCCACGCAATTACAGCAAACGACAGGATTGAACAAGCTGCCAGGAAGGCAATGCTCGTCAGCCGAGCGGCGAGAAAATAGGGCACGAGACCAGCCGCACATAAAGCCGCCACAACTGTCGCCGCGAAAACGACTACAGCAATTCCTCGTCGAAGCCACAGCTTCCATGAAGCCATAAGCGGGCCGAGTATAGGCCCGCCGGAGCTGCATTGCCAACGCTTAATCAAATCGAAAGCTTATCCTCCGGATACATGCCGAGAACAGGGCTTATCACTCCCTATCTCACCTTGAGATACGTGGTGCGAAGCGGATTTCGCAACATCTATCCGGACCAACCTGCCTCAGCCCATCTGCAAAAGCTAATTTCCGACTATCCAACTCACCGGACAGGTGATGTCCATAGGTCGAGGGTTTACAGCGCGAGCTAATTCCTCGAATGATGGCTCTTGCCGGATCGTCAGGCGACGCTGGATTCAGGGCGGAGCGGCACAACCGGCGCGATGCGCGCGAAAAGTTCTTCTTGAAGTTTGCGATACCGCTCATAGGCGGTGGTTTCCGCCGTGCGCTGCATTTGAAGATCGTGATAGAGCGTCCAACTGGACGCGCCCATGGGCTTGGCTAGAAGCGCGCTCAGGCGCTCGGCTTGCTGAGAATAATCAACGAAGGCTTGGTCCATTCGGTCGAGAAGGATTCTGCTGGCTGTGTCTTGCACGGAAGAGTGCCTCCTGAAGCAGCATGCGCCACAATTCCGAAATTAGCGAGAGAACTCGGCTTGCACGGAACGGTCAATCTCAGCTTGAGATAGCTGGTGCGAAGCGGATTTCTCAACATCTACCGCAAGCCGCCCGGCAACCTCGGCTGCACAATGTGGTACGATGCGTTACGTGTCCAGCCATAAATCAATCGTCATATTTGCTCTTATGGGCCTCTTTGTTCCGGACGCGAAGCAAATAAATCGCTCTGTCCGCCAAGAATTGTCCGAGCAACAGCACCTCTTAGGGTATTCACTGGTGGACTTGTGGGGTGCCGGAAAAGAGGAAGTTCATGTTGTTTCGTTTGCAGACCGCACCTTTACGACGGCCAGAGTGTCGGAAAATCGAGAACTTCTAGAGCGTAGTTCGGAGTCATGTTTGTATCGTGAAAAACGGTACTCTCCAGGTGGCGGGATCTGGCTCACTCAGGAAGAACCTGAAATGGAACAGACTGAGGTGGAAGATCGGTATCCGCACCATTGCTTTTCTCCAGATCAAAAGGAACTCGTATATTCCAAAGACGGGGCGCTCAGAATTTATAACACCGTGACGAAGACGCTTCGTGACCTCGGATACGGACATGCCGCGAGTTGGTCACCCGATGGAAAATGGATTGGATTTAGTGACGGGAAACATTACGTGTTGCTGGATCCAAAAACCGGCACTCGAGCGAACCTCTTCAGCACCGAGGACACGACTCTCGTACAATGGTCGCCAGACGCGCGGTACCTGACCTATTCAAAGCCGGGCGGTAGTCCCGGAAAAGGAAGCTTAGGTGGCCTTCTTTTTTGGAGAATACAATGCCCCGAGCCTTGGCGAGTCTGGGTCTGGCGGGTGGAAGATGGTGACCACGATTGGGCCATGCAGATCTGCAAGCCGGGTCGTTCGTTCGTCTGGTTGAAGAATTCCGAGCTTGTATTGCAATGACCTTGAGAGGGTTCCGAGCTGAGTATGGCTTTATCTCCCAATAGGTTGTCCGCAAGGCTTCAAGGCATTGAGGCAGCGTCCCTTAGAATTGTTTGGGCAACCTTCGAAAATCAACCACGATGTCGACCGTGCCTGCTTTCTGGTCTTTGCGCAAATCAAGGACTTCACTTGATGTCACGTCTAAGAACCCAGGTAGGTTCGCTTTTACGAATGCTTCCACGAGGCTGTATTGGAAAACGTCCCCGGGCTTCACACTCGACATCAGCATCGCCGCCTTGCTGGGTTTGAGACCAAAGACCTCGATCTTGCGAACATGGAACTGCTTGCCTTCGTCGAGTTCCATGATCAGCGAGACGCGCTGAGTAGCATCGTCTGCATCTGTTACGGGCGTCGCTACACAATTGATGTACCCATGGGAGCCGTAAAGCTTCTTTATCGCATCAAGGCTTTCTCTGATTTTCGTTGTGTTGAAGACGTCCCCTTCCTGCACAGGGATTAGCTTCCGCAACTCTTCTGGCGCAAAGACTAGTGGTCGGACGGGGTCGCTCTCGCGAAACCGCACATCGCCCAGCCGGTACTGCAGACCTTCATCAACATGAATCCTTATCACGACATGCTTGTACGCGGAGTCTTCGGATACGACTTCGGTCTGTCCGGTAGCGTTTGCTTTGAAGAATCCATGGTCTTGCCAGGCACCCCGGATCGGCACCTCCAAGATTTCACTCAGCCAGTCTAAACCGGCGTCGAATTCGTGGTGCTTTAGCTCAGTAATAATCGCCTGTTCCTGTCCTGAATCTGGCAAACGCGCCGGACCTTCGAATTTCACATCGTCAATAATGATTTTGGGATACACCTTCTTTCCGGTCAGTTCGTTGAGTTCATCAGTAGAGACAGAAGTAGGAAGGTTCCTCTGGGGTTTTTCCTGCTGCGATTGAGCGCGAATCGCTTGAGCAAGCAGGAGAGCAGATACTCCCCCGAGAACCACGATCCGTATCGACGATCGGCAAACCATGGACCGAATATAGGCTCGGATACCGTGGCGGGCAAGGCTGTGATGGATAACTGTCGCGAACAGGGATTATCACTACCTATCTCGTTTTGAGATTGCTAGTGCGAAGGGGATTTCTCAACACCTATCGCATTAGAGCGTCGGGGACTCGTTTTTTGCGCAGGGCTGTTCTGCACCATCCGTGAGAGACGGAATGCTTAGTAAAGCCGAAAGCTCACTTCGATCGGGGTTATGACTGCGATGGGCATACCGTCGGGTCGCGTGGCGGGCTTAAACGTCCAATGAGCGACCGCCGCTATCGCTTGGTCGGTCAAGCCACACACTACGCCTTGAACCACAGATAGCTTAGTAAGCGACCCGTTGGCTAGTATCTGCGCCTGCAAGAGGACGGTTCCTTGCACTTTTCCATCGGCCGCGTTCTTGCTGAACAATGGGTAAGGGCAACGAATGCATTTAGGCGGAAGATAGCCCGCATCAATTTTTTCTTTGCCCAAATGTTCCACTTGATCATCCGGCAACGCAGAATGCTGAGGATTCATCCACACATTTTCTTTGCCAGTCAGCGAGTCGAGCGAGGTGACCAGGGGCGCAGGTCGCTTAGCGACTTCCTCGAGTGCGGGGGTCATGGGAACCAGCGCGACGTTACTGAAGATTGTCTCTTTCTTCTTAGCGGACCACACCGTAACCGTAAGAAGGATACCGTCGGAAGAGGATTGCATCTCTCCTTCTACAAGCATCACGTCTCCTAGCTCCGATGTGTAACAACGCAGAGCAAGCGCACTCGTGAATGCTTCGGAAGGAATGCTTGGCCTGTCGATCTTCTTATAGAACTGCTCCGGAGTTAACGCTGCGAAATGCTGCGCTTGCCTCCCTAGCAATTCGGCAAATTGCTGAGAAAGTTCGTGGCCCAACGCAGTCTTGGGGAACTTTTCTCCATCGAAATCGAACACGCGGACTTTTGATTTCTGGTGAGTATTCTTATCGTACTCGTCGATTGCGGCAGCTGTATTTGATGCAAGGGTTGCGAAATCAACGTACTTTTCTTGAGCCTCGACACGAGGCGGGTTGGGAAGAAGAATGACGGAGAGCACACCGACCAGAACGATCCTATGGGGACTCATCGGCGCAGACTTCTCCTGAGCGCAAAGATCACGGCAGTAGACTTCCGAAAAATCCTCCGCTGACGTTCAGTGACATCTAATTCTCCCAGCTTTACATTGATGAACGGGATTCTATCCGAGAGCCAGATAACTGTCGAGAACAGGGGTGGCTGTTGAAAAAGTCGGTTTTCCTGAAAAAAGTCAAAAATCGGGTGATAGAAAATGTCCAGGAGACTGGGGAAAATCGTTTGCAGAGCTTCCTGACGCGATCCAATTTTTACAAACTCCGAGTGAGCGAGTTTTTCAACAGCCACAGGGATTATCACCACCTATCTCAAGACGAGACGCTTCCTTGACAGGTTCCCGTTGAGCGAGGGCAGGATTTGTGTTGTCTTGGATGCCGACGCTATGATTCATAGCGTGATCAAGCCCACAGATTCTGAACTCAAGGTCTGGATTGAAACGGCGGCCGTAGCTGCGCATAAACTCAGGGAAGCGCTCGCAGTTGAAGAAATTTACGTCGCAGGCGTCCCTAGCAGTTTCATTCCTTTTTCTCATCTGACGAAAGCTTTCCAAGTACATGAAGCCGTGCTCGTTCTGTGCCGGGCCGGGTACGGCGCAGAAGCGGTCGCGCTGAGCCGAATTATCTTGGAGATGTACATAACCTTACGCTGGATCACAAATCAAGATCAGGTAAAGCGTTCTGAGGAATTCGCATACTTTGTGGCTAAGAGAAAAGAATACGCTGCCAAAACGTTCGCCAAGTATCGGCCCGGAAGTCCCGTAGCCGCCGACGCCGTCAAGTTCGTCGAGAACGTTTATCAGCAGTTCGCTGATAAATACGTTTCGTTCCGCTTCTGGTCGAATAAGCCTAGCAACCTGAAACAGTTGGCCGAGGAAAAGGATGTTTTGATACCCGAGCTAGTTGCACCCGATGATGATTCGCTAATGCTCTACGAGCTTTTTTACAGTTTTGCATCGGATTACGTTCACGTCACGGCGATGGCCCTTGACGAAACATTCCCAGAAACGGGAGTGCCTTACAACGCTTCGCCAGCCAAGGATTCGAAACTCGTCTTTGATGCCGTTGTCTATGCAACCCTTTGGCTGTTCCACATCATGATACGCGTCGATACGTACAGGCAGCTGGGTTTGCATGCCAAGATTGACGCTGCCCACAAGCAATTCGCGAAGCTCTTTGACAAGCTGTGAGATTCGAATCGGGGCTAGCCTTCGCAGAAATTTCCATAACGAAACAGCCGTGAGCAAATTTTCGCGCTATGACCGTTTTTCTCAGTCTGAGATAGGTGGTGATAATCCCTGTGGCTGTTGAAAAACTCGCTCACTCGGAAATCGCAAAAATCGGATCGCGTCAGGGAGCTCTATAAACGATTTTTCTCAGTCTCCTGGACATTTTCTATCACCCGATTCTCGACTCTTTTCAGAAAAACCGACTTTTTCAACAGCCACCCCTGTTCGCAACACCTATCTGGCGTTTCTGATCTCAACCTTCTAGCTTCTGCATTAACCGCCAGGCCGGGGATATTAATAATGGTCATGACTGGACTCTGAGAAGGCCTGGTGATATACGAACACAAAGCATGCCTTGGGACAGGGCATCAGTTTCCTTCTAAGGGTCACCGAGTGCGGGCCGGAGAATTCGTTGGGTGGAACAAAGAGAGCGACGGCGAAATACTGTGCGGTCGTCTTTGCGGCGGTTGGCTTCTTGCTCGCGCTGGACTCCTATACCGGATTCGTACCGCCCGGCTCCGAGTTGCGTCTTCGATTGCTCCTCCTAAGCTGTCCGGGGTGCGTAAACCTAGCCCAAGTTCGCCCGAGCAAAGCGAAACTGCTGGAGCTCGGTCTCATCTTTGGCTCTCTCAATGCCTTGCTCTATGCCACAGTTGGATACCTCATAGGCTGGATATTTGACAAACTCAGAACCTCAAGGAGAAAACCGAACTAAGTTCCTGGCTCATTGCGATAGATGTTGAGAAATCCGCTTCCCACCACCAATCTCAACGTGAGATAGCTAGTGATAATCCCTGTTCGCAACAGTTATATGGCAAGCGCGTCTCAATCAGCGCCTTCGACTGCCGGCTCGTGTCTGCGAAACTGAATTCGTACAGGCCGGAGAAGCAATAGCACAACTGCTGTGATTGCCAGTGGGTCGAGTAAGAACTCATTGCGCTTAATGAGTTGCAGGGCGACAGTCACTGCAGCGGCTAGCCCGTTGAGAACCAGAGCCAACCACCACGCCCATGGACGACTGCGCCAAAGACCGACAGTAGCTAGCAACCAAAAAAAAGTGACCCCTGCCATCAGCACCGAAGCTCCCACTAAACGAAAGCTGATCAATTGAGCGTTTGGTAAGCTAAGGTCGTATTCACTCCCGGATGTTTGCATGAATACAACGGTCGCAGCAGCGGCTCGCGCGACGGCCCATAGCTGGAGAACAAGTAGTATGGTGATGAACGGTCGCTCTGATACGACTTGATAGAACACGCGCCAAGGGTTTAGTGCCGCTTCGCCAGCATTTTTGGGGGCGTTGATGCGCGGTGCAACGACGAGGAACATGAAATTTAAGAAGGCGAACGTGAATACAGCAATGCGAGACTGAAGAATCGTCGGTAGTTTGACTCCTGAAGATGCAAAGCCTACATAGACGCCGATTGCGGCGATGGCGTTTGTGAAGACGGCACGCTTCCAAAAAGGCAGCTGGCTAAAATATGTCACAGGTATTTGACCAGGTTCGACCGCGCATCTTACCGCCTTTTCTACAAGGCGGGAACACCCATGTTGCTCGTAAGAGCGTCAGAAAACTGTGCATCTACATAACAACGGGGCGTACGATCTGGATAGATGTTGGGAAATCCTGTGGCTGTTGAAAAACTCGCTCGCCACGAATTCGCAGAAATTGCTTCGCGTCAGGAAGCTCTACAAACGATTTTCCCCAGTCTTCGAGACATTTTCTATCACCCGATTTTCGACTTTTTTCAGAAAAACCGACTTTTTCAACAGCCACTCCTCTTATC
>CAVRFZ010000009.1:0-27424 GCA_963720655.1 uncultured Acidobacteriota bacterium | reverse complement strand
GCCTGTAGCGGCCATCCTCGTGTGCATCACCATTGTAGGAATTCCGGTGGGGATTACGGCCCTGTTTCTGTATGTGATCGCCCTGTACTCGACGCAGGTGTTCGTGGGGGCCTGGCTGGGTGAGAGGATTCTGGGGGCGGGAGTCGGGTTTGGGCCCACTCTTGGAAGACTCGCTCTGGGCCTCGCCATCATCCGCGTATTGCGCTTGATTCCCTACTTGGGAGCGCTTGTAGCGGCGGTTGTCGTCGTTTGGGGCCTGGGCGCGCTGGTTCTAACGCTCTACCGGTACATGCGGCCGCAATTCGTGCCCGCTGCGGCCTGATCCGCAACTACACCACGCCGATTTTCTTGCCGACGCGTCCGATGATTTCGGCTGCTCGCTCCAAATCGGCGCGCTTGTGAGTGGCCGTCACGATTGTGCGCAGTCGCGCTTTGCCTTCAGGAACGGTCGGGAAACCGATCGCCATCGCCAGCACACCTTCCGAAAATAGTTCGCGCGAAAATTCGAACGCCTTCCCAGCATCACCCACCAGAATCGGCGTGATAGGAGTTTCGCTGTCGCCTGTCTTGAATCCGAGTTTCTTCAGCTTGTTCTTGAAGAACTTTGTGTTGGCCCAGAGCTTCTTGATCAACTTTTCGCCGGCTTCGGAATCGAGCAGTTCGAACGCAGCCTGGCAAGTTGCGGTTACTGACGGCGGATGTGACGTCGAAAATAGGAACGGCCGTGCTCGGTGATACAGAAATTCGATCAAATCCTTCGACCCGCACACATACCCGCCAATCGATCCGATCGCCTTGCTCAATGTCCCCACTTGAATATCCACGCGCCCGTGAACGCCGCAATGATCGATCGTTCCGCGCCCGCGGCTTCCGAGCACGCCCGAAGCGTGCGCATCGTCCACCATCATGATGCAGTTGTACCGTTCCGCCAGATCGCACAGCGCCGGCAAATCGGCGATATCTCCTTCCATCGAGAACACGCCGTCAGTGATCAGCAGCTTCTTCCCCGGCCAATTCTCCGTTTCTTTCAGCACACGCTCGCAATCGGCAACATCCTTGTGTTTAAAAACCTTAATCGTCGCGCGGGACAGCCGGCAGCCATCGATAATCGACGCGTGATTCAGCTCGTCGGAAATGATCAGATCCTCTTTGCCCAGAATCGCAGACACCGTTCCCGCATTCGCCGCGAATCCCGACTGAAACACGACGCACGCCTCCACCTTCTTGAATCGCGCGATCTGCTCTTCGAGTTCCATGTGAATCTTCATCGTGCCCGTAATCGTCCGCACCGCGCCCGAGCCGACGCCGTACTTGCGGATGGCGTCAATCGCGGCGCGGCGAAGCTTCGGATGCGTCGTCAGCCCCAGATAATTATTCGAGCTGAGGTTAATCACCTCTTTCCCGTCGAAGGTCGCGACCGGTTTCTGCTCGCCCTCCAGCACCCGCAAATGAAAATATTGATTCTTCGTCTTCAGTTCTTCGAGCGCATCGTGAAGATATTGGAGCTGCGGGCGTGTAGCAGTTGTCGCCATGATTCCTCCCAGATATATTTGTTGCAGTAGGAGCGCGTTACTTCGCTGAACCGTTCGGATAGAAAAGGATCTTCCCGGCCTGGCCGGATTCCAGAAGCGAAAACGCGTCGTCGAATTTCTCGAGCGGCATACGCTCTTTGAACAGCGGCTCCAGGTTCAGCCGCCCGTGCTTCAGCAATTCCGTCATCTGCACCCAGGTTTCAAACATCCGCCGCCCGTAAATCCCCTGCACCGTGGCGCCTTTGAAAATCACGTCGTTAACAAGGTCCAGCGTCACCGGATCTTTCGGTATTCCAAGTAACGATGCGCGTCCGCCCGGCCGCAGCATTTGAAATCCCTTGTGAATCGCATCGGGATGGCCGCTCATTTCGAGCATCACGTCAACACCAGCCCCGTCCGTCGCATCGAGCACGTGCTTTACCACGTCACCCTGCGAAGGATCGAGTGCCTCATCAGCACCCATTTTCTTTGCCAGTTCGCGCCGGTGCGCATTCACTTCCGTTGCAAACAGCGTGGCGCATCCGGCTGCCCGCGCCACCGCGATCGCCATCAATCCGATTGGTCCCGCCCCGGTCACCAACACATTCAGCCCCGCAATTTCTCCGGCCAGCACGGTATGCACCGCGTTACCGAGCGGGTCCATAATCGCGGCGTAGTGCTCGGGAATCGCAGGATCCACTTTCCACACATTGCGCGCCGGAATCCGCACGAACTCCGCGAAGCATCCATCTGCGTCGATTCCAAGAATTTTCACGTTCTGGCAAACGTGCGGCTGGCCCATCCGGCACGGCCGGCAATGCCCGCAATTCACGTGCATCTCCGCAGTCACGAAGTCACCGCCGCGAATCGTCGTAACTTCGTCGCCAACTTTTTCGACAACGCCGCAGAATTCGTGGCCAAAAGTGAGTGGCGGATGAATTCGCGACGCCGACCAACGGTCCCAGCCGTAAATGTGCAGGTCCGTGCCGCAAATCGAAGCGGCGCGCACCCGCACGAGCACGTCAGTGGGTCCAATTGTGGGAACGCCAACGGATTCAAGCTGCGCGCCCCGTTGCGGGCGCATCTTTCGTAGAGCCTTCATCGTCGTGGATGGCATTCTGATATTCAGCGTGGCAAAGAGCGGCTCGCCAAACTGCTGATGTTAACATACGCGCCAAACCGCCCAAAGCACCGCTGCTGAATGCTGAGACGCAGCGATCTGCGTCAAAATTTAGAGCGCAGCTCAGAAACTCGATGTCTCAAGCTGGCTGCAGCAAGGCCAACGGAAAACCTTCGAACGCAGCTCCAAGGCTTAAGCTACCCGCCGCGATTGATATCGCAGCCGCGTTGCCGGCAAGGGCATTCGCCCACATTGCGGGCGCGCCGTTGGGCAGTGTTAGCTCGGTCTGCTTCCAGAATTCACGCCGTTCATCAGCGCCGACTACGGGCGCCTGCACCGAGGCAACGCACCGCGGGGAAACAGAAATCGCCCATTCGTTGCCATTTTTGCGAGCAAAGGCGATCACTCGATCTTTATGCTGCCCGCGAATTTCTAATGGAAGATATTCGCCGTCCAGGAACAAATCGGGGTTTGCCGTACGCGCATTCAAAGCGCGTTTGAGGACGTGCATTTTCACGAGCCCGTCTTGCCACGACGCAAGCATCTTCTCGATGTTCTCATTATTCTGCGATTCATACGTCTCGCGCAGGACGCCAGCCAGTTCCCGCCGCTTTTCAAAGTCAATCGTTCCGCGATTATCCGGATCGACGAGCCGCAAGTCCCAAAGCTCGGCGCCCTGGTAGCAATCGGGCACGCCAGGGCACGTCGCCTTCAAGAGAGTTTGGCCGAGTCCATTCAACATCCCATACAAAGCTGTGAAATGCTGAAATTGATCGAACTTCGAAAAAAATTCGGCGTTGCCTTTCCTATCGAGTACGCCTGTCACAAAAGCGCGCAACGCTGATTCATGTGCCTCATTCGGCGTCGTCCAGCGTGTATGCACCTTGGCCTCGCGCGTCGCCTTGATCATATAGTCCTGAAGGCGCGGCACAAACGTGGTCCATTCGCTCTCGTGAAGCGGCCAAACGCCAACAAGCGTTTGGTAGAAGAGATATTCCTCATTTCGATCGGGCACCGCCTCCGCATTCGCTTTATGGACAAATTTGTCGTTGCCGAGTGACCAGCAGCGAAGGGCGGCCTCCCATTTTTCGGGAATCTCGGACAAAACCGCGATCCTCGCGCGCGTATCCTCCGACCGTTTCGTATCGTGCGTTGTCGTCGCGTTCATGCTGTTAGGCCAATTCTTCTGCCGCGTCGCAATCAGGTCATGGAATGCGGAAGGATCGGCCAGCGAGAGCCTGGGATCGCCTCCAACCTCATTCAATGACGCCAGCGGAAAGTAGATGTACAGCGCAGTGTCTTCCATGCCCTTCGCCATGATCGAGCCGGTGAATTGCTGCCAGCGAGTCACGAACGCAAGCCGCGCTTCCCGCTGCTCAGGGCGAATGTGTTCCGCCGCTGCAAGCAGCAGCACGTCCGAAACAAAATTGAAATATTCCGCAGGAAGTGTAGACCGCCGGGCACGGGCAAGCTCGATGGAGTCGCCGATTATCTTTCGAGCTGCCTCCGGAACCTCGATCGACTGGATGTACGTGCGATACGCAGGAAGGCACGCTGTGACTTCGATTAAGGATTCTGCCAGTTCGGCGGGATGCAATTCCCGCGCGTAGCGATCATCGCGAGCCAATTCAGCCAACACTCTGCTCAGCGCGCGCATTTCCACTCCCAGCAGAGTGCGCATGACGAGCTTTTTCTTGTCGTAGAGCAGATCCTCGAATTCAACGGCTAGGCTGATCCACTTTGAATAGATCTCTTCAAGCGCGCCCGCCTGCCGCTCGTCGACCAGGAGCCGATTTGCAAAATTCAGATAGTCATAGCCGGTCGTGCCGTCCACCGGCCAGTCGTCCGGCAGCCACTCGTCTCGCTCGAGAATTTTCTCGACAACCAGATACGAATCGTCGTGTTCCGGACGCTGCGAGGAGAGTCGCTCGCGCAGACGTTTCAGATACCGCGCAGGTTCGCGCAGTCCGTCAATGTGATCGATTCGAAATCCGCTGCAGCTCTTGCTAAGCCCGATGCGTATTGCCTTTTCGTGAGTGGCGTCAAAAACAGCGGGATCGTCCACTCGCACGCCGACCAAATCGGTGATCGAGAAAAAGCGGCGGTAATTGATGGCGTCGCTTGCGGTTTGCCAGAATGCCAGTCGATAGTGCTGCCCGGCAAGAATATGTTCGAGTTCGTTGAAACTCCCCGGAGTGCCGGGTCTGCCGTTGAGAACCTCGAGCGTCCTTTCGACGTGAGCGTAGACTTCCGGAGATGCGATCAACAACTGATGAAGCCGGTCGCACATGCCCTCAAACTTCGCCCGCCGATCCGCAGCAGCTAACGTTCCATTGCCGCCAGCGATCGATTGCGCCACCGCAAGCACGCCCCGCCATTCCTGAGCACTCGGCGAATCGCTCTCAAGCAAGGCGCTCTTTCCGTTCATCGGCGGAGTTCAAAATCTGCGCGTAGGAACTCGGCGCGATCGGAAATAGCTGCTCGCCATACTGCAGGACGAATCGGCCGCCTTGCCAGTCAAGATGCAGCTCTCCGTCATTCAGGACCTCACCAAACGGTCGTCCAAGAAACGGAAGCAGCAACTTATTTTCCAGCGTGCGCGAGGGCGGCTTCCAGTCGATATCGAAATAGGAAGCGAACGGCGAATCCGGCCCAAACTCCAGCACGTCCATCCACCATCGATTTTCTTTGCTGGCAGCCATATGATTCGGCACGAGATCCAGCACAAGCCCCATCCCGCGTTCTTCCAATGCGGCCTGAAGCGCGGCGAATTCTTCTTCGCCCCCTTGGTCAAGATCGATCTTGGTTGGATCCGTGACGTCATATCCATGACCACTGCCGCTGCGGCTTGCGAGAACTGGTGACGCGTAGATATGCGAAATGCCAAGCTCGCGCAGGTAGTCAAGAATTGAAATCGCGTCACGGAATCGGAAGTTCGAATTGAACTGCAGCCGGTAGGTTGCCAGCGGTGCCCGTGCAGGCATTAATGCGGTCCCTGGATATGCAGCTTTTCGCGCACCGCAGTCAGCTCGCGAGCCCAATCTTCATTGCTCGGCCCGGTTCCGTTGTGGTTCGTTGGAATCTGCATCAGCGGTGCGAAGCACAGGTTTTGTGATGTCCACAATTGAACTTGAAATGGAAGTTCGGTCGCGACGTCGAGTAGTCGCATGCAGCCGTTTCAGCGTTTCGAAGTCATCCGGATTCTTCCCAAAAGCCGAAGCCTGCTCCTCCATCCGCTTTCGAATTGTAAATTCGAGCGTGGTGTCATCCAGGGTGACCTTATTCAACTCCGCCTCGCGCAGAAGCGCCTTTACAGCCGCCGCGTCAACGTCTGGCCGATCCAAAGCTTGTTTCAGCTGGTTGTTGAGGGCAACGCCCGCCAGCGAGATGAAGGCAGGAGGCACGGGAACGGACAGCGAGTTGAGGAAACGCATAAGCGGAGCTTGATGCTCATACATGGTGCGGAATGAACCGGACAGAGCGCCCAAACTGTCTTTAAGAATAAAATCAACGATGCGTCGCTGCTCGTCTCTAAATAGCGAGCGGAGCGAGAAAGTGTTCTCATGAAACTGCTCGTCCAAAATGCGAATCACAGACGCTGTATCCGCTCGTCCAAACGCCTCGTGTAGTTTTTCGCGCAGTTCCTGAAACCGATTCTCATCGCGAAACTCGCGCACGCCGCCCGTGAAATTGTGATCGCCAAGATGCAAAACCGCAAAGCTGAGCGTAGTTTCTTCTTTGGTGATATCAGAACGTACGCGGCCTCGGCCCACGGCGAGACGAACGCGTCCCTCGGTTTCGACGCCGTACTGCTCTCGTTCGACCGTGTAGCAATAGATCTTGGTCTTGTCACCATACGGCTCAAAGAGCGAACTGATTGCGTAGTGCCCCATCACTTTGTCCGCAGTCACGATCGCCGGCGCCACCCACTTCTTGTAAATTTCCTCGCCGTTTCCGTACTCACGCAGGTTGCTCTTTGCTTCACGGAGCTTTTCACAGAATTGCGCTTCCAGTTGCTCGTTCCTGGTCGTTTCGCGTGCAAGTTGAATCGCTCTTCCCGCGTAGTGCACCACTTGAACCGTTTCGAGTCCGGAAAGCTCGTCGAAGAACCATCCGCAGCTGGTGTACATCAGCATCGCGTGGCGCTGCATTTCGAGCATCTTTAACGCGCGAATTTGCTCCTCGCGATTCAAATCGCGAATCGCATGCTTGCCAAGGAAGCCAGCCACATTCTCATCGGCCCGGTTCAACACCACGTCGATGTAGTCATTGCGGGCAGCCCACGGATCGCGCAGCAGCGCCGCCGCTTCTTTTTCGAAAACGGGAGCCAACGTGTCCCTCAACCAATCGAGCGCGTTGCGCAACGGCGTTCGCCACTCCTGGTTCCATCCCGGATGTCCGCCCGAATTGCAGCCGCAGTTGGACCTCCAGCGCTCGACGCCATGCACGCAACTCCAGGATGTGTTCTCGACGATTTCCACCCAATGATCGGGCGGATACATCTCGAGAAATTGTCCATAGTTGGTCAGCTTGGCCACGTCGCCCGACTCAATACTGCTTAGCGCGTACGTCAAGGACATCTCGCCGAAATGATGATGGTGTCCGTAGCTCTCGCCATCGGTTGCAATATGAGAGAGCTGCGGCCACGTTCGCTGGTCTGAGAAACCGCTCAGCAACCGATCGGCAAATCGTTTTCCGTCGCTAAGTAGTCCTTCGAACGCTACCGCCTGCGAAATCGGCCCATCATAGAAAAACACCACGATCGTTTTCTTCGATGGCAGCCTTACCTGATACGCCCTACTCGGATCGATCCTGTCGCCCGACACGTTTTTCCAATTGCGGCTGCCAAACCTGCGCACACGCTTCGCTTGTCTCGGAGCGAGAATGGTGAATCGGACACCCTGCGCGGCAAGAGCTTCGAGAGAGGGAACGTCCACTGCCGTCTCAGGCAGCCACATGCCTTCCGGCTGACGCCCAAAACGCGCGATGAAATCGCGAATGCCCCAGATCACCTGCGTCTCTTTATCGTGCGGGTGAGCGAGAGGCAAAATCATGTGGTTGTACACCTGGGCCATTGCGGAGCCGTGTCCGCCAAACTGCTGCTGGCTCTGTTTGTCGGCTTCGCGGATCGATTCCAGAAGCGTCGGCGCGTTTTGTTCCATCCAGAGCAGCAAAGTGGGCCCAAAGTTGAAGCTCATCTGCGAGTAATTGTTGACGAGCTTTACAATTCTCTGCTGATCATCAAGCAGCCGCGAAATTGCGTTCGGCGCGTAACATTCGGCGGTCACCCGCTCGTTCCAGTCGTGATAGGGATAAGCGGAATCCTGTAATTCAATCGCTTCGAGCGACGGGTTCTCCCGCGGCGGTTGATAAAAATGACCATGAACGCAAACGTATTTCATTTCTCGCTTGCCCCTATCCGATACATGACGAATGAATGGTTTTGCCGAAGGGAGCCAGCCTTCTGGACACAGGCTCGCAGTAATTATGCGAATGCGGCGCGATCAAGAACAATACAGGAAAGTGCTTATAGGGGATCTCAGCGACGGCGCGACATTGGTGCGGCTACTCCTCTGGTTCAATAGCAAACGCAACGGCTGCTTCCGACTCCCACTCACGCCCGGCATGATGCCACGGTGCGATGTTCCTAATGGGCATTAACCAAGAGGGAGCAGGAAGCGAGCTTTTACTTAATACCGGCGATAATTTAGCTCAGAAGCTAGTCCTAGTATTCGGCAGCGTACAGGCCACGTGCGTTTCAAGTCTGGAGATCACAATGAAAGCACATGCTAGCTTTTCGGCCTCCCACACTAAGCGACACCGGTCTAGGCTTCATCGAATCTCACAGATCTGCCTCGTGTTCTTTCTTGCCTTCCTGTCACGTGCAACTCCCGCAAGAGCTCAAAGCACAGTCGTTCTCGTCGGTTCGGGTTCCAGCGTACCCGCGCCTCTCTACAACCGATGGACGCAGGAGTACGGTAATCGCAAGCCCAACATCCAGATGCGATACCTCACCGTCGGCACCGGCGAGGGTATCAAGACGATTTCTCACGGCTCAGGCGATTTTGCCGCCGGGGAAGCTCAGCTCACCGAAAAGGAACGGAAAGAGGGCAGCTTGGTTGAGCTGCCGGTCGTATTGATTGGAATCGTTCCCATCTACAACCTCTCCGACGTCCATCAGGAGCTTCGGCTTTCCGGAGAGGTAATGGCCGAGATTTTCCTTGGCGAAATAAAAATGTGGAACGCGCCACAAATCGCGAAGCTGAATCCCGAAATCACTCTGCCCAGCCTCCCCATTCACGTGATCAACCGTCCCGGTGGAAAGGGTTCCAACTATGTCCTCACAGATTTTCTTTCCAAGGCCAGCTCTAAATTTCGCGCCCAGATTGGGACCACCGCTTCACCCAAATGGCCCGTTGGCGATGCTGCGGAACGCAGCTCCGATATGGCCGACAAGGTAAAAAACACTCCGGGCTCGATCGGCTATGTTGAATATCAGTACGCCGTAAAAGGGAATATTTCTCAGGCTGCCGTGCTGAGCCCGTCCGGAAAATTTGTTCGAGCTTCAGCCGATACCATTGCAGCGGCATGCCAGGCGGCAGAAGCGCCCCGCTGGAATAATTTCTCTGCGTCTCTAACCAACATACCTGGAGCGGATTCCTATCCCATCACCAGTTTCACGTGGATTTACCTCCGCACTCAATCGTCCGATCCCGCGCGAGCAACGGCACTAGCCGATCTCTTGGATTGGATATACACGGATGGCCAGCGATTTGCCACGCAGGAAGGCTATGCCGAACTGCCGTCCCCGCTTCTCGCGGCGGTCAGGAAAAAAGTTAAGGAATTGCGATAGGACGCGGCAACTTAATTCATTTGTACCGCGATTAGGATTCGCCCAATCCATCATTCACAAGCGTAGCCGCCACCGCACGCCGGCGGATTTTCCCCGTCGAGGTGGTGGGTATATTCTTCACCAGATAAATTTTCTTCGGGCATTTATATTCGGCCAAATGTTCGCGGCAGTATTTGATCAGTTCCGTTTCACTCGCTTGATGTGACTCCTGCAATACCACCGCCGCAGCCACCTCTTCGCCCAGCGTCGGATGAACGTAGCCGAAGGTCACCGCCGCCGCCACCGCAGGATTTTGCAACAGCACTTCGTCCACTTCATGTGGCGCGATATTCTCGCCCCCGCGAATGATGATGTCCTTGATCCTGCCCGTCAAATGTAGATAACAATCTTCGTCGAGCATTCCTTCGTCGCCGGTACGAAACCATCCGTCCGTAAACGCCCGTGTATTTGCTTCAGGATTATTTTCATATCCGCGAAATACGTTGGCTCCCTGAATCGCCACTTCGCCTCGCTGGTTCGTCGCGAGATGGTTGCCCTCCCTGTCCATGATGCTGATGCGTAATCCTGTTCCGACTCCCACCGACCCCGCCTTGCGATGCCGTGGCGGCAGAGGATTCGATGTCATCTGGTGGCTGGCTTCCGTCATTCCGTACGCTTCGACGAAAGGCACGCCGAACAATGTCTCGATCTTGTGAATGAGGCTTGCCGAAAGAGGCGCGCTACACGAACGGATGAAGCGCAGCGTCGCGGCCTCTTCAGGTTTTTGGTGGGCCCGTGCGAGCAGAAGCTGATGCATCGTCGGGACTCCCGAGTACCAGGTCACCCGATGCTCTCGCACCGTCCGCCAGAAGGCGAGCGCATTAAATCTTGTAGGAACAACTACCGTGCCTCCCGAGAGCAATGTCGCCATCAACGAGGCCATCAATCCGTGAACATGAAACAGCGGCATGATGCACAACGAAACGTCCGCTTGCGAGAGAGCGTAAGAGTTCGCAATATTCGCCGAAGAAACCGCGAGGTTGAAATGCCGCAGGGGCACGCGCTTGGGCCGTCCGGTGCTCCCGCTGGTGTGCAGCACCAGGGCAACGTCGTCAGGCGTTGGCTCTTTCGCGGTAGCGCCGGTAGGATTGCCTGCAAGCCAGACATTCCCGTCCTCACTCATTCCCACCGGGAACACCGGGACTTTGCGATCGGATGCTGCGCTTCGCGCGAATTCCGCGCCCGCCGGCGGACAGAGTAAAATGCGAGCGTTCGTGTCATTCAGAAAAAAAAGAAACTCCTCATACGGATACGAAAGATTCAAAGGAGCCGCTTTTCCCGCAATCGTGGCCGCCAAAAAACTTACTATCGCCGGCAGTCCGTTGGGCAGTGCGATCGCTACGGCGTCACCTCGTCGAATTCCCACCGAAGCCAGAGCATTCGCCATGGCCAATACCTGCTGCCGGAGCGACTCGTAGCTCACGCGGATTCCCAACTCGGGCACGATCACCGCCGTATGGTTGCTGTCGGCGAATTGCAAAACATCAAGGAGGGTTTCAACGGACTTCAGCGTCATTCGTTGGCTCCTCTACGCCCGATTCCGCGTGAGCAATTCTCGTCTTAGTGTTAACGAATCTAGCGCCACGTGGGAGGAAAATCCTGTGAATTCTGAATCTGCGCTCTCGGCCTTCGGCTTCTAACTGAACGCCTTTCCCAATGACCGGATTATCCCATCGCGTATGTCGATGGGCAACCGTGGCCGAGCGGACAGTGGAGGAAAGCGAGTTCTTAGCGGCCCGGATCTAAATCTCTAATCACGACGTTAAGCACCTGTCCGGTCCGCCGCGCATCGCTCTCGGATACTGCGCTCTTCATTCCGTTCTGACCATCGGCCTCAGAATGCTCGCGATACGTTCGCGCAATTGCCGGTAGCCGCGCGCAACCGCCTCGAATAAGTCCAGCCATCTCGGCGACAGCAAGTCTCGTTTCAAACGGCCAATCCCCAATCTTCCCCGCGGGTGCGCCAGAGTTTGCCAGCGCTTGCACTCCTTTGTGTTCCAGCGCGTCGGTCACGATGGCCTCAAGAACTCCACAAGAAGTTCGCAACGCCACATCATATTCCTGTTGCTCAAGCGCTCGTCGACTATCGGCATAAGCCTGCTCCACAACAGCCCGCAACTCAGGCCTATGAACAAACTCGAACCGGCGACGCACAGCCGTATCCGCCGGCGCGCCCGACAACACGGACGAAGCTCCGCCAAAGGGAACGCCCTCCGACATTCCGGAAAGCGACTCGCCTGCCTGCTCCAGGACAACGATCAATCGCTTGACGATTTCGGTCGGCGGTACTCCCTCGGCAGCGCGCCCATCCTCAGTTCGCATCAGGAATGCGTTGCTGAATGACCGGGCCAGCCAGTGAGCCTTGCTCCCCCCCGACAATTGATTGATCGTCGCGCCACAGTGTTCCTGCCACGCGCGAGTTTCAGCCATTACCACTGGACTGCTCGCACCGCTTGCCAGCCTCTCGAGAATCTGGCGCCCGCGCCGGATCAGACTGTCCAAGTGCGACAGTTGAGTCTCGATCTGCGTTCGCACACTCTCGTCCATCGCCTGCGTCTCCTCCCGATACCAAAACGATTATCGCATTTCGTCGTCTGTCAACGACAAGGTAATACCGTCGAAATATCATCCGAACAGTATTTTGGCGAGGGGCACAGTGAAGGTTCGCTATAATTCCGTCGCAATGGCTCGCTTTCTCGACAAATTGTTGCGAGTTCTCCGCGAGCGGCGCGGCACCGACATGTTGTTCATGTGCCGCCATCTTCTGTCCGAGCGCGGCGAGGCTTCCCAAACCGCTCTCGCCCAGGAAATCATCAATGCTTATAGGGCGATGAACGACAAGGAGCGCCTGCAGTTCTACGAAATGCTGTCCCGCGATTTTGCGCCCGATCAGGCTTCCATTCTTAGCGCCGCGGCGGACTATCTAAGCTCGCCGGGACCTTCCGCTCTGGCCACGCTATCGGCAGCTGTCGAGCCCCCGCGTCAGGAGTTGTTCCGGCGGATTAACACAGCGCCACGCGGCACCGAAACCCTCGTCGCCATGCGTGAACATGTCTTAGCGTCCAGCAATGGAAATTTCGCCGCACTCGATCTCGACTTGCGCCACCTGTTCAGATCCTGGTTCAACCGTGGTTTTCTGCGGCTGGAGCGTATTAGCTGGCACACCTCCGCGTTAATCCTGGAAAAACTGATCGCCTACGAATCCGTCCATGAAATCAATGGCTGGCCGGACCTTCACCGCCGCCTCGAAGCCGACCGCCGCTGCTTCGCCTTTTTTCATCCGGCTATCGTCGACGAGCCAGTAATCTTTGTGGAAGTGGCGCTATCCCATGGACTGACGGGCGATCTCGAACCCTTGCTGGACATCCAAGCGCCGGTGCTCTCGCCCGAAAAAGCGGATACAGCCATCTTTTATTCCATCAACAACTGCCTGCGAGGTCTGCGCGGTGTTCCTTTTGGCAATTTCTTGATCAAGCAGGTAGTAGACGAACTGGCTGCCGAGCTTCCGAATATTCAAATCTACAGCACACTATCGCCGCTGCCCAACTTTTCCCAAGCCTTGCGCGATCAGCATAACGATGACGGCTTCACGCATGATCGCCTCTTGCGTCTACTCGCCGATGATGCCCGCGCTCTCACCGCCGCAGGGCGCCGTCGCGACCCCGTCGAAGCTCTTTTCCATCTGCTGGAGCAGCCTCTGGCCCATCGAGAAATTCTCGCACGGCCGCTGGAGCGCCTGGCTCTCGCTTATCTCACACAGATGCGTCAAGGCGGCAAGCTCTACGATTCCGTCGCCACGTTTCATCTTTCCAATGGCGCGCGCCTCGAGGGAATCTACACTTTTGGAAACCTGCGGCCCTACGGCTTGCGTGATTCCTATGGCGTCACCGTGAATTATCGCTATCTCCCGGCCGAACTCGAGGAAAATCACGAACGCTTCGTCAGAGGCGAAATCCAGGTAGCCAACGGGCTGGCGTCTGAGTACAAAGCGATACGAAAGATCTGGCAGTCGCGAACACCCCGCAAACCGTGAAACGCTAGACCGGTCAACCACCACATCCGACTCGCGCCGTCCGCTACACCGCGCTGCGCGCTTTTATGGGGGACGCTGAATCGAGAATCGGCGCGGCGGCCTCGGATTTTCGAACCACTCTGGCTGCGAGAGGCTTCAGCCACAGCAAAGCCATGAACGCCGCGATCAAATCGCACGCAATCATCGCCCAGAAAACCTTCGACCACGATCCGGTCCTCGCAAAGAGCCACGCCGCCCCAGGCCCTGCAAAGAGCGCGGCGAGCCCCTTCGCTGTGTAAACGATTCCATAGTTCGTCGTAGCCCATTTGCTTCCGTATAAATCTCCAGTTATCGAGGGGAACAGCGAAAAAATATTGCCCCACGCGAAGAAGCACAATCCGGACAACGCCACAAACCACACCGGATGGTTGATTAGCTTGAGCAGCAAGTACACCGCCAGCGCTTCCAGCACGAACGCGATGAAGATCGCGTTCTCGCGCCCGATATGATCGGACACCCATCCCCAGAACGGCCGTGTTAGTCCGTTCAGCAACCGGTCCACGGTGATGGCCAGCACCAAAGCCGTCATCCCGAACGCCACAATTACATTGTCCACGTGATACGACGACGCCATGGGATTCAGCTGTGCCGTGACAACCAATCCGCCGAACGCCAGCATTGTCATCATTATGTAGATCACATAGAACGACGGCTGGCGCAGCATTTCGACCGGCGTCATGTCCACCGCCGAGGTATTAATCTTGGCTTTTATCTTCGCTTCCTTCTCTTTCCAGTTGGGCGGCGTCCATCCTACGGGTGGCCGTGCCAAAAAGAGCGACGCAGCTAGCACAACAACTCCCTGCACGATTCCCCAGAAAATGAACGTGTGCTGGTAACCGGAAATCTTCAACATATTCGCCACCGGAGCGATCGTCGTCGCCGTGCCGATGCCAAATGCCCCCGCCGTTAGCCCCACGCACAAACCGCGATGATCCGGAAACCATTTCAGCGCATTGCCGATCGCGCCTCCGTACACGATCCCGGCCCCGATACCGCCTACTCCGTACCAGAAATAGAGACTGTTGATCGTCTCGGCGTATCCGGACCCCACCCATCCCAGCCCGACCATGATCGAGCCCAGGCCCAGCATCAGTCGCGGCCCGATCTTGTCCACCAAATATCCTTCGAACGGCACCAGCCATGTTTCCAGCGCCACAAATAAGGTGAACGTCCACTGCACGGCCACCAGCGACACATGCAGGTGAGCCTGAATCGGTTTGGTGAAGAGCGTCCAGGCGTATTGCAGGTTCGCAATCGCCATCATCGCCACGATTCCGGCTATCAGCTGCATCCAACGATTGGGAATACGCGAGGGATGAATCAGGGAATCAGGAGATACCGCCATGTATACCTCCACCTTGCACGCCATCTGCAAGCGCGCCGCCAGATCCACAAAATTGTATTACTTCATTCTATTGAAATTACAAATCGGACAAATCAAAAATTACCCTGCGAACCCCCACTGGTCCGCTAAGCGAACCTGTAACACTGTATCTAAAACCTGTCAAGCACTTACTGGATTCGCAAACTGAGATGACTCGACAGGGCAAGCTGACTAAAACGATATCGTTTTAGTCAACATTGTGCAATTCTCTTGACACGTTCCCGCGCGATATGATAGACGCTGCCCTGCCTTACCAGAAAAATTTCTGCGGAGAGGGTAAACATGCGCTCGCCTAAGCTTCGGGGTGTGCTTCTTGCCTCGCTTTTTTTCGTTTCCGGTACGCTCGCCTTCGCTCAGAGCGCAAAACCCACCGCCGATCCCGCACCGCCGAAGGCTGCCACCGAGGAAGAAGTACAACAGCTGCGCAAAGAGGTCGCCGAGCTCAAAGCGCAAATCCAGCAACTCCTCCTGGCCAGCGCTCACCCTCAGGACGGAGTCGCTCACCTCGTCCAGACCAACGCTGTCGTCGATCCCGTTCAACCGGATTCTAGCGTCGCGCCAGCCGCTGCCACCCCGGAAGACATCGACGCTCTCCAAAAAGAGATCGATCTCCTTCAGAAGAAGGCCGGTGATACTCCTCCCGCCACTGCGGGATGGAACGGCGAGCATTTTTACCTGAAGAGTTCCGACGGCAACTTCCAGCTCATGCCGGTCGGATACCTGAACGCGAAATATACTTTCTACAGAGGCGACGGCGCGCCCGCGGACACCTTCAACATCACTCGCGCCCGCTTTGGAGTCCAGGGCAATTACGGTAAGCAACTCGATTATGCATTCCTGTTCGAAACGGCCTCCGCCCTAACCATCCGCGATGCTTACATAGATTTTAAGCCTTGGAGCGCCTTCAAGATCATGGGCGGCCAGTACAAGGTGCCCTTCTCCATGGAAGTTGGCACCGGCGACACCAACGTTGAATTCGCCGATCGTTCCATCGTTTCTGTTTTGTACCCCGATGCAGCCGGAGGTTTCCGCGCCCCGGGTGTTGATGTTCACGGCGATTTGGCCGATGGCCGCGCTCAGTATTGGGCCGGTGTCTTCAATGGCAAGGGACTCATCGCCGCCAACACCACGAACGAGGTCGAAGTCGTCGGCAGGGTCCGCTTCGCCCCCTGGAAAGACTCAGACAGTCCTTGGCTGAAGGGTTTGTCCTTCGGTGGTTCTGCCGAGCATAGCCGCTCCAAGGCCCTCGCAAGCGAGTTGAGCTTCAGCGGCCTCCTGAACGATGGCACCTACAATTTCTTCCCGCAGTTCCGCATCAATGGCGGCATCAACCGATATAACGGCTTTTTTGCCTTCCTGAGGGGGCCGATGGGTATTCGCGGCGAATATACCCAACTCCTCCAGAAGCGCAGCGGCATCGGCTCCTTCGTCCCCAGCGGCGTGGGCTTCAACACGCTTCCCGGCATTGTAGGCAAGGGCGCATACCTATCCGCCACCTACCTGCTCACCGGTGAGAAAGAGCCGGAAAACGCTATCCCGCGCGTCAAGCACCCTGTGATCGGTCCCAATTCCCCCGGAGAATCCGGTGGGCCGGGCTGGGGCGCATTTGCCCTCAAGGCTCGCTACTCGTGGCTGCAGGGTCGCGCCGGCGGCATTACATGCGATGCCACCACCGTTCCCGCCTGCCCGATTACGCCAGGCGTGGTCCCCACTTTCAGCGACCACACCGACCAATGGACCGTCGGCTTCAACTGGTATCTCAACTATTGGGTCCTCGTGAAGTCCGATTTCAACATCAATCAGCTCAAGGACCCAAGCGTTCAGGGCATTCTGCCCCGTAACTATTTTGTGTTTATCGAAGGCATTCAGTTCCGGTTCTAGCCGAGGCCTTGAGCGCCTCGGATCATACCGTTGCTGGTTTCGACGGGGGCCGGCACGAGAATCCGAAAGCGCTAGGTCAGCGGCAGCTTCACGAAAGAGCAGTCGGGCCCCCGGCAAACATCGTTGGAGGAGATTCGATGAGATCGAAAATGTTGCCACTTGTAGCTTTCGCGATTGTGCTCACCGCCACTCTGATCTCGAACAATTGCGGCGGCCCCGCTAACTGTCCCACCTGCGGCACGGACAAGAACGGAACGGTCGGGTTGATCGATATCATGCTCGTCCCAGAGCACAACGGCAACGGCGAGCCCGGCGGCCCCTTCAACATCTTCGACATCAGCTGGGTCGATCCCGTCAATCGCCTCTACTACGTCTCCGATCGCGTCGGTCTCGATGTTCCCGTCTTCAACACCACCACCAATATCGCCCTCGCGGCTATTGGCGGGGATAACTCCATCGCCGAAGCTGGCAACAATGCAAGCTCATGCTGGATAGATCCTGAAACGAGCATCACCATTCCTCCGATTACCACTCCGCTGGGAAATTACACGCGCTACGGATGCAAAACCGGCAACTTCCGCCTCCCCGGATTCTTCGGTCCTAACGGTCATTTCGGCGGGTTCGACGGAGGCCAGTGCTGCGCCTCGCGTTCCAATAACTTGAACCCACTCTCCGGCCCCAACGGACTCGAAGCCACAACAGACGGAAATTTCCTTTTCGTCGGCAACGGAAGCGCCAGCGTGGCCGTGTTCGACATGCGGCCAACGATTGCAAACCCGGCCACACCGCCTACAGTGATCGCCACGATAGTGGCCGGCTCATCTCCCGACTTTGACGGAATTCCCAATGGCATCACCGGTTGCCAGGCTTCCGCAAATGGAAGAGCCTTCTCCGATCCAAGCTGCGGTGATTTGCGTTCCGACGAAATTTCTACGAGCGGCGGCTTCGTTACCGCTCCGGATGGAAGTCAAAAGTACCTGGTACTCATTGCCAACGGCGATCCCGGCCTTCCTTTCTTCACAGTCGTGGACGCTGGGGGCATCATCAACGGCGCCCTCCACGGAACGGGAACTCTGCAACAACAGCATTGCCTCCCCTACAATCAAACCGCGGAGTACAGCCCCGGCGGCGCGATGACGACTTTCCCGGCGAACTACTCCTCCTGCATTCTCGGCCAGGTCTATTACGATCTAGCATTCAATAATGACATCAACACCGTGATTGACGATTCCCCGTCTAGCGACAATGGAATCAATGTACTTACCTGTCCCGATCCCTCTCTCCAATTTCCGGGCCCTCCCGGCGTTCCCGGCCCTGCCGTTCCATCCGGCGCCTCCGGCCACGCAGCTGGTTTCAACCCAGATGTTGCTTGCCATCATGGGCCAATGCTCACGGCCACTACCGCGACCCAGGTGGGCGGCGTTTTTTGCGCGCCGGGTCCCAAGACACCTCCCGGGTGCGTCGGAGCGGTCGCCCTCGCCGGCATCGGTGGGTCGGTCTTCAACCCCAACACAGGCCACTTCCTTGTTACCAACTCCAACTCGATTCCGGGTGACGTCACCGTTGGCAGCGTTGACGAAGTCGATCCCTTCCATACCTTCCCGGGTGGTCCGGTGAACGGAGTTCCAGCGGTTATCAATAGCTTCCCGGTGCCCAATTGCCAGCCGAGCGGCGTCGTCGTCGGTCCCGGCACCGATGTGATGGTGACGTGCGCGGGGCATGATGGAAGGCAGTTCGCTCCGCTCACATACATCATGAATGGCACCACAGGCGCTATTCTCGCTACGATTAACTTCGTCGGTGGCGCGGACCAGGGATGGTACAACCCGGGCGACAATAAATATTACCTAGCCTCGCGCGACATGATTCCTACGCCCGTCCTCGGTGTGATCGCTGCTGGTTCCCGGCAATGGCTGCAAAACGTCCCCACCAATGGCAACGCTCACAGCGTCGCGGCTGACCCGATCAACAATCACATCTTTGTGCCCCTGCCTGCGGGCGGAAATTGCCAATCGCAACAGATCGATGGCTGCGTGGGCGTATACGCGTCCCAGTAGTAGTTCGCGGAGCTTGTTGGGGATCGGAAGCCCGGATTCACAGCCTTGGAATTGGGGCTTCTGGTTTTTGAGACGGCGCCTCTAACGCACGACTGTTTCTTGATACCGCATCATTTTCCAGTCGCCGTCACGGTTGGTCCAAAGTTCGCCGATGAACACTCTCCGAAAGAGCGTCGCTGAGCCTCGCGGGAATCGCATGGTGCACTCATAGGTCACAAACGCGTAATGCGGTCCGAGTGGTTGCACCTGGAAAAGCTGAAGCGAATACTCTACAAACATGCTGTGCTCCACTTCCCGCACTGTCTTGGGCTTGGAGCGCTCCCCGTCGCCATCCGCCTCCACGGCCTGGAAATCCTCGGTCAAAAATGCGGCATAGGCATCTTTATCCTTTTTCTTGAACGCCGCCCACGCCGCTTTCACCTTGGCCTCCAGCATCTCCGCCAGCTTGGACTGAGCGCCGGTGTCCTTGGATGGTAATGACGGTGTCGGCGTGTTCGCGGAGGCCTTGTCCGCCGCAGCCGGTTGCTGCGCGAACCCATAACCTGGCAATGCCAGCGCTATACATGCACCAAGGAACCAATTTCGCATCTGTATCTCCTCAAATCGAAGCGCGGCGCATCTTACAGTTCTCGTGGAATGCAGTCAAAGCACAGTTCGCCGTGCGTTGGCATAGGCATCGAGATATGGGCTACAGCCAATTGCCCTGTGGAGCGCTGTTAGCTAGTATGAATTTGTAGGCCGATATGGACATATCGACCCAGCCCAGATCGGTCGTCGGGATTTTCACCGAACGTAGGCAAAGGGAGATGAAACCATGAGATCCACTTCAATACTCGCGCTTGTTCCGCTCCTATCGGCTTCTCTTGCGTTCTCTGCAAGTCCTCGACCACAACAATCTTCGTCGGAGCCATCGGCGCAAGGATGGCGCCAGACTCAAATTACCAATGGCACCACCCACTCCCGGTTCACTTTGACAGGTAAATTCCTCAAACGCCCTGCCGGTGACGTCTCGAATCCCCCCTCACTGGCTGTGGATTGCGGCAGCGGCCGTGGCTCCGAGGGCAAGCTGATCGCCGGAAATCTCCTGGTTGGTGTGCCCCTGAAAATCCATTGGGTTGAGCCCTCGGAGATTCATGGCACTTCTTATTACCCGAAAGTCTTTGTTCAGCTCCGCACGGACGACGAAGCTAAAAAGGACAAGCGAAAGTGGATCCCCGGAAAAGACAAGACGTCTGCGGTATTCTCTAAATATTCCCTGAAGAAGATACTCCGCGCTCACACCGTGGAAATCACCACCCAGGATGACGGCGGTAACGACGTCGTCATGCAGTTTGACGTGCCCTCCGACTCAAACGCCGTCGAACAAGCCTGCGATGTAGACACCAAGAAGTAGAAACCGATCCCGGCTGCTCCAGCAGAATCGTGAGTCAGCTGAGTTCTGGCCTCACCGGCACTGAGCTACTGAGTTTTCTTCCGATTCCGAAGTGCAGAACGGCAACCGATGTGACATGGAATGCTTCACGATCCATAATCCTTCGCTATTCGCCAGGTAAATCAAGTGCCGCCCGTCTTCGGAATACATGCTGGTGACGCCCGTAAACGTCTTCGCCGCGCGCGGATTTTTTGGATCGCTCATATCCATCAGCTTTACGGTCTGCGTCGGCACTGTGCCTTCTCCCGACTGATCCGATGAAACCGCGATGGCGAGCCCAGCCCCAACTTCCGTCAACTTTCCTCCGGGCTTTACGCGATCAACAATCTGCGGTGAGTCCGGGTCGGTCACATCCACCACTGTGAAATGCACATTTTGTTGCAGGTAAAGGTACCGCCTGCCATTCTCCTCTTGGAAAAAGATTTGCCGCACCGCGGAGCCGGGCAAAGGAATATGAGCCACCACTTTGGTCATCTCTTTCATACCGCTTTTCGTGTTGTCCTGGCCGGCGGCCCGAGAACTAAATGGAAGGAATGTCGGCGATGCTAGAATTAGCGCGAGTCCTAGGCAAATCTGGAAGGTTCTGTCGCGAAACATATTTTTATCCTTCTTTCACACACTTCCTTATGAACGTGAATTGACCCGTGAAAGACTTGACCCGTGACACCTCTTCGCCTGGGGGTTCTGGCCCCTAACAGATTGCGAGTAATTACCTCTAAAGGGAATACATTGGAATATGTATACTTCGGTTGGCGGCCAAGGAAAACGAAAGTAGCAGCCTGCCAATGAAATCGAGCGCATCTCGTTTATCATCTGTTTGATATGGTGACTGCACGATGACCTCCGCCGCGCAGGAATTTCTCCGCAGCGCCGCCGTAAAATCTGCCGACCTCACCCATCGCCAGATCATTCGCCGCGCCATCGATCAGTACAGCAGCTCGAACGATCGAGGTCGCTCTCGCTTTGCCGATTGGGAAGCGGCACGCCAGCGTTGCCATGAAATCAAGTGGGAAGCGCTCAACAATCTCGATCGCTATCTCCTCGAATTCGAACAGCGGGTGAAAGAACGTGGCGGCCATGTCTTCTGGGCCGCGGATTCCGCCGAAGCCTGCCGCTACATCACTGACCTCGCCGTCAGCCGTGGCGTTCGCAAGATGGTGAAATCGAAATCAATGGTCGCCGAGGAAATTCATCTTTCCCCTGCCCTCGAAAAGGCCGGCATCCAGGCCCTCGAGACCGATCTCGGCGAATATATCGTTCAACTGCGCAACGAACCGCCCTATCACATCGTCACGCCGGCCATGCACCTTACCCGCAAAGACATCGCCGATCTTTTCAAAGAGAAATTGGGCGACGTGGATACTGACGATCCTGTCGAGCTGGTCGCCGCAGCTCGCCGCGCGCTCCGCCGCGATTTTTTCTCCGCCGAAATGGGACTCAGCGGCGCGAATTTCCTCGTTGCCGATGCCGGGATGATTGCCCTCACCACCAACGAAGGCAATGGCCGCCTCTGCACCACCGTCCCGCGCATTCATGTCGCCCTCGCCGGTATCGAAAAAGTGATTCCCCGCCTCCAGGATCTCGCCCTGTTTTGGCCCGTGCTGGCCACGGCGGGCACCGGCCAGGCCATCACCTGCTACAGCACCTTAATTGGGGGCCCGCGCAAGCCCAACGAGGTCGATGGGCCTGAGGAATTCCACGTCGTACTCCTCGACAACGGCCGAACCGAATTGCTCGCGGACATCGAGCAGCGCGAGGTGCTGCATTGCATTCGCTGCGGTGCCTGCCTCAACGTCTGCCCTGTGTTTCGCACCGTCGGCGGCCACACTTACGGCACCACTTACCCTGGCCCCATCGGCAGCGTGCTCACTCCGCATCTGCGCGGAATTGACGAATTCCATCATCTCTCCTACGCCTCATCCCTTTGCGGCGCGTGCACCGATGCCTGCCCTGTGAAAATCGATCTGCACCATCACCTTCTCGAAAATCGCCGCAACGCCGTCAATCATTCCGCTCGTCCCTGGGCCGAACGGATGGCCTTCAAAATCTGGCAGTGGACCATGCAGAGTGCCTCGCGTTTCCGTATCGTTGGCGGCCTCGCACGCATGGCGTTGCGCGTCACGCACAGCCTCGGTCTTGATGGCACCGCGCTCGATCCCATGGGTCCATGGTCGAAGAATCACGCCGCTCCGCGCGTCCCTGAAAAATCATTTCGTGCGCTCTGGGGAAAAAATAATGCCGCAAACTGAAAACCCCAGCCGCGAAACAATTCTCGCTCGCATCCGCACCGCGCTGCGCGAACCAGCCCCGCGTCACGAACCTGTCAAAGCCGGCCCAATCTTCGCTCCGGTCACCGATCTGCTCGATCGCTTCCAGAAAGAATGCGGAATCAATATTACGGAATTTGTTGCCGTTCCCAATTTGCACGCCAGCGGCGCAGCCATAAAGGAAATCCTGGCGGCGCTTCCGCCTGGAGAAATCTTCGTTCAAGATTCTCCCGATCTCCGGGAACTTGCGGCGGAATGGCAAGACGACCGAACAATTCAATGGTCGAGCGAGGGCGGCCCGAAAGAATCCGCACAAGCCACCATTTCCGCTTGCGAAGCTCTCGTGGCTCAAACCGGCTCCGTGCTTGTCTCCGCGGCATGCGGAGGCCGTGGAGCCTCGGTCGTTGCGCCCGTTCACATCGTCGTCGCGACGATGAATCAGTTGCTGCCCGATATCGATGCCGCCTTGGCCCGTGCTCAGGAACGCGGCACCGTCGCCCAGAATTCTTTTCTCTGCCTCATCACCGGCTCAAGCCGCACCGCCGACATTGAAAAGATTCTCGTCATGGGGGCGCACGGCCCTCGCCGTTTGATTGTTGTCCTGGCAATGAGCTGATTTCTGCCTTACTCGTAACGAAATCACCGCTCTTGCCGAGACCCACCGGATACTGCGAAAATGACTTGGAATTGCAAAGCAATTGAAGGGTTCGTCTTGCTTACCAGTTCGCCCAGCCTCCGTCAGTAGAAGAGAACTACGTCTCGAATAAATACCCGAGCGCCGCGAATGCGGCCATCGAAGCGGAAGGAGTTGTTAATGAGCGGAGTGCGAGTTTTGGTCGGGACGCGCAAAGGCGCGTTCATCCTGACAGCGGACGGCAAGCGCGAGAAGTGGGACATCACCGGCCCGCATTTTGCCGGCTGGGAAATGTATCACCTCAAAGGCTCGCCCGTGGATCCAAACCGGATCTACGCGTCGCAATCCACCGGCTGGTTCGGCCAGCTGATCCAGCGCTCCAATGACGGCGGTAAAACATGGGAACCGGTCGGCAACAAATTCGACTACGCCACAGTTCCCGGCACGCATCAGTGGTACGACGGCACGCCGCATCCCTGGAAATTCGCGCGCGTCTGGCATCTTGAACCGTCGCTCACCGATCCCGACACCGTTTATGCGGGCGTGGAAGACGCCGCGCTCTTCCGTTCGACCGACGGCGCGCAAACCTGGCACGAACTTCCCGGTCTGCGAGAGCACGATTCGGGATCGCACTGGAACCCGGGCGCCGGCGGCTTGTGCCTGCACACCATCATTCTCGACGAGAAAAATCCAAATCGAATCGTTATCGCAATTTCCGCGGCGGGCGCGTTCCGCTCTGATGATGCCGGCAAAACGTGGCAGCCGATCAATCGTGGATTGAAGTCCGAAGGAATTCCAAATCCCACCGCGGAAGTCGGCCACTGCGTTCACCACATCGCGATGCATCGCTCGCGTCCCAATTCCTTGTTCATGCAGAAGCACTGGGACGTGATGCGCAGCGACAATGCCGGCGACTCGTGGCAGGAAGTGAGTGGCAACTTGCCCACTGATTTTGGCTTCGCGATTGATGTTCACGCGCACGAGCCGGAAACGATTTACGTGGTGCCGATCAAAAGCGATTCCGAGCATTTCGTCCACGACGCAAAGCTACGCGTGTTTCGCAGCCGCACAGGCGGAAACGAATGGGAACCGTTGACAAAGGGTCTTCCGCAGCGCGATTGTTATGTCAACGTGTTGCGCGACGCCATGTCCGTCGATTCGCTCGATTCGTGCGGCATCTATTTCGGCACCAGCGGCGGGCAAGTCTACGCGTCGGCGGATGCGGGAAACAGTTGGAACGCCATCGTGCGCGATTTACCGGCCGTGCTTTCCGTGGAGGTTCAGACGCTGCAATGATTCGCGTGATACTGATTCGCGTGATACTTCCGGCGCATTTGCGAACGCTTGCGCGCGTGAACGGCGAAGTGAGCGTCGAAATTTCCGGCGAGCCGACGCTGCTCTCAGTGCTCAACGCGCTCGAGATGCAATATCCTGTGCTGCGCGGCACGATTCGAGATCAAGTGACGCACGAGCGCCGCCCGTTCGTGCGATTCTTCGCCTGCGAAGAAGATTATTCGCATGAGCCCGCTGAAACCGCGTTGCCCTCCGCTGTCGTCGCGGGCAAAGAACCGTTTCTCATCGTCGGAGCAATGTCCGGCGGCTGATTTTCCCCGGCTCAATGAAACATCACCGGATCGTGCGCGCGATCCGGATTTCAAGCAGACACAGGAGGCAACATGCAATTGGATCCCTATCTTCATTTCAATGGCAACTGCGAGGAAGCATTTAAGCTTTACGAAAAAGCTCTCGGCGGCAAGATCACCTTCAAGACAACCTACGGCGAAGCGCCGCCGGCGGCGCAATCGTCACCCGATTTTAACGACAAGATCATGCATATCAGCATGAACTTGAACGGAAGAATCTTGATGGGCAGCGATGTGCCCAAGGATCGCTATCAGCCGCCGCAAGGATTTTCGCTTTCGATCAGCACAAAAGATCCGGCGGAAGCGGATCGCGTGTTCAACGAAGTGAGCAAAGGTGGAAATATCATCATGCCGATTCAGCAGACTTTTTGGTCACCGCGCTTCGGCATGTGCACCGATCGGTTTGGCATTCCGTGGATGGTGAACACGGAGCAGCCGGCTTCGCAGCAAGCGGCGCACGGAAACTAGCCCGGAGCGTGCAAACGTTCCCAGAACTTGACGAATCGACGTGGCGAATTAACGTGACGAATTAACGTGATAACGATGCGCGGGCCGCGGCTCTTTCGCGGACTGGCTGAACGTTGCTCATCAGCGCTCGGACGCGGCCCGCATCCACTTCGTTCTGCATCACTCCATCTTTTTTCAGGCTCGTTCCCACGATGATGCCGTCGGCGTGCTCGAGAAATGCGGCGACATTTTCCGCGCTGGTGCCGCTGCCGATCAGAATCGGGCGCTTGGCGTAAGTTTTTGCTTCGCGCACTTTCTCGACGTCCGGCGCGCTTCCTGTAAATCGCCCTGAAACGATCAGCGCGTCTGCGCCGTAAAATTCCGTCCACTCGATGTGCGTGCGCAGATCGATTCCGGGGAACGGTACCGAGTGCTTCTTGTCCACGTCCGCGAAGATGTGAATTCCTTCGGCGTGCAACTCTTTTCGTTTGCGCATCAGTTCGGCGGCGCAGCCGTGGTCGAATTCGCCGGTGTCCCACACGCGCGCGCCCGTGAGAATGCAAACGCGAATCCATCGCGCGCCCGCTGCCAGCGCGATCGAGAGGCAGACGGTGCCGCCGTTGTGAATCACGTTGATGCCGACTGGTATCGGGAAATTCTTCACGATTTCGGCGGCGGCCACGGCGTGCGCCGTCATCGCTTCGGGCTTCACGTCGTTGCCAACGTAGTAGGGAAGGTCCCACATATTTTCGACTGCGAGGCCGTCAACGCCGCCCTGCACCAGCGCTTCGGCGTCGCGCAGCGCGTGGTCGATAATTTTCTGCATGCCGTAGCCCGTGTAGCCGGGCGCGCCGGGAAGCGGCCAGAGGTGGACCATGCCGATGACGGGCTTCGGGACGGGAAAGAGATCGGCGAGCGATTTCATTCGCGGGCGGTCGAGCTCTTTTTTCCATTCGGGCAATTGATTGCGATCCGGCGTTGGCGTCATGTGTGCCTCTCTGGGCGCGATTGCGATTTTGAAGGCGCGCGAGCGCGCTGCGGCGCACCGCATCCCATTTTCCGCGCAGGCGCTGCGAGCGCATCAGCGCGGCGACTTCGCGCGAACCCGGAAGCGTTTCTCCGGCGCCGACGAACGATACGGCGGCAGCGCCGCCGGCGCTCGCCGCGATGGCAGCTTCTCCCGCCGACCAGCCGCGCAGGCGCGCTTGCAAAAATCCGGCGACGAAAGCGTCACCTGCGCCGGTGGAATCCACCATTTTTACGGCGAATGACGGAACATGCTGCGGCCCGCCATTGCGCGAAATCAGGCAGCCGCTTTTTCCCAGTTTCAGGACCACTTCGCGAGCGCCTGCTTTCTCGAGTGCCGCAAACGCGCGACGCGGATCGCGCGCGCCGGTGAGCAACGTCGCTTCGTCGGTGCTGAGAAGGAGGATATCCACGCTGGGAATGATTTGCAAAATTTTCCGCGGGATTTGCTGGCCGGCGCCATTCCGACGTCGAGCGAAACCCAGCCGCCGCGAGCGTGAATTTCGCGCGCGATTTGTTTGGCGGCGCGCGCGGGGCCGGGATTGAGAAAATTGTAGCCGACGAGGTGCGCGGCGGAGGCACCTTGGCATAGCGACCGCACGTTGCGCAGATTTTTCACGCGGCCGTTTGCGGCGCGGCTGCCGAAAAATGTGCGCTCGCCGTCGGGCGTGATGTTGATGTAGAAAAAGCCGGTCATCGCATCGCTCAGTGCGCTGGACCCAGCGCGTGTTCACGCCGCCTTCGGCGAGATGTTCGAGAACGTACTCGCCGAAGCGATCGTGGCCGACGCAGCCTGCGAGCCGCACGTCAATGCCCCAGCGCGCGAGAGCCAGGGCGGAATTGGCGCCGACTCCGCCGCAGTGCATTTCGAGTTGCGGGGCGAGGCAGTCTTGTCCCGGCTTCGGCCAGGATTTGACGCGGCCGAGCATGTCGACGTTGATGTCGCCGATCGCGACGATCGTTGGCTTTCGGCGAGTTTGGCTACGCTTAGTCATTTATTGATCTTCGATCAATCTTCAGTCTATTGCGCACGAAGCGTTGGGCGTCTGCCCGAAACT
>CAVRFZ010000008.1:0-268867 GCA_963720655.1 uncultured Acidobacteriota bacterium | reverse complement strand
GCACGTTGCCGCAAGCCAATCGCTCGGTCGGCACACGACTCGTTCAATCGCTGCGCAAACGGCATTTTCCTCCCACCTTTTCACGAATAAGCTTCCTCAATCGCACGATATCTTCTTTGGAACTGAAACAACGCTTGGGAACGTACGCGCCTCCCTGTGCTGTGTAGGAAAAAAGGAAGACACTCGGTGTCTCGACGACGCGCCGAAACAGCGACCATTTGCAATCGACATGCGCTTCTTCGGAATGGATCAATACCCCATCAGGGTTAAAAGTGTAGCGCCGAGTTTTGATAATGTTCGGAAACCTGCGAAATACGCTACGCATCCTGAGATAAGGAAAGAGCAAGAGCGCGAGAAGGATAAAGAGCACCAGCACTGCAATGACGGCCAGGATCGACTTTCCGTCCGGAAACGACAGGATCGTGGCCCGCGAATCGCGATAGAGGTCGTCGAAGATCAGACACAGAACGACAGAAGCCACCCAGCGCGCGAGATTCCGCGGCTCCTTAGAAAAGGAGTGTACACGTCCTCCGGTCTCAGCTGAACGTCCACGATAACGTTCGCGTTCGCTTCCATATTGCGTACAGATTATCTGTTGGCTGGGCCCGGCGGCTAGTGCTGACAACAGAAATTTAGGTTTAGGTGTTGAAACGCCAATGGATAGCGAGACGAATCTATCTCTGATAATGCAGCACCTCCGCGTTTGAGCTTGTCCTGACAGCACAGCCTAACATGCCGCGCAGAGGCGGCATATCGCGTGATCGGTCAGACTATTTCGCATTACCGCGTTGTCGAAAAGATCGGCGGCGGCGGGATGGGTGTCGTCTATCGCGCCATCGACGTGAAGCTGGATCGGCCGGTCGCGCTGAAATTTCTTGCCGAATCGATGGTCGGCGACCATGCCGCGCTCGAGCGCTTTCAGCGCGAAGCGCGCGCCGCCTCCGCCCTGAATCACCCCAACATCTGCACCATCTACGAAATCGACGAAGTGCAAGGTCAGACCTTCATCGCCATGGAGTTTCTCGACGGCCACACACTCAAACAGCGTATCGCGCGCGGACCACTCGCCCTCGACGACCTGCTCGACGCAGGCATCCAGACGGCCAACGCCCTCGATGCCGCCCACGCGCGCGGCATCATTCATCGCGACATCAAGCCGGCGAACATTTTCTGCATCCGCGGCGGCCAGGTGAAGGTCCTCGACTTCGGCCTCGCCAAAATTCTCTCGCCGCGACTCGGCGGAGTTGGCGCCAGCAGGACAGCTTCCGCTGCCCACCGTCTCCGCAGAGGAATTACTCCGTCTCCCGGCTCGGCCATGGGAACGGTTATGTACATGTCGCCAGAGCAAGCGATGGGCGAAGAGCTCGACGCGCGCACCGATCTATTTTCGTTCGGCGCGGTGCTCTACGAAATGGCCACCGGCGCGCTACCCTTCTGGGGCTCCACCTCCGCCGCTATTTTTGACGCAATCCTCCACAAAGCGCCGGTGCAGCCAACACGCCTGAATCCCGAGCTGCCAGCTGACTGGGGCGCCTGGTTCCACAAGCACTCGAGAAGGGATCGCCGTCTGCGTTATCAGCATGCATCGGATCTGCGCGCGGACTTGCAGCGGCTGAAACGCGACACGGATTCTGGGCGCGCGCGCGTGATGGGACAGGCTGGCCTGATTGCAGGTTCCCCAGCGCGCCTCTCGCGGGGTCCGCCGCAGCGTCCGCCTCAACAACCGACCCCGGGCTCGGGTTCCGGACGCACCGTGCCGCCGGCGGAGCATGCTTCGCAAGTCGCCAACAAGAAGCGGAAGCTCAACAGTGGTAGAAGTGGCGCGGCAGCACAAAGGTAAGCTTGCGGTGGTCGCGCTACTCATCCTCCTCGCGTTGGTTGCTGCCGCGGCTTACGGAATCTACGTCCTTGTGCGCTCCCGCGAAGTGGCACCCTTCCAGAATTTCACGATCACGCAGCTTACCAATAACGGAAAAGTTACCACCGCGGCGATTTCACCGGACAGTAAGTATCTGCTCAGCGTGGTGGCCGAAGGACGCGGCCAAAGCGTATGGCTCCGAAATCTGCCCACCCAGAGCGATACCCAGGTGATTGCGCCCGCCGACTTGGATTATTACAGCGTGGCATTCTCCCCCGACAGCAACAACTGCGTCTACGTGGTCCAGGCTGCCGACAGCACCAGCGTTGCCTACAACCTGCTTCGCGCTCCTCTTTTCGGTGGTGTGCCGCAGGTGATCGTAAGAAACATCGACAGCAATCCCAGCTTCTCCCCGGACGGAAGCCGGATCGTGTTTCTGCGGCTTAATGTGCCGGCGATCGGGAAGATTCAGATTCTCACGGTTCGTTCCGATGGCACGGAAGAGAAGGTGATCCGGACGTCGGACCTGAACGGGATGGCTTCGATCAGCTGGTCGCCGGACGGCGCCCGCCTCGCCGAATTGGACAACACGCAGACAGATGCGCTCAGCAAGATCCTCGTGGATCCGATCAAGGGCGGTAACGTCGAGACGCTCATCCGGATGCAAGACAAAATCCTGGCAAACACTCTCTGGCTGCCCAGCGGGCGCGGACTCGTCACGCGCTACACGGAAAGAATCAGCCCGATCGCGCGAGCGCAGATCGGCTACGTCTCCTATCCCGGAGGCGAATTCACCACGATCACGCGCGATACCAACGACTACAAGTCGCTGTCTCTCTCCGGCGACGGAAAAACGATTGCAACCGTGTAGCAAAAGACGGCGGCCAACCTTTTCCTGCTTCCGGCGGCGGGTTTCACGGGAAGTTCGCCGCACGCGGCAGCCACGCAGAATCACAATTCGTTCGCGTTTGCCTGGCAAAATAACGGCGGCCTTTTCTTCGACGACGGTTCCAACCTGCTGCGGGTCGCGACAGGCGGCAGCGGCCGGAGCGACCGTCTTGAGCGAGCCGGAAGAGCAAAATGTGCGGCCCACCCGCTGCCCCGGCACCCGTTTCGTCACTTTCGTGCGCACCGATTGGCAGCAAAACGGCCAAGCGAACGTCTGGCGCGCCAATGACGACGGTACGGATCTCAGCCAGCTCACCACCAGCGGAGTCGATATCGCACCTGTCTGTTCGCCCGACGGCAAATGGGTCTATTACAATCACAGCGAGAGTTCGGACATCATCATGCGCGTGCCCGTCGCGGGCGGCCCGGCGGAAAAGGTGCCGGGAACTGATATTCCAGGAATGCTGACCGCCACGCCTCAGTTTGACGTCTCGCCGGATCAAAAGCTGCTCGCCATGCTGATGATCAACGTAGATCCCAATGATTCCAAGAAGCGCATCACACTGGTGCCGCTCAACGTCGGACCGCATCCCGAAGTGCGTTGGCTCGATCCCGACACGCGGATTTCATCGAATCCCATTTTCACGCCCGACGGAAAAGAGCTGCTCTATCCCGTGCGCCAGAATGGAGTGGACAACCTCTGGCAGCAGCCGCTCGGCGGCGGACCCCCCAGCCAGAATTCACGAATTTCGATTCCGACACGATTCGCATCGCGCAGTATTCCCCCGATGGCAAAACTCTGGGAGTGCTGCAAGTTCACGCCGAATCCGACGTTGTGCTGCTTCGCGATGCCTCTGCATCAAAGTAAAGGCCTACTTCCGCCGCGTTGACTTGCCCTCACGCCATAGCTAACATGTGCGCCCACAAGCGCTCCCGTCGCATGAATAATCAATGATCGGCCAAACCATCTCCCACTACCGCATCCTGGAAAAACTCGGCGGCGGCGGAATGGGCGTCGTCTACAAAGCCGAAGACACCAAGCTCCGCCGTTTCGTCGCGCTGAAATTTCTCCCCGGATCTCGCCGGCGACGCGCAGGCTCTCGAGCGTTTCCAGCGCGAAGCGCAAGCCGCCTCCGCCCTCAATCACCCCAACATCTGCACCATCTACGAAATTGACGAATTCGAAGGCCGCCAGTTCATCGCCATGGAATTTCTCGATGGCCAAACTCTGAAACACAATATCGCCGGCCGCCCGCTCGAGATCGAAACCCTTCTCGATTGGAGCATCCAGATTTCCGACGGCCTCGACGCCGCCCACGCCGCAGGCATCATCCATCGCGACATCAAGCCCGCCAATCTTTTCGTCACCACCCGCGGCCACGCGAAAATCATGGACTTCGGCCTCGCCAAGCTGGCGCCCGCCGGCCAGAAAATCGCCGAAGGCGCCACCGTCTCCGCCGGCCTCGTCACTTCCGAAAATCTCCTCACCAGCCCCGGCAGCGCCATCGGCACCGTCACCTATATGTCCCCCGAGCAGCTTCGCGGCGCCGACCTCGATCGCCGCACCGATCTTTTTTCTCTCGGCGCCGTTCTCTACGAAATGTCCACAGGCGCAATGCCTTTTACAGGCTCCACTTCCGGCGTGATCTTCGAAGCCATTCTGAATCGCGCCCCTGTTCCGCCGGTTCGTTTGAATCCCGCAGTGCCCACCGAACTTGAGCGCGTCATCCAAAAATCGCTCGAAAAAGATCGCACCATGCGCTACCAGTCCGCCGCCGACATGCGCGCCGATCTGCGCCGCGTAAAACGCGAAACCGATTCATCCACGCGCACAGCCGTCTCGCAACAGAATCTCTACGATCCCGCTCGCCAAGCCACGCGATCGAAACGCTGGCCCCTCTACGCCGGTGCCGCGGTCATTCTGTTGCTTATCGCAATCGGCGGCTCTCATTGGTATCAGGCGCATTCCGCTCATCCCGCTGCTGCCTCGGTTCCAGGCCCTCCGCCGCCGTCCTCCCGCTCCAAAATCTCAGCACCGATTCCGACAGCGCCTATTTCAGCGACGGCATGACCGACGAAATCACCACCAAGCTCTCCAAAATCCAGGGCATCAACGTCGCCCCGCACTCTTCTGTCACCACAGTAAAAGCCGCAGATCAAAATGCGGCTGACCTCGGCCGCGAACTTGGTGTGCGTTACTTGCTCGAAGGCACCGTCCGCAAATCCGGCAATCAAGTCCGCGTCAACGTCCACTTGATCGACTCCACCACCGGCTTCCAGGTTTGGCCGACGATTTCACCGGCGAGATGAAAGACGTCTTCTCGCTGCAGGAACAAACCGCCCTGAAAATCGCGCAAGCACTCAATCTCCATCTCAGCACCCAGGAACCAAAGCCATCGAGCAGCGCTATACGCAAAATCCCCAAGCCTACGAGGCGTTCCTCGTCGGCCGCGGCCTGCTCCTCGACCAAACGCCGAAAAAATGGGAGCCGCGCGAAAAAGTTTCGAGCAAGCCCTCAAATTCGATCCCAATTACGCTCCCGCTCTAGCCGGCCTCTCTCACGTCGAAGGACTCTACTATCGCGATCTCGATTCCGATCCCTCCCACCTCGCCCGCGCCGAAGAATTCGCGCGCCGCGCGATTGCCACCGATCCTGAACTCGGCGAGGCCCACATTGCGCTCGCCCAGACCCTTGCGCTGCGGTTCAATTACAGCCGTGCTGTGTCCGAATTTCGCGAAGCCACACGGCTCGAACCGGACAATCCCTTCGCTTGGGATCTATTGTCCTGGGCTCTTGGGTACGAGCAGCCCCCGGACGCGACCGAGGCAGAAAAAGCGGCGCAAGAAGCGATTCGCCTCCAGCCCACTTCGGCGGCCGCCCAATATCACCTCGGTCGCGCGCTGCTGTTTCAGTCGCGCTACCAGGAAGCCGCCACCGCTTTCCAGCGCGCGAAAGAGTTGGGGAAGCGCCCGTTACGAAAACCTCGGAATGGCTCAGCTCGCCCTCGCTCAGGCCAACTACGATGAAGCCCTCAAATACTTGTCAGCGGAGACCGATGCGAAGAAAACGACAATCGATCAGTACTGGCTGGCCGCCGTCTACTCCGCGAAAGGCGACAAAGACAAATCCTTCGCCGCCCTGCAGCAAGCACTCCAGACCGGCTACCGCGATTTCGCCGCCCTCGACGCCAGCCCCTACTTCGCCAACCTCCGCTCCGACCCGCGTTACCAAAAGCTCCTCGCCCAATACCGCAAACAATAATTCTCGTTCTCCATCCTCCCGCCCCCGTCGAACTAACTCACCTCCCTCCACCTTCGAATCCCCGTGGGGGGGTCTCAGACCCGCCCGCGTCGCCCGCACCTCCCACATTACGCACCGCCCCATCGCGCCATCCTGCCTTTACCGTTGCTGCTGTTGCTTGTTCACGCTCCCAACGCCTCCTTGGAAATATCGGCGACTCAATGTCGCCAATGTTTCTGACTTCACCCGCAAGGAACCCGAACAATTCGTCTCTACGCGGTCCTCGAACATCTTCCATCACAGAGCGCGCCTTACGTTTTGTCGCCTTCATCTTTTTCATGATTGCTCGTATTGAATCGTTCTCTCAAATCGCACTACCGGAAATTGCTAATGAGAACTACGTCGCTGGTTCTCTCACCCTTCGCCAGGTAGAGCTCTTTGCCGTCGTTCGACCACGCAAAATCGAAGATAAGACCGGAGGGAAAGTCAGTAATTTGCCGCGCCGGCGCTCCGCTCACGGGTTGGTCCCAGATGTTGCTTGCGCCATTGCGCTCCAGATAGTACTGCAGACTCTTTCCATCCGGCGACCAGTGAACGTCTCGCGCCAGGTTGGGAAAAGGCAGGAGATGAACAGGGCTTCCCCCTTCAGACGAAACTACCGCCATTTTCACAGGGGCCGAAGGAGATTCCTCCTTGTAAAGATACGCCAGCCACTTTCCATCTGGCGAGGGGGACACCTGAGGGGCGGCCACCAAATGTGGAATCTTGATTTCTGTCGGCTTCCCCCCTTCCGAGGCCAAGCGCAAAACATTGGGTCCCTTTTCGGCGGCGTAAAAGATCCACTTTCCGTCCTGGGTACAAGTAGGGAAGATGCCATCATCTGCAAGCTTGGTCGGGTTTGTTCCATCCGCATCGGTGCGCCACAGTTCCACCTTTGTACCGGTGTAAGAATCAAGCACGATGTAGCGGTCTCCGCAGGTGGAGAAAGTCGTAACCGTGCGTGACTGAGGCAGCACAGGCGTACGCTGGCCGCCGTCGGCTCCAATGAGTTCCACTTGCCTGGCGTTTCCCAGCACTAGCAGTTTTTCCCCAGGCCCGGGATTCACCAGCGTGTCGGGCAGGTCCCCGAAAGTTATTTGCTTGGCTTGGGAAGCCTGCCCACGAGGTGCCACCCAGATATGTGACACTTGCCTTCGTTCCAGGGCCACCAAACTCTTGCCATCGCGGGTCAGGTCAAGCGGCTCGCCGTAATCGGACAGATCGTTTGTAAAACGGCTCGCTTGGCCGCCCGGAAAAGCGATCAGCGAGAGCTGTGAACGGCTTTCGTTGGGAAGCGTCACGGGAACAATCAGCGAGCTGCCGTCGGGAAGCCATACCGGTTGTCCAATTCCATCGGAGTTGGAATAAAGCGGCGTCACTTGGCCGTCCGCCACGCGAATGGCATTGAGAACCCATTTGATTTCTTTGGCGCTCTGGATCGTCGCAGCCGCGATGGTTGCTCCATCGGGCGACCAGGCGGCTCCGTTAAAGAAAGGAGGACCGGCGAAGAAGGACGCGAGCAGTTTCTGATTCCTGCCGTCCTGGCTGGCTGTGTGCACTCCGACCATTCCGTCGAGCGTGCCGCGCATGAATGCGAACTGCTTCCCGTCAGGAGAAAAGCTGATAGGTGTATCCAGGTCCTGGAGGATCAGATGCGCTACGCCTCCCAGCACGGGCATCATAAAAAGGTCGCTGTAGAAGGCCCGCCGCTTGTCGGAGCGTACGAAGTAAATAAAGTTGCCGTCCGCCGAGAAGTTTAAGCCACGAAAAATCACGTCGTCCGGCGGAAGAATCTGTACGTCGCTCTTGCTCGCCACGTTGCGGACCCACAGGCTTTGCTGGCCTCCGTCAGCCAGCGCGTAAACGATGTAGCGGCCGTCCGGTGAAATCGCTGCCCGCTGTGCCCGCCCGCTATCCGTGAGCTTGGTGATCTGCATGCCCTGGAGATTCAGCTCGGAGAGCGCTTCGCCCATTTGTAGGCGGCAAGAGCCAGCAACGCCAGCACCGCGAGCACAGCCCCGAGCGCGATGATCGGAAATTTACGCCGCGGAACCTCCGGGACATTGATAGTCGGCGTTGAAATGGAAGCGGAGGAAGCGCGTTCCGCAACAACGGCTGCCGCAGCGGCGCTTTGTGATCCGCTCGCTACGTGCACGCGCCCCGAACTCGTGTCCCGCTTCAGGCGCTTCAAGTCCGCCCGCATCTCCGCCGCGCTCTGATACCGCAGGTCGCGGTCCTTCTCCATCCCTTTGTGGATCACTTGCGCGAGCTCAGGCGGAATCGCCGTGTTCAGACGGACCGGATCAACCGGATCTTTGTGCAGGATTTCATCGAAGATCGCTCCCGTGCTGTCCCCGCGAAACGGAAGCGATCCCGTCGCCATCTCGTACAGCACCACTGCAAACGAGAAAAGGTCGGTGCGTGGATCTAATTCTTTGCCGAGCACCTGCTCCGGGGACATATACAACACCGTTCCCAACGCAGTCCCAGGGCTCGTCAACTGTTCCGAATCCATTTGCACAGTGGCAGTGCGCCCATCTTTGCTGCCGACGAGGTCTCCCAACGTAACTTTTGCCAGGCCGAAGTCGAGGATCTTGGCGTCGCCCCGCTGCGTTACAAAAATGTTTGCCGGCTTGATGTCGCGGTGAATGATTCCCTTGGCGTGCGCGGCATCCAGCGCGTCGGCAATCTGAATTCCCAGATCCAGCACGCGCTCAATGGGCAGCGCTTTTCCGCCGATCAGATGCTTCAGCGTCTGCCCGTCTAAAAACTGCATGGCGATGAAAGGCTGGCCTTCGTGTTCGCCAATCTCATAGATCGTGCAGATGTCGGGATGATCGAGCGCCGAAGCGGCTTGCGCCTCGCGCTCAAACCGTTCAAGCGCCTGCCGGTCGCGCGCCACGCTGTCAGGAAGAAATTTCAGGGCCACAGAACGACGCAGGCGGGTATCCTCAGCTTTATACACAACGCCCATCCCGCCACCGCCCAGCTTCGCGATAATGCGATAGTGCGAGATTACCTTGCCAAGTATCGGCTCAGCGTCACCCATAACCGCTGCATGTTACGCCCTCCGCGCCCGCACGGGCAATCGCCACGCAAAGCATGTACACCTCGAGCGAGGCATTCTTGTGCGAGCAGAGTTCTGCGGAAGATCGTAAGCCTCACGTCAGGGCACGGCTTCAGCCGTGCCGTAACTGACGCAAGCTAAAGCGGCTTTAGCCGCTGAGGGAAAACGTACGCGCCTCGTGAATGTGGAGTCGATCAGAACTAATTCTTCGCCTTCAGCAGATACTGTGTTAAGTCAATTCGATCAAAACCCTTCTTACGGTGAAGGAGGAAACGCCCAGATTCCTTTGACACGCTGACGTGCCAATAGAATCTGTCCTCAAGTTCAGTAACATTCATACCTTCGAGCCATTTTTCAAAACTGCTGAATGGAATCAAAAGGGTTTGATTGGCTGAACCGCATCCCAAAGCAATGTATGCGTCATTTGTATCCTTCAGGGTCTCCTTCTGGTGCGGATGAAAGGCAAACCAGTAACTCGGTTTGTCAGAATCGCCGTGTTGGCGTGACGCAGCACAGACCACGGCGACTGAACCGTCCGACGATCCGTACTTTGACCGCGATTTCTTAATCAACGATTTTCCCAAATACAATTCGACCTTATCCACGCACTCCTGATTGAACGCGACCGGAATAAACTTGGGCTTACGACCTAGATCCTCAACTACAAACTCTGCGGGAGCGGTTTCTCCTTGCCGAACGTCTTGCGCGGTTTGAAATACAAGGTCAATAATTTCGTCGAGCTTTGTAAATTCGTGTGGTACCAGAATCTCTTGAATCTTTCTAAAAACGTGGGAGTCCTCCGTTTCTTCCTTGAGCTTTAGTAATCGCACGAGGGCACCCACGCTAATCAGCCTTATCCCCCAGGCGTAGCGTGATCCTCGTATCTGAGATTCAAGATTCTCGGTTTCCTCACTTCCCAGCACGATCAGGATAGATACCGAGTCGTCTTCCAGCTTGGTTGCGGTCAGGATATTCCTGCGATAATTTGCAAGAGTCCGAAGGTCAATCCGGTAAGCATCAGTGGTCTTTACCTCGATGACGATCGCTCTGCTCTTATCGGGAAAGTGCCACGCGCCATCGTGACCGGATTCATTCGGAACACCTCGATAACGACCCGCCGTGACTATAAATCCCAAGCGACTGCCGATTTCATTAATGACATCTTGTAAGGCGAGACCTCTGTTGTCGAATTTCTCGCCAAGACAATCGTTAGCGTATTTTTCTAACAGCCTGGAAGGAATGCGGGACAAAAACGCACGAAACTCATCAGATGCCTGACTCCCATCGATCAATTGACCTGAACCCGCAAATGTAATGATTTGCTGTACGTGTTTATCTTCGAGATTCGCGTGGGCGGTTTTCCACAGATCCACAAGTGACATGTCGCGATCTCCGTAGAACTGATGAGGTACGGAATTATATAGGAATTCCGACGGACTATCTCGTATATCGGCCGAATTTGCGGCACTCCCAAAACTGTACGTTCGTACAGGTTCCATTGGCTCACCGCAGTGCTACCGTCGAAGCTGGGACCATGGCAGCGAACACCAAAATTCGAAGCAGCCGAGCGGCACTCTCAGGATCACCGCCGTCGTTGCGGTCTCTTCTGCCGTGCCGGCGATCTCTCATCACCGACGATCCGAGCAGCATCGCCGCCCTGAGCGACCGAAGGGAGTCGAAGGGTCTCTATCGTGGTCACTTTTTAATCTACGGTTCCGCGATTAAATGTCTTTGCAAATCGTCACGAATCAATCACTTGCGAATTTCTAATAGGCGGTTAAAGGGGGGTCTAACAAGCCAGAAAACGCAGCCAATTTCAGCCCAGCGGACGCAGCACGCCCTCGGCAAACTCAAACTCGAGACGCAAAATCCAGTCGAAGTGAAACTTCTCCGCCGCGAACCATTTCTCCAGGTCTTCCCGCGACGCCGCTTCGAACTCCGCCATCATCTTGCCCTCCTGCATATTCACGAGGACGCGCTTCGCCGTCACTGCGGTCGCCGCTGCGATCCGCTTACCCAATTCCTCCGCGCCCTGCCGCGTAAGGCAAGCCAGCGTGTGCTGCGAGATGTAACGAGCCATCGGATCTCCTCGCCAAATAATTTAGTAGCGCGCAATTCGAAGCGGCAAAATCGAGTCCGCGCCACTCAAGTTCGTGCGAATCGAGCCACCATCAATCGCAGGAGCGCGAATCGAATCTCATCGGATACACTGTGCCGGGAGAAAAAGCAAATGCCCGAAGCCCGCGCAGCCCATCCCTACTATCTCTACGACGCGATCCACGCGCAGCCCGCGCTCATCGAGAAAGTTCTCGCGCGGCGCGACGCAATCGAGCGCGCCGCCGACGCCATGGCCGAAAAAGACCGCATCACCTTTGTCGGCATCGGCACTTCACTCCACGCCGCGCAGATCGCAGAACTTTGGATGCGCGGATTCACCGCCGGACGCATCTGGCCGCACTTCGAGCAATCTTTCGAACTCGTAAACCAGCCGACCGCGTTCGGGCCGCGCGACGCCGTCGTCGTGATCACACACACCGGAACCACCACTGCTTCAGTCGCAGCCTTGCGCTTCGCACGCGCAGCCGGTGCGCTCACCATCGCGATCACCGGCGAGCTAGCCAGCGCAACGGGCAGCGCAACGACCGGAGCGGAAATTCGCGACGCCGATTTTCACATCCAAACCTGCGACCAGGAAGTTTCCTTCGCCTACACAAAAAGTTACACCACAGCGCTCGCAGCTCTCGCGCTCATGATTCTGCGCATCGCCGAGCGCAAAAAGCTTCTAGCATCAGGAATCGACGCACGCGCTATCGAACGCATCCCGGAATTGATTCGCCAAACGCTTGCTCTCGAACCGCAAATCCACGAAATCGCCAAGAAGATCGCGCCGCTCGCGCGCATCGTTCTCTTCGGCGCAGGAGCCGGCTGGCCCACCGCTCGCGAAGGCGCCCTGAAAATCAAAGAGAGCTGCTACATCGCCGCCGAAGGATTCGAAACGGAAGAAGTTCTCCACGGCCCATTCTCAGAGATCGATTCACGCGCCTCCCTGATAGGCCTTTTAACCGGAAGCCCCAGCGACGACCGCGCCCGCCAAATCCTCCGCGCCGCAGGCGAACTCAAAACGCAGCGCCTCGCCATCGTCACCCCATCAGCAAATCACGATATTTCCGCCGAGCACTCCCTAGTCGTCCCGGAAGCAAGCCCTGAATCAGGCGGGTGGCTTGCCGCCTTCACGCACCTAATCCCGCTGCAGTTACTAAATTGTTTCATCGCCCTCGAACGCGGCCTCAATCCCGACACAGGCCGCCAGGACCAACCCGCCCATGCCGCCGCCAGCCGCCACTACAAATATTAGCGAGGAAAAAATGCGTAAGCCCACAAATCGCGCGAGACCACGACACAACACACAACTTCCGCCATGTCATTCTGCCTGCCCTGAGGAACGAAGGGAGCGAAGCGCGCTTTTTGCGTCCCGCATCCTTTCGCGGGGCGAAGAATCTCAGCTGCCGATACTTGGCGCCAGGTTCATTTTCGCTTGTACGAACGGCCAGTTTACGAAAGCGATGTGCCGGCGCTTGCGAATCGAGCCGCCGCATGAGCCAAACGCTAAAATGAATGCAGCTTTCAGGAGGCCCGAATGACGCGACGATTCACTCACATCGCAATCGCAGCCACGCTCGCAATCTCTTGTTTCGCGCTCGCCACCGCCGCACAGCAGAAAATGGCGATTCCTGTGGGAACGCTCGAAGGAATCGTAGTCGACGCGCATGACAAACCCGTCGCCAATGCCAGCGTCACGATTCAAAGGTCCGAAGGCCTGCAGCCGCACGCAACGCGCACCGACGCAGAAGGTCACTTCCAATTCGCGCGCTGGGAAACGGGGCAATACGACGTGCGCGCCTATTCAAACGGCGTCTTCTCCGACTGGCAGAAACGCATCATGATCCACACGAAAAAACCGACCAAAATCACACTGCGAATTCCAGACCCAAAATAAACGCGCACTCGCGAAGCGCCAATTTTATTCGTCGCGCATGATTCAAAGCGAAAATATTTTCAATGCCTCATTTTTAGCGCTTCGTTCATAACTTTTCATTCGTAACGAAGCGCCGTCATCGGATCAACGCGCATCGCGCGCCGCGCCGGAATCCAACAAGCAGCCAGCGCAACGAGTCCCAGCAGCATCGCGACTCCAAAAAACGTCAACGGATCGGTCGCACTCACTCCAAATAACAGCTTGCTCAGCAATCTCGTAATCGCGAACGCCGCCACAAGACCGATCGCAAGCCCCGCGACGGTCAGCATCACGCCGCGCTCGAGCACCAATCGCAGCACGTCGAGCGGCTGCGCGCCAAGCGCCATGCGAATCCCGAGTTCCTGTGTGCGCTGCGCCACGAGATACGACATCACGCCGTAGATTCCAACCGCAGCAAGCAGCAGCGCGAGCCCCGCAAAAATTCCAAGCAGCTGCGCTTCGATGCGCGCCTCCGAATTCGCTTCCACGATCACCTGGTCCATCTCGCGCACGTTGAAGACCGGTACCTTCGAATCCACGCCCGCGATTGTGCGGCGCATCGTTTCCGGCAACGACGCTGCCGCGCCCGCTCCGTGGACAGTGATTGCCATTTCCGTACGCGAACCCCAGCCAATCGGAAAGTAGGCTTCGTCGATCGTCTTCTGCCGCGGAGAATTGAAGATCTTGGTATCGGCAACGACGCCGATCACCTGCACGGGAAGCGTATCGAGCTCAAACACATGTCCGACTGCGTCTTCGTCGGGCCAGAACTCGCTCGCCATTTTCTGGTTGATGATTCCGACCATCATCGGCCCGTCGTATTTCGACGGCGATTTCTTCGAAGCCTCGGTGACTTTTGCGACGAGTTCGTAATCGGCGTCGGTGAAATTCCGACCGGCGCGGAATGGGATTCCGAACGTTTTGAAATAGCCGGGCGTGATTTCGTTCCATTCCATCAGCGAGCCGAGTTCTTCGGCGGGCGCGCCCGGCTTTTTGGCATATGTATTCGTTCCGCCGTCGAGCGGAATCTCGCTGGACACTGCTGCCGCATCCACGCCGGGAGGCTGTTCCAGCCGTTCGGCCATCTCGCGATAGCCGCGGAACTGTGCATCGTCCTTGTATTGCGTGTCCGGCAGCGCGACTTTCGCGGTGAGCACCTTGTCCGGACGCACGCCAATTTCGATCGCGCGCAAGCGCTCGAAGGTGCGGAGCAGAAGGCCCGCCGCGATCAAAAGGCACAGCGAGAGCGCAATCTCGCCGACCACGAGGCTATTGCGCAACCACTTGCTCGACGACGCGGCAGCACCCGCGCCTTTGCCGCCCGATTTCAAATCGTCATGCAGATCTCGCGCGCCCACCTGCAAAGCGGGCGCAAGACCGAAGACGAGCCCGGTGAATATGGCGACGCCCAGCGCAAAGCACAGCACAACTCCGTCCACGCTGATTTGTTCAAACGCGCGGCCAGGAACGCTCGGCAGCGCCTTCAACAACGCCACGCCCCAATAGGCAATCAGGATTCCTGGAATCGCTGCGAGAAACGAGAGCAAGACACTTTCGGTAAGCAGCTGCCGGATAATTCGCGAACGGCCCGCGCCCAGCGCGCTACGCAAAGCGATCTCTCGCTGCCTGCTGGACGCGCGAGCGAGCAGCAGATTGGCCACGTTCACGCAAGCAATCAGCAGAACCAGAGCAACAGCGCCGAGCAACACGAGGAGAGCGGGACGAACGTTGCCTGTAAGCTGCTCGCGCATTTCGACCACATCCGCGCCAATCTTCCTGTTCGAATCCGGATATTGTTCTTCAAGCCGCTTGGCAATCGCATTCAGGTTGGCTTTTGCCTGCTGCGCGGTCACACCTGGTTTTAGGCGTCCAATCGCAGGATAAGAATGCTCGCCGCGGCCCGGCAGTTTTTTCAAATCCATGTCGATCGGAATCCACAGGTCCGAGCGCAAACCAATGCGGAAATCGTCGGGCATGACGCCCACAATCTGGTATTTCTCGCCGCCCAGCTCGATATCTTTGCCGAGCACGTTGCGCGTTCCGCCAAAACGCCGCTGCCATAATCCGTAGCTCAGCACGGCGACGTGATTGTGTCCCGCCTGGTCTTCCCCATTTACGAAAGTGCGGCCCATCAGCGGTGCTGAGCCGAGCACGGAAAAGAAATTGGCCTGCGCGAGAATTCCGTACACGTGCTCGGGTTCGCCCGTGCCGCTCATATTCAAGCTGTTGGGCCAGGTGTAGAGCGTCATGTCATCGAACGTCTGGTTCTGCGCGCGCCAGTCCACAAAATCGGGAGCGGCGAACGGAGCTTGCGGCACCTCCGTCTCCGTTTCCCAAAGCTGCACGAGGCGCTCCGGCTGGTTGAAAGGAAGGGGACGCAGCAAAACAGCGTTCACGGCGCTGAATATCGCCGTATTGGCACCGATGCCGAGCGCGAGCGTGAGGATAGCAACCGCCGCAAATCCGGGATTCTTTCGAAGCGTTCGCAGCCCGTAGCGCAGATCCATCCAGAAGGATTCCAGCCAATTGCTACCACTGGCGGATTCTTGTCCCGTTGCCTCTGATTCTGCCATTGCGTTCCTCCGTGCTGCGCGAGCGCCCGCATTTCCGGCGTGCGAACGAGCGTCTGCCCCGGAAGTGATACGCGGACTGCCAACAAGTTGTTCCGTGAATGAAGCGGAGGTCACGGCGATTACTCAAGTGCGGGATGGCGAGGTCTAGTGCTGCTATTCGTAGCGCATTATTCGTAACGCAATGCCGTCATCGGGTCGATGCGCATCGCGCGCCGCGCCGGGATGTAACACGCGACGAGCGCAACGGCAACGAGCTGCGCTGCGATCGCGGCGAACGTCAATGGATCCGCGGGGCTCACTTCGAATAGCAAGCTCCGCATCAATCGCGTCAGCGCGAATGCAGCTGCGGCGCCAATCACGATTCCTGCCAGCGCTAATTTTGCTCCTTGCCCCATCACGAGCCGCAGCACCTGGATCGGCTGAGCGCCGAGCGACACGCGGATGCTCAACGCGGGCCTCACTCGATCGTCATTCATAACGCAGCGCAATATTGGGATCCACGCTCATCGCGCGGCGAGCGGGGATGTAACAAGCGGCGAGAGCGACGCACATCAGCGCGATCGAGACCGCTGCAAACGTGAGCGGGTCGGTGGCTCGCACTTGATAGAGGAAACTTTCCATGGTGCGCGTGACCATCCATGACGCAAGGAGGCCAATCGCGATTCCGAGCGCGGCGAGTTGCGCGCCCAATCCGAGGATCATTCGCAGTACCGTGCCGCGACTTGCGCCAAGCGCCATGCGGATTCCGATTTCCTGCGTGCGCTGCTGCACGGAGTAGGAAATCACTCCGTACATTCCAATCATGGCCAGCACCAGCGCGAGCGCTCCGAAGGATCCGACGAGGAGCAACGAAAATCGCGGCTGCACCATGGAATCGTCGACCAGGCCTGCGAGCGTCGTGACGTTGGCCAGGGGCAAATCTGCGTCAACGGAACGCAGAGCCTCGCGCACGCTCGCGGTTAAGGTGGCCGGATCGGCTTTGGTGCGCAGGGCGGCCTGCATCGTTTGCATGGAGGGCCAGATTTTAATTTCGTTCTGCGTGTAGGGGACGTACATCTCAGGGGCCGGAGCGTCGCGCAGCGAATTGTGTTTGATGTCCGCGACGATTCCGATCACGGTGTGGGTAGGCCAGCGCGTATCTTCGACGCCCACCTCGCGGCCGATCGGGTCTTGACCAGGCCAAAATTTCCTGGCCATGGCGCTGTTTATGATCGTGACGTGCATCGAGCCTGCCGTATCCGTTTCCAGAAAATCGCGGCCGCGCAGCAGGGGCGTTCCGATTGCAGAAAAATAGCCGGGCGAGGCAAACGAGTAATTCGCGTAGGGATGGTCTTTGTCACTCGCTCGCGGATGATCGGGAACGCGGATGACGGTGCTATCGGTCGAGCCGCCCATGGGAACTTCGGAGACGAGTCCTGCGGCCTGCACGCCGGGCAGCGATTGCAGAGCGTGGAGCGCTTTCTGGTAAAGCTCCGCCATGCGGTCAGTGTCCTTATACTTCGCATCCGGCAGCGAAAGCTGAAAGGTGAGAACGCGGGTGGGATTGAAGCCTGCGTCCGCTTCGAGCATGCGATGAAAGGTGCGAACCAAAAGGACCGCGGAGATCACGAGAACCAGAGCGAGCGCCACTTCGGAGACTAGCAGCGCGTTGCGAAGTTTCGCGTGCGCGCCGCCACTTCCTGAGCGCTGTCCGCTTTCTTTCAGGGACTCGACCAGATTTTGCCGCGAGCTGGCGAGGGCCGGCGCAAGTCCGAAGAGAATTCCCGCGGCCAGCGTGATTGCGATTGCGAAGAAAAAAACTCGCGGCTCGAGCGCGATGTCGTGCAGGCGCGGAATATTCGACGGGCCGAAAATCTTCACCAAATGCAGAGCTGCCTCGGCGAAAAGAATTCCAGCGACCCCGCCGATCGCTGCGAGCAGCAGACTCTCGGTCAGAAGCTGGCGGATCAAGCGGACGCGTCCTGCTCCGAGTGCGCTGCGTAAGGTGAATTCGCGCTTGCGGCCGAGCGAACGGGTAAGCAGCAGGCTCGCGACGTTGGACGACGCGATTAGCAGGACGACGCCTACCGCCGCGAGGATCAGTAAAAGAGGAAGCCGAGTGTCTCCCACGACTTGTTGCGCGAGCGGAACGATATTGGGGTTGTACCAGGCGCCTGTGCCGGGAAAATCTTTCTCCATGCGATCGCCGTACAATCGCAACTCGGCGGCGGCTTGTTCGCGAGTGAAGCCGGGATTCAGGCGGGCGATCACGGCGAGATCCTGCGGCCCACGCGGAGCCGCGGGAATATCGAGCGGAACCCAAAGTTGAATGCGCGGAGGAAAGGTGAGAACGGCGGGCATTTCTTCGGCGTGAGGAAACGAAAATCCGCGAGGCATCACACCGACCACCGTGTAACTGGCGCTGTTGAGCGTGATCGCGCGCCCCAGAATTTTTGGATCGGCTCCGAAGCGGTCGCGCCAGAGCTGGTCGCTGAGAATCACTTCAAATTCGCGGCCCGGTTGGTCTTCTTCCGGAGTGAACGCGCGTCCGAGGGCGGGAATCACGCCCAGCGCCGAGAAAAATCCGGCGGAAGCGCGGAGTCCATCCAGGCGGACCGGTTCACTCGAGCCCGCGAAATTGAAAAAGTCGCTCTTGAACGCGCCCAGGGATTGGAACGCTTTTGAACTTTGCGAAACGCGGAAAAAATCACGCTTGCCCCACGGAAATCTATCGGCATCGAACTGCGTCGAAGAAATCGGCGCTTTCCACCAGAGCATCGCGATCTTGTCGGGATTTGGGTAGGGGAGCGGCTTTAGCAGAATCGCGTTGACTACGCTGAAGACCGCAGTGGTGGCGCCGATGGCAAGGGCGAGGGTGAGCACGGCAACCAGTGTGAATCCGGGATTCTTGCGCAGCATGCGCAAAGCAAAGCGTGCGTCCGCACGCAGCGCCTCGAGCCAGAAGCCGCTGCGCTGCTCGCGGCAATTTTCCTTCACGCCTTCTACGGCGCCGAATTGCAGCGACGCTTGGCGCCGCGCTTCTTCGGGCGACATTCCCGCGGCGATGTTGGCAGCCACTTGCTTTTCGAAGTGATGACGCATCTCATCGCTGAGGTCTCGCTCCCAATCGCCGCGCCGAAACCATCCTCGCCAGAAATTCATGGTCACTTCTCCAACTTGATCAGCTAAATTGCCGACTCAACCATTGAGCGGCGAACCACGATCAGCGCGCTCTACTCGTAGTGCAGCGCCGTCATCGGGTCGACGCGCATGGCGCGCCGCGCCGGGATGTAGCAGGCCAGCATGGCGACGCCGAGCAGGACGATGGGCACGGCGGCAAACGTGAGCGGATCGGTGGCGCTGACTCCGTAGAGGAGATTGGCCATCAGGCGCGTCAATCCGAGTGCTGCGGCGATTCCGATGGCGGCGCCGATGAGCGTGAGCCGCACGCCTTCGCTGAGCACGAGAACGAGAACGTCGTTGCGCTGAGCGCCGAGCGCCATGCGGATTCCGATTTCATGCGTTCGCTGGCCGATCAAATATGAGATCACGCCGTAGATGCCGATGCTTGAGAGCAGGAGCGCGAGCGCGGCAAAGGTCCCCAGCAGCACCATCGAGAATTTGCGATCGGAAATAGAATCGGAAATGATTTCGTCCATGGTCTGCTCGCCGTAGACAACCTGTTCGCTGTTCATCTTGCGGCTCGTGTCGCGAATGGAGTCGATAATTCCCGGCGCCGATCCTGAATAACGCATCACCGCGCTTGTGCCGTAGGAAACGAGCACGGTGAAGCCGTCTGACATCTGCATGGCGGGAAGATAAATCTGGGCTTGCAGATTCTGCGCGTCCGAAGCCAAGCCCCACTGGTTGACGTGACCTACCACGCCAACGATCTCGGTGGTTCCGTCGCCCATCCCCTCGTTTTCTGTTATGCGAAGGCGTTTGCCGATCGGATCGTCGCTGCCGAAATATTTTCTAGCAAGCGTGTCATCGATCACGGCCACCGACGGGGCGCGTTCGTTGTCCTGCGGAGTGAAGAAGCGGCCGCGCCGCAGACGAATTTGCATCACCTTCAGGTAATCGGGATCGACGACGTATTTCACGGCCCAGTTCATCTCGTTCTGGCTGGCGGGTTTGGGATGGCCGTCGAGCCAGAAGACGTCTTCATCATCGCCGGACATCGGGAGCGCAGCCCAGGTCATAGAGACGGCTTGCACGCCTGGCGTGGCGGCGATTCGGCGATTGAGTTCGCGCGAGAAGGCGCGCACGGTTTCGGCGTTGGAGTTCATCAGCGACGGCGGAGGTGAGAGATTAAACGTCAGCACGTTTCGCGGATTGAACCCCGGATCCTGACTCCAGAGCTGTGCGAGCGTGCGGACCATTAATCCAGCGCCCGCCAGCAGCACAAGAGCCAAGGCCATTTCCACCACGACGAAAATGCTTTGCGCCCGATGGCGGGCGCCGCTTCCGCCTCGGCCGCCTTCATTCAGGGTTACCTGCAATACCGGCTTCAGCGATTTCAGCGCTGGAACGAGGCCGAAAATAATTCCGACTCCCACTGAAATCGCGATCGTGAAAAGCAGCACGCGCGCGTCAATGCCCACACCCGCGGCGCGCGGCAGAGTGACGGGCAGATGTTGAAGCGCGATGCGAGTGGCCCAGATTGCGAGCAGAAGTCCCAGGCCGCCGCCTGCGATACCAAGCAGAATGCTTTCAGTGAGCAACTGTCGAATCAGGCGTCCTTTTCCCGCGCCCAGGGCCGCGCGAATTGCAAACTCTCTCGCGCGCGATGTGGAACGCGCCAGCAGAAGATTCGCCACATTCACACACGCGATCAACAGGACGAAGCAGACCGCGCCGAGCAGCAGCAACAGAAGCGGCCGCACTTCTCCGAGCATGTCCTGCTTAAGGGGAAACACGGTCGCGCCGATTCCTTTGTCGGTGTCGGGATACGCGGCGATCAGATTGCGCGTCACTTCGTCCATATCCGCGCGCGCTTGCTCGATGGAAACTCCGGGTTTGAAGCGCCCGAGGCCATGAATACCGAGGCCGGCGCCGCGGTTGAGCAGGAAATTATTCTTCCACTGGCCGATGGGGACGTAGATTTCGCTATTGCGGAAGCTGCGAGTGGAAAGATCGAAATCCGCGGGAATCACGCCGACGATCGTGAAACCGCCGCCGTCGAGGGTGATGGTGCGTCCCAGCACATCGGGCGATGAGCCGAATTTGCGTTTCCAGAGGCCGGCGCTGATCAGCACGATGGGCGCCGCGCCTACTTCGTCTTCACCGGGCGCAAACATTCGCCCGAGCACCGGCTTTACGCCCAACAAGGAAAAATAATCAGAGGAGAGTAATTCCGCTTTCAACTGCTCGGCTTCGCCTGATCCCGTAAGGCTGAAGGAAAGTGAGCGCGAGATCGCCATCGCCGAAAATGTGTGATTGTTGCGCTGCCAATCGCGAAAATTGAGATAAGAAATCGAGCCAGTGGCGAAATTTGGCTTGCTCTCGCTCAGCGAGACGAGTTGCTCGGGCTGCGGGAACGGCAGCGGGTTGAGCAGCACGCCGTTCACGACGGAAAATATCGCGGTGTTCGCGCCGATGCCCAGCGCCAGCGTGAGAATCGCGATGATCGTGAATCCGGGCGAGCGCGCCATCATGCGAATGCCGTAGCGCACGTCGCTCAGGAGTGTCTCGAGCCAGAAGCCGCTGCTCTGCTCGCGGCAGTCTTCTTTCACGGCTTCGGCTGCGCCGAACTGCAGAATGGCCTGACGCCGTGCTTCGTCGCGCGGCAATCCGGCGGCGATATTCGCGTCGGTCTGGCGCTCGATGTGGTCGCGCAGCTCGTCGCTCATCTCTTGCTCCGCGTGCCCGCGCCGGAACCATCGCTGCAAAAAACTCATGGCTTGAGCTCCGTTACACTCGTTGCAGTATCAACGCCACCGCCGACGACAGCCGCTCCCAGTCCGCCAGCTCTTTTTCGAGTTGCGCGCGCCCCTTTTTCGTCAGCGAGTAGAATTTCGCGCGCCGATTATTGTCAGACGCGCCCCATTCCGCGCGAATCAGCCCTTTGCGTTCCAGGCGGTAGAGCGCCGGGTAGAGCGAGCCTTGCTGAATTTGCAGCATCTCGCGCGACACCTGCTGAATCCGTTGCGCGATTCCCCAGCCGTGCATCGCTTCGAGCGCAAGCGTTTTCAGAATCAGAAGGTCGAGGGTGCCTTGCAGCACTTCGGTGGACGCCGTCATTCGGGCTCTCTCCTAGACAAACTACAGGTCGAACTACTGGGAGTCTGCCATGCCTCCTGTAGAATAACAAGGGGAGACTTCCCGTCAGACGAGAGCGGCTACAAAAAGTGAGCAGTCGTGGTGATGCTCAAACGCGAAAATAACCCGGTACTAAAACCCGGGTACCCGAAATTTATCCCTGCCGCGCCATTGTCGGCCGCCGCTTTGAGCCGCAACAATCATCTTGCGGGTTGGGAACTGCGCTGCGGGGACGACGGTTCCGTATGGAGCCGGGGCAAGTTACCCAGCCCGCCCAAGCCTCGCCTGCTGGCACACCCTGACCCCGTCAGCAGGCCGGGCTTCCCATTCGCCGAGTCGCCCGAGTCGCCCGATTCGCCCGCCGTTGAATCGTTTGGAACTCATCCTGCGTCCTAACTAATGCGTCGTTTCGCATTCGCGCGCTAAAGCCTTTGGAATCTTGCCGTGAGAGCTAGCAACGGCGGAGGAGCAGGCGCTTTGGGCGGACAGTTGGAAGAGAAACAGGACACGCAATTCAGCATCCGGCGTTACATCAAGCGATATTTCATCGCAGCGCTTATCGCGTGCCTGATCGTACCCGGCGCAGCAAATGCCGAAGAATTAAAGCCGGAAACGATCGCCGCATTCGATCGCTACGTGCAGCTCACCGAAGCGCAGATTGATTCTGAGCTCGCGCGCCGCGAGCCGTTTCTGTGGATTGAAAGCCTTCCCGAAAATCGCCGCGAAGCAGTCTACCAGGATTTGCGCGACGGGAAAGTGGTGATCGAGCGCCTCGAAACGCTCGATCGCGGCAATAAAATAGATGTGCCCGGCGGGCTGATCCACCACTGGATTGGAACGATTTTCGTGCCCGGCGCCACGCTCTCCCAAGTGGTCGCATTCGAGCAGGACTACGACAATCAGCTGCCATATTTCCAGCCGGACGTGATGCGTTCGAAGATCTTGCAGCACAACGGCAGCGATTTCGTGGTGGATATTCGTTTCTACAAAAAGAAAATCATCACCACGGTGCTCGACACTACGCATGGGGTGCACTACCAGCCCGTGGATGCCACGCACGAATGGAGCCACTCCCACACCACGCGCGTGCAGGAAGTGGAAGACGCAGGCGAGCCCCATGAAAAGCTCAAGCGCGAAGGGCACGACAACGGATTTCTGTGGCGAATGAACACCTACTGGCGATTTGAAGAGAAGGACGGCGGAACTTACATCGAGAGCCAGTCGGTTTCGCTGACGCGCGATATTCCTACGGGGCTCGGATGGATGATCGGGCCCTACGTGAATAGCGTGCCGCGCGAATCGCTCACGTTCACGCTCGATCGTACGCGATCCGCCATTCTGCAGCGCATCGGTGCGACCACCGCGCACTAAAAGTCCCGCAGCTGCAGAACGCAAAATTAAAACGTGGTCGAGGCCAGGAACGCATCCGCCAATCCGTTCGTATCGCGCGCCACCAGATTGCCCGCGAACGAAAGGAAACTCACCGTATGCCCGTCGCCGCTGATGGAAGGCGCCAGGCTGCTTCCATTCAACGATGGCGACAGAGTACCGGAAGGCTGGCTGGCGACAACGGTATCCATAGTGCAGTTAGTGGTGACATTGAGGCATGTGTTTCGCGCAAACACGTTCTCAATGCCGTTCGCCGTATTGGCCCCTAAATTCGACGCTGCCGAGGCGAAAGCAATAAACTGCCCGGTCGTGTCGAACGACGGCGTTTCCGCCAGTGCGTTCGCGGGCGTGGTTCCATCGCGCGTCGAGGCGAGGATCGTCGAAGGTGTGCAACCCGTCGTAACCACGTTCGAACAGGTGTCGCGTATATACACTTCCTGCACACCGCCCGAATTGAAGCCGAGATTGGTCCCAGATGAGGTGAACGCAATAAAGCGCCCGTTTGAGCCGGAGGTCGCGGTTTGCGTGCTTGCGCCGTTCGCCGGCGTTACCCCATCGGGCGTAGATACGAGGTCGGTTTCTCCCATGCACGTCGTGAGTAGTGTCGCGCACGTGCGCGAGAAGACTTCCGCCAATCCGCTTGGGTTCGGAGCCGTCGCGCCCAGATTTCGCGCCTTCGATACAAATGCGATCACAGATGCAGCGCTGGAGATCGAGGGCGCCGAGCTCGGTCCATTTCCGGGTGTCGTTCCATCCGGCGTGGAAACCAGAAACGTCGCGGGCGTACATGTAGTGCTCGCGACGCCGCCGCACGTCGTCCGCACAAACACCTGGGGTGTGACCCCATCGAAGGTCGCGTTGGAAACGAGATTTGTCGCCAGCGATACAAAAGCCACGAATTGCCCATCCGAGCTGATTACAGGATTGAAACTGTCTCCGTTGCCGGCGCTCACACCGTCCGCCCCCATCGACACAAGCACAGTTCCCGGTAAGGTGCCTGCCGTTGCGCCCACCGGTCGCCAGAACACTTGACGAGTCTTGCCATCGAGTGGCGCTGAGGTAACCAAATTCGACGCGGTGGAGGTGAATGCTACGTCTCCCCCGGACAAAGCAATCGTCGGCTCCGAACTCGGGCCATTTGCCGTGTTGCCATTTGGATCCACGCTAATCAATGTGTTGGAGGGTGTGCAGGAAGCCACGGTCACACACGAATTCCGGACAAATACGTCGCTCGACGCATTTGTGTCATTTGCCACTAAGTTGTTTGAGATCGAGGCGAACGCAATCATCTCTCCATTCATACTCGTAGAGGGTCCGGACGTCATCACGTCCGGCGTACCATTCGCACACATCGAAGCTGTGCCGCAGATTCCGTTTATCGCCTGCGAGCCATCCGGAGCCAAGTCCAAGATAATTGGCAGTCCCGTCGTCAAGGTAGGATTCACGGAGAACACGGCTATATTCGACGTTCCTCCACCCGGTGCCGAATTGAAAACCTGCACTTGATCGACTCCACCCGCGGCTATGTCGCCGACAGTCAGCGCGGTCATAAGAGACGTAGAACCGGCAAACGTAGTCGCGCGCGGCCCCCCATTGATCTCGATCACAGAAGTCGCATTGAAACCGGTGCCAGTCAGAGTCAAAACGGGCGCCGTTGCCGCGCCCGCCGCCACACTGTTGGGCGCAAGGAGCGTGATCACAGGAAACGGGTTATCAATTGCGTAGGAAAAGATGTTGGACGTTCCGCCGTTCGGCGGCGCGGGCGGCGGCGCCGCAGGATTGGTGACCGCGATCGATAAAGTCCCGGCTGTCGCCAGGTCGGCCATCGTCAGAATGACTTGCAGGCTTGTGCTGTTGATAAAATTGGTGGAACGGTTCGTGTTGTTCACGGATACAACCGACTGCGGAGCGAATTGAGTGCCGCTGATAAGCAGGGTCGCCGATGCCGTGCCAGCGAGAACTGTGGTCGGCGAAATCGAGGTGATCGTAGGAACATTGCTGGGGGCCGGAGTAATTGTGAAAGTAAGAGAGGTGGCCGATGTACCTCCCCCGGGCGAAGAAGTAAAAACAGTCACCGTCGCGGTGCCCGGAGTTGCGATCAGAGCTGCTGGAATCTGCGTGGTCATCTGGCTAACGCTCAGGAAATTTGTCTGCAGCGGAGTTCCGTTCCACTCCACCAGCGAGCCCGGCGAAAAACTCTTACCCATCACCGTCAGGGTAAACGCCGTATCGCCCGCCTTTTTCGTCGTGGGAGACATAGACTTCAGCGACGGCTTCGGAAAATTAATCTGCTGCTCGCAGGCCGGAAGCAAAACTATGGCAAGTAAAAAAGCCCAGAAATTGAATCCCAGTTTTCGCCGCAAACGATTCATCCCCAAGTCACTCAGCCCTCTGTTTTGTCGTAAGCGCAATCGTAGAGACTACTAAAGATGTCTGTTGCGGGCAATCGGGATGCTTGGGCGCTCCTCCGCCGGGAAAGGAAATCCGGCTCAGGTGCGTATATGGCCGCCTAAACCCTCTATCCTGCATGCCGGTTTTTCACGGTGGATTTCCGTCCCTGGCCTGTTTACTCTCTTTTCTGTGGGAGTCAGCTCTGCTTCCGGCTCTCTCCTCTGAGGATGTCCCGTCCCGCCGCCCAATTCGCCCTGCGATTCCTGTGCCTGTTCTCGCTTGGTATCGCCGCAGCGAACCTTACGCGAGCGCAGGCACCCACCGCGGGTGACTCAGCGGAAAAGTCTTCGCCCTCCAAAGATCAAAGCCCTGAGTCGCAGACTCCCGCAACGCCTCCAGACGATTCAACGGCTGAAGATACGCTTACCGTTTTCCCGCATTCAGAGACGGCCCGCTATTGGATCTCCGGCCAGGCCAACATCATTTTGCAGTGGAACCCGATGCTTCCCGCAAAGTATAGCGGCACACATAGCTTCGGTCCGCGCGCCCAGAACGCGACGTCCAGGGTTTACACGCTCTTCCTCGGTTACCAGCTCACTCACACCACCGAGGTATTTCTCGATGCCGAAAGCGCCGGCGGCCACGGACTGAGTAACGCAGTCGGTCTGGCGGGCTTTACGAACCTCGACGTCGTCCGCAATCCCGCTCTCGGCGACAATCCATACCTTGCGCGGGTGATGATTCGCCAAATTATTCCGCTGAGTAATGAGCGCGTCTCCGCGACGCGCAACACTCTGGCTCTCGCCACGTCGCTTCCCTCTCGCCGCATCGAAATTCGCGTGGGAAAATTCACCGTCCCCGATTTCTTCGATATGAATTCCTACGGCAACGACAGCCACCTCCAATTCCTCAATTGGACCGTCGACAACAATGGCGCCTACGACTACTCCGCGAACACGCGCGGCTACACCGATGGCGTGATCCTCGAGTACGACGATCACTGGTGGACCGTTCGCTTCGCCGAAACGCTGATGTCTAAAGTCGCGAACGGAATCAATCTCGACGCAGACATCGCCCGCGCACGCGCAGCAAATCTCGAATTCGAAGCGCGAGGCAATCGCATTCTCCATGGCGACGGCGTCGTCCGCTTCCTCAGCTATCTGAATCAAGCGAACATGGGAAATTACGAGCAGGCGATTCGCGATTTCCAAAATGGCGAGACGCCCGTGCCGGATATCGTCTCCACTCGCCGCGAAGGCCGCCACCGCTATGGCTTCGGCCTGAATTTCGAGCAGGAAATCGCGCCGCAGATCGGCATTTTCGGGCGCCTGGGCTGGAGCGATGGGCGCAACGAGGCTTACGAATACACGGAAGTCGATCGCACCATCGAGCTTGGAGCCTTTTCGAAAGGCGATCGCTGGAAGCGGCGCAATGACCGCGTGGGCGCCGTCTTTGTCGCTAACGGCATCGTCAAAGCCCATCAACAATACCTGGCGCTCGGCGGCCTTGGATTTCTTCTTGGTGATGGCAATCTTACTTACGGCCCCGAAAAAATCGTCGAAGCTTTCTACACCGCGCATCTCTGGCGCGGTTTCTTCGCCTCGCTCGACGTGCAACACATCAATAATCCCGGCTACAACAAAGATCGCGGCCCAGTGCTGGTGCCCGGCGCCCGCTTCCACGTCGATTTCTAACACCCGCGCCCGCACAATCCCACAGGAACGCGGGCACATGAACGCGGTGTCATCCTGAGCGCAGCGAAGGATCTCAGCGTAAATTGCTTGGCACTCATTACGCCCGTCGCGTCCCTTTTTCTTCTGGCATCCCGAGCCCTCGCAGTTTAAGCTCCGCCCCTGCGGCATTGGGGCAATGATGCATTTCACGGCGAGCCGCCGGAGGAATTGAATGTCACGTGCAACTTGGTCCGTCGTTCCGATCTTCGCGCTGGCCTTTGCATTCGCAATCGCGCTCCCCGCCCGCGCGCAAGAGAAGCCTCAGCCTCAAGCAGCCGCCACACCCGCTCCGCAAGCCGCCGAACCTCCCGCAGCAAAGCCCGCCGACGTCGCTTCACCCGACGCCATCCTCACCGCCGTCTACGACGTGATTTCCGGCCCCGCCGGCCCGCGCGATTGGGACCGCTTCAATTCTCTCTTCGCTCCCGGCGCCCGCCTGATTCCCATCGGCCCCCGAAAAGACAAGCCCGGCATCAACATCCTCGTCATGTCCCCGAAGGATTATTCCGACCGCGCCGGCTCCTACTTCGACAAGAACGGCTTCGTCGAGCGCGAAGCCTCGCGCAAAACCGAGCGCTACGGCAACATCATGCAAGTCTTCAGCACCTACGAATCGCGCCACGACGCAAAAGACGAAAAGCCCTTCGCCCGCGGCATCAATAGTTTCCAGCTCTACAACGACGGCTCGCGCTGGTGGATCGTCACCATAATGTGGCAGGAAGAAACGCCAGATAACCCATTGCCAAAAGAATTCCTCACACCCGTAGCCAAGTAGCGCCCGCACAGTAGGGGGCGGCTCTAAGAGCCGCCCGCGCTGCCCACAGCAAAAGCCCGACCCATCAGGGAAATAACGTCTCCCCCATAAGATTGCCTTGCGATGAATGCGCGGATACGTGAAGAATAGTGCCGCGAAATTACGGAGGCGTTCCATGTACCAGCCCAACCTGCTAAAAGGCCGCACAATCTTCATCACCGGAGGCGGCACCGGCCTCGGCCGCTCCATGGCTCTGCGCTTCGCCGAACTCGGCGCCAATATTTTTCTCACCGGTCGCCGCGAAGAACCCCTGAAGCAAACCGCAAACGACATTCTCGCGAAGGGCGCGCAAGCCGCCTACGGCATCGCCGACGTTCGCGACTTCGCGGCCGTTGAAAGCGTAGTCGCGGTCGCCGAAGAGAAATTTGGCTCCGTCGATACGCTCGTCAACAACGCAGCCGGAAATTTCATCGCTCGCAGCGAAAAGCTTTCGCCCAACGCCTTCAACGCTGTCATCGGTATCGTCCTCACCGGCACATTTCATTGCACCCTGGTGCTAGGCCGCAAATGGATCGCCGCCAAAAAACCCGGCAACGTCCTCAACATCGTCACCACCTACGCCGCCACCAATGCCGGCTCCGGCTTCGTGATGCCCTCCGCCTGCGCCAAGGCGGGCGTCCTCGCCATGACGCGCTCCCTCGCCGTCGAATGGGCCAAGCATCATATTCGACTCAACGCCATCGCCCCAGGCCCGTTCCCCACCGAAGGCGCCTTCTCGCGCCTGATGCCCTCCAAGGAATTCGAGGAGCGCGCGAAGAACAACCACCCCATGAAGCGCTTCGGCCGCCACGAAGAGCTAGCCGACCTGGCCGTCTACCTGATAAGCGATCAATCCGATTACGTGAACGGCGAATGCGTCGTAATCGATGGCGCCCTCTGGCTCCGCGGCGCCGGCGAATTCAACGACTTCGTCGACCTACCAGACGCCGCCTGGGACATGCTCGAATCCGCCCGCAAGAAATAGCTCCGAACTCCTCAAGCCCTCGTAGCCCGCTATAGGCACGATTTCATGCTAATCTTGGCTGAGAGGACGGGCGGAAAACATCGCTATGGAAATTACGGTCGATTTGCCAAACGACCTTACCCAACACGCTGATCCGGCGCGGGAGGCGATCGAGGCACTCGCGATAGCAGGCTACCGGTCCGCAAAGCTGACTTCCTTTCAGGCGAGTCGCCTCCTTGGCTTCTCATCCCGATTCGAGTTCGAGGCTTTCCTCAAGGTGCGCGGAATCTACGACCACGCCTACGGCGTAGACGATCTGGCCGAGGACTGGAATACGCTCGGTAAACGGAAGCCTGACGCTGAGGGTCACCCGAAGGCATGATTGTTGTAGCGGACTCTTCCCCGCTGAACTACCTCATCCAGATCCAGCACGATTCGCTGCTCCAGGAATTGTATACACGCGTTTTTGTTCCTACAGCTGTCATTGAGGAGCTACGACACCCGCGCGCTCCAGTCGCGATAGCCTCGTGGCTTCAGCGCATTCCCACCTGGCTCGAAGTGCGCTCCGCCACTTCGAAAGTTGGGAGTCTCTAAGATCTGGACGCGGGCGAACGCGAAGCGATTTTCCTCGCGGAAGAGATGCGCGCTAATCTTCTTCTGATCGATGAAAAACAAGGCCGTCTCGCAGCCAAACGCCGGTCCATATCAACGATCGGGACGCTCGGAGTGTTGCTTGCTGGTGGAAAGAAGGGTTTGGCCGATCCTGAGTTGTTATTTCAGCGGCTCATCGCCGAAACTACATTTCGGGCTTCGCCTCAGATCAAGGAACGCTTCCTTTTCTACTGCAAGGAATTGGCCAAGTAGCTGTTCCTCATCGGCGATTCGAAAATCAGACGCGGATCACATAAAGTCAGGTACTGCAAATTGCGCACTTGCTCTCGTCATTTGCCGCAGACTAAAAATTTCTTGTTGTAATTGTCGGCGGGTCGACTGGTAAAATTTCTTCCATCACACGCGTAGGATTTCGTAGTCTGCCGCGTACTTCCACGCATTTAATTCTTCACATCGATCACAAGCGCAATCGCATCTCTCCAACGTATTGCAACTCAAGAGGTTCGCCTCGCGTGCCGATTCGGGGGATACGATTTGCTATCGATGGCACTACTGTAATACGATGCTACTATCGATTGGCAATCGGAGGTTCCCAGCCATGGAGAGGGCCCGTGTCCGCGTTTCTCCCAAATTCCAGATCGTCATCCCCAAATCGATTCGCGAAGAATTGCACATCGAGCCCGGCCAGGATCTCGTAATGTTTTCGACCGACGGCACCATCCGGATTCTTCCTCGCCGCTCCGTAAAAGAACTCCGCGGCGCCGCCAAAGGCATGAGATGGAAAGAGGATTATCGTGAGCACTCGGACCACTTCTGAGCTTTACCTCGTCGACTCCTCAGGCTGGCTCGAATATCTCACTGAAGACTCGAAAGCCGCACTGTTCGCCCACTATCTGGAGAACGAAGCTGCCGTCATCGTCCCGTCGCTCGTCATCTACGAGGTCTACCGCCAACTCGCCCGCCACCGCGGCAAGCCTCTGGCCGATCGCTTCTTGTCGCAAGCGCTTCACTGCCGCGTCGTCCCGCTCGATGAAATGACGGCTCTCGCCGCCGCCGACGCCAGCCTCAATCACCGCCTCGCCATGACTGACGCACTTCTCTACGCCACCGCCCGCGCCCACCACGCCCAATTCGTCACCACCAACACAAAACTCCGCGGCCTCCCCGCCGTCATCATCCCTTAGTTTGATATTCTCGGGGCAGAGGCGTGCGTGCTAGACAAAGCGCTACTGGCTCTCCAGGCATTCCAGGTTCTCTTCCTGCTGATTCACGATTGGATTCCGCTCGGACGCTTGAACGACGTGGCCGCGGTGCGAAGCCAGGACACGTTTCGTCGCCTTGTGCTGGTCACCTGCATCCAAACGCTTCCGTTCGCAATCGGGCTGTTTTTCAGCGCGCGCTATCTCGGCACCAGGTATCCGCAGTGGCTCAATGAGTGGCTATGGATTAGTTACGCGATGCTTTTCATCGGCCAGCTTCGCGCCTGGTGGGTGCCCTACCTTCTGAAGCCCGAGCCGAAGCGCGCAGAACGTTATCGAATCATGTTCGGCAATACCCACTCGTTCCTGCCGGAGCGGAACGGAATGGTGCCAAACACCGCGCACATTCTTCTCCACGTCGCCACTTTGGCCACCCTCATCGTTCTCTTCGCGAAAACTCTCTAACCCTTCTGGTTCGGCTCCCCGTACCGGCCGTCACACCGACGCGGCCACTTCATGTAACCGGCCTCTAGAGTGCACGTCTAATACACACGGAGGAACAAAATGCGCCTAGCCCTCACGCTGTTGATTCTCAGCTTCGCGGCCTCACCGGTTTTGGCTCAGGATCCCAGTCAAGACGCAGCGACCCAGATGCAACAGCAAATGCAGGCGATGGCCCAGCAGCAACAAGCCGATATGCAAAGGATGGCGCAGCAAACCTACGACGAAAACATGGCGGCCAACCAGCGGCTTCAGCAGCAAGTGAACGAGAGTATGGACGAAGTTTCCAAGAACCTTCAGGAGTCGCAGCCCGTGGTCTACTACGCTGCCCAACCCAAATTTTCAGTGAAGGCCGGCAAATACAATTCCGCTCAAACCGTGAAAATCACGGACGCCACCCGCGGCGCGCAGATCTACTACACCACGGACGGTTGGACGCCCACCCACTCCTCCGCCGTTTACCGCGGGCCTGTTACGATCAGCGCCACCTCCACGCTGCAAGCCATCGCGATTGCTCCTTACACGCGGCGAAGTCTGGTGGCATCGGCGCTCTACAGGATCAATCTTCCGCAGTCTTCTGCAGCACAAAATCTCGCGGCGCAGAATCCGTCTTCCACAACCCAGCTCGTCCCCGGCAATCCACTCGGTCTCGCGCCAGGTATAGCCGTCCCTCTGGTGTTCGTCTCCGATGTGAACTCCAAGACAGCCTCGGTGGGCGACAAGATTCAGCTGGCACTCGCTCAAGATTTGACGATCGGAAATACGCTATACGCAAAGAGAGGCGCTCTCGCTTCCGGCGTCGTGACCGCCGTCGACAAGACCTACTTCGCCGGCCAGCCCGGCGTTCTCAAGTTCGAAGTTGAGTCCCTCGATGCAGATGGAACGGCAATTCCCCTCGTTGGACGCGCAAAAAGAGAAGGCGAGGCCAAGCCCATAACTTCCACCAAGGCATTGATTCCGGTTGTGGGCCAGCTTGCCGTCCTGAAGCACGGAAAAGACGCCGAGATTACGCCCGGCACGCCGTTCACTGCTCGCGTTGCGACTGCCACTCCGGTGTCACCCCCCAGCCAATAGAATCCGTATTTCTACGGATAGAGGATCGCACCCGATTCTGTTAGCATAAGTCGGGGGATTTTTGACACCGTGAGAAACGGCGACATGAAACAAGACGGCCTAACTCAACAGAGGTGCGGGCAGACATCCGCCCTTATCTTTCGAGAAACCCGCGTCCAGCCAAGCCTTTTTCTAATCGCAAATCTGGAATTAGAATTCGAGCTAAGCGGCAATAATTTCAAGTGTTTGCAAATTCCTAATCGCAAATATTTCGCGATCTTTCGTTCGCTACTACTGCAGCCATCTCAATCCGCAACTTCGCGCGCAACCTTGACCCTGCGCGCACCGCAAAGTAATCTAACTGCCTCCTGTTTCGTCCGCGCACCGCTCGGCGAGCACAGCTGAATAAACCATGGACACCATTCAAATTACTTTGCCCGACGGCGCCACCCGCGACGTCCCCAAAGGCACCACCGCTGCTGACATCGCGAAGCAGATTTCGCCGCGCCTCGCGAAAGAAGCGCTCGTCGCCCGCACCAATGGCGACTTGATCGATCTCGCGCGCCCGCTCGACCACGACACCAAGCTCGCCATCCTCACCGCGAAAGATCCCGACGCGGTGCAGGTGTTCCGCCACTCGGCCGCGCATCTTCTCGCTGCGGCCGTGATGGAGCTCTATCCCAACGTGAAGCTCGGCATCGGCCCACCGATCGAAACCGGCTTTTTCTATGAGTTCGTACGCGACGACCCGTTCACTCCCGACGATCTCGCGAAAATCGAAGCGAAGATGCACGAACTCGCCTCGAAAGATATTCCCAACGAACGCAAACTGATCCCCAAGCCCGAAGCGATCGAGCTCTACCGCCAGCAGAATCAGGAATTCAAGTGCGAGCTGGTTGAAGAAAAGGCCGATGAGCCGATGGTTTCCTTCTACACCACCGGAAAATTCATCGACTTCTGCCGCGGCCCGCACATTCCCTCCACCGGCCGGATCAAAGCGTTCAAATTGATGAGCGTTGCCGGCGCCTACTGGAAAGGCAAAGAAAGCAATCCGCAGATGCAGCGGATTTACGGCGCGTGCTTCGTCGATCAGAAAGAACTCGACGAATATCTGCACAGACTCGAAGAAGCAAAAAAGCGCGACCATCGCAGGGTTGGAAAAGACCTCGAACTGTTTACCGTGAGCGATCTCGTCGGCGCGGGATTGCCCTTGTGGCTTCCCAAGGGCGCAACGATTCGCCGCCTGCTCGAAGAATACATTCTCGAACGCGAACGCGAGGCTGGCTATCAGCACGTCTACACGCCCGACCTCGCAAAAGTGGATCTCTACAAGCGTTCCGGCCACTGGGAGCATTACCACGAGGATATGTTTCCGCCCATGGAGCTCGAAACCGAAGATCTCGTGTTGCGGCCCATGAACTGTCCGCATCACATTCTGGTTTACGAGTCGAAGAAGCGCAGCTACCGCGATCTGCCCGTGCGGATCGCCGAGCTCGGAACGATGTACCGCTACGAGCGCTCCGGTGTTTTGAGCGGTCTCAGCCGCGTTCGCGCCATGACTCTGAATGACGCGCACATTTTCTGCACTCCGGAGCAAATCAAGGACGAATTTGCCGGCGTCATGCGATTGGTTGAACGCGCGTACCGCGATCTCGGTATCACTCAATACAGCTACCGGCTCTCGCTGCGAGGCAAAGAGAATGCCGAAAAATATGTGGCCAACGACGAAATGTGGGACCTGGCCGAAAACGTTCTCCGTGAAGCGATGAATGCGCTCGGTCTTCCTTACACCGAGGCTCCCGGTGAAGCAGCTTTTTACGGACCGAAACTGGATATCCAACTCGCCGACGTGATGGGCCACCAGGAAACCTATTCCACCATTCAGATCGATTTCCATCTACCGAATCAATTCGACCTCAGCTACATAGGCGCAGACGGCCGCGAGCATCGCCCGGTAATTATTCATCGCGGCGTGATTAGCACGATGGAGCGCATGGTTTCCTATCTGATCGAACTTTACGGCGGAGCTTTTCCTGCCTGGCTCGCTCCAGTGCAGGTCGCAATCCTGCCCATCACCGAACGCCAAAACGCCTACTCTGCAGAAGTGATGCAGAAATTGCTCGCCGCTGGCATTCGCGTCGAACTCGACGAACGGAATGAAAAAGTGCAAGCCAAAATCCGCGACGCGCAACTGCAAAAGATCCCCTACATGCTAATAATCGGCGGCAAAGAAGCCGAAGCCGGCACAGTAGCCGTCCGCCACCGCACCAAAGGCGACCAAGGCCCCCGCCCCCTCGAACAATTCCTCGTCGACCTCAAAAAGGAAGTTGATTCTCGCGCTATCACCTAAGGCAACCACGAATCAAAATCGAAGAGAGATCCCTCGACTTCGGCTCGCGCCTTCGCTTCGCGAAGGAAGCAAAACCGCGCGAGCCTCCGCTCGGGATGACAGTCTGCTTTTTGTTCGAGTCGAGATTATGTTTACAATTTGCTTTGAAGCAGTCGCTTATCAAAGCGCTGGTTTTCCGCGCTCAGCTCTGGATATGAAAACCTATTGCGTTTACATTCTCGCCTCGGCTTCCGGTGTGCTTTATGTCGGAGTCACAAACAGCCTTATGCGGCGCGTCTGGGAGCACAAGCAGAAGCTCGTTCCGGGATTCACTGCTCAATACAACGTGACAAAACTCGTCTACTACGAGGTTTTCGACGACGTCCGTGCCGCCATTCAGCGCGAGAAACAAGTCAAGCGCTGGAGCCGCGCTAAGAAGGTGTCGTTGATTGAAGAGAAAAATGCCAAGTGGCTAGATCTGTTCGTTGAGCAACCGACCTACGACGAGCTTCCCGATGAACTAGACTAAACATTGTCATCTCTGAAAGCGCGACGGTCAAGCATCGAGATCGGCGAGCTTCGGGTCGCACCCAGTCATCTCTACGCCCTCAGTGGGGCATGAACATATCCGGAGGTGTGTCGCATTCATCCCGCGAGCCAAAGGCTCATGACAAGGTCGCGCTCACACCTCGCTGGTCCGACCCACAACCGCAGCCGGATCTCGATACTCCTGTTGGCGGCTCAACACGTGAAAGGCGGCTTCGGCCAAATGCCGCGCCACCGCGCCCACTGCGGTGTGGTGTCCTTTGCGCCGGCTCAGCCGCGCATACAGTTCACTCACGTGCCGTTCCGGGCATCGTTTGTAATTCACCGCCACCGAATTCGCCGCTTCCGAAAACGCCCACTTCAAATACCGATTCACGTCCGGCCGCGTCCGTCCGTACCGCACCCGGTCCCCGCTGGCGTGCACCCGCGGCGTCGTTCCCGCATAACTGGCCAGTCGCTCCGCGCTCAGAAACCGCCCTACATCCCCGATTTCCAATGCAATCGTGGCCGCCAGGATCACCCCCACTCCCGGAAGCGTTTTCAGCCGCTGCATCTCCGCCGTTTCCTCGACCATCTCTTCCAAGCGGTTTTCGAACTCTCCCATCTGGGCTTGCAGGGCATCCAGTTGTATCAGCATCTGCCGGGTCGCCCAAAGGGTCTGCTCCGGCAATCGCTCCATCCGCCGCTCGAGTTCTTCCCGCGCTTTCTTTCCGTAGGGATCGCTGTACTCACTCGGCGGCAAGCCCCACTTCGCCAGCGTCGCCGTAATGCGATTCTTCCAGCGTGTGCGCTGCGCCGCCAGCACCAAACGAGTACGCGTCAACTCGCGCTGCTCGCGCAAGGGGCCGGGCGGTATCCACACCGTCGGCAGCGTTCCGTTCCGTTGCAAACGGTTCATCCCCTGCGTATCGAGCTTGTCCGTCTTGTTGATCTGCCCCATCATCAGCTTGGCCTTGCGCGGATGCACCAACCGCGGCTCCAGCTGCGCTTGCTCGATCTCGTCGATGATCCAATACCAGTTCGCGGTGGCCTCGATCGCCACCGGCGTGCCGGGCGCGCAGTGGGCTAGCGCGTTGCGAATCGCTCCCGGCGCATGATTCAACCGATACTGCCTCACTTTCCCTGTGGCCACCTCTTCGTGCTCGACCCACGTGTAGCGCTTATGACTATCGAATGCGATATATTCTTCCATGCGCGGCTCCTCCTTCTTTGGAAGGTTTTCTCACCGCCAGCCTACGCTGACGGCAAGGAGTCGCGCTTTCATATTTTCATCCCGAGTGGAGGCTCGCGCGGTTCTGCTTCCTTCGCGAAGCGAAGGCGCGAGCCGGAGTCGAGGGATCTCTCTTCGATTTTGGCAGCCTCAAAAGCGTACTTGCGGGTGGGCTTGGAGTGCGTGCTATACTTCTTGCCCTGTCTCTCCTGCTGAGAATTTCTGTGCGTGAGAAACAGTAATTGGGGCGTCGAAACTTGTTTCTCTGGCCCCGGAGGTGGATTTATCCCAGCAGAACGGGGTGGTGGTCTTCGAGTGAATGAGCGCATCCGCGCTCGCGAAGTTCGCGTGATTGACGATGCAGGGAATCAGCTGGGCGTGATGACCCTGCTCGATGCAATGAAAACAGCGCGAGAGTCCGGCCTCGACGTGGTCGAGATCTCGCCCAATGCCGTGCCGCCGGTTTGCAAGCTGGTGGACTACGGAAAGTTCCTGTACGAGCAGAGCAAGAAGGCGCACGAGGCGAAGAAGCACCAGAAGAGTTCGCACATCAAGGAAGTGAAGTTCCGCCCTTCTACCGCCGAGCACGATTATCAGGTGCGAAAAAATCAGATCATCCGGTTTTTGGGTGACGGTTACAAAGTGAAGGCGATGATCTTTCATCGCGGCCGCGAAATGGCGCACCAGGATGTGGGGCGCGCAAAGATGAATCGTCTGCTGATGGACATCACCGACCACGCGCAAGTGGAATTCGGGCCGCGCATGGAAGCGAATATTTTGCTGGCGTTGCTCGCACCGAAGAAAGGCGCCAGTGCGGCGCCTGCGCCGGGCCGTCCGGCTTCTGCGGGCGGGCAGGCTTAAGGCTTTCGAGCTAGCTCGCTTGAGTGCCGAGTATTTTCGAGTCGAGCCGAGAACGAACAGCGCACAGGCCCTTCGTACCTCAGGACAAGCAAGAGTGCCTGTGCCACTTACAGAGTAAGCACAGATAGAACGAGGAAATTGTGAAGAAGAATAAGAAAATGAAGTTGAAGACGCACCGCGGAGCGGCCAAGCGCTTCAAGAAGACCGCGACGGGAAAATTTATTCGCCGGCATTCCGGCATGCGCCATTTGCTGGGCACGAAGAAGCCTCGCCGCATGCGCAAGCTTGGTAAGGCCGCCGTCGTGAATAAGGCGGACGTGCCAAACGTGCGGCTCGCGCTGCCCTACGGCGTTTAGTTTTCGATTCGATTTTTTTTCGTGCTGGGCAGAGCGTAACGGGTGCCTGCCGGCCGGATTTCCCGGCGAAGCGTCATCGCGATCGGGAGAAGTAAGATGCAATTCCATGAGACAAACCCGTCTGCTGCTTGCGCTGGTGTGTTTTTGGGCGAGCGGCGGCCTGCGTTTGTCTCCCCGTTAAATTTTGAATATTTCAATCGCCGATCTGGCGCATATCAGGAGACAAAGCTATGCCTCGAGTTAAACGTGGAACGAAACGCCGCGCGCGCCGCAAGAAGCTGCTGAAACACGCGAAGGGATTTTTCCTCACCAAGGGAAAACTCTTCCGCTCGGCGAAAGAGGCCGTCAATCGGTCGCTGCGTTACAGCTACCGCGACCGGCGCACGCGCAAGCGGGATTACCGCACGCTGTGGATTCAACGCATCGGTGCAGCGGCGCGCAACAACGGCATCACCTACAGCCAGTTGATTCACGGTCTGAAGGCGAGCGGCATCGAGCTCGACCGGAAAATTCTCGCGGACATGGCGGTGCGCGACGCCGCGGGTTTCACCTCGCTCGTGCAATCGGCGAAGCAGCACATTGCGAAAGCCCCGGCAGGCGCAAAGGCTCCGAAGCCGGAGCACGCGCGGCATCACGACGAAGGCTAGGCGGCCGTAGCGGATCGCCGGGCATTCCATCTCGCTGTGGCGAACGCGGGCGCTAGTGCGTCACTTCGATGACGGTCCAGAACGTCTGCGACGATAGCGTTGGCAAAACGGAAACGCCCCACGTTTCCATGTAAAGTTCGATTGCCTCGCGCAAGTTGGAATGCGCAGATTCGACATTCTCGCCTTGCGACGTTACGCCCAGCTCGGGGCATCGGGCGACGTACCAGTGATCCTGTTTGGTGATGAGGGCAGAAAAGCAGTAATTCATGGCAAGATGCTAGCGAATTTGAGGACAGTAAGCCAACAGGCGCTATCACGATCATGACAAACGAGGCGACGAAACAGACTCTCGCGCAACTGGGCGTGAATTCGCCGGAGAAGATTCCTGAGATGTTCGCGGAATTGCGCGCGGAGTTTGATCGCGAGCTTTCGTCTGCGACCGACGACGCGAATTGGAAGTCTGTACGCGATGCGTGGCTTGGGCGCAAGTCGGGCGTCCTCTCTCAAGTTACTGACAACTGGCTGAAGCCTGCTGCGCCGGATTTGAAGCGCGTCGTCGGGCAGGAATTAAATCAGATCAAGTCGCATGTGGAATCGGCGCTGGCCGAGCGCCAATCTGCGATTGAAGCTTCGGCCGAGACGGCGGCGCAAGCGCGCGAGCGCATCGATCTTTCGCTTCCCGGTATCGAACGAGCGATTGGGACGCGCCATTTAATCAGGCAAACCTCCGAAGAGCTGCAGCGCATTTTCCTCTCCATCGGGTTCAGCGTGGTGCAAGGGCCTGAGATCGAGACGCCCTACTACAACTTCGAGGCGCTGAACATCCCCGAGCATCATCCTGCGCGCGACAACATGGACACGTTTTTCATCGAGGGCGCGAAGAATCACGACGTGCTGCGTACGCACACTTCGCCGATGCAGATTCGCACCATGGAAAAGCAGGCGCCGCCGGTGCGCATCGTGGTGCCGGGGAAAGTCTACCGGCGCGACAATCCCGACGCGACGCACGGCTTCATGTTCCATCAGATCGAAGGGCTGGCGGTCGACACGGACATCACCTTCTGCGATTTCAAGGGAACCGTGGAATATTTCGTGCGCGCGTTTCTCGGGCCGCAAGTGAAAACACGGCTGCGGCCGAGTTATTTCCCGTTCACGGAGCCTTCGGCGGAGGTGGACGCGAGTTGCCACGTGTGCGGCGGAAGCGGCTGCCGGATTTGCAAGCAGTCGGGATGGATCGAACTTTTCGGCGCGGGGATGGTGAATCCAGCTGTCTACGGATTCGTGAATTACGATCCGGAGCGGCTGTCGGGGTTTGCGTTCGGGATGGGAATCGATCGTCTGGCGATGATGAAGTATGGGTTGAGCGAGTTGCCGGTGCTTTTCCAGAATGATGTGCGTTTTTTGCGGCAGTTTCCTTAGAGCGGCGGGCGCGGCGAAATGAAGGTTGTTTATAACTGGCTGAAGGAATTTGTTGACGCGAAGGCGAGTGCGTCCGAGTTGGGCACGCGGCTCTCGTTGTGCGGCGTTGCGATCGATTCTGTCGAGGAAACTCCGGCCGGGCCTGTGCTCGACGCGGAGATTACGTCGAACCGGCCGGATTGCCTGGGGCATTACGGAATTGCGCGCGAAGTGGCCACGATTTATCGCCTGCCGCTCAAGCCTGTTCAGCCGAGGCTTAAGGAAATTGCCGACAAAGCTGCGGATGCAGCGCGCGTGGATATCGAAGCGCCGGATCTGTGCGGGCGATTCACGGCGCGGGTGATGCGCGGCGTGAAAGTGCATCCTTCGCCGGACTGGCTTCGGCAGCGCCTCGAAGCCATCGGGCAGAATTCGATCAACAATGTGGTGGACATTACGAACTACGTGATGTTCGAGCTGGGCCATCCGCTGCATGCGTACGATCTCGATAAATTGAACGAGCGCCGCATCGTGGTGCGCAAATCGAAAGCGGGCGAAAAGATTCGCACGCTCGACGGTGCGGAGCGCACGTTGGCCAAAGACATGTGCGTGATTGCGGACGGAAACGGAAACCGCGCCATCGGCATCGGCGGCGTGATGGGCGGCGCCGAAACCGAGATCAGTTTCAGCACGCGAAATATTCTGATTGAGTGCGCCTGGTTCGATCCGATCGCGGTGCGGCGTGCGTCGAAAGCGCTCGGATTGCGCACGGAAGCTTCCTACCGATTTGAACGCGGCGCTGATCCGGAAATGGCGGAGCTGGCGTCACGTCGCACGGCCGAACTGATTCAGCAAGTGGCCGGCGGCGAGATTCTCTCGGGCGTGATTGATGTGTATCCGCGTCCCGAGCCGCTTCGGAAAATCAAATTCACGCGCAAGGAATTGCTGCGCGTGATGGGCGCGGACATTCCCGATCGCGATATCGAGGACATTTTGAGCGCGCTCGGATTTCGTCCGGTGCGCGTTGACGGCAATCGCGGTGCTTCGGGCGCGCTCGTCGCGGAGTGGGAATGCCAGCAGCCATCGTGGCGGCGCGATGTGACGCGCGGCATCGATCTCGTGGAGGAAGTGGCACGGCATTACGGCTATGAGAAGTTTCCGCCGCGCTTGCCGCCCGCGAAACAGCCCGCGCACGCACTGCCTGATGCCGAAGCGATGGAGCGGATTATCGAGAGGCTTGTCGCACTCGGATATCAGGAAATTGTTGCGATTCCGATTGTCGATTCGAAGCTCGATGCGCTGTTTCGCCCCGAAGGTGTGACGCCGGCCGTGATCGGGAATCCGCTGGCGGAAGATGCTTCGACGATGCGCTCGAATGGAATCGTCAGCATGGCGAGCGCGCTGGAGTGGAATTTGAATCACGGGCAGCGGAATCTGCGGCTTTTCGAAATTGGACGGATGTATGAGCTGCAGAACGGCGAGCCGAAGGAAACTGCGGTGCTGACGCTTGGCGCGACGGGATTAGCGCGCGAGAAGACAATTTGGGAAGAGGCGCGGGAGTATTCGTTTGCGGATTTGAAGGGCGATTTGGACCGCATTGGTGAGCTTGCGGGTGGATTGGCGTGGCGGACGGGCGGTCCGAGTTGGCTTGCGGGGGCGAGAGCTGCGAAAATTTCGTTGGACCACGGGAATGGATCGGCCGCGTTGGTTGGGCACGCGGGTCAACTCGCGCGGCGAGTTGCAGACGAATTTAAATTGCGGCAAGAGGCATTCGTGGCGGAATTGCGACTTGAGCCTCTGCTCGAAGCGGTCGATAGGAGAAGCGCCGAGCTCAGATTCAAGCCGCTTCCGCGGTATCCGGCAGTCGAGCGGGATTTCTCGCTTATTCTTCCGGATGGCATCACGTTTGCGCAGGTGGCCGATACGATTCGCGCGCTGCAGATTGGGGAAGTTGAAAGTATTGAGGCTGCGGATTTGTTTCGAGGCGGGCAGATTCCGCCGGGAAAATTTTCGTTGATGATTCGGGTGACGTTTCAGAGCGCGCAGGCGACTTTGACGGAGGGGCAGGTGGCTGAGTTTTCGGGGCGGATTGTGAAGGCGTTGCAGGAGAAGCTTGGGGCTATGCTGCGGGCCAGTTGAGTTTTTGCAGGATGCAAAATATCGAGGCGGGCACAACAAAGTCAAAAGAGCCGGCGGGACGCCGGCGGTACGGAAGTGCGGCGGCGGATTCAGAGGACTGCGGAGTCTGGCGCGTTGTGTCGTTGTTGGAGGAGAAAGGCGCCGGCCGGAGGCCAGCGGTACGAAAACCAGGAACCGGCGGGGCGGCGACCAGACGAAGCGCGTTGCACGGGCCTCATTAATGGATGACAATGCGGGCTGGCCTGGCGGGAGCCTTACATGAAAATTGAGATTTACGACCAGCTGTACAACGTGAATGGCGAGCAGAATGAGGAGTACTTGAAGGAGCTGGCCGCTTACGTGGACGGCAAGATGCGGACGATCGCCGAATCGACGCACATGGTGGATTCGCTGAAGGTGGCCGTGCTCGCGGCGCTGAATATCGCGGACGAAATGTTCACGACGCGCCAGAAGCAGCAGGAGATCGAAGGGCCGCTGCGCAAGCGCGTGGAAAAATGCGTGGCGATGGTCGAGAAGGCGCTGGAGATGTCGAATTGATTGCCGTGTGATTTTCGCGGCATCCTCGTTCTGCAACCTATTCCTGCCGGGTGGCGTCTACTGTATGCTTGCGGGCGGGTTCCCTCTAATTTTGTAGGAGTTAGAAGAAGCGGCGACGCTGATTGGCAATTTTGTCTGCGAGCCCTTGTAAGCGCTGCGATTCACGCTCGACTCACTCTCCTGAGAAGGTTTAGCGCATATGCGTGCCCGATACTTTAGGTTCTTGTCCGCCGTCACCGTGTTGTGCGTTTCGAGCGCGGCTTTTGCACAAACCACGGCGCCTACGAGCGGTCCCGTGAAGATCACGCTCGATGACGCGATCCAGATGGCGCTGCAGCACAACCACAATTTGCTGGCGCAGCGCACCGTGGTGCAGCAAAACCAGGCCGAAGAAATTACGGCGAACCTGCGGCCGAATCCGGTGCTGCAGGGCGACGCGCAATTTCTGCCTATCTTCCAGCCGGACAAGTTCAGCGCGGATTACATCAACACGACGGCGCAGTTTGACGTGGGGCTCAGCTATTTGTTCGAGCGCGGCCGCAAGCGGCAGCATCGTTTGCAGGCGGCGCGCGACGTGACGGAGCAATCGCGGTTCACGGTGATCGATAACGAACGCAGCCTGATTTTTCTTGTGGCTTCGCAATACATCGACGTGCAGGTGGCCGAGTCCACGGTCGATCTCGCCGCGCAAGACCTGAAAAGCTTTCAAAACACGGTGGACATCAGCGAAAGCCGTTACAAAGCGGGCGACATCAGCGAAGTGGATTTCCTGAAAATCAAGATTCAGCTGCTGCAATTCCAGACGGACATGTCGCAGGCGCAACTGGCGAAGGTGCAGGCGCTCGCATCGCTGCGGCAGTCGCTGGGATACGAGTCCGTTCCTGCGGACTACGACGTGGCGAATGCGTTCGACTACACGCCGGTGACGATGAAGCTCGAAGACCTGCAAGCGAAGGCGCTAGCGGATCGTCCGGACCTGCGAGCGGCGCGGCAAGGGATTGCGGCAGCGAACAGCCAGTATGAGCTGCAGAAAGCCATTGGCAAAGTGGACCCGACCGGGACCGCCGTGTACTCACACGTGAGCAACGCGAGCAGCGCATCGTTTTTTGGCAACGTTCAAATTCCGATTTTCAATCGCAACCAGGGCGAAATTTTGAGAGCGAAATATGCGATCACACAGGCAGACGAACTGGCGCGCGCGGCGAGCGACCAGGTGATGACGGATGTGATGAACGCGTACGAAGGCGTGCGCACGAACGATCAGATTGTGACGCTCTACCGCTCCGGTTATTTGAAAGAGGCGCAGGATTCGCGCGACATCAGCGAGTACGCGTACAAGCGCGGCGCGGCGAGTCTGCTCGATTATCTCGACGCCGAGCGCAGCTATCGCGCGACGGAGCTGGCTTACCGGCAGGCGCTCGCGTCGTATCTGACGGCGGTTGAGCAATTGCGCGAAGCGGTGGGAACGAGGACTCTGCCTTGAAACGCAAACTCACAACACATTCGCCGCGGGCGGCGGGAATTCCTGTGCTATCGGGCGCTGGGGTTGCCTTGATGACCGCGTTTGCCATCGTCGCAGGGATTTCCGGCTGTGGCTCTGAAAAATCCGAACGCGCGGCGGAGATGACGTCGTATTCGTCGAAGGAAGCGAAGGGCGCGGCGCCGGAACTGTTCACGATTCCGCAGGATCAGATGTCGCACGTGCAGGTGGTGACGATCGCGCCCGGGAAAATGACTCGCAAGCTGCGGCTTACCGGCGCGGTAGCGTACAACGCTTTCGCGACGACACCGGTGATCACGCAAGTGGGCGGACCGGTGAGCCGCATTCTCGTGGTCCCCGGCGAATTCGTAAAGCGCGGGCAGCCGCTGCTGACAGTGAGCAGCCCGGATTATTCGCAATTGCTCGCAGTTTATTTGAAAGCGCACGACGCACTGCGCGTGGCGGCGAAGAATTGGGAACGCGCGCAGGACCTGTATCAGCATCACGCGATCGCTGAGCGCGATTTGTTGCAAGCCGAATCCGATCGCAACCAGGCACAGGCGGATATGAACGCCGCCGAGCAGAGCATGAAAATCCTGGGCATTCCTAAGCCGGAGGATCTCGAGAAGTCGCCGAGTTCCGCGGAAATTCGGCTGCTCGCGCCGATTGGCGGACAAGTGGTGGAGCGGCTGGTGGCGCCGGGGCAGGTGCTGCAGGCCGGGGCGACGCAGGCGTTCACGATATCAGATATGAGCACCGTGTGGGTGCTGGCAAATATCTACCAGGCTCAACTGGCTGACGTGAAGGCGGGCGATGTGGTGGACGTGACAACTGATGCGTATCCCGACGTGTTCCACGGAAAAATTTCATTCATTTCACCCGCGCTCGATCCCACCACGCGGACCCTGCAGGCGCGAATCGTGGTGGAGAACAAAGGCGAAAAGCTGAAGAAGGACATGTATTGCACGGTGACTGTGACGGCGGGTGAAATTCAGAATGCGATCGCTGTGCCGGACGCAGCCGTGCTGCGCGACGACGAGAATGAGCCGTTCGTTTACGTGGTGGGCGGATCGGATCAGTTCAGCCGCCGCCATGTGTCGATCGGGCTGAGCGAGAGCGGGAAAACGCAGGTTACCAACGGACTTACGCCCGGGGACAAAGTGGTCGGCGACGGGAGCTTATTTTTGCAGTTTGCGAATTCGTTTCAGCACTAATTGTTACGCAGTCGCGCTAGAGCGCGCGCGCCGATGAGCAACGCACTGAACAGTGCACGCACAACATGCACGCACAACACATTGAATAAAAGATGATCAACCGCATCGTTCAATTTTCTCTCCAACAGCGCTTCCTCGTAATTTTGATGACCGTTTTTGTTGCGGTCGCCGGCGCTTTTTCGTTCAAGCGCATGCCGGTGGACGCTTACCCGGATCTTTCGCCGACGATGGTGGAATTGATTACGCAGTGGCCAGGGCACGCGGCGGAGGAAGTGGAGCGTCTCGTCACGCTGCCGATAGAAGTGGAAATGAACGGCGTGCCGCGAATGATGATCATGCGGTCGATTTCGCTTTACGGACTTTCGGACGTGATTCTCACATTCGAGGAAGGGTCCGACGATTATTTCGCGCGCGAAGTGGTTTTCGAACGGCTGAGCGACGTGCAACCGAATCTGCCCATGGGCGTACAGCCTTCGATGGCGCCGCTTTTCAGTCCTTCCGGGCTTGTTTACCGCTACGTGATTGAAAGCCCAGACCGTTCGCCGATGGAATTGAAGACGTATGAGGACTGGGTCCTCGAGCGCGAGTACAAGCAGGTGCCGGGCGTGGCGGACGATTCCGGTTTTGGCGGCACCGTGATGCAGTATCAGGTGCTGCTCGATCCGGCGCGGCTCTACGGCTATCACATCACCGTGCCACAGGTGCTCTCGCAACTTTCCATCAACAACGCGAATACCGGCGGCGGATTCTATTCGCAGGGCGGCCAGTTTTATTACGTGCGCGGCATCGGCTTGATCCGCGATCAGGCGGATATCGCCAGCGTCATTGTTGGAAATCAGAATGGGGTGCCGGTTCGCGTGCGCGATATCGGTGACGTGACTATCGGGCATGCGCCGCGGCTGGGTGAATTTGGATTCAACAAGACCGACGACGCCGTGGAAGGCGTGATCCTGATGCGGCGCGGCGAGCAGACGCAGAATGTACTGAAAGGCGTGGAAGAGAAAACAAAACAGATCAATGAACGCATCCTGCCGCCGGATATTAAAGTGCGCCCCTTCTACGACCGCAGCGATCTGGTGCGGCTCACCACGGACACTGTGGAAGCGAATCTCGTGCGCGGCATGATTCTGGTGTTGATCGTGCTGATTTTCTTTCTGGTGAGCTTCCGCGCCGCGTTGATTGTGGCGATGACGATTCCGCTCGCGCTGCTCTTCGCATTCATCTTTCTTCATGCGCGAAATGTTCCAGCGAACCTGCTTTCCATCGGCGCGATTGATTTCGGAATCGTGATTGATGGAACGCTCGTGATGGTGGAAAACATTTTTCGCGAACTGGGGCTGCGGGAAGGCCAGCCCTACGATTTGAACGAAGTAATCCTGGCGGCCGCGAAGGATGTGGATCGGCCGATTTTCTATTCCGTGGCCGTGATCATCGCCGGATACATCCCGATCTATGCGCTCAGCGGGCCTTCCGGGAAGCTGTTTCATCCGATGGCGGACACGATGTCTATCGCGCTGATCGGCGCGCTGATTTTCACACTCACATTTGTTCCGGTGATGTGCTCGTATTGGTTCCGCAAGGGCGTGCGCGAGCGCCAGAACAAGCCGTTCGAATGGATCAAGGAAAAATATCGCGGTGAGCTTACCTGGTGCCTCGATCACCCGAAGACGACAATGTTCGTCGCCACGCTGATTTTCGGGGCCACACTGCTGCTGATTCCTTTCATCGGCGGCGAATTCATGCCGCATCTGGACGAAGGCGCCCTGTGGGTGCGCGCCACTCTGCCCTACACAATTTCCTACGAAGAGGCCAGCAAGTTTGCGCCGCAAGTGCGCGCGTTGATCGCGAAGTATCCGCAGGTGACGGAAGTGGGCTCCGAGCTGGGCCGTCCCGACGATGGGACCGATCCGACCGGTTTTTTTAATTGCGAATTCTATGTGGGACTCAAACCTTACAAAGATCCCTCGTGGGAGAAAAGTTCAGCGCACGACAAGCCCGCCCTGATTGCGGATCTTCAAAAGCAGCTGGAAGCTTTCCCCGGAGTGATTTTCAATTACACGCAGCCCGCTGAAGACGCCGTGGACGAAGCGCTCACGGGACTGAAGAGCGCGCTGGCTGTAAAAATCTACGGGCCGGATTTGAACCTGCTGCAAACGAAAGCGCTCGACATCAAACGAGAACTCGCGAAGGTGCCGGGGTTTACGGAACTGACCGTGGTGCGCGAGCTCGGCCAGCCGAGCCTTCTCATCAACGTGAATCGCGACAAAATCGCGCGCTACGGCGTGAATGTGGCCGACGTGGAAGGCGTGATTCAAGCCGCGGTGGGCGGACAGGCGGCAACGCAGGTGATCCAGGGCGAAAAGCTATTCGACCTGGTGGTGCGCATGAAACCGGAGTTTCGCGAGAGCCCGCAGCAGATCGGCAATCTTCTGGTGGGAACGCCCGCCGGCCAGCAGATTCCTATTTCATCGTTGACGGATATTCAGGAAGCGACCGGAGCGTCGTTCATCTACCGGGAAAACAACTCGCGTTACATCGGCGTTCAATTCAGCATCGAGGGCCGGGATTTGGAGAACACCGTAAAAGACGGGCAGCGCGCGGTGGCAAGAATTCAAAAGTCGCTGCCGCCCGGCTACCGGCTCGAATGGGGCGGGGAATATAGCGAGTTTCTCGAAGCGAAACAGCAGCTGGAGGTGATTGGTCCGCTGGCGATATTGCTGATTTTTCTGATTCTCTTCGCGCTTTACGGCAACTTTAAATTCCCGGTGACGATCGCGTTAGGAGTGGTGATGACAGAGCCGGTGGGCGCGCTGATCGCGCTGAAACTCACGCACACGCCGTTCAGCGTCTCTTCCGTGCTCGGGCTGCTCGCGCTGATGGGCGTTTCCGTGGAAACAGCCGTGATCCTGGTTTCGTATATCAACAAGCTGCGACTCGAAAACAAAGATATTCGCACGGCCACCCGCGAAGCTTCGCTGCTGCGCCTGCGGCCCATCATGATGACGGCGCTCGTCGCCTGCCTGGGCCTTTTGCCTGCTGCGCTTTCCACCGGCATCGGCTCGGACACGCAAAAGCCTTTCGCGATCGTGATCGTTGCGGGTCTTGTGTCGCGCTTGCTCCTCGGATTTTTTGTGAACCCGGTGCTGTATGAGATGGTAGCGCGCGAGGGCGACGTGCTGCAGGTGTAGCGCACGGCAGTTTCACGCGTTCAACGGTTTTGGTTCCGAGGAATCCGTTCCGGGCAGCAACCGAGCGGAATTCAAGATGAAAGCCATCTCCGAAGATACGTGGATGAAAGCGGCCAGGAGCGGGTTCAGAAACCCAAAGGCTGCCAGGCCGATTCCAATTGTGTCCACGATAAGCGTCCCCGCAAAGTTTTGCATGATCCTGCGACGGCAGCGCCGCGCGATGCGGACCGTTTCGACAAACTTTGTGAGGTCTGATCCGATCAAAACGATGTCCGATGTCTCACGGGCCACGTCTGTTCCTGAACCCATGGCAACACCGACTGTCGCCTGCGCGAGCGCCGGGGCATCGTTCACGCCGTCACCCACCATCACCACGCGGTGCCTCTGAGCCAGCAATTGTTGGACGCGTTGAAGCTTTTGCTCGGGCAGCAACTCGGCGGAGATTTCGTCCACTCCCAGCCCCTCACCGACAGCCTGGGCAACAGCTCTCGAATCACCCGTTAACAGAATTGTCTTGAGACCCATCGATTTGAGATCTCGAATCGCTGCCTTGGCTTCCGGCCGGAGTAAGTCAGCTACGTGAATCGAACCGAGAAGATGTCCGCCGCGTGTGATCAGGACGGCGCCATCGGAAGTTGCACGCAGTGCATCGGCTCCGTGGATTCCCTCATCGCGCAGATGCATCCAGTTTCCAACGGCGATTTCTTCGCCATCAATTTCGGCAACTATTCCTCTACCCGGTGTGTAATCGAAGCGATCCGGTCGGCGAACACGAATTCCCATCTGCGACGCCTTAGTCAGGATTGCTTTGGCAACCGGATGTTCGGACTGGGATTCCGCTATTGCCGCGGCCTGGAGCAGAGAGGCTTTGCTGACACCGTCTGCAGGGCGAATGTCCATCACCTCGAGTGCTCCGTAAGTCAGCGTTCCTGTCTTGTCGAGGAGAATCGTGTCGACTTCGGCAAGTTTTTCGAGGTAGAGGCCTCCTTTGATGATCGCGCCATTCTGTGCCGCTCTGCCAATCGAGCCAAGTATGGCGAGCGGGGTTCCGGCCGCAATGCCGCATGCGCCGGCGACGATGACGACTGAGATGGTAGACCGGGTATCGTGCGTTATAAAAAAGGTGATCGCTGCAGCCGCCAGAGCGAAATATACGAGATAGCCCGAGAGGCGATCGGCGATCCCTTGAATCGGAGCGCGCGACTTCTCAGCTTTTTCGACAGCCTCAATGATCTTGCCAAATGTTGTGTCGCGCCCGAGGCGCTCCACACGAATTTCGAGAGCCCCGGTTTGATTGATCGTGCCTGCATAGACTACAGCGCCAGAACCTTTCTCCAACGGCATGGATTCACCGGTGATCGATGCTTGATCAATAAACGAATGGCCTCGAATTACCGTGCCATCGACTGGAACGCTGGCTCCTGGGCGCACGAGGACCTCGTCTCCCAGGGAAATTTCGCGGATGCTCACGTCCTCCCAGTCTCCTTGGCGGCGCACCGTGGCGCTGTTGGGCAATAGGTTGATGAGCCTTTGGATTGCATGGCGCCCTCGGCCCACGGTGAGACCCTCGAGGATTTCAGCAACCAAGACAAATAGGGTGATAACCAGCGCAGTGAAAATTTCTCGGATGGCGAGCGCCGCGACGATCGCGATAGCCATCGAGAGCTCCATCGTCATGCGGCGCTGCACGATATTTTCGTAGGCCTCCGCGAAAATCGGGAAGCCTCCCACCAGAGTGCAGATCACACCGATCGCCGTGATGTACGGATTCGGATGCTTGCCAAGGAACCAGAGCGCCGCAGCCGCTGCAGCTACGAATATCACTCGGTTGATTTCGCGCCAGTGAACAGCGGGTTTCGATTCTCGGCCGGCCGGATTTTCGCCTTCCTCTGCTTCGACTGCAGGCTTGCTTTGGAATTCATCGATTCTGGATTGCGACATTGTGAGTCACCCATTCGGAACGATTCGAATCGGCTCGTCTATGGCTATTTCAGATACGCTTTCACAACCTCAATCAATTCTTCTGCGGCCGCCACTTCTGGCGAATTTGGTTTCGACTCCGGCGAGAGAACGTGAAATCGCACGTGACCTTCGATTACTTCGGCCATCAACCCGTTGAGCGCTCCCCGGCAGGCTGCCAGTTGCTGCAGTACGTCCGCGCACTCGGACTCCTCGCTGAGAGCGCGTTCGAGAGCATCAATCTGGCCGCGAATTTTGCGAACGCGGAGGAGAAGTTTGTCACGATCCTTCGTGGTATGAGCCATCGTCACATACTATACCGGAGTATAGTTAGTCGCAAGCTGAGTCTCTATTGGCGTTTTGATTCCTGCGAATTCAAAGCACCGATTGCATGTCCACCCGCGTCTAAGTACGATGACTAGGGGGTCATCTTAGGGGTGCACACTACCCGCCGGACTGCACTGAGGCTGCTGAGCGTTCTCGTAGCTGTTGCTGTTTTGTCTTTTGGCCTGCAAGCCGCGGGACACTGGCACAGCCAGTCGTATGAAGATCAGCACTGCCGGGTGTGCCATTTTGCGCATTCGGTTACGGTCAACCCCTCGCACGTAACAGCACTCCCGTTGCCGGGTATGATCGCCCGGCTGTCCGTAATTCCAAGCGTCGATGCGACACCAGACACCGTCGTCCACCAACTTTCCTCGCGCGGGCCTCCCTCGGCGTAATCCTGATCGCTCTGAGCTGATTGGCTCGTTCTGCTGATCTCGAAATGAGGTTGGCACTGCCGCTTTTTAAATGCGGCCCCTATCCACGCAGCCAAACCTGCCCACATCGCTGGGCCCTTAACGGGACGGAGGAGAGATGCATAGGAATTTCGTATTCCGGCTATTCTTAGTTTTGAGCTTGGGTGTTTTTCTGCATGCAGGCGTTCTTTTTGCGCAGTCAGGCAATTCCGGCACGATCAGTGGAGTGGCGAAGGATCCTTCCGGCGCTGTAGTGGCGGGTGCCGAGGTTTCCATTCACAACCCGGTGAGCGGCTACGATCGCACCACGACAACCGACAGCACGGGCAGCTTCACCTTTTCGAATATCCCGCTGAATCCGTATCATCTGTCCGTCGAGGCGAAAGGATTCGGGGCGTACGCGCAAGATGTTGACGTCCGGTCGTCGGTTCCCGTGCCAGTGGAGGTTGCTCTCACGGTGGCAGGCTCTTCGGCGACGGTTACGGTGGAGGGCGGCGGAGATTTGATCGAGAACGATTCCACTTTCCACACGGACGTGGATCGCGCGCTCTTCGACAAGCTTCCGCTCGAAAGCCAGTCGTCATCCGTCAGCTCGCTCGTTACGCTGTCCACACCCGGAGTTGCCGCGGACTCCAACGGTCTTTTCCATGGCCTGGGCGATCATGCGGAAAATTCGTTTTCGGTGGACGGGCAACCCATTACTGACCAGCAGAGCAAAGTCTTCTCGAATCAGATTCCGCTCAATTCGATCGAGTCACTCGAAGTGATTTCCGGCGCGCCGCCCGCCGAATACGGCGATAAGACCAGCCTCATTATCAATGTGACGACGCGCTCCGGTCTGGGCGAAACAACGCCGCATGGCAGCGTGCGCTCTTCCTATGGTTCATTTGGGTCGGTGACCGGTGGGTTCGATTTCGGCTACGGCGGCCAGAAGTGGGGAAACTTCATCTCCGTGGATGGGCTGAATAGCGGCCGGTTCCTCGACCCGCCCGAATTCACGGTGATGCACGACAAAGGCAACGAAGAAAATGTTTTTGACCGTGTGGACTATCAACTAACCACCGCAGATTCCCTGCACTTGAACGCAGGATACTCACGTTCCTGGTTTCAGACTCCCAATTCGTTTGACGCCCAAGACGCGACGCCGTGGAACGGAATCGTGGTCGCCAATGGCGGACTCGATCCCAATGGCAATGTAGTTGGACCCACAGACCAGCGCTCGAAGATCGGCACATTCAACGTCGCGCCCACTTGGAATCACCTGTTCAGCTCGACGACGGTCTTAACTGCGGGATTCTACGTGCGGCGCGACGCCTACAACTACTACCCGAGCGGCAATCCGTTCGCCGATTTGGGGCCCTCGAACCTCCAGCAGGAAACGGTGGCTCAAGATCGATCCCTGTTGAACGCAGGCGCTCGCGCCAGCGTTTCGTACGTGAAGGGCATTCACAACGTGAAAGCCGGAGTGATATACGAGCAGACGTTTCTCACCGAGAACGATCACTTCGGAATTGTGGATCCCACACTCAACGCGCCATGCCTCGACGCGGTTGGCGCGCCGGTGTTTGTGGGCAATCCTACGCTGAACAATCCCTCGCAATGCGCCACGGCCATCTCGACGGATCCCTTGCTTTATCCGACTCCGTTTACGGCAAACGTCGCCACGGATACTTCACTTGGATTCATCCCGCTGCTGGGTTGCATCGATCTGACGCGGCCCACGCCCTCAGCTGCGGATGGATGCACAGGTCCCAGCGCCACGCACTTTTTTCACGGCCACACCGACGTGAAGCAGCTGGCCCTCTACGTCCAGGACACTATCTCGGTGAAAAACTGGTCCTTCAATCTGGGGATTCGCGGTGACATCTACAATGGCTTATCGAAAGCCACGCAGGCGGAGCCTCGACTCGGAGTTGCCTACAATATCAAGCAGAGCAATACGGTGCTGCGCATCTCCTATGCGCGAACGCTCGAGTCTCCTTTCAATGAGAACCTCGTGCTTTCGAGCCGAGGGTGTCTCGACGCGGTGGTGGCGAATTTATTTGCTGCTACCGGCGAAGGCTGCACTGACGCGACGACGGGCGCGGTAAGTATTGCTCCCAGCACTCTACCTCCCGGCTACCGTAATGAGTTTCACGCCGGCTTGCAGCAGGCTTTCGGGAAATATCTCGTAGTAGACGGCGAGTACATCTGGAAATACACGCACAACGCGTACGATTTCAGCATCCTCGGCGCCACTCCGATCACGTTTCCGATCGCCTGGAACAATTCGAAGATTCCCGGCTTCGCGATTCGCGCCAACGTTCCGAACTACCACGGGTTGACGGCGCTCGTCGTGATGTCCAGCGTGGCCGCGCGCTTCTTCAATCCGCAGATTGGCGGCGTCGGCGCGGTGCCTATCGAACCGGGAGAATTTTCTCCGTTTCGCATCGACCACGATGAGAAATTCAATCTGACCGCGCATTTGCAATATCAGTTCGCCAAACGCGGGCCGTGGGTTGGATTCAACTGGCGTTATGACAGCGGCCTCGTGGCCGGTCCGGTGCCGTGCGCGGGCGGAAATTGCGCGAATGGTCCGTTAGGCAGCGACACGGTGGTAGACGCGTCGATCCTGACGCCCGATCAGCAATTCCAGGCCGGGCTTTTCTGCACCGTCAGCGGCACGAAGGTGTTCGCCACGCCGACGACGCCTATCACGCCTAATTCCGTGTGTCCTGCAGTAGATTATGGCTCTTCGAAGTTGAAGATTCCGCTGCCAGGCACCGAGGACGACGATCGCAATCCGCCGCGCGTGCAAGGACGCAACTTGTTCGACGTCGCCATCGGACACGACAACTTGTTCAATGGCGATCGCTACAAATGGAGTATTCGCCTCACGGCGATCAACATCGCCAATAAAGATGCCGTGTACAACTTCCTCTCGACTTTCAGCGGCACGCACTATGTGACTCCGCGTTCGCTGACGGCCGAGGTCGGTTTCCACTTCTAAGCCGCATTTCGAGACGTGGCGGCACAAGGCAAGCGGCGGGCTTTGGAATAGGGGGCCCGCCGCTTTTCTTTCTACACAGAACAAAACTCTCCAAATTAGCCTACCCTCCGACCCTGAAAATCGCATTTGGGGCGTGATTCCCGGCCGTCTGCCGGAAGAGGAACGAGCCTCGCTGAATTCCAGTTGCAACTAGTTTTCAACTGGAGTATCGTCCGCAGTTGTAAATCAGTATCAACTGGAATTGGGCTATTCCCGCTTCGACAGAAAGGCGATCAGTTGATCCGGCTCCGCTTTTTTCTCTGCTTCGCGCTCACTGCGCTTGCCGCGGTTACGTTCCCATTTGCCACTCATGCGCAGGACACTCGCTATTTCGTCACCTACTCGCACCACATGGAAGAACCCGGCAACCTCGAGATTGAGTTCGACACCAACTACGGCACGCAGAAGGCCGGCAACGATTTCATCGCTCCCTGGGTCGAGTTCGAGTACGGCGCCACCGGCTGGTGGACCACCGAGTTTTATCTCGATAGTCAATCCACCTTCAATGACAGCAACGTCTTTACCGGTTTCCGCTGGGAGAACCGCTTCCGCCCGCTGATGCGCGAGCACTGGATCAATCCTGTTCTCTACGTCGAGTATGAAAACACCACCGACGCGGACAAGACCTTGAAGGAAGTCGTAGGCTTCGACAATCAATTCGATTTCGCGGCGCCCAATTCTGAGCTGAATAAGTCCTACTCGCACGAAATCGAGACCAAGTTGATTCTTTCGAGCGATTACAAAGGTTGGAACATCTCGGAAAACTTCATCGCCGAAAAGAACTTGGGGCACGAACCCTGGGAATTCGGTTACGCCTGGGGAGTAAGCCGGCCGCTGCGATTGGCTGCTACGGCGGAGAATTGCAACTTTTGCCGCGAAAATATCGTTGTGGGCGCTGAGATGTACGGAGGATTGGGAACGGCAGCTCAGCTCACGCTTTCCGGCACGTCACACTATTTCGCTCCGCTGGTTGCGTGGGAGCTGCCAAATGGAGTTTCGTTCACGATTTCACCGGGCTTCGGGCTGAATGACGACTCGCATCGTCTGCTTCTGCGCTGGGGTGTGACCTATGAAATCAGCGGATTCGGCCGCAGGGTCAGGAGCTTATTCCGATGACGAGGTTGCGCCTGTTGCCGCTCGCATGGATCGTCGCGACATCGCTGGCCTTTGCTTTCGCGGGTGCGGCGCGAGAGAGGGAACGAGCGACCGACGACCGCGGCGTTCTGCTCGTGATCGCCCAAGCGCCGGCAAAGGCGCGCGACTGGAAAAATCCCTATGAAGGCGATCCGGATGCACTTCTCGCGGGCAAAAAACTTTACCTGCAGCACTGCGCCGAGTGCCACGGAAAACATGCCCGCGGCATGCGCAACGCAGTCAATCTGCGGAGCCCGCAGGTGCAGAACGCCACGCCCGGCGAGCTCGTTTGGTTCCTGAGCAACGGAAATTTATTTCACGGGATGCCGTCGTGGTCCGGCCTGCCTGAACAGCGCCGCTGGCAAATCGTCACCTACCTCAAATCCCTTCGCTGATACTTCCCTTCGCCCGCCGCCGCGTGCACCAACGCGCCGCGCCATCGAGCCGCGCCCTCAATTCCTGTTACAATATCGCGTGGAGTTGGCCTGCAACGCAGGTGACGTTGCGAAAGCCTATTTGAACCAACACTGGATCCCCGGGAGCCCGCGTCGTCCTGCCCTTGTGCAATCCTGGGCCGGCTTGCCGGCTCGCGACAGCCTTAAAGCAGGCGCAGGGCACCCACTTATTCGTGGGGTTCAGGGCCTAGTAACGCACGGCGGAGTGGACCGCTCCTAAATTTCCGGCTGCCCGCCGCCGCGCGCCAATCTGATTTCAGAAAGCGAAACGTGCAAATTTTATTCGTGGGAGACATTGTCGGGTCGCCCGGCCGCAAAATCGTTCATGACCGCCTGAACGACATCCTTACGCAACGCCGCATCGATCTCTGCATCGCCAATGGAGAAAATTCCGCGTCGGGGTTTGGTATCACCCCGCGTCTGGCCGAAGAACTTTTCTCCTGCGGAATCGAAGTGCTCACCGGCGGCAATCACATCTGGGATCGCAGAGAGATCCTGGATTTTTTCCCGCACGAGCCGCGCCTGCTGCGCCCCGCGAATTTTCCAAATGGACTTCCCGGCGCAGGTCTTTATGTCGGCAAGACAAAAACCGGCATCGGCTACGCGGTAATGAATCTGCAGGGACGAACCTTCATGGCCTCGCTTGATGATCCCTTTCGCACTGCCGACCGCGAGCGCGCAAAAATTCCGGCGGACGTGAAAGTAATCGTTGTCGATATGCACGCGGAAGCCACATCCGAAAAGCAGGCCATGGGCTGGTACCTCGACGGCAAAGTTTCCGCCGTCCTGGGCACGCACACGCACGTGCCCACAGCCGACGAGCATGTTCTTCCCGGCGGCACCGCCTACATCACCGATGCCGGCATGACCGGCCCGCACGATTCCGTGATCGGCATGGAAAAACAGGGCGTGCTGCAGCGCTTCCTCGACGCAATGCCCGCGCGCTTCGTCGTCGCCGAGGGCGACGTGCAGATGAACACGGTGCTGCTCGACATCGACGAATCCACCGGCCGCGCCCGCTCCATCCAGCGGCTGAATTTCCGCCTGGACTAATCCGCTCGATAATCCGTAAAAGAGCCGGCGGGACGCCGGCGTTACGGAATGGCCGCCGAGCCACTAACGGAATTTCCGCTCTGCAGCGGCATTGCCTTCTGGCTTCCTACTTCGATCGTCCCCTCCGCGTTGTCAGTTGGCTCTCGGTCCGCGCTAACAAATCGAGCCGCCTCTCGTCTCATACACCACAGCCAACCGGAGTCCTGATGCCACACATTACGCAGGCGAGCCGTCGAATACTGTCGTTCACTTTCATCGCATTCGTTTTTTCACCGCTCGCGCTTGCGCAGTCCACCTTCCACGGCAATCTTGCGCACTCCGGCGTCTACGATTCTCCCGGCCCCACGAAATTCACGGGAGTGAAATGGACCTTCAAGACCAATGGTCCGGTGGTGAGTTCACCGGCCATCGCGGGCGGTTTGGTGTTTATCGGAAGCCTTGACGGCTCGCTTTACGCTATCGACCAGGAGACCGGCCAGCAGAAGTGGAAAACGGATCCCACCGACAGCATCGCTTCGTCGCCTGCAGTAGCCGACGGAATCGTCTATTACCTGAGCTACGACCGCGCGCTCTACGCAGTTGCCGCTGATACTGGCGCCGCGAAGTGGCTCTTCGCCACCGGCGGTGAGAGAAGATTTGAAGCGAAAGGACTGCACGGACTCATGCCCGCCGACCAGAACATTCCCGATCCCATGGATGTGTTCCTTTCTTCGCCGGCGGTCTTCAATGGCCGCGTTTATTTCGGCAGCAGTGATGGTCATATCTACGCTGTCGATGCGAAGAGCGGCGTTCTCTCCTGGTCGTTTGTGACAAAAGACGTGGTGCACGCTTCTCCTGCGATCGCGAACAACACCGTTTACATCGGAAGCTGGGACAGCAATCTTTACGCGCTAGACGCCGAGACCGGCGCCGAAAAATGGCGATTCAAAGCGGGAGAAGATCCCGTTGTGCACAACCAGGTGGGATTTCAATCTTCGCCTGCGGTTGTGGATGGCACCGTTTACACCGGATGCCGCGATGGGCACGTCTACGCAATTGACGCTGCCACTGGCGTGAAGAAATGGGACTACTCGACAAGCCAGTCATGGGTGAATGGCACACCCGCCGTACGTGATGGAGTAGTGTACGTTGGCACGTCTGACACGCATCGTTTCCATGCCCTCGACGCGAAGACGGGACGGTTGCTATGGGTCTTTGACGCCAAGAGTCTGATTTTTGGCTCCGCTGCGCTTGCCGGCAATCTCGCCTATGTCGGCGCTTTCAATGGCCACCTCTACGCCATTGACACAAAATCCGGCGAGCTTACCTGGGATTTTCAGACCGAATCATCGAAGAAAAATTCGCTGGGAGTTCTGAATGCCGACGGAAGCATGGCGGCGTCTCATCCGTTTTTTCACAATTTTCTCGATATGACCCTGTATCTGTACCGGAGTTTTTCCGTTGGCGCGATCCTCTCATCGCCCGTGATTGACCACCGCACTATCTATTTTGGCAGCGCCGACGGCAACGTCTACGCACTTCACTGATCACCCAGTTTAGATCGCCTCTCGTCTAGTTTCCGCCAGCAGAACTTGCGCTAAGGAATCCGAACGGCGCTCACGGCCAGTCCGCAAACATCGTATCCACCGGCCCGCCCGTCCAGTAGGCGTAAAATCCCTCGTCACACGACTGAAACGTCTTCCCGTACTTCCCTTCGAAATGCCTGCCCCAATGCGGCCGGCTCCCGTCTGCATCGACAAAAGCGTACTCGTCAGATAGCCCCCAAGTGCTGAACACTCGCCCAGATTTTTTCATGATCTCGGGATCGGCAGCGAGCGCCGCTACGGCTCGTCCTGCATAGAGAGGTGTCTCCGAGACGGCGTAGTCTGGATTGTTCTTCACCGCGTCGCGCCAGTTCGCCTCCGTCACGCCGAAACGCTCCAGCATCATCTCCGACCGCAGAAATCCCGGCGTCAGCGCGATCGCCGCCACATTTTTGCGTCGCAGTTCGCGCGCCATCGCAAACGCCAGCCGGATCACCGTCGTCTTCACCATGTCGAAAATCAGGTGCCCGCGGTATACGTAGGAATCGCCGTCTCCGACCTCGACAATCAAGCCGCTCGTGCCGCTGCCCTTCGCCGTTTCGATCATCAGTGGCGCGGCAAACCTGCTGGTGATGATGTGCGTGTAAATCGCGTTGCGAAACATCGCGAACCCTCGCTCCAGGTCGATATTCCAGAAGGTCTGCCCGAATTCGTACTCGGCGCTCTCCGATATGTCATTGACCAGAATATTCAGCTTTCTCTGTTCCGATCGGATCCGCGAAATTAATTTCTCGACTTCATTAATCTCTAAATGATCGACTACAACAGCGATTCCTTTGCCGCCGCGCGCGGTTACAAGTTCAGCCGTATCTTCAATCGTTTCCGGGCGGTTCGCGTAATAATCTGCCGGCCAGAGTTTTTGCCGCCCCTTTACATCCTCACCTCCGCGGCGACGGCTGCTCCCCGCATTGGCGCTCCGGGCCGTTCGGCTGCTCCTTCCAGTGCAATACACTGTCGCGCCGGCTTCGCCCAGTGCCACGGCTATGCCGCGGCCCACCCCGCGCGTCGCGCCCGCGACAAGCGCCACACGCCCTTTGAGAGGCTGGTTGCCTGACTTAGCTTCGGAAACTCGCTTCGGGGGATTCTTTCTGGAAGGTTTCATTTGGCCCCCCTTGTAATTGGCCATTTATAAATGGCTGTTCATTTATTGTCAAGGCTTGTTTGTGAACCACCGTTCGATTATAGTCGCCGCGCCCATGTCGCCGCGCACTCGGCTCAAGTCTGACTCTGACATCCTGGTTTCCGCCATACGCGTGATCGAACAGCTCGGCCCCTCGCGCTTCACCCTCGCCGATGTTGGCAGGGAAGCCGGCATCGCGCCCGCCACCCTCCTGCAACGCTTCGGATCGAAACGGGGGCTCTTGCTAGCCATCGCGAGCCAGGGCGCCTCTGGTGTCCATGAAGAATTTCGACGCATTCGCTCCGCGTCTCGCTCACCTTTACGCGCGATGGATGCTGCTGCTCGCTGCATGGCGCAAATGGCACGAACTCCTGAAGCGCTGGCGAATAATCTTGCATTCCTTGAAATGGACCTCGCTGATCCGGACTTTCATCGGCTTGCGCTGGCTCATGCACGCCAATTGGGTGCCGAGTTCCGCGTGCTCATCAAGGATGCCGTCCAGGCCGGCGAGCTCCGTAGGTGTCCTGTCGCGCGACTCGCTCGCGCCGTTCAATCGCTCCTGGGTGGCTCGTTATTGAACTGGGCCATCTACCGCGAAGGAAAAGCGGATGCCTGGATCGCTGTCGATCTCGAAACCCTTTTAAGACCGTACCGGACGGATTCAGTTTCCTGGCGCCGTCTGCGGCGACGCAGAAAAGTGCTGTCGTGAATCTTGTGAGAATCAGGCGCGGTTGAATGCATTGCTTCGCGAAGTTCATTTCTCGGCACATCCGCCCCAATCTTCATGCAACGCCCAGCGGTCGGCAAGCGTCTCTAAGCAGGGTTTCCCGTAAAATGTTACGCCGCATCCAGCTCGGCGCCGTCGCCGTTTGCATTCTTTTTCTTCTCGCGATGGCACATCTCGCGCCACTCGCTGGCCAGGCTTCAGAACCGGAAATTCGCGCGCGCGCACGAGTGTTTCCCGATGTCGCTGCCGGCTTGATCGGCATTAAACGCGACGCTGCCGGCCACTATTACGTAGTCGCATCTCCCGCTAGCAAAGTTTTGATCTTGAGCGCCGACGGCAAACTTGTCGGTGAGATTCCGAGCGCGGCTGCTCAAGAACCCACTCCGCTGGACCCGAAGAAAAATCCAAAAATCGTCTTCGCTGCTGACTTCGACGTCGATTCGAGCGGCCGCGTCCTCGTTGCTGACCGCGGCGCAAACAATGTCAAGATTTTCGCCGCCGATGGATCAATCGCCGGTGTGACTCCGATTCCCGCCCCGACCTCTGTCGCAGCTCTTCCGGGTGGCGAGTTTGCCGTCACATCACTGCGGTACCACTGGCTGATGGGAATTTACGGATACGCAGGCACTCTCGTCCGCGCCATCGGCGATCCAGCAGATTTCGCGCATGGGGCTGACGCGCAGCACTCTTCCGATCTCGGCCGCGTTTCGTCGGACCCGGCAGGAAATCTTTATTACGTTTTTCTGTTCCTGCCCGAGCCCATGGTGCGAAGATTCGATCGCTTCGGCTTCGCGCGTACTGAGATCGCTTTCGACGAATTCGCGGCCGTCGCGCCCCATCACGAACCCTTCTCTGACTCTAACGATAATCCGCGGCCCGTCAGGATGCAGATCAGTGCGCTCGCCGTTGATTCCTCCACGCAGGAAATTTGGGTCGCGATCGGAAATGAATTGCGCCGCTTCGACAAAAACGGCGTGCCCATTGGCTCCTATCGCACGCTGTCTCCTGCGGGCGCACCGCTGAGCGCGAAGGCAATCCTCGTCGAACCCGACCGCTTGCTTCTCGGCACCGAGGCCTGGGGCATCTTCGATTTCGCAGAAGCCCGTAAAGGCTCCCGCAAATTCCGCGCCGCATTGATCGGCGCAGCCCGCTGCTCGAAAATTTCCGCCCGCAAAAATATTTTGTAAGAAAGCAATAAGAAAATTCACGCAAAAATAATTTTGGCTTCGCCTCGCGTCCTGTGGAAAACCTGTGAGTAATGTGTGGAGTCTGCTCGTATCGTTCGCTCAATTTTCTCTTGCTGTCTTCCTCGCGTTTAGGCAGAATCCCGTCTCGCGATTCTCTTAAATGCGGGCAAACGCGAGCACTCATCGGACGTTGCACACGCGGGCGCGGGGTGCGACAAACTCTGAAAGGCCAGACTAAAAGCCTCACCTGAGTTAAGACTTTATTTCCACAGCATTTCCACACCAGTGGAAATTGCGCGGGGGCTAACTTTTGCTATGAATTTGTGGGATAAGATACTTCAGCACACTGAACGGCGCGTCAATCCCCACAGTTTCGCCACATGGTTTCGTCCTACTCGCCAGGAATCGGCTGACAACGATCGCTTGGTCGTTCGCGTTCCTACGCGGCTCTTCTGTAAGCGCTTAGCTGAAACCTACGGCGAGCTGTTGCAAGCCGTGCTCACCGAAATCGGCAAGCCGCAAGTAGTACTCGAATATATCTGCGCCGAAGTGGAACCGGCACCGGCCAACGCTTCCGCTCCACAAGCGCAGGCGAAGCTCGATTTTGATTCTACGGTTCCCCAGCTCAATCCGCGGTATACATTTGACACCTTCATCGTCGGCGCGTCGAACCAGTTTGCGCATGCAGCCGCCGTCGCCGTGGCCGAGCAGCCATCAAAATCTTATAACCCCTTGTTTTTGTACGGCGGAGTCGGACTTGGCAAGACTCATCTCATGCAAGCGATCGGCCACTCGCTCAAGCGCCGTGATCCTTCACTCCGTCTCACCTACGTCAGCGCGGAAAAATTTACCAACGAGGTGATCTCCTCGATTCGTTTCGAGCGTATGGCTGCCTTTCGCGAGCGCTTCCGAACCATGGATGTCCTTATGATTGACGACATCCAGTTCATCGCCACACGCGAGCGCACGCAGGAAGAATTTTTCCATACCTTCAACGCGCTCTACGACCAGCAGAAGCAGATCGTGATCTCCTCCGACTGCCCGCCCAAGGAGATCTCGTCGATTGAAGAGCGCCTGCGCTCGCGATTCGAATGGGGACTCATCGCGGATATCCAGCCGCCCGACCTCGAAACCAAGATCGCGATCCTGCAGAAGAAGGGCGAGAACGAGCACGTCCAGATTCCGGACGACGTCGCCGAATACATCGCCCGCGCCATCAAGTCCAACATTCGCGAGCTCGAAGGCGCCCTGATTCGCCTGATGGCCTATGCTTCGCTCACCGGCGCGCACATCGATCTGCCCACCGCGCAGCAAGTGCTGAAGAACCTCATCGACACGCAGGACAAAAAAGTCACCATCGAGCAGATTCAGAAGCGCGTCGGCGAAGTCTACGGCATCCGCGCCCAGGATCTGAAAGTGCGCAGCAATTCAAGAGTGATCGCCTTCCCGCGCCAGGTCGCCATGTTCCTTGTGAAACAGCTCACCTCCGCTTCGCTGCCAGAAATCGGCCGGCAATTCGGCGGCAAGCACCACACCACCGTGCTCCACTCGATTCACAAAATTGCCAACCAGCGCCAGACCGACAAAGAATTGAACAAAACGATCAACAGGCTACTCGACTCTTTCGGTTAGACTTAGCGTCCAGGCTCGCCGCCTGCGAGCTTTCACCCTGTGGACGCCCTGTGGAAGTTACCGCCAGTGCGTCAGCAGAAGCTCTCAGGGCGCGAGTTACTCACCGGCCGCGCGGGTTTCCACAAGCCAGTCGAACTACTAACCGCCGGTGGGAATAGCACTTATACCGTTTTCCGCAATCTCCACAGATGCGGCGGCGGCGACGGGTTTTCTTATACTTACTTTATTCAAATAAAGAAAAGCAGTACAGTAGCCGCAGCAGCAAAGGGGATTAACGCATGACGGAAGCGACGGCGTCTGCCCGTGCCACTCATGAAGAAAAAGGAACTGGCCCGATGGAATTCAGCGTAAAAAAGTTTGACCTGCTCGAAGAGCTGCAGCTCACGCAGGGCGTCGTCGAACGCAAGACGACCATTCCGATCCTTTCGAATCTGCTTTTCGAGGCCAAGGGCAATCGCCTCACGATCACCGCCACCGACCTCGAGCTGAGCATCCGCACGTCCTGCGAAGCGAAGGTGAAGAAAGAAGGCGCCGGGACGATCCCCGCGAAAAAACTTCTCGAGCTCGTGCGCCTGCTGCCCGAAGAGGAAATTCGCTTCAAGCTCCTCGAGAACCACTGGGTCCAGGTCACCAGCGATCGCCGCAATTACAAGCTCGTGGGCATGTCCAAGGAAAATTTCCCCGCGCTACCCCAATTTCCGCACGCGCTCGTAAAAATTCCCGCCAAGCTTCTCGCCGACCTGATTGCCAAGACCACCTTCGCCATCTCGCTCGAAGAATCGCGCTACACGCTCAACGGCGCGCTCATGGTCCTCAAGCCCGGTTCAGTCACCATGGTTGCCACCGACGGCCATCGCCTCGCCATGGTCGAGCGCGATCATAAATTCGAAGGCTTCTCCGCCGAAACGCGCGTCCTCGTCCCCAAAAAGGCGATGACCGAAGTGCAGCGCCTCGCCGCCGAATCAGGCGACGACGGCCAGGTGGAATTCGCGCAGGATGAAAGCCACCTCTTCTTCCAGTTCGGCCGCCGCCTCCTCACCTCGCGCAAACTCACCGGCCAGTTCCCCAATTACGAAGCCGTGCTGCCGCGCGAAGTCACCAAAGTCGTCGTTCTCGAACGCGCCGAGCTTCAGGACGCCCTGCGCCGCGTCTCGCAACTGGCGGACTCCCGCTCACACGCCGTGAAATTCATGCTCGCCAAAGAAGGCCTGGAAATTTCCGCATCCAGCCCCGAATACGGCGAAGCGAAAGAAATAATCGAGAAAGAATTCAAAGGCGATCCAATCGCCATCGGCTTCAACGCCCAATATCTCCTCGATTTCCTGGCCGCAGCCACCGACGGCCCCATCAACTTCGAGCTAAAAGACGAACAATCCGCCGGCCAACTCCGCCCCGTGTCAGACGAATCGACGCGTTACCGCTACGTCGTAATGCCCATGCGCATCTGATCGCGCCCTCGCAATTTTGCTCATCGCCGATCTTTTTGCGCGATCTTGGGCACCTTTCTCTCCTCGATTTCAACTCGATTTTTCGTTCTGACACCGTCTGCACCTTGGGCTATTTTGTTCGGCCTTAGAATCACTGTAAAATACTGAAACAAAAGGAATAACAGGCGTATCACCCTGCCGATTTGTCTTGAGAATTCCGGCCGTATCCGGTAAAATGTGTAGTCTGCTAATAGTGGTTCCAGCCGGAGCCGGTTCGCCTCAGACGTTTTGCTCGCGCCAGGGCAAATTGAGGCCTCCAAAATCCGGTTGTTCCCCTTCCGCGGGGGAGAATCAACGCTTCGCCGCGTCCCACCGAAATTTCGGAGCGGGACGGGATGGAGCAGCAACCCTTCGAGTCCCAGCTCGCACTCGTGCGATGTCCGGGGCCAATGGGCAAGGCAAGTGTCGCGGCCTTCCGCCGACCGCCTTCCCGAGCAGTTCGCAAGTTTTGACTCGCGACTGAAGTTGGGATGTTCGCGCTACGCCTGCGCTGTATCGGTCTTTGCGCGCGACGCGCACATCACACGCAGACGTAGCTCAGATCGCGCTGTTACGTCAGGGCACGGCTTCAGCCGTGCCGAAAGCAGCGCTCGATGCATGCGGCTTCAGCCGCTGAGGGATTTTTGGTTTTGCGACTGGCGGCCCAAGGCCGTCCGTTTTTCTGAGGAGACGCAAACGTAATGGCTGAAAAGGAACCCCCGAAGGGCCACAAGTACGACGCTACCTCCATCAAAGTTCTCGGCGGCATCGAAGCCGTTCGCAAACGCCCCGCGATGTACATCGGCTCCACGGGCGAACTCGGCCTGCACCATCTCGTCTGGGAAGTGGTCGATAATTCCGTGGACGAAGCGATGGCTGGCTTCTGCGATGAAATCAACGTCACGGTGCATGACGACAACAGCGTCACCGTGGTCGACAACGGCCGCGGCATTCCCGTCGACATGCACGCAACCGAGAAAAAGCCCGCTGCCGAAGTCGTGATGACCGTCCTGCACGCCGGCGGAAAATTCGATAGCGACACCTACAAAGTTTCGGGCGGCCTGCACGGCGTCGGCGTCTCCGTCGTCAACGCGCTCGCCGACTGGCTCGATCTCGAAATTTGGCGCGATGGCGAAGTCTGGGAGCAGTCCTACGAAAAAGGCGTCCCCACCTCGAAGCTGAAAGCCTCGGGCAAAACGCGCAAGACCGGCACCAAAATCACATTTCACGCCGATCCTTCCATCTTCGACAAGACCGTTTACAGCTTCGACACGCTTTCGCAGCGCCTCCGCGAGCTCGCCTTCCTCAACAAAGGCCTGAAAATCACGCTCGACGACGAGCGCAGCAACAAAAAAGCCGAATTCCGCTTCACCGGCGGCATCGCCGAATTCGTCAAGCACCTGAATCGCGGCAAGCAGGTGCTTCACGATTCGCCCATCTACATGGAAGGCAAGCGCGCCCAGGTGGATATCGAAATCGCGCTGCAATACAACGACAGCTACGCCGAAAATGTTTTTTCCTTTGCGAACACGATCAATACCGTTGACGGCGGCTCGCACCTCGCCGGCTTCCGCTCCGCTCTCACGCGCACGCTCAACTACTACGCCAGCTCCACCGGCATGCTCAAAGAGCAGAAAGACGAAGTCTCCATCAATGGCGACGACGTGCGCGAAGGCCTTATCGCCGTCGTTTCCGTCAAGCTTCCGCAGCCGCAGTTCGAAGGCCAGACAAAGGGCAAGCTGAATAGCGATATCAAAGGTCTCGTCGAGCAGCTCGTCAACGAAAAGCTCGGCGAATATTTCGACAAGCACTCATCCATCGCCCGCAAAATTATCGGCAAGTGCATTGACGCTGCCCGCGCCCGCGAAGCCGCGCGCAAAGCCCGCGAGCTCACGCGCCGCAAATCCGCGCTCGATTCGAGCGGCCTGCCCGGAAAGCTCGCCGATTGCCAGGAACGCGATCCCGCCCGCTGCGAACTCTTCCTCGTCGAGGGAGAATCTGCCGGCGGCTCAGCGAAAGGCGGACGCGATCGCCGCTATCAGGCCATCCTCCCGCTCAAGGGCAAAATTCTCAACGTCGAAAAAGCCCGCTACGACAAGATGCTCGGCCACGAGGAAATTCGCGCCATCATCACCGCGCTCGGCACCGGCATCGGCAAAGATGATTTTGACGCCACGAAGCTCCGCTATCACAAAGTGATTCTCATGACCGACGCGGACGTGGACGGCAGCCACATTCGCACCCTGCTTCTCACATTTTTCTTCCGCCACATGCGCGAGCTGATCGAGAAGGGCAATATCTTCATCGCCCAGCCGCCTCTCTATCGCGTGAAGCGCGGCAAGATGGACCGTTACATCCGCGACGAACGCGATTTCGCCCGCGAGCTGATGAAGCGCGCCACCGAAGAGCACGTGGTGAAGGGCAAGACAGGCAAATCGCTCGAAGGCGGCGAACTTACTCAGTTCCTGCTGAACATTCAGGAATACGACCAGGTTGCCGCGAAACTCGGCCGCCGCCTCGGCGACCCAAAACTCGTCGACATCCTCGCCGAAAGCGATCTCGAAAAGAAAACCGACTTCGCCGACAAAAAGAAATTGCAGGAGCTCGCCAAGGCCATCGAAAAAGCCAAGCTCGAGCTCGAATCAAAACTCGTCTACGACGAAGAGCACAGTCTGCACGAGCTGCTCCTAAAAAATGGCGGCGAGCGCAAAATCAACTGGGCCCTCGCAGCCACAGCTGAATACAAGCGCCTCCGCACGCTGCGCCAGGCCATCCAGGAAAACGATCGCCCGCCATTCACCATCCAGCACAACGGCGACAAAGTCACTCGAGACAATTCCTCCGCGCTCCTGGGCTACGTCCTCGAAGACGCAAAAAAAGAATTCACCATCACCCGCTTCAAGGGCCTCGGCGAAATGAACCCCGAGCAGCTCTGGGCCACCACAATGAACGCCGAATCGCGCACGCTGCTGCAAGTGCGCCTCGAAGACGCCGTAGCCGCCGAAGACATCTTCTCAACGCTAATGGGCGAAAACGTAGAACAACGCCGCAAATTCATCGAGGACAACGCCCTCGACGTCGTCAACCTCGATATTTGATGGATCGGCCAGAAGTTTCCGAAATCTTTGTGGGTCGCCCCTTCAGGGGCGACATAAAACAAATTCAAGAAGAGGGGCTTTAGCCCCTGAAGTTCCTAAATGGGCAGATTAATTCACCGAGTGAAACAACCAGGCGTCTATTTCATCACGACGGACACCTGGCAACGACGGCAAATCTTCATGAAGCCAGAGGCGGCGAGAATTCTCTTGGAGCAACTCCTGGAATGCCGGGATCGCGGATTCTACAAATTACACTCATTCGCAGTGATGCCCGATCATTTGCACATCCTGCTGACGCCGGGCGAGGAAACTTCTCTCGAGAAAGCCATGATGATGATTAAAGGTGGTGCTTCACACAAAATAAAAAAGCAGCTTCAGTACCAATCCCCAATTTGGATGGAAAGTTTTCATGACCGGTGGATTCGGGATCTAACGGAGTACCGGCTGCGAAAGCAGTACATCGAGCAAAATCCCGTCAAGGCCGGCCTAGTATCGAGTGCGGTCGATTATTCCTTGGGGTCGGCGTCAGGCAAATTTTCCATGGACCCATGTGCTTTCGACGAAGGAACTTCAGGGGCTGAAGCCCCGCAACCGGAGATTCGGTATGTCGCCCCTAAAGGGGCGACCCACAAATCATGATTTACCAGCTCACATTCAAAATCTTGCCCGGCCTGCGCGGCCTCTCCTGCTCCGACTTCCGCGCCACGCCCACCGCCGCGCCCAACACCGAACAAGGCGTCGCCATCGATTGCGCCAACGAGCGCGACTGCAACGCGCTGCTGCAAGAACTCGAATCGCACTTCGCCCCGCAGCGCTTTTCAAATAACGCCTCGGCCTTCGAAACCGTGAAAACCTACGTCCTCGAGAAAATGGCGAGGAAGCTATGACGCACCGCGCAAAACGTAGTGGCGGCCTTCAAACCAGCGAATTTCTAATAGGAACAATCGGTATTTCAGAAAACAACTCATCTCCTTGCAAACAAAGGAGAAAGCAATTTTCTAATAGGGACAAAAACGGCATTTCGCCGTTCCGCGCATCGGAAGCAGCGACGCGTTTGCACGAATCACGAGTCACGAATTACAAGTCACGAAGGGGTCTAAATGGCTGACGAAACAAATCAATCAATCCTCACTCCGGTGGATATCGAATCGGAGATGAAAAAATCGTACCTCGATTACGCCATGAGCGTGATCATCGGGCGCGCCCTGCCCGACGTGCGCGACGGCCTCAAGCCCGTCCATCGCCGCATCCTCTACGGCATGTACGAGCTGGGCCTCACTTCCACGAAGGCGTATCGCAAGTGCGCGAAAATCGTCGGCGAAGTCCTCGGCAAATTCCATCCCCACGGCGATTCGCCTGTTTACGACGCGCTCGTCCGGATGGCGCAGGATTTCAACATGCGCTACCCGCTAATCGACGGCCAGGGAAATTTCGGCTCGGTCGACGGCGATCCCCCGGCTGCGATGCGGTACACCGAAGCGCGCCTCTCGAAGATCGCGGAAGAAATGCTCGCGGATATCGAAAAGGAAACCGTCGATTTCATTCCCAATTTCGATGAAAGCGAAAAAGAGCCGGTCGTTCTGCCCACGCGTATTCCCAGCCTTCTCGTCAACGGCTCCTCCGGCATCGCCGTCGGCATGGCCACCAATATTCCGCCGCACAATCTGAAGGAAATCGTCGAAGCTGCAATCTTGCTGGTCGAAAATCCGGAAACCACGCTCAAGCAGGTGATGAAGATCGTTCCCGGTCCGGATTTTCCCACAGCCGGCTACATCTACGGCCGCGACGGAATTCAGCAAGCATATGAAAAAGGCCGCGGCAGCTTCCAGGTCCGCGCCAAAGCAGCCATCGAACAGCGCGGCAAAGATCGCCAGGACATCGTCGTCACCGAATTGCCGTATCAGGTAAACAAGAAAAATCTCATCCAGCACATCGCCGAACTCATCAACAACAAGAAAATCGAGGGCATCTCTGACATTCGCGACGAAAGCGACCGCGACGGAATGCGCATCGTTATCGAAGTGAAGCGCGACGAAGAGCCCGAAATCATTCTCAACAAGCTTTTCAAGATGACGCAAATGCAGGAATCCTTCGGGATGATCCTGCTCGCCATCGTAGGCGGCCAGCCGCGCGAGCTTGGGCTGATTCAGCTGCTGAATCTTTTCATCGCGCACCGTATCGACGTTGTCCGCCGCCGCACGCAATACGATCTGCGCAAAGCTCGCGAACGCGAGCACATCCTGATCGGCTACCGCATCGCGCTCGACAATGTCGACGATGTGATCAAGGTTATCCGCGGATCATCTAGCCGCGCCAACGCTCGCGAAAATTTGCACGACTTCTTCTCCAACAAGAGCGTGCGCGTGATGGTGGCCGGCAAGGAACGCACCCTCGAAGGCATCAAGGTCGATCGCAGGAAGTACGGCATCGTTGCGCTTACCGGCGCCGCGATTGGTCCGGCCGAAGGCGAAGGCCTCACCTATGCCCAGATCGACGCCATTCTCGAACTGCAGTTGCACCGCCTCACGCAGCTCTCCGTCGACGAAATCCTCAAAGAACTCGGTGAAATTCGCAAGCGCATCGAGGAACTGGAAGAAATTCTGGGCAGCGAGAAAAAACTGAAAGCCGTCATCGTCGCCGAGCTGCGCGAAGTGATGAAATCCTATGGCGACGACCGCCGCACCCAGATCGTCGATCGCGTCGAAGAGATCAAGCTTGAAGACCTGATCAAAGACGAAGAGATGGCTATCACCGTCAGCCACGCCGGCTACATCAAGCGCACGTCGGTTGACGTCTACCGCCACCAGTCGCGCGGCGGCAAAGGCCGCATCGGCGCCAAGACGCGTGAAGACGATTTCGTCGAGCATTTCTTCACTGCGTCAGCGCACAGTTACATTCTGCTCTTCACGTCGAAGGGCCGAATTTACTGGCTGAAGGTCTACGAAATTCCCGAAGCTGCGGCAGCCACGCGCGGCAAAGCGATCACGAATCTAGTCCGATTGCAGGAAGGTGAGACGCTCACAGCCGTCGTGCCCACGCGCAATCTCGAAGAAACCGGCCGCTACGTTTTCCTCGCCACGAAAAACGGCACGGTGAAGAAAACCGAGCTCGCCGAATTCTCGAATCCGCGCCCGTCGGGCATCATCGCCATCAGCCTCGATGACAAAGACGAGCTCATCGGCGCGAAACTCACCGACGGCAAGCAGATGATTTTCCTCGCCAGCCGCGACGGCCAGGCCATCCTCTTCCGCGAAACGGAAGTTCGCTCGATGGGCCGCGGCGCGGGTGGAGTCAACGGAATGGATCTCGCGAAGGATGATTACGTTGTCAGCATGGACGCGGTCCAGCCCGACTTCGAAATCATCCGCAAGGAATACAAAAAGGAAACGCAGGATCTCGACGAGCTAGAAAGCGATCAAATCCGCGAATCGCTCACGTCGCTGATGCTCACCGTCGCCGAAAAGGGCTACGGCAAGCGCACCCCGCTCGCCGAATATCGCGTCACCTCGCGCGGCGGCAAAGGCGTCATCAACCTGAAATCCACCGATCGCAACGGCCCCGTCGTCGCAGCTCTGCAAGTCCGCGAAGATTCCGACGTGATGATCATCACTGGCCAGGGCAAAGTAATCCGCGTCCACGCCGGCGAAATCCGCGAAGCCGGCCGCTCAACGCAAGGCGTCAGATTGCTGCGCCTCGAAGAAGGCGACCGCATCGCAGCCGCTGCCGCAATCCTGGAAGAGGAAGAAGCCGCCGTAGTGGCTCCGCCGGGGCCAGAAAAGAAGTAAACGGTTGCCGCAGCTTTGTGCACTAGCAGCACGACCAAGGGGGGAGGAAGGCGGGGATGGGTCCTCAGTCTATCGCGCTCTTAAAATGCCACTTCAATCCGCGGGCGGTGGCGGCAAATAATATCCCGGGCGCGTGCGCACGCTGACGCCCTCGCGGTCCACCGTCACTTTGATCTCGTGGTAGCCGGACTCCACATTTGGCGGCGGGCGGTAACCCAGCGAATATTGCGCGTGAATCTCGCCGCCAATTTCATCTACGGCTTTCTGAATCGTGCTGTCGCGTTTCGCATTCAAGAACATCCCGCCAGTCGCCTTGCTCGCGATCGCTAGTGAATTCGGCCCAATCGCGTTCTTGCCGGTTTTCACCAGGAAAATCACGAGCGCCATGTAATCGATCGGCGCGTTGGCCGCCTGCCGTTCGAGATCGGGTGTCTGCGGCTTTCCTGGCGGCGTCGGAATCGGATACGTTCCCGGCGGGCCGAGCGAGTGGTCCACCGGCTCTTTCTTCGCGCGCAAATCCGCCATCGCGGTGCTTAGCCCGATCGAATAGATCGTCACGTTGCCGAGCTGCGCGCTCCGCAGCACTTCGCCCAGCGTACTCTCGCTTCCCGTATCCTGCGCTTCGCCGAGGACGACTAGAATCCGCCGCTGCGGCAGCGGCCGCTTTTCGAGCAGCGAAATCCCGCGCGCCATCGCGTCGTACAAGTGCGACCCGGAATTTCCCGTGGTGAGATGGTTGATCACGTCGCCGATGCGCTCCGGATCGGTGGTGAATTTTTTCAGCAGGCTCACGTCGTCGTCATAGCCCACCACGGCCACTTCCGACGTCTGCGCCATCACCGTTTCCGTGAACACGATGCCCATGCGCTTCACCGACGGAAACATCGGATCGATGTGCGAGCTAGTCTCCACGACGAGCACGATCGAAAGCGAACTCGCGCCAAGATCGAAATGCTCGATCTTCTGTTCCACTCCATTGTCGAAGATATGAAAGCTTTCCTTGGGGATATCCAGCAGCATCTCGCCGCTCGCGTTGCGCACCGTCACCGGCGCGGTCACTTCGTTCACGCGAACGTGAATCGTGCGCTTCGCTTCTTCGGGAGTTGGCTGCTTTTCTGGTTCAATACCCGGCTTGGTATGGAGCGGCCCGGGAGGCGCCTGAGCGCGCGCCGGGGACGCCAGCGCCAAAAGCGCCGCAACCGCCGCGATCAACGCGGCCAAGCCCGCCGTTCTCCGTAAGCTAACGCCCATAGAGGTATTTTATCTGATTCCAGATTCGGCTCAGGGCGTTGCATGCATCGAACCAGGCAAGTTCACGCGATGGAAATCGCCTTCAATACCCGTCAGGCGCCTTCGCCCCAACAGTACTAAAATAGCTATTTGCGCGTTCATCTTGCGTGTTTGCTGTCGCACTCATGGCCGCGCGCACCAGCTCACTGAGGGGGAATTCATGAGACGTCCCAGCCACCTGCCGATGGCGAAGCTCGCCTACCAGGATCCCAGGTTTATGGAAAGCCTGGGAGCGCGCCCGCTGCGCATTCTGGCCGAGTACCTCGATCCGCTGGCGCGGCTGCGGCGCGAAAAAGTGGCGGACACGATCGTGATGTTCGGCTCGGCGCGCATCCACTCGCGCGAACAAGCTCAGCAGGAGCTAAAAGAAGTTCGCGCGCGCTCGCGCGGCCGCCGCAACGCCCAGTGGGCAGAGCGGATTCGCCACGCCAAATCCCATCTGGAAATGTCACGTTACTATGAAGAAGCGCGCGAACTCTCTCGCCGCATCACGAGCTGGTCCATGACGCTCGGAGTACACCCCAAGCGCTTCGTCATCTGCTCGGGCGGCGGCCCGGGAATCATGGAAGCGGCGAACCGCGGCGCCTTCGACGCAGGCGGCTCGTCCGTCGGACTCAGCATCCAGCTTCCGCACGAGCAGCGCCCCAATCCTTACATCACCGAAGATTTGAATTTCTGCTTCCACTATTTCTTCATGCGCAAGCTGTGGTTCGCGCAGATGGCGAAAGCGCTGATCGTTTTCCCGGGCGGATTCGGCACGATGGACGAGCTATTTGAAATGCTCACGCTGTTGCAGACGGGAAAGCTTTCCTCGCACCACATGATTCTGATTTACGGCAGGAAGTATTGGGACAAGGTGTTCAACTGGCGCCACATGCTGCGCTACGGAACGATCAACGAGCGCGAGTACAAGCTGCTCCAGTTCTCAGACAATGTGGACGACGCGTTCGATCGCGTCCGCGCGGAGATGGAAGAGCATCACCTCTCGGTGGACGAAGAGCAGTAGCCGGCTCGGTTGTGGCTTTGGCGATTGCGCCAATGCAAAAGAGCCGGCGGGACGCCGGCGTTACGGAATGGCCGCGTTGCCCTCCACCAGAGTGGCGCTCTACGTCGTTTTTTCTCTTTCGCTCGATTTCAAGCAAGATGCAGGAAGACTCCGCAGTTCCCTAACGTCGTGGATGCACTTCCGTAACGCCGGCGTCTCGCCGGCTCTTTTTGCAAGCCACCTGCACCAATCACGCCAGCGCAGCACGCCGGTGCACGCGCATCGGCCAGAAAAGCAAAGCGGGGATGGAGCGCATGCCCCATCCCCGCTCTTTCATTTTCACCGTCAGAGGGAAGCGTTAATTTTCGTCAGTTAGTTCTTCGAAACTTCCAGATCTGGCTCGAACGCGGCGCCAAACATCGCTTCGAAGCGCTGCTTCTCGTTCTTGTCGTGAACCAGCACCACCGGCGACACGCGCACCGACTGCTTGCACTCGCGGCAGGTGGTCGCTTCACCTTGCAGATCCTGCACGAATCCGTCGGTGAAGTGATACGCCGAGCGCGGGCGGCGAGCGTTCTTCACGCCCGGAAGGCCGCAGTGCGGACAGGTGAACTCAACATGATCCTCGAGCGGATCGCGGTTGAGCGCAGCCCATCCGGTGTAGCGAACTCCAATCGTTTCCAGAGAATTCTTCATTAAGACGACCTCTCAATCCCCCAAGAGGGGGCTAGGAACAATACAATTAGACGCAAGAAACCCCAAAATGGTGCAGGCGCGACGCCAAAATCGTAATCGGAGAGAATTGAATAACTTAGAACGATGCTAACAATAATTTCGTCGCTCGCGCTGTTATTCCTGAATTCCAGAAACTGCTGCGACGCTTCGGTGTCTATAGATTCAAGAGGTCGCGCGAACTCCACAGCGGTTTAAAGCGGCGCAGCCGAAGCGCAGCGAACTTTACGCTTCGGCTTTCGATTTGAAGAAAACCGCGCGTTGTTGTGTCGTCGTCCGGTTTCGCTAATGATAGAAAAGTACTACAGAAGGAATTTAGAAAAGCGGCTGCCAGCCGTCATGCGTGGAGGTGTATCCATGAGCGATCTCGGAAGCTTGTCTGAATGCCTGGTCGACAACGATCCAGCCGTGCGAGTGCGAGCGCGCCGGCTTCGCAGCAAGGCTCTCGTGCTTTCCGTCGCGCTCGAAGCCGCCATCTTAGCCGCGCTGCTCCTTTGGCCTCTGATCGCGCCGGGAGTTCTCACCGCGCATTACATCGTGACTCCCGCACCGCCTTATTCGGGAGGTGGCGCAACGCATCACCAGCGATCCGCGACGCACCCCCCGCGTGGAATCACCTCTCGGTTGATCTGCCTCGCCGTTTGCGCTCCAGCGCTTCGTCCGTCGGTGCCAGAGAATAGTTCGGAGGCACCGGACATTGGGCCGGAACAGGGCGGCGGAGGCGAAGGACCGGGCCTGCCAGGCGCGGGGCCAAGCTTGCCCGGTGGGACGGGCGATCGCGTTATTGTTCCCGAACCGCCGCACGCCGAGCCGCCTCGCGTTCGAACAATACAGGTGAGCGGAGGGGTAATGGCGGCGATGCTCGTCAATCGAGTGGAGCCGCAATATCCGGCCATCGCCAAAGTGGCGCACATTTCCGGCACGGTGCATCTGCGCGCCATCATCGCGAAAGACGGGACCGTGCGCGAACTCGAAGTGGTGGACGGAAATCCGCTGCTTGCGCGAGCGGCACTGCTTGCCGTGCAAGCTTGGCGCTACAGGCCAACTCGGCTGAACGGTGAGCCGGTGGAAGTGGAAACCTTTGTGACGGTGAACTTCGTTTTGAACTGAATGCACTGAGCCGAATCGTCGGAGAAAAAAAGGCGCCGCGAAATCTCGCAGCGCCCCTCAAGCTGTAGCAGTAGCCGAAGCCGCTAGAACTTGATCACAATGCCCGTCGAAAGCCGGCCATTGTTCTGGCTGCCTCCGAAAAGGCTCGTGTGAATCCAGTCGCCCTGAATGATGCGCCAGTAAATCGGCCCGCTGAGTTTTGTGTCAATTCCCGCGCCGAGGGCTGCTGCAAAGGACGAATCGCTGCCGACGCCATTCGTGTGCTGGTGAGATCCGCCCACCAGCAGGTGGATGAAAGGCGACACGCGAGCCGGAAAGGAAATTTGCGGCCCGAACAGATAGTTGTATTTCGCCGTGCCTCCGCCGTAGTGCCCGTCAAAATCCCCCACTACGCCTAGCCAGTCCGTAAATTTGTATTGTCCCGAGAACTCCCATCCGTTCAGGTTGGAGTCGGGCCGGTTGTCGTTGTGCATGAACGTGTAACCGCCGAACACTTCCACTTTGTCTGAAAGAATTCCTTGCGCGTGCGCCGCACACGACGCGAAAAATAGCAGGCCCAGCAGTAACCAAAGCTTTCGAACCATAAAACGTCCTCCTCAGGAGTATTGGGGTTGAGACCCGCCGCGCGCCCAGCTCGGCGAGGCCCATTTCGTATCCAGCTAAGATTCGTTCGCCCTTCGCCTCCCCGGGAGAGAGGCTCGAGCACCTATCCTTCGGCTGGAGTTTGATTGGATGCTATCTGGCCCTAAACAGTGACGGATAAAAGACTTCTTCTACGCCATCTATAGTAGAGGTTCCCCGGTGCCGTTGGCAATGATTTCCCGAGTGGCGTCGCGGAGGCGAACGATTTCGTGCCAGTCGTTGCCCGCGGATGGATCGGGGACGACGAGCGGCCCGAAGGAAACTGTGACGCGGCCGGGACGAGGCAGGCGCGTCTTATCGCGCAGAATCTGGCGGGCGCCGCGAACTGCGACAGGGCAGATTGGACGCTGCATATCTACGGCGGCCTTGAAGGCGCCGAGCTGAAACGGGCGAATGCCGGTCATCGAAGTGAAGGTTCCTTCGGGGTAGATGGCCACCGATTCGCGGCGGCCGAGCGCTTCTTCCACATCTTCGGTTTGGCGCACGCGAGCTTGCGCATCGCTGCGGTCGAAGGCGAGCTGGCCGGAGCGGCGGATGATTTTGCCGACGAGCGGCATATCGAGGGCTTCGCCTTTCGCGACGAAGCGCACGCCGAGCGGAAGCGACGCGAGGGCCACAAAAATATCCACGTAGCTTGAATGATTGGGCGCGAAGATCCAGGGGCCGGACGCCGCGAGGTCATTGAGTAATTCGCTGTGCTCGAGTTCCAGTGGAATCGCAGCCGCGCGCAGGATCAGCCGCGAGCCTGAGCGCGCGATTCGCGCCGCCCGCTCGCGATTTGACGTGAGCGAGACGGCGATCCAAAGCCCGGTCAGTACGATTCCAAAAGTCGAGAGTGCGTAGATGCCGTAGGCCGCTTCGAAGGCGCGTTTCGTTCCAGCTTTCATCCAGGTCCACAAGCGGGGGACGGCGCTGCGAGCCGCGAGGCGCGCCACCTGCATCCACACTGCCTGCTGCTTTTTGCCGAGATTGCCTCCGAGGTAGAGGCGCCGCGTTTCGCTGCGGCGAAGCTTGCCGCTCGAAGTTTTCGGTATGGATTGCGGCCGAAGCAGATCGACGATGTCCGGCGGGACGCCCATCGCCTCGCTCACGGATTGCGTGATTTCGCCGGAGATGCGTTTCGCGGCGGAGATATCGCGCACTTCTGCCGCGACGACTAATTTTTCGGTGCCGGTGCGCTCATCGGGCGCGCCGAACGCAACTACGCAACCCGTGCGGACTCCGGAGACGCGTCCCGCGATTTCCTCCACTTCGTGGGGATAGATGTTGCGGCCGGCTTTGATGATCACATCCTTGGCGCGGCCGGTGATGTAGATTTCGCCGTCCGCCCAGTAGGCAAGATCGCCGGAATCGAGCCAGCCGCCTTCGTGAATCAGTTCGCGAGTGGCAGCGGGATTTCGGTAGTAACCGCTGGTGGCCGACGCGCCGCGAAACTGGAGTTGGCCTTCGGCGCGCTCGCCGAGCCCGCGTTCGTTCTTTTCTTTGTCAACGATGCGAACTTCGACGCCGGGCATCGGTTTCCCGGCGCCGACGAATTCGAGCGGCGCCTTGTCATCAGGCTTTGCCGGAATTGCGCGGCCGTTCGATTCGAGAGCGGCGCGCTCGATGCGATCCACTTTGAAGCCAGAGCCCAGCGGCGGCGCGGAAACACCGAGGCACGCTTCCGCGAGTCCGTAGACGGGCATCAACGCTTCGCGGTGAAAGCCGTAGCGGGTGAAGCGCGCGACAAATCGTTCGAGCGTGGCAGCGGCCACCGGCTCCGCGCCGTTGGTTGCAGCGCGCCAGGAGCTGAGATCGAGCCCTTCGATATCCTTGTCCGCCACTTTTCGCACGCACAGCTCGTAGGCGAAATTCGGCGCGGGGCTGATGGTTCCGCGGTGCTTGTGAATCGCCCAGAGCCAGCGATCGGGGCGGCTAAGGAATGCGAGCGGCGACATTACGACCAGCGGAATGCCGGTGACGATTGGAACGAACCAAGCGCCGATTAATCCCATGTCGTGATACAGCGGCAGCCAGCTGACGGCTACATCGTCATCCTGGATATTGATGCCGCCGATGATCGCCTGAATATTTGCGAGAAGATTCGCGTGCGTGAGAATCACGCCTTTGGGATCGCCCGTCGAGCCGGATGTGTATTGCAGGAAAGCGATATCTTCGCTGCTGGCGCGATGCGCGAGATGTTCCACGGGCCGCCATTCGCCGGGCGGCGTTGTAGTTGCGTCGGCCGGCTGGCCGTTCGCGAGCCGCTGCGCGTTCAGCACTTCGCGCAGTGAAGGCACGCGCGGCTGTAACGTGCGAGCGAGGCCTTCGGCTTGTCGCCAGGTGACGAGGAATTGCGCTTCGGCGTTGCGCAAGATGTTCGATTGCCGCGCAGCATATTCGGCGATGCGGTCCGCGCGAAACGGCGGATAAATCGGGACGGGAATGCCGCCCGCGAGCAGAATGCCCGCAAAGGTGGAGAAAAACTCGGCGCAGGTGGGCAGCATGATCGCGACGGTCTGGCCGGGTTCGAGACCGCGGCGCCGCAGTTCATCCGCGACGGCGGACGATCGCTCGTAGAGTTCGCCGAAAGTGATGGTGCGCGGCTTTGCATCTTCTTCGTAGAGAAAGATGTGAGCGCGATTCGGCTCGGCGCGGCCGCGCAGGCGGATTACTTCGGTGAGCGTTTCCGCTTTGCGGATCTGTTCTTCGAGGTCGGGCGGAGTTACATCACGAGTGACAGGCTGCGCGGAGACGGATGCGGCCGTGCCTGCAGCGCCCGTGCTCGAACCAGCATTCGTACCGTTCTCGGACGGGTTCTCGCGCAGGATCGCGTCGATCAAATCCTGCACCGTGTCGGCTTCAGCAACCACTTGATCCGGTAGCCGCACACCGCAAGTATTGCCGAGCCGCAGCATGAGCTCGACGCGCTCGAGGCTGCCGAGGCCCAGTTCGCGTTCGAGATGCGCTCGAGCGCCGCGCGCGCCAAGCTCCTCCAGCCCGCGCAATCCGCCAAGCTCGACGAGCAGCTGCCGGACGGTTGCAAGCGCCTCCGCCGCGACGATGGCTTTGCGATCGAATTGTATTTTGGCAGCGCCCACAGGAATGGTCAGGGCGAAGCATCGCCCGGCGTGCGAATCTCAAATACCCCCGATCAGCCGAGCCTACCACCCGGCTACAGGTGGTTCAAGCTCCGGGGGTTTCAGCTGGGCGCGGCTGAGCGGCTCTTCGATAAATGGCACCTGGGGCCGCTGCGGCTTCTTGATATTGCGGCGGTGGCCGCGGTGCTGATCGTTGCGCAACGGTGGTTAAAACCACTGGCGGTGCGGCCGCTGGTGCTGATGGGCCAATCTTCGCTGCAAGTGTTTTGCGTGCATCTGCTCTTTTGTTTTGCCGGGCTCACGCTCATGGGCAATGCGTCTATGCTGAACGGCTGGCGGCAATTCGGGCTTTTGGCCGCAACGTTTGCGGGCATGCTGGCCACGGCGACGCTTTTCTCGAAGAGCGAAGCCACGCACGAGCGCCAGCCAAAAGCTTCCCCGGGAGTTGGAACACAAATCATCTGGCCGCCGCACGCCAAGCCTGCGTCACGGGTAGCCGCCGCGATGCTTATGCTGAAAAGCGATTCATCTTCAGCCACGCGGACACATCGACCGGACACAATCTCGTGATGGGACGGCGCCCGATGTGGAATCGCGTCCGCCGTGGAATCTCACCTGATGTAAAATCGCGGACGTGACCACCGATTCAGGTGAGGGGACCGAAAAAGAACGGCTCAACTTTCTTGCTACCCGTCTCGGGGAACTGAACAACACCGCCTCGCAAGTTCTAATTTTTCTTAGCTTTGCCATCGTCGCCGGGGTCACGTTCCTAACGCTGAATCCCGGCCCAGCGACGAAAGGCGCGGTTCATGGCGCTTTGCGATGGTGGATTGGAGCAATATTCCCCACCGTGATTGGGATTCTTCCCTTGAAAGAAATTCGGGATCGAGACGTTCACTGGTATCGCGCGATGCTGTGGGTCCGGTTCGTGCTGATGTGGTCGGCCATCGTGTGCATTTTTGTTGGCGCGATTTGGTTCTTCAAAGCGGTTTAGCTGAAAAGAATTCTTAGCCGCTTGTCGTTCGACATTCAATCCTCTCATTTTATTCCTACACGCTTTATGGCACCGGCTCTACAGCGCCTGCCCGATTCCCGCTGCGCCGAAAATTGATAATGCTGGACGCTTGAGGGTAACGGAATGACTTCAACGCAAATTGCATTGCTCGTGATTGTCGTAATTGCTGTAGTCGCGGTGGCTACGCTGCTCATATTGCAGAATCGCACCAAGAAGCTCCGGGCGCGATTTGGACCGGAATATGACCGGGCCGTCGCGGAAACCGGAAACAAATTCAAAGCCGAGGCGCAGCTCGAGAAAGTCGAGAAGCGCGTCAGTCAATATCCCTTGCGCCCACTTACTGCAGCGGATCGGGATCGGTTCCAGCAATCTTGGCGGGCGATCCAGGCTAAGTTTGTGGACGATCCGGCGGGCGCATTTGTGGAGGCGGATCAGCTTCTCGGGGCTGTGATGGTGGCTCGCGGTTATCCGCCGACCGATTTCGCGAATCGCGCCACGGAAATTTCTGTGGACCACGGCACGGTCGTTGAGGAGTACCGGGCGGGGCATGAAATCGCGATTCGCCATTCGCAAAAACAGGCCAGCACCGAAGATTTGCGAAAAGGCATGGTTCACTACCGCGCGCTATTCGACGAATTGATGCGAGAAGAGCCTGTGCCTATACGCGCACGCGCTGCGGGACATAGTTAGTAACGGATAAAAATGCAGCTACGGCGAGTTTAAGAAGATTTGAATTTCTAGAATCGATAAAAAGGGGGTTGTCAATGACAGAGTATCTTCGCAGAGATCCAAGCCTCAATCCTGAGCAATCCAGAACCACCGATCCAAACCTTCCCGTTGTCGAAAATGCGGTCGTGAACGATCCTGACTTGCGCCCTTTAGTCACTCCGCCCCCCGGCGATGTTCGGGCCTCTAGCGCGAGCGGTCCGACTACCGGAGCCGCAGTGGCACGCGCACCGGAGGAGGAGCGAGCCGCCCTGTTCGCAGGCAATGAAGCGAATGAGCTGCGCGCGCGATGGGACAGCATTCAGGTGGGCTTCGTCGACGAGCCGCGCAAAGCTGTGCAGGAGGCCGACGCGCTGGTTTCGTCCACCATCAAGCGGCTGAGCGAAGTATTCGCAAATGAACGCCAGAACCTCGAGCATCAGTGGGGCCGCAACGAGAATGTCTCCACTGAAGATCTTCGCGTGGCATTGCGAAGATACCGCTCATTTTTCTCGCGGCTCCTCGCAATCTAGAACTGAACTTCACTCGTAACGCAGCGCTACCATCGGATCGACGCGCATTGCGCGTCGCGCGGGTATAAAACAAGCGAAAAGCGCCACCGCACAGAGCAAAAGCGCGACGCTCGAGAATGTGAGCGCGTCAGTGCTCGTCACTCCGAGCAGCAAGCTGGTTAAAAAGCGGGTCAGCGCAAATGACGCTGCTAGCCCGAGGACAACGCCTATCAGCGTCAATCGCAATCCGTGGCCGAGCACTAGCCGCAGCACGTCTCGCTTGCTTGCGCCCAGCGTCATGCGGATGCCGATTTCATGGGTGCGCTGCCGCGTGGTGTAGGACGTAACGCCGTAGATTCCCACCGCGGCTAGAACCAGCGCCAGCAGACCGAAGGCGCCCACAAAAGTTCCGGCAACGCGCTGGCCGAAGCTGGCAATCTGCTCGCGCAAATCGAGCGAAGTGATGTCGAACACCACAAGGTCCGCGTTCAATTCGTGGATCGTTTTTTCCACGGTCTTGCCGGCGGCCAGCGGATCGCCATTTGTGCGCGCGAGGACGATCATAGTCGCGCGATAGACCTGATATTGCGGCAGGTACAGGAACGGAGTCGGCTTTTCATTCAAGCCGTTCACTTTGCTGTCGCGCGCCACGCCGATCACCGTGAACCACTCGTGCGTTAAATCCGAATTGAGCTGCTTGCCCAGCGCTTCCTGATTCGGCCAGTAGCGATTCACAAATGTTTCGCTGACAATCACCACGCGCTGCGAACTCTTTGTATCCTGCGGCGTGAAGTCGCGTCCCTTCACAAGCGGAATCTGCAAAGTCTGGAAATAATTCGGAGTGACGATGGCTACCTGCGTTTCCATCGATTCATTCGCTTGCGAAACGTAGCCTTCGGGATTAACGGCCGTCGAGCCGCCGCCAAATCCGAGCGGCACGCGGCTCGAAAGAGCCACCGACTGAATGCCGGGCTGCGCTTTCAGTTTCGCGACCAACTGGCGATCGAATTCGACGCCGCTCGCTTCCGAATATCCGCCGGTAAACAAATCGTAGGTGGCGATCAACACATTGTGTGGGTTAAATCCGGGATTAATCTGTTGCGCGCTCATGAAACTGCGAATGAATAATCCCGCGCAAATCAAGAGCAGCAGCGACAGCGAAATCTGCGCCACCACCAGCGCGCTCGCGAGGCGCGCTTTGCGCATTCCTCCCGACGCGCTTCCCGTATCTTCCTTCAACACCGCGATCGGCGCCTCACCTGAGGCTCGCAACGCGGGAAGAATCCCGAAGATCACTCCGGTGAGCACCGAGATCACCATCGTCGCTAGCAGCACCGTGTGGTCCACTCGCATTCCCAGCGAGATCGGAAAATCCGTCTTCGGTATGAACTTCATGAATGTTCCGGCAGTCCAGAACGTGATCGCGAAAGCGACCAAGCCGCCCGCCAATGCCAGAATCAAACTCTCCACGAGCAGTTGCCGCACCAGCCGCCAGCGGTTCGCGCCCAGTGACAATCGAATCGCGATTTCGCGCCGCCGCGCCACTGAGCGCACCAGCATCAGGTTCGCTACGTTCGCGCACGCCAGCAGCAAGACCAGTCCCGCAATGGTCATCAACATCGGCAGGAGCGTCGAAAGAAATTGATTCGCGCCAAACGGATTGCGCCACAAGGGATACACGCTCACGCTGTCGTGCCCTTTGTGCTCCTCCGGATAATTCTTCGCTTCCCGCTTCAGCCGCAGCGTCATTTCTTCCTGAGCCTGCTCCGGCCGGACCCCGGGCTTCAGCCGCCCGAGCGCCGTTAGCCAGAAGTAGTGATGGTCATGAAGCAGGTCGCCCTGCGGCATCAGCTGCTCTTCCATCATGATCGGAATCCAGATTTCAGAGCGCAGCCCGGTCTGGCTGCCCTGAAATACCGCGGGCGCGACGCCGACAATCGTGTAGGGGTGCTGATTGATTTCGAGCGTCTGCCCAACCACATCTGGATTCGCGCCCAAGTGCGTCTGCCAGAACCGGTAACTGATCACGGCCACCGGCGCGCCGCCCGGCTTTGTGTCTTCGTCCGGGAGAAAACCGCGCCCCAGGATCGGCCGGACGCCCAGCAGATCGAAATAATTAGCGGACGCCACCATTCCCCAGACGCGCTCCGGTTTGCCTTTTCCCGTCAAACTCATGGGAGCGATATTGGCGGCGGTTATGCCGACGAAACTCTGCTGTCCGTCACGCATGGACTCAAAATCAGGATAGGTAAACGGGAAAGGATTGTCGGTGCCGCGCCCGAGGCTCAGCGCCACTACCTCGTTCGGGCTGGCGAGGCCGGGAATCGGATTGAGCAATGTGGAGTTGATCCAGCTGAAAATCGTGGTGTTCGCGCCGATGCCTAGCGCGAGCGTGAGGATGGCGATCGCGGCGTATCCAGGCGCCTTGGCGATCATGCGCAGGCTGTAGCGAACGTCCTGCCAGAACGAGCTCATCCGCGCACCTCCAGGGCAGTTTGGAATGATTCAAAGCATGTCCTCGCCCACCGCCGAGAGCCTTCTAAGCGAATGCTGGAGCGACATTTAGCTTGGTGGCGTTACTCGGAGATGAACGCTAACCGTTCGCTTGTGGGACGCGCCTTCAGCAAGAGCGAACATCCGATCGCCACGCCGCTCGGCGAAAGCTGCACGAAAGCGAAAGGCAGGTACCTTTGTACTGGCACCAACTGAACCGAGGGTCTATCGACGCGGTTGGGGTCGGGAGGCACAATCACTGTGGATTCGGGGACTGTACGGCGACCGGCAACCGCTCACCCCCCATGAGCGCTGGCCGCTGGATAGCAACCTCGAGTTTCTGCTCCTCCAACACCCCAATGCCCCGAGCGGCCGGCTCCCCCACCGGCCGCTTCTTCTTTTTTGGCCTTCCGTTGACCTCAAGTCAGCTAGAAAAAATTGTTATGCGATCCATAAAACCAAAGTGCCTTGACTTCGCATGCTCGTAGTTCTATAGAAAGCGCATTGGGGTTGCGTGGGTCGGGCGATTCGGGGCGACAGCACACGTTCGCGAGGAATTTAGTTCATCTGCAGCTTTTCCATTTCTCCGCCGAACGCGCCAGCCGCGCGCATGTGTCACGAAAACACAGGGTTCATCGGGGGTCTGCTGTGTCCAGATTTCGCTCGCTATTTCTGTGCGCTGTAACACTATTCGCATTTGTTTTTTCCGCCGCTTCGCTCCACGGGCAGACAACCACATCGTTGCGCGGCACGGTAACCGACCAATCCGGAGGCGTGGTGAGCGGAGCCAAAATCACGCTCACGAACACCGGCACCGATGTCTCGCGAACCACGAATTCGGCGAGCGATGGCTCCTACGTATTTGATCCGGTCGCAGTAGGCACCTACGCGGTCACGGTGGAAAAATCCGGCTTCGCCAAGTACGTGCGGTCCGGCATCGTTCTCGAACTGAATCAAAACGGCCGCCTCGACGTCAGTTTGAAAATAGGATCCGGTTCCGAGACGGTCGAAGTGAAAGAGAACGTGGTGCAGGTGGATACGACGGGCGCGGTGCTTGGCAAAGTGGAAAGTCAGCGAATGATTCAGGATCTGCCGCTGCTCGATCGCGACACTTTGCAACTGGGACTGCTACAAGCAGGGGTTTTTTCGAAAGATCCCGATGATGGTTCCGGCAACCCGTTTTCGGTAAGTGGCCAGCGGTCTGAATCGCTCACCTTCTTGCTCGATGGCGCCAATAACACCAATTTCCTGAACAACAACATCATTACGAGTCCTAATCCCGATGCAGTTGAGGAATTCAAGATTCTGACGAACAACTACGACGCGCAATATGGCCGTACTTCCGGCGGCATCGTCAACCAGATTACAAAGTCCGGGACGAACAGCTATCACGGCGATCTCTTTGAGTTCCTGCGCAACGACGTTTTGAACGCCAGAGACTGGTTCCTGCCCCCGGATCAACCGCAACAAAATTTCAAACGAAATGTATTCGGGGGCACGGTCGGCGGACCGATCAAAAAAGACAAGACGTTTTTTTTCCTTGCCTATCAGGGAACGCGGCGGCGTGAAGGCCAAAACTCCGGATTGTTGGACGTCTTAAGCGATCCTGAACGCACCGGCGATTTTGGGGAGCTTTGCGGCGCCTACAGTGGGGGCGGAGACTGCATAGACCCAAATGGAACTCAGCTGACAAATCCCATCACCGGCAACAATGTGCCCTTTAATAATTTAGCCACAGCCGGCCTGGTGAATCCGGTGATTCAAAACTACATCAACAAATATCTGCCGCACGCCAATGTGGGTACGAATCAATTCATATCGTTTCCCACGGCGGCGATTGATAATGACCAGGGCATTCTGCATGTCGATCACAACTTGACGAGCCAGGATACTCTCTCATTCGTCTACATAATCGACGATACGCGCGATGCGTACCCGTTCCAGATCATCAAAGGCGCGTCCACCGGCGGAGACGTTCCGGTTGGCTCTGGTTTTTCTGATAACTTTCGTTCGCAAATCGGCACTTTCAGCTGGGTGCACACGTTTCCAGGAGGCAGCAAAGTGAATGAATTTCGCTTTGCGGCAAACCGTTTCGCAACTCTTTCGGAGATCCCTGCGGATACAACATCGCCTGCGGCGTTGGGATTCACCAACGTGACTCCGGATGATCCAAAAGGCACTGCGCCTCCGCTGATACTCACGAGTTCATTCAATCTTGGACCGTCGCCAGGAGGACCCACGAAGGAGCACAGCGCGACATTTGAATGGGCCGATAATTACACTTGGACACGAGGGCGGCATGAATTGAAGTTTGGCGTGGACATCACACGCGTGCGGCAGAATTACAATTTCGATTTCTTTAATAACGGCAGTTTTGATTTCACCTTCGGTGACTTCACAGGTGACCAACTCGCGGACTTTGTCGGCGGATTCTGGGACAACTACTTCCAATTCTCGAATGCGGTTTACGGCATTCGCACCGGATCTTTCGGCGGCTATGCACAGGATACGTGGAGGGTCCGCCCGCGTCTGACGTTAAGCTACGGCCTCCGTTACGAGTACTACCTGCCGCAAAGCGACGTGCATAACAACATTTTAGGTTTCTTTCCCGGCCAGCAATCCACACGCTTTCCTGATGCGCCCTCTGGAATTCTCTATCCCGGTGATCCAGGAAGTCCGAATAAGGCGCTGGTCTATCCCGACTACAATAACTTTGCGCCTCGATTCGGTTTTGCCTGGGACATTTTCGGCAATGCCAAGCTGGTGATGCGAGGCGGATTCGGAATTTTCTACGACATCGAGGACGGCGCGTTGAACCTTCAGTTCGGCGGCCAGCCCCCTTTCGGCGCCGTTTCCAACTTTTTCCCGTCGGACTACACCGGCATCACTGGGGACTTTGTGAGCGACCCATATACTCCCTTCGGCCTCGCAAATCCGTTTCCGTTCGCCTCCGCCGGGAAGGTAGGCACGTTCGAAGTTCCGAAACTTCCGTTTGCCTACACCACCTTTCCGCATTTCCGAACGCCTTATTCCCAGAACTTCAATTACGGCTTTCAGTGGCAAGCCACGCGAGACACGATGGTGGAGGCGGTGTACGTCGGGAGCCTGGGAAGGAAGCTGATCTCACAGGTCGAAACGAACTTTCCCGACCCAGCGATCCTGCAGCAAGAACTCAACCAGTTTGGATTCGTGAATCCAGACTGCGCTCGGCGGCAGATCGTAACGGGAGCGGATATTGCGCAGTGCACGGGTGGAGTTTCGCCGATCGACCCGAACGGTACGGCCACTGGAGCAACCCAGCTATTCACTAATGCCGGTAACGGACTCTCTGACAGCGATCAGTTTCAGCTGACTGTGGATAAACGATTTAGCCGCCACTTCGCGCTGCGAGCCGCCTACACCGTAGCGAAGACGATTGACTTGACCTCGGGCTTTCGTTCACGCTCCTTTCAATACACCGATCCTCTCGATCCTCGCCTCGACCGCGCGCTTGCCGATTTCGATGTGCCACAGCGACTCGTGATCAGCGGGATTTGGGAACTGCCTTTGGCGTATGGAATCCATAGCGACGGCATATTGAAAAAGATCGCGGAAGGATGGCAGCTGAGTGGCATCGCAACGTTCCAGAAAGGACAGCCGTTCACTCTTTTTTCGAATGGCAATGCGAGCGGACAGAACAGCTTCCTGGATCGTCCTGATGTTATTGGCCCGATTCGTAAGGTCAACCCGCGGAACATTAACCTGCCGAACGGGGGCTTTTCGAGTGACTGCGCCTTGGGACAGGGCAACGCTACGGAAGGTCACTTCTGGTTTGATCCGACGAACCTGGTTTGCAATCCCTGCCCGAACGACGACCCGACTTGCTCGGGCGGAGAGACGGGCGTTCCTCTATTCACCTACGGAACGTTGGGGCGCAATGCGCTACGAGGACCGGGAATCAATAACTTCGATCTCTCGCTGATGAAACACATCAAAGTGACGGAGAGCAAATACTTTGAGTTTCGCGCGGAGTTCTTTAACGCATTCAATCACGCTCAATTCTTAAACCCCGACAACCAGGGATTCGATTCTACATTTGGGCAGATCAGCTCGGATCGAGGGCAACGAAATATTCAGTTTGGCTTGAAATTCTATTACTAGAGGGGAAGCCCAGCCCTTCGGAAAGAAAAGCCCGAGGCCGCTGTTCGCGGTCTCGGGCTTTTTCACGCGCGGAGCGTCTGCTAGACAAGGGCAGGCTGGGCAAACTCACCGCGCGAGTGACGCACCCCAAAGACGCAGACAAGAAAAGCTGTCATCGTATGACGGTGTGGAGACGATGCGGGGACGACGCCGTCTCCGGCCGTTGCTTCGACGCAGCAGCTGAATCTAGCGCGGGCGTCCGACTGGCCGACGGCTGCTCAGCGCACGCGGCCGCATTCGGAAGCGCGGCGCCAGGGGCGGCGGTACGTTGTGAAGCGGTCCGCCGCAATTGCTGCAACGATCCTGAGGCGCGCTTTCCACGCGCAGCCAGTGGCCGCGCGCCGGACAATCCGGATTCAAACACTGCACCGTCCAACCGGGCAGATATTGCATTCGTTTGCCTCGCAAACCCACGGCCCCGGCGACGGAAGGGGAAACGACGTCGCCGAAGCACCCCGACTGCAAAAACGCCAAGAACTGGCGGGATTGTGCGCCGGAGGTTCTAGTGAGTCAAGGCAAATCTATACAATTAGTAGTGGTGCTGTTGCAAAGCTGTGGAAAATACGGAGAGCGGAAAAGCGGCTCGGCCTGCGGTAGGTGGCACCTACTGAGAATGCGATTCAACTGGCTGGCGAAGTAGGCCAGCAGAGGGCGTTAGCGGGCGTTCGAAAGCTTCGCCTCGAGCTGATCCACTTTCATTTGCGCGTCCGCAACTTCCTGTTGCTTGGCCTCGACCTGTCCTCTTTCGGCGTCGATACTGGCGGCGCCCTCTTTGTCGGCAGCGTAGTCGGGCTTGCCGTAGTAGGTCTGCGAATCGAGATTGAATTTTCGCTGCAGAATATCGAGATCGGCCTTTGCGGTTTGCAATTGCGCCTTGGCGGCAGCAAGATCCGATTGGATCGCCGCAACTTCCGCACTGGCTTCGCCGCTTTTAGCCTTTTCGTCGGCGGCAGCTCCAGCGCCGCCGGCTTCGGTTGTGGCGGCCGGAGCAGGTGTGCCGGATGCACCTTCGTTCGCAGGTTTTCCCGCGTTGTCAGCGCCCTCAGCTCCGGCAGTTGCCGCTTTCGCGGAGGCATCCGCGTCTTTCGCGTCGGCTCCTGCTGCGGCATCATCGCCCTCGACCGCAGCCGGAGCGGGGCCGATCACGCTTACGGCGCCCGGCGTCTTCGGAATCGTGTCGTTGTCCCACACCTTGGCTGGCTTGGATTGTTCTTTCTTTTGATCGCGTGCGCGGCGAGCGGCATCGGCAACATTGGAAGGGTCTTCCTCATGATACTGCTGCGGCTGCGGCGGACGTGCAAAAACCGAGTTCACCGGCAGCAGCAGCAGAATCGCGAGTCCTGGCCATGCGCTCTTCATCGCAGTTCTCCCGAAAGCAAGTTTCGCTCGTATATGATAGTCGCGCTGCGGCCAATCCGCTAAAAGGGCATTCAGAGGCGCACCCAAAGAGGCAACCTGTTCGGCGTGACAGGTCACTATAATTAGGATGAAGCGACGAGAGACCGCGCGGCCGGCCTGAATCGGAATCGCATCCGCGCGTGTATGTTGGGCGTTTCGATTGATTGCTCCAATTTGTACCGAGGCTCAATGAAATTTGCTCGATTCGCACTCATTCTGATCACGTTCGGGCTCTCTCCCGGCGCTTTCGGAAGGGCTGCGTATCTTGGCCACGCTCAGTCAACACCCGGATTGGAATCCCCGGGTGTGCAATCAGCCGGTGTTGCTACGAGGCCGATCGAAAGAAAAATAACCGCCTACACGCTTCCGCCTGATCTTTATCGAAAAGCAAAAGCTCTCAGCCGCACACAGTTCCGTTTCAACATCATCAGCTTTTTCTACGGCCTCCTCATTCTCTGGATCATCTTGCACTGGAAGCTCGGCCCAAAATTTCGAGATACGGCCGAGAAAGCTTCTTCCAATCGTTTTATTCAGGCTCTCGTTTTTGCGCCGCTTTTGGTCTTGACGATCGCGATCCTGCAATTGCCCGCCGACGCTTACGAGCACTGGGTGTCGCTGTCTTATGGCATCTCGGTGGAGCGTTGGGGCGCGTGGTCTCTGGATTATGCCAAGGCGCAACTCCTCTTGATTGTGGGCGGCATTTTCACTGTGTGGATACTGTACGCCGTGATCCGGCGCAGTCCGCGGCGCTGGTGGTTTTACTTCTGGCTGATTTCGCTGCCGATTGTCGTGTTCCTCACTTTTATCGAGCCGTTTGTGATTGAGCCGATGTTTTTTACGTTTGCGCCGCTCAGCGAGAAAGACCCCGAGCTCGTCGCGCAGATTGAACGAGTGGTGCAGCGCGCAGGCCTCACGATTCCGCCCGAGCGCATGTTCTGGATGAAGGCCAGCGAAAAAACGAACGCGATGAACGCCTACGTCAGCGGTCTCGGCGCTTCGAAGCGAGTGGTGGTCTGGGACACGAACATCGCCAAAGAATCCATTCCGGAAATCCTCTCGGATTTCGGACACGAGATGGGGCATTACGTCCTGGGCCATATCTGGAAGGGCCTGGCTTTTACGGCGGGCTTGCTGTTCGTGCTCTTTTATCTCGGATTCCGGTGCCTCGGCTGGATGCTGAAGCGCTGGGGAAGCGGCTGGGGTATTCGCGGCCCGGACGATTTGGCGTCGCTACCGGCGTTGCTCTTGCTGCTCTCGATTTTCAATTTTGCGGCGGACCCGATCTCGAATGCTTTCAGCCGCTACATCGAGAATCAGGCCGATGTGTATGGCCTGGAGGTGACGCACGGCGTGATCCCCGATGCCGGTCAAGCCGCCGCCGATTCATTTCAGGTGGAAGGCGAGTCGTTTCTCGCCGATCCTGACCCGAATCCCGTGGACGTGTTTCTGTTCTACGATCACCCGCCGATTTCAGATCGCGTGAAGCTGTGCCTCACATACGATCCGTGGTCGAAAGGCGAGCAACCGCAGTTTGTGAAGTGACCGAAAAGAACTACCGCGCATGAATCGTCATGCGAATCCCATTCTTCGGGCGCAGTGTAACGAGCGGCTCCGGCGTTACCGTCGTGCCCGGCACCAATTCAAAACGAAACCGCTGCGCCAGCGCGCCAATCACCAGCGCCGATTCGAGTAGCGCGAATCCCTGCCCGATGCAGCGCCGAGGCCCGTCGCCAAACGGAAAATACGCGCCGGCCGGCAACCTGTCGGCCAGTCCATCGAGCCAGCGCTCCGGGCGAAACGAATCCGGATCGTCGAAATAGCGTGCATCGCGGTGCATCACCCACTGCGAAACCATCATCGTGGAGCCCACGGGGAAATCGTAGCCGCCGAAGCTCGAGGGCGCGATCGACGTACGCGCCATGATGTAAGCCGGCGGATACATCCGCAGCACTTCGCTGATCACTGCGTTCAAATAGGGCAGCCGCTCGAGATCGGCCACGCCCGGAGCCCGTTTGCCGAGAACGCCTCTGAGTTCTTCGTGCAGCCGCGCCTCAGCGACGGGATTCTGGCTGAGCAGATACCATGTCCAGGAAAGTGTGAGCGCCGTGGTTTCGTGGCCGGCAAGGAAAAGCGTCATCGTCTCGTCGCGCAATTGCCGCGGCGTCATCTGCGTGCCGTCTTCATCCATCGCGCCCATCAACATCGAAAGCAGATCGCTGTGGCGATGTCCGTTTCCCTGCGCTTTGCGTTCCTCGATGATTCGATACACGAGCGAATCGAGAAAGCCGAATTCCTTCGTGGCGCGCCGATTTTTTGGAGTAGGCCATCCAGCCGGAATTCGAAAAGGCGAACGCGCGCGGCGCAGCGAATAGCGCATCAAGAAAGTCATCGCGCGGCCCACCTGTTGTGCCTCGCCCGGAAGCGTGGTGCCGAAAAGAGTTCGCACGGCGGCCTCGAGCGTCAACTCCATCATTTCTTCCGCTATGTTGCGCGTATCGCCATCACGCCAGTCGCGCGCTTTCATCTCCGCGCACTCGAGCATCGTGGGCGCGTATTCGTTGATTCGGTGGCGATGAAAGGCGGGCTGCGCGAGCCGACGCTGGCGCCGCCAGAAATCTCCCTCGCTGATCAGCAAACCTTGCCCCAGCAGGCGCTCGGTGGTTTCCTTCGTCAGCGTGCTTTTGTGAAATTTGCTCTGCTGGAAAAGCAGCAGTTGTTGGATGTAATCCGGATGGTTCAGCAGGATGCGGCTTTGCAAAATCACCGGGATGCGGACGATGTCGCCGTACTCGCGCGTCACGCGGCGCATCAATTCCAGCGGGTCTTGCAGCAGATTGAACGACACGCCCACCACCGGCAGGCCTTTCGGTCCCGGCGGCAGGCGGTTTCCATTGGCGCTCATGCGTTTGAGTTCTTGCGTTTGCGTTGATCCGTTTGCGCTCATGAAGATGTTCTGCGCTGGTTAGATGCGGCCAAACGTTAAAACGCACGTTGGCCTTCATCCCCACTTCATGCCCAGCGAACGACTAGTTTACGTCAGCTAGCCGTTTCTCACCTGTAAGATGCGAGCGGGCACGCCGCTTTGTGGGTTTCCGCCAGATTGGGTAAGATGAAAGTCCACGCTGCGTGCGGGTGTGCGGGGGTTGTCCTTGTCCTTGGAATACGAACAGCCCGAATGGCTCGAGCAAATGGCCGGCATTCTCGAAACATTGAACGAGGGTGTGCTCATCGTCGACGACTGCGAGCATGTGATCTTCGTCAATTCGGTCTTTGAGGAAATGACAGGCGTACCTCGCGAAGAAATTCTGGGCAACGACCCTCTGCTCGTCTACTACGGGCCAGACGAAGTAGCCTACATTCGCGAGCGGCGCCGGGAAGTTCAAACGCTGGGCCGGATACGCCACGAGTTCTTTCTTCCCACGAAAGATGGCTCGAAGCTTCCCGTGGTTTCCAGCGCGCGAACCATGGAAGATCCCGATGGCCGCACCTTCACCATCATCAGCTTCACGGATATTTCCGAGCAAAAGAGCGCCGAGGAACAGCTGCGCGCCGCGAATAAACTCCTCGAAGAGCGGCAAAGAGAAATCGAAGAGGACCTGACGCTCGCCGCCCGCGTGCAGCAGAGCCTCGCGCCGAAATCGCTCACGTGGGGCAGCCTCGAAGTAGAAGCTTTCTATCATCCGGTGCGCACGATCGGCGGCGACTTCGGGCTCGTCAGCGCGCTCGATACCGATCATCTGAATCTTCTCGTCTGCGACGTTTCCGGCCACGGCATCGGCTCGGCGCTCGTCGCCAACCGCATCTATTCCGAGACGATTTCGCATCTGCGCCGCGACATTCCGCTTGGCGACATGCTGACACAGCTCAATCGCTTCGTGATGAGCAATCTGGGCAGCTCGGTTTTCTTTTTCACCGTAGCCGCCGCGCGAGTGGAACGCAACGCGCGAAGAATGGTATTTGCGGGCGCCGGTCATCCGCCTGCGATGATCGTGCAGCCGGGCGAGGAGCCTCGTTTGCTTGAATCGCGCAGCATGGTGCTGGGCGCGTTGCCAAATGCCGTCGACGGTGAAGCCACTCTCGATGTCGACCTGCTGCCTGGCGATCGCATCGTGCTTTATACCGATGGCATTACCGACGTCTTCGATTCGAATGGCGAAATGCTGGGCGTCGAAGGCGTGCAGAAATTCGTCCGCGAGGCGGCTCTGCTGCCTTTCAAGCACATGAAGCAAGGAATTCTCGATCGCGTGGCGGCGTGGCGCGAAGGCCCGGCATCGGACGATGTTTCGCTCGTGCTTGTTGATGTGCACTGACGCGCGGCTCTTGAATCGCCACGTTCAGGAAATTGCTTCCATTCGCTGATGGCACACCTCGAATTCTCCCGGGATTTTTCCGTCGCGCCCAACGAAGTCTTCGTTTTCTTCGTTCCGCAGCGCATGCCGCTCTGGTATGGCACAGAAATGAATTCTCATTTCGAGGTGCAGGGCGGCGCTCCTGATTTTGTCGTCGGCCAAAAAGTACAAATCACCGGCAAGCTCAGCAAGCGCGAGGTTTCTCTTACTGTCGTAATCACAGCCTATCGCTGGGAAAAGCTGCTCGAGTGGCAGTTTCAGGATTCCTACGGTGTGAGAGGATTGCAGCGCTGGGAACTGGAAAGCGTGCCGTCCGGCACGCGACTATATATGCGCGACTCGTACCAAATACCCGGGCTATCCGGCCGCCTCATCGACGCTGCCTTCACGCGTTTCGCGGTAGCGCAGCGCGATCGCACGTGGCTCGATCGCCTCCAGCGGTTGGCCGAACGCCGTTAAAATCAAATCGCCCGATCAGCAGAAATCACTCCAGACACCGTAGTCAGCTCATGCCGAAGCTGCCATTCCGTAACGCCGGCGTCCCGCCGGCTCTTTTGACTCTTGTCTTTCTTTAATGACTGGCGCGATGGACGACACGAAGCAACTACTTCACAACCACGTAAAACGGCGGCTTTTTCCCGATCCGAACAAGAAATTTACTCGCGGGCGAAAGATCGATCTCATGAGCCACGTCGCTGATCGGCTTCCCATCAATTTCCACCGCACCCTGCTTGATCAAGCGGTCCGCTTCTGCTCGCGAAGGCACGCCGCCATCGCGCTGGAGGATCTTCGCAAGCTTAATTCTGCCCTCCGCAGCTACCTGATGCTCGCGGATTTCCGAAGGTAGCTTTCGCTCGCTGAACACCCGCTGAAATTCATCCTTCGCTTTACGTGCCGCATCCTCGCCGTGAAAACCTACAACGATCGTGTGCGCCAGTTGCATCTTCGCTTCCTTCGGATGCAGCACGCCGGTCCGCACTTCTTCCTTCAATCGCACGATTACCGGCGAACCAAAATCCGTCAGCAACTCGTAGTAAGTCCACATCTGATTATCCGAAATCGACATCAGCTTGCCGAACATCTCGCCCGGCGCTTCCGTAATGCCCACATAATTCCCCAGGCTCTTTGACATCTTGCGCTCGCCATCGAGGCCCACGAGAATCGGCATCGTCAGCACCACTTCGCCCGCCAGGCCGTATTCGCGCTGGATGTCGCGGTGCACCAGCAGATTGAATTTCTGCTCGGTGGCGCCCAATTCGATGTCCGATTTCAGCGCCACCGCGTCGTAAGCCGTCAAAAGCGGATAGAGCAGTTCATGCACGGAAATCGGTAAATTCTTATCGAGCCGCGAACGAAAATCCTCGCGTTCAAGCATGCGCGCCAGCCGGTACTTCCCGCAGAGCTGCACGATCTCGAATGGCGAAAGTTTCCCTAGCCACTCGCTGTTGTAGCGAACCTCCGTTTTCTCGCGGTCGAGAATTTTGTACACCTGCTCGAGATACGTCTTCGCGTTCGCGTCCACTTGCTCGCGCGAAAGCGGCGGGCGCGTTTCCGATTGGCCCGTCGGGTCGCCGATCATCGCGGAAAAATCGCCTATCAGAAAAATCGCGGTGTGGCCCATGTCCTGAAACTGCTTCAACTTTCGCAGCACCACCGTGTGGCCAAGGTGAATATCGGGCGCTGTAGGATCCACGCCCAGGTACACGCGCAGCGGTTTCCCCTCTTTCGCGGATTTCTCGAGCTTCGCCTTCAGCTCGTCTTCGCGAATAATTTCCGCCACACCCTTGCGCAGGTATGCGAGCTGCTCGTCCACCGGCTTGAACTTCGCTGCCGCCACTATTTTTTCTCCGCACTCGCCGCTAAATTTGTCAGCAGCACGCGCCGCCCTTCCATTCGATATCGCCCTTCGAGAACGATGCGCACCGCTTCCGTGTAAATTCGATGCTCTTCCTTCAGTACGCGCTCGGAAAGCGTCTCCGGCGTATCGTCATCGCGGATCGGCACAGCCGCCTGCAGAATAATCGGCCCGGCGTCGAGATTCTCATCCACAAAATGAACCGTGCACCCGGAAAATTTCGCGCCGTGCTCGATCGCCTGCCGCTGCGATTCGAGCCCCGGAAAGGCCGGCAAGAGCGAAGGATGAATATTCAGGATGCGCCCGCGATATGCCGCCACAAACGCGGGGCTGAGCAGCCGCATGTAGCCTGCGAGGCAGACGAGATCAACTTTCTTTTCCTCGAGCGCGGAAATCACCAGCTTGTCGTACGCCTCGCGCTCGAGCCCCCGCGACGGAATCACCTGCGCCGGAATCCCTCGCGCGCGCGCTTTTTCGATCCCCGGCGCATTCTCGCGATTGCTGACGACAATCGCGATTTCCGCATTGGGAATGCGTCCCGCGGCAACACTATCCGCCAGCGCCTCAAAATTTGAGCCGCGTCCCGAAAGCAACACTCCGATGCGTTTCTTCGTCACCGCAGGAAATTAGCATAGTTCTCTGAGCCCACAAAATCGCCTGTTGGAAACGCGAACGAAAAGAGCCGGCGAGACGCCGGCGTTACGGAAGTGCACCTCGGGCTTGAACGACGTGCGGAGTCTGGCTCGGTGTCGCTTCAAAACTGACAAAGGCGAAAAACGGCGCAGACAGAGGATTCGATTTATGACGAGGCTGCCATTCCGTAACGCCGGCGTCCCGCCGGCTCTTTCGAATTTCAGCTTCAAATTGATGCGACACGCAAGCCTGATGATTGCTTGACACATTCGCTCGCCCGAGGCATCTTCTCGGTTAACTTTCACTGTCCAGGAGGCATTCGCATGTCGCAATTCCGTTCCTTGTTTCTTCTTCTCGCGGCGCTTTTCGCCATGAGCATCACCATCGCTTGCGCCGAACAAACCGCACAGAAACCCGCGCCACCGCCCGACACGCGCAAAGCCGATGAAGCCGCCATCCGCGCCGCCTCCGCCGATTGGAGCAAAGCCTCGCAAGCCAAAGATCTCGACAAAGCCACCTCGTACTACGCGGATGAAGCCGTCTTTTTCGTCAATAACGGTGCAATGGTGAAAGGCAAAGACGCCATCAAAATGGCCTGGAAACCGATGCTCGAAACGCCCGGCCCCGGCCTCACCTTCGAGACAACATACGTGGAAGTCGCGCGCTCCGGCGATATCGCCTACGAATACGGCACCTACGACTTAAAAACCGAAGCGAAAAAGGGAAAGGTAGCCGACGAAAAAGGCAAGTACGTAGTCGTCTGGAAGAAGCAAGCCAATGGCTCATGGAAAGCGGTAGCCGACATCGACAACATCGGCGAGTGAAGCGCGCTGACCGGTTTAGTGGCACAGGCACTCACTCTTGCCTGTGCTCTTACGACGGTGAGTTAACCGTAAGCTAGATCTCGATCGGCCCGGCGAGTGCGTGCAAGAAAATCGTCATCCTAAGCGAAGCCCCGCGCGCCTTTTCTTTCCTTCGCGAAGCGCGAATTGTGCGTCCCGCGTGTGTCTGCGGGGCGAAGGCGCGGGCGCAGTCGACGAATCTCTCTTCGGCCGTGCTACAGCCCCAACTCCCCCAAATAAGTCACCCGCGACTTCCCGCGTGCCGCCGGCTCAATGCGCCCAATCAAATAAAATTTCTCGCGCCGCCGTTTCAACTCCGCTTCCACGCGCGCCACAAATTTTGCCGGCACAACTAAAATCATCCCCACGCCCATATTAAACGTCTGCAGCAATTCCTCCCGATCGATCTTCCCCAGCTTCGCTAAATATTGAAAAATCGGCAGCACAGGAAATGAGCCGAGCTCAATCACCGCTTGCACATTTTTCGGCAACGCGCGCGGCAGATTCCCCGTGATTCCGCCGCCGGTGATGTGCGCCATGGACGTCACCCAGCCGCGCGCCAGCACGCCCTTCAACAGCGGCCAGTAAGGACGGTGCGGCTTCAGCAGTTCGGCGCCAATCTTGTTTCCGATTTCCGGCACATACGTATCCGGTGTGAGCTTTGCAACGCCAAACGCCAGCTTGCGTGCGAGCGAATAGCCGTTCGTATGCAGCCCGCTCGACGGCAGCCCAATCAGCAAATCTCCCGGCCGCACCCGCCGGCGATCGAGCTGCTTGCGCCGTTCCACCGCGCCCACGATGAATCCCGCCAGGTCGTATTCGCCCGGAGGATAAAAGTCCGGCATCTCCGCGGTTTCGCCGCCAATCAGTGAGCAATGCGCCTTCTTCGCGGCGCGGCTCATTCCTTCGATCACCTGCTCCACCACGCGCGCATCCATTTTGCCCATCGCCAGGTAATCGAGGAAAAAAAGCGGCTCGGCGCCCTGCGTCAAAATGTCGTTCACGCAGTGGTTCAGAATATCCGCGCCCACGGTGGAGTGAATGCCAGTAACGAATGCGATCTTCAGTTTCGTGCCCACGCCATCCGCGCTGGCGACGAGCACCGGATCGCGCCAGCGCTTGCGGTCCAGCTGAAAAAGCGCGCCGAAGCCGCCAATAGGCGCAAGCACGCCACGCTGAAATGTTTTCTTCGCCATCGCGGCAATTCGCCGTTTGGCTTCGTCGGCAACCGAAATATTCACGCCGGCATCGGCGTAACGCATGAAGAGGTTCCGTTTCTGGAAGGGACCGATGGAATCTGAAACTTAAAAAACAAATCGCCAGAAAGCCCGTAGCTCAGGTCCCGTTCCGGCCTGGCTCTGGCCGGGACTGACCTGAGGCTGCCTCGAATCAAAATGTATGGAACAAACGTCTCCAGCGCACTTCGCGCGGATGGATCAAAGCACTGAAATACGTTTCAAACCGCTCCGCCACGTGCCCCGGCTCCCAAACTTCCTCCGGCGCGTCGATCGACATGTAAATGATCTCCGGCGTGCCGATAATATTCGCTCGCGGCACAAAGCCCCAATAGCGGCTGTCGTAAGAATTCTCGCGATTGTCACCCATCATGAAATAGTTATCTGCTGGAACGGTGATCGCGGGGCGATTTTCCATCGGGTTCGGCGGCTGATTGCGATACGGCTCATTGAGCGCCTTGCCGTTCACATACACCACGCCTTGCTTGACCTCGATCGTGTCGCCAGGCAGGCCGATCGTGCGCTTGATGAAATCCGGATTCCCCGGCAGCGGCGCGCGGAACACAATGATCTGCTGCGTTTTCGGGTTCCGCCACAAGGGCACGTGGAAATCGGTAAACGGAATGCCCATGTCGTAGCCAAAGCGGCTCACGATCAAGTGATCGCCAATCAGCACGGTGGGTTCCATCGAACCGCTGGGAATCACGCGCGCCTGCACGAATCCGCCTTCGATCACCAGGAACGCGAGAATCACCCAGAACCACGAAAGCACCTCGCGCCACACACGGTCACTCACCGTATCCGCGCGCTTCGCCTGAACTTTTTCTACGATAACCGCTTCTCCCACCTCAGCTGCCACGATGAGCCTCCACTTCGAGTTGCACCAGCTCCGTTGGGTAGCTGCCGGTGTAGCACGACGTGCAAAATTTTCGTTCCGTATCTTCCACAGCTTCGCGCAACGATTCGAGCGAGAGATATCCGAGCGAATCGGCGCCCAGAAACTTCCGTATCTCTTCCGTCGATTGGTTCGCTGCAATCAATTCTTCGCGCCGCGGCGTATCCACGCCGTAATAACAGGGCGAAATCGTCGGCGGACAGCTGATACGCACATGCACCTCGGTCGCGCCCGCTTCGCGTACCAGCCTCACAATTTTCCGGCTTGTCGTCCCGCGCACGATTGAATCGTCCACCAGCACCACGCGCTGCCCCTCCAACATTCGACGCACCGGGTTCAATTTAAGCTTCACGCCAAAATCGCGAATGGCCTGCGATGGCTCGATAAATGTTCGTCCGATGTAGTGGTTGCGAATCAAGCCCATGCGGAACGGGATCCCCGATTCCGCCGCATATCCGATGGCTGCAGGCACGCCCGAATCCGGCACCGGCGTCACGATATCGGCCGCCACGGGATGTTCGCGCGCCAGCAAACGCCCCAGCCGCTCGCGGCTTTGATTCACCGGACGTCCAAACACCAGGCTGTCCGGCCGCGAAAAATAGACGTGCTCGAAAATGCAGTATTGGTGCGGCTTTTCCGGCGCGAATCGAATTGACTCGACGCCGCTGCGCGAAATCCGCACCATCTCGCCCGGCTCGATCTCGCGCACGTATTCCGCGTCGATCAAATCGAACGCACACGTTTCCGAGCCGACCACCCAGGCGCCATCGACTCGTCCCAGGTTGAGCGGACGAAAACCGCGCGGATCGCGTATCGCGAAAATTTCATCGCGCGTCAGCAGCACCAGCGAGTACGCGCCTTCCACCTGGTTCAGTGCGTCGGCAATCGCGCCCGAAAGATTCCGCGCCGCGCTGCGCGCAATCAAATGAACGATCACTTCCGTGTCGCTCGTCGTTTGAAAAATCGACCCGCGATGCTCCAGCCGCCGCCGCACTTCGATCGCGTTCGTCAGATTCCCATTGTGCGCCAGCGCGATTTTGCCCTTGTTGCAATCGATCACCACCGGCTGCGCGTTCATCAACGTCGTGTCGCCGGCGGTCGAATAGCGCGTGTGCCCGATCGCGGCCGCGCCCGGCAGCGACGCAATCACCTGCGGCGTGAAAATTTCCTGCACGTGCCCGAGCGCCTTGTGCACCCGCACGTCTGTGCCATCGGTCGAAGCAATTCCTGCCGATTCCTGCCCGCGATGCTGCAGCGCGTAGATTCCTAGATACGCGAGCTTCGCCGCTTCGTCATTTCCGAAGACGCCGAACACGCCGCAGTGATCGTGGAACCGATCCTCGTCGAGATACAATGTGCGATTCATGTGCCCTTATACGTTAAAACGACTCTTAACGGGTGGCAGCAAGAGCCAAACGACTAATGCCATTTCCAGAAACGCCAGTATGAGATTTCGATGAGCAAGATAAGGTCGGCCAAAAAATACTACTCCTTCTATCTCTATTAAGATTGCGAGTCCGCACAACACAATCGTTAAGACCTGTCCCCATCTTCGCCACTTCCATATGCCCCAGGCGCATAAAAGAGCCGGTATCCAAGCTAGAAAACTGACGTCGATAAAAAAGCCCTGCGTTTCACCTTGAGGTAAATCCGGGGGTACTTGGCGCAACGCTGTGATTAGCGCAGGAACCTCCCGAGATGCTTTGATGAGCATCCAAAGGCCAAAAAGACTTAAGAGCCCAACTACCAGAGAATGAGCAGCGCGAACCAAACTAAGCCCCGTCCTCAATCGTTCGCGCTAATGATTCCGACCAAGCCTTCCGGAAGGAACTCACGTCCCCTCTTATAACAGTCGTGCCTCTATATTGGATGCGAAATTCACCGCGCGTGACGGTTCCGACCGATTTGCGGCCACTCCATATTGTGCCGCAACCGCGGCGAGACGAGCAAGCGAAGCGGCCGAAAGCGACACGACCGCTCGCGCGCCACGCTCACCAAACAGCGCTACTCCGCAGGAGGATTGTCAGGCATGCCCACAGCGGTGGGCCAGGCGTTCACGTCAGCAGCCAGTCCCTCGCTTCCGAAGCACGACTCCGCAATCGTCACAGCCAGCCCGCCATCGCTCACGTCATGCGCCGAAAGAATCAAACCCGCGCTCGCCAGATTCACCAGGCACGCGATCAGCCGCTTTTCAGCCGCGAGATCGATCGCCGGTGGCGCACCCGCAACGATTCCCTGAATCGTCTTCGCATATTCCGACGACGAAAACTCCAGTCTGCGAATCGTCGGCACGTGCACGCAGCCGACGCCGCCGCCATCCAGCAGAACAATCGCATCGCCTTCCTTGTCAAACGCCGAGCCCACCGCATAATCCGCATCCTCCAGCACGCCCAGCACGCCCAGAATCGGCGTAGGATAAATCGGCTTACCGAGCGTCTCGTTGTAGAAGCTGACATTCCCGCCCGTAATCGGAATTTCCAGCGCGCGGCAAGCCTCCGCAATTCCATCCACCGCTTCGCTGAACTGCCACATCACCTCCGGCTTCTCCGGATTGCCGAAATTCAAGCAGTTCGTCGCCGCCACAGGACGCGCCCCGCTGCACGCCACATTGCGCGCCGCCTCCGCCACCGCGTGCATCGCGCCCAATCGCGGCGAAAGAAAACACCAGCGCCCATTGCCGTCCGTCGAGAGCGCCAGCCCGCGCTCGGTCTCCTTCAATCGCAACACCGCCGCATCGCTCGCCCCAGGCCCGAACCGCGTGTTTGTGCGCACCATCGAATCGTACTGCTCGGTAATCCAGTATTTCGACGCGATCGCCGGCGACGCTAGCACCTCGCGGAAATTTTCAGTGAGATCAGCGCCGCCAGCTGCGAATTCAAAAAGAGGTCCAGCGGCACCAACTCGCGCAGCTGGCTCGGCAATCGGCCGCTCGTACCGCGGCCCTTCCTCTGCAATCGCATGTGCCGGAATTTCCGCCACTACGCGTCCATGATCGAGCACTTGCAACTTGCCGTCATCGGTTACTTTCCCGATTTCGACGGCATCCAGCCCCCATTTGCTGAACACGCCAAAAACCTCACGCTCTCGCCCGCGCTCCGCCACCAGCAACATCCGCTCCTGCGATTCCGAAAGCATAATTTCGTACGGCGTCATGCCCGTCTCGCGTTGCGGCACACGCGCCAGATCAATCTCAATTCCCATTCCGCCGCGCGACGCCATCTCCGAACTCGAGCTCGTCAACCCGGCCGCGCCCATATCCTGAATCGCTACCACCGCGCCGGTGCGCATCGCTTCGAGGCACGCTTCCAGCAGCAGCTTTTCCATGAACGGGTCGCCCACCTGCACGTTCGGCCGCTTCTGCTGCGATTCTTCGCTGAATTCCGCCGACGCCAGCAAAGACGCGCCATGAATTCCGTCGCGCCCCGTTTTTGCGCCCACGTAAATCACAGGATTGCCCGCCCCACGCGCCCGCGCAAAGAAAAGTTCCTCGCGCCGCGCAATTCCCAGCGCCAGCGCGTTAACCAGCGGATTATTCGAGTAGCACGATTCGAACTGCACTTCGCCGCCCACCGTGGGCACGCCAAAGCAGTTGCCATAAAATCCAATCCCGCGAATCACGCCGTCCAAAATCCGCCGATTCCGCGCAATCTCTTCCGCCGTCGCACCAGGAACGTTGTCATCTCGAGCGGAGTCGAGAGATCTCTCTTCGCCTTTGCTTTTTCCTTTCGCCGCCGCAATCTCCCCAAACCGCAGCGAATCCATCACCGCAATCGGCCGCGCCCCCATCGTGAAAATGTCGCGCAAAATCCCGCCCACGCCCGTAGCCGCGCCCTGAAACGGCTCCACAAAACTCGGATGATTGTGCGATTCGATCTTGAAAACAGCGCAGATCCCGTCGCCGATATCCACGACGCCCGCATTTTCTCCCGGCCCTTGCACCACACCCTTGCCGGTGGTCGGCAACCTCTTCAAATGCACGCGCGAAGATTTATACGAGCAATGCTCGCTCCACATCACGCTAAAAATTCCCAGCTCGGTATAATTCGGATCCCGCCCCAGAATCTTCTGAATGCGCGCGTATTCCTCCGCCGTCAGCCCATGCTCCGCCGCAATCTCCGGCGTCACCTGAATCTCGCTCTGTACCGCCTTCTGCATCAAGTCTTGCTCCTCAGTAGCACAGGCAATCCCGCCTGTGCCCCGGTAACATGCAGCGCCCAATCGCCAATTTTCAGCTCGCACGCCCTCACGCGCGGTAGCCACGACGACGCATTTTTCGTCGTGGGCCTTTCCATTACGCGCGCTACCGATACTATTGATACGCCGCACCGCCGCGCGGAGTTTCGCAGCACGCACGCAAATTGTCGCAGCAAACAAAAACGCGGGCAAGCACAACACCGACCGTCATTCTGTGGAATTTCGCGGATTCTCGTGGAAAATTTATGCCGTCACCGCCACGCGACTGCCGGAAGCCTTGCGCTCCCCGCGCGTGAGGTATTCAACCATCGACTGAAAAATCACAAGCCCATCCGACGAGCCCAGCGGCGATTCCACCGCACGCTCCGGATGCGGCATCAACCCAAGCACGTTGCGTTCGCGGCTGCAAATCCCCGCAACCGCGCGCAGCGATCCATTGGGATTATTTTCACGGTCGAACTCAAGGGAAGCCGCGTCCCCCCGAACCGCCTCGGCGCAATCCGTTCCGTCCGGGTGCACGTAACGAAAAATAATCCGGTTGTCGCGTACAAGTTCAGCCAGCGTCGCTGGGTCGCAGAAATAATTTCCTTCATTGTGCGCAATCGGAATCTTCAACACATCGCCGCGGCGCGCCGCCCCCGTAAACGGCGTGTCCGTCCGCTCCACGCGGATATGCACGTGCCGGCACAAATATCGCAGCCCCTTGTTTCGCATCATCGCCCCGGGCAGCAATCCAGCCTCGAGCAGAATCTGAAACCCATTGCAGATTCCCAGCACCAGCCCGCCGCCACGCGCGAACCGCTCTACAGCCTTCATCACGGGAGAAAATCGCGCAATCGCGCCAGTCCGCAAATAATCGCCATAAGCAAATCCGCCAGGCAAAATGATCGCGTCGAAGCCCGCAAGATCCTCAGATTGGTGCCAAATAAATTCGACAGGCTGCTCGATCACCGACGCGATCGCATGACAAGCGTCATCATCGCAATTCGACCCGGGAAACTGCACCACTCCAAATTTCATCTTGGATGTCTCCCAATGCAATTTTAACACAGCGAAACTAGTCAGTTAAGTTGTCATCCTGAGCATAGCGAAGGATCTCAGCGCCGCCTAAAATCACCGGCTGCGCTCTCGGCGTTTTGTCTTGGCGCGGGGCTTCGCTGACTTTCTTCGCGGCGCATGTTTCGAACGCGTACGCGTTTTCTCTTCGCGCTTCACTTCCAACCGCCGCTTCCGCGCCCAACCCGGCTTATTCACCTGCCGCCCGCGCGCGAGCGCCAGCGCCTCCGCCGGCACATTCTCCGTCAGCGTTGATCCAGCGGCCACGTACGCGCCATCGCCCACCCGGATCGGCGCCACCAGCGCGGTATCGCTGCCTATAAAAACGCGCTCACCAATCATAGTCTGATACTTGGCAACCCCATCGTAATTGCAAGTGATCGTCCCGGCGCCGATGTTCGACCCGCGCCCCACCGACGCATCGCCCAAGTACGTCAGGTGCATCGCCTTCGCGCCCTCATGCACCACGGATTTTTTCACCTCGACGAAATTTCCGATATGCGCGCCGGAACGAATATCAGCGCCCGGCCGCAATCGCGAAAACGGCCCGATCGAGGACTTCGCATGCAGCCGGCTCGCAGTCGCCACGCAGTGCGCGCCCACCGTAACGTCATCATCCACGCGCACATCGTGCAACACGCTGCCGGTCTGAATCGTGCATCGCGCGCCGATGCGCGTCTCGCCCAAAAGCTGCACGCCCGGTTCGATCACAGTGTCCGGCCCCACGGCCACCTCCGGATCGATCACCACCGTCTCGGGCAAATAAATCGTCGCGCCCGCTTCCATCAATTCCGCTGCTTTGCGCGCGCGGAAAATCCGGTCCACGTCCGCCAAGCTCGCACGCGTGTTGCAGCCAAGAATTTCCTCCGCGTCCGCCGCCACCTGCGCCAGCACTCGTTCATTCCTTTGCCGCAGGAGAGCGATCGCGTCTGTGAGATACAGCTCGCGGTGCGCGTTATTCGGCCGCAATGCAGCAAGCGCCGGCCACAATTTCCCCAGCGTGAAACAATAAATGCTCGAATTCACTTCGCGAATCGAGCGCTGCTCCGGCGTCGCAGCTTTTTCCTCGACGATCGCCTCAACGCGCCCTTCCGAATCTCGCACAATCCGGCCGTAATCCGTGGGATCCGCAAGCTCGGCGCTCAGCACAGTCGCAGCCGCTTCGCCCCGCCGATGTGCATCGAGCAGCGCAGCCAGTGATCCGCCGCGCAGCAACGGAGCGTCGCCTGGCACCACAAGAGCCACTTTCGCGCTCTTCCGAATCGCGCGACGCGCCACCTGCATGGCGTGCCCGGTGCCGTGCTGCGGCTTCTGCAAAATCACCTGCGCGCCAAGATTCTCCGCAACCGCGCCCACTTCGTCCGCCTGATGCCCCACGACAACCAAAAGCTGCGCGGCCTTCAGCGGCAGGCAGGCGCGGATCACGTGCTCGATCAGCGTGCGTCCACCAGCGCGATGCAGCACCTTCGCAAGCTCGGAACGCATCCGCGTCCCCTTGCCCGCAGCAAGTATCACGATAGCTGTGTCGGAATGGTTTGGCATCGGCCGTTATTGTGGCGTGCGTTGCTAGCTTTGGCAATGGCGAAGCCCGAGGCACTAGCCGTCGTATTGCCGCACTCAGAGGGGCAACACTTTCGCAACGAAAACAGTTTGTTATCGAGAAAATCAGGAGTGAAGAGAAGCGGAAACCGGTGCGAAGCCACTCTCGGCGTGATGCCCGTTCGTGGTCTCCGTCCACAACGACTGGTCAGCCAGCAGCCGCGTAACCAGCTGCGTGTGCGTTGCGTGCCCGGCCTTATGCGCTTCGATGCGCGCCAGCAGCGGTCGACCAACCAGCGCCAAATCCCCAATCAAATCAAGCGCCTTGTGACGTCCGAACTCATCGGGGAATCGCAGCGGCCCATTCGTAATATTTTTGTCGTCGATCACAATCGCGTTTTCCAGCGACCCGCCGCGAATCAGCCCCATCGCCTGAAGCCCCGGAAAATCCTTCGTGAAACCAAACGTTCGCGCCGGCGCCAGCTCGCGGCTGAAAGTGTCGCGGTTAACACTCAACTCGATTCCCTGCGGAGGAACCGCCGGATGCCGGAAATCCACGTAACAATGAACGCGAAATTCGTCCGCCGGGTAAATCCCCAGCAGGCGATCGCCATCGGCAAATTCGAGCGGCTTCAGCACCTTGATGTACCGGCGCTGCCGGCGCAATTGCTTGATTCCCGCCTGCGCCAGAAGGTCAATGAACGGCTTCGCCGAGCCGTCCAGAATCGGCAATTCGAGTGCATCGATTTCCACATACACATTGTCTATGCCGCAAGAGTAAAGCGCCGCCAACACGTGCTCGGTGGTGGAAAGCAGCACGCCCTGCTTCATCAGGCTCGTGGCATAACTCACGCGTGCCACGTTGCGGACGTGCGCTTCGATTTCAAAATTGTCGAGGTCCACACGTCGGAACACGATCCCCGTATCCGCTGGGGCAGGCACAAATCGGACCCGGCTTCGAACCGCGGTGTGAAGCCCGATTCCTTCCGTTTCGACTGGACGCTGAACAGTGAGCTGACAGGGCATTCGCCGGGGCCTGCCTAAGCATCCGGATGGCCGCCCCGCTAAAATATTAATCATTTATAATCAATAATATACAAGGATAACACGAAAGCATCGGTATTCAACTGTGGTAATAATACAACAAAACAGGGTCCAGGTATGTGGCGATTCGGGATGGGGGTGCAGGTACAGCTTCGTCAGACTCGAATGCTTAGCGATGGCTGAGGAACAGCGCCTGAACCGGCCGCCCCGGACTGGTTTTGCGCGTTATCGGCCTCTTGGAAGACAGCCTGCAGCTCCTGGAACTGCGCAGCCCCATTGCTGGCCACACCAGCTTGGACTGGCGATGATGGCGCCGCCCCGCCTGCCGCTGAGGAAATGGACTCAAACCCGGACTCCGCCGGCGGACTTGAGCTTTGAAGCGGAGCTGTCGATGCAGGTGGAGGCTGGGCTTGAGATTCGTTCTGAGCTGGGGCTTGTGTTTGAATTCCGGTCGGGGCCGGGTTCGAGAGATTGTTCGCGCTGAGCGCACTAATTTGCGTACTCGTCGCCGCCTGGTCGAGCACGCCGAGCGTGCGAACCAGATTCAAAAGCGCCGGAGGATCGTTCGCCGATTTGATCAGCGCCAGGCGATTGTCGAGACTGATGCTTTGGGGGCTAATGCCAAGCTGCTCAAGCACTTGATCGAGCTGCGCGAGCTGTTCCTGCTGATTGAGGGTCGCGGGCGCCGTCGTGTTCGGCACGGGCGCGGGTTGCGCCGGCGAGCTCGCGGTTTGAGCGGCAGCTGGCGGAAAAGCTTCGAGCGCGGGCGGCGCGGGGCTTTGAAATTGAACGAAGTTCGCAGCGTCCACCGGCGGCGCTGGCGGAAACGCTGCGGAAAGTGTCACGGTGTCCGGCCGCAACACAGTGACTGACCGGACCCGCCTGTCGGCAACTGTTCCGCGTTCTGCGACGAAACTTGATTTGCCGCACTCGAAATATCCGTACTGAGCGGGAAATTGATGGCACTCATGATAGTTGGCCCACAATCAACTCAAACAACTCGATGCCTGTTCCCATATCGGGCTGGCAACATCGGCGAAAGCCATTCCTTCTTCAATGTTTCAAATTGGCTCGCCGCGCCCCAGTAGGGACTTTGGCTTACCTGCGGTATCGGCAAGCGATGGGGAAAACTTGAGCGATTTCTACTTCCAAGTTGCTCGCCGAAAAGCATGTGGCGGAATCATCGCGCTATACCGCGGAGCGGTTGTGTCAATCCTGCGGCGCGCGTAAAATACATGATTCAAGACCACGCCAATGGCTTCGCCCTTTAACATCATCTCGAATCTGCCGCCTGGCGCGCCGCCACCCACAGCAGCGCACCCGCGTCCGCCCTGGCTGCGCGTGAAATTTTTCGGCGGCCCAAATTATCAGGAACTCAAGCGCATCATGCGCACGCTCGACTTGCACACCGTGTGCGAGAGCGCGCGCTGCCCCAACATGGGCGAATGCTGGGAGCACCGCACCGCAACCTTCATGATCCTCGGCAATATTTGCACGCGCGCCTGCGGCTTCTGCGCCGTGCCTAGCGGAAAGCCGCTCGGCCCGCCGGAAGAAGACGAGCCCGAGCGCGTCGCCGAAGCCGTCGAGCGCATGGGCTTGCGCTATGCCGTGGTCACTTCCGTGAATCGCGACGATCAGCCTGACGGCGGCGCGGCTATCTTCGCGCGCACCATCTCACAGATTCGCGAGCGCGTTCCCGGCTGCAGAGTGGAAGTGCTCATCCCGGATTTTCGCGGCGACTGGTCCGCGCTGGAAACGGTGATGGCAGCGCGCCCCGACGTGCTGAATCACAATATGGAAACCGTGCCGCGCCTCTATCGCCGCGTTCGCAAAGGCGCAGTCTACGAGCGCTCGCTCGAATTGCTGCGTCGCGCCGGTGAAATGGCGCCGGGCCTGCCAACGAAAACCGGAATGATGCTGGGCCTCGGCGAAACGCGCGACGAAGTACTCGCCGCGATGGAAGAAATCGCCGCGCAGGGCACGCACATCCTCACGCTCGGCCAATATCTGCAGCCCACGCCCGAGCACCTGCCCGTCGAGCGCTTCGTCCACCCCGACGAATTCGCCGAATTCAAGCGCGCAGGCGAACCAATGGGCTTCAAGCACGTCGAAGCCGGCCCGCTAGTCCGCTCCTCCTACCACGCCTTCGAACAAGAAGAATCCGCCCGGCAACAGCAAAACACTTTTCGACGAGCGAGCTCGATTTTAGTGGCACAGGCACTCCTGCCTGTGCTACGGACGAGCGACGAAATCCCCAGCTCAAGCAAAATCACCGCCGGATCTTTTAAGTTCTCAAATTCACCAACCACTCGTCAGTGAAATCAATCAACCACGTATAATCTCCACTCCATGAATCCCTGGCGCGGCCTGAAAGACCTGCCCCGCGAAGTGTGGCTGCTCTCCGCCGCCACACTCGTAAACCGCGCCGGCACGATGGTCCTCCCCTTCCTCGTCCTCTACCTCACCCGCACTCTCGGAATCACGCCCGCTCATGCCGCCCTCTCGCTCACCGTCTATGGAATCGCCGCCCTCATCACGATGCCAATCGCCGGCCGTCTCACCGATATCGTCGGGCCCATCGCTGTAATTAAAACGTCGCTATTTCTCTCCGGCGTCCTCCTATTTCTTTTTCCCCTCGCGCACAGTTTCCCCACAATCCTCGCCATCACATTCCTCTTCGCCATCCTGAACGAATCCGTTCGCCCGCCCAGCCTCTCGATGATTTCCGATCTCGTTCGCCCGCCGCAGCGCAAAGCAGCCTTCGCGCTTAGCCGCCTGGCCGTAAACCTAGGAATGAGCGTAGGCCCGGCAATCGGCGGTGTGCTCGCGCTGATTTCATTTCGCTGGCTATTTTTCGTGGATGGCGCCACTTCGATTCTCGCCGGAGTAGTAATCGCCATGGCCCGGTGGGATTCGGCTCGCCTGAAACCCTCCCACGATCCCGACTGGTCCGACCCTGAAGAACTAGGCCGCGAGATCGAAGCCGATTCCGTGGTGCCTCTCGCAGCCGCGCATCCCGCCCAGGATTTGCGCGCGTTCCGCAATCCTCGCATGCTCTACTTCCTAGCGGCGATGATTCCCGCGCAGCTCGTCTTTTTCCAACTCACCTCATCGCTCCCGCTTTTCCTGGTGCGCAATCTGCGCCTGCCGGAATCGCTCTACGGCACCGTGTTCACGTTGAACACTTTGCTCATCGTCGCACTCGAGGTTCCGCTCAACACCGCCATGGCGCATTGGTCGCATCACCGCACCCTCACCCTCGGCGCCCTTCTTTACGCCATCGGCTTCGGCTCCTTTGCCTTCGTCACCCGTCCCGCGCAAATTTTTGCCGCCGTCTTCATCTGGACATTCGGCGAAATGATTCTCCTGCCAGGAAGTTCCGCCTATGCCGCCGAAATCGCCCCGCCAGGCCGCCGCGGCGAGTACATGGGCCTCTACACAATGTCGTTCAGCATCGCGTTCTCGCTAGGCCCAATCCTCGGTACAGAACTCCTCCAGCACCGGGGTCCGCACGGCCTCTGGGGAGTAGCCTTCGTCTCAGGCTGCATTTCAGCCCTGATGATGAGTCGCATAGGAAACAAAAACCCGAATCAAGCCCGGTAGCCACGACGACGTTTTCTTCGTCGTGGGCCCTTTTCTCTATTCAACTTGTGAGAGAAGTTCCTGATACGGATCTCATCGAGTACTTCAACTGCGACGTCCATCCGGGTCAAAACGCCTTGTAGGTCGCCCCTTCAGGGGCGACATAAACAAGCCACAAAAGACAGGGGCTTTAGCCCCTGAAGTTCACGAGGCGCATAAGAACTTGAGGACACTCTACGTCGGGGCACGGCTTTTTACTCTGAAAGGAGGAAGGGCAGCCGCGCCGAGAGCCATACAGGTTGAAGGGGTTTAACCCGAGGGATGTTTCAATGAATCGAATTCAAAAATTCCTGCGCAAGACTCCGCACATGCGCCGGGCACGGATCGCAATTCGCGCACCCAGCACAACAATCACTCGCCAAAGCCACCCTCGGCAATTTCAGCACCGCATTAAAATACTCTGCCGCCTTCGCATTCCGCCCCAGCTCCACATTCAAATTCCCCACCAGCAGCAGAAAAATCGGATTCTGCGGATAGCGCGTAACAAGCGGCTCCGCTACGTCAAGCGCCTCCTGATACTGCTGCTCGTATGTCCGATAATTCCGCGCCAGATAAAACCGCGCATCCACGGCCAGCAGCACACCGTGATCGACGCCCACTCGAATCTGCCTTAATCCTTCCTGTTTGTTGCCGCCGGGAATCCCCATGAAGAAGCGCAGAAATTTCACTATGGGCGAAAGTGTGTCCACGTAATAGTTGTAAAAGCCGACTCCCACTGACGCGTCCGCATTGTCGGGATCAAGCTCGAGCGCCCGCAGGAATTCCGTGCGCGCCGCCACACCGTTGTGGGCCGCAGTTCTATTCTCATTTCGCAAACCGTAAAGCCGCGTCTTCAGCGCGTAACCGATCCCCGCGTAAAGATGATTTTCTGACGTGTCGTTTTTCGCGATAGCAGCTTGCGCCAGCTGAATCGCGCGATCGGCGAGCGCAAAGTACGAATCATCTCCGGGTCTCTTGCTCCGCTTCTGCGAATCCATCATTCCCCATTTGATTTCCGCCGCGTCGCAGAACATCTTCCACCAGCGCGCCTCCGCTTCGATCGTATACGGCAGGGGATCGTCGGGATGCGCGCCCTCATAGGTATGCAGCATCGCTATTGCGCCGTCCGGGTCGCCCCCGTACATTTTCTCGATCGCCTGAGCCGCTTCCGGAGGCAGTTGCACCCGTCCCGCTCGCGCCGTCTCCGTGGCGAAGCCAAAAAGAAAAGCGCACGCCGCAAAGCCCACAAGTAAGCGGCCGTAAACAAAATTCCGCGAAGCTGCGCCGCGCGCAATATTCATTTGGTTCGTTTCACCCAGCCCAGAACCCACGCTGCACTAACGTACATGCTGAAGCACTCCAGCGCAAAGGGCAGGAATCCCAGATAGCCCGGCACAGGCATCTCGAAAATCTTCATGTTCTGATACCTCGGAAACGTGTAATGCCATTTTGCCGCCGCCCAGTAGTTCCAGAATTCCCACAGCCAGCCGCAAATGAATCCCGCCGCCAGAAAACCATAAAAACGCCGCCGGAATCCTTCCGAAAGATCGCCAAGAAACGATGGAAGCCCGATCCTTCGATTGATCGGATCGAGTAGCAGCAAAAAGCCTACCCACACGAGCGCAAAAAGACGCGCGGCAATCGCCCGAGGCGTCACCAGCGGAATAATCAAGCACGCCGCGCCGACAACCATCAGTGCAGTTTCCACGCGCGGCGGAATTTTCCACGGCTCGCCGCCCACGGTTGGCAGCATCGCCTGCACCAAATCGGAAGTTTCAAAAATCGCCGGCGTGATCGTCGCGAACGACCACCCATAACCGAGCGTCGCCGCCGCCCACGGCAAAGGCACACCCAGATACGCCCAATTTTCGAGCCGCAGATTGTAAGCCTCGAAGATTAGCCAAAGAGGAATCGAAAGCAGCGCCATCCGCGCAAGCGAAAGCGGCGCATCGTTCAAGCGCGACCTGCCAGTAATGGCAAACGTCGCCGCATCGGCAATCAGGATGTAAGCACTCCAGGCAATCGGCGTGAAATAAGTGGCGACGGGCTCTACGCGATGAAAAAGCAGCCACTCAGCCCCAGCCAGCGCCACAAATCCGAGCCACCCGTGCGCAGGAAATCTCCGCCGCCGCCGCACACGAAAATATCCCAGCACCAACCCCGCAACAATCGCCGCTGTAATCCCAATTCCAAGCGTCACCATCTACGTCATCGTAACGCAGCTAGCACAAAGCTCCGCCGCCTATCTTCCCCGCCCGACGAAACAACTACTCATGTCATCTCTGAAAGCGCGACGGTCAAGCATCGAGATCGGCGAGCTTCGGGTCGCACCCAGTCATCTCTACGCCCTCAGTGGGGCATGAACATATCCGGAGGTGTGTCGCATTCATCCCGCGAGCCAAAGGCTCATGACAAGGTCGCGCTCACACCTCGCTGGTCCGACCCACAACCGCAGCCGGATCTCGATACTCCTGTTGGCGGCTCAACACGTGAAAGGCGGCTTCGGCCAAATGCCGCGCCACCGCGCCCACTGCGGTGTGGTGTCCTTTGCGCCGATGCAGCCGCGCATACAGTTCACTCACGTGCCGTTCCGGGCATCGTTTGTAATTCACCGCCACCGAATTCGCCGCTTCCGAAAACGCCCACTTCAAATACCGATTCACGTCCGGCCGCGTCCGTCCGTACCGCACCCGGTCCCCGCTGGCGTGCACCCGCGGCGTCGTTCCCGCATAACTGGCCAGTCGCTCCGCGCTCAGAAACCGCCCTACATCCCCGATTTCCAATGCAATCGTGGCCGCCAGGATCACCCCCACTCCCGGAAGCGTTTTCAGCCGCTGCATCTCCGCCGTTTCCTCGACCATCTCTTCCAAGCGGTTTTCGAACTCTCCCATCTGGGCTTGCAGGGCATCCAGTTGTATCAGCATCTGCCGGGTCGCCCAAAGGGTCTGCTCCGGCAATCGCTCCATCCGCCGCTCGAGTTCTTCCCGCGCTTTCTTTCCGTAGGGATCGCTGTACTCACTCGGCGGCAAGCCCCACTTCGCCAGCGTCGCCGTAATGCGATTCTTCCAGCGTGTGCGCTGCGCCGCCAGCACCAAACGAGTACGCGTCAACTCGCGCTGCTCGCGCAAGGGGCCGGGCGGTATCCACACCGTCGGCAGCGTTCCGTTCCGTTGCAAACGGTTCATCCCCTGCGTATCGAGCTTGTCCGTCTTGTTGATCTGCCCCATCATCAGCTTGGCCTTGCGCGGATGCACCAACCGCGGCTCCAGCTGCGCTTGCTCGATCTCGTCGATGATCCAATACCAGTTCGCGGTGGCCTCGATCGCCACCGGCGTGCCGGGCGCGCAGTGGGCTAGCGCGTTGCGAATCGCTCCCGGCGCATGATTCAACCGATACTGCCTCACTTTCCCTGTGGCCACCTCTTCGTGCTCGACCCACGTGTAGCGCTTATGACTATCGAATGCGATATATTCTTCCATGCGCGGCTCCTCCTTCTTTTGAAGGTTTCTCACCGCCAGCCTACGCTGACGGCAAGGAGTCGCGCTTTCATATTTTCATCCCGAGCGAAGCGAGGGATCTGCAGTTCTCTTTCGCCACTTTTACCCCCAGCCCCGCAGCCCTTTCTTGCTATGCTTTCCGTTCTTTTGCAGCACCTTATCGCCACGAAATGACCGAACCCGAAAAACTCGAACGCGGCCTCGGCCTCCTCGAAGCCACCTCCCTCAACATGACGTTCATGATCGGCATCGGCCCATTCATCGTCATCCCCTACATCATTCGCGCCATGAACGGCCCGCAGTGCATTCTCGCATGGGTCGTTGGCGCCGCCCTCGCGCTCGTCGACGGCTGCGTCTGGGCCGAACTCGGCGCCGCCATGCCGCAAGCCGGCGGCAGCTACGTTTTTCTGCGCGAAGCCTACGGACCAAACCGCTTCGGCCGCCTCATGTCGTTCCTCTTCATCTGGCAAACGCTCTTCCAGGGCCCGCTAAGCATTTCCTCCGGCGCACTCGGGTTCGCGGATTACTCGCTCTACCTCACGACCAAAATCGGAGCAGCAAATGCTTGGCTAGGCGCACACCCGCGCCAATTAATGTTTGCGCTCGCAAACTACAATCGCCTCGTCGCGATTCTTCTCATCGCGATCGCCATCGTGCTGCTCTACCGCCGCATCACCGCCATCGGCAAAATCTCCACAATTCTCTGGATCATCGCCGCCGCCACGATCGCCTGGCTCATCTACGGCGGCGCCACACATTTCAACAAAGACCTCGTCTTCACCTACCCCGCCGGCGCCTGGAGTTTCTCCTGGATTTTTTTCGCCGGCCTCGGCCACGCCTCCGTGCAAGCCATCTACAGCTACCTCGGCTACTACAACGTCTGCAATCTCGGCGGCGAAATGAAAAATCCCGAGCGCAATATCCCCCGCGCGATTTTTCTCTCGATTTTCGGCATCGCCGCGCTCTACTTCGCGTTGCAGACCTGCATCCTCGCCGTCGTACCCTGGCAGGAAGCGCAGAAATCGCCCTACGTAGTTAGCCTTTTCGTCGAACGCACCTTCGGCCCGCACTGGGCTTCGCTCGCCACCGCGCTGATTCTCGTCACCGCATTCGGCTCCGTTTTCTCCGCCACGCTCGGGTATTCGCGCGTGCCCTACGCCGCCGCCCTCGACGGCAATTTCTTCTCAATCTTCGCCCGCGTGCATCCCACCAAGCGCTTCCCCAACGTCTCGCTCATCGCCCTCGGCCTCGCCTCGATTTTTGTTTGTATCTTCATCGGCCTCTTTTCCGTCATACGCTCCATCCTGGCGATGCGCTGCCTCATCCAATTTGTGGCCCAGGCAGTAGGCTTGATGAGGCTCCACCGCCGATGGAAGGAGGACCGCTGGCCCTTTCACATGTGGCTCTATCCCGTGCCAGTGTTTCTTTCCATCGCAGGCTGGATCGCAATTTTTATTTCGACAGGACGCCGCCCAATGCTCGCCTCAATAGCAGCGATGCTCGCCGGAATTCTCGTCTATTTCGGACGCGCCCGCCTGCTCCACCAATGGCCATTCGAGGAGGCTGTTTAATGCCACGCTCCAACCCAAGGGCTACGGCACGGGAGACCTCGCACATCCCAGTCGCGTCGCTGCCATTCCGTAACGCCGGCGTCCCGCCGGCTCTTTTGACTCGCTCCCGAGGTGGGAGCCCCCTGCTTCAGCAGGGGGAGCTGGACTTCAGTCCAGCGAAAAAGTGCAGCCCGCCAAAAAGGGGATTCAGCCCCGGGATTTTCCGCCATCGAATTCTCAGAACCGTACTATCCCTGCTCACCCTCGCCACAACAATTACCATCCCCACCTCCGCCCAATCCCTCCCCGAAACCGTCGAAGCGATCAACAAAGCCCGAGTCACCACCCGCATCCTTTTCATCACCGCGCACCCTGATGACGAATGGGCCAGCCTGCTCACCTATCTCTCTCGCGGGCTCAATGCCGACGTTGCCCTCCTCACCATCACCCGCGGCCAGGGCGGACAGAACGCTATCGGCCCCGAACAGGGCGCTGAACTCGGCGTCATCCGCACCGAAGAACTCCTCGCCGCCGACAAACATTACGGCGTCCGCCAATTTTTCACCCGCGCCATGGACACGGGTTACGTGAAGACTCCCGAGCAAGCGCGAAAAATTTGGGGCGGCGTCGCGCTCGAAGACATGGTCCGCGTGATTCGCACGTTCCGCCCGCAAGTCGTCATCAATGGCTGGGGTGGAGTCCACAGCGGCCACGGACATCATCAGGAAAGCGGAATTCTCACGCCGCAAGCCATCGCCGCAGCCGCCGATCCCAAAATGTTTCCCGACCAGATCGTCGAGGGCCTGCCCGCCTGGAAAGTAACGCTCGACCTGCGACCCGCGCGCGACCCCAACGTCGCCGGCGCCGTGCCGATTCCCATCAACGACGTTTCGCCGCTCTGGGGCAAAAGCTACGTGGACATGGGCATGGAAGGCCACGCGCAACATCGCTCGCAAGGCACGCCGTCATTCTTCGGCAATCCGTTTTTCCGCCGCCCGGTCTCTCTGGTGCGCGAAAACGAAAAAGGCGATCCCGCCGGCTGCTTTGACCCAAAGCTTCTCGCGGAGCCGCTCTGCGAGCGCTCGCGAACAGATTTCCCAAATATCACGAAGCCCTCGCCACCGGATTGAGCGCCGCCGATCGCACATCTCGATGACGCACGTAGACGAGTGCTTATGCTCGACCGTCAGCGCAGCAGCGCACGCACTTGCTGAAGCGGGAAGGGAATCGTGGGCGTGCGGGATCAAGTCTCAAGGCAGAGCGATCTAGAGAGCCGTAGGTTCTTTGGGAGCTCGAACGCGAGACCGAAAAAATCGATGCCGCGCTGGATGAAGACTTTGCAATACCGATGATTGTCGAAGCGGATCGCCACGAACTGGTCGCGGGAGAAACTTTCTCGGCGACGCTAAATTTTCTGGGCAAGCCCTCGTCCTACCCCTGCAAATAATGCCAATCGATAATTCGACCCTACTGATTCCTAAAGGTTGGAGCGTACGATCGCACAACACGCGTAAGGCAAGCCAAGATGAAGCGATATAGACGTATAAATTCAAAGTCGAAATCCCAGCTCGGCCAGTTGCCGACCAGCTCACCCAACGATGTGATTCTTCCATTCCCGCCGCCGCTCGTGCGCAGTCGCACCCAAAATGAAATCGACGGCTACTCGTTCGCTATCACGCGAACTGTTGAGTCGATGAAAGCCACGACGATTGGGATCGACACGTATCCGCTCGAGTTCGTTCCCGCCGTCACGCTCACTCCTGATCCCCAACAAATCATGGTGCCCGCCGAGCGTGCCTCGCAGCCCCTCACGCTGCTCACCCGCGTCCGCTACCATGGAACGAAACCGGCGAAAGTTTCCGTCGGCCTCGACGCGCCCACACGCTGGCAGTTTCAGCCAATCGCGCCTCTCGATTTTTCCGGCCCCGGCGATCAGCTGCTTCGTTTCAGCGTCACCCCTTCCGCCAACATCGCCCCCGGCGCGTATCCGCTGCACCCCTTCGCCCAGCTCGACGGCCAAAAATTCACCACCTCGCTCGAACCAATCCCCTCGCTGCCCACGCGCGACTGGAGCCAGCCCGCCGACGTCACCGTCCACGTGCTGAATCTCATCGTGCCAGCGCACCTGCGCATCGGCTACATCGCCGCGAGCAACGATCCGATTCCCGACACGCTCCGCCAAATCGGCATTCAAGTGGATCTGCTCGACGAAGTCGCGCTCGCCTTCGAAGACCTCAGCCGCTACGACGCGATCGTCGTCGGCATCCGCGCTTACGATTTGCGTCCCGATCTGATGCGCTCGAATCGCCGTCTGCTCGATTACGTCCAGCAGGGCGGCTCGCTCGTCGTCCAATATCAGCGCGATCCGCAGTGGGTTTCCGCGATGCCTTACACTGCAGCGATGCCTGGCCAAACCTCGCGCGTCACCGACGCGAATTCGCCCGTGCACTTCCTCGCCTCCGATAATCCGCTCCTCAACTCGCCCAACAAGATCACGCTCGCCGATTTCGAAGGCTGGGACCAGGAGCGCGGCCTATATTTCCTCGGCACATTCGATTCGCACTATCAACCGGTGCTCGGCCTCACCGACCCCGGCGAGCCCGAAACAAACGGCTCCCTCGTCTACGCCCCCTACGGCAAAGGCGTCTACATCTACACAGGCCTCTCATTTTTCCGCGAGCTCCCGGCAGGCGTCCCAGGCGCCTACCGCCTGTTCGTAAATTTGCTAAGCCAGACCCAGCATGCCGCGCCACACGATTAGGTTCGGCCGCTGCTCTCGCCCTCGGCTTTGCCGTGGCCTTCGATTTTGTCTTTGCCTCTGTAGCGCCAGTCTTCAGACTGGCAGGGGTCGCTGTTGCCCTTGGTATGTAGCGCCGACCTCTGCCCTGGCACATTCGCTCATGAAAAGGTGCGACTCAATTCTTAGCCCGTTACCAATGCCTGGTGCGCCAGACCTCGCATGCGCATGTGGCGTCGCCGCAATTCCGTAACGCCGGCGTCTCGCCGGCTCTTTTGACTTTCGCCGCTAGAATTGTAGGTCGCCCCTTCAGGGGCGACATAAAATGCGGTTAACAGCGGGGGGCTTCAGCCCCTGAAGCTCACATGAAACCACAATGAACGAACCTCTCCACCAAGCCTCCACAAACGCCTCAGAATTCATCGAGCCGAATATGCTCCGCATCCCCGAAGGCTGGTTCCTCATGGGCAGCGACGCCAACCAGCCCGCCCAAGACAACGAGCGCCCCGTCCATCGCGTCTGGATCGACGCCTTCGAACTCGCCGCCTGCCAGGTAACCAACGCCGACTACGCAAAATTCCTAGCCGCTACCAAACATGACAAGGTACAGCGCAAGCCGCTCCACTGGGACGATCCAAGTTTCTCGCACCCGCAGCAGCCGGTGGTCGCGCCGTCATGGTTCGACGCGGTGGCGTACTGCGAATGGCTGAGCTCGCTCACGCACAAGCATTACCGCTTGCCCACCGAAGCCGAATGGGAACGCGCCGCGCGCGGCGGCGCCGAACAGAAACTCTACCCCTGGGGCGACGCCCCGCTCGAATCGCTCGAAAATTACGCGTCGCGCTGGAAGACCGCCCCCGAGCGCGTCGGCCACGCCGAGAAAAACTCCTACGGCCTCTTCGACATCGGCGCAAACGTCCACGAATGGTGCTCCGACTGGTTCGACGCCGATTACTACCGCGTCTCGCCCGATCGCAACCCACAGGGCCCCGCCGAAGGGAAACGCAAATCCTCGCGCGGCGGCTCCTGGCGCCATCAGACGAAAGTATCGCGCTGCGCCGCCCGCGCCAGCATCCCCCCAGAATTTCAATACGCAGATTACGGCTTCCGCGTCGCCCGCGATTTAGCGGGTTGACAGTCTCTCGGTTCTAACGCAAAGCGCGCAAAACCCTGCACAAGCAGGTAGCCACGACGACGCCGTCCCTCGTCGTGAGTTTTTTCTGCCAGTTGCCCGCCCGTCGATTTTTTCAACGCCCTCAGCTTCTATCGAAGCCCGCATTCTTTGTGCTCCGATCGAAACCTGCATTCTCCGTGCTTTTGCTTTTCGGTGGAGCCCCCGCATTCATGCGGGGAGCGCTTCCGCGCCTTTTGCGTCCCGACGCATTTGTCGGGGAGCGCTCCGAAAAAGCTCCCACTGAAGCTAGGCGCTTTAGCGCTGGACATCTCGCACCCACGCACTCGGGGCATGCGCTCGCTCCTGCGAAGCGGGCCTAGACACCATGAGTTATTACAATTGATTATGAAATGGTTTATAAAACCGGATCAGTATGAAAGCCTTGCTAGACAACAGATTTGCGCCGATCACGTTCACGTGGGGCTTTGTTGAGAGCCCTTTTGTTCAATTCTCGCAAGCGTTTATCCTATGGCAAAACGAGCTCGACGCGAAGTTTGGCACTCGGACGGAAGGTAAGAATTTTCGAGCGCCATTATCAGAGAGTCTTTTAGCGTTAGAGCCGCTCACGACCCCCCTTGACCGTTATCTTCTGACTGAATCGCGCAACGGCTGGAGTGCCATCTTCGCCAACGGGCTTCGGACGAACGATGTCCATAGCCCGGTGAGCAATCTCCCAACTGCTTTGGGGTGCCGTGGGCTCGAGATTGCTTGCGTTCCCGACAGGAGTAACTTGGCAAGTAAAGGTGGAATTCAAATTTACGGTGCCATCAAATTCGCCTTGTACGGCCCGAATAAAACGGACTGGCTCAACAGGATTCGAAGTATTTCCCTAGCGAATGACGTTAGCGGGTGGGAGTTTGCAGCACAGGGCGAAGTCCAGTCTTTTGAGCAAACCGAGAATTACAAAAAGCCGAACTCAATCGACCGTTTCACTCCCGAAATGCTCGAATTCTACTGCGCCGCGTTAGGAATAGAGCTATTCAACGCAGACTTTTACGGCGAACAGAGTCTCCTCGTCCACAGTAAGAGGGCGGGCTCGCGCGGTCCGACCATGTCGATCGCTGAGGCCAGATCGCATGTGCATATTCCTGGAATGTAAAGACGCGATTCTTTCTGCCAGTGTCCGCCCGCCGGTTTTCTCACCGTACTCAGCGTTGAATCAGAGCCTACACTTTCTGCGCGTCTGCCTTTCGGTGGGAGCCCCCGCATTCATGCGAAAAGGCTCCCGCTAAAGCTATGCGGTTTAGCGCTGGCATCTCGATCCGCCCTCGCGCACTCGGGGCAGACACAACGAACGCTTCCCCTGTCGTCGAATTTCCTGCGCGCAGAAAGTACAGTTCTAGAACTGGCTCCCGTGCACTGTACTTCTCACCAGTCGAATTTTTTCGCTGCCTCGTGGTACCGTGCTCCATGTTCTGCGAAACAGAATCTGGATTTCAGATCGCGGCTCGAACTGGAGGCGCCAGCCGCGCTGCGTTCCGCCACGCCCCTCAAACGCCTGCTCGTATTTCCCTCGTCCCTCATCACTCGCGTTACAAAATGCCCTTCTCGGACTTCGGCGCCGCTCAAACAAGGCCTTTCGCTGCCGCTTCCAGCCTTCAGCCCCTACTCCCTTGCCTCCAGAACCCCTGGCCGCCAGTTGGCGGGCGGCTAATCGCAAATCTGGAATTAGAATTCCGCATAAACCATATAAGAATCAACGAACTAAAATTTTCTAATCGCAAATTTTTAGCGATTTCAGCGTTCCCTACCCGTTCCGCGCATCGCGAGTCGCGCGCCACGGAATTTCTAATCGAGAATGCGCGATTAAACTTCGGGCTAAGTGGCAACGATTCCAGCCATTTGCAAATTTCTAATCGAGAACGGATCGGGGTTTCCTGTTCCGCAGCACCCAGTCAATCCAAACCTCCAATCTCGAACCTCCAACCAGCCCGTCGCATTCGCGACACATGCACCGACATCCCTTCGCCTCGCGCTTTTCCGCGGTGCTATGCTTCGTGCGGTTCGAGGAGGAAGAGCGAATGAAGCAACATCTTGGGGGATTCGCTTGCGCCAGCCGCAAAGTCGCCATACTTATCGCAATGTTCATGCTCGCATCCGGCGCTGCGTGGGCGCAGAAGAAGCCAAAAAATAAAGCAGCCGACCAGTCACCGATGCCGAAGGTCGCGATGCCTGTGTCCGACGAGATCGATAAGGACATCAGCGAAATGCTCGCCGCTTTCCAGCTCGGCAAAGTCGACATGATGCACAAATATTATTCGGACAATGCGGTTTTCGTCAGCGGCGCGTATGCTCCCCCGATTGTGGGCTGGGCAAACTACGTGGAGGACTACAAGCGAAGTCTCGCCGCGTTTCAGGGGATGCAGCTTATCCGCCGAAATACGGACGTGTTTGTGCACGGGGACATTGCGTGGGCTTCCTACCAGTGGGAGTTTCTTTCGTCCTACCAGGGCAAGCCGTACTCAGCGCACGGGCAGACCACGCTGATCCTGCAGAAAATCGGGGATGACTGGCTGATCGTACACAATCACACTTCGCAGGTTTGCGACCAGGCTCCGGAACCACCACAGCAGCCATCACCGGCGCAATCGCAACCGCCGGCACAGAATCCGGCTGCGCCAGCGCCCGCAAAACCGCAGCAATAGCCGCGGCTAAAATCTCTGGTACGCTTCCCAGCCCCAGATCGCGCCCGCGATCAGCAGCAATGCGCCCGACGCGATCATCAGGAGCGTGATCGGCCGGCTGAGTTTATCAATCTTGGCGACGATCGTGCGCTGTTCGGCGGCCATCGAATCGCCAGCCGCGTCCAAAAAAACCTGATCGTCTTCGTGAGCTTCGAGTGTGCCGCGATAGATGAGAAGGCAAATCAGAATCGCGGTCACAGCGCCCCACGCCATCATCAGAATCATGAGGAAGTCATGCATCGAACCCATCGCTTACCTCCCGCGCCCGCAGGACGTGAAGCCACAAACCGGCATGGATGAGCGGCCCCCGAGCGGGCCCGATTCCCGGGAGTATAGCACCAATACAGTGCAGGCGAGATAGGTCTAGGATTGACGGATGGTGACGATGGTGGCGCGCCGGCGGTACGAAAGGCGAACTGCAGATCCCTCGCTGCGCTCGGGATGACATTTCGGCTGAGGGTGTCGAAATTAGGAAAGACTCTAGGCGGTGAGGCGTTCGTCGGGGAACTGGATGCCCCAGAAATTGCGGGTGGGGTAAAGGATTTCGACGCCCAACTCGAAGGAGCCGTCGTATTTCGCATCGCTCACCCGGATGACGCGGAATTCCTGGGTTTCCTGCGACAGGCCGTTGAGCACTTCGATGCGCGAGCCGAGCGCCGGTTGAAACGGGGTACGCAGCAACGCGCCGGTGCGGCTGACGGCAATCGCTTCAGCGGGCGTATCGAGAGGCTCGCCGTTGAAGTCGTTGCTGAAAACTTTGATTGGGATGCGGATGAGAACGCGGCTTGCGCGCCGACGCTCAATCATCGCGCGAGTTGTGGCCATAGCACGGCCCCCTTACCGGCCCATCATAACTTTAGAGCGATGAGCGGGCAGGGTCAAGCAATCCCGGCGCAGATTGTGCTTCGTTGACAAACCTGCAGGTGCGCGGCAATGTCTCGAGCGTAGACACGGTAAATGGGGCAGAGATGTTCAACGACTACGAGGATATTACGGAGAGGATCGCGGAACCGCCGAAATGGTGGGACGAGTACGGCGTTCCGCGCTATTCGGAGTATGGGCCGTACCAGGTGGCGAATATTTATGCCCAAGAGACGGCTTTGGTCGAGATCGCGTGTTCGGCGTGCTGGCGGCATTTCGAAGTGGTTTTTTCGATTCCCGGTACCGGGCTGCAGGAAACCATTGGAAAGTGCGGCTCTCTCGCGGAAGCAATTCAGAAAGGCGAGATTCATTATGGCGATCCACCGAACTACGGCAACTGCCGGGACGGCGCGTCGATGGGTTGTTACAACCTTCGCGTGTTGCAATATTGGTCGCGCGCGAACGAGAAGCATTCGTGGCTTCGCGATTCGCGACTGGAAATCGAGCTGCCGGATGCGCGGGAGTTGAGGCGACTCGAAGTGGAAAGAATTGTCGTGAACTTCCCGGATATTCGAGGGCGCCAACAGATTTCTTAATTTTTGGCGAAACTTATGTTGGAGAAAAAAGTCTGCATATTCGGAGCGCACGGCGTTGGGAAGCGAAGGCTCGCGTCTAGATTCCAACCGGACATGTATTCAGACCGGTACAGAGCGACTATCGGTGTACAGATTTGTAAGAAGGTATTCGTTGTGGGAAACGCGAGTGTGACGATGGCAATTTGGAACGTCGCTGATCTCGATACCTCCGACGCGATGTTGGTGAATTACTCGCGAGGGATGTCGGGTTATTTTCTGGTGGCAGATGGCACTCGACCTTCGACGTTGGAACGCGCGCGAGAGATTTACGAGCGGCTCTGCTCGTTTGAGGAGCCTCCACCGAGCGTTGAGGAAACAGCGGGCGCCGAACCGCAGGCGAACAAGCCTTATGTCCAATTCCCGCATCGAGAGGTTCCGTTCATTCTTCTGTTGAACAAGTCGGATTTGGTTGAGCAATGGAGGATTGACAAGTCCAATTTGGAGATGCTGGCGAATAAGGGATGGCCGGTGCAGGTGATGAGCGCCCAGGCAAACCAGGGAGTGGAGGAAGCATTTCTGAGCCTGGGTCGAAGGATGATGAGTTGGCCGGTGGTGAAATCGCAGCAGTGACGCACGAAATGAAATGCAATATTTAGCCGGAGGCCTCTGCCATGGTCGAGAAAAAGAATTCATCGCCTCGCGCGCGTGCCGAAGATTTCGCGAACCGCCTTGGCATTCGTTTGCCGATTCTGCTGGCGCCTATGGCAGGAGCTTGTCCTCCGCCGCTGTCGATTGCCGTGGCGAATGCAGGCGGGCTTGGGGCGTGCGGAGCGCTGCTGCTGAAGCCGGATGAAATCAAAGCATGGGGCGACGAATTTCGCGAAGGTAGCCGGGGAGGTTTTCAGGTCAATCTTTGGATTCCTGAGGCGGCGCCGGTGCGAGACTTCGAATCGGAAAAGCGGCAGCGCGAGTTTCTCGCGGCGTGGGGACCTGCTGTTCCACCGGAAGCAGGTGACGCGAAGCTGCCGGATTTTGCGGCCCAGTGCCAAGCTGTGCTGGCTGTCGAACCAAAGGCGATTTCTTCGATCATGGGAATCTATGCGCCGGGCTTCGTAGCCGAACTGAAAGCGCGCGGAATCTTGTGGTTTGCGACCGCCACCTCGGTTGCTGAAGCGAAAGCAGCGGAAGCGGCAGGCGCCGATGCAATCATTGCGCAGGGCATGGAGGCTGGAGGGCACCGCGGAGCTTTCCGTGCAGAGGATGCGGAACGGCAAATGGTCGGTTTGATGGCGCTCTTGCCGCAGGTGGCGGATGCGGTGGCGGTGCCCGTGATCGCCGCGGGAGGGATCGCCGACGCACGCGGAATCGCCGCGGCACTGATACTGGGCGCGAGCGCGGTGCAGATCGGGACTGGGTTTCTGCGATCGCCGGAAGCGAAGACACATCCTGCTTATGCCGAGCGACTCGCGCATACTGAAGCGAACGAAACGATGGTCACGCGAGCATTCAGCGGACGGCCGGGGCGCAGCATCGCAACCGCGTACGTTCGGGCTGCAGCTGCTTCGGATGCTCCTCGTTCGGCGCCGTATCCTGTGCAGCGCGGGTTGACTCAAGCGATGCGGCAAGCGGCCGTAAAGGCTGGAGATGCCGACCGCATGCAAATGTGGGCAGGGCAGTCGGCTAAGCTGGCGCAAAATCAACCGGCAGGCACGATCACGCAGCAGCTGTGGGAAGAGGCCTCTCGGCTACTCACGTAGTTTGTTCGTCTCTGACTAAAAACCGCCAGTTCTACTTCATGAAGTCGCGGATTATCGTTGCGATTTGATCTGCGGCGGTGTCGAGGGCGAAGTGGCCTCCATCGACGATGTGGATTTCGGCCTTGGGGACGTCGCGGCGGTAGGATTCCGGTTCTGAGGGGTCGAACGAGGACTCGTACTTGCCCCAGATGACCAGAAGGCGCGGCTGCTTTTCGCGCATCCAGGCCTGCCATTTCGGGTAGTTCTCGACGTTGGTGCGGTAGTCGTAGAAGAGATCCACTTGAATCTCGCCCTGGCCGGGTTGGTTTAGAAAATAAAATTCGTCTGTCCACAGGTCCGGGTCGTGGCGTTCCACGTTGGGGTCGTCGCCGACGTGGCGTGAGCGCGTGGTCGCCAGCGAGAGAAGATTTGTGCGCAGCGCGCTTTCGTAGGCGGCGCGATCGGCCCAGAAGGCTCGGCGCGTTTTCCAATTCTCGCCGAGGCCTTCGTTGTGAGCGACGGCGTCCTGGACGATGAGGTTCTCGACCCGTTCGGGATGGGCCAGGATCATGCGAAAGCCGACGGGGCCGCCGTAATCCTGCATGTAGAGCGAGTAATGCGTGAGGCCGAGCGCTTCGGTGAAATGATTCATCACGTCGGCGATGTGATCGAAGGTGTACGCGAATTTTTTTGGGTCCGGCCAGTCACTGTGACCGAAGCCGGGATAATCGGGCGCGATGAGGTGGTAGCGATCGGAAAGGCGGGCGAAGAGAGGCTCGAACATTCGCGATGAGGAGGGGAGTCCGTGGAGGAGGAGAAGCGTTGGTGCGTCTTTCGGGCCGGCTTCTCTGTAGAAGATGGTGAGGTCGTCTACTTTTACGGTGCGGTACGAAGTGGAGTGTTCCATGGAATATTCCTTTAGGCCTTTTCCGTGAGCGTTGTCTCGGGCTTGGGCCGGCGATTGAAATGATAAGAAGAGCACAACGACGAGCAAAGCCGCGCGTGAAAATGGTAAGGGTCGGATCCAAGAGGGTGAAGTGGAAAGTCGCATCGTTGATCTCCGGGTATGCGAGCTTGTGAGCCAAACGCCGGCGGTATTCGGGTGCCTGCGTTTAGATTCCGGAGAGGGCTACCGGGATTCGCGGCCTCAAGCACGGGGACGGTCACGGCGAAAATCCAAACCGCCCTGGCGAGCCAGGGCCTATGAAAGCGGCGGCAAGCCGCACGCACTCCAAATGGGCCGACGCGATTTCCACATTTCCTAAATTTCCACAGCAAAAATTCTCTTCGGTCGTATTGACCGCTTGTGCGAGCAGAGTTACAAGGGTGATGCGAGAGCGTTCCGAATCGACCGAGTCTCGGAAAGCACGGCAAGCGTAAGCTTGACGAGCTACACGGGGCTCGGAAGGACAGAACGGCTTCGGCAAAGTTCGGAGCAGTACAGCGTCACGGCGAGGCTCTAGGTCTGGATCAGCGGTAGGCAGGACGTGCTCCCGTCAGGTTAACGCTTGATGGAAAGCGCGACGCAAACCACGGACCTGACCTAGCGCGACTTGCTGTGGCTGGCTTCTGCCGGTAAAACGGTGAGAACGCTGGCAGCTGTAGCTTTCGCGACTGAGGAGAAGGGGCGAGCAATCGCCCCTTTTCTTTTTACATCTAGGATTATCTCCGCATCGCGCACTCAGATTGTTCGACTTGGATTGCTCCGCTGGCGCGCAGGAAACTTTCTGGCACTGGTCTGTTAAGGGGCCTTCGTTGACAAACCCAGTAGTGCGCGGCAATATGAATTGTTGTTCCTGCCGCAGGAAATGCCCAAGTGGCGGAATTGGCAGACGCGCTAGCTTCAGGAGCTAGTTCTCGCAAGGGAGTGGAGGTTCGAGTCCTCTCTTGGGCACCATTCGCAATATTGGCCGCGGTGATGATTTCCTATTTGCCTTCCTTCAATTTCTTCAATGTCGCTTCGTAGGTTGGAACGTCTGATTGGGCGTTCGCCGGGACGTTACGAAGCACGATCTCCCAGTTCTTGATGGCATTTTCTTTGTCGCCGACGGCCGTATAGCCTTGCGCGAGGCCGAGGTATGGCCAGAAATGTTCCTCGGGATGGTGTTGCTGGTTGGCTTTGAAGATTTCGAGAGCTTTGTCGTTTCTGCCGTAGGACATCAGAGTTGCGGCATAGACGTAAATACGAACCACGTCCGTTTCCTGCAGCCCGAGTGCTTTGTCGATGACTGCATCGGCCTCGTCATTTCGGCCCATGGCCTGGAGCACCGAGGCTTTGGTTGCCAGCGTGGAAGAGTCCTCACGTCCTCGAGCCGGGCCCTTGAAAGGCTCTGAGATGGCTTTATCGGCCCAGATCAAACCTTCTTCCAGTTTGACTTTGTGGTTCGCGCAAAACTGTGCGGCGATTTGCCAATTCTGGTATTTGAATCCCGGCCAGCCCTGAAGCTCTTTCGCCATTTCGTCAACGTACAGCTCATTCACGTTGGGAACATCGATTTTGAAAGCGATGCGCTTGTTCTCCCATTGCAGAAAGGCCAGCGCTGAATTTGGGCGACGGTCGTCAAACCCAAAGGTGAGGAATTCAGTATAAGGAGCTGATTGGGGATTCACCGGAACTCGGAGCGCATCATCTTTTGGATCATATTGAAAACTGCCCCAGCCGGTTGAGTTGTGGGAAAAAATCCACATCCAGGGTGCGTTTTTTTCCAGCTCCAGGAACAGGCCGTAGGTGCCCGCTTTGAGTTCTTTGCCTTCGATCTTGACATCGTGCGAGAAGCTGATGGTGGTGGTTTCATTGGCGCCCGTTCGCCATGGAGTCGCCCTCGAAGGGCCTAGGTTTTGATCAAAAAAACCGTAGGGCACAAGTTCACCCCAGATATGACCGGTGCGGTCTGCTCCCGTGCCACCGTGAACATTGGGGCTGTGATAGTCGATGGTGATTTTTACCAGGCCAATCCATTGCGACACTTCCGCTCTCTCGTTGGCTCCGTTGGGAGGGAGCGAGAGCTCGGACAGCACTTGACCGTGAGCCGGTTGGACACTCGCCAGCAAACACAAGAGAAATGCAAGAATGGACGTCTTCGTCATCGGATCGCCTCCCATGGACGCCGAATCGCAAGCCTTGGATGGTTCGTGACTTCGACCATTTCTGCCGGGCTCGAAGTAAGCGATTAGACGCATGCGTGGAAGCGAGGTTAACGTCGTGGGAGAAGATTGCGGCTCGGGATGGCGGCTTGACGGCAACCGGTGAATCCGAAATACTTCGTGCGCTCCTATTTTCCAGCCTCGTGACGCGATGATGGATTCCTCCAATAATCCGGATAAAGTGCCAGGCAAGGATAACGGCGGTGTGGCGGACGCGCCGGTGTGCTCGTCTGTCGCCGGGTCCGCTTGATAAGAGGAGAAATAATGGCCGAGGGTGAGCTTGAGCGTGCGATCACGTATCGGGGAGTGGTGAAGGCCGAGCATTGCGATCATATGGGGCATATGAACGTGATGTGGTACGTGGGGAAGTTTGACGAGGCGAGCTGGCAACTGTTTGCGGCGATGGGGCTGACGCGTTCGCGGATGCAGAAGGAGAAACGCGGGGTTGCAGGTGTAGAGCAGCGCATCGAATACAAACGCGAACTACGCGCGGGCGACGTGATCACAGTGCGATCTTCGGTGGATGAGGTGAAAGAGAAAGTGGTGCGGCTGACGCACGTGATGACGAACGATGACACGGGCGAAGTGGCGGCTATCATGCATCTCGTCGCTGTGTATTTTGATACAGAAGCTCGCAAATCATTGGCGATGCCGGCGGAGTTGCGCGAACGCGCGGCGCGAATGATTACCGAAGCGAGGAACCCGAAATAACCAGAGGTGACTTCCTCTTGTTTTAGCGGCTTGGTAGTCCTGTCAATCATGGAACCACCGGTTATTAACGTGTAGTCACATCGTTACTACAAGCTGTGGTAATATCGGCGCACGGACACAAGGATTTGCGATGGACGTGGCCAGGCTTGGGACGGACCCCACTCCAGCATCTGTTTCGACGCTTCCACGCGGCACTCCGCTCGTACACTACGGCCTCACGTCAGACGCAACACACGAAGACGCCTTAGACACGGCGAATGGGGTGGTTGCGATTCTTGTCTGCCATGGGATGGGCCAGCAGGTCCGATACGAAACCATCAGTTCGATCGCCGAAGCAATCCAAACCGAAGCTACTGAACTAGGGGGAACCTCAGCACCCGTACAAGTGCACCTCTCGTACGATAAAGGGGCTTTCCTGGCTCGCGCTGAATTGCAATGGAGGGATAAGGCAAAAGTCAACCACGCGGTTCACGTATACGAGGCGTACTGGGCACCTTTGACCGAAGGAGAGGTAACGTACCGGGATACGATTCTATTTCTTCTTTCCGCAGCCTGGAACGGATTGCAGTGGAGCAAGCTTTTCCGTCCGAGTTCGTTTGAGCGGTGGATGTTCGACGGTCGAAAACGGATGCAGATCGGCCGCGCGACATTTGCGGGGATTATTGCCGTGCTGGCGTTTCTCGCCCTGCAGGCAGCGGTCATTGCCTTTGTGCTGCTCACCTTGGCGCAGCAGTATCGAACTTTGTTGGCGACGCCACTACCGGCCGGCTCGAAGAATTTTGTGCTGGTTTTGTTGAGTTGGTTGGCCCCGTTGTTTCCGAGGTTCGAAGAGCTGCTGCGGCCGGAAAGCCTCGGCGCCTGGTTGAAAGACGCAGTATTTCTGCTGTTGTGGATTGCGGCCATCGCAGAGGCATTCTTCGCGCGCTATTTCATCATTCAGTATGTGGGCGACGTGGCCGCTTACATTTCCCCGTACAAAGACAGCAAGTTTGACGAAATACGGCGCGAGATTCAAAACGTAGGGCTGAATGTGGGGAAAACGATTTATGGTTTTGGAGCTCCCAAGGCAACAGTTCCGCATTACCGAACTGTCGTTGTCGTTGGGCATTCTCTCGGATCGGTTCTCGCGTATGACACACTCAACGCTCTGATTAATCTCGACAATGTGTCTGAAAAGACCGACAGGCGGGATGTGGTAGCACGGACTCGCGCCCTAATCACGTTCGGGTCGCCCTTGGACAAAACGGCGTTCATCTTCCGAATGCAGGCGAGGACAGCCACGGAGTGGGTCCGCGAACAACTGGCAGCGTCCATACAGCCTTTGATCGTCAGCTATGAAAATTACCGCCCGCGGACGTTCGAATGGATCAATATTTGGTCAAGGATGGACATTATCAGCGGAGAATTGAATTATTACGATGATCCGGAAAGAACGCCAAATGTTCCGCCATGCGTGCAGAATAAGCCTGATCCGGAGGCGCGAACTTTTTTGAAGGCTCACGTGCAGTACTGGAAGAATCGCTTATTGCGCCAAGAGCTTTATCGAGCTGTATCAGGAACCGCGCAGGGCGGTTAGGAGTGCGGCGCCGTTTGGGCTGCCGAGGCCGGTGCAGGCGTCCCAGCCACGGCCTGCGGAGTAGGTGCCATTGTTTCCGGCGGTGATGTCGTGAAATGTGGCTTCGGCTTTCGCGGAATATAAAAGCGGGTTCACATAGCCCACGTTTGCTCCCAACGATTGATTGATGAGTGCGAAGAGGCCTGCCCAGAGCGGCGCTACCGCGCTCGTGCCGCCGATCACGGATTGCTGTCCATCTACCACGACGTTGTAACCCGTTGCGGGATCGGCGTCGCCTGCGACGTCGGGAACTCCTCGGCCTGCGAAGCCGTTCGGAGCTTTCGGAACGTTTGCGCTTTGCTGGAAACTTGGGAGCGCGAAGGCCTGGCTCACGCCGCCGCCCGTTGCGCCTTCGTTCGCTGAAAGCTCATTCCAGGTTTGCTCGCTGCTGATGGATGGGCCGGAGATGGTTAATTTTGTTCCGCCGCAACCGACCAGGAACGGGCTCGATGCCGGAAAGTCCACCGTGGGATTTCCGCTGGTGCTGCCATCGGTCGAGCCGTTGTCGCCTGATGCTGCGAGGATTGTGATGCCCATCGTTGATGCGTCCTGGCAGGCGGAATTGAGTGCGTTGCGAGATTGAGCTGTCCAGGAATCTTCCGGACCGCCCCAGCTGATGGAAATGATGGAAGGCTTGAGCGTCGCGTCGTGGACGGCCGTGGTGATCGCGTCGATGAAGCCTTGATCTGTGTTCGGCGCAAAATAGACAGCGATCTGCGCCGCTGGTGCGATTGCACCGGCGACTTCGATGTCAAGTTCCACTTCGCCGTCGGGGCCGCCGGCATCGCCTGTGGGTGAATTTTTGGCGCCGTCGACGGAAACTGCTGTGACTTTTGGGGCGGAGATTCCGAGATTACTGAAAAACTGGGTGAGATCGGAGGCGTTGTATCCGCCGCCGAGTTCGATCAGGGCAATGCATTGGCCGGAGCCAGTCGCGCCCGACGGGAAAGCGTATGCTTTGGCGACTTGCAGTGGCGAGTAAGAGACGTCTGTGGCGTTCGGTTGCGCGCTGGGGTTTTTCTTGCGTAGACGGAAATGCGGTTTGGCTTGTGGGCGATTGTCGAGGCCGAGAACGCCTTCGATGATGCCGTCGAGGTCGGCGGGAATCGTGAGTGCGCCGGTGCGGCAGCGATGAGCCGGAAGCGTGTTCGTAGCGGCGCAGGTTTGCGCCGAAAGCGTCGTTGAAGGCTTGGACTGTGCCAGCGAGTTTTATGGTGCGGCTGGCACGATCTTCGCTGGCGACTTTTAAATTATATTGCGTGGCGAACGCGCGAACTTTTTCTAGGTCTGCCGGTGACGCGCCGTACTGCTTGGCGAATTCTTCACGGGTGAGATATTTGCGGTCGCGAGGGAGGCGGGAGCCCATTTGATCGACGGAGGGGAAATCGCCGGGCTTCGATCCGCGACGCAGCAGGACGCTTACTTCGATTTGCTGATTTGGATCTGCCGGGCCGACGTCTTGTCCGCTCGGAAATGCGGCGCGCGCGCTGCCTTTCAGTTCTACCCGATCCTGTCGTGTTGCCATGGCGGGCCTCCAGGAGAATTGACCGGGGAGGAAATTATAGCGCGGACGGGGGAACGTGGCGGAGTGAGTACGAAGGATTAAGTTGGGATTCTTCGCTCCGCTCAGAATGACAGGCGAAAAAGAAAAGGCTAAATTCGAAAGAGCCGGCAGGATGCCGGCGCTACAAGGGACGAGGCGACGGGCTGCGCTCAGGCGACGTTAGCGGCATGCCGAACCGCGCGGTGGTTGGGCGAATCCGCGGGCACGAAATAACTTGTCCCGTTTCTTGTCGTTAGTTTGGCGATTTTAGTGCGACGAATCTGAATATTTCACTGAGCAGCCGTAGGGGCGCGTTGCGGGCGTGGCTACTGGTTTACCGGCCATGGATTGCTCGAGGGCGAGCGAGACGTAATTCGTTGCGCCGGGAACGTCCGCGAGATCGGTGGTGGGTTTGTCATCAATCGCGCCATCGTAAATCACCACGCCCTTCGGATCGATCACCACCATTTGCGGCGACGTCTTTGCATCGTAGAGATGGCCGATCTCGCCGCTCGGATCGAGTAGCGCGGCGGTGGGCGCGGCTTGCGTTTTTGATATGTACGCGTTCTCGTCGCTCGCGGTGACGAATCCTTGCTTGCCGGGCGCGGAGGATAGAATCGTGAACCAGACGACGCCTTTGCTCGTCCACTGCTTTTGGAGCTTCTGCATGTTGCCGCTGTTGTACTGCTTGCCGACGTAGGGGCAGCCGTTGTTGTGCCACTCGAGGACGACATATTTCCCGCGATAGTCGGCGAGCTTGTAGGTTTTGCCGTCGCTGGCGGTGGCCGTGAACGTGGGTGCAGGGTCGCCGACTTTTGCCGCCGCGAGAAGCAGCGGTGCAGCGCATAGAATCATTGCTAAGGGAAATATGGCAGCTAGGATCAGATAAAAAGTTGAGCGCTTCATTTCCGTGGGTCCTCCTTCCGAAATTGTACTGCGTGAAATCGGATTCCGCAGCCATCGGTCTCGCATTTACTTTGATCCTATTGGGGTTGCGGCGACAGGCTTGCCGACGGGCACGTCGATCGAGTAGGGCTGTTTACGTGAAAGCACGAGCACTCCCTTTAAGCGCGTAAGCGGTTTCAGAAGCTGGTCGGACTTTCGCAGCGTGAGAGCGAAACCTGTGGCTGTGGGCACGAGGGTTTGCGGAGCGGCGTTTGATACCTGCGATTCGGCCAGCGGAAAGAAAATTGCTTCGGTGATTTTATGACCGAGGCTCGCTGTCAGCACAATCGAGTCGCTTGTCTGAGCGATTTCAAATTTCCAGCTCGCCGGAGCCGGTCGCGGGCTGGCTTTGCGCGCTTCTGCAAAGAAATGAGCGGCTAGCGAATTCGCGGGAGGCGGCTGCGATTTTACCGGCAGCGCGAGCGAAACTTGAGCTTTGCCTGGAATGCACATTTCGCGGCAGACGAGAACCTTGACGTTCGCAGATATCTGAATCGGGTTCTGCGACGAGAAGGTCGCGTCCGCGCGCATTGGAACAACTAATGTGACTGCATCCTCGTAGCCGTAGTCGACGATCGTGGCCGTTCCCAGACGCCGCGGCGCGGGCCATTCGATCGCGCCAGCCTTGATGCCGGCGGGTAACTCCCAGGTCACGCGAGGAGGTTCGCCTGAATCGCCTGGGTTTACCCAGTAGACATGCCAGCCTTTTTCGAGTTCGAAGCGCAGTGCGACATTGAACGGATGCCCGGCCGCGATCCATTGATTCTCCGCGACGAGTTCCAAGGTCCCGTGCGGGATGGGTGTGCCTGCGGCTTGCGCGCGGCTCGAGGAAATCGCCAACGCGGCGAGGCTTAGAATAACGGCGCGACGAAAAGCAGAGGGTGATTTGCGCCCTGGCATAGTTTCTTAGACGCATAGACCGTGCAAGATGGATTCAGCCGTCGGGCTATTTGGAAGGGGGTGTCGGGTTTGAGAACAGGTACCAGGCTGAATAAATGCGCGCCCCTTTGACCGCTCATGACATCCAATTGTGCGACGTCGAGGCATCATTAAGAGAGCGAGGCATTTCAGGAGGGAGCGAATGGTAAAAGTGGCATTATCCGTACGGCTGGAAGCGAAACCGGGAAAAGAAAAGGATGTTGCAAAATTTCTAGAAGCTGGGCTTGGCATGGCGAATCAAGAGACTACAACTCCCGTGTGGTTCGCGTTGCAATTGAGCCCTTCGGTTTTCGGAATCTTCGACGCTTTTGACGATGAGAGCGGTCGACAGGCCCATTTGAACGGGCCGATTGCGAAAGCGCTGATGGCCAAAGCCGCTGAGCTTTTTTCAAAGCCGCCTGCCATCGAGCGCGTCGATGTGCTGGGCGCGAAGCTTCCCGGAAAATAATTTTGATCGTCTTTGATTTCTGAGCCAAACCCCAGTTGAGTAATCGCGCTCAGTCGCGCGCCTCAACCGGTGGCGTGCTATGGCTTGCGCTGGTAGGTGTTCTTGAGGTCGTCCTGGATCACGTAGGCCTTGCCGCCGACGTTCTGGATGACGAGATCTTCATCGAGTATGCGCGTGCTGTATTTCCATGCAGGCGGCAATTTGAGGCGGTCAGCCAACGTAAGAAGGCCGGCCTCGTTTAGTTCCTTGTCCACTTCCTGCGAGTAGCTTTGCATCACGTAAATGCGGCCATCGGGGGCAAGAAGTTCGTAGACACTCTTGCCGCGATCGTAGACGTAGCGGTTTTGACGCTGCACACCGTTTTCGGTGTATGGCCGGCGTCTGCTCGAATGGATTTTTATTTCCAACTCGGCGAGTAGGCGCGCGTCGAGCCCGTCGAAGGATTCGACTTTGCCGGGCTTTTCGATCGCATTGCGATCCATTATGAAATAACGCGGGCCGTTGAGAACGATCGCGGCTACGTTCCATTCCTTTTTCAATTTGGCGGTGTCGAGCGATGCCCATTTTTCTGCGGGGCAATCGTTCAGGCCCAGTGTGTTGTAAACGTCCGCGGTGGTAGAAAAGAAGTGCTTCCTGACGACGAGAACTTCGCAGTAGCGCACGTTGCGAAGGTGATCTTTTTCCCTCATGCCATTCGGAGCGGGGCCGGTCTGGGCGGACGCGGTTGCCAGATTGAAACCAAGAATCACAACCGCGAGGCAGCAGAAGGTGCCGCACCCTTTCTGTCCGTTCATCCAATCCTCTCCTGGGTGGTTGCGACTCAGGGTGTGCGCTTGATGATGATGGCGGTGAGGTCGTCTTTCTGCTCGGTGCCGCCAGAAAACTCCACGACCGCGCGATACAAATTGGAAATGATTTCGCTGGGCGGCTTTTCTCTTGATTCGCGAATCTTTTCCTGCATCCGCGCGGAGCCAAACTGCTCTCCTTGTGGATTGGCCCACTCGAAGAACCCGTCGGTGGCGAGGACGAGCATGTCGCCGTGCTCGAGGTCAAGGCACAGTGGCGGGTCAGAATCGAAACTTGCCGATATTCCCAGCGGCAGGCCTTGCGCGTCCATTTTTTCGAAACAATCGTGCTTCAGCAGATACAGAAACAATGGTCCGTGTCCGGCCGAAAGCAATTCCACGCGCGGGTTTCTGGGGGTGCACACGGCTGCCACAAAGGTGACGAAGCGGCCTTCCTTTAAATCGGCGGTAAGGGCGGCATTGATCTTGCCCATCGCCGGGAAGAGCCCATTGTCTACGCTGAAGTTGGCTCTTGCGTAAGCGCGGCACACGGCTGCAAGCAGAGCGGGGCCGATTCCGTGACCGGTGACGTCCGCTAGCGCGACCAGAACTTTCCCATCGGACAGCGGCTGCCAATCGAAATAATCGCCGCCGGTCTGGTCGGCAGGCTGATTCCAGGCAGCGATCTCGAAACCTTCGATGACTGGCATCGAAGTGGGGAGCAAGGATTGTTGGATCGAGCGGGCTACTTCCAGGTCGTGCTCCAAACGCTCTACTTGGCGTTTTGTTTCAGCCTCGCCGAGCGCAGCTTCCGCTTGTTTTTTTATTTCTCCAGCAACTGCGCCGGCAACAAATCCCGCTACCAATAAGGTGATCGCGTAGACGGTTACAATCTTGTCAGGCGCCATAACCGATTCAGCTGCGGAGAAAGAAGGCGTCCATCCAACATATAGAGCGGCGGCGAGATAGCTTCCTGCCGCGACGAGTCCCGAAAGCCGGCTGGCGGCCGGATTCAAATGCAGCGTGGAGAGAATAATGAAAATGAAAAAGATGAGGGTAGCCGGATTGGCTAGCGGTCTATAAGCACGCTCAATCTCACTACTGGAAAAAAGCACGATGAAGAACGCGGGCAGAGACGTCTCCAAAATAATATTTGCAATCCACACTGTGCCAGGCAACGTGCGGCCAGACTGAAGGGCGCGGTCGACGGCGCGCAACATCAGCCATTCATACAAGACGACCATGGCCAGACACGCGCCTGTGATTATCCAGAGGTGAACGTTTTGGCTGTTGTGGTAGAAAGCCGTGCGGAAGGAGCGCACCAGGAACACTACTCCGATCACCACGAGCAAAATGCGAATACGGAGGCGTTCGCTTGTGAGGCGGGCCAACTGGAAGGCGGTGGATCTGTCGCAGTATGCGTTCATCGTGTTAGAGGCGCACAGCATAGCTCTGCAACGCTCGGTTTGCTAGAGTCTTCAGGATCCGGAGGTAATGCAGAAATTAAAACCTCGATCCAGCACCCCACTTCGCATCACGGCCGCGCGAATCTTGTAATCCATGCTGCGTTCGCAGCCGCAGGAGTCGTTACTGTACTGCTGGGGCCGATTCTGCCGATTCTCATCAGCCGCTGGTCGCTCAGTGATGAACAGGCCGGGCTCTTCTTTACGACTCAATTTTGCGGCCAGCTGGCGGGGTGTCTTTCGACGGGAGTGCTGATTCCGCTGCGCGGGCGCGGTTACAGGCTTACGTTTGCGATTGGGTTTGCACTCATCGCGTTTGGCGTGGCGGCGCTGGGATTGGGCGATGCTCACGCCGGGCTCGCGGGAACGGCGCTGTACGGCTACGGACTCGGTCTGGCGTTGACGGGCGGAAATTTGTGGGTGGCCGAGATTTTTCCGCAGCGCCGGGCAACGGCGGTGAGCATCCTGAACGTCACATGGACAATCGGGGCGATCGCGTGCGGGCCGCTTGTGATGCTGGCTGAGGACCTGCACATGCTGGCGAAATTTCTGGTGGGAGTCGCACTTTTTCACGCAATTTGCGCAGCGCTGATTGGCGTTTGGCGAATCGAGCCGCTCGAACGAGGGGCTGATGAACTCGCCGCCGGTGGCGCTGCGCCGCGAACCCGTCTGATTGGCGCGGCCGCGTTTGCATTGGGCGCGTTGTTTTTCTTGTACGTGGGAACGGAAAGCGCGGTTGGCGGATGGGTGGCGGCGTATGCGAATCGAGTGGAATCTATTTCTGCGGTGATGGCGGCACTGACGCCGGCGTTTTTCTGGTGCGGGCTGGCGGCGGGGCGAGCACTGGCACCCGTGGCGCTGCGCTCGCTTGCCACGCGCAGAGAGAGAGAAAAAATTCTGCTGGGCTTCGGTGTGAGTCTCGCGGCGCTGGCGAGCGGCGCATTGCTTTTTGCAGCGACGTATCGAACGGCTTCATTGTGCGCGACGCTTGCGGGCCTTGGTCTCGCGTGCGTATACCCGATATTGGTGGGTTGGCTGGTTCGAATCTATGGCGCGCAGGCGCGTCGATTCGGAAGCGTTATATTTGCCACCGGCAGCCTGGGTGGGGCGACGCTTCCGTGGCTCGTTGGCGCCATATCGACGCATTCGGGGGCCCTACGTGCTGGCTTGGTGGTTCCTATCGCGGCGTGTGTGGCGATGTTCCTGGTGAATGGATTTTTTCCAGGGCGGCGCGAGGCTTAGCTCCGGCAGGAGTTCAGCAATCTCTCGGCGTACAAGGCACCTTCGGCGGTTTCTTCGTGCTTGAAATATGTAAACACATCGCCGGACGGCAGCAGTTTTTTGACTCTTTCGGCGATTTCATTGCGAGCCTTGGGCGAATAGCTTTCGTTGCGGAGGCGGAGATAGGAAAAATCTGCAGTAGAGACTTGTGGCGTGACGAGATTTTCGCTTTCAGCCTGGCAGAGCGCGGCATTCGCTTTGCGCAGGGCTGAGAATACTTCTTCGTTGAACCAAGATTCGTGACGAAACTCGAATGCAGCACGGATCTCTTTCGGCATGGCGGTCAGAAAATCCTGGAGGAGTTTCAGGTCGAGCTTTAGCTGCGGGGGCAACTGAAAAAGAATCGGTCCCAGTTTCTTTGCTCTTTGCATTGGCTCCAGGACACCGACGAAATCTAACGTTTGCCCGGCCGCGTCGCGAAGCCGCATGAAGTGCGTGATCCGCTGGTTCGCTTTGAAAGAAAATTTGAAATCCGGCGGAGTTGAATCGACCCAACCCTGAAGCAATTTCTGCGAAGGAAAGCGGCGAAACGTGTAGTTCACCTCTACTGAGTTGAGCCTGCTCGCGTAGTGGCTCAGGAACTTTGCGGCAGGCAGCTTCGCTGGATAGAAATCCGGCTTCCAACTGGCGTATGCCCATCCCGAAGTGCCGGCGTAGACCTGTCCCATATGGCCGCAAGTGTACTGCGACTTACGCCCTGACCGCTGCATTCACTTTTTTAGTTTTCTTACGCGCTGCGGGGGCCCGCAGCTTTCTTTGCGGCCGACGGGCGGATGGGGCCGGTACCAGCTCCCGTGCGCTCAATTGCCGCTGCGATTTCTGTAAGGTCGGTGTCCGTGAGTTCCAGCGAAGCTGCGCCGATCCAGCCATCGACTTGCTTTGGCGTTCGCGCACCCACGATTGCGCCGGTCACGCCGGGCCACGCTAGCGTCCAGGCAATTGCTGCGGACGAGACCGAGGTGTTGTGGCGCTGTGCAATCGGCCGCAGGGAGTCTCGCAGCGCGAGATTGCGGCTGAGATTCGGCTCTTGAAAATAAGGGGAACGCCGGCGCCAATCATCCTGAGCGAGATTTGCGATTCGTTCGCGCGAGAAGCTATCCGTCAGCAGGCCGGATTGCATCGGGCTATAGCAAATCACGCCGGTCTGGTGGCTTGCGCACCATGGAATCTCGCTGGCAGCGACAGCACGATTGATCAGCGAAAAAGGCGGCTGCAAAGAATCGACGTGGCGGATTTTTTCGCAACGCTCGAGCAGATTCACGTCGAAATTCGATACGCCGCCCGCGCGCACCTTTCCTTCCTCGATCAATTGCACCATCGTGGCCCAGGAATCTTCCACGGGCGTGCCGGTCTCGTCCGGCCAATGAAATTGGTAGAGATCGATTCTTTCCACACCCAGGCGGCGCAGAGAGGCTTCGCATTCGCGCCGAATGAAGTCGGGCTTCAAGCTTCGCTGTGGCTCAGCCATGCGATCCTTTTCGAACGTCATGCCGCACTTAGTGAAGACTAGGGGACGCTGCGATTGTGGAGTATCGCGCAGGAGGCGGCCCACCACTTCTTCCGAATGGCCCAGCCCGTAAATCGCGGCGGTATCAATCCAGTTGATGCCCAAATCGATCGCGTGGCGCATCGTAGCGATAGACTCATCGTCATCCTGGGGCCCCCAGCCGTAGGACCAGCCGCCTCCGCCAATTGCCCAGGAACCGAATCCGACCGTCGTGATTTCCAATCCACTCGAACCTAGAAACCGTTTCGTCAATGCCATGATGAATCTCCTTCACATTCGCAAGTGTCGAATCGATGCGGGCTGAGCTCGGGCCAAGTTAAACGGGTCATGCAAACTTCAGTATCCCTCAGAATGAGATTATTCTGCAGGTTGAAAGGTGGCAAGGGATTAGCAATCAAAAAGCTATTCGCAATTTGTAGTCGCGCTCTTGGTTGCTCCTGTGGCCGGCAGGTAAATCCAACGCTGAGAGCGTTTTTGCCGTCGCTCCGGGCGGAGTAAGATATAGGGCCAGCCCGTAACATGGCTGTAACACTTCGGCTGTACGCTCGCGCGCCTCAGGGATTGTTATGAACACCAAAGCAGTACCCGACCCGCAAAACATCTTCAATCGGCATCTTTCCTGGATGCAGTTCAATGATCGAGTCCTGGAGGAGGCGTGTGACGAGGCGAATCCGGTTCTCGAGCGCGTGAAATTTCTTGCCATCACGGCGAGCAATCTCGACGAGTTTGTGGAAGTGCGCGTGGCCGGCTTGCTGCAGCAGGTGGAGCACGGAATTCGCGAGCCTGGACCGGACGGGAAGATTCCGGAAGAGGTGCTGAAAGAGCTGGCTGCAAAAATTCACGAGTTTGTGGGCCGGCAATACGAATGTTGGCGCGACATATTAGTGCCTGCCCTTGCAGAAGGAATCCATTCGAGTGCTGAGTCGGGCGGAGCTGAGCCCGGCGGCTCTCGAATTTATCGAGAATTTCTACACAAAAAGTGTTGAGCCATTGCTTACCCCTGTGACAGTCGATCCGGCGCATCCTTTCCCGCATGTATTGAACAAGGCGCTGTGTGTGGCGTTTCTGTTGAAGAAAAAGCGGCGTAGCGCGCAGACATTTCTCGGTGTTGTGACGGTGCCGCGTGCGCTGCCGCGCTTGGTTTTGTTGCCTTCGGCGGAAGGCAAAGTGGAATATGTATTTCTTCACGACGTGGTCCACGCCTTCGCCGAACGGCTGTACCACGGATACGAGGTGCTCTCTGCGGCTCCGTTTCGAGTGACGCGCAACAGCAACCTTTACCTCGAAGAGGAAGAATCGCGCAGTCTTCTTGATACCGTCGATACGCAGCTTCACCGGCGCCGCAAAGGCGCGGCCGTGCGGATGGAAATCGAGGCGGGGGCGAATCGCGAGATCGTCGATCGCTTGCAGGCGAATTTCCGGCTGGAACCCTGGCAGATGTTTCACGTGAATGGCCCTCCGAATCTATCGCGGTTGTTTCATATGTACGATCAGACGCCGCGGCCGGATTTGAAGTTCAAGCCGTTTGTGTCCCGCGAGCTCGTGCTCAAGAAGGGTGCGCCTTCGATATTCGAGATGATTCGAAAGCGCAGCGTGCTGCTGCATCACCCCTACGATTCGTATTCGGCAGTGGTGCGCTTCATCGAAAGCGCGGCGCAGGATCCTGACGTGCTGTCGATTAAACAAACGCTCTATCGCACGAGCGAAAACTCGCCGATTGTGCGTGCGCTGATCGACGCCGCAGCGAAGAAAGAAGTGGCTGTGGTGGTGGAGCTGAAGGCGCGCTTCGATGAAGCATCGAATATACGCTGGGCGCGAAATTTGCAGGAAGCGGGCGTGCAGGTGTTCCACGGAGTAGTTGGGCTAAAGACGCATTGCAAACTGGCGCTCGTAGCGCGGCGGGAATCGAACGGTCAGATTCGCCGTTACGCGCACCTGGGAACCGGGAATTACAACCCTTCGACGGCGCGTTTCTACACTGATTTGAGCCTGCTTACGACTGACGCGCACATCACCGCGTCCGTGCACCACGTGTTTAATTACCTGACGGCCTATTCCGAGCGCACCAGCTACTCACCGCTGTTTGTGGCGCCGCTCAATCTGGGAAAGAGCTGCCTAACGCTCATCGAGCGCGAAGCCAAGCATGCGCGCTCGGGACGGCCGGCCTTTATCTTCGCGAAAGTGAACGCGCTGCTCGATGAAAGAATCATCGAGGCGCTCTATCGCGCTTCGCAGGCGGGTGTGCAAATCGAACTGGTAGTGCGCGGGGCCTGTGCGCTGCGACCGGGGCTGCGCGGCATTAGCAGCCGGATTCGCGTGCGGAGCGTGATCGGTCGCTTTCTCGAGCACAGCCGCGTCTTCGTATTTGGCAACGGCGGTACAACGGAAACATACCTCGGCAGCGCGGACTGGATGCATCGAAATATTTATGAGCGCGTGGAGGTGATGTTCCACCTGCGCGATCCGGAGCTGGCCCACCAGATTTTCGCGGAAGTGATCCAACCGTATCTAGCCGACACGGCGAAGACGCGATTTCTTTTGCCCGACGGCAAATACATACGCTCCCGTGAAGCGACGAAGCTGCTCCATATGCGCAACGGTTTCGCTTTCAACGCGCAAGACTTTTTGATCGCGGTTGCGGAAGGCCGCGATAATCTTCAGTCTGTTCCCGCCGCTGAGCGGCCATTCAAAGCTGCCGGGCTTGTGGCGGCCACGTCGAAACCGGTTTAAATTCCGCCAATTTCGAACCTGCCGTAGACTGAAACCGGATGTTTCAGTCGAAAACATACGAGCACTCGTACGAACGGCCGACTGGAATTGAACGCCTGCAGCATGCTGTGAGCTGGCTGCTTGGGCCAGAGCCGATTAACGGAAAGCGCCCCGGCCACTTGTGGCCACGATGGATTTTCCTTCGCGCGCTGGGCCTGATCTATTTTTCCGCGTTTTATTCACTCCTATTTCAAGTCAAAGGACTCATCGGCACGGACGGCCTGCTTCCAGCCAAGGACTATCTTCAGGCGGTCACGTCCGCAGTTTCAGGAGTGCTGCGATTCTGGTATGCCCCGACGCTGCTGTGGATCAATTCCGGCAACCGCATGCTGATGGCGATTTGCTGGATCGGGCTGATCGCGTCGGTGATTCTGGTTTTCAATGTGTGGCCACGGGGAATGCTTTTCGTTTGTTTCGTATGCTATTTGTCGTTTGTAGCGGCGGCACAGGATTTTTCCGGCTACCAATCGGATGGGATGTTGCTCGAAGCGGGGTTTTTCTCGCTATTTTTCGCGCCGTCGGGATTCTGGCCGGGATTGGGGCGAAGTAATCCTCCGTCGCGCGCGAGTATGTTCTTGCTGCAATGGGAGTGGTTCCGGATCTACTTCGAATCGGGTGTGGCAAAGATTCGAAGCGGCGATCCTACATGGCGCAATTTCACGGCAATGGACAACTACTATCAGAATGGTCCGCTACCGACGTGGATTGGATGGTACGTGCAGCATTTTCCGCACTGGTTTCACGCGGGGACAGTCGTGCTCACGTTCGCGGTTGAGCTTGTGTTGGTGTGGATGCTTTTTTTGCCGCGACGTTTCCGGATTATTTGCTTTTGTATCGTGACGCCATTCGAGATCGGAATCATCCTCACCGCGAACTACACGTTTTTAAACTATCTCGTTCTCTCGCTTGGTTTTTTGCTGCTCGATGATCGATTCGTTGAATGGATTTTGTCGCGTAAGGTGCGAGGCCTTTTCAAAGCGACTAGCGTTGACACTCGAAGCGAAACGGCTACCGGCTCAGGCGAGAAAGGCGGTAGCTGGCGCTGGGCGTGGCGTGAGCGGTTACGTCCGCTTCGAATAGCGATCGCCGCAGCATTTCTGGGCGTAGTCTTCTATGCAACGACGGCGCAGCTCATCTGGATGTTTCTGCCTACGCTGCCGTTGCCGATCTCGCCGGTGTCGGCGCTAGAGCCATTTCGCATCGCCAATCGCTACGGCTTATTCGCGGTGATGACGCCCGAACGCCTGGAAATTGAATTTCAAGGATCGAGCGACGGAAAAACATGGATTCCCTATCCGTTCCGCTACAAACCGCAGGATGTGAAGAAGGCGCCTGGGATTTACGCGCCATACCAACCACGCTTCGACTGGAACTTGTGGTTCGCATCGCTGGGCGGCTGGGGCGACAATCGCTTCGTGCTGTGGACGGAGGAAAGGCTCCTTCAAAATGATGGCGACGTACTGCACTTATTTGCCGGCAATCCATTTGCGGGAGGCCCGCAACCGATCGCGGTTCGCGCGGTCATCTACCAATACTGGTTCACGGACGAAAAAACGAAACGCGAAACCGGCGATTGGTGGCAGCGTAAATTGCTGGGGGCTTATGCGCCTGCTCTCGAGCGACAGCCGGACGGCAGGATTGGAATTGTCGATCTGCCGATCGCGCGCCAATCGCAGGAATAAAGGCGCAGGAGTAACACCAAAAAAGGTAACAGCGGAACTAACCGGCAGCATGTTGCGCGTCCAAGTTAATTGCTAACACTCTTTGCCAGCCAGCTTGAATTCCGCTAGCCTGTGCGTGGCACTTCTCGCCCACTATGAAACATCCTCGAAAATATAAAGGCACCAAGGACTCGGAAAAAGAGCCGCATCCGAGTCACGTGACCGAAGAACAGGTGATTTCCTACCTCTCGTCTATCTCGCAGCCAGAAAGCATCCGGCAGATTGCGCACGGAATGGAGTTGCAACATCACGGGCGCCGGTTTTTGCCGCGAATCATTCAATATTTGAAGAGCCGGGGTGACGTGGAAGAAATTCGCGGCGGTCAATATCGACTGGCGGAGAGCAAGAACTCGTCACGTGCCACGGCGAAAGGAAAGAAGTCTGCGGCAACAGGAGACCAGAAGCCCGCAGATGCGGGTTCCCCATCAGCCAGCGGGGCAGGCGCGGCTCGTAAAAACCCCGATCCGAATTTGGTTTCTGGACGAATCGTGGCGCACCGCGACGGATACGGTTTCCTTGTCCCGGATAAACCGATTCCACGCGTGGAAGGCGACCTCTTCATCGGGCGCGACGCTATGTCGGACGCGATGCATGGTGATCGTGTGCTGGCACGCGTCGAGAGACGAAAAGCGGATGGCCGCGCAGAAGGCCGCATCGTACAGATTCTCGAGCGCGAGAATCCAACGGTTGTCGGGCTTTTCCGCTACGGTCCGCATGGAAACGTTGTGCTGCCGTACGACACGCGAATTCAACACGAGGTTGCGATTCCGCCGGGCGACGAATTGACTCCGGAGTTGCGCGAGAGAGTAGGCGCGGCGCAGGCGGCAAGCACGGTGGCGAGCCATCGCCGAGTGCGGTTGCAGGAGTTGGATGGCGCCGTGGTGAACGTAGAGATTACACGCTATCCGAAGGGAGGTCTTGCACCGGCGGGCCGTGTGATCGAGATTCTCGGCCGGCCGGGCGACATCGGGGTCGACGTAGAGATCATCATCCGAAAGCATCATTTGCCGCACATTTTTCCGGCGGAAGTGATCGCTGAAGCGAAATCTGAGCCGCAGCGAGTTTCTGAAGCGGACCTGCGAAGCAGGCGCGACTTTCGCGACCTGCCAATCGTTACGATTGACGGCGAGACAGCGCGGGATTTCGACGATGCGGTTCATGTGACTGAATTGCCGAGCGGGCACTACGAGCTGCAAGTACACATTGCGGACGTGGCGCACTATGTGGAACGCAATTCGCCGCTCGACCGCGAAGCCCACTTGAGGGGGACTTCAGTCTACTTTCCGAATCGCGCGGTTCCGATGCTGCCGGAGGAGCTTTCGAATGGCATCTGTTCGCTGAATCCAAAAGTGGACCGGCTGGTGATGAGCGCGATTATGGAAATCGACGCGAGCGGAAACACGGTGCGTGCCGATTTCACGCCGGGCGTGATTCGTTCTGCCGAGCGGATGACATATACCAACGTGCACAAGATTCTCGAGGGCGATCCGGAAATGAACGAGCGCTACGCGCCGCTCGTCGGGAATTTCAGGCGCATGAAAGAGCTCGCGCTGCTGCTGAATAAGAAACGCGTTGCACGCGGGTCGATCGATTTCGATCTCCCCGAACCGATCATCGAGTTCGACGACCAGGGGAGGATGCTCAGCATCGTCCGCAGCGTGCGGAACATCGCGCACCGGATCATCGAGGAATTCATGCTGGCTGCGAACGAGGCGGTGGCGCAATATCTGGAGCGGCGCGCCGTCGCCTCGCTGCATCGCGTGCACGAAAAGCCGGATCCAAAAAAGGTAATCGAGTTCGAAGAATTGGCGCATGCGTTTGGCTATTCGCTGGGAGTGGAAGATCTTACGGAGCGCCGCATCGCGGTCCGCCACGGGCGCGTGCAGCCGGCGGCGCGAGGGCGAGGAGGGCGCGACGCGAGTCGAGGGCGCGCGCGTCCTATGAGCGTGACCGTGCCGGGAGCTGAGGAAGTGGATATTCGTCCGCAGCACTATCAGCGCCTGACGGAAAAAATTGCCGGGAAGCCTGAGGAGCGGATTCTTTCCTACCTGATGCTGCGTTCATTGAAGCAGGCGCGCTACGCCGTGGAAGTGCTCGGGCATTTCGCGCTCGCCACGAAGGAGTACACGCACTTTACCTCGCCGATCCGCCGCTACCCCGACCTGATCGTTCATCGCGCTTTGAAATGGGCACTTGCGAATCCAGACGTGAAGCCAATGCGCGCGACCCTCGCGGACGCGAAGCCAGGAAAAGAGCCCCAGACTGCAGCGATGCTGGGGCCGTATCGCCGGGTCGAGCTCGAAGAGATCGCCTCGGAAAGCTCGGAAGCCGAGCGCCGCGCGGAAGCGGCCGAACGCGAACTGATGGAATGGAAGACCGCTCAGTTCATGGAGGGCCATCTGGGCGAGGAGTATGAAGCGCTGATTATTTCCGTACAGAAGTTCGGATTTTTCGTGGAGCTGGTCGAAATTTTCGTCGAGGGGCTGGTGAGTATTGACCGGCTGGAGGAAGTCACGGGAATGCGCTGCACGTTTCGTGAGCGCGACCACGTGATTGTGGCCGAGCCTTACCGCGGCGGGTCGCGGGGCGGCAAAGTGCAGCGAATTTTCCGGCTGGGCGATCGTGTGCGCGTGAGGGCTGAGCGAATCGATCCTATGCGTCACCGTGTGGAATTTTCTCTGATTTAGCAGGAGCCTTTTTTGTGTGGCAAGGGTAGTGTATCTTGCACTGAATTCTGGAGGCGCTCGTGGCGGCTCGCGTTTGTCCCGATTGCTTGCATGTAGTTTCCGTTGACAGAGTTCTTGCCTATTCGAACGACCTGGTCTGCCCCAACTGCGCCAAGCCGCTCGATATTTCGTTGCTTAGCCGCTATCTTGCTGCATTTGCAGGGCTAATCGCGGCGGTGGTGGTGTGGTGGGCTGCTTCGAAACACTACGCGAGTGATTCGTGGGCGCTCGCATGGGTTCTCCCGATCGTGTTCAGCTACTTCGCGCTAAGCATCGTTGCTCCGATTGTGCTGGCCCTCGCCGCCGATTTACAGCTCCGAAGCACCGAAGCAGGGCCCGCCCAACATGAAGTTGCTGCTCCTTCGCATCACGCCACTCACTAACTGCTCAAAACTCGCTAGTTCCTCTTTAGCACAGTTAAGGTGCACTTATAGTAAACTGGCGTACCATTGACCCTTCACGCGGCACAAGGTGAAATGGTTATTCAATGAGTCGTTTTGTTTCATTCGTGGGAAAGCGCGTGGAAGCCCACTATCGCGTGGCAGACATCCACCAGAAATCCGTGGGGACACTTGTCGCCGACACGGGGCGATCTATCGTGGTTGAAGAGCGGATACTACAGGGAGAAAGAAAGAAGACGATGCGGGTGGAGATTCCCTACGAATACGTAATACGGCTTACCGAGGCGGCGCAGAGTTCTGAAGTCCCCACCATAGTCCACGCCAAGCCAACTAAGACCAGGCCCTAGCTCTCTCAACTTTCCCATTGAAGAAGATTTTTCAAACTTTTCTTGACGATTCTGCGTCGAGCCACGCATATATTGCATGTGTGCCAGAGGGGGACTAATGAAACCGACGGTTGGATTTATCGGATTGGGGCTGATGGGAAAGCCGATGGCGGGCAACTTGATGAAGGCTGGATTTCCCTTGGTCGTTTGGAACCGAACGAAAGATCGAGCAGACGAGCTGGTAAGAGAAGGCGCGAAATTTGGCGCCAATCCTCGCGACACGGCGGCGCAGGTGGATGTGCTGATCACGATTGTGAGCGATCCGCCTGCGGTCGAAGGAATTTTATGGGGCGCGGATGGTGCGCTGGGAGGTTTGCGACGCGGCAGCACGTATATCGATTCGAGTACGATTTCGCCTGATTTGGCGCGCCGCGCCGCTGCCGCTTGCGCTGAAAAGGGCGCTGATTACCTGGATGCGCCGGTAACGGGAGGCGATTGGGGCGCGAAAAAGGGCGAGCTGGTTTTCATGGTAGGCGGAAAGCCTGAGGTGTTCGAGCGCATGAAGCCCGTTTTCGAGGTCATGGGCAAGAAATTCTTTCTGCTGGGCCCGAATGGTGCGGGGCAGACCGTGAAGCTCGCGATGAACCTGATCCTCGCACTCGAAGTGGAAGCACTGGCTGAAGCGCTTGCGCTGGTTACGAAAGCTGGCATTGCCGGCGAGAAGCTGGTGGAGGTGATGCAGTCGAGCATGGCGCGCGCGGGGGTGCTGGACGTGAAAGCGCCTACCATGCTCAAGAATGAATATCCGGCTAGCTTTCCGCTACGGCTGATGCACAAGGATATTCGTCTTGCCCTCGAACTGGCTAAGAAGGAAGGGCTCGACTTACCTGCTGCTGCAGCCGCGTTTGCGACGTACAGCGCCGTGAAAGAAGCGTCGAAGGACGACCCGGACTATGCGGCGGTGGCGCGCTTCTGGAATAATATCCGGACTTGGCTCCAACATTATGTAGCGCATAGATTCTGCACTCTCTCCAAGAAACATAATACATTCTTTATTAATGTATTACGAATTATAGAATGGTATACTTTTCTCTTAGTATCAGGAAAATTCCAGTGAAAATATGAAGATCAAGACATCCACCGTAACGCAGAAGGGTCAGATCGTGATTCCCTCGAAACTACGAAGAAAACTCGGCATTCGTCAGGGAACACAGATTGCTTTCATCGAAGAGGACGAGCGCCTTGTGCTTCAGCCTCTCACCGCGGAGTACGTGAAAAGCCTGCGGGGCGCTCTCAAAGGCTGGACGTTCTCCGCTGAAGACCCTTTTTGAGGAGCGGAAGCGAGACCGAAAACTTTGAGGCGCATCGTCCTGGACGCGAGCGCGATCCTCGTTTTGTTTCGCGATTCCCGGGGAGCGGAAACCGTCCAACAACTGATCGTCTCGGCGCTTCACGGGGAAACGCAGCTATTCATGAGCGTGATCAACTGGGGAGAAGTCTACTACTCGACGTGGCGAGCCCAAGGTGAACCGGTTGCCGAATGCTGCTCACCAAAGTTTCCCGGCTGCCAATTGAAATAGAGGATGCGACTTGACAGCAACGAAGCAGGCCGCGGAATATAAAGCAAATTACGCACTCCCCTATGCGGACTGCTTTGTTGCAGTCTGGCGCACCGAGTCAAGGGCGAGATCGTACATACCGATTCGGACTTTTCAATCGTTAAAACCAATTCCAATTACTTTCCTTTAGCGAAAGAGACCAGCTACGGCGGGGAAACCGGAGGGGAAAAAGCTGAGGGGAAGGTCGCGCGCGGTGCGCAGACCGGATTGCGCGGCGAGAATTGAAGGAATCGCGTTGACGATAACCGCGGCGGTAGCAACGTCGCCATGCGTGCCGCCGGGAATCGTGAGCGTCAGATTCGGCTCGCCCTTCAGTTCGATCGAGTCGGCGGAGTTTTCTGCGCCTACAAACATCTTCAGCTCCATGTAGATTTTCTCTTTGCCGCCGTCCGTTCCGCGCGCGATTTGATGCACGCCGGCTACCTCGCCCTGCGCAACTTCCAGGAATTCGGTTTTCACGGGTTCTGCGGCGATCACCGGCTCAATCGTTTCTGAAATATCATCGAGCTCGAATCCCAAACCATCGGCGACCATCGCGATGGATTCCGGCAGGCCGTGATGCTTGATCACGCCGGCGCTCACCTGGGCGCGAAATTCTTCGGGCGTCATTCCGGCGCCGATTTTCTTTTGCAGCGGCAGACGGCGCTTCGATGCGTCAACGATGCGCACCGCTTTAGCCCATTCGACGCGCTGCGAAGCGGCGCTCAAGGTGAGAACCAGCTTGTCCATCACGAATCCGGGATTCACTCCTGTGCCGACCAAAGCGACGCCTTCTTCTTTCGCAGCGGCGTCAAGCTGCGCGGAAAGATCCGGATGCTTGCGATATGGATACGCGAGTTCCTCGCATGTGGAAACAACGCAGCACCCCGCGCCCAGACATTCGAGCAACTGGTCCATCACGTTCGGCAAATAGGAAGAAGTCGAGTGGATCACTACGTCCACAGGTTTCGCGAGCAACCCGGTAGAATCGGCGGCGATCAGCACGCCCCACGGAGCATCCTTAGAGCCCGCGACTTCGCCGAGATCGCGCCCAACTTTGGCGGGATCCTTGTCGATGGCACCGACAATTTCCAGAGCCGCCTTCTCGCGCATCAGGCGGACGATCGAAGCGCCAATCGGTCCGACACCATACTGCAGCACACGAATTTTCTTCTTCAACTTGGCCTCGAATCGGGATGAACGACTTCAGGACAGTTCCGAAGTTGTCCCCGTCAGATCGCGCGAATACAAAAACGAGTGGACTACGTTAATGGGTTATTTGCCCGACTGCAACCGCATTTCCAAGGCTTGTCGCGTGAACCGCCCCACCGCATAATGTGCCGAACACTTTCCGTGAATTCTCCATCCGACACACGAACCCCCGGAAAAAATTGGCCGCGCGCCGCGCTTCAGGCGCTCTTGCATTACGGTGGCAGCGCCTTGGTACTCTTCCTGCTGTTCCGCTTTCTTTCGGGCCGCAGGATTTGGCAAACGCTTGAAACGCTTCCGGCGCATTTGTGGATTTTTGTGCTCACCGGTTATCTGGCGACGCATTGCATTGGCGTGACGAAATGGCGGCTCATGGTAAGCGTCGCCGGTTCCGGTATGAAGTCGGTTCAGGCGGCGCGGTGCTATTTAGCAGGGCTTTTTGGCTCGTTGTTTCTGCCATCGCTGATCGGCGGAGACCTGGTTCGCGCGGGTATGGCGATGCGAATTGGCCGCAGCAAAGCAGGAGTTCTGCTTGGAAGCCTGGTTGACCGGAGCGTTGATCTTGTGGCGCTGGGACTTTTAGCAGGAACCGGGGCTTTGCTCGTACCAGGTTCGCTCGATCCGAAGGACCGGCGAATTTTGCTCGCACTCGCCGGGATTGGGCTGGTTGGAATCGCGGTCGCGGCGGCCATCGCCGCGTTTCTTCCCGCGCGCCGGTTTTCCTATCGTATGAGGCGGAGATTCGTGCGGGTGAGAATCGCTGCGCGCTCCATGACACGACACCCGGGGGCAGTATTCACCGCGCTCATCCTCGCTTTGTCGGCGCAGACAGTATTCATTGTTTTGAATATGGCTTTGGCGGAGGCATGCGGATTGCACTTGGCATTTCGAATATGGTTGTTTGCGTGGCCTCTGGCGAAGCTTTCGGCGGCGATTCCGCTCACTCAGGGAGGAATCGGTTTGCGCGAAGCAGCGCTTGCTGCTCTGCTGTTGCCATTTGGAGCGCCCGCGGTTCTATCGGTCGCTGCGGGAATTGCCTGGGAAGCCATCGTGATTGGAGGCGGTCTGGTCGCAGGACTTACCTCATTCTTGATGACGCGATTTAATTCTTAGCAGGGGAACGCGAAATTCCATGCAAAAAACAAATCCCCGAAACGGTACGTCCGTCTCAGGGATTATGAATCCTAGTACGGCTGTGACGTTTTCAGATGCGCGAACGGGTGGCACGAAGGAACTCGCGCAAGGACGAGACATTGGGTCCGTAGGAACCCACGCGGCCGGCATCCACGGGAAGTCCAAACATTTCAGCCTGCTCGATACTCATCCCCGCATCATCAAGCTCGGCAAGGCTGTAGCCTTCTGCCGGAGTTAAGCGACGGCCCGAACGATCCAGCGGGCGAGGTGGCCGGTGGGTGTGCCAGCGCTTTCTTACGATATCGAAGAAGTCGTCCCAGTCTCTACGATTCCACATGAGTTCCTCCCGAACGCCCCGGGTTCAGAGATATGGATGCACTACCTGCTCTTTCGGTCGCTTCCCATTTTCCACGGCTCGAATATTCGGTCCGTGTACGGGAGCAGTTGCCGATATTAACCCCGCATGTAGTGGAAAGTCTTGAGTCAACATAAATTGTATCTAGTGAGTTATCGCTTTTTAGGCATAAGCGCCATAGGGGTTTCCCGGTAGTGCACGGCCCAAGCTGCTTGAATTGGCGGCGTGCTACACCCTAGGAAAATCACTGTTATACTTCGTGAAAGGATAAATGCAGGCGAAATGTGGCGCGGAGACATTAATTCCGCGTTGCAACGAAGCAAAAGTACAGAGAATGAACAATCCAGTTATCGTCGTTCACTACCACGAACTGTGGCTCAAGGGCCGCAACCGCCGGTTCTTTCTGGGTAAGTTGTTCACGGCTCTTCGCAAAGCGCTGGAGGGTGTACCTGTCCAGAGAATCGAGCAACCGGGCGATCGCTTCATCGTTCGTTTAGGTGATGGCGCATCTCTCGAAGAGGCCACGGCTCGAGTGAGCCGGGTTCTTGGAATTGCGTTCTACGCCGTCGCGAAGCCCGTTGAGCGGAGTTTGGAAGACCTATGTCGGGCGGCGTGGGAAGAAGTGGCACCGTTGCGATTTGCGAGTTTCGCGGTGCGGGCCAAGCGCAGCGATAAATCATTTCCCCACACCTCGATGGAAATCGACTCGACGATTGGGCGCTACCTTCTCGATAGGTTTCGCGAGCAAGGTCGCGACGTGCGAGTGAAGCTCACCGACCCGGAGCTGACTTGCTACGTGGAAATCACGCCGGGGCCTGCGCTCGTCTATGCGCGGCGGATTCCCGGCACGGGTGGACTGCCAGCGAACACGGCGGGACGCATGATGTGCCTGCTCTCAGGCGGCTACGATTCCGCGGTTGCTGCGTATCACATGATGAAGCGCGGCTCGCACATGAGCTTCGCGCATTTTTATGGCACCGGCGCGCGACCGGGCGAATCTTCTGTTTACGTTGCGAGCGAACTCGTCCGCCGTCTCGTTCCGTACCAATTTCACGCCAAGCTTTATCGCGTGCCGTTCGAAGCGATTCAGCGTGAGATCGTTCGATACGCGCCGGAAGATTACCGCGTGCTCCTCTACCGGCGAATGATGCTCCGAATTGCGCAAGTTCTGGCGAAGGGCGCTCGCTCGCTGGCGCTCGTTACGGGTGACAGCCTCGGGCAGGTGGCATCGCAAACGCTTCGAAATCTCATCGCGGTTGAAGCAGCCGCGCGGATGCCGGTGTTCCGTCCGCTGATCGGCACGGACAAGATGGAAATTCTTGCCACGGCGCGCAAGATCGGCACGTACGAGACTTCCTCCGAGCCGTTTCACGATTGTTGCCCGGTGTTCATGCCGCGCACGCCGGCGCTCTACGCCAGCGCTGAGGAGCTCGACGAGGCGGAATCGAAGCTAGATGTTCGTGCGTTGGTTGCGCAGGGCGTGCACGAAACTACCGTGGAGCGCTTCTACTATCGAGGCGGGAAGGTTGAAGTGGCTCCGCCCAAGCCTCGCAGTGCGAAAGCGGATCAAGAGCGAGCTGCTATCGCATGAAGGCCGAAAGAGGAGACTGCTCAGCGCACATAAATTCTTCCGCTCGCATTCGATGCGCGCGAATTTTCTGCGCCCGCAAAATTTGGAAGAAAACGAACTGAGGAAAGTTTAGCGGTCGCGACCGCCGTAACCGCCGCGATCGCCGCCTCGCCCACCACCACCACCGTGGCCTCCACGTCCGCCGCCACCGCCGCGTCCACCACCGCCTCCGCCGTGCCCGCCGCGATCACCGCCGCGCCCGCCACCGCCTCCACCGCCGCCTTCTCTTTGCGGACGAGCCTCATTCACTACCAGCGCGCGGCCAAGGAAGTCTTTGCCGTTGAGGGCTGCAATCGCCTTCTCCGCTGCGCCGTCGTCATGAATCTCGGCGAAACCGAAACCGCGCGGTTGTCCGGTAAAGCGATCGCGCAGCAGCGTCAGCGAATCCGGTTGTATGCCGATTTCAGCGAACAGCGCCTGCACCTGCTCTTCTGTTGCTTTGAACGACAGGTTCCCAACGTACAATTTCTTCACGGCCGTTCTCCTGGTCCCTGCAAGCGCGGGACACATCAGCGAAACTGAGGAATGCAAACCTTGCCCTTATCCGGCTGTAAAAAGCCACTTTCCTATAGACCGGCCAGGATGTCCCCAGGAACGCACGAGCATCTTGCGGCAACTATCCCCCGCAGTCAATAACGCCGTCGTCCGGAAAGGACGTCAAGCCGATCGGGGGCAGAGCGAGCTCGAAGCCGGCCTTTTGTCCAGTTCGAATAAGTCTGAACAGACCGAGCCTCGGCATCGGTGGTACGATGCGCCCAAGCGCTGCGGAGATTTCCATGCTTGGAACAATGATGGACTTTCCACTCACGCTCGTGCCTATTCTCGAGCGTGCTGGAAAACTTTACGGACAGGTGGAAATCGTTTCGCGCCTGCCCGACCGAACAATCGCGCGCACGAATTATGGCGCTGATCTATCGACGCGCTCGACGCCTGGCTCGCGCCTTGGAATTGGCCGGACTTGCTCGAGGCGACCGCGTCGCCACGCTGATGTGGAATCACTCATCGCATCTCGAAGCATACTTCGGCATACCGGCTTCCGGTGGCGTGCTCCATACGCTGAATCTTCGGCTGCATGCCAACGAGCTTGCTTACATCGCCAACCACGCGCGCGATCGCTATCTGATCGTTGACGACGTTCTCCTTCCCATCTACGAATCGATTCGCTCTCAGGTGCATTTTGAGCGCGTGTTTGTGGTGCCGTTCAGCGGGCAACCGGTTCCGCGACAGTATGAAAGCTACGAAGACTTGCTCAGTGCTGCCGACGATGAATTTGAATATCCGGTGCTTGAGGAGAATGAAGCGGCGGCGATGTGTTTCACGTCCGGCACGACCGGCAAATCGAAAGGAGTGGTCTATTCGCATCGCGCGCTTGTGCTTCACAGTTTCGCGCAGTGCCTGGAAGATGCATTCGCAATAAACCACAACGAGGTGGTGCTTCCTGCGTCCTCGATGTTTCACGCGAACGCGTGGGGTGTCCCGTTTACTGCGACGATGGTGGGCGCGAAGATGGTTTTCTCGGGGCCGCATCTCGACGCCGAAAGCCTGCTCGATTTGATCGAACAGGAAAAAGTCACGATCGCGACGGCTGTGCCCACCGTGTGGTTCGGTGTGCTTTTGGCGCTTGAAAAGGAGCCGGGGCGCTGGAAAATCAATCATCCCGTCCGCATCACGTGCGGCGGATCGGCCGTGCCGGAAACGCTGCTTCGGCGCATGGACAAATTTGGCTTCCGTATCACGCATCTCTGGGGCATGACGGAAACCACTCCGTTTGCGACCACCGGTACGCTCAAGTCCACACTGGCTCATGGCTCCGAGGACGAAAAATACAAGATTCGCGTGAAGCAAGGATTGCCGGCGCCGTTTGTCGAAGTCCGCGTGATGCGGCTCGAGGGCGAAGCTCCGCGCGACGGAGTGACGTTTGGCGAACTGGAAATTCGCGGGCCGTGGGTGGCAGCGAGTTATTTTGAAGCGCCGGAGACTGCGGATCGCTGGACCCGCGACGGGTGGTTCAAGACGGGAGACATCGCGACGATTGATTCCGAGGGCTACGTCAAAATTGTGGATCGCAGCAAGGATCTCATTAAATCAGGCGGCGAATGGATTAGCTCGGTGGATTTGGAGAATGAATTGATGGGACATCCCAGCGTGCGCGAGGCGGCCGTGATTGGCGTTGCGCACCCGAAATGGCAGGAGCGTCCGCTTGCGGTCGTAGTGGTGAAAGATGGCGCGCGGGTGACACCGGAAGAATTGCGCGAATTTCTTGCTGCGAAATTTGCGAAGTGGCAGCTTCCGGATGCCTTTGTTTTCAGTAACGAGCTTCCGCGCACGTCGGTCGGCAAGCTGCTAAAGCTGAAGCTGCGCGAGACGTATGCGGACTGGAATTGGGAAGGCTAGCTTGGCGGCTAAGTGCGGTAGCTCGCGTTGATGTTGACGTACTCGCCCGTAAAATCGCAGGTCCACATGCGCGCGGTGCCCTTGCCGGAATGCATATCCACTACGATCGGCACGTATTTCGCGAGCATCTTTTTGTGCGCTACGCGCTCGGAAAATGGATGCTCGCCACCTCGCCGGCAGACGAGAATTCCTGCGAGCTTGATATCCACGAGCTCGAAGTCGAACGGTACGCCGGCCCGTCCTGCAGCCGCGAGGATTCGGCCCCAGTTGGGATCGGCGCCGGCCAGAGCCGTTTTTACGAGGGGTGAGTTCGCGATCGTGCGCGCGATTTGAGTGGCAGCGCGATCCGACGGCGCTCCTCGCACTTCGATTTCGATCACGCGTTGCGCTCCTTCGCCATCTTCGACAATTTTTAACGCGAGTGTGCGACAGACCTTTTCGAGCGCGGCGCAGAAGGTTTTGAAATCGGCGTTAGCGCTTGCAATCTTTCGCGCGCCGCTCTCGCCGTTTGCAAGAATTGCTACTGTATCGTTCGTCGAGGTGTCGCCATCCACCGTGATCGCATTGAATGTGCCGGCAACGGCGCCTCGCAGCGCTCGCGAAAGGAGTGACGGCGAAATCGCGGCGTCCGTCGCAAGGAAGGCCAGCATCGTCGCCATGTTGGGCTGAATCATTCCGGCGCCCTTGCAGCAACCCAGAATCCGGACAGTTTTTCCGCCGATGCGGCAATTCGCCGCCGCCCACTTCGGGCGAGTATCGGTGGTCATGATCGCCCGTGTGAATTGCGCGAAGGCTTCGGCTTTACCGCTTCGCGCGCGGACCAAATCTGGCACCGCCTTCAGGATCTTCTCGACGCGCAGCGGCAGACCAATCACCCCGGTTGAGCACACCAGAACCTGCGAAGGATCGAGCGCCGCCAACTCCTGCGACACTTTCCGAGACGTCGCCTCCGAGGCGGCGTATCCATCCGAGCCGGTGCAGCAATTCGCGTTGCCGGAATTCACGACCACCGCTCGCATGTTTCTGCGCGACCGCCGCAGATAGCTTTGCGACAGACGAACCGGGGCGGCCTGCACGCGATTGGTCGTGAACATCGCAGCAGCCACCGCTGGCGTTTCGCTCACAAGAAGCCCGAGATCGAGTCCCGATTTCTTCAATCCGCAGGCGACGGAGGAAAACGAGAAGCCGCGAGGAATATGTGACGCTGTTACGGAGAGAGTCATGCTGCCGAAACAGGAGTGGCCGAATCAGCGAGAATCGGCAGAGCGATGCGTTCGGGAATCACGGTGGCGACCACCGCAACCAACTGGCAGGAACGCCGCTTCGGGCATGTGCGGCAATCCCGTTCCACTTTTTCAGTCAGTGTGTGCCGCGAGGTTGGCTCAAAACCCTGACGCACAAAGAATTCCGGCGCATGCGTTACAGCGAAAACCCGCGCGATCCCCCTTCGGCGCGCTTCCCCGAGCGCAAACTCCAGCAACTTTGTGCCAGCGCGCCGCCCGCGAAGCTCCGGATCGACGGCGAGCGAGCGGATTTCCGCCAGATCTGCGCCGTAGCTTTCAAGGGCCACACAACTCACAACGCGCTTCTTATCTTCATGCACCAGGAAATGGCTTATGTTCCGCGCGAATTTCATCTTCGGCGCGAGGCAGGAGCAATCCCTGCTGGGCGTACCCGGCGATCAATTCAAAGATCGCGCGAACATCTGAAAGTCTGGCTCGTCGCGCCTTCATTGGCCTTCCTCGATTTTCTCAAGCCGCGCCTTAAATTCGCTAAGGGCGGCGCGAACCGCAGCTGGCGCGGTTCCTCCGGCTACTGCTCGGCGTGCGAGCGCCGACTCGAGCGTAAGCACGGTCGATAAATCGCGGCCGAACGCTGGAGAAAACTCCTTGAGCCGCTCGATCGGCATCTCGCGAATCGATTTGCCTTCCTGCTCCGCCGCGCGCAGCACTTTGCCCACCACCTCATGTGCCTCGCGAAATGGAACACCGCACGCCACGAGATAATCTGCGAGCTCGGTTGCGACAAGTGCAGGATCCTGCGCGGCTTCGCGTAGACGCGTTTCGTTGAATTTCGTAGCCGCGAGCGTAGCTGCGGCGATCTGCGTCATTGCCAGTGCCTGATCGTGGGCGGCAAAGAGCGCTTCTTTATCTTCCTGCAAGTCGCGCTGATAACTCGAAGGCAGGCCTTTGAACGTAGTCAGCAATGAGAACAACGAGCCGTAAATCCGTCCTGTTTTTCCGCGAATCAGCTCCCATGCATCGGGGTTTTTCTTCTGCGGCATCAAGCTGCTACCGGTCGAAAACTCATCCGGCAACTCGATGAAGCCAAATTCAGGCGTCGCAAACAGCACCATGTCCTCAGCCAGGCGCGAGAGATGCATGGCCAGTGTGTGAGCGCGAAGAGAAATTCGAGCGCGAAATCGCGATCGCTTACCGCGTCTAAGCTATTGGCGGTTATGCCCGAAAATCCCAGATCACGTGCCAGGGCTTTGCGATCGAGTGGAAACGCGCAACCGGCGAGGGCTCCCGATCCCAGAGGGCACAAGTCCGCGCGCGCTGCAGCAGCTTTGAGGCGCTCCGCGTCGCGGACGAATGCTTCGCCATGTGCCAGCAGCCAGTGCGAGAGCAGCAACGGCTGCGCGTGCTGCATGTGCGTCGTACCCGGCATCGGCACGCCCATATTCTTTTCAGCTTGCCCAGCTGTGGCGCGCGCGAGAGCCGCAATCGCCCGCTGGATTTCGAGTGCGGCGTCTTTCACGTACATGCGGAACTCGGTCGCGACCATTTCGTTGCGGCTGCGGCCGGTATGCAATTTCGCTCCGAGCGGGCCTAGCTTTTCGATGAGCGCGCTTTCGGCGAAATGGTGCACGTCCTCCGCGTTCGAAGCGTCAAGCCATGCAGGTTCGGATTTTGCGCGGCGCTCGATTTCGTCAAGTGCGCGGACGATTCGCTGCGCATTCTTCATCGCTGAGAATGCCGGCCGCAGCAATCGCGCGCGCCCACGCGCGGTCGAGCGCAAGCTCCTGCGGCAGCAAGCGGCGGTCGAATTGCCACGAACGCTCGAACTCGTAGAAGGACGCGTCCGGGCCGCTTTCGAACCGCCCGCCCCACATCTTCTGTTCTTTTTTCTGTTCGGGAGCGCTGCTCATCCGGCCTCGGCTTTGCGGCGAATCTCAGTTTCCTGCGGCACGGTGATCGGCAGCGCGAAGAGGTTGATGAAGCCCTCGGCGTCTTTCGGGTTGTAGCCGGTCATCGTGAAACTTGCCAAATTCGTGCGATACAGCGAGAAAGGTGAACGCCGCGACGCCACGCTCAGATTGCCCTTGAAAAGCGTCAAGCCGACACTGCCCGTGACGCGCTCCTGCGATTTCGCGAAGAACGCGTCGAGCGATTCGCGCAGGGGCGTAAACCACATTCCGTAATAGACCATTTCGGCATAGCGCAACGCGAGCATCTGCTGGTAGTGAGCCGTCTCGCGATCCAGGCACAGCGACTCGAGTTCGCGGTGCGCTGCGATCAGAAGAGTGCCACCCGGCGTTTCGTACGCGCCGCGCGACTTGATTCCCACGAGGCGGTTTTCGACCATCTCCATTCGTCCCACGCCATTCGCCGCCGCGATTTCATTCAATTGTTCGATGAGCGCGACCGCGCCGAGCTTCTTGCCGTTCACGAAAACCGGAACTCCGGCGTCGAAACCGATTTCTACTGTCGTTGGCTGATCGGGAGCCTTGGCCGGCGAAATTACCCATTGCCACATCGATTCTTCTGGCGCGTTCGCTGGATCTTCGAGAACTCCGCCTTCATGGCTCAAGTGCCATATATTGCGATCGCGGCTGTAAATATTTTTGGTCGTCTGCTCTACGGGAACATTGTGCTCGCGAGCATATGCGATAGCGTCTTCACGCGAGTTGATCTTCCACTCGCGCCAGGGCGCGATGATTTTCAACTCCGGCGCCAGCGCCTTGGCCGCAAGCTCAAAGCGAACCTGGTCGTTGCCTTTTCCCGTGCAGCCGTGCGCCAGCGCGTCGGCCCCCAGCTTCTTTGCCAATTCCACCTGGCGCTGCGCGAGCAATGGCCTCGCGAAGGAAGTTCCGAGCAGGTATTTGTGCTCGTAAACGGCGCCCGCACGCAATGTCGGCCAGATGAATCTGGTGATGAATTCTTCGCGCAGATCTTCCACGTATGCTGCGCTCGCACCGGTTGCGAGCGCTTTTTTGCGCGCACCTTCCAAATCCTCGCGCTGGCCCAGATCGCCGATCATGGCGATCACTTCGCAGCCGTAAGTTTCCTTCAGCCAGGGAATAATGATGGAGGTATCAAGCCCTCCGGAATACGCCAACACAACTTTCTTCGCCAATTCCTTCTCCTCGCGCGGTTGCGACCGCGAATTTCTTAATTCAGCAGCGTGAGCAGAATCGCTTTCTGCACGTGCAGCCTGTTTTCTGATTGATCGAACACGATTGAGCGTTCCGAATCGATCACGCCTTCCGTCACCTCTGAACCACGATGCGCCGGCAGGCAATGCATGAAGACGGCGTCCGAAGCCGCCTGCGACAATAAACCTTCATTCACCTGGTAACCGGCAAACGCGAGTTCGCGCGCCGCCGATTCTTCTTCTTGCCCCATGCTCGCCCACACGTCCGTGTAAATCGCCTGCGCGCCTGCGACCGCATCTTCGGCAGAGCGCATAATTTCGATTTTTCCGCGCGTCTCGCGCGCCACTCGTTTTGCTTCGGCTACAACCGCTGCGTCTGGCTCGTACCCAACTGGCGTCGCCACGCGAATGTGCGCCCCGACGCGTGCCGCAATCGTGAGCAGCGAATGGCACACATTGTTTCCGTCGCCGACATATGCGAATTTCAGGCCGCGCAGTCCGCCGAAGCGTTCCTCGAGCGTGAAAGAAGTCCGATAGCGCCTGGCACGGGTGAAAGCGATCGGAAAGCGCGTTGATCACAGGAATCCGACCGTGCTCCGCCAAGCCATCCAGAGACTCCTGCGAAAATACGCGCGCGACGATTCCGTGAACCATTCGCTCGAGGTTCTTTGCTACGTCGCGAATGGATTCGCGCGCCCCAAGCCGTGTTGCCGTATGGTCAAGAAACACCGATGCGCCGCCCAGGCTTGCAATTCCCACCTCGAACGTCACGCGGGTACGCAGCGACGGCTTTTCGAAAATCATCGCCAGAAACTTTCCTTCGAGCGCGCCGCGATAGCGATCCGGCCGCGCTTTGATGTCCGCCGCCAGGTGGAAGAGTTCGCGCACCTGCGCAGGCCCCCATTCCATTCCGGTCAGGAGATCGTTTGTGAGTGTGAGTGTTGTTGCGGTTGCGTTCATTTTTACCTCGCTGCAGCCACGGTCATCGGCTGCGCATGCGTTTCGGTTTTTTGTGTTTTTGATCGAGACTTCTCCAACGACTTCGCTGTTCGCGCCAGCACCGCTTCGAATTTCGCGAGAAACTCGGCCACATCGCGCCGCTTGATAATGAAGGCGGGAAGAAGCCGCAAAATATGCTCGTGCGTGCAATTCATGATCAGCCCGCTTCGCAGCGCTTCCGCGATGAACGGCGCGCCATCCACGGACAGGTCAACGCCCAGCATCAAGCCCTCGCCGCGGACTTCGCGGATGAAATCGAATTTGCCGGCGAGTTTTTCAATACCAGAACGCAGTTCCGCGCCGCGCTCGCGAATATTTGCAAGCAGCTTTTCCTCTTCCACGACGGTAAGGAATTCAAGCGCTGCAGCACAAACAAGTGGCCCGCCGCCGAAGGTGGTACCGTGCATTCCTGGTGTAAAGGCTGCCGCAAATTTCTCGTTCGCGATAAAAGCGCCCAGCGGCAATCCGCCTGCCAGAGGCTTCGCTACGGCGACCACATCGGGAAGCGAGCCGAGCGCCTGATATGCGAAAGTATCGGCCGGTACGGCCAAGGCCGCATTGAATCTCGTCGGCGATCAACGCAGCATCGTGCTGCGTGGCGAGTTCGCGTGCGCGCTGCCAAAATTCCTGGCTCACCGGAAAAATCCCACCCTCGCCCTGGATCGTTTCCACAACAATCGCGCACACGGATTCATCAAACTTGCGCTTCGAGATCGGCTACATCGTTGAATTTTACGAATTCCGCGCCGGGAACGAGCGGAGCAAAGGGTTCGCGATATTTTGCCGGGTACGTGATGGAAACGGCGCCGAACGTGCGCCCATGAAACGAATTCTCGAGCGCGAGAATCCGCGTCTTTTTCGCGACGCTGCTATTGCCACTGCCGCCCGCGCTGGCCTTTGCGTTCGCATACGCTCGAGCGAGCTTGAGAGCTCCGTCGATGGCTTCTGTCCCGCTGTTCGTGAAGAACACGCGGTCGAGTCCTGACCACTGCGCGAGCTTTTTTGCCAGCGGCCCTTGAAAAGGATTGTGAAACAGGTTCGAAGTGTGAATCGCCCGCCCTGCTTCGCGTCGAATCGTGCGCACAAGACGCGGATGTGCATGCCCGAGCGCATTCACCGCAATACCGGCGAGAAAATCCAAATACTCTCGTCCACTCGAGTCGTACACGCGGCACCCGCGGCCCCGCGTGAATACGATTGGCGGCCGCTTATAGGTATTCATCAAGTGGCGCGCTTCGTCCGCACGCGCACGTGATGCCGATAACCCGCCCTTCGCCGCTATTTTATTTTTAGCCATTTCTATCGCGCCGTTCCTTGTGCGGCTTTTGCCGCCGAAGCCCTCAGCACCGGCAGCACGCGGGTCCCTGAGCAGCGCACCGCATTCGCAGCGTTCAAGAGCGCGCGTGGAGCGGTGCCGCCAACAATTCGCACTTCCGCTACGCCGCGCCGAAAGCGCCCGCTTTGCCGCTTCGAGTTTCAGAATCATTCCGCCCGAAACTTTGTTGCGCCGGATCATGTCTTCGATTTCGCCTCCACGCACCGCCCGCAACACCTTGTCGCCATCAAGTACTCCGGCCACATCCGTCAGGAAAATTAGCCGGTCGGCGTGGATAAATTCGGCGGCAGCCGCAGCCATGTGGTCGGCGTTGATATTATAAATTTCGCCGTCTGCTCCCAGCCCCAGGCACGAAGCCACCGGCACAATTCCAGCGCGCCACTGCGCACGCAGAAAATCGAGATTCACGCCCGTCAGGTAACCAACAAACCCGAGGCTCCGTTCGTTTTCACCGATTTGCATCGGTTCAGCCAGAAAGCAAGCCGCGTCGGACGCCGAAATTCCCACCGCCGGCTGACCTGCGAGCGAAATTGCCCCAGCCAGCCGCTTATTGAGTAATCCGCCAAAAACCATTACTGCCACGTCGCGCGTCTCGCGATCCGTCACGCGCAAACCACTCACGAAACGTGCTTTCGATTCCCATGCGCGCCAGAGTCGCCGTAAAAATTTTCCCGCCGCCGTGTACGATCAGCATCTCGTGGCCGGCGCGCGCGAGCTCCGCGATCTGTCGCGCAATTCTTTGCACGTTCTCTTCGCTGTTCGAGCAGCGCGCCCGCGATTTTTATCAACAGCCTCATATCAATCCCGCCGTTTCGGGATATCCGAACATCCCGTTTAGATTTTGCACCGCCTGTCCCGCCGCGCCTTTTCCAAGATTGTCGAGGCAGGACACAATCACTAACCGCTCGCCTTTCGCATCCAGCGCGAATCCGACGTCGCAGAAATTTGTATGCGCGACATGCTGCAGCTCCGGCAAACGCCCCGCCGGCAGCACTCGCACCATCGGCCGCTCCGCATAAAATTTTCGGTAGAGCGTTTCGACTTCCTCCGCATTGCGCGTCGGCTTCAACCACACATACAAAGTGGAAAGAATTCCGCGCTCGACCGGCAGCAAGTGGGTCGTGAAAACGAAATCGCGCTCCGCGAGCCCCAGATGTTCCGCAACTTCCGGCGTGTGCCGGTGCGTGAATAAACCGTACGCACGAAAATTTTCGTTCACCTCGACGAAATGAGTCTCGCGCTTCGGCTCTTTTCCTGCGCCGCTTACGCCTGATTTACAATCACAAACGATCCCGCGCGCCGCGTCGATCCATCCGGCTTCGACGAGCGGCCGCAACCCCAGAATCACCGAAGTTGGGTAGCATCCGGGATTGGCGACGAGTCGGGCTGCCGGCAATGAATCCGCATACAACTCAGGAAGCCCGTACACCGCTTCTTGCAGAATTTCTCTTGCGGCCGGGGCGAGTTTGTACCAGTTCTCAAATGTCTCGGGCTCGCGAAAACGGAACGCTCCGCTCAAATCCACGATCCGCAATTTCGGATTTGCCGCAAGCAGCTCCGGTACGAGCTCCAGCGATGCTTCGTGCGGCGTCGAAAGAAACGCCACTTCCGCACCGCTCTTCGCGATTGCTGCGACCGATAGCGGTTTGCATGGTGCTTCGCCCCATCCGCGAAGTTGCGGGTAGAGTTCCGTCAGGCAGCGCACGTTGGCGTTCCCATCGCGCAGATAGAATGTCGGCTTATCGATTTTGGGATGCCGAAGAAGGAGCCGGGCCAGCTCATATCCCGCGTAGCCCGTTGCTCCGACGACGGCGACCCGTAAAGGGTCGTTCATCGGAGCAGTTCCTCCACGCGCTTTTGCACCGCTGCCCGAGCGCCCCGGGAGGGAGTAATCAGAAGAACCGTGTCGTCGCCGGCGAGTGTTCCGACAATTTCTTTCCAGCGTTCTGAATCCACCGCCGCGGCCAGCGGCTGTGCGCCGCCCGGAGGAGTTTTCAGCACGAGCATATTTTGCGCCGGGCGAATATCCAGCAAGAATTCCTTGAGCGCCCGCCCTAATGTAGCTTGCGGCGCAGCTTCTTCCGCCGCCGCGGCAGAGAGTGGCCGGTAGCCTTCAGCAGTCTTCACCAGCCGCAATTCGCGCAAGTCGCGCGAGAGCGTCGCTTGCGTCACGCGCATGCCGATGTGCCCGAGTTGACGGCGCAGCTCGTCCTGGCTCGCCACGGCATGAGCCGCGAGGAGCTTCAGAATCTGTCCTTGCCGGTATCGTTTTTGTACGCTCATCCAACCTTATGCGTGATTATGCAACGCACTGTATAATCATACATTCGCTGTGCCGCCTGTCAAGCAAAAATCAAATTAGGCGATGCAACCGATTAACTTTGTGAATTGTCCTGAGCGCCTTCTGCTCAGTAGAGATACAATGCGCGGCGCGCGTTTCTTGTGCCTGACCTTAACGAGGATCGAATCGCGCAAATTCGGAGGATCGAAATGAAACGCTTCGTAATTTTGCTTTGCCTTCTAATTTCTACCGTCAGCGCGACACGCTCTCAGGAACCAAGACCCAGCGCGCCGGCGTCCGTTGCAGTCCACGCAGGCAAAATCCTCGACGTGCGCACAGGAACCTACGCGTCCGACCAGCTCATCTGGATTCAAGACGGCAAGATCAAAGCCATAGGTAAGCCTGCTGACATTAATAAACAGCTGCCTGCTGGCACCAAGACCATCGACCTCTCGAATCTCACCGTGCTTCCCGGATTGATCGATTGCCACACACACCTTACTTTTGTTCCGTGGTTAGCGGGCCCGCGCGGCCTGCACACGTCCTATCCTCGCTCCGCGCTGTACGGAGCGCACAATGCGCGCGTTACGCTGGAAGCCGGTTTCACAACGGTTCGCAACGTGGGTGCGGAAGGGTATGCGGATATCGCCCTGCGCGATGCCATCAATGATGGCGACGTTCCCGGCCCGCGCATGCTCGCTTCTGGCCCTGCGCTCAGCATCACTGGCGGCCATGGCGACGAAAATTTCCTCGCGCCGCAATTTAACTATTCCGACGAAGGCGTCGCCAATGGAGTAGACGGCGTGATGACCAAGGTGCGCGAGAACATCAAATATGGCGCGGATCTCATCAAGTTCATGGCTACCGGCGGCGTGCTTTCAGAAGGCGACAACCCCGCGCTCGAGCAATACAGCCCCGAAGAAATGAAAGCCATCGTCGACACCGCGCACGGCCTCGGCCGCAAAGTCGCTGCCCATGCGCACGGTGCGCTCGGAATTAAAAACGCGGTGCTCGCCGGGGTCGATTCCATCGAGCACGGCAGCTATATCAATGACGAAGACATCGCGCTCATGAAGCAGCGCGGCACTTACCTGGTGCCCACAGTCTTTCTCGAAGACTGCTACTCGCCAATTACCAGCATCTACCGGGGGCGTGCTTTCGGAAGGCGATAATCCCGCGCTCGAGCAATACAGCCCTGAAGAAATGAAGGCCATCGTCGACACCGCGCACGGCCTCGGCCGCAAAGTCGCGGCCCATGCGCATGGTGCGCTCGGAATTAAAAATGCGGTCCTCGCCGGAGTCGACTCCATCGAGCACGGCAGCTACATCAATGACGAAGACATCGCACTCATGAAACAGCGCGGCACTTACCTGGTGCCCACAGTCTTTCTCGAAGACTGGCTGCTCGCTAATTACCAGCATCTCGGCTTCACACAAAGCATGACGGACAAAATGAATATGGTGCTGCCTATCGCGAAACAGAATCTCTCGCACGCATTCAAAGAAGGAGTGAAGATCGCCTTCGGCACGGATGCAGCCGTTTACCCTCATGGAATGAATGCAGGCGAGTTCGCCACGATGGTCAAAATGGGACTGCCTCCGCTCGTTGCAATCCAGGCTGCCACAGTGAATGCCGCCGATCTCTTGGGCTGGTCTGATCGCGTTGGCACGCTGGAGCCCGGGAAATTCGCGGACATCGTCGCAGTGGATGGCGATCCCGTCGCGGACGTCTCCATTCTCGAGCACATTCGCTTCGTGATGAAGGGCGGTGAGATAATCAAGAATCAGCCGTGAAACGGTCGCACAAATTCGACCACCGGGATTTTCGCAACGCCCTGGGCCAATTTGCCACGGGCGTCGCGATCGTAACCGGGCGCACCAAGCGTGGCCGATGTATCGGGCTCACCGTGAATTCATTCGCATCTGTTTCTCTCGATCCGCCGCTGGTGCTGTGGAGCCTGGGAAAAGCCTCCACCGAGTATTCAGATTTCACCAAAGCGCGCCACTTTGCGATAAATGTCCTCGCGGCGGACCAGCACCATCTCTCGCGCCGATTTGCAGCGCAGCTCACAGATCGGTTCGCAGAAATTGACTGCAACGATAGTGTCGAAGGCTGCCCGCTGCTGAAAGGGGCCACAGCTCACTTTGTCTGCCGAGTGGTTCGGAAATTCAAGGGAGGCGACCACATGATCTTCCTCGGTGAAGTGATTCACTACCGCTGGCGACAAGGCGAGCCGCTGATATTTCATTCGGGGCGATATCACGTGAAGACTCACCATCCGGACTTGCATGACGAATAAGTGCCGTCGATCTTTACCTCATATTAAACTTCTTTACAATATAACTCCTCGATTATAGTATCGGCCCACAACACTAATCTGTCCGCAATCAGAAGCACCGATGCCCTCCATAAAAGTCTTGGCCATTGACGGTGCGGAACTCACGGAATCATGCCGCTCTGATTATGCCGAGAGACGATTCTCAGCATCGACCCAAACCGCTCGATTTGCTTCCTTCCGGGCGGCATCATCGCCCTGGGGATCGGCACTGGCTGCAAATACAATGGGCCCTTCTCTCCTAGATGAGCTTCTCGATCTCTACGTTCAAAATGGCCCCGCAATCTTCCGAAAAAATGTCATCACGCCCGAACGCCAGGTGTTTCTCCCGAAATATTCTCCCGACGCTCTGGAATCTGCGCTCGATCAATTCTTCGGCGACGCAGAATTTAAATCGGCTCTCACTCCCCTCTTGATTTCCAGCTACGATTTGCAGGGTCAGCTTCCATTCTTCTTCAGAGCCACAAGATCGCATCCGACCCCACCTACAACTGGCCTCTGACCGACATCGCGAGAGCCACCTCTGCTGCGCCCACGTTCTTTCCTCCTCTCCATCTGACGCGCGGCGACGAGGATTACGCTCTGGTCGATGGCGGTGTCTTCGTCAACAATCCTTCCATGGCCGCTTACGCAGAAGCGCGTTCGCTTGTATCCCGAGGCACTCGCATTCACTGTTGTTTCCGTCGGAACCGGCGACCGGCAGGACCAGATCACTTACGCTTCAGCCAAGGACTGGGGCCTGCTCGGTTGGGCGAAAGAGATTGTGCCGGTGCTGATGGACAGTGTCTCCGAGGCAGTCGATTTCGAATTGCGAGCCTTGCCCGGCTGCACCTATTACCGTTTGCAGGTTCCACACCTACAAATGCATCCAGCAACATGGACGATGCCGACCCCGAAAATCTAGCGAACTTCAGGAAGTAGCCGCGAGTACGTATCTTCCATTTCCGATCAACTGCTGAGGTTTGCGCGAAACTCCAGAAGGCCGCGGCAGCGACATGCCGGGCATCGGTCGCGCTGTCTAGCGTCTATGGTTTCTCGGTGAGCTCTCGTTATCGCGCGAGGGTCTTGTGAAGCTTCCTGAAGTCAGTCTTGGTGGTAGTGGTGCTCCCTTTTTGCTGGGCCAATCGCTCACGCGCGTCACTCACGAAACCGAGGAAGCGATGCGATAGTTCTTGAATTCGGTCTACTTCGCGCCGCTCGATGGCGCCAGGCGGGATCAATTCGGTACCGACCCCAATCGCGGCCGCCCCCGCCAGGATGAAACCAGCCGCATTCTGCTGATTTACGCCTCCTGCTGCGATCAATGATATCTGCGGTAACGCAGTCGTCAAAGCCTTGATGTATTTCTCGCCCCCCACCTGAGCGCAAGGAAACACTTTGACGAAGTCCGAACCCGCCTTCCATGCTGTGACCACTTCCGTGGGTGTTAGGGCGCCCGGAAGAACTGCAATCTCGTCCTTGACGGCAAATTCCACAATTGCCTGGTCGAATCCGGGAGCCGTCAAGAAACTTGCCCCTGCATCGACGCAGCGCCGAGCTGTTTCCGTATCGAGGACGGTTCCGGCGCCGACGATCATTTTTTGATGGTGATGAACGAGATGGGAAATGAGCTCAACCGCCTCGGGCACGGTCATTGTGATTTCCACAATGGGTATTCCGCCTCCTGCTACCGATTCGGCTGCGAAGTGGGCGTCCGCGGCAGAACAAACACGAACCGCCGGTATGATGCCTAGTTCCTTGATGCGCGCGCAAACCTCAGTTTTTTTCATTGTCGAATTCTCGCAATCTCGTAAAGCGACCGTTGACCGATAAGTTCGCTCTATTCTATATCTCTACACCGCGTCCGCCGCCTCCGCCGCGGGAAGCTCATCGTCTTCGCGCGCAAACCACGTATACAAAGTAGGCAAAAGAAAGATGCCTATCATAAGGTTGGAGAGAAGGCCTCCCACAATCACGATTGCAAAAGGTCGCTGCGAATCAGATCCGATTCCGCGTGACAGCGCAGCGGGGAGCAGGCCCAAAGTGGCGACAAGCATCGTCATCATGATGGGTCGAAGCCGTAGCACAGCACCTTCCGCGGCGGAGTCATCAATCGTATATCCTCGAGCCCGAAGTTGATTGATATATTCCACCATGATCACGCCGGTCTGCACCGACACACCAAAAAGCGCAAGAAACCCAACGCCCGACGAGACGCTAAGGTTCGTGCGCGTAACAAGCAAGGCCAAGAGGCCTCCCAGCGGCGCCATTGCCACGTTCGTCAGAATCAGCAGAGCCCACTTCACGGAAGTAAACATCGCATACAGGATCACGAAGATCGCCACAATCGTCACCGGCAGCACAAGCATCAGCCGTCGTTGCGAGCGCTTCTGGCTTTCATATTCGCCCGCCCAGTCAATCGTGTAACCCTGCGGCAATTTCACGTTGGCACTTACCTTCTTGATCGCTTCTTCCACCGTGCTGCCCAAATCTCTTCCGCGCACGCTGAATTTCACGGCCACATATCGCGAGTTTGCCTCTCGGTAAATCTCCGAACCACCATCCGTCACGCTGCTCTTCGTCAATTGAGCCAGCGAGACACGCTCGCCGGTGGGTGAGAGAAGGCGAATCCTCTCAATCGCTTCTCTCGTGTCCCGGTATTGAGGCAAGTAACGCAGCACTAGGTCATACCGTTGTTCCCCAATCAGCACCTGCGTAAGCGCACCGCCTCCGACTGCCGTTTGAATCGCATCTTGAACACCAGAGACGTTGATGCCAAAGCGCGCGGCTTGTTCGCGATCCACTTCGAAATTGAGGTTCGGCTGGCCAAGGAGGCGAAATATCCCCAGATCCTCCACCCCCTTTATATTTCGCATCACGTTGACAATTTCATCTCCCTTTCCTTCCAGCGTCTTCAGGTCATCTCCATAAATCTTCACTGCGAGCGCACCCTTCACGCCGCTCACAGCCTCTTCCAGGTTGTCCGAAATCGGCTGAGAATCCCCAAAATACTCCCGGTATTTTCTCCAGTTCGCGATCCATCGCCGCGATCAATGCATCCTTGTCTTGATGAAACACGGGCCGCCATTTGTCCTTCGGCAGAAGGTCAACGAAGAATTCCATGTCAAAGAATCCGGTCGTGTCCGTTCCGTCATCCGGACGGCCAATCTGATTGACCACTTGCGGGACTTCAGGAAACGATGCCAGCACCTGTCGTGCCCTCTCCGCAACACGCGCGCTCTCAGTGGGCCCGGTGCTCGGCGCCAGAGTGCCACGAACCCAAATAGCGCCTTCGTCCAAATGCGGCAGAAATTCCGAGCCGATCACTCCGCTAAAGCCTAAGAACATCGCGAACGCAAACAGGATGGCCGCGGCGCTCACCGTGATAGGCCGGTGGCGGATAGTCCATGTCACCGCTTTTCTGTAATGAACCGTCAGGTAGCCCATCAGGGGTTATTCCATTCCTTCACCCCTGAGCTGAAGAGAAGGCTCGCCAACGCCGGAGCCACCAGCATTGAGAAGATCAACGCGCCGAGCAAAGCGAACGCCACCGTCCAGGCCATCGGCTTAAACAATTTTCCTTCAACGCTCTGCAGAGTAAAGATCGGCAGATACGCCGTGATAATAATGGCGATCGCGTAGAACACGGGCCGCTGCACTTCGTGAGCCGCTTCACGAATGCGGTCCATGGGGGTGAGGTTGTGCCTCTCGGGACGATTCAGATGGCGGACGATGTTTTCAATCATCACCACCGCGCCATCCACAACCATCCCGAAATCCAGCGCGCCTAAGGAAAGCAAGTTCGCGGAAATGTGCCGCAGGTCCAGACAAATCGACGCAAAGAGTAAGGAGAACGGTATCGTAAACGAAACGATCAGCGCGCCACGCACATTTCCCAGGAACATAAAGAGAATGATCACCACCAGGATCATTCCCTCGCCAAGATTGTGCAGCACCATGTGCGTCGTGTAGTGCACCAGATCGTCGCGATCCAGGTACGGGACGATCTTCACTCCCGGCGGCAGTATGTGGTCGTTGAGCTTCCGCACGGCGGCGTGAATCCCATCCATCGTTGCCGCCGTGTCGGCGCCCTTGCGCATGAACACAATCCCTTCCACCACATCGTTATCGTCTACCACCACGCCATCGGCGCGATGGATCGCCTTTCCGATCTGCCCCAGGCGAATCTTTGGCCCTTGCGTGACCACCGCAACGTCCTTGATCCGAATCGGAGTGCCCTTCTGCGTTTTCAGCACCACCTCTTCGATATCCTGCACATCCCTTACTAACCCGACCGCGCGAACGTTAATCTGCTGAGCGCCTTCCTCGATAAAGCTGCCGCCGGCATTCGCATTGCTGTTGGTCAACTGCTGTTCAATCTGAGCGAGGCTTAAGCCGTACGCCACTAGTTTGTCGGGATCCACGCGCACTTGGTATTCGCGAGTCAACCCGCCGAAGGAGGAATCGTCCACCACGTCCGGCGCGGCCTTCATGTACTTGGAGACCGTCCAGTCCTGAAGCGATTTGAGCTCCATGAGATCGTATTTCGGATTCGTGCTCTTCAGCGTGTACCAATACACCGAACCGATGGGACTGAAATCAGGCCCGATCTGCGCGGTTACGTTGGTCGGCAAGGTCACGGCCGACAGCCTTTCGAGGACTTTCTGGCGGTCCCAGTCGTTGTCTGAATCGTCGTCAAAGATGAGATTCACCACCGACAATCCCGCGAGCGACGCGGTTCGTATGTGCTGAAGATGAGGAACTCCGTTCATCTGAATTTCAATCGGTATGGTGATCTGCTGTTCCATCTCCTCTGCCGCGCGACCGGGCCACTGCGTGATCACCTGCACCCACGTGTTAGCCACATCGGGATACGCTTCCACGGGTAATCTCTTGAAAGCGATAAGGCCCCATACGAAAAGCACGACAGCTACGCTGAGCAGGATGAAGCGGTTGTTGAGCGCAAAATCGACCAGCGCATTGATCACTACTGTTCCACCGTGTTTTGGAAGTCGAGCGCATTCGCTATAACCTGCTGACCCGCCGCCACTCCTGAGAGGATTTCCTGCATCTCGCCCGGCAGCATTTCACCGGCCTTCACCTCGACGCGCCTGAACTTGTTGCCGCCAATAGGCACGTAAACCCAATCACGATCGTGCAGATGCAAGACTGCGTTGGCAGGCACAGCCGCCAACCTTTCCTTTTTTTGGCCATGAAAGATGACCGTCGCGAACATCCCCGGTCGAAAAACGCCGGCTGGATTGCGCACTTCAATCCTCACCTTCGCAGTGCGGATATTAGGGTCAAGAATGGGACCAATGTTGCTGACGATTCCGCTGAATGTTTTTTCCGGATACGCGTTCAGGCGAATGTCAGCCTTGTCACCGATGCGTACCGCTGCTAGATCGTTTTCGTAAACATCACAAAGGATCCAGACGTAAGTCAGGTCCGAGATGGTGAACGGGTTGGGCGAGGTCAGGCCCGCAACTCCGGCCGCATTGGTCACTTGCTGATCGGTGATAACTCCTGCCACTGGAGCGCGGATGTCGACTATCCCAGACGGTTGATCAAGATTGGCATTGCCCAGCACACGAAGTTTCTCGGCAGTGGTCTTTACATCTACTTGAGCCTTGGCCTCTACGTCTTGCGCAATCTGAAAGTCGTTCTGAGAGATTGCACCTTTGTCATACAACAGCGGCGCCCGCTCCGCCTGCGTACGCGCCAGTTTTTCGTCCGCCACCGCTTTTTGATAGTCGGAGTAGGCTCCGGCAATGTCCGCGCTTTGCACGCGCAGCAGCACTTGCCCTTTTTGGACGATGTCGCCCAAGCGAGCCTTGATTTCCACCACGCGGCCTACGGCCAAGGAGATAACAGGAACCGTTCGGGAAATGTCCGGATTCACCGTGGCCGTCGTCGTCAACTGGGACGTCGCCACATGCTCGACCGCCGCAACCAGGGGAAACTTGTCAGGCTGCTCTACCTGGAAAACATTCGGATCCTCCGCGCGTTCCACCTTCAGCGGCGGCGGCGCTCCCGCGTTCGCGTCGTTCTTGCCATTACCGCAGCCGGCGAGGAATAGGGCGGCCACGGACGACAGCACCGCGATCTGAATGGTAGGCCGTCTCATTGAATAACCTCACTTCTCACCGCAAGAATTCAATTAATTCGCCGCGCCAGATCGCGATTTGGCGCCGACAGTTTCGCACGCCGGAGGCACTCCTAAGTAATGTGAAAAGGGCGCTTATTATTTGGTGGGGATATTACAGGGAGGTTACAACCTCGAGTCCTAGGTCAGACCCTCTGCCAACGGGAGCCATACTTGAAAGCGCGTCTCACCGGGTTTCGAGTTCACCTGAATGCTGCCTCTGTGCTTCTTCACGATACGCTGAACCGTGTCGAGGCCCAGGCCAGTGCCTTCGCCCACTCCCTTGGTCGTAAAGAAAGGTTCGAAGATATGCGGTTGTACCTCGGGCGAAATTCCCGGTCCGTTATCGGCTATCTCAACTACCACACAATTGTCTTCGCGATAGGTTCGGACTCGAAGCTTGCCCTCGCCTCTCATCGCATCGATGGCGTTGTCGATGATATTCGTCCAAACTTGATTGAGCTCGCTGCCAAATGAATTTACAAGAAGCGGGATTTTTTGGTAATCGCGCTCCACGACCACTCCGTGCTTGAGCTTGTGATTCAGAATGGTGAGAGTGGTTTCCAGGCCTTTTACGATGTCGATGTTTTGCAGCGGGGTCTGATCCATGTATGTGTATTCTTTAATTGCACGGACCAGGTCGGAGATGCGGGACGTGCCGCTCTCGATTTCGTTCAGCAGAGTGGCCACTTCAACCGAGGCGGCGATCCTTACCAGCGCGGCGCGGGCGGTGTCTGCATCGAGCGTCGCGAACAACGATTCCAGCGCTTCCGGCTTGACGTTTTTTCGCGCCAGGTCTGCTGCCATCTGCCACAAGTCATTCTGGCCGTGGCTCCGCAATAAAGAATCGATCTGCTCTTCGAGATCGCTGATAGCTAACGGATCGGGCGGGACCTCGTCGCTCTGCACGAATGCAGTTTCCAGTTTCTCGATTTCAGCTTTCTGCGCCGCCGTCAAATCACGACTCCCCAATTCGTGGCTCGCATCGCGTATTTTCTTCAGGACGTCGCGCAACTGGCTCGTCGCACGTTTCGCAGCAGACGCCGGATTGTTGAGCTCATGCGCGAGTCCCGCTGAAAGCTTCCCCAGCGACGCCAGCCTGTCCCGCTGCTGTTCGACGCGCGTGGTTTCTCGAACCCGGTCGGACAGGTACCCCACCAGGCGCGCGGTCAATTCCGGCATTTTCTGTACGAGTTCGGAGAACAGGGAAGCCGGGAATTTCAGGATCCGCCCCGCAGTGAGTGCTCGAAAGGTTACGCCGAACCGTTTCATCCGCGAGAAGGGTAAGATCCCGGTGACGTCGCCGACTTTCGCTGGATATGTGACAATATCCCCGCCCACGTCACCACGCCACTGAAACTGGCCTTCGAGAATCACAACCATCCAGTCAGCTGGATCACCTTGACGGATAAAGCTATCCCCTGCCGCCACATGAAATTCTTGCGAATTGCCGAGGAACCAGTCGAGCTGATCGTCGGGCAGATCAGCGAATGCCGGCACGCGAAGCAGTTCAGCTTTTTCGACCATTTAGACCTTGCTCAAATATTGATGGATAAATTGAACGGCAACCGATCCCTCACCCACTCCGGAAGCCACGCGCTTCACCGAGCCGTGGCGCACATCGCCTACCGCAAACAATCCAGGCACATTCGTCTCCAGCAGAAAGGGATCTCTGTCGAGCTGCCAGCCTTTTGGTCGTTGGCCGTCTCGTATCAGATCGGGACCCGTGAGAATGAAGCCGCGTTCGTCGCGCTCGACGACACCCGCTAGCCAGTCCGTCCTCGGAAGCGCTCCTATAAAAATGAACATCGCGGTCGCCGGCACACGCTCAATCTTATTGGTATCCGAACAGAGAAATGAGATCTCTTCGAGATGGGTTGTGCCGTGCGCCTCGGCGACGCTCGCGTTCGCCCAAAGCTGAATCTTGGGCACTTCTTTGATTTGGTCGATCAGATATTGCGACATCGTGCTCGATAGCGAATTTCCGCGTACGACGATAAACACTTTTTCGGCGTACTTCGCAAAATTCATCGCTGCCTGCCCCGCCGAATTCGCGCCGCCAATCACATAAACGATCTCACCTTTGCAGGACAAGGCTTCCGTGGCGCCTCCGCCGTAGTAGATCCCTGCTCCCTGCAAGCGATCGACGCCCGGCGCTTCGAGTCGGCGCCACTGCACGCCTGTCGCGATCATGAGCGCGTGGCAGGAAATCTCGTTTCCATCCGCTAATTTGATTATTCGGTACGACCCTTCCGTGCGTATGCCAACGGCTTCTTGAGGCGACAGAATCTCTACACCAAATCGCTTCGCCTGCACCACGGCGCGGCGAGCAAGGTCTCCGCCACTAAGTCCCGTGGGAAACCCCAGATAATTTTCGATGCGCGAACTCATTCCGGCTTGCCCGCCGGGAGCCTCGCGTTCGATCATCACCGTGTGCAGGCCTTCTGACGCTCCATAGACTGCCGCAGCCAAACCCGCCGGCCCCCCACCCACGATGGCCAAATCGTAAAAATTCGTTTGTGCGCGGGTTCTCAAACCGACTTTTTGGGCCACTTGCGCCGGGACACTCTCAAGAAGTTTTGTGCCATCCGGGAAAAGCACAACAGGAAGACTCGAAGCCTCCGGCCCCAGCACTTCCAGCAGGCGCTTCGTTTCCGGATCATTGGCAGAAGTTTCGATGTCTATCCACTGATATGGAACGCGATTCCGCGCAAGGAAATCCCGCAATTCATAGGACTTCGGCGACCAGCGCGTCCCCAGCACTCGTATGCCCTCAAATTTTGGCCGGTACGACGCTTGCCAATCGTCAAGCAGGTCATCCAATTGGGGATAAAGGTGCTCGCTCGGAGGATCCCACGGCTTCAAGAAGAAGTAGTTGATGCTGGCCTGATTGATCGCGTCAATCGCTGCGTTCGTATCAGCGTAGGCGGTGAGCAACGCGCGCTTCGCTTCAGGGAACACATGCATCGCTTCCTGCAGAAACGCGACGCCGTCCATGTGCGGCATTCGTTGATCGGCGATAAGCAATGCCACGCTGTCATTACGCAGTTTCAGCTGTTTCAAAAGCGTGAGTGCCGCTTCGGGAGAATCGCTCCCGATCACACGGAATTCAGCGCCGTATTTCGTTCGCAAGTCGCGCTCGATCGCGCGCAGAACATCGGGGTCGTCATCGACACTAAGCAAAATTGGTTTTGCCATGTTCGGTCCTGGTCTTGGCGCCCATTCTAACTTTAGGTTCCAGCATGAATCGTATCACGGCGATGTACCCCCCCTTTTACCGCCGATTAGAATTTTGCAACTTACTGATTCGTGGTCGTTTGCCGGAAGTTTTAATCGCGGAACCGTGTATTAACTTTACTCGTTGCCGGGCGGGATTCTCGGCCGACGAAGGTTGCGCGGTGGAACAGACAGCGCGAGAGGCGGCGGTCCTGCTGCGAGTGCGATGGTGCGAATTTGCCTGGCTGATTGGCCTGGTGGCTCTAGCAATCATTTTGGGTGGTCCTTTTGTGGGTGTTTTTTTGGATTCGCGGGCCGCAGGACGCGGGCGCGTGTGTTGGGAGGTGGGAGTGGCTTGGATTTTCGCTAGCCGGCCTTCGTTTGGCGAAGGGCCGGTCGATTTTGCCAATGCCTCCTTGGGGCCGTTTTAGCGCGGCCTGCATTACTACAAGGTTGGACGGTGCGCGGGCGGAAGAGGTTGTTTCGGGGTTAAGGATTTGGATCCGAAGATCCCACCCTTGAGCGAAGGCGGGGAAGAGTGGGGCATTCGCAAAATCTGAAGCGGTTCCGATCCAATGGGTGGGCCACCCGCCCTAACCAACAGCAATGGTTGCGGTATTCCTCTTGATCTTGGACATCCTATGGGCGACGGCGAACGCTACTGCTAAACCTAAGCCCTCGCCGAGCAAGAACATGAAAAGACCGAGTCCGCCTTTAATCGGATAAGAGCGACTGGTAGCTTGCATGAGAAGGACCGGAAGGAGACAAAGCATCGCGACGGTGCCCGCTTTACCCTTCTGCAGGAACCCAACCATTAGACCAATCCCAGCTCCAATGAATGCCTTAAACACGAGATAGAAGTAAGGATCAAGTCGCCCTGGAATGACATACGCAGCGAGGTAAACTCCTAGTGCAACTAGAGCTATTGCGGTTAGTGCACTTCCAGGAGAACACCCACTGTTCTAAACATGCGAGACCTCCGTGATCATTGGGCGGGTGGCCCACCCTTGCGCTTGTGTCCGTAGTTTCCACGATTGCCGGTGCTTCGGTGAGGATGATACCACTCGGGTAGGTCACTTCGAAGTTTAGCCTTAGCTCTTGCGGGTGCCCCATCCTTCGCCGCGTTTGCGAAGGGTGGGACGGGGTTGACTTGCTTTCGATGCCGGAGGTCTACACCCTACCGATCCCGGCTCAGCTACGCTTGGCCGTCGAAAACCTCTCGCAATTGGTGACGAATGGTGACGAGTTACACCAAACGAGCGATAAGGTTTTGGTTGCCGCTGAGTAGAATCAGTGAGATGGATGGTAGGCCCGTGCGGGCTCGAACCGCAGACCTCTACCGTGTCAAGGTAGCGCTCTAGCCAACTGAGCTACGGGCCTATAAACGCTAGTAATCTTAGCATACAGCGACTGATGCGCGGTGCCGGGAACAGAGCGGTAACATTCTGACCGTTGCGCTCCTGCCGCCGGCCAGCCGAATTTAATCCAATATCAATATTCCTCTCGCCGCCGGCTCATGTAAACTTGCCGTCCAAATTCGTGTCACATGAGGCTTGATGGATAAGAAAAATTTCCTGTTTGTTTCACTCACCGGACTGATCAGCGACATCGCCTGGCAAGTCTCGAAAGAAGGCCACGAAGTCCGCTACTTCATCGCAGATAAGAAAGAGCGCGATATCGCCGATGGTTTTGTCGCCAAATCGAAAGACTGGGAAAAAGATAAAGAATGGGCGGACATCATCGTCTTCGACGACACCCTCGGCCAGGGCGAGAAAGCCCAGGCGCTGCGCAAAGAAGGCAAGCCCGTGATCGGCGGCACCGCCTACGGCGACAAACTCGAAGACGATCGATCATTCGGCCAGGAAGAGCTGAAAAAAGCCGGCGTCAACATCATTCCCTACGCCGAGTTCGAATCGTTCGACGACGCGGTCGACCACGTGACGCAGAATCCCGGGCGCTACGTCATCAAGCCCAGCGGCGAAGCGCAGAACGTGAAGCGCCGGCTGTTCGTCGGCGAGGAAGAAGACGGGCAAGACGTAATTCGAATGCTCGAAGCCTACAAGCGGGCTTTCTCTGACGAAATTAAAGTTTTCCAGCTACAGCGCCGGATGATCGGTGTGGAAGTTGCCGTGGGCGCCTTTTTCAATGGCAAGAATTTCATCAGCCCGATCAATATCAATTTCGAGCACAAGAAATTATTTCCCGGCGATATTGGCCCACCCACCGGCGAAATGGGCACGTCCATGTTCTGGAGCGGCCCAAATCATCTTTTCAATCAGACGCTTCTCAAGATGGAACCCAAGCTCGCAGAAGAAGGCTACGTGGGCTACATCGACTTGAATTGCATCGTCAACAACAATGGCATTTATCCGCTCGAATTTACCGCGCGCTTCGGATATCCGACGATCAGCATTCAGCAGGCCGGCATGATCACACCCATCGGCCAATTTTTCTGGGATCTCGCGAACGGCGCAGATCCAAAACTGAAAGTGCGCAGCGGCTTTCAGATCGGCGTGCGAATCGTCGTTCCGCCGTTCCCGTTCGACGATGACGAAACCTTCGACTCGTTCTCAAAAAACTCCGCCATCATCTTCAAGAAACCTCCCGCAGACGAGATTCACATTGAAGATGTGAAGCAGATCAACGGCCAGTGGCTCATCGCGGGAACTTCAGGCGTGATCCTAATCGTAATCGGCACGGGCCAAACCATGAAGCAAGCCCAGGCGCAGGTCTACTCGCGCATCAAAAACGTGCTGATTCCCAACATGTATTACCGCACCGACATCGGCGACCGCTGGGAGGAAGATAGCGATCGCCTGCACAACTGGGGCTATTTGCGGTAAGTCTTCAGTCTTCCGCGACTCAGGGCTTAAAATTCTGAATCCCGGAGTGGCCGTTTCCGTTCCCATTCGGCGTGTGCACTGCAAACGGTTGCGAAACGAGTTCCAGATCGCGTGTTACGGAATGTTTGCGCGCGGCCGCGGCAATGGCGTCCTCTTCGCTTTTCGGCATGAATCCGCCATTCGCTCGCATCGTCAGCATCGAAAGGAATTGCTTCCGCGAATCATTTTCCAGCAGCGCCAGTATTTTCACTTTCAGTTGCGAAAACACGCTGCGAGCATCCGCTGAAGCATCCACGGTCTCAAATTTAAATTCTTCGCTCAGCCGGTCAAACTCCGCCAATAGCGCCGCCTGATAATTGCAGAAGCTCTCGTACATATCCTGCCCCGGATAAAGATCCATTCCCGATTCCCAGTAGTCGAACCCTCTGGAAAAAATCACGCGCGGCACAAGCTGCTCCACTCCCAATCGCAGATAAAACACCGCGTCCGGCTTCAGCGCCACGCTATAAATGCTGCGAATCCATTGCGCGTCCGCTCCTCGCACGATCGCCCGCGCCATCAGCGAATAGACGTAACGGTCGGTGAGCACGATAAATCCCGCCCGCAGCGCCGGCACGATTTCATTCTCGAACCGGTCCACGAAATCGGTCGCGTAAAAGAGGTTCTGGGTCACGCGGCCGAGATTCACTCCCTCCTTCGCGCGGCGGATTCCGTCTCCTGCCAGCGTCGAACGCGTCATGCCTGTATCAAGCACCGCATGCCCCAGCTCTTCGAGCCACGGCTTTAAAAGCTCGATCTGCGTCGTGCGCCCCGCCCCGTCGGTTCCTTCGATTACGATCAACTTTCCGTTTACGTGCGAAAGATCCATCCCCGGCAGGATTTTTCCGTACGTTTCTCTCATGGCTGCATCCTCAATTCCGCCCCATTAGCGATGTGCGATTTCACGATCTGCCTCACGCGCGTCTGTTGAATCTCAATCGGTAGAGTTGCGTCGATCACCGTCAGCCCGAATTCAGGAATCATTTTTTCGTACTCATCGATGATGCGCCCTTGAAACAGGCGAAAGCTTTCTGCCGCATCGTCGCTCAGCCCCAGGTCCATGCCCGCTTCGTAGAATTTGAATCCGTCGCGCGCGTCGAGCAGCCGTCCGATTGCCGTCTCCAGCGGAACACGAAAATAAAACGCCACCGTCGGCTGCACCGCGAATCCATAAAGGTCGCGCACCCATTCGCGATCCATCCCTCGCGCCACATCCCGCGCGAATGCCGTGTACATGTATCGGTCGCACAGCACCACCGCTCCTGCCTTCAGCAGCGGCAGAATGCTGCGCTCCGTCCGATCGGCAAAATCGGTGGAATGGATCAGCGAGAAAGTCGCAGGCGTGAGCAGCTTCTTCTTTTTGCCCAGCTTTGTCGTGTCCTTCACCAGCGGCGAAGAATTCCATTCGCTGAAGACGACGCCGTAGCCTCTGGATTGCAGCCACTTGTGCAGCAAGCTCAGTTGCGTCGATTTTCCCGAGCCGTCGATCCCTTCAACCACAAAGAGCTTGCCCGGCAGTTCAGGCTCGCCGCGTTTTTTTGCGGTAGACGCTGCCGCCCGCATTGCTGCGCCGGTTTCAAATCCTCCACTCGCCATCCCTGGAGAAATCCCCATTCGTATCCTTCCGCGCGAAGCAATTCGCGTCGCTTCGCAAAAAAAACAATTTGTCGTGTTCCAGCCTCTGAGTTCCGGCTCGCGACCCAATAAGGTGTTTCATATTGGCAAACTTGTCAGCAAGCTTCAGGCGCTTATGTATCGAAATGCAAACGGGGAAGTACTAGTCCTAGCCTCAGAGGAAAGACTCAATCGCAAGAAAAGAAGCGGTTTAATGCGCGGCGCGTTCTGCCCACCACTCGCGCCAATCGGTCGGATTAGTTCCATAACGGGCGCCGGTAATCTCGCGCAGTGCCTGATACGTCCAATTTCGTGTGTTGGAATCGAGCGAAGGATCTTCGCCCACGCTCATCAAGGCAGGCACAGCGGTGAGCCGCTGTTGCTTCGTCAACATGCCTGACTGCGCCAGCGCAGACCCTGCCCTCTCGCGCACCTCGATCGAAGGATCGTTGCGGAAAATATCAATCAGCGCCGGAATTGTCGCATCCGTCCCCAGCAGCGACATTCCCTCCACAGCCCAAAATCGTGTTTTCTCATCCGCGTCATGCGAATACTGAATCAGGGTTTGAAGCGCCTGCTCCGGCTCAATACCGCGATTTCCGATCGCCCCTAGCATCCAGAGAGCCCATGAACGCCCTGCCGGATCGTTGGCGATTCGCTCGATCAGAAGTTCCGAACTCTCTCGTGTTTTCGGAAGATCGTAGGCGACTAATTCCATCTCAATAGCCGCGGCCCGCACGCGCAAATCAGGGGAGTTCAACCCGGAATCGAGCAGGCTCGTCAGCTGCGGCGTCATCGTCAATTCCCCGCGCCAGCTCTCCATCTGCGATAGGAGCCGCCCGCCGCCAGCATCGTAGTCATTCACGGTTTCTTTAAGAAGAAACACGGCTTGCGCTTGTGGCGGCAGAGCAGCCAAATTCACGTTCATCGTTGCGGGAATTTTTGCAGGGCCTGCAATTCTGCCAGTGCCCTTGAACTCAATCATGCGGGCGAATTGTTCCCAGACCACGCGAGCAGAAGTCGGCTTCAAGGCCAGGAAAAAGGCCAAAGGCAAAACGAGCACCGCCGAAAAAATCGCAAGCCGGAGACCATGGCCCATCCGGTGCCGTCGCGCGTTAGTCGGCATTGGAGGGGCCAATCGTGCCACCGCAGCTCGTCCGTTATCGATTTTATCGTTCATCGTCCGCCTGAAATTCATCTTCAAGCGTACGCGTGTCGGGGCCACGAGGCAAGGCGGGGGCGGCTAAATCGAACCTGAATTGCCCTCAAAGTTATCTTGTACCGAAGGACGGGTGCGCGAAGGCGCGAAATCAGGGGCTAAAGGCGTCATCCATCTATTTCACAACCGCCTTCAAAAAGGTCAAGGTACGTTTCCACGCGTCCGCAGCAGCATCCGGCCGATAGGCTTCTGCATTGTTTGGATTCTCAAATCCATGCCCTGCGTTATCGTAGATTTTCAGGCTGATGAATTTCTGAAGTTTTGTCATGGATACCTGAAACGCCTTCACATCCTCCGGAGTAATACCCCTGTCCAGTGCTCCGAAATTTCCTAGGATCGCCGCACCAATATTCTGCAAGTCGCCAGGATCGGTCGGTAAAGCTCCGTAATTCACCACGCACGCCTTCAGCCGTGGTTCGTGCGGCGCGAATTGCATCGCCAGTCCCCCGCCAGTGCCCCACCCAATCACGCCGATATTGTCCGGCTTCACGTCTGGCCGCGTAGCAAGATAGTCAAATGCTGCTCTTAGGTCTTTAATTGCATCGGCTCCCGGTAATGCACGCATTAGTTCGTGGGCCTCTGCCGGATCGGTCGTCGTCTTGCCCCCGTATAAATCCACCGCTAGCGACACGTAGCCCTGCTCGGCCAGTTTTTCCGCCTGCTCCTTCACCCAGTCGTTCAGCCCCCACGACTCATGAATCACGATCATTGCCGGGCGCTTTCCATCTTGGTTAGGCAAAGCCAGAAATCCACTGAGCGTCTTGTCTCCGCTCTTGTACTGTACAGTCGCGGTTTTTGGCTTTTCCGTCGCCCTAGCGCCCGCGCAAGCCAATAGGCCCACCACCGCCACTGCCAATAGAATTCTCCCACCGAGCCTTGCGCGCGCGCTCTCTCCGGTCACTCGCGCGATTTCCGGCAACTTCATCCACTCCTCCTGGCTAAAATTTGCACGTCGCCCCAATTCTCCATTCTATTCCGCTCGCGGAACGTGCGCCATCATTCATGCAGGCTGCACTTGCACCGCTGACCCGTACGCCAACACCTCCGTCACGCCCTGCATTACTTCGGTCGCGTCGTACCGCACCCCAATCACGGCGTTGGCTCCCCGCTCGATCGCGTGCTGCATCATCAGCTCCAGCGCTTCTTCCCGCGTCTTCTCGCACATATCTTCAAATAAAGTAATATTCCCTCCGACCAAAGTCTCGAGCGACGCTCCAATCGTCCCGAAAATACTCCTCGAGCGCACCGTCACCCCGCGCACCAGCCCCAGATTTTTCACCACTCGATAGCCCGGCAATTCAAACGCCGTCGTCACCATATTGATATTCACGCTCACGTTCATCACCCCTCCCCTCGGCCGCCGTTTACTTCACCACCGGAATCTCCACATTCGACGGATACTCCGCCGTCCTCCAAATCCTCTGCGTCGCCTTCTGATAATCCTCCGCCGTCGCCTCAAAAATATTCGGCACAAACTTCTGCGGATTCCGGTCGATCACCGGAAACCACGTGCTCTGCACCTGCACCATAATCCGATGGCCCTTTTGAAATACGTGGTCGTTCGTATGCAGATCAATCGCAAACGGCGTCACTTCCCCCGCCACAATCGCTTCAGGCTTCTCGAAACTCTTCCGAAAGCGCCCGCGAAACACCTCGTCCGCAATCATCAATTCGTAGCCGCCCATCTTGCGCTCCGGCTCGTATCGCTCGGGATACACGTCAATCAATTTCACAATCCAATCGCTGTCGGTTCCCGTCGTCGACGCAAACAAATGCGCCACGATATCTCCCGCCACCGTCACGTTTTCCGTCAGCGGTTCCGTCTCCCACGAAAGCGTGTCCGGCCGCTGCTGGACGAATCGCTGGTCCTCGAGCAGCCAGGTGAACCACCGGCTCCCCTCCGAATACGTTTCCTCCACCGGACGCGTCCGGTACGGCACCGGATTTGCCGGATCGGAAACATAAGAATCGACACCCTCCCGCTTTTCCTCGGCCGCGTCAGATGCCCCGCGCCGTTCCACAGGCGCGTCGAAAGAAAGTTTCGCATCGCCGCGAAAATAAAGTTTGCGGCGCGTCACTGCCCTCACGCGGCGGCCACGCGTCCCACGTCTTCCACTCGTTCGCGCCCGTCTCAAACGTCATCGCTTCCTTCACCGGCTGCGTTCCCTTGTCCTTCAGCCAGTACGCAAACCACGGCGCCTGAATGTTCTTCCGGAAATACGCGCTCGTGTTGCTCCCAAAATCGATGTTGCCAAGTTTGGTCCCATCCGACCGCGCCCATCCGCCATGATTCCACGGCCCCACCGCCAGATAGTTGTTGTGCTTCGTATCGTTCTTCTCCAGCAGCTCATACACCTTCATCGGACCAAAAAAATCCTCCTGATCCCACCATCCCGCTACGTTCAAATTCGGCACGGTCAGCGTCAAATCCTTGAAGTACGGCGCAAACGCCTGCTTCTGCCAGAATTCGTCATAATTAGGATGCGCTATGAAGTCGTTCCACGTCGGCAGCGTCCCATGAAAATATAATTTATTCGCATTCGATAGCGGCCCGAGCGCCAGATACCACTCAAACGTGTCGTACTTGTCGAACTCAAATTGAAAATTTGTCTTCCCCGTCTCCATCATCGCCGCGTATTCGAATCCGTAGCTCAACCGGAAAGCGCCGTTGTGATGAAAATCGTCGCCGAGAAACATATCTGCCGGCGTCGCCTGTTCGGACACCGCCTTCAGCGCCGGATGCGGCTCGATCAGTGACATCGCCGTCAGCCATCCGCCATACGAAATCCCCGCTTCGCCCGCGCGCCCGTTATTGTTCGGCACGTTTTTCAGCAACCATTCGATCGTGTCGTAGGTGTCCGTTCCTTCATCAATCGACTTGGGATCCTTGCGATCCCGCGGCGCTCGCCCCATCACGAATTTCCCCTCCGAGAGGTAACGCCCGCGAATATCCTGCATCACGAAAATATAGCCGTCCGCAAACATCTCCCGATAAAGCCCCAGCAGGCGCGAATAACCGGCGTCATCATCTCCAATTCCGTACGGCGTCCGCGTAATGAACAACGGCAATTTTTCCGCCGCATTTTTCGGGGCATAGATTTCCGTGTGCAGCTTCACGCCGTCGCGCATGGGAATCATCGCATCAGTCTTTGCGAAGATCGCGCTGAACGCTTCCTTCTCGGCTTCCTGTCCGTGCGCTGAAACTTTGCCTCCACGCACCACCGCGCAAATTGCAAAAACCGCCAGACTCGCAGCAATCAAAGCCAAGAAAATCCTGCCCGCATCTCTGAGCTTCATCGCGCCTTTCCCTTTGCACTGATTCCTATCGCCTCGAAAGCGCGGCGAGAATATCACAATGCCTTCACCACGAAGTCTTTGAACCTTCTCCACCAAACAATTAACCGCGGGCACTTTGTGTCCGAGTGCCCGAATTTCATCCCGCACGGTCTTCGATAATAACGTCATTCAAGAGCCCCACATTTAGGAGCCGCGCTCTGGATTTTCTTCCCATCGCGGCAACCCGCAATAGCGGCATTGCTTCGGTAACCATGGCGCCATAAAACCACGGAAAACACATCCACATCGCGGGCAGAGCCAATACGCAAATTTCCAGGCCCAGTAATAAACGTTCACGAACAAAGCGAGAAAAATCATGCCCAGAATCGCAAGAATCAGTTTGTCTGCAATTTCCGGTAAAGCTATTTCGGATCGACTTACCAGAACGGTTCCAACGAACGTGACCGCAAATCCAATCGCTAGCCATACGTATGAGTACACGACATTCCTGCGCAATCGTCGGTAACTCTCCCATGCTGGCAGATAGGATGCTGTCGTCCGAGGGGGCCGTGGAATCACCACTTCCTTCACCTTCTCCCTCAGGGCGAAGAACACCACTGTTACCGCCGGAACCGCCGCGAAATACCATGCCAGCCCGATCTCAGACAAAGCTCCCATTACTCCACCGGCACCCACGATCAGAGCAAGGATTTTGGTGAGCCAAATGGTCCGTTTCGCGAAAGGGACTGCGTGACCGGTGAGAAATCCCAGGCTGCTGGCCGTACAAACGGCCACCCACACCCAGACCCCGCAAACGGCGAGCTCCGCGATCGCCATCATCAGCTTTACGGTCACGCTAGGAGGATTCATACGGCCGCCATTCTACTCCCGGCTTTGCCGCCACCGAGGCCTCGAATCGTTCCCCGGAAGACCTCAAATGTGGTAAAATGCATTGAAAACTTAAAAAAAAAAAAAAAAAAAAAAAAAAAAAAAAAAAAAAAAAAAAAAAAAAAAAAAAAAAAAAAAAAAAAAAAAAAAAAAAAAAAAAAAATAACATAAAAATAATATTTTTTTTTTTTTTTTTTTTTTTTTTTTTTTTTTTTTTTTTTTTTTTTTTTTTTTTTTTTTTTTTTTTTTTTTTTTTTTTTTTTTTTTTTTTTTGTCTTCTCTTTTTTCTCGTTTTTCTCTTCTCGCTTCCTTCTTGCGAACTTTGCCTCCTCGTCACCAGCGCAATCGCCGCCGATCGTGCTTCTTGCCTTTTAATCCTTCTCTCATCTCCGTTTTCTTCTCTCTTTTTTTTCTTCTTCCCTCAGCGTCGGTACGCCTACGACGAGTCTTTGTTCTTCTCCTCTTCTTTTCTCGTGGCTCTTTGTTCTCCGAGTCGCCCTTATTTCATCCCTCCTCTTATCTTTCTTTCTCTCTTGGGGCGTTTTTCTTCCCATCGCTCTCTCTCTTTTCTCTTTTCGTCGGCCCCCTTCTCTCTCTCTCCTTTCTCTCCTCTTCTCTTCTCCTTCTTCCCTTTCTCTTCTTTTTCTTCTTTTTCCTTTCTTTTCTTATCTCTTACCTTTTTACTTTTTTTTTTCCTTCTTTTTCTTTTTTTCTCAATCCACTCGCTTCCTTTTCGTTAGCACCACATTCCCGCTCTCTTTCTCTCCCTTTCTTCTTGCTTCCGCGTATCACCACTCCTTCACCTTTCCGCGACACTCGCCGGACCGCCGCGAATACCATGCCAGCCCGATCTTAGTCCCATTACTCCACCGGCACCCACACAGAGCAAGGATTGGTGAGCAAGTTTCGCGACGTGACCGGTGAGAAATCCCAGCTGCTCCGCAAACGGCCACCCACACCCAGACCCCGCAAACCCCGCGATCGCCATCATCAGCTTTACCCCGAGCAACGCCGCCACTCTCCCGCTTTGCCGCCACCAGGCCTCGAATCGTTCCCCGGAAGACCTCAAATGTGGTAAAATGCATTGCGGTTGTTGCTCCTGAAAAATTGGCAGGACTTATGCCGGGGCTGCAGGGTCGCACATGCAGCCCTTTTTCTTTGGCCGGGCGCAACCGGCAAAGAAGCGCGATTTCTAATCGCAAATCTGGAATTAGAAATCGGCGTAAGTTGAACAAAATAAAGGACGGCGAGTAGTTCTAATCGCAAATAAAATGCGATTTTTTAACTCAATTTTCATCCGGAATTCAGGCCAACGGCCGAGGGTGGGGTCATGACCGCCCCCATCCGAAATATCGCCATTATTGCCCACGTCGATCACGGCAAGACCACCCTTGTCGACGCCATGCTCCGCCAGAGCGGCATCTTCCGCGCCAACCAGGAACTCGTCGAGCGAGTGATGGACTCGAACGATCTCGAGCGCGAACGCGGCATCACGATTCTCGCCAAGAACACCGCGCTCACCTATCACGACACAAAAATCAACATCGTGGATACGCCCGGTCACAGCGATTTTGGCGGTGAAGTGGAGCGCGCTCTGCGCATGGTGGATGGCGTGCTGGTTCTTGTGGACGCGAGCGAAGGCCCGCTGCCGCAGACGCGCTACGTGCTGCAGAAGGCGCTCGCCGCGAAGCTTCCTCCGATTATCGTCCTAAATAAAATCGACCGGCCCGACGCGCGTCCCGCTGAAGTGCTCGACGAAATCTACGATCTCTTCATCGATCTCGACGCCACTGAAGACCAGCTCGATTTTCCGATTATCTACACGAACGCGAAGACTGGCGTCGCGCACCGCAAGCTCGGCGATTCATCCACGAACTTACAGCCGCTATTCGATGAAATCGTCGCTTCGATTCCAGCGCCGTCGGGAGATCCCGCGGCCACGCTACAAATTCAGGTCACCAATCTCGACTACAGCGATTTTCTCGGACGCATAGCCATTGCCCGCGTTTTCCAGGGAACGCTGGTCCGCGGCACCGAAGTTGGCATCGCAAAACTCGACGGAAAAATCCTGCCCACAAAGATCACCAAGCTTTTCACCTTTCGGGGCCTCGACCGCGATGAAGCGGAGGAAGTGAAAGCCGGTGACATCGTTGCCATTGCCGGCGTCGAAGGAATTCAAATCGGCGAGACGATCACGGACCTCGCCAATCCCGCGCCGCTCGAACCGCTCACGATTGACGAGCCTACTCTCACGATGGTTTTCACCATCAATACCTCGCCATTCGCAGGTCGAGAAGGCCAATACGTCACCTCGCGCGATCTCCGCTCACGCCTCGACCGTGAATTGCTCACCAACGTCTCGCTGCGCGTAGAAGATATGGGCGCCACTGACGCCTTCCGCGTTCTGGGCCGCGGCGAATTGCAGCTCGCGATCTTGATCGAGACGATGCGCCGCGAAGGCTACGAGGTGATGGTCGGCAAGCCGGAAATCGTGGTGCGCACAGAAAACGGCCGCCGCGTCGAACCGCTCGAACTGCTCGTCATCGACTGCCCGGAAAATTTCATTGGCATCGTAATGGAACTCCTCGGCTCGCGCCGCGGCGAAATGAAAAAAATGGTCAACCATCATTCCGGCCGCGTGCGCATGGAGTTCAGCATCCCGTCGCGCGGCTTGATCGGATTGCGCGGTCAGCTTCTCACCGATACGCGCGGCACAGCTCTGATCCATTCCATCCTCGAAGGCTGGACGGACTACGTTGGCGACATGGCCATGCGTCCCACCGGCGCTCTCGTCGCTGACCGCCCCGGCGTCTCCGTCGCATACGCGCTGTGGGGAATTCAAGAACGCGGCGAAATGTTCGTCGGGCCGGGCATCGAAGTTTACGAAGGCATGATCCTCGGCGAAAACGCGCGCGAAGACGACATGAACGTCAACGTCACCAAAGAAAAAAAGCAGACCAACATGCGCTCGTCATCCGCCGACGAAGCCATTCGCCTGATTCCCCCGCGCGAAATGACGCTCGAAAAAGCCATCGAGTTCATCGCTGACGATGAATTCGTCGAGGTCACTCCGAAATCGATCCGTCTCCGCAAGAAAGTTCTCGACGCCAAGCGGCGCCCCAAGCGCTGGCAGGAAATCAAGGCGAGCGCCGAAGCCGCTTCCTAGTCATGTCCAGAGCGGCTTTCCCCAGCCTGGCCGATTGTTCGGTCATGGGACGGACGATTCCCAACTCCGGGCAAAATGGCCCCTTGCCGAGCTCTCGAATCGCCCGTAATCAATTCAATATAAGTTACTTACAGCAGCGTTCGCGCCGGAATGTGAGTTGCGATATATATATGCGAGGTTGTCTCCTGTGGACATAGCACGCCCCGAAGCCAAACGACAAAAACGCATCCGCCGGACGATTTATATCGCCGTCGCCGTGGTACTGATACCGCTTGTCACCTACGCTCTCTCGAAGTTGAAACCCGCCGCACCCAGCGTGGATCGCGCCACGGTTTGGACCGACACGGTGAAGCGTGGCCCGATGCTGCGCGAAGTGCGAGGCCTCGGAACTTTGGTCCCTGTAACGATTCGCCTGATCCCCGCCATCACCGATGGCACCGTCGAGACGCGCTATCTGTTGCCCGGCACGCTCGTCAAAGCCGACACGGTAATTCTCGACATGCGCAACCAGGAACTACAGCAGACAGCGCTCGACGCGGAATACCAGTTGCGCGGCGCGGAAGCGTCGCTGAACAACATGAAGGCGCAGCTTCAGAACCAGCTCATGGATAAGCGCGCGCAGGCCGCGGCGATTCGTTCCGCCTATCACACAGCCGCCTTGCAAAAGGCCAACAACGAAAAACTCTTCTCGCTCGGACTCGTGGCAGACGTCATCGTGAAGACGTCTGAGGTGCAGGCGGAAGAACTCGAGAAGCAAAACGAAATTGCCGAGAAGCAGGTGCAGACATTCTCTGATTCGATTGCCGCGCAGATTGCTGTTCAACAGGCCAATGTCGACGAAAAGCGCGCAATGTACGACCTGAAAAAATCGCAGGTTGACCAGCTGAGAGTCCGCCCGGGAATTGACGGCGTCCTGCAGGAACTCGATGTCGAGGTTGGACAGAAGGTGACCCAGGGAACCGTGCTCGCGCGCGTCGCGCAGCCCACGCACCTGAAAGCCGCGCTGAAAATCGCGGAGACGCAGGCAAAAGACATTCAAATCGGGCAGAAGGCCTCGGTGGATACGCACAATGGCATAATCGCCGGCCACGTGATGCGCATCGATCCAGCTGTGGTGAACGGCACCGTAACTGTGGACGTCGCGCTCGATGGCGACTTGCCAACTGGCGCGCGCCCCGACCTGAGCGTCGAAGGCACGGTTGAAATCGAGCGATTGACGGACGTGCTGTACGTCGGTCGTCCTGTGCATGGCGAAGCGAACAGCACCGTAGGCCTCTTCAAGGTTATCGACGACGGAGCGGATGCCACGCGGGTGCAGGTGGAGTTGGGCCGCACGTCGGTGAATACGGTGGAGATCAAAAAGGGTTTACAGGTGGGCGACACGGTGATTCTCTCCGACATGTCGGCCTGGGACAATTTCGATCGGGTGCAATTGAAGTAGGCGGGAACATTTCGGCCCCGTCGTACGTAGTTTGATAGCGAAGGAGCACAGAATGAATAGCGACGCACAATCCCTGATTCGCCTCGAAGGCGTGACGAAAGTTTTCTACACCGACGAGGTGGAGACCCATGCTCTCGGTGGCGTGCACCTCGATATCAAGAACGGCGAATTCCTTTCTATCGCCGGGCCGTCGGGCTGCGGCAAATCCACTTTGCTTTCGATTCTCGGCTTGCTCGATTCGCCGACCGACGGCAACTACTGGATCAATAAGCAGCCGGTGGCGAATCTATCGCTGTCCGATCGCACCCGCATTCGCAATCGCGAAATCGGCTTCATTTTCCAGGCATTTAACCTGATCGGCGATCTCACGGTTTTTGAGAACGTCGAGCTGCCGCTGACCTATCGCAGCATGGCGTCAGCCGAGCGCAAAAAGCGCGTGCAGGAAGTGCTCGAGCGCGTTGGGATGGCGCACCGCATGAAGCATTATCCTTCGCAGCTCTCAGGCGGTCAGCAACAGCGTGTCGCAGTGGCGCGCGCTCTCGTTGGCCAGCCATCGATTCTGCTGGCGGACGAGCCGACTGGTAACTTGGACTCGAAGAATAGCGAAGCCGTGGTGGACTTGCTGCGGCAACTGCATCGCGAGGGCGCGACGATCTGCATGGTGACGCACGATCCGCGTTACGCCAGCATCGCCGATCGCACGATTCACTTGTTCGACGGCCGCATCGTCGAAGAAACAATCGGCACTCGGACAGCAACGGTCTAGCGGCGCGGTTTCATAAATTTCCCCGGCACAAAAGCCAAAGAAGTTTTTCGGCGCTTGTGCAGGGGTGTGTTTGAAAATCTTCTGATTTCAAGTCGCGCAGCGGGAGTTGCAAGGGGCGAAATGGAAACACTGCTGCAGGACATTCGTTACGGAATCCGGATGCTCGCGAAGAATCCGGGTTTCACAGCTGTAGCAGTTCTTTCGCTTGCGCTAGGCATCGGCGGGAACGCAACTGTTTACAGCTGGCTCGAAGCTGTGCTTCTTCATCCCCTTTCGCTCGTTCAGAGTTCCGGGCAGCTCGTCGACGTTGAAAGCGTGATGCCCGATGGCGAATACCACACCAGTTCTTATCCCGATTACAAAGACTATCGTGATCACAATCATGTTTTTTCGGGGATGATCGGCTTTGAGCTGATCGGCACGAATCTGAAACTCGAAAAGGAACAGCAGCCGCAGCGCGACTGGGGCTTGATCGTTACTGAGAACTATTTCGACCTGCTCGGCGTGAAAGCGGCGCGCGGCCGGACGTTTCATGCGGACGACGCGCATGGCCCTAACTCGGATCCCTACATAGTCTTGAGCGACGGTTTGTGGCGCCGGAGATTTGGCGCCGATGCGAAAGTTGTGGGCAAATCCGTCGAGATCAACCAGCACCCGTTCACCGTGATTGGCGTGGCTCCGCGCGGATTCAACGGCACGATCGTGGGCATCGCGGCCGAATATTTTGTGCCGATGATGATGCAACCGCAGGCGCTGCCGGGTGAAGACCTCGAGATTCGCAATCCAACTTTCATTCACATGATGGGCCGGCTGAAGCCGGGCGCAACGCTTGAACAAGCGCGCGCCGAAATGAGCACGATCGCTCGGCAACTCGAGCAGCAGTATCCCAACACCAATAAAGATGTCGGTGCTTATGTCTGCCCGGTGTGGGAGGCGCATTACGGTTTGCAGTCATTTTTGCTGCCCGTTCTAGCGTTTCTGATGGTCGTCGTAATTCTTGTTTTGCTCATAGCCTGCGCGAACGTGGCGAATCTGCTTCTCGCGCGCGCCACGGTGCGCGAAAAGGAAATAGCGATTCGTTCGGCGCTGGGTGCGGACCGCGCGCGGCTGATTCGCCAGCTGCTCATCGAAAGCCTGCTGCTGGCCGGAATGGGAGGCGCAGCGGGAATTCTGATCAGTCTGTGGACGACAAATTTCCTCACCGTGTTTACTCCGCCCGCGCACCTTCCGATTGGCTTGCCGCTCGGAGTAGACGGCCGAGTCCTCGCCTTCACGCTGGCGCTCTCGATTTTTACTGCGATGATTTTTGGCGTCGCACCAGCATTACAAATCACGCGACCGAGCGGAAACGCATCGCTCAAGAACGGTGGCCGCACTTCATCGAGTAGCGCCGGCCAGCATCGGTTGCGGAATCTCCTGGTCGTCACGGAAACGATTCTCGCCGTCGTGCTCCTGGCGGGCGCGGGTTTGCTGGTGCGCAGCTTGCGAGCGGCGACGACGTCGAGCCCGGGATTTACCGCCGATCATGTGCTTCTCACGGCTTTCGATCTTCGCGGCAATGGCTATTCCGATGACAAAGCGGCCGCGTTCTTCGAGCAGTTGACCGACCGGCTCAAAACGGTTCCGGGAGTGGAAGGCGCAAGTCTCGAACAATTTGTTCCGCTGTGGTTTACGGGGCGCCGCTACACGATTCCCGAGCTCGAAGGCTACACACCGAAGCCCGGCGAGCAGAACCTGATCGACTTGAACGTAGTCGGCCCGAATTACTTCTCGCTGATGCGCATTCCGATTCTTTCGGGTCGTGAATTCACCGCACAAGACCGCAAAGACGCTCCGCTCGTCTGCATCATCAACCAGACGATGGCCCAGCGCTTCTGGCCGGGACAAAATCCGGTCGGCCGGCACGTCGGCACGTGGAATCACCAATGGACGATTGCCGGTGTCGCGAAAGACGTGAAGTATCACAGCCTGAGCGAATCGCCCGAACCGTTTCTTTATTTTCCGTTCTGGCAGGACACCGCCGGCGATGCCAACATCCTGATCCGAACCGCGGGCGATCCACTGAAGTTCCTGCCGCAGGTCCGCGAACAAGTTCGCGCGATAGACCCGGGAGTCGCCGTCCTCGAAAGCGACTCCGTGTCGAATTTGTTGTCCGTTTCGCTTTTCGCCTACCGCGCAGCGGCAACGCTCGCAGCAGTACTTGGCGGACTCGGACTGCTTCTTGCGGCAATCGGAATCTATGGCGTGCTTTCGTATTCAGTAAGCCAGCGCTCGCACGAAATCGGCATTCGCATGGCGCTGGGCGCCGACCAGCGCAATGTGCTCAGCCTTGTAGTCGGGCAGGGAATGCGGCTCACCCTGATGGGAGTGGGACTTGGATTAGTCGCAGCGCTCGCGACAATGCATTTGCTCGGCACGCTCCTATACGGCGTCACAGCGAACGACCCGATCACGTTTGCCGTCGTGATGGTGACGCTTTGCGCGGTGGCGCTGGTCGCCTGCTTCATCCCGGCGCGAAGAGCGATGGCGGTAGATCCAATAGTCGCGCTACGGCACGAATGAAGACGAGCTAAATCGGGGAACGGGGAAAATGGGAACACTATTGCAGGACATTCGATACGCGATCCGGATGCTGGCAAAAAATCCGGGTTTCACGATTATCGCGGTGCTCACGCTGGCGCTTGGAATTGGCGCGAACACGGCGATTTTCAGCGTGGTGAACGGCGTGATGCTGAATCCGCTGCCATATCCGCAGCCGACCAGAGTCGTTTCGATGTATCGCAAAGTTTTCGGCTTCGATCAAGCTTCAGTTCCATACCTCAGCTTTCAGGATTGGCAACGACAGAATCGCACCATCGAGTCGATGGCTTCCTATCGTGAAGACAATTACAACCTGACGGGAATGGGCGAGGCCGAGCGAGTGCCCGTGGGGCAAGTGTCCGCAGATTTTTTCAAGGTGCTCGGTGAAAATCCGATGATGGGCCGGTTCTTCAGCACCGATGAGGACCGCCTGGGCGCTTCTCCTGTGATCGTGCTGGGAGAAGGATTCTGGAAGCGGAAATTCGGCGGCTCGCCGGATGTGCTGGGGAAAACGATTCTGCTGAACGGAACGGATTACACGGTAATCGGCGTCGTCCGCGACAACTTCAAGATTTTCACCGACGGCCAGGTATATGTGCCGATCGGCCAGTGGAACGATCCCACCTTTCGCGATCGCACGATCGCGATGGGCATGGATGTGGTGGCGCGGCTGCGTCCGGGCGTGACGGTGGAACAGGCGCGAGCGGATATGGATTCCGTGGCGCGGCAGCAGGCCATCGACTATCCGAAATCGAACGGGGGCATGGGCGTCTCGACGATTCCGCTTCTGCAGGATCTGGTGGGCAATCGGAAACCGATCCTTTTGATTCTTCTCGGCTCGGTGGGATTTGTGCTGCTGATCGCGTGCGTGAACGTGGCCAATCTGCTTCTCGCACGCGCCACCGGACGCGCGCGGGAGCTGGCGATCCGTCTGGCCCTCGGTGCGACGCAAGGACGAATCATCCGCCAACTGCTGACGGAAAGCATTCTCGTCGCGCTCGCAGGCGGCGCACTCGGCCTCGTGATAGCGGCGTGGGGCACCGGAGCGATGTTGAAATTGTTGCCCGAGGCGCTTCCCCGAATGGACGAGATCGGCGTGGACGGGCGCGTACTCGCGTTCACATTCGGGGCGTCACTGCTGGCTGGAATCCTTTTCGGTCTGGCGCCGGCGCTGAAGATTGCGCGGTCGGACGTGCAAGCGTCGCTGAAAGAAGGCGGCCGCAGCGTGGTGCGCACGCGTAATCGCGCGCACGGCGTGCTGGTGGTGGCGGAGATGGCGATGGCTCTCGTGCTGCTGGTGGGCGCGGGGCTCATGATTCGCAGCGTGTGGCAACTCTTGCACGTGAAACCGGGATTCGATCCTCACAACACAGTGGAGTTCAGCATCGCACTCGCGCCCGACAAAACTTCCGAACCACAAAAAGTCCGAGCCACGTACCGGCAGCTCCTCGAGGGACTCGAGTCGACGCCGGGCGTTGAGTCAGTCGCGCTGATGGCCGGTTCGCCGCCATTGAAAGGCGGCGATTCGGACTTTCCGTTTTGGCTCGAAGGGCAGCCAAAACCAGCAATCGAAAGCCAGATGAGCATCGCGCTCTGGTATGCGACAACTGGGAACTATCTGAAAGCGATGGGAATCCCGCTGCTGCGCGGGCGCTACCTCACCGACCAGGACAATGAAAAGGCGGCGCCGGTGATGGTGATCGACGAGCAGTTCGCGAACCAATATTTCGGCGGCGCCGATCCGATCGGCAAGCACATCAACATCGACATAGTGGACGTAAGTCCGGAAATCGTCGGTGTGGTGGGCCACGTGAAGCACTGGAACCTTGACGAAAGCACGCGGCCGTTTCGCGCGGAAATGTATACCTCGTTCATGCAGATTGGCGACAGATTCCTTCCTTTGGCCACGAGTAGTGCGACAGTGATCGTCCGAACGAAAGGCGCGCCAGCCTCAGCGCTTGGAGCGATTCGAGAAGAAGTGTCGAAGCTCGATAGCCGGCAGGTGATGTACGACGCGATGACGCTGGATGAGATCGTGACGCGTTCGGTGCGTGCGCAGCGCTTTTCGATGATTCTGCTCGGAGGATTCGCGCTACTGGCGCTGCTGCTCGCCTCGATTGGAATTTATGGCGTGATTTCCTACCTGGTTGGCCAGCGCGTGAATGAAATCGGCATTCGCATGGCGCTGGGCGCGCAGCGGAAAGACGTTCTGCGAATGATCATCGGCGAGGGCGCGCGCCTCGCGGCGATTGGCACCGGCATCGGCATACTTGCGGCGCTTGGTCTCACGCGACTGATGGCCAGCCAACTTTACGGTGTAAGCGTCACCGATCCAATCACGTTCACAGGCGTCGCGATCATCCTCGTGGGAGTGGCGCTTTTTGCCTGCTACATCCCGGCGCGGCGCGCGATGCGCGTGGATCCGATGGTGGCATTGCGGTACGAGTGAGGAACTGATGGGATCTCTTCTACAAGACATTCGCTACGGATTGAGAACGCTGGCGCGCAACCCGGCATTCAGCGCCATCGCAGTGCTGACGCTGGCACTCGGAATCGGCGCGAACACGGCCATTTTTTCGCTCACTGACCAGATTTTATTGCGGCGCTTGCCGGTGCGGAACCCGGAACAACTTGTCGCGCTGCGGACGACCGGGTCGAATCAGGGACACGTGTGGAGCGACAGCGTCGACGATTCGGGTATGTTTTCCTATCCTGTATATAAGGATCTGCGCGATCGCAACCAGGCTTTTTCCAATTTGCTGGCCCGTTTCCCAACTTCAGTGAGTGTTTCCGGGCAAGGTTCGACGGAGCTGGCGCAGGCCGAACTCGTCTCCGGTAATTATTTCGAGATGCTCGGAGTGCAATCGGCGCTGGGGCGCGTCTTCAGCGCAAGCGATGAAACCGCGCCGGGCGCGAACACGCTGGCGGTGCTGAGTTACGGCTACTGGGCGCGCCATTTCGGAAGCGATCCGGGAATTCTCAACAAGCAGATTGTGGTGAACGGCACTTCTTTGATGGTGGTAGGCGTCGCGCGGGCGGGTTTCACCGGAATTCAGATTGGGCAGCTCCCCGACCTTTTCATTCCGATCACAATGAAGGCGCAGATGACGCCGGGCTGGAACGGGCTCGACAATCGCAAAGATTATTGGATCGCCGTTCTCGGGCGGTTGAAGCCGGGGTTCAATCGGACCAAGGCGCAAGTGGCACTCGCTCCTACTTACCACGCGATTCTGGAGTCTGACCTTCATTTAATCGAAGGAACGGAAAAGAGCCGGCAGAAATTTCTCGAGAAAAAGTTGCTGGTGGATTCTGCGTCGAACGGCAGGCAGATCGTGCAGCAGGGTACGGGAAAGCCGCTGCTGATCCTTACGGCGATGGTGGCGCTCGTACTGCTGATTGCGTGCGTGAATCTGGCCAGCTTGCTGGTGGCGCGCGGCGAAGCGAGGCAACGCGAAATCGCGGTGCGGCTCACGATGGGTGCAAGCCGTTGGCGCCTGGTGAAGCAGCTTCTCACCGAGAGCCTGATGCTTTCGATCGCCGGCGGAGCGGCGGGACTTGCGCTCGCCGCCTGGACTTTGAGCGCGCTCGTCGGCTCGATTCCGAAGAGCGAAGGAATTTTCGGACTCGAAGCGAATCTTGATTATCGCGTGCTGGGGTTTGCGATCGCGCTGACGATCGTCACGGGAGTGCTGTTCGGGTTGGCGCCTGCTCTCCGCGCCACTCACACCGATTTGCAGAGCACGCTAAAAGATCAAGGGGCAAATGTTTCAGGGGGAACGGCGAACGTGCGGCTGCGGAAGTGGCTGCTTGTGTCGCAGGTGGCGTTGACGGTGATTCTGCTTGCTGGGGCGGGATTTTTTACGAAGAGCCTGTTGAACCTGAAAAATCAGGATCTGGGATTGCGCACCGACCACGTGCTGCAGTTCGCCGTCTCGCCGGACCTGAATCTGTATTCGCCGGCGCAAACGGCTGCGCTCGTGAAAAAGATTCGCGATCAGGTGGCGGTGCTGCCGGGCGTTCGCTCGGTGAGCGCTTCGCGAATGGCGCTTCTTGCCGGTAACAGCGCGGGTTCGGACATGGTGGCGGAGGGTTACGTTCCGCAGGAATCGGAAGACACGCACGTCAACGAGGACTGGATAGGAGAAAACTATTTCTCGACGATGGGAATTCCGCTGCTTGCCGGCCGCGAATTCACCGCCAGTGACACGGCGACGAGCCCCAAAGTGGCGATCGTCAGCGAAGGAATTGCGCGGCGATTTTTCGGCGGACGCAATCCGGTAGGCATGCACATCGGAATCGGAGCGAAACAAGATAAGAACCATCCGGACATCGAGATTGTGGGATTCGTGAAGGACAGCAAGACCGCCGACGTGCACGAGAAGCTTCGTCCCATGGTGTATTTGCCGTACACGCAGGATCCGGCCCTCGGAAGCGTAACGTTTTTTGCGCGTACGGGACAAGATCCTGACGCGCTCGCTAATCCCGTGAGGGCAGTTGTCGCCAGCCTCGATTCGAATCTGCCGGTGTTCGATACGAGGGCGCTGGCGACGCAAGTGGCTGACACAGAATTCGACGATCGTTTGTTGATGTTCTTCTCGGCGTGCCTGGGGTTGCTCGCTGCGCTGCTGGCTGCGGTGGGGCTCTACGGCGTGATGGCCTACGTGGTGGTGCGGCGCACGCGCGAAATCGGCATCCGGATGGCGCTTGGAGCGACGCGGGAAAATGTGGGCTGGCTGATTTTGCGCGAAGTGGTGCTGATGTCTGGGATCGGGCTCGCGATCGGATTGCCGCTGGCGTATGGCGTGGGCAGGCTCGTCGAATCGCAATTATTTGGAGTGAAGGCGAGCGATCCGCTCGTCTTCGTTGCCGCAGCGGCTGCGCTTGCGAGCCTCGCGATGCTTGCTGGATGGCTGCCGGCGCGCAAAGCGGCGAGCGTCGATCCAATGGTCGCGCTACGGTACGAGTGAAAATTCGCCGCGGACCTTCGGTTCAGGGTTGGTTCTCAAGATTTCAAAGCGGAAGGAGCAGAAAAATGGGGTCACTGCTGCAGGACATTCAGTACGGTTTACGGACGCTACGAAAAAATCCAGGATTCACAGCCGTTGCAATCTTGACGCTGGCGCTCGGAATCGGCGCGAACACCGCAATTTTCAGTCTGGTGGATGCTTTCCTGTTGCGTCCTTTGCCGGTGAAAGACCCGCAGCAAATTACCACGCTCGCCTACCAACTGAAGGGTGGCCAGTTGCTCAACATTTTTTCCGTGCCCGACTATCGCGACATCCGCGAGCAAACTGGCAACGTGTTCTCCGGGGTGATCACATACCAGATCGGCCTCGACGGCCTCAGCGTGAACGGAAAAGCGAATCGAATCGTAACCAGCTATGTTGCGGGTGATTTTTTCTCGACGCTTGGAATCAAGCCGGCGCTCGGACGATTTATTTTGCCATCCGAAGAGGAAACGAATCCTGCTCCCGTGCTTGTTCTCGGGCATTCGTACTGGATGACTCGTTTCGGCGGCGATCCGGCGATCGTCGGCACAAAAGTTTCGATTAACGGCCACCCCATGACAGTCGTTGGAGTGGCGCCCGAGGGATTCCACGGATTATTTCCTCTGGGCGAAATTCAGGGATATTTGCCGCTGGGTTTGGGAGCAGCGGTCGAGGGCAATCCGAGCGACTTCACTACAAATCGAGGACTCCGCAACTATTACGTGCTCGCGCGGCTGCGGCCCGGCGTAAGCATCAAGCAGGCGCAAGCTTCGCTGGACGTGGTGGCGCAACGGCTCTCGCAGGAAAATCCCAAAGAGGATAAGGATTTGAGTCTTCAGGTGTTTCCCGAGCTGCGCTCACGGCCGAATCCTGATCCGAAAAACACGATCATGGTGATTTCAACCCTTTTTCTAGGTCTTTCCTCTCTTGTGCTGTTGCTCGCCTGCGCCAACGTGGGAAACATTTTGCTCGTGCGTGCCACCGTGCGCGGACGCGAAATGGCCATTCGAGCGGCGCTGGGTGCCGGGCGCACCCGGTTGATCCGGCAGCTGCTCACGGAGAGCGTCTTGCTGGCGGTGTGCGGAGGTCTTGCGGGAGTGGCCCTTGGTTACTGGGGAAGTTCGTCGCTGGCGCATATGAATCTCGGGACCGATTTGCCGGTGCGCTTGGACTTTGGATTTGACTGGCGCGTTTTTGGATTTGCATTCGCAGCGGCGTTGTTCACCGGAATCATTGTGGGGATCGTCCCGGCCATCCGGGCGTCGCGCGGAAATCTCGCGCAAATTCTGCATGAAGGCGGGCGCGGCCTGGTAGGAGGTCGGCACCGAGTGCGCAATGCACTGGTAGTGGCGCAAGTGGCCGGCTCGCTGATGCTGCTGATCATCGCAGGGCTTTTTACGCGGAGCCTGGGCGAAGCACAGAAAACGAGCCTGGGATTCGATCCGAATCACGTTGTGAATTTCGTGATGGATCCCAACGAGATTGGTTACAACGAAGCGCAGGGCCGCGAGTTCTACAAGAACCTGCTGGCTCGCGTGCGCGCGCTTCCGGGCGTGGTCTCGGCGAGCACTGCGAATTCCACTCCGCTGGGCTACTACAACAACGGCGACACTGTGGTGGTGGAAGGCTACGAAATGCCATCGGGCCAGTCCACGCCGGTTTCTTTCTACAACGCGATTTCCTCCGACTATTTCAAGACGATGGATATTCCGATGCTGCAGGGGCGTTTGTTCACCGACGCCGACGATCAGAACACGCAGTTTGTCGGCATCGTGAACCAGGCTATGGCCAAAAAATACTGGCCGAATCAGGACCCAATCGGGAGGCATTTCAAAATCGGCGCAGATCCCAGTCATTCGATCACGGTGGTCGGCGTCGCCAAAGATTCCCGTTACGCGGGGATGACCGGCGAGATCCAGCCATATTTCTATGTGCCGATTTTGCAGCATTACGCTGCCAACACACTGGCAGCCCTGCAGGTTCGCACTGCAGCTGCGCCGGATTCTATGATTCCCGAAGTTGAACGAGTGATCCAGTCGATGGCGCCCGACATACCTGTGTTCGACGTGAAGACCATGACGGAAGCGCTCAATACATTGAACGGGCTTTTGATCTTTCAAATCGGCGCGGTGCTGGCGGCTGCACTGGGAATCCTTGGATTAATTCTCGCGCTCGTGGGCGTTTACGGCGTGATCTCATTTGCAGCCAGCCAGAAAACGCATGAGATTGGAGTTCGCATGGCGCTGGGGGCGCAGCGATGGGACGTACTGAGAATGATTTTCGGACAGGGGCTCGTCATCGTGGGCGTCGGCCTCGCGCTCGGGCTTGCGGCTGTACTCGCCGCTTCGCGCGTGATGAGTCAATTCCTCATCGTGAGCGCCACAGACCCGCTCACCTATATCACCGTCTCCGCTCTATTGGCTCTAGTGGCGCTGCTCGCATGCTACATCCCCGCGCGCCGCGCAATGAACGTGGACCCAATGGTGGCTCTGCGGTACGAGTAAGCTTGTCGGAGGGGTGAATGCAATCCTTGTTTCAGGATATTCGCTACGGCGTGCGCATGCTGACGAAGAACGCCGGCTTCACCGCCATCGCTGTGCTAACGCTTGCTCTCGGGATAGGCGCGAACACGGCGATTTTCTCGGTGGTGAACGCCGAACTGCTTCGCCCCCTTCCGTTCCATGACCCAGGCCGGCTGGTGCGCGTCGGCGTGACCAACTCGCGCACCGGTTGGAAATTCGGCTCGGCGAATTATCCGGATTTTCAAGACTGGCGCTCGCAGAACCAGGTCTTCGAAAAGATCGCCGCTTATTACGACAACAAGTTACACGCTTGACGGGCGTAGCGAATGCCCTGCCCACCTGGAAGGTGAGGCAATTTCCGCGGATATGTTCGCCCTTCTGGGCGCCACTCCGGAACTCGGCCGGACATTTCTTCCCGGTGAAGATGAAGCGAACCATTTCGTGGTCGATTCTGGAGCATCAATTTTGGAAGCAGCAGTTCGGCGGCGACCCGGGAATCATTGGCCGCACCATCACGCTCAACAAACGCGCCTACACCGTGGTAGGGGTGATGCCGGCCGGCTTTGCATTTCCATTGCAACGCAAGCCTGTCTCGGTGTGGACCACGTTTTCGGCTGCTCAATCATCAGACGACAATTCGACGCCGATAACCAAACAACGGGGTGCCCACTTTTTCAATGTGATTGCGCGATTGAAGCCTGGCGTTTCGATCGCCCAGGCGCAAGCTGCGATGGACGTAATTACCTCGGCGCTTGCAAAGCAATATCCGGACACGAACAATACTCCGGCGTCGAGCTGGAATTCGGAACGCGAAAAATCACCAGAACAATTCGTCCGGCGCTGCTCATGCTCATGGCGGCGGTCGGGCTCGTTCTGCTCATCGCTTGCGTGAACGTGGCGAATCTTCTTCTGGCTCGATCCACCACTCGCGGACGCGAAATTGCGATTCGGTCCGCGTTGGGAGCGGGACGAAGCCGCGTCGTGCGGCAGTTTCTTAACCGAAAGCATGCTGCTGGCAGGACTGGCCGGTGCTCTCGGCGTGATAATTGCCGCGTGGGGCAGCGCCTGCTCGCTCGCTTAAGCCCGCAGGATCTTCCTCGTTCCGCCGAAATTCATACCGACGGCTGGGTCCTCGCCTTTACAGCCGGGATCTCCCTGCTTACTGGCCTCGTCTTCGGCTTGGCTCCGGCGCTCCAGACCTCGCGCTCGAATCTAGTGGATGCTTTGAAAGAAGGGTCGCTCAGCACCACCGCGGGAAGCGTGCCGCCACCATTTGCGAAGCTCGCTCGTGGTCGTGGAAATGGCGATGGCGCTCGTTCTGCTTGTCAGTTCGGGTCTTTTGATTCGCAGCCTGACGCGCCTGCAGAACGTGAATCCCGGGTTCGATCGCGCACAACGTGCTGGCAGCCGACCTTGACTTGCCGGACCAGAAATATACCAACGAGAAGCAGGATCAATTCGCCCGCGAGTTGATGCCGAAGCTGGCGGCGCTTCCGGGCGCAGAATCCGTGGCGGCTGTTTTTCCTCTGCCGATGACGGGCTCGGAGATGCAAACGAACTTCACAATTGAAGGTCGCCCGGTGGCCGAAAGTGACGAAGCCACACTCCACGTCTTTTCTCCGTCACTCCGGATTATTTCCGCACCATGAAAATTGCCGTGTTGCAGGGCCGCGATTTCACGCCTCAGGATGGCCCGGACACCACACCGGTCGTCATCGTCAACGAATCGCTCGCGCGGCAGTTTTTCCCCGGCGAAAACCCGATCGGCAAGCGTATCCGCCCAGGCATTTCCGTGGACGAGAAGCCCTCGCGCATGCGCGAAATTGTCGGCGTCGTGGCCGACGTGAAATTCAAAAATCTCACCTCGGAATGGGCTCCCACGGCCTATCTTCCGCAGGCGCAGATTCCCATCGGCCGTCTCACCGTCGTCATTCGCTCCGCCGGCGAATCCTCGATGCTCTGGCTCGCCCGCTGGCGGAAGCTGTGCGCTCCATCGATCCCGATCTCCCAACCTATAACGTCAAGACGGTCGAGGATTATCTCGACGGAACGATCGCAATTCCGCGCTTCAATACCCTGCTGCTCGGAATTTTTGCGGGCCTCGCGCTCGTCCTCACGGCCATCGGGCTCTACGGCGTGATCTCGTACTCCGTCGCGCAGCGAACTCACGAGATCGGCATTCGCATGGCCCTGGGAGCGCAACCCGGCGAAATGATGCGCCTGGTCGTCGGAGAGGGAGTTCGTCTTGCGCTATTTGGTGTGGGGACTGGGCTGATCGCGGCTTTCGCTTTCACGCGTTTTCTCTCGAGCCTTCTGTTCGGAGTGACGGCTACGGACCCCCTTTCCTTCGCCATCGTGGTTGCGACCCTCCTTGCGGTGGTCCTGCTCGCGTGCTACGTTCCCGCCCGGCGCGCCATGAGCGTGGACCCGATGGTGGCGTTGAGGTATGAATAGCAGTTAGCGGGTGGAGAGGCGCAACCGTCGGCAAATCCGGGGTGTCCGAATTCGCGACAGGCATTCCCGCAACTGGTCAGGATGCCCGCCCATGCGGCTCTAAATTGCTTGTAACTTTATGATTTGCATAGGCTTATAATACTTAATTGCTGGAAGCTGACCTGCCCATATTTGGGAGACTCCGATTCGATTTTGACCTCGAGGTTGAGGCCGGGAGTCGCGACCCATGGCCACGATGGCGCTTGAACTCAATAACGGGACCGATACGCGTCTGCCGCGAATTCTTATCGCCGACGACCAGCCGGACGTGCTAGAAGCTTTGCGGCTCCTCCTGAAAGGCCACGGATACTCCACCGAATCCGTCACATCGCCTTCCGCCCTGATCGAGTCCCTCGCCAAGAAAGAATTCGATCTCATCCTCATGGATTTGAACTACGCGCGCGACACCACATCCGGCCGCGAAGGGCTCGATCTACTCACGCAGTTGCAGGCCAACGAAAGCACGCCTCCGATTGTCGTGATGACGGGCTGGGCCAGCGTGGGGCTTGCGGTGGAAGCCATGCAGCGCGGCGTTGGCGACTTCGTCGAAAAGCCGTGGGCTAACGTGCGCCTGCTGGAAATTCTGAAAAAACAAATTGAAGCCGGCGAGAAGAAGCGCCTCGCAAAAAAACAGGCGCTGGAAAAAAGCCACGCGCTCGACGAGGCCGCGCAGAAGTTGCAACGGCGCGAACGCGAAGTGGAAGAAGCGCGCGCAATCCAGCAGGGATTTTTGCCGCAGGAAATTCCGCAGATTCCGGGCTACCAGATTTCCGGCGCGTGGCAGCCTGCGAGAATCGTTGGCGGAGATTACTACGACGTTTTGCCGTTTGACGATGACTCCGTCGGGCTATGCATCGCGGATGTCGCGGGCAAAGGAATGCCGGCGGCGATGTTGATGTCGAATTTCCAGGCCAGTGTTCGCGGATTCGCTTCGCCTTCACTGTCGCCCGACGCGCTGTGCGAAAAATTGAACAAGCTGGTGTGCCGGAATATCGCGGCGGACCGGTTCATAACTTTTGTCTATGCCCATCTCCACGGACCGTCTCGCCGGCTCTCTTATGCGAACGCCGGTCACAACGCCCCGATCGTGCTGCATCGCGATGGCACGCACGAGCGGCTCGATGCAGGCGGCGGCGTGCTGGGCATTTTCAAACAGCAATCCTTCGAGTCGGGAAGTATCCAACTCGCGCCCGGCGATCGCATCGTGCTTTTTACCGACGGCGTCACGGAAGCACACGACGGCGAGGGCTACCGAGTTCGGCGATTCGCGCCTGATCGAAGTTCTTGCAAGGATTGCCGTGATGCCGATTCGCAGGCCGCGCAGGAAAAAATATTCAGCACGGTCGAGCAATTCTGCGGCGGCAATTGGGAAGACGACGCGACGCTGATCGTGCTCAGCGTCGAATAGCGGCGCTGCGACGCAGAATTCGAAAGAGAGCGAGGCAACGTGATCAAGCTGGCAAATGTGGAAAAGGTTTACGAATCCGGCGCGGGGAAGACGTGGGTGCTCCGCCGGATCAATCTCGATATTGCCGAGGGCGACTTCATCACCATCATGGGCCCATCGGGCGCGGGCAAGTCCACGCTGATGGGCATCGTCGGGATGCTGGATGGCGCCTGGAAAGGCGAGTATTACCTTCTCGAAAATCCCGTCCATAAGCTCGACAATCGCCGCCGCGTCGAATTGCACAAAAAATATATCGGCTTCGTCTTCCAGCAGTATCACCTGCTCGACAATCTCACCGTCGCGGAAAATCTCGATCTGCCCCTCTCCTATCGCGACATCAAGAAAGCCGAGCGCGAAGGAATGGTGGCCGATATTCTCGACCGCTTCCAGATCGTCGGCAAAAAATCTCTCTTACCCGAATCAACTTTCCGGCGGACAGCAGCAGCTCGTCGCCGTCGCCCGCGCCGTGATCGGCAAGCCCAAGCTGATTCTCGCCGACGAGCCTACCGGCAGCCTCCATTCGAGCCAGGGAAAAATGATCATGGACCTGCTCAAGCGCCTCAACGAAGACGGCACCACAATCATTCAGGTGACGCACAACGACGCCTGGGCCGCTTACGGCAACCGCATCATTCAGTTGGCCGATGGCTGGATCGTTGACGGGCAAACGCAAGCGGGCGCAGCGTAATTGAACTCCTGGACAGAATCCATGTCGAGTTTCTCGTTCGGCGTCAACCGCACCGAGCCTCGCGCGTTCGCAGCGGGGAAGTCCATCGAGTCGCTGCTTTCGGGAGAAGTACGAAAAATAGTAGCTGTTGAACCGGACGCGCCGTTGTCGCTGCATTCGCGTCTAAGTTTTCGAGACTCACGGGGATGTGTCCAGGCGCAGCGCAGAGGCAGCAGCTCAGACGCTCGTCAACTTTCTAAAAACTCACCGGCGCGAGGCTTCGGCTTCGCGATCAATCAGCAAGGGCAGCAAGCGCAGCAAGGGGCACTGGTGGTACGAAAAATGAAGGAGTCCAACCGGCCTGCCGAAGAACCGGTTCCCGCCGGAGTGCCGGCGCTCGCTGAAGAAATCGATGAGCGGCTTTCAAGTCTCGCCGGTGGAGCGGCAACAGCCGAGCTGCGCGAAGTCCGTCGCGAATTCACGCATCGGCTCAAAGACGCGGCCCCGCACGTAGTCCTCGAACTCGCGAATCTTCTGATCGACGTGCCTCAAACTGCCTACCGCTTCATCGCCTACGAGCTGATCCATCATCATCCCGCCGCGCTTTCTCACCTGAATGCCTGGCAACTCGAACAGCTCGGCCGCGGCATCGCCAGCTGGGGAGCGGTGGATTGTTTCGCTGTTTACCTCTCCGGCCCTGTGTGGCGCGACCGCCGCATTCCCAATAGTCTGATTCACGGATGGGCCCGCTCGGCCGATCGCTGGTGGCGGCGCGCGGCGCTCGTCAGCACGGTTCCGCTCAACAGCAATTCGCAAGGCGGCGTGGGCGATACCTATCGAACCCTGCAAGTCTGCCGGCTGCTCGAGCGCGACCGCGATCCGATGGTCACGAAAGCGATGTCCTGGGCCCTGCGCGAACTTGCCAAGCGCGACCCGCGCGCCGTGCGTGATTATCTTGCAGCTCGTAAAGACGCGCTGCCCGCGATCGTGTTGCGCGAAGTGACGAACAAGCTCAAGACCGGCGTAAAAAATCCTAAGTCGAAAGCGGCGGCCGCGATTTAGTCGCATCGCCGATGCGCGCCGACCCGATGTTTGCATTGCGTTACGAATAATGCCTGAGAGGTGGACACGAGGCAGTTAAGCAGTATTATAGCTGCTCTTCTTACCATCCCTCAGGGGCGACTCTATGAGAACCATTTGGCAGGACCTGCAATACGGTTGGCGCATGTTGCGGCGAAGCCCCGGCTTTTCGCTGGTCGCTATCCTCACGCTCGCCATCGGCATTGGCGCGAACGCCGCCATGTTCAGCGTGATTAATACCGTCCTGCTGCGCCCGCTTCCGTTTCCCGACGCGCAGCGAATCGTTTTCATCTGGGACACCGATCCCAACCGCAACGTCGTCGCGCGGAGTCGCCTCACCCGCCGAATTTCTCGACTGGCGCGACCAGAACCACTCCTTCGAAGAGATTTCCGCCTGGCGTACCTGGTTCTACAACCTCACCGGCACCATCGAACCCGAGCAGGTCTTCGGCGTCCACGCTTCCGCAAATTTCCTTCACCTGCTCGGCGTAACGCCTATCCTCGGCCGCGATTTCATCCCTGAAGAAGATCAAGTGGGCCACGATCAGGTTGCAATTATCACCTACGGTTTATGGCAGCGCCGTTTCGGCGGCGACCCCACCATCGTCGGCAAAAATATCTTGCTCGATGAGAAACCGTTCACCGTCGTCGGCGTTCTGCCTCGCGGCTTCTCTGTCTTCGGCACAAGCCGCCAGTTTGACGTCTGGATGCCCATGGCGCTCGACCGCGCCCAATTCCACCGCGAAGATCATTCCGTGATTGTCTTCGGACGCCTTCGCAAAGGCGTCACGCTCGCTCAAGCTCAGGCGGAAATGGAAACGATCAAAGCGCGCCTCAAGCAGCAGTATCCCGGCGTCGATCAGCAGGACGGCGTCCATGTCGTCGCTTTTCGCGAAGACCTTGCGCGCAACCTCAAGCCCGGGCTCCTCCTATTATTCGGCGCGGTGGTTCTCGTCCTCTTGATTGCCTGCGTTAACGTCGCCAATCTCGTCCTCGCTCGCGCCGCCACCCGCGAACGTGAAATCACACTGCGCGCCACGCTCGGCGCAGGCCGCGGCCGCATCATCCGCCAGTTGCTCACCGAAAGCGCGCTTCTAGCGCTCATCGGCGGCGCGCTCGGCATCCTCCTCGCCTATGGCGGACTTCATCTCCTCCGCCTCGCTCTCCCATCCGAAGGAGGCTACGGCGAAATTCCGCACGTGGAATGGCTTGGAATCGACGGCATGGTTCTGGGCTTCACCTTAGTTGTTTCCGTTCTCACCGGAATACTTTTCGGTCTTGCTCCGGCCATTCAAATCTCGCGCGCCGAACTTTACGAATCCTTGAAAGAAGGCAGCCAAGGCTCAATCGGTGGACGCCGCAGTCAATTCACGCGTTCCGCGCTGGTGATCGCTGAAGTGGCTTTTTCGCTGCTCCTGCTGGTCTGCTCCGGCTTGTTGATTCGCAGCTTCTATCTCTTGATGTCCGAAGATCTCGGCATCGATCCCGACAACGTGCTTACCGCTCAAATCTGGTTGCCCGAATCGCACTACGCTGCCGGCGCGCCCGTCATGAATTTCTATCAGCAGGCGATCGATCGCATTGGCGCTTTGCCCGGTGTGAAATCCGCCAGCGCCGTAAATTTTCTCCCTCTCAGCGGCTGGGGCGATTATTGCAATTTCGATATCGCCGGCCGTCCCATCGCGCCCGCTGACAAGCCCAACACCGCCCAATATCGCGTCGCCGACTGGCGCTACCTCCGCACCATGGGCATCAATGTGAAATCCGGTCGCGATTTCGCCACTTCGGATGGGCCCAACGCTGAAGGTGTCGTGATTTTAAATGAAGCGCTCGCCCATCGTTACTGGCCGGACCAAAATCCCGTCGGCCAGCAAATCCACCTGAAATTTCCACCCACAAATACTCCCTGGCGGCCCGTTGCCCGCGATTCGATGCTCACCGTAGTCGGCGTCGTCGCCGACGTCCGTGAATGGGAGTGGGGCGAAGAAAAAGTCGGCCAGCTCTATCTGCCCTACGCGCAGAATCCCTCGCGCATCATGCGCCTGGTTGTTCGCACCACGGGACATCCCGCCGCCATCGCTCCGGCCGTTCGCCACGCCGTAGAGAGCGTCGATCCGAGCCAGCCCATCACGGAAATCCGAACCATGGATCAGTTCCTGTCTCAGGCGGTCTCGCAGCGTCGCCTCAATATGCTCTTGCTCGCTGTATTCGCCGCCATCGCCACCATTCTCGCCGCCATTGGAATTTACGGCGTGATGGCTTACGGCGTCACGCAGCGCTTTCACGAAATCGGAGTGCGCATGGCTCTCGGCGCTGAACCCTCGGACGTGCTCAAAATGGTCGTCACCGACGGAATGAAGCTCGCTGTCATTGGATTGCTCATCGGCATCGTGGGCGCGGCGCTTCTCTCGCGCTATCTCGAAAGTCAGCTCTACGGCATCAAGACCACCGATCCGTTCACGTATGCCGGAGTAGCTCTGGGCCTCGCAGCCGTTGCCGCTGCGGCCTGCTATTTTCCAGCGCGCCGCGCTACCAAGGTCGATCCAATTTCAGCGCTAAGGCACGATTAGTGGATGGCGATTTGAACGGGGCGGGGAAGGCACAAAGTGGATAGCTTCTTGCACGATCTGAAATACAGGATTAGTTAGAATAGCGAGTAAAACCATGAACAACACACCCGAAACGCTTCGCGACAATAATGGCGGTAAAATGACTGGAGACGCTCCGCGCATCATGACAAGCCCACATTCCAACCGAACACGAATTTTGGTCGCCGACGATCAGCCCGATATTCGTGAAGCATTGCGTTTGCTGCTGAAAGGCGAAGGATTCGACGTCGAAACCGTCGCATCTCCCGCCGCGGTGCTTTCCGCGCTCGAAGCCCGCGAATTCGACGGGCTGCTGATGGACTTGAACTACGCGCGCGACACCACTTCGGGCCAGGAAGGCCTGGATCTGCTGTCGAACATACGATCGAAAGACAGCACGCTTCCGATTATCGTGATGACGGCGTGGGGCAGCCTCGAACTCGCCGTCGAAGCGATGCGCCGCGGCGCCAAGGATTTCATCCAGAAACCCTGGGAGAACGCGCGCCTGCTCGCCATCCTGAAAACTCAGATCGAACTCTCGCAAGCCCTGCGCAAGGGTCAGCGCCTCGAAGCCGAGAATCGTTTGCTCCGCGCCGATGGACGACCAACGCTCATCGCCGAATCCGCCGCGATGCGTCCGGTGCTGGACTTGATTGCGCGCGTCGGCCCGTCTGACGCGAACGTGCTCATCACCGGCGAGCACGGCACAGGAAAAGAAGTGATCGCGCGCACGCTCTACGCTCTGTCGCCGCGCGCTGGGCGCCCGCTCGTCACCGTGAATGCCGGCGGCTTGCCCGAAGGCGTTTTCGAAAGCGAACTTTTCGGCCACGTGAAAGGCGCGTTCACGGATGCGAAGTCGGATCGCGTGGGCCGTTTCGAGCTGGCCGATGGCGGCACGCTTTTCCTCGACGAAATTGCCAACGTCCCGATGAATCTCCAGGCCAAGCTTCTGCGCGCGCTCGAAACCGGCGAGCTCGAACGCGTGGGATCGTCAACCACGCGCCGCGTGGATGCGCGCATTCTTTCTGCGACCAATGCCGACGTGCAGGCCGAAGTGGCCGGCGGACGCTTCCGCGAAGACTTGCTATTCCGCCTGAACACGATCGAGATTCATCTTGCCGCCGCTGCGCGAACGCAAAGAAGATATTTCGCTCCTCGCGCACCATTTCCTGCGGCAATCGGCGCAGCGCTATCGCAAGCAGCTCGAAGGTTTCGAGCCGGTCGCGTTGCAGCTTCTTCTCGATCATCCGTGGCCGGGCAACGTTCGCGAGCTCGACCATTCGATCGAGCGCGCCGTGCTGATGGCGGAGGGATCGCAAGTTCGCGCGAGCGATCTTGGTTTGCGTCCTGCGCGCGAGTCCGCGATCAAACTGGACGAAATGAGCATTGAAGACGTGGAGCGCGTGCTGATTCAAAAAGCGCTCGCGCGTTTCGGCGGCAACGTGAGCCATGCAAGCAAAGCGCTGGGCTTGAGCCGCAGCGCTCTCTATCGCCGTCTCCAAAAATACAGCCTTTGAAACCGCTCCTGTACGAACGCCGCATTCTGCTCCTGGCCCTCTGCGCCGGGCCTGGCGAGCACGGTCGTCGCTTTAATTCTGCTTTGGTCCGGCGGCTATTCGTCGAAGCTGCAGTGGACGCTCACCGTGCTGATGATTCTCACGTGGCTCAGTTTTGCGTTTACCGCGCAGAGCCGCGTGGTGTTTCCTCTTCGCACTTTGTCCAATCTGCTTGCCGCTTTGCGCGAAGGCGATTTTTCGATTCGCGCGCGCGGGGCCAACGAAGGCGATGCGCTCGGCGAAGTGCTGCGCGAAGTGAACGCGCTTGGCGAAACGCTTCGCCAGCAGCGCCTCGGCGCTCTTGAAGCTACGGCGCTTCTTCGCAAAGTGATGGAGGAAGTGGACGTCGCCGTTTTCGCGATTGACGGCAACGGCGCGTTGCGCCTTGTGAATCGCGCCGGCGAGCGCATTTTGAATCAGCCGGAAGAGCGGCTTCTGGGAGGAAACGCGGCCGAGCTCGGCCTTGCCGAATACCTTACCGGCGACACGCCGCGCATCGAGCAGATCGCTTTCCCCGGGAAATCCGGTCGCTGGGAAATTCACCGCGGAAATTTTCGCGAGGCCGGACTTGCCCATCAACTGCTCGTCATCACTGACTTGAGCCGCGCGTTGCGTGACGAAGAGCGCCAAGCGTGGCAGCGCTTGATTCGCGTGCTGGGCCACGAGCTGAACAACTCGCTCGCGCCCATCAAATCCGTCGCCGAAAATCTCGGCAGCATGCTTGCCCGCAAAGACCGCGATCCCGATTGGGCGGACGACATGCGCAGCGGCCTGAACATCATCGCTGCTCGCACCGACGGCCTCGCGCGTTTCATGAGCGCGTACGCGCGCCTCGCGAAATTGCCGCCGCCCACTTTTCAAGGCGTCGACGTGGGCGTGTGGATTCGCCGCGTCACTGGGCTCGAGTCGCGCCTGCAAGTGAAGGTGCAAGCCGGCCCCGAAGTTCGCATCCAGGCCGATCCGGATCAACTCGATCAGCTTCTTATCAATTTGCTGAGGAATGCTGTGGATGCTTCGCTTGAAACTGGCGGCGGTGTGCAGGTTGGCTGGAATCGAGAGGATGGGTACATCGACGTGTGGGTGCAGGACGACGGGCCAGGCATCCCGAATCCCACGAACCTGTTTGTGCCGTTCTTCACGACAAAACCTGGCGGATCGGGAATCGGGCTTGTGCTGAGCCGGCAGATTGCCGAGGCGCACGGCGGCACTTTGACGCTCGAGAACCGCGAAATCGAGCGCGGGTGCGAAGCGCGGCTGCGACTTCCGATGAATAATTAGCCCCGATTGCAACTTCTTACCCCCCTGTTTACCGCCGATTAGAAAATCGTAAGTTGCTGATTCGAAATGACTTGCGATGACATTTAATCGCGGAACCGTGGATTAAAAGTGGTCGCGAGACTCGGCATGGGGTCTCGCCCATTCTCACGCCGCCGTCCTCAGTCATGAAAAATCTGCCTCGCGAAAACGATCGATGGTAGCGCAAGGGTGGCGGGTTGGATATCCGTAGAACTACGCAGGCCTGTGGAAATCGGGGCGAGATTGTTACGTTGAGATTCTTCGCTCCGCTCGGAATGACAGACGCTGTAGCTATCGTGATTCTAGATTAACTAATTTACTTTGAGGGCTTTAACGCGACGTTCTAGTTCTTGGGTGATGTTTTCGGGGGTTTCCGTTTCTGCGAAGGTGACTGGGGCGCCTACTGTTACGCGGATGTGGCCTGGGCTCGTCCAATGTTTGTTGGCTTCGCGGAGATCGTAGAGGCCTTCGAGGCGCATGGGGATTACGGGAATGCGCAGGCGGGTGACGAGGAGGCCGATGCCGGCGCGGAAAGGGCCGATTGCGCCGTCAGGAGTGAGCACGCCTTCGGGGAAAACCAGGACGCTCCAGCCGCGGTCCACCAGCTCGCCGGCGAATTCGAAACTTTTGCGGAATCCGGAACGCACGGGTAGCGGGAACACATGGAACAGAGCGATTACGAGCGGATATTGAATGCGTCCGAGGATCGCGCGGAAAAAATTTGTGCCCGGGGGAGGAACTCGTAAATCGGTGAGCGTTTCTCCGCCCATTGCTACCGCTGTGCGCCAACGCAGGCGTGCCGGAAGCGCGTGCAGCACGAATCCTGGGTCGATGTAGGAAGCGTGGTTCGAGACGATCAGCACTGGGCCTTTTACGCCGCGAAGATTTTCGCGCCCGCGGACGCGCGGCCAGCCGAGCAGAAGCAGCGCGGGGCGAACGAGACAATAGAACGCGAGCGCGCGAATCCATCGCACCGGCTGCCAGCGAGGCCAGCGCGAGTAGCGAAAGATCGGCGCGCGGCTGCCGGAATCGGCGATCGGTTGTCCCCGTTCTGCTTTTTGCACCAGCTTTTCGAGGTCGGCGAGGGAGGTGGCGTTCGAAAAATCAGCTTCGCTCAAGTCCACTTGATAGCGGTCTTCGAGCGCGCTGATTAATTCCACACGTTCGATCGAGCTGAGTTGGAAATCTGCGCCGACGTTTGGCGATGCGGAACCGCTCGCGATTCGTTGGAGAACGCCGGCGACCGTGGATGGCGCGGCAGATTGAGTACTTGAGTCTGACGAAGCGCGTCCCGCCAGCTCCGCTAGAGCGCCTTCGCGGATGCGGGAGAGAATCGGTTTCTGCGTGGGCGTGCGCGGAAAATCGGGCTCGGGCCAGACGACCCAGGAACGTATGCGTTGAAATTCCGCTAGGCGGGAGTTTGCGTTGGCGATAATTTTTGCGGTGGTGCTCGTTTGTGCGTCCGTACCCTCAGGGGCTGAAGCCCCCAGGTTGGCGGCGGCTTTCGGCACGGCTGAAGCCGTGCCCTGACGTAAAGCGCTCGAATCAGCGGGGGGTTCCGGCACAGCCAAAGAAGTGTCGGGACGTAGATCCTCCGAATTGGCCGCGCGAAGAAGAAGCACGGCGCATGGTTCGGCGTTGCCGTCGCGGTCGAGACCTATTACGACGCAGTCGCGGACGCCTGGTTCTTTGCGGAGTTCGGCTTCGAGATCTTCGGGGTAGATGTTCAGGCCCGCGGGGGTAACGATTACGTTTTTTTGGCGGCCTTTGAAATAGAGATTGCCGCTTGCATCGCGTTCGCCTAGATCGCCTGTGTGAAACCAGCCGTCCGCGTCGAGGACGGGGGCGACGCCTGAATCTCTCCAGTAGCCGGACGAGACATTTTCGCCGCGCACCAGAATTTCTCCCGTTTCGGAGAGCTTCACTTCGAGGCCTGGCAAAGTTTTGCCGATGGAACCCTCGCCTAGCTTGAAGGGGTGATTCACGCTTACGAGCGAGGTGGTTTCGGTGAGGCCATAGCCTTGCACGGCGGCGTAGCCAAGGCGGCCCCAGAATTTCTCGGTGGTTGCAGGAAGAGCTGCGCCGCCGGAAATTACGGCCCAGAATTTCCAGCCGAAGCGGCGGTGAATCGCGCGGAAGCGCCACCAACGGCGGAGGAAATGCTCGCCTTCGGCCGTCTTGAAATCACGCTGAAATTTTTCGAGCTGGCCGCTGGCGGCGAGATCGCGCTCGATTTGATATTGGAGCGATTCGACGAGGCGTGGCACGGTGACAAGAACGGAGACACGTTCGTCATGAATCGCGCGGATTACTTCCGCGGGATTGAGCGTATCGAGAAACACGGATGTGCCGCCGAGAATCTGCGGGAGGAAAATTCCGAGAAGCTGGCCGAAGACGTGGCTGAGCGGAAGGAGATCGAGAAATCGCAGGGGATGAAAGAAGCGTTCCCAGCGGCGGTAGCGGTTGATTTCTTTTTCGAGCACTTCGAGGTTGGCGAGCAGGTTGCCGTGGGTGATGACGACGCCGCGGGGTTCGGACGTAGTGCCGGAGGTGAAGACAATTTCGACGGGATCGGTGCGTTGAGTCGGCGGGGATGGAAATTCGGGCGCCGCTTTCGTGCTGAGCGGGATGCAGGGTTTCGAACTCGATGATGGGGACGCCGAGATCGTTCGCGGCGCCGGTGGCGAGTTCACGGCTGATTGCGGCTGCGCGGACACCGGCTTGGTGGGCGACGCGAACGGCAAATTTCGGGTCGGCGATGGCGTCCATCGGGACGGCTACTGCGCCTGCGAACAGGCAGCCTAGAAACGCGGCGAGCCATTCGCCGGAATTTTCGCCCCAGATTAGGATGCGGTCGCCTTTCGCGATGCCTTGGGAGGCAAGGTTTTTCGTGAATTGATGGGCGGTTTGCAGGAGTTCGGAGTAGGTCCAGCGGATGGTGCGGTAGCCTCGGCGCCAGGCGACTGCGATTTCTTGGGCTGGGCGCGAATCGGGTCCGAAATATTCGAGGAGGGATTGGCGGGGCATGGAGCGTTTAGTGTCGCCTATTCGTGGACGGTTTGGGAATGGCGGAGGGTGGTGGGATACAATCACGGGATTTGGGAGTCTAAGGAATTCGTAGCGGGTAGAGTAGCTAGCGGGAGGCAAAGAGCCGGCGGGACGCCGGCGTTACGGAATTGCAGCTGAGGTGCGAGCGGAGTGCGGAGTCTGGGGCGGTTGTGCAGGGTGGCGGAAAAGACGAAGGCGTGGACAGAGGAGCTTCCTGTGAGCGGAATTGATGAAATGCATAAGCCTGGCGAGCTGAGCCGGCGGAAATTTCTTGAGAGTGGCGTGGCTGGGGTGGCGCTGGGGGCGGCATCGCTGGCGATCCCAGAGCTGTTGGCTGCTGGGCTGCGAGGGGCCGGCGCGCAGGAAGCGAAGGCGTTTGAGCTGGACGAAATTACTGTGGCTGAATTGCAGGATGGGATGAAGGCTGGGAAATTTACGGCGCGGGCGATTGTGCAGAAATATCTCGAGCGGATTGAGGCGATTGATAAGCGGGGGCCGGCGCTGAATTCGGTAATCGAGCTGAATCCGGATGCGCTCGCGATTGCGGATTCGATGGACGCTGAGCGCAAAGCGAAGGGGCCGCGGGGGCCGATGCACGGTGTTCCGGTGCTGATCAAGGACAACATCGGCACGGCGGATCGGATGATGACGACGGCTGGCTCGCTCGCGCTTCTCGGGTTTACGCCGGAGAAGGATTCGGGGGTGGCTCAGCGGTTGCGCGAATCGGGAGCCGTGATTCTGGGTAAGACGAATCTGAGTGAGTGGGCCAATTTCCGGTCGAGCCATTCGTCGAGCGGATGGAGCGGGCGCGGCGGGCAGACTCGCAGTCCTTATTCACTCGATCGCAATCCGTGCGGATCGAGTTCCGGGTCGGGCGCGGCGGTGGCTGCAAATCTTTGCGCCGTGACGGTGGGATCGGAGACGGACGGCTCGATCGTGTGCCCTGCGTCAGCGAACGGAGTGGTGGGCATCAAGCCGACGCTGGGGCTGGTGAGCCGGTCGGGAATTATTCCCATCGCGCATAGCCAGGATACGGCCGGGCCTATTTGCCGCACGGTGGCGGATGCGGCGATTTTGCTCACGGCCATGGCTGGAATCGATGCAGCAGATTCTGCGACGGAAGCAGCGCGAGGGAAAGCGCAGGCGGACTACGCGAAATTTCTCGATCGCGGCGGGTTGCGCGGGGCGCGCATCGGAGTGATCCGGAAATTCTTCGATTTCAACGATGCGCTCGGGCCACTAATGCAGTCGCTACTCGAGGTGATGAAGCGCGAAGGCGCGGTGATCGTGGATCCGGTGCAGATTGCGTCCATCGGTAAATTCGACAAATCGGAAAATGAAGTGCTGCAATACGAGTTCAAAGCGGATCTGAATGCGTATCTTGCGGCGGCGGGCGGGAAAGTGCCGGTGCATTCGCTGAAGGAGATTATTGAATTCAACGAGCGCAATCGCGAAAAGGAAATGCCGTTTTTTGGGCAGGACATCATGATCAAGTCCGAAGCGAAGGGGCCGCTGACGGAGCAGGCGTATCGCGACGCGCTGGAATTGAATCACCGGCTGACGCGGGCGGAAGGAATTGATGGCGCGATGGATGAGCATAAGCTTGACGCGCTGATGGCGCCGACGGCGGGCCCGGCGTGGCTGACGGATCATGTGACAGGGGATCATGATACGGGAGGAAGCTCGTCGCTTGCGGCGGTGGCGGGCTATCCGAATATCAATGTGCCGGCGGGATTTGTTTTCGGGATGCCGGTAGGGGTTTCGTTTTTTGGGCGGGCCTGGAGCGAGCCGACGTTGATTAAGATTGCTTATGCGTTTGAGCAGGTGACGCGGGCGCGGAAGGCACCGAGGTTCTTGGCGAGCGTGGAAATGTGAGGGGGACGCGGAACGCCGGCTGCGCGGGCCGGACACGAGTGCCAATGGGTCAGCTGAGATCCTTCGACTGCGAGTCGGCCGTCCCGCGCGGAGCGGGACGAAAAGAAGAGGCGGCCGACTCTCCGCTCAGGATGACCGGTTTTTTCTGCGGGGAGGAAATTGGCGTGCGAGGGAGATCGAAAAGCAGGAAAGAAAATCAAAAGAGCCGGCGGGACGCCCTTCGTTCCTCAGGACAAGCCGGCGTTACGGAATGGGACGCGAGTCGTAGAGACGAGCTGAGGTCTGCTGGCGTGCGGGAATAAAATTTGGGTGGGGAAGAAAAGAAAAAGCCCGGCGGGCGGGAGTCCATCGCCGGGCTTTCTATTTGAAGCGAAATTCTTGAAGCGAAACTTACTGCTGTTGCTGCTGTTCTCGAAACTTACTGTTGCTGCTGTTGTTGTTGGGGCTGCTGATCCTGCTGTTTCGCCATGTCCGCTTTGGCCGCATCCGCCGAGACGCCCGCACCGGGCTTCTGGTAGCGAGTGAGGTAGGGCATGAAGGGCGTAACTTCGAACGGCATCTTTTCGCGAGCGGAGAGCAGCGGGATTGCTTTGGCCTTGAGCAGTTCGACGTGATCGCTCCAGGGATCGAGCTTCACGCGCGCGCCAATGGGGAGCGCCGAGATCTGGTCGATCTTCGAAGGATCGAGATTCGGAGCCGAACTCATCAACTGCCCGGCGAGGAACACTTTGTTGCCCAGGCGCGGGTTGATCAGAGCGGGCAGATTCTTCGATTCCGCGTCCATCTGCTTCAGGAAAAGTCCGGCATTGCCGAGCTTGTCCTTGTAAGGCGAATTCTTGAGCAGTTCGAGCGCCTTGTCGCTGGCCATCTTCACCTGTTCAGGGCTGTCCTTGAAGGTGAAGTGGCTGAGCGCTTCGACGGTCGAGACGTTGGTCATGTCGTTGAAGCCCCACTGATCGGTGGAAGGCTTCGTGACGATGATGTCGGCGAGTTCCTGAGCGAGCATCGTGGCGAGGCTGGCTTCATCGGGCAGCACGTCGAGAAGGCCGCGGCTCAGCACGATCGTGTGGCCGATGGAGAACATTTCGAGAGTGCCGGTGGTGAGGACGCGGCAGCGAACTTCAGGCTGCACGTCGAGATTGTTGGTGACTTCCAGGTTGTTGACGACGGTTTCGAGAACCTTGTCGATATCTCCCGGAGGCGAGAGCAGGCCGACGCGCTGCAAGCGGTCGAGGACGTTGACCTCGGCCTGATGCTGCCATTCGCGCTCGGCTTCGATCGGGGAGCGATCCTGCGACTGCGCGACCTGATCTTGCACGGCGTTGGGAGATTCAATCGTCAACTCGCTGAATTCTTCCTGGCGGCCAACGTTCTTGAGGTTGTAGCCCCAGAGGCGCGTCTGCGATTTGAAACGCACATGGCTGCCGAGGAAATCTTTCAGGTCCGATTCCTGGCTGAAGACATACGCGGGCAGCCAGAGGCCGGGCTGAACGTTCAAGCGCCAGCTGTCGAAGTGAAGGTTGAAACCGTTGATTCCGGCGACGGGAGTGTATACGCCGTTGAAACGGACGATCGTGTAGCCCTGGTCTTCCGCCCAGACGCGGCCCTTGAAGCGGCCTTTGCCTGATTTCGGAAGCGGCGTGAAGTCGAATACGAGACAGCGGACTTCGCCGAGGAATTCGCGGCGGACGTAGTCGATCTGGTAGTGCTGCCGGTCGAAGCCGTTGGCGTCGATGTAAATCATCTGCAGGAAGCCCTCGGGGATGTACGAGGAGGTGAACCAGCCGCCCATGTGGGCGAGAGGATTCATGCTGTCGAACTTGCCCTTCTTCTTGGCGAGCATGGAATTATCCACGACGCCCTTGGCGAGATCGGCTTGGCCGAGGTAGTAATGGTCGCGAACCGGAATCGCGCCCATCTTGTCGTCGGGCTTCATATCCTGCACGTAGGTTTCGATGATCGGATTGTAGCGGCGAATGGTGGCCATCTCGTCGTGCTCGCGCGCAATCACACGGTCGATCGCCTGATCCACGGTCGTGACCGGACCTGCCGTCGTAGCGCCGGCTTGTGGACGAGTCTGATCGGCTGTTTGTGTTGGTGCTTGTGCCGAAGCTGCGCCTGCCACCGCGCCCATGAGCAGTGTTGCCAGGATGAACTTCTTGGACGTGCGCATTGCCTTCCCCCCTCTTCCTTCTCAGTAAGCCAATGCAAAAGTGATGTGGACGATAGCCGGAAAATCTACCGCTTGACCCTCTTGCTGAGCCGGCTTGAAGCGAATTTGTTTCGCTGCAGCCTGAGCCGAATCATCCAGACCGTAACCGAGTCCCTGAACGACGCGCTGGATTTGAACGTTACCGCCAGCGGTGAATACAACCTGCAAGAGAACGTCACCTTCGATTTTCTTGTTCCTGGCTTCGTCCGTGTAAACCGGCTTGGGCTTGAACAAGATTTCCACAGGGGTCGTTTTCGCCGTGGTTGATGCTACCGGCTTTGCTTTAGGCGCTGGCGCAGCCGTAGCCTCGTCAGCGAAACCTGATGACTGAACTCGACCGTGGCTACCCCCGCCTGAGCCGGTTGCAACTCCATTACCAAAACCAGAGCTTGCGACTACACCCTTGGCGCCTTTCGCGCCGCCGGTGCCGTTTCCGTAACCGGGACCCGTGGGCATGTCGTAAGCGCCCTTGGCGGCGATGTTGGGCGCGCGATTGGTGTTTCCATTGGCTGGAACGCCGTTGGGATCTCCGAATCCGCCGGTCTGAACGTCTTCGCGCGGCTTGCGGAGAGTAGGAATTGCAGAGCTACCCATGGACGGAATGGTCTGATCCGGGTAAGCCTTGGCCACATCCGGAGTGTCAGGAGCTTTTGTGTTCTTTTTGGCGGTAGCTGGTTTCGCGACTGGCGAAGAGAAAACCGGATTGATGATCTTGGGCTTCGGAGCCTCGACCGGCACCGGGTCGGGCTTGGGTTCGACCTTTGCAACCTTCACAGGGGCCGGCTTTACCATCGGCTTCTCCACGGGCTTCGGCTGCGGCTTCCAAGGCTCTACGACAGGAGCTTCAATAGGTGTAGTCCAATAACGCTGGACCATCTCCAACTTCTGGGGCATGAGGAGAGGTATCACAAGGATGATCGTCAACGCCAGGCACTCTATGCCGAAGCCGGCTCCAAAAGAACCCCAGCGCGCTTCGCCGTCAGGGAGTAGGGACTCATTGAAAACTGCTCGATGTGTGACCCGCGCCATAACTTTCTCCGGATGCCTTTCCTCAGTTAGGATGCGCCGAGACAGAAGAACGGCGTCTATACTTTAGTACTAGACTACGGGGCTGGGCGGAATGGGACTGAAGTACCATTCTATCCCCAGTCGTGCTGAAAGCGATAACCCAATGGGTGGGGCTTGCGTACTGGTAAGCCCCGCCCGTCTCAGATTGGGAATAAGCATGATCTTGGCAGCTCCTCAGCAGCCAGGTTAAACCCGGGCTAGGGCGTTCGGTTGCAAAGGATGAATGGGAGTGAAAATGTTGAAATTCGGGAAGACGAAGTGGTGGCATAGCATGAGCTTCGCATGATGATGTAATCGGCCTGCCCTCGGAATACATGAAACCACCCAGAACCGCGTTGGAAAACCACCAGCGCCAGGGGGGCGAGAAGCTGGTTCTAACAAGGCAAATTAAGAAAAATAATCCGGGGGCGCGGCTGTTGGTAGCCATGCCCCCGGAAGGTGTGATGTAAGACGGCGCTATTGCGTTGGCTCGACCACGACGAAGTTTGTGCGGCCACCGTGGTTGACGAGCAGAAGCACGGGCTTTTTCCCGGAGCTTGAGATCGCCTGGTTATATTCATCCACGCTGTGCACGGGTTTGTGATTCACTTCCTGAATCACGTCGCCGCGGCTCAGGCCGGTGGTTGCTGCGGGACTCGATGGATCGACGTCCGTTACCACCACGCCCTGAGTGCCGGAAGGAAGATTCAACTGTTGCGCGATATCCGGAGTGACGTTCTCGACGTCCACTCCTTCGAGCGCGCTATTGCCCTTGGCTTCCTCGCCTTCTTCTTTTGCGGACTTCTCGGGCAATTCACCCAGCGTGATCTTCACGTCCCGCGACTTGCCATCGCGCCAGATGGTGAGGTTCACCGATGTTCCGGGCTGAGTCTGCGAAACGCGCAACGTGAGCTGGTTGCGTGAATCCACCGGCTCGCCGTTGAGTTTCAGAATCACATCACCCTTCTTCAATCCCGCACGGGCAGCCGGCGTGTCCGACGAAACGTCACCGACCAGTGCGCCACCCGCCTGCTCGAGACCGAAGGCTCGTGCCAGTTGCGGCGTTACATCCTCAATGTAGACGCCCAGATAACCACGCACCACTTTGCCGTGCGTCATAATCTGGTCCATCACGTTCTTCGCCAGGCTGATCGGAATTGCGAAGCCGACGCCCTGATTGCCGCCGCCTCCGCCCGTGAGAATGGCGGTGTTGATGCCCACCAGATTGCCGTGGAGGTCGATCATCGCTCCGCCAGAATTTCCGGGGTTAATCGAAGCATCGGTTTGGATGAAGTCTTCATACTGCTCGATCCGGAGGTCGCCGCGTCCTGTGGCGCTGACGATTCCCATCGTGGCCGTTTCGCCGATTCCGAATGGGTCGCCAATCGCAAACACCAGATCGCCCACATGGAGAGTGGTCGAGTCGCCGAGCGGAAGCGTCGGCAAACCGCTGGCGTTGATCTTCAACACGGCAACGTCCGTCTTCGGATCGGTGCCGACGAGCTTGGCTTGGAATTCGCGCTTGTCGCTCAACTGCACCTTGATGTCGGTAGCGCCGTCAATCACGTGGTTGTTCGTCAGGATCGTGCCGTCCGGCGTGAGAATCACGCCCGAACCGAGGCTCTGCTCGCGTTCCGGCCGTGGCTGTGCCTGCCCGAACTGCTGATCGCCAAAAAATTGGCGGAAAAATGGATCGTTACCGAAAGGATTCATTCCCTGCTTCTGCTTCACAACTTTGGATGTGTGAATGTTCACCACCGCGGGAAGCGCGGGCTTGAGCACGGAAGAAAACCCGTTGGTAAAGCTACCAAGACTGATCGGCAGCGCTTCTTTGGCCATCGGCACTGTCGCTGGCGCGGCGCCCACCACTGCGTGGCCCGTCCAGTTCTTGAGCGATGATGCCAGGAGCCCTCCGCCTATCAGTGCCGCGAGAACAATTACCGTTGCGGCCCACCGGCGAATTTGAATTGTGTCGTTCTTCATGGCTATCTCTTCCTTCTCCTTTATCTCTGCTGTGAGTTCCTCTCGCTCCGGGCTGTCTCCCGATTTCGCGCGCGAGTGGGTATTTTACCTCGCTACTGTGAAATTAGACGCAGCTCAGAGTAATTTGTTATTCATGTCCGCGCGAGGCGCGGAAATTATTAATTAGAATGATTCCAAACGCACGAATACGAGGCGAAACCCGAATTGCGAATTGCCGCGCTTCTCCTTTTGAGATAGGCGAGCGAATTGGAGTTCTTGCTTCGTACGGATGCCCCGGAGTCGAACCGCTTCAGGTTCGCTGACTTCCAACACCCTCAGATAATATGATGCGGGCGCGCGATTTCGAGTTACCTCGCAGCCCTGCTGCTGCGTGGCTCGCGTGGTGAAACTGGCCCTAACTATTCTTGTTTCAGTGCGTCAAAGAAATTCTTGGGCCCTATCTGAAACCGTCCTATGCTCTCCATCCGGGATATAGCAGTTTGTGAAAGGAGCTGTTTCGAATGATTCGAAAAATGATTGCGCTTGCCGGTATGAGCGCGTTTCTCTTTTTTGCCGCGCGACCCGCTGTCTCTGCCACGGGCTCAACGGATGTCTCGTCACCCGCCACCGACGGCACGCTCAAAGCGCTTACGGCGGTGGCCGGCGCCGGCACCATGGATACGCATACGTATCAATATCTCGAGGAATTGAGCGACGACATCGGCGCGCGCGTGACCGGCTCGCCGGAAGCGGGCCGCGCGATCGAATGGGGCGTTGAAAAGATGAAAGCCATTGGCCTTGAAAACGTTCACACGGAGCCATGGGAACTCTCACGCGGCTGGACGCGCATTTCCGCCGACGCGGAAATCGAGTCGCCGATTCATCGCCGCGTGATGATTGACGCGATGGGCTGGGTGGGTTCAACAGCAGCAGGCGGGGCGGAAGCGGACGTGGTGGAGGTGAACGGCTATCAGCTCGAGCAGGAGATGAAAGATAACGCAGGAAAATGGCGCGGGAAAGTTCTGCTGATGGTTCAGAAGGGTGACAAGCCGAAGAGCGGAATGTCAATGTTCGCAAAATTCGGCGACTTCTTGAAAACGGCTCATCAAGCAGGCGCGATAGCCGTGATTGGCGGGCAAGGCGGCCGAAAAGCGGAAGGAATGCACCTTACCCATACCGGCGCGCTCGGATTCAACACCTACTACGACATTCCCGTGGTCAGCATGGCCGCCGAAGATGAGGAACAAATTGAGCGCTACATCGATCGCGGCAAGACGGTACGGCTGAAAATCAACGTGCAAAATCGCGTTAGCGACGGGCCCGTTCCGTCCGCCAACGTGGTCGGCGAAATTCGTGGCACGCAGAATCCGGAGCAAATCGTTGTGGTTGGCGGCCATCTCGATTCGTGGGATCTGGCATCGGGTTCAACGGATAACGGCTGCGGATCCTCCACGACGCTCGGCGCTGCCGAGGCGATCATGAAATCCGGATTCAAGCCGCGCCGCACGATTCGTTTCGTTCTTTTTACAGGCGAAGAAGAAGGGCTGCTCGGTTCGCTTGCGTACACAAAAGCTCACCAGAGCGAGATGGTCAATCACATTGCGGCGGTGGTTCTGGATTTCGGCCAGGGCCCTGTGACCGGCTTTCAGATGGGCGGCCACGACGATTTAATTCCCGAGATGCAGAAATTCGCGGGAGCGCTGCAGGCGTTTGGAAATTTGGAGGTGGACGACGAGGCCGAGTTTGGAACCGACACGGGCCCGTTCATCATGGAGGGCCTGCCCGGCATCAACCTGAATCAGGATTCGCCGGATTACAAATACACGCACCATTCTGCTGTCGACACGTTCGACAAGGTGAAAGCCGATGTGCTCGACCGCAATGCGACCGTGATGGCGCTCACCGGTTTCTGGATTGCCGACCGGCCGGATCGCTTCGCGAGTCCGTGGCCGAAGGCCAGGACGGCGCGCATGCTTACGGAAAAGCACGATGACGTGTTCCTGAAGCTTTTTGGCCTGTGGCCCTTCGGCAATCTGGGAAGCGACGCGGAGAACCCGAACTAGAGCGCGTCGCTGATCAGTTTTGGATATAAAGATTGTTGGAAACGGGCAAAAGGAAAAATCGTCCAAGACTTCGTAGTTAGTTGATGGCGGGGCTGCCATTCCGTACCGCCGGCGTCCCGCCGGCTCTTTTGACTTTGCTCTTTCTACGCCTCGATCATCCCCTGCAACCGGTTCAACGCTTCAAACCAGTACGTTTTCATCTTCGCGCATTCTTTCGAGTCGGAAAGTTTTTCGTGGTCCACGGCCACCTGAGTCTTCTCCGGCCCTTTGCTGAAAAAGCCCACGCTTAGGCGAGAATCACCATTCCATTTCGCGCGCACATATTTACCGGGCGTGGCCGATGTGATCTCCACCTCAGCGTCCGGCAGCCAGCGGCTCCTCAGTTTCTCATCCGTCCACGCTGCATAAGCCTTCGCCATCGGCGCCGCCATCGTCCGGCTCCCCGACGCGCTGAATTGTCCATCGCACTTCTGGAATTTTTGGCGGATGCCGCGCTCATGTTCGTAGCCGACAGACACCATCTGCGCCCACCATGGCGTCAGCTTCTGCTTCTCGTACAAATACGCGGAGATTTCTTTGTGAGGCCACTTTTTCGCGCCGGCCTTGTCGAGGATCTTGAACCACTCCGCCCAGACCTTGCCTGTCTTGGCCTTTACTGCTTCATCGCTCGAACGTTTTGTTTCTCTCGGTTTTTTGGGGGCCATCGTCGCGGCACCTCACGCGGCGATTCTACCCCCAAGACCCAGAAAATTCTCGCGTCGCCACTCGTCCACGATTTGATCCAGAGCTTCTCGGTAACTCGGGAATCGTGGTTGCCAGTCGAAATCACGCCGGCATCGGGCATTCGACGTTCGCGTGGAAGCCGTCATCATATTTACCACCACGGGCCCAGCGAGAATTCTTGCGATCCATGCCGGAACGTGTCGGGGAGTTGCCGCACCCAGCCGTTGCGCAAATCCTGCCAAGTAAGCGCCGGCGCTCACCGGCTGATCGTCCGTCACGTGCCAGAGGCCTCCGCGGCCGGATTCGGCAACCGTTACAAAAGCGCTGGCCGCGTCGTCCACATGAATCCATTGCCACATCGCATCGCCCTTGCCGATGATCGGAAGCTTGCGCGCCAGAAGCTGCGCGCCGAAATAACGGGTGTGCGCAGCGTCAGGCGCGTGAAACCATCCGCAGCGCAAAATCGCCGCCTTGAATCCTTCTTTGCTCGCCGCGTCGCGCGCGATCGTTTCCATCTCCACCGTCGAGCGGGTAATGAAATCGGTGTGCGGCGGCGAATCCTCGTCGAACGCCGACTGATTTTCCGGGCGCGCCACCCACGTAATGCTTTGCACCAGAAACTGTCTTGCGCCAACCTTTCCCGCAGCCTGCGCCAGCGCTCGCGTGCCATCGCGCCGGATGAGATCGTTGGTTTTCCAATCTTCCGGACGTGGTTTCGTGGCGGTAGGGATCGCCGTTGCCGCGTGCACGATGACGTCGGCGCCTTCGGCCGCCCGCGCCAGCGAATCTGCGTCAAACAGGTCCGCGCGCCGGCTCTCTCCTCCAAACTTGCGAATCGTGTCCTCGTTCTTGGCGCTGCGCGCCATTCCGATCACACTGTGGCCCCGTTCTTGAAACTGCCGCATCAGACTTCTGCCCAGAACTCCGGTTGCGCCTGCAATGAAGACTTTCAAAGTCAGTTCTCCCCAGTTGGAAAATGGGTGGGTACCTATAGGATGTACGAATCTTGCTCAGGATTTCGAAAAAATTCGCGCGCCCGCCAGCACGCCGAGGCATTCAAAAAGGGCCAGAAGCACCGCAGACACGTCGAAAATGTCCCGCATATCGAGTGAAATGGGCAGGTTGATGTGCGTCACGTGGTCGGGGCCCGGCACAATGAAGTGATAATAAACGCCAAAAACAAGTGCACCGGCCATTGAAAGAGCCAGCAGCGCTCCTCCCGCGCGCAAATTGCCATTCCAAATCAAATAAGCTGCGTAAAGCGGCGCAACGACAATCACCGCCACAACGAAAATCTTCTGGAAGGAATTGAGCCCGATCGCCAGATGCTGGTGTGCAATTCCATGGGCCATATTAATTGCGAAATGAATCAGAACAATGCCAATCGCGAATCCTACGAGCACGCTTCGATTCGGAGCCTTCGTGTTCATTCGAGGAATGCTTGCACGCATCCCTATTTCTGTTCCTGCGCGGTGGTCCAATTCACGGCGGTTCCGTACCCGTATACGAGCTGCGCGCCTCGATCGGTCCCAATCGTCAGAAGCACGGCGAGAACGGCCAGGCCCAGAAGCATCAATTTGCGCAGTTGATCTGTGAAATTCTTCCGCGCGAAGAATGCGAAAATGCATAGCGCCAGAGCCAAACTCGTCGAAACAAGCATCAATGTTTCGTGGATCCCCACTGCCCGCATCGCATCGCCCGGCGGCACGGACTTCTCCGCTGCAAGCCCGGTGAGCACCGTCACGATCGCGCCAAGCGTCCCGAGATATAACATCCACGCGGCGGCCCGCTGCATTTCGTCGCTCGCGCGCCACAACGCCAGCACCTGGAACAAAAGCGCCGCAAGCCACAACACAATCGGAAAATGTACGAACATCGGATGGTAGTTCAGTGCAGCTTTCATTCCCGGCAGCATTGTGGCTGGCCTCCTCACCCGGCAGATTCGAATTTCGGCGCCGGGCCGCATTATCCGCCAACCCTTCGCCGCCGTAAACTGCGATAGAATCCGCGATACGAATGGGGTCAGCCGCAACCCTTGCCAGGAGCCCTCATGAAATGGATTCTCCGCATTCTTGGAGTTGTTGTTGCGATAGCGCTCCTCGTCGTTGTAGTCGGAGCGCTTCTCCCCAAGCAGCATGTGGTTTCGCGCCAGGCCACCTATCACCAGCCACCTGAAGCAATCTGGCAGGCAATTATGGACTACGAAAAATTCCCCACGTGGATTAAAGGCGTCGCGCGCGTCGAACCATTCCAATCACTCAACGGCTATCCCGGCTGGACGGAAATCGAATCGAATGGCATGAAGATTCCGCTGCAGGTAACCGAAGCCATTCCGCCGCGTCGCCTGGTCACGCGCATAGCCGATCCAAATTTGCCGTGGGGCGGCACATGGACCACCGAAATCACGCCCGCGCCAGGCGGTTCCGTAATGCGCATCACGGAAGACGGCTACGTCAACAACCCGCTGTTCCGCTTCATGGCTCGCTTCGTTTTCGGCTACACCAGCACGCTCGATTCCTACATGAAGTCGTTAGGCGAAAAGTTCGGCGAGCAAGTCACAGTTCAAAATTAGACTGCGGGTCACCTGCTCGAATTTTCACAATTCACTGCTCAAAAGTTCGCCATGGAGCACACCCGCGTCCTATGATGTTGTCATGGTGACTGCGATCGCGGCGAGACTTGAAGTTCGAGCACTCACAGTCGAGCTGCCCACTGAAACGGGATGGGTGCGCCCCGTGAACGACGTTTCGTTTTCGCTTGCCGAAGGCGAAACGCTCGGCATCGTGGGCGAATCGGGATCGGGCAAGACGATGCTGTCGCTGGCGCTGATGGGGCTCGAGCCACCGGGCGCGCGTCGCAGCGGCGAGGCTTGGCTTGAGACGCGCGACGGCGAACGCATGAATCTTGTCACGGCTGCACGTGAAGAACTTCGCAAAATGCGCGGGCGTGATATCGCCATGATTTTCCAGGAGCCCATGACGGCTCTTGACCCCGTGATGCGGATCGGTGCGCAAGTTGAGGAGGCGATTCGCGTCCATGACTCCTCAGCCAGCGCCACCGAAAGCCACCGAAGGGCGATCGAGGCGCTGAAGCGCGCGGCTGTGCCGGAGCCGGAGAGGCGAGCGCGCCAATATCCGCATCAGCTTTCGGGCGGCTTGCGGCAACGGGTGATGATCGCGATGGCGCTCGCGCCTGGTCCTCGGATTTTAATTGCAGATGAGCCCACCACGGCGCTCGACGTTACAGTGCAGAAGCAGATTCTGGAGCTGCTCGCGCAATTGCGGCGCGAGCTGCAGCTTTCGATGCTGTTCATCACGCATGATCTCGGCGTCGTGGCGCAAATTGCCGATCGCACGATGGTGATGTATGCCGGTCGCATCGTGGAGGAAGGCCCGACGGCGGAAGTCTTGCGCCACCCTCGGCATCCGTATACTGAGGGATTGTTACGCGCAGCACCGCGCCTCGAACGCGGCAAACTCACTCCGATTCGCGGCACAGTGCCCGCCCTCAACGCGTTGCCGGCGGGTTGCTCGTTCGGTCCTCGGTGCGACATCCATGTGTCTGAGTGCGATTCCGCAGTGCCTGCGCTTCGAGAAGTGGGCGCGCGTGACCATCTGGCGCGATGTATTCTTGCTCAGTGACACGGAGGTTTTAAATAGGTCAACTGATTCCAGTGAAGCGAAAATTAAGCGAAGAAAAACGGACATTAAAACGGTCAAGTACCTTGACCTAGTGGCTGTCTCAGAATCCAGGCTAGAACAGGGTTTTTCGCAAGACGGGAGCAGATTTGAATGGCAGATTTGAACCAAGAACAACAGCGAGAGCTGATACGCGACCGATTTACGCGCACAGCGGAGGTTTTCGGCAATGCGGTGATGCAGACGCGCGCCGTGGAAGCGGAGATCCTGGCTGAAATGGTCGCGGCGAAAAAAAGCGACTGCGCGGTAGACCTCGCAAGCGGCACGGGAGCGCTGGCGCTGGCGTTCGCGCGGCATGTCCGCTGGATTATCGGCCTGGATTTGACGCCGGCGATGCTCGCCGTGGCGCAGCGAACGGCACGCGACGCAAATGCTCGCAATGTCGCGTTCGCACTCGGCAACGCAGTGGAAATTCCCTTTCCAGATGAGTCGCTTGACCTTGCTCTCTCGAGCTACGCTCTGCACCATGTGCCGGAACCGGGGCGGGTAATCGGAGAAATGTCGCGCGTGTTGAAACGCGGCGGCCGGGCCGGCATCATCGACATTTTTGTGCAGGAGGATCGCCGAAGCGCCGAAATGCACGACCGTATCGAACGCGTCCGCGACCCTTCGCACGTGCGAACGCTGGCGCAGAGCGAGTTCGCGTCGCTCTTCGCTGCAAATCATCTGCGCATCACCGGCACGCACGTGGAAGAACACCCGGCTACTTTCGATCAATGGATGCACAATGCCGGTCGCGAGCCGAGCGATCCCGAGTACGTCGAAACGCGGCGGCTGATGGAAGAGACGATTCCTGACGATCTGGCCGCGTTCCATCCGCGCTACAGCGCCACGAGTGCGGCCAGTAGCGGCGAAGTGCCCGGCATCGAGATGGTCAACGCGGTTGTGTTTTTCTCCGCCGAGAAAATCGCATGACGTCTGCAGTTCCTCCGGTTGAAGTAGAGACTCTCCTTGAAGCCCGCGGCCTGCGAAAACTGTATCCGGTGGCGAGCGGCGCTTTCCTGCAATCTTCGCATCGCGCTGTGGCGGTGGATGGTGTGACTTTCTCGGTGGCGCGCGGCGAGACACTGGGAATCGTAGGCGAATCCGGATGCGGCAAGACGACACTTGCGCGCATGGTGTTGCGGCTGATCGAACCAGACGCGGGCGAGATGCGTTTCCGCGGTGAAGATTGGCTGGCGGCGAGCGGCGCAACATTGCGAGCGCTGCGGCGCCGGATGCAGATGGTATTTCAGGATCCGGTTGCGTCATTGAATCCGCGGATGCGGGTAGGAGAAATTGTCGGTGAGCCGCTCGCGATTCATGAGCCGGGTTCAACGCGCGCGAAGCGCCGCGAAAGCGCCATCGGAATTTTGCAGGCGGTAGGGATCGGCGCAGATGCGTTTGACCGTTACCCTCACGAATTTTCGGGCGGGCAGCGGCAGCGAATCGGGATTGCGCGCGCGCTGATCTTGCGTCCGGAGCTTGTAATCGCGGACGAGCCGGTGTCGGCGCTGGACGTTTCCGTGGGAGCGCAAATCCTGGAATTGCTCGCCCGGCTGCAGCGAGAATTTTCGCTTACGCTGATTTTAATTTCGCACAGCTTGCCGGTAGTGGCGCAGCTGGCGACGCGAGTGGCCGTGATGCAGGCGGGGAAATTCGTCGAGGTAGGCGCGGCTGAAAAAATCCTTACGGCACCGGAACATCCCTACACGCAAGCGCTGCTGGCGGCGGTGCCGGAAATTCCTGCATAGCCTCCATGAAAGGCACACGGGCAGAAGTGCGTGTGCCACGGCCCTCGCGCGCTAGATGTGGCGTTTCCTTTGCAGCGCGAAGAGGGCGAGGAAATAGCAAAAGGCAGATAGCGTGAGGACGTAGCCCAGCGAGTAGACGATGTATTTCCATTCGGTGTGGGCGACCCTCATGCTGGTATGGATATTCTCCGTCTCTTTCCCGTAGGGATTCACCATAGGCAAGAGCAGATAGAAGAAGTGGAAGAATTTTTCAAGGACGCGCAAGTATAAGCTCGAGTTGCCGGCACGAATGGCGCTTTGCGCCCAAACCTGAAAATCGTAAAACATCTCGGCGTTGAATATCAGAATGAAAGTCACTGCAAGCGCAGGATGCAGCAAGGTCGCAAGCAGCATCATGTAGGCGATGATCCCGATTGAGACGATAAAGTTGTCGGCGGAGACGAAGACCAAGGCCGCGCGAACGGGCAGATGCCAGATTAAGGACAGAACCACTGCGCCCCCCAGGATCACGCTGTTCAAGAATAAGGAAATAAGCACTGCCGACAAGAATGCGGACCCGAGCCACACACTTGGCGCGCAGGGCTTCGTGAAAACCATCTTCAAACATCGGCTGCGAAGGTGCGAAGAGATAACGAAGAGTCCAATGGCTCCGGCAAGGAAAAGGAGCATTCCGTTAAGTTCAGAGAAGATGCCTTGCAAACTCCTAAAGCTTTGGACCCCCGAGTCGGAGAAAATGGCCGGCAACGAGCTTAGACTGGTTAGCAGCAGACACAGCACCGCGAATGCCAGGAGCAAACGGCTGCGACGGTAAAAAGCAAAATCAGCAAGAATGTTGGCCCTCAGCAATACAGACATAGCATCTCCCTTCGGTTGCCTCTTGTCGCTGCCGGCCACATCATTTTCAGGCTCCCAAGCCACTGCCCTTGATGATTTTGAAGAACGAGTCCTCGAGCGAAGTTTTCTTCAACGAGCACTCGTGCACATTGAGGCCTGAGGTTCGGGTAAAGTCCATAAAATCGTAAAGCCGGTCCTTCGGGATGCTGCCCATTACGAGTGCACCCGATCGCTCGACGGATCCTAGATATTCCGGAACACTTCCGTTGGCCTCGAACGTCACCGTGTAGAGCTCGCGGTCGGTGGTCAGGAAATTGCGCAGTTCGTCTTGTGCAACGACCTTACCGCCATCGAGGATAGCAACGCGGTTGGCCAGCATTTCGATCTCCGAGAGTACGTGCGTGTTCATCACGATGGTTGCGCCACGCCGATGAATTTCGCGCAAGGTTTCCCGGAACTCACGAACGATGAGGGGGTCGAGACCCCGAGTCGGTTCGTCGAGGAAGAGCAACTGCGTTTCATGTATGAGGCACTGCGCGATTCCGACTTTTTGCTTCATACCCTTCGAGCATTTCGACAGGGGAAGGGATTTGAATTGCGCCAGGCCCAGCCGGTCGAGGGCATCGTGAATCGCCTTGTCCGAGACGCGCTTTCCATACAGCGAGGCGTAGTAGCGGGTCGCTTCCTCGACAGTCAGGTAAAGGTGATAGTGGGGCTCCTCGGGGAGATAAGCGACGCCTTCGTTGAGAGGAGAGCCGAGTTCCGGAACCCTCCCCATGACCTCGACTTTCCCCGAGGTCGGCTTCATCAGACCGAGAAAACAATACATAGCCGTGGATTTGCCGGCGCCGTTTTGCCCCACCAGCGCAAAGAAGTCTCCGTCGCGCACCTCGAGGCTCAGACCGTTGAGAGCACGCACTTTCCCGCGCAAAAGTCCGCGGCGAAATTCCACGCGGACGTCATCTGCGACGATCACATGGCCTCCATACAGAACCGCTTATTGAGCGACTTCATGACCTCGGCATCCGACTTGCCATCAATGTTTTCCGTGGCGAGGGCATGCTTGATTTTTGTCGAAGCGTTGCAGGTGCAGGTCTGGACTTTCTTGTCGCATCCGCAAGTGCAGTCCATCCGTGCGGCAATGCCTACGGCGCGCGGGTTGAGCTTCTCTTCCGCGGAAGATTCATTTGCTTCCGTTTTAGTCAGGGGGAGCGATGGCTGCTGCTGTGCTAGAGCACGATAAGCCTCGGTGGAAATTACTTTTCCGGCCTTGAGGAGTTGAAGATTGCTCTTCAGCAAGGGGTCGAAAGCCACGTCTGCATTGGCGAGATTTCCCGCTTCATAGAATTGCACCTTGCCATCGACTCCGATCAACACAGTCGTGGGTAGCCCGCTTACGCCGTATTGCTCCGCGATCGGTCCGGAGTCAATTCCCGTGGGGAAGTCAATCTTGAGCTCCTTTACGAAACTCGAGACTGTCTCAGGGCTCTCTTTTGAGTCAATTCCCAGCAACAGGAAGGGCTCGCCTTTGTGATCGTTGAAGTAGCGATCCAACTCGGGCATTTCCTCTCGGCAGGGTTCGCACCAACTGGCGAAGAAGTTGAGCACAATGACTTTCTTACCGACGTTATCGGAAAGCCGGAATGTGTCGCCGCGGGTAGTTTTGAGCTCGAATTCAGGAGCGATCTGGCCCCGCCACTTGATGCGGCTTGACATGCCTTGGGCCATGTTCTGCAAATCTTTTTCGCTTGGCTTAGGCTTGAGTTCGTAGTGAAACGTTCCGAGGGCAATCCCTGACAACACGATAGCGACGCCCAGGCTTTGTCTGTTCACGTTCGCGCACCTTCCGCCGGCGCCTCACTGCCTTTCCGCTTGAGGCACGGCTAAATCACTGCTGACGGATATCATTCGAGCATATTTGGAGCATAGGAGCACCCTGACCACAAGGACATATATGACGAAAAAGCTACTACGATAAAAGAGTACTAGGGATGTTTGCAGCCAAGGAAGGGTTCGAAAAACAACCCAAAGGCCAAGCATGGTCTTCTGGCGTTTCGACACATCTGGGATAGAATCGGTGACACTTCGGGTGTAAATGCAACTCAAGCTACAAAACGCGCGAAACGGAAACGTCGCGGTTATACGATGCGACGGCCGAATTGTCGCGGGCGACGAAGTGGTGGCCCTACAAGTCGAAGTCGAGAAACACACGCTTGATACAAAGCAAGTGGTGCTGAATCTGGAGCAGGTGAATTTCCTCGACAGCGCCGGTTTGGGTGCGCTGGTTCGCTTGACTCGTGTGCTTCGCCGCCAGCACGGCGACATGGTGCTCTGCCACCTGAGTCCTTTCCTTCTTCGTGCGCTCGAATCGACGGCTTTGCACCGTTTCTTTCAGTCCTGCCCGTCGGAGATGGAAGCGGTGCGGTCATTCTCTCTGCGATCTCCGGTTGCGGGGGCAGCGATTCCAGAAACTGTGGCGCGGGTGGTGTGCGCGCACAAATCCACCGATGTGCTGGCGTTCATGAGCGCTGTGCTGAGGCATGCAGGATTTGAAGTGTTCACCGCCACCACTCTTGCCGAAGCTCGCACATTGGTGGTGGCTATGCATCCAAACGTTTTCGTGCATGGTGCGGAGATGGGCTCCAACGAGATATCGCTCGACAGGATTCGACAGATTGATCCGCAACGACCCTTCCTGCAGTTACCCGCTGATTTTTCTTCCGCCGACGCAACCGAGACGGGAGGGCAGCTGGTGGATCGTATTCGTTCACTCCTCCAGGCATAAGGAACGCGACAGTTACAACGGTTAAAATGCCGCCTTCGAAATGATGATCACGGAAAATATGCGCTTCAAGGTACAAGACGCGGGCGAGGTGCAGGCGATTCTGCTGCGGCCGAAGAATGCGGAATGTGTTTTGGCGCTGGCGCACGGTGCGGGTGCCGGGATGAATCATCCATTCATGACTGCGCTGGCCGCCAAGCTGGCGAATGCTGGAGTGGCGACGCTTCGGTTCCAGTTCCCGTACATGGAGCAACGGCGGAGAGTGCCCGACCGACCGCCTGTGCTCACTGCGACCGTTCAAGCGGCGGTGCAGGCTGCTTCGAAAGCGGTTCCGGACTTGCCGTTATTCGCCGGAGGAAAGTCACTGGGAGGACGAATGAGTTCGCTCGCGGCGGCGGAAGGGCGCTTGGATGGCGTTCGAGGCCTGGTGTTTTTTGGATTTCCACTTCATCCGCCAAATCGGCCTGGAACGAAACGCGCGGAGCATTTACGCGAGGTGAAATTGCCGATGCTTTTCCTGCAGGGAACGCGCGACGCTTTGGCTGATCTCCAGCTCTTGCGCCCGATATGCGCCGAAATCGGGACGCGAGCGACATTGCACGTAATCGCGGGGGCCGATCACTCGTTTCACGTGCTGAAAAGTTCAGGCAAGACCGACGAGAGTGTTCTAGAGGAATTGGCTGATAGCGCAAGCGCGTGGACAAAAAGACTGTGAAAGCGTTTCAATTGCCGCTCGACTGAGCCTTTAGCGACTCGCAGGCGGAATGGCCTGTCTAGCGGCCAGGGCGACGACAAATTTACGCTAGCGCGCTCAGATCGAGAGGCAGCGATCGCAGGCGCTTGCCTGTGCTCGCGGCGATGGCGTTGGCAATCGCAGGAGCCAGAGGCGGCACGCCCGGCTCGCCGATGCCGGTAGGTCTCTCGGTGGATTTCACAATGTGCACTTCGACTTTCGGCATCTCCCGCATGCGCGTCGGTTCGTAGTCGTCGAAGTTGCTCTGCTCTACCATCCCGTCCTTGAACGTCAGCTGATTTCGCAGCGCGATTGTGAGCGCGAAGCCTATCGCTCCCTCGATTTGCGCGGCCACTACGTCGGGATCGATCGCCACTCCGCAATCGACCGCCGCGACGATGCGCTCGACTTTCAGCTTCGCCGCTTTCGTCGAAACATCCGCCACCATCGCGACGCTCGTATTGAATGAATGATGAAATGCAAATCCGCGCCCCCGCCCCTCGCCCACGGGCTGCCCCCATCCGCTTTTTTCCGCCGCGAGTCGCACCACCTCCGCGTGCCGAGGTTGCTTCGTGAGCAAGCTGAGCCGCAACGCGACCGGATCTTTTCCCGCGAGATGGGCAAGTTCATCCAGCATGGTTTCCATCACGTAGGCCGTGTGCGTGTTTCCCACCGACCGGAACCATAAAACGGTGATAGGCGTTTCCACGTAGCGAATATCAACCGCCAGATTGCCAATCGCGTAAGGCGTGTCCACGATTCCCTCGACCATGCTGTTGTCCACGCCGTCCTTCATGGCCATTGCTTCCAGGCCGGTGCCTTTGAAGATTGATTTGCTCGCGACAGTCTGCTGCCAGCCCGAAATATCGCCACTGCCGTCAATCCCTGCTTTTACGCGATGCATCACCATGGGCCGGTAATATCCGCCTCGAATGTCGTCCTCGCGCGTCCAAACCACATGAACTGGAGCGCGTCCATTGATCGCTTTCACTACTTGCGCCATCTCCGCGGTCCAATCCGCCGTGGTGCTCGCTCGTCGACCGAAGCTTCCGCCGCCCAGAAGCGTGTTGATTTTGATCTGCTCGGGTTTCATCCCCAGAAACTTCGCAGCCACAATTTGATCGAGTGTTTGCAATTGCGAACCCGACCAGATTTCCGCGCCGTCGCTATGAAGTTCGATCACGCCATTCATCGGTTCCATCGGTGCGTGCGCGAGGTACGGAAACGTGTACTCGGCTTCGACCGTCTTTGCCGCTCGCGTCAAGCCTGCCGCGGCGTCTCCGCGACCTTCCGCAGAAATTCCTGGCTGCTTCATTAACTGGCGATATTGTTCGAGCATCTCAGCCGTGGAACGCTTTTCTGCGCTGGAATTGTCCCAGGTAACTTTCAGTGCGTCTCGCCCGCGTATCGCAGACCACGTATCCTTCGCGAGAACAGCGACGCCGGCCGGCACTTGCACCACTTCGACCACGCCATCGATTTTTTTTGCGTCCGTTGCGTCGAAGGAAGCCACTTTCGCGCCAAACCGATCCGGCCGTTTGATAACAGTTGTTAGCATTCCGGGACGAGTGATATCCAGCGCGAAAACTGCTTTGCCCGTGGTTTTTCCGGGCGCATCGAGCCTCGGGAGTTTCGTTCCAATGAGGTTCCAATCCTTCGCCGGTTTGAGCGTCACGTCCTTCGGCACCGGCATGTGCATGGCGTCGGCGGCCAATTCTCCGAGGTTTGCTTTCTTTCCCGAGCGCGAATGGGTGACCACGCTTTTCTCGACGACGATTTCTCCGCCCGGCACGCTCCACTTTTGCGCCGCTGCCGCGATAAACATCATCCGCGCCGCCGCGCCCACTTTGCGCATCTGTTCCCAGGATTCGGCCATCGAGCTCGAGCCGCCCGTGCCCATCAGAGGGCCAAATAGAAGATTGTTGTAAATCCTCGCGTCAGCTGGCGCAAATTCGAATCGCACTGTGGACCAATCGGCGCCCAATTCTTCGGCCACCATAGTTGCGAGGCCGGTGGTCACACCTTGCCCCATCTCAAAGTGCTTGCTGAGCACCGTGACGATGTTATCCGGGCCAATTTTCAGAAAGAGATTTGGATCGTAAGGGCCTTGCGGAGCTCCGCCCTGCGCGCTGGCAATTTCAGGAAATGCCACGTACGTTCCCAGGATGAACGCGCCCGCGGCAACCGCGGCCGACTTCAGAAACTCGCGGCGCGAAGCGTCGAAGTGTGCGGGGGCTGCAGGATTCGCAAGATTCGATGTGCTCATGGCTGTAGCCTCCTAGCCCAGCGATTTTGCCGCTTCGTGGATCGCGTGACGAATTCGCACGTAAGTGCCGCAGCGACAAATATTGCCTTCCATGCTCAGGTCAATGTCTTCATCAGTCGGCGCTTTGTTTCCCGTGAGCAAGACGATCGCGGACATGATCTGCCCCGACTGGCAATATCCGCACTGCACCACATCGAGCCGCTGCCACGCCTGCGTCACCGCCTCGGCCACTTTTCCTGAGACGGCTTCAATCGTTGTGATTGTTTTCCCCGCCGCTTCCCCAACCATAATCGAGCACGATCGCGCGGCTTGCCCATCAATATGCACCGTGCACGCGCCGCACATCGCCTTGCCGCAGCCGAATTTTGTGCCGGTCAAGTGCAACCTGTCGCGCAGCGCCCAAAGCAGCGGCATTTCCGGGCTCACGTCCAATTCGTGCGATTCGCCATTAACTTTCAGAGTGATCATCTAATTTCTCCTCTGCTGGCCTCGCATAGGGCGCGGCCCGGATAAATATTGAAAGTCCGCAATCAATTCGGGCACGCCATTCCGCCCGCCACCCAAACCCTCATGTTTTCCACAACCTTCTCGTGCGGGACCGGGACCGGCTCGCGACCCTTGCCTGGATCCCAGCCGTACAGCACGAGCGGTTCGTCTTCCATGTGCTTGATCAGCGCTGCGCCATCGCGATTGCCGTTGTGTTTGGGATCCTTTACCGCGCGGCATAGATCTCCGCTCGAAAGTCCCTGCCACAGCATCGACACCGGCGCGAGTTGCCAATGCAGTCCGCCCGGAGTTCCCGACGTCGGATTATTCCCCATGTTGTTGTGGCAATTCTGGCAGCGCATCGCGCCCACGCCCTGATTGTCCTTCCCGCGCACGACATGAGGAATGTGAACCCGGCGCGAATCGCCTTGCAGCGGTGAATTCAGTTGATGGCAGTTGAGGCATCGTGGATTTTGAAGTACAGACGCGATTTCATCCCACGCCGCAAGACTGGCGGACTGGTCAGTGGCGGGCGGTTCAGTTACCCCTGCGCCCGTCGATAAGCGGACGATGCCGATCATGGCGAGGACGAAAGCTACTGCGAAGGTGATATTTCGCAAGGGAGATTCTGAAATTCGCATCGGCGCCTCCGCCCATATGTTACAACGCGAGACTCATCGCGTGACAAGACCTTGTCTCGAAGTTGGATGCCCGGAATAAATCAAAGATTCCACAGATGCCGCCGACGTCAGTGAGGCGGAGCCGGGGAAAAAGGCGAGCTATTTGCTTTTTTCTCCACTATTCGAAGATCTTAGGGCTCCCTTCTGCACTGCCCAGTCGACAAATCCCGGGGGCGCATTCTTCACACCTTCGATCGCCGCATTCTTGGCGCTCGCGATTTCCCGCCACTGAATCCCTGCCAAGTTAGCGCCGCTTAGGTCCGCATCGTCCAGATTGGCGCCTGCCAAATCCGCTTCTGCCAGGTCCGCTTCTCCGAGATCGCTGCCGCTGAGATCGGCGCGAAGAAAATTCGCTTTGCTCAAATTGCTTCCGCGGAAGTTCGCCGACTTTAGGTCTGCATCGGTGAAATCGGCGAGATGAAAATCGCTGTCGCGCAAATCTGCAGAATTGAAATTGGAGCGCAACAGGCGCGCTTTCGCCAAATTGATTCCTTGCAGAAACGCGCCGGAAACATCGACACCCACCAGAGGGATCCGATCGGAATTGAGCTCCTGCAAGGCTTCGACCCTGCCTCCGCTACCGCCTTTTCCTTGCGCGGTGTTGATCACCTGCCAGGCCTGGTAGTGTTTTTGCTTGAGACGGTCGCCCGATTCGGAGAAATAGAAAAGAACAGCGAAGAGAATGCTCAGGCTGCTCATGTACTCCAAAACTTCGAGAAATTTCCAGTGGCTCAGGAAATAAGCGAGCCATTCCCAGCCCCGCTCCAACTTGAAAAAGGGCAACATCCAGGAATGCTCGATGCGCTTGCGACGAGAGGCCCAAGGTTCGGGACGAGGGCTGGGCGAGAAGACTCTCATACCGCCTTCAAGGCTTCCATCAAGCCGAAGAGGCCTTCCGCCAATGTAGGATGAATGTAGACGGCGCCCTTTAGTAACGTGTATGGCTTATCGGCCAGCATCATCACGCCCAAAATCTGTACGGTTTCGCCGCCTTCCACTCCAAGTATCGAAGCGCCGAGGATGCGGTCCGTCTCAGCGTCGATGATGATTTTCATGAAGCCGGTTGTTTCGTCGCGTTCGATGGCACGGGACACGCTCGACATCGGGAACGTTCCGATTTTCAACTTGCGGCCGCTGGCGCGCGCCTCCTTTTCCGTCATGCCCACGCGACCGAGCTGCGGATCGGTAAAAAGCGAATACGGAACGTAACGGTTCACGGTCGTCAGATTCTTGCCGTCGATAAGATTGCCGTAGACGATCTGATAGTCGTTGTAGGAAATGTGCGTGAATGCAGGTCCGCCCTTCACGTCGCCGAGCGCCCAGATTCCCGGCACGCTGGTCTCCAGCTTTTCATTGACTTTGATGTAGCCGCGCGAATCGAGCGCGATTCCAGCTTTTTCCACGCCAAGATCATCGGTGTTGGGAACCCGTCCGGTAGCTGCGAGAAGGTGGGAACCCCGAAAGGTTTGCAAGCCTCCTGCCGTGTCTGCCGTGAGGATAATTTCGCCGTTCTGCTTTTCTACTTTCTTTGAATTCGCATTCAGTTGGAACTCGATGCCTTCAGCTTCGAGCGCTTTCTGGAGCGCGACCGCGACGTCAGCGTCTTCCCGGGCCAGGATTTGGCCGCTACGGTGAACAATCGTCACGCGGCTGCCGAAGCGGCGAAACATCTGACCGAATTCGAGCCCGATATAGCCGGCACCAAGGACAATCAAGTGTTCGGGAATTTCCTGCAGCTCCATCAGCGACTCGTTCGTGAGATAGCCGGCCGATTCGATGCCTGCGATGCGCGGTGGAGCGGGCCGTGTCCCCGTATCGATGAAAAATTTATCGCTCTCGAGAGTTTCATCTCCCACCTGCACTTGCTTCGGCGAGAGAAAACGCGCCACATCTCGGTAGAGCCGCAGTTTTGGATGCTTATCGACACGGCGTTGCTGGCCATCGCGGAAACGCTGCACCACCGCAGCCTTGCGCGCCACAATCGCCGGAAGGTCCACGCTCACACCGTTTGTATTCACTCCCCATTTCTTACCCATGCGCGCGTAATGAGCCACTTGGGCCGAAGCGATCATCGTCTTCGTCGGGGTGCAGCCCGTATTGATGCACGTCCCGCCGAGATACGCTTTTTCGATGAGCGCGACGCTCCAGCCGTGCTCAGTGAGCGCGGATGAAAGAGGATTCCCCGCCTGCCCCGAACCAATAATGATGGCGTCGTATTTCAAGTTTTCGTCCTTGTTGTTTTTTCCGCGCGAGCGCAGTCAGCGGGGTTTCTTCTTGGATGTGCTTCTACGTTTTGGCTTAGCGTTTTTAGGTTTTGTTTCGGGGGCAAGATTTGGATTGAGCGCGAGCTCGTGAATTACTTTCGCCCCATATTTTTTCAGATCACGGGCCAGCCCTTCATCGGACAAATCAATCGGGCGCGAGTGCTTCCAATCATGGTCAATCACGCGCCCCAGCCGACGCACAATTTTGCGGTCGTCCACTTCGATGGCCAGCTCGCGCCGTTCGTCAAAACTTCCCGGAGCCAGGTTCACCGAGCCCACAATGGCTCGCTCGCCATCCGCCATCACCAGCTTTGCATGCAGTTTCATGTGGTGCAGCTTATGCACCTTGATCCCCACATCATCGAGCACGCGCATTCCCTCGACGCCCTCCAGCAACTTCTTTTCCTTCAACGTGTGCGGCGCCCGCGCCATCACGCGCACGTCCACGCCGCGCATTTTCGCCCGCACCAGGCGTTCCAGAATCACCGGGTCCTGATAGCGCTCGTGTTGCAGGCACAGCGAGTGCTTCGCTCCGTCGATGAGTCGTGCGATTCTCTCCCGAGCGTTGCCAACAGCCCAAATCATGTGCGCGCCTTCGCCCGGGTCGAAGTGATGCCGGTGCCAGTCCGCCTCGAAACCGTCCATCACCTCCTGCACCTCGTGCGCATGTTTCGTGCGGATAGAGTAGTCGCGCGTTTCTTCCAGATTTTCGGTATCCCAGTTCAGCGAATTGATGAATGCGATTCTCGAATCCACCACCATGGACTTCTCGTGCGTTACAGGAAACTTCGGGTTGCTGTCCATCACTTCCACACCCGCCGCCAGCAGAGCGGCTCTCGTCGCTTTATTCTCGCCGGTCCCATCCCGCCGCACCGGATTCAGCATCACGCGCACTTTCACGCCGCGTTTGTGCGCCGCAATCACCGCTTTGCGCATGGCAGGATCAGAAAAAATGAACATCTTGATCCGCAGCGATTCCTTCGCCTTGGCGATGGCTTTCAAGAACTCTTTTGGCGAATCATCGGGCAGGACAATCAAATGTCGCGACATTGCCGAAAAGTCTCCCTTAGCTGGCGGCCCGCGCGGTTTGAAGCGCGGCCGTCCCGCGCGCCAGGCGCGGGCATTCACGCAGCGAAGAATCGCTGAACTGGGTTCTGTGCATCTCCGCGTACAAACCATTCATCGCCATCAACTCCTCATGTGTACCCTGTTCCGCAACCACTCCGTCCTTCAGCGCCAGGATTTTGTCAGCGTCGCGAATCGTGGACAAGCGGTGCGCGATCATAATCACGGTCCGATTTTTCATCAGCTTCTCGAGTGCTCGAATTACTGTTTGCTCCGATTCGCTGTCGAGAGCAGCCGTCGGTTCGTCCAGCAGAAGGATCGAACTGTTCCGCACGAACACGCGCGCAATCCCGATTCTCTGCCGCTGCCCGCCGGAAAGCGCCTGCGCGCCTTCACCGACCATCGTGTCGTATCCGGCCGGCATTTTCTCGATGAACTCATCAGCGTTCGCAGCTTTTGCCGCCGCAATCACTTCTTCGCGTGTGGCGCCCGGCCGTCCAAACGCAATATTGTCGGCCACGGTCCCGCGAAACAGAACAGTGTCCTGCAGCACATAGCCCACCTGATTTCGAAACGGCTGCAGCTTCAGGTTCGCCACGTCCGTGCCGTCAATACGAATCGTGCCATTCGTCGGATCGTAGAAGCGCGGAATCAGGCTCATCACCGTTGATTTTCCGCTGCCGGTCGGCCCCACGATGCCCACCATCTCGCCGGCTTTTATGCTGAACGAAACATCTTTCAACACAGGCTGGTCAGGCTGGTAGTGAAACGCGACGTGTTCGAATGTGAGCCCTTCATTCAATGGCGGCGGATCCACCGCGTCCTCGCGCTCGGGAGTAATCACGTCCGTCTCCAAAAGCGACTGCACTCTTTCGACGCCCACCGCCGCCTGGGCCATCGTGTTCGACATCTTCGCCAAATCCTCCACCGGCTTGAAGAAACGGCTCAGATAAGCGAGAAACACGGTCAGGTCGCCAATCGACATCGCGCCGCGCATGATCAACGCCGCGCCGCGCGCGAGTACGATCGCCGTGCACGAAGCCACCGCCACATTGACGACGGGCGACAGCGAAGATTTGATTCGCCGCGCCCGCAACGCCGCCTGCACCGATGCCTTGCTCACGATTTCAAGTTGCTGCTGCTCGAGCGCTTCCTGGCCAAAGGCTTGCACCACGCGCATCGATTCGAGGCCTTGCTGCACCGCCGACACGATGTTGCTCTGCTTCTTGCGCACTTCGTGCGTGGCCTGCTTCACGGCGCGTTTGAATCGCGAGACGAACAGCAGCAGAAATGGCGTCAATCCCAAAGCGATCAGCGCAAAATCCCAGTTGAGCCAGAACATCAGCCCCACCATGCACACAATCGTCAGCAGATCGACGGCGATTCCCAGCGTGGAGGCGCTTGCGAACTGCTGAATCGTGTTGACGTCGTCGGTGATCGTGCTCAGCATCGAGCCGGTCTGATGCGTGTCGTAATAGCTCAACGAAAGCTTCTGCAGATGGTGGTACGTCCGCATGCGCAGGTCGTGCGCAATCCATTGCCCCGCGCTTTCTGTGTAGTAGTTCTGAATGTACGACGCGATGGCCCCGATGAGCGCGATCCCCACCAGTGCCAAAGCCGCCAGCGTCGCCAGCCGCATCCGCGGAGCGTTCTCCAAAAGCGGCCCGATAAGATGGTCGAGCCACTTCGGCAGCGGACGATGGCCTACCACCGAATCGAGGATCACTTTCAAAGGCCACGGAGCCGCAAGTGCCGCGGCTGTCTGCACCAGCATCGCGACCAACACCACGCCCAATGCGGCGCGATACGGACGAACCAGTTCGCGAATCAATCCGAACAAAGCGGGCTTCCTCCCGGGACACCTCGAAAGCCAGGCGATGAGCGTACCCAAATAGACGCCGAAGAATCCAGCGGAGAATCATCTGAGCGGAGATTCACGCCGGAGAGGATCTCGACACGATCTTTCGTTTGAATTCCCTAGCGTGACGTTAACTAGGGGTAGCCGTGTCTTTTGTTCCAGGCGCTGACCTTCACGACGACGGAGTCGAAGGAGCAGGCCGAGAAAGTCAGCCCTGGCGCAGACCTGTCCCCATCCCTCCGCATTTTCCTGTAACAAATTCCTCAACGTTGCATTCATTAATACGGGTCCCTAGAAGTGCAATTCAGCCATCACATCGAATTGTGATTCTGGTCACAGTGGAGAGGACATGTTTCGCGCTTAGATGGTACTGGCAGCACAGTGTTTGCCGCTTCGTGCGGCTGAAAACTCCACAAACATCGTAGATGGCCCAAACGATCGGGCCCTGAGAGGCACAGATGATTACCGCTAAAGTCTCACTTACTCAAGCACTTAAGGCGGAGCGCCAGTTCGCCGCCACGACCGGTAGCCAACACCACATGTTGCTTGACGACGCAGCCGGGGGCACCGGCCCCAAGCCTATCGAACTGGTCGCCGTAGGGTTAGCGGGATGCACAGCATTCGATGTCATCACCGTCCTTCGCCAGAAGTACCACCAAAAGGTGACTGGCTACGAAGTGCGAGTGGAAGCTGATCAGGCCGAACGTCCGCCGCAAGTCTTCACCTCAGTGCGTCTCCATCATGTGGTCACTGGATTCGAAATAGATCCTGCGGCGATCGAGGAAGCCATCCGGCTTTCCGAAGAGAAGTACTGCTCCGTGGGCGCGATGGTGAAGCAAACGGCCAGTCTGCACACGACCTACGAGATCGTCGAAGAGAAAACGGCTTGGATGAAAGCTTCTGAGGAGGTCGTTGCAACCTAGCCGCAACTCCCGATTTGGAACAGTGCGGGATGGACCGGGAAATGCAACTGAAGATGTCGCTGACGAAGACACTCAAAGGTGTGGACCAGGTCGTCAAGCGAGAGGATTGGTGTGATGGGATTCAGATGCATTCGACGAGGTTGGGCAACAGCGACTCTGCTGACGGCTTTCTGCGCTCCGACTGTACTTTTGGCACAGCAGGCGACAGGATCCTCACCGCTTACTCTCCAGCAGGCGGTCAACATCGCACTAGAGAAAAACCCGGAGCGCAAAGCAGCGCTCGCTGACACAAAGGCCGCTTCAGCTGATGTTAAGGAAGCTCGCTCGTTCCTCCTGCCGCACGTCACTTTTTCCGAGACGGCCACTCGCGGCAACGACCCTGTGTACGTATTTGGCAGCAAATTGCGACAGCAACGGTTCACCACGGCAGACTTCTCGCTGAATGTCCTGAACACGCCGACTCCCTTCGGCAACTTCGCGACGCGCTTTGGCGGGACCTGGAATCTCTTTGATTCCTTCGGGAGTTGGCGTGCGATCAACCGCGCGGAGCGTGTGAAGGACGCCGTGGGCCATCAAATGGAACGTACCGACCAAGAAATCATCTTCCGTGTTGTGGATTCATATTACCAAGTGCTACTCGCGAAAAAACAACTGGAGGTCGCTGAGCAAAGCTTGAAGACGGCGCAGGCCATCCTCGATCGAAGCAAGGATCGCTTCGAAAGCGGCGTGGTGGTGGAATCCGATTTGTTGAGCGCCCGAGTGCGGATGGCGACGCGAAAGCAGGAGCTTATCCATGCCCGAAATACCCTGGCAGTGGCTCGGGCGCAGTTGAGCAACTCATTGGGGGTCTCCACGGAGAATGATTTCGATCCAGCCGAGGCGCTCGCAGAAAGCAATCTGCCGGCAACGACGCTGGAGGAAGCAGAGAAGAATGCAGTGGAGATGCGTCCGGACTTGAAACGCATCCGCTCACAGGAGGCGGCGCAGCAACAGAGCGTGTCGGTCGCGAAATCATCCTTCGGTCCACGTGTGAACGCCTTTGCAGGGTGGGAGGCCGACAATCCAACGTTCGTTGCAGGAGGTGGCGGGAATAACTGGTTGGCCGGAATCGAGGTCCAGATCGATCTCTTCGAAGGCGGAGCCAAGCGGGCTCGGCTTGCCCACGAGCGAGCAATGCAGGAGAAGGTCGCGGCCGTAAAGGAAATGGCCACGGATGCGACTCGGCTGGAAGTGCGCCGCGCCTACTACGATCTCGACTCCGCCCGCCAGCAGGTGGAAGTGGCTCGCGCAACGATTGCGGAGTCTCAGGAAAGCCTGCGCATCAATCAGAACCGCTACGATTCCGGTCTTTCGACGATTACCGATCTGCTTGCGGCGGAAGAAGCCGCCCGGCGCAGCCAGACGGAATATTGGGAAGCGGTCTATAGCTATCACACTGGTTACGCGAATCTCGAACTGGCCAGCGGAACTTTGAATCCTCAGTCTCCCGTGGTGACGCCATGAGTCACAAGACTTACGCAATCAAAATCTCCTACCTGCTAATCATGGTTCTGGGCGGAGTGTTAGCAGGTTGCACAAACGAACGCAGTGCAGCTATCACTCCACCAGAAACGTTGAGCAACGTTTCGGTGATTGCCGTGCAAAAGACGACAGTGCCTGACTGGTTGGAGGCTGTGGGAACGGTGCGGGCGACACAAACGAGCCAAGTTTCCAGCCAGGTGATGGGCAACATCCTGGAGATCCGTGCTCATGAAGGCGACCGCGTGCAGAGCGGTCAGGTGCTTGCGGTTCTTGATGACGCGCAATCTCGGTCTGGAACGGATCAAGCCACTGCCGCCTTGAATGCAGCGGAAAAAGAAGTCTCAGCCGCGGATTCGGATTTTGCTCTCGCCGAAGCAACACTGAAACGCTACCAACAATTGTATGAAAAGAAATCGGTCAGTCCACAGGAATTCGATGAAATCAAAGCTCGTTACCAATCCGCTGAAGCGCGCCGCGATATGGCGCGAGCCGGGCAGGCACAAGCAACCGCAGGCCTGACGCAGGCTCGGACCTCGCTTGGATATACGCGCATACGCGCGCCGTTTACCGGCATCGTGACGGAAAAGAAGGCCGATGCCGGCACGCTGGCCTCGCCGGGCATGCCTATCTTCACCATGGAAGATACGCGGAGTTACAGACTCGAAGTCACGGTGGACGAAAGCGAGCTTCGCTTTGTCAGTGCGGGGCAGGCCAGCCCAGTGACGATTGACGCGCTCGGAAATACCCAGCTTTCCGGCAAGGTCGCGCAAATCGTTCCGGCGGCCGATCCCGCCAGCCGCACCTTCCTCGTGAAAGTCGAATTGCCTGCCGATGTGCGTGTGCGTTCCGGGCTCTTCGGGAGGGCGCGTTTCTCACGCGGCGAGCGATCCGCGTTGTTGATTCCGCGTGCGTCCTTGGTAGAGCGTGGCCAACTCCAGGCAGTTTACGTGCTCGACGCGAACCAGATCGCCGAATTGCGTTACGTCACGCTTGGCAAGAGTACTGGAGAACAGATTGAAGTTCTCTCCGGACTACAAGACGGAGAAAAGCTGGTTGCTGTAGCGGGAGACGTCGACTTGGGCGGCAAACGAATCGCAATGCGGCCATGAGCGACACATCTCCCAAACCTGGCAACTCCACTCACGTTCTCCGGCTAGCGGGCCAGATTGCGCACCTTTTCATTCAATCGAAGCTGACACCTCTGATCATCGTCGGTGCTCTCCTTCTGGGCACCTTTAGCATCCTGCAGACACCGCGCGAGGAAGAGCCGCAGATTGTCGTGCCCATGCTGGATGTATTTGTCCAGATGCCAGGGGCATCGGCGGAAGAAGTAACGCAACGCGCCACTGTGCCCATGGAAAAGCTGCTCCGTGAAATACCCGGAGTCGAATACATCTACTCGATCAGCCATCCCGGCCTGAGCATGGTGATCGTGCGCTTTTATGTAGGCACGAAAGAAGAAGATGCGATCGTAAAGACCTATAACAAGCTCTATTCGAACTTCGACCGCATCCCCCAGGGGGTCTCGCAGCCGATCATCAAGGCGCGTTCAATAGATGATGTGCCCATCCTCGCTCTCACGCTATGGGGCAAGAACTACGACGCCTACCAACTCCGGCGCATCGCGGGAGAACTGGAGCATTCACTCAAGCAACTGGATGATGTTTCCGAAACAACTATCGTCGGCGGGCAACCACGCAAATTGCGCGTCGTGTTGGATACGCAACGCCTCGCAGCATACGGACTGACTCCGAGTTCCGTGGTCATGCAACTCGGAGCCGCGAATACGCGCAATCAGGCGGGAAGCTTTGCGCGCGGCAACGAGGAGTTTCAAGTCGAAGCCGGCAACTTCTTTACTCGCCCGGAGGAACTCCAACAAGTCGTCGTGGGGATTCATGCAGGGCGGCCCGTTTACCTGCGGGATGTGGCGGAAAAGATCCTGGACGGCCCGGCAGAACCCGACAGCTACGTTCTGTTCGCCAGCGCCAAAGGAACTACTGCAGGCTCAGCGAATGCAGAGTACCCAGCCGTCACAATTACGCTGGCCAAGCGCAAGGGCGCGAACGCTACGCTCATTTCTGAGAACGCCCTGCAAGAGATTGACTCTCTTCGAGGCAACACGCTGCCAAACGATTTGAACGTCACCGTCACACGCAACTACGGCGAAACTGCCAAGGACAAGTCGGACGAACTCCTCAAGCATCTCTTCCTTGCCACGCTTTCCGTCACGCTACTGGTAGCACTAGCATTGGGTTGGCGCGAATCAGGCGTCGTGCTGCTGGCTATTCCCGTAACCCTCGCACTGACTCTCGCTATTTTCTACTTGTTCGGGTACACGTTGAACCGGGTCACGCTTTTCGCCCTGATCTTCTCCATCGGCATTTTGGTGGACGACGCCATCGTGGTGGTCGAGAACATTGTTCGCCATTTCCGGCTGCCCGAAAATCATGGCCGCGCACTCGCTGAAGTTGCAATTGAAGCCGTGGATGAAGTCGGCAATCCAACTATCCTGGCCACATTCGCCGTGATTGCGGCCATTCTCCCGATGGCCTTTGTGCGTGGCCTGATGGGGCCGTACATGCGTCCGATTCCCGTGGGCGCTTCCGCAGCGATGATGTTTTCATTGATCGTCGCTTTCGTGGTTTCGCCCTGGGCCGCGCTGCGCTTGCTGCATCATTACGCCGACCGTCCTGAGTCCGGGCATGAGTCCGAAGGCTGGACGACGCGGTTCTATCGCCACTTGATGAATCCGCTGATTCAGAATTCAGGCCGGAGGTGGTTCTTCCTCGTCGGTGTAGTCGTGCTGCTCGTGGCGGCGGTGGCGTTCGTCCCGCTCAAGTGGGTGCAGGTCAAGATGCTCCCTTTCGACAACAAGAGCGAATTTCAGGTGATTATCGACATGCCCGACGGAACTCCCCTGGAGCAGACGACGCGCGTAGCACAAGCTTTGGGGAGCTACTTGGGCCAGCAACCGGATGTCATCAATTACCAAATTTATGCAGGAACTTCGGGGCCCTACAACTTCAACGGGCTCGTGCGGCATTATTTCTTGCGCCGCCAGCCGAACCAAGCCGATATCCAGGTGAACCTTCTCTCTCGGCATGACCGTAAATCGCAGAGCCACGAAATCGCCCGTAAGTTGCGGCCGGAACTGGACAAGATTGCTGCGCCCTTTGGCGCGCGCATCAAAATCGCCGAGGTTCCTCCCGGTCCGCCGGTGCTCGAAACTCTCGTTGCTGAGGTATATGGGCCGGACTACAAAGGGCAGACGGAACTCGCCGCTAAGATAAAGAAGATTTTCCAAGAAACTCCCGGCGTCGTGGACGTCGATTGGTATGTAGAAGATCCGCAGAGCAAGTACGACATGAAAGTTGACCTCGACAAGGCTGCGCTACAAGGCGTCTCAGCGGCGGAAGTTGCCCGAACGGTCCAGATAGGCTTGAGTGGAGCCTCAGCAGGGTTGCTGCACGATCCCACATCGCGAGAAGACGTTCCTATTGAAGTGCGTTTGTCTCGGCCCGATCGCTCTGGCATCGAGGATCTTGAAAACCTGAAACTGCCCGGTCCCTCGGGCGCACAGGTTTCCCTTCGCGAGGTTACTAACATACGGGAGAACGCGATCGATCAAAGCGTTTATCGCAAGAACTTGCGGCCCGTCGTGTATGTCACCGGCGACGTTGCTGGAGTCGTGGAAAGTCCTGTGTACGCGATCATTCAGATGAACGAGTCAATCAATAAGCTTCAACTACCGGATGGCGGCCACGTAAAACTCTATTCGGGCACCGTGCTTCCGGAAAGCACAAGCCGTTACGCCATGAAGTGGGACGGTGAGTGGCACATCACGGTCGAGGTATTTCGCGACCTCGGCTTGGCCTTCGCGGCTGTACTGGTGCTGATTTATGTGCTGGTGGTTGGTTGGTTCAAGTCGTTCAAGACACCTTTGGTAATCATGGCCCCGATTCCGTTAACACTCGTCGGCATCTTGCCGGCTCACGCGTTGATGGGGGCATTCTTCACCGCGACTTCCATGATCGGCTTCATCGCCGGAGCTGGAATCATTGTTCGAAACTCCATCATTCTTGTCGATTTCATCGAATTGCGCCGCTCGCACGGAATGTCGCTGGAACACGCCGTAGTCGACGCGGGAGCGGTGCGCTTCCGTCCCATGCTACTAACAGCGGCGGCTGTCGTTGTGGGTGCCAGCGTGATTTTATTCGATCCGATCTTCCAGGGCCTGGCGATCTCTCTGATGGCAGGGGAAGTTGCTTCGACGGTGCTCTCTCGAATGACAGTTCCGGTTCTTTATTACCTGAGCGAACGCGGCGGCACGAAAACTCTGCCACCAAGCGGCGAAGATCTCATGCCCGCTACAGATTGAAGAGGAGGCAACAACATGACCGTGGACCGTTACCTTAGATTCATCGCAGGGGCTTTCGTCCTGGCTTCCCTGGCCTTGGGATATTGGGTAAACCCGTATTGGTTTCTTTTCACAGCTTTCGTAGGCTTGAATCTGTTCCAGTCAGCTTTTACGAACTGGTGCCCGATGATGACAATTCTTCGGAAAGCAGGAGTGAAGGCATAGTAAGCATGATGCTCTCTGGCTCGGCCGCAACTTACTCCGAGCGTATGCCATCCTGATGGACGTACTTGATAACCTCGACTTCCGACATTGCAATCAAGCCTTCGTCTACCATCTTGTCCAAGTACGGAATTAAGGTTTGAATTTTGTCCTCAGAATCGATCACGCTGACCATAATCGGCGCGTCTGATGAGAAGGAAAGCAGGTGCGACCGATGGATAAGGGTGCTCGCGCCGTAGCCTTCGATGCCGCGAAACACACTGGCGCCGGCGATGTCCAACTCACGGCATTTCTCGACGATGGCCCGGTAAAGGGGTTTGTCATTCCACTTGTCGTCTTCTCCAAAATGGATGCGCAGCATCTTGGCTTTGCCTTCGAGCTTCATGGCCTGCCCTCCTTCCTTCTCTCTTCTTCCTGGTAGTCATGGGTATATTTAATGACCTCAACATCGGAGAGAACGACGAGTCCCTGTTGAACCATGCTGTCAAGAACCGGGAAATATGCTCGAAGCTTTTCTTCGGTGTCTACTACCGACAGCATGATTGGGCGGTCGTGCGAAAGATGCAGCGCTCCTTCCTTACGAATGCGCCGGTTGGCCCCGTAGCCAAGGATGCCCTGGTACACGGTGACGCCGGCGATGTCATTCGAGCGCATGCTTTCGATTAGCGCTTTGTGTAGCGGCTTGCCATTCCACTTGTCATTCTCTCCGACGTAAATCCGCATGAGTTTCGCCTTACCCTGGCTTTTTAGAGGCGTCCTTTCCTGGCGCGCTGCTTTTGCGGAAGCCTCAGAAGGCTTCACCACAGTCGTATCTTGAATCTCAATAAGGCCGCTCCCCACCATTTCATGCAACTTCGGCAGAAGCTCCTCGACTTTTTCGGGCGATTCAATGAATTCAACCTTTATGGGAAGATTTTCTGTCAGCACCAAGACTCGATCCGTGTGCAAATGATGATCCGCCCCAAACCCAGCGATTCCACGGCTCACGCTCGCTCCCGCGACTTTGCGATAAAAGAGAAAATCCAAAATTGCCGCGTACACCGATTCACCGTGGTACTGGCGGTCCTGGCCGACATAAATGCTCACTTTCTTGGCAGGTCCGGCCTTCATCATGTTCCCTCCTAGCTCTCAATCCCACGCGGGACAACCAGATATTCGGCCGCCCGTCCGAGGACGCGTCCAAAAATCCCATTGGCCACGATACTCGAAATCGGCGGCCTTATAGCAGGGGATCCTATCTTCATCGGATCATCTTCCCGGTGACTACCCCCATCCAAACAGAGACGAAACCTACAACCACGCTGAGGATCACGTTTAATCCAGCGATGAGGAAGTCGCCTTCCTGGAAGACGCGAAAAGTTTCATACTCGAACGTAGAGAACGTGCTGTATCCGCCGATGAACCCAATTGGTATTAGGTATCTCCAATTCGCATTCCAGCTCGACTTTTCGGCCAAAACCGTGATGACGAACCCGATCAGAAAGCACGCCGTCATGTTAACGACGAAGGTGCCGGCTAGAAATCGGGTAGCGATTCGATTGCTGATATAGGTTCCTACCCAAAAGCGCAAAACCGAACCTAGTGCTCCTCCGATTGCTACCATTAAGTATTTGGTCATATCAGTGAAGCCTGATTTTCTCCTTTAAATTTCGTGAGACGGGTTTTGGAGCGCTCGTGTTGGGATGATGCTGCTATGCGTTCAGGAATCGGCCCGACCCACAACGAAGCTAGGGCCCAGACATTTTGCATTTCAGTTCTCGTTTCTATTTCAGCTATGGGATCGTCGCCGGGGATATGACTCCGCGACAAGGATCCTTGTCAGGAGTCATCATCTGTCCCGGCAACAAAGGACAGCGGTTAAAGGGCGAACTCCTTCCCCTTCCGGTTATCATACTTCTGCGAGAATGGAAGTCAACTAAAACGCCAGGCTACGCGTCGCGTTTACAACTGAAGATGCTGCAATGTTCCAAGGGGCCCTGCGTAAGCATTTGAGAAATCAAAAGAAGCCTGAAACTCATTCAGCCGACCCGCATTTGATGTCGATTGGAATTCCATCTCCCTCTCAACCCCTCTAGCGAACAACCATGACCGGACAGTGCGCATACCGGAGCACCTTCTCGGCTGTGGACCCGACAAGCATTTTTTCGAACCTCGACTTGCCGCGCCGCCCGAGTACGATCAAGTCCACATGTTCTATTTCCGCCCGATGGACAATCTGCTCAACCGGATGACCTACGGCAATATCGGTTTGTATTTCAACGTCTAGATCCTTCGCACGTTGAATGATTTTCTTGAACTGCGCTTCGAAATGCTCGCGTGCGTCGTCAAGCATGGCATCGACTTCAACCATCGTGGCAGGCTCCGGCGGACGAGCGACGGCGAAAAGAAGGACTTTCGAATCCAGCGACTGAGCCAGAGCAAGAGCAGATTCCGTTGCCTTGTCCGATGGGGCGGAGCCATCGTACCCAATGAGGATCTTTTTGAACTGGGAGCGTCTTCGTCCAATCATATTCCCCCTCCTTGGTTCGTAATGACGGCGGTAACTTCCTTGGCGGGTGACTCTTGTTCTGTCTTCGGCAACAGATGTCTTGGCATGAACCACGCGTTTGCAAACATCGTCGGAACAACAGCACTTCCTATGACGGTCGCCACGAGGTACGAGTATTGAGCCTGGTCAATAACCCCGTGGCTCAAACCGAACAATGCTGAAATCGTCCCGAAGGTTAAACCGGTCGACATCATCAGCGTGTAATACAAGCCTTCTTCGCGTTGGTACTTAAAGGATTTCACTGTCGGATAAAGCCCCACAATCTTCGAGACCATCTTTGCTCCAAACAAGGCCAGAAACACGAGTGGTGCTGCCACCAGCACAGGGACAGATACAAATGACCCGGCCCGTATGAAGTAGAAGGGTGTAAGAAGACCGAATGTCAGCGTCCGAAGCCTGCGAACCAAGACATGATCCTTCCCTACGGTTCCAGCCAACACCATCCCGATGATGTATGCGGGAAGAACAGCCTCGCTTCCAGACCAAACGGCCAAGCCACCCATGCCGAATAACAGAAAAAGGAGGTACTTCGCCTCCAGTTCGGACACCCGACCACCGTAGTGTTTGAAGAAACGGGGAGTCAGAAAAGGCAAGATAAAGAACACGATGACGCTCACGACAACGAAGATCACCGTCCGAATCGTAAACGGCGAAAAAATCAAGCCCAGAGCAATGACGGTCCCCAGGTCATTTACAAAACACGCTGCCAGAATCGCCTTTCCGAATTCGGTCTTGTTGAGACCTAATTCCAGCATCACGGCATAAACGACCGCGACCGATGTAGTCGAGAGCGCCACTCCCGCGAGCCAACTCGACATAACCGTCCAATGTAGAATGTAGTGCGCGACTGCGGTGCAGCCAAGAAACGGTCCGAAGAAGCCTACGAGCCCAACGACTGTTGCCTCCTTCCACTTCGTTCGGAAGATTGCAGGATCAAGTTCGGCACCAGCGAGGAAAGTAAGGACAATCGCCCCCGTGCCGGCCAGAAACGTGATCCATTCCGATTTCGCGGCTAGGCCCATAGGGCCGACGACAGCCCCAATGATCAATTGCGCCACAGTTCCAACAACAATTTCGCTCAATGCTGTGGAGATCTTGAACCAAATTGCGAGCAGCGTGGCAATAAGCGCTAGTCCGACCCACAACGAAGCTAGTGCCCAGACATTTTGCATGTCAGTCCTCGCTTCTGTTCAGCTTATGGGATCGTCGCCGGGGATATGACTCCGCGACAAGGATCCTTGTCAGGAGTCATCATCTGTCCCGGCAACAAAGGACAGCGGTTAAAGGGCGAACTCCTTCCCCTTCCCGTTATGATACTTCTGCGAGAATGGAAGTCAACTAGAACGCCAGCCTACGCGTCGCTTTTGCAACTGAAGATGCTGCAATGTTCCAAGGGGGCCCTGCGTAAGCACTTGTGAATCACGAGAGGTTTGGCTCCCCGACTTGTACGACTTGCAAACCTTCAGACTTGAGGTTTCTCGAACGTTCATCTGGCACAAACTCGTGTGCCGTTAAGGTGAGCTCGGAGCAGGCGTCCCATTTTGAGATAGGGGTGATGAGAGGATTTCGCAACAGTAATCCGGACTAGAACTTTCCAGCCTGTCTGTTAAGCGAGTTGTGCAGGCCACGAATTCGACGGCGGTTTGACTTTAACGGTCCCAAGTGGCCAGGAGCAGAACTTTGTGGCCGAAGGGGTACCGAAGTATGTAGTAGACATTGGCCGCGCCATCGATTTCAAAGAAACCAGTGCGGCGGGTGTCTGCCCTGTCCAGCCCAGCGTTGAGCAAAATGCGCAGTTCGGCGAGTTGCTCCGCCTTGTGCGGCCGAAGGTCTTCAATCACTCGCGATAGGTTTGTCTGTTCATTTTCCTTGATTGATTCTGTCAACGTAAGGGACCAGCGGGAACTCTTTCCTGTTCGATCGCCTCAGCCGCAATAGCTTCCGATCCAAGTGTGGGTCTGTGCGCGAACTGCCTGAACGCCACAAACAGCGCTCCCCAGCAGGGACACCGCACGCAGGACAAGCGACCGAAGTTAGCTGGCCTAGAGTTAGGTCTCTCATTCTCATTCCGCAATAGTGCAGCTAGAGCCCACTTGAAAACTGTTCAATCGGAGACACTTTCAGAATTGCTACGGGACCAATCACACCTTCTAATCGAACTATGGGCGAAAACTCTTGATGTTCTTCTGCCGTGCGATATCCAGGTCGTCGACTTCCTTTATCTGGCGGGCGATTTCCTTTTGTGGTGCCTGTTCCTTCGCGAGTTTTGCGGATTCGACAATTGCCGCCTCGGCCTGTGCGTTCACCCGCTTTGAAAACACCGCGAGCCCGAAGGATTCCAGACCGGTCGAATGGAAAAAAGTCACCGAGTTTTCCGCGTCATCCCATCGGGCGATCACTTTCTCCGGTGACGAGTACACATCGTGGCTTGGGAAGTCGATTTCAGGATATAGCCTCACGCCGTTGCCGTATCGCGCGGAGATTGCCTTCACCATATCCTCTTCGGTGAGACCTTCCACTGCCTTCTCATCGTAAACCACTACAATGCGGTACAGCGCGCCATTGTAGAAGTCTAATGTAATGTGCGAGACGGGTTCCCTTCGGCCCGAGTTGTCGAAAGTGTCGGCCTGCCAATACGTCATTTGCTGGATGAGCGCAGGAGTCTCGGAAATTAGAGTTGCCTGGCTCTCGTCCTTACCGACCTGCTTCGAAATTGCAGCCAGACTTGTCCCGAGGACAAATTTCCGATACCTGGAAAGGTCCTGGCCAGAAATCACCGGCGTTGCAAGCAGAACCAGACCGAGAGAAATTATAGATTTGCGAATCATATTCATCCGAGCATCTCCTTCACACGATTACCTCGCTGGTACATAAAAGCCAAATAATTCGTATTTCAACTGCTATTTCCTTGCGGATTCTTTTCTCGATTCGTTTCTCGGCGAATTCTTGTCGAGTACCGCAATCAGATGACGGCCGGATTCCGGAACTCCGACTTTTCCACCCATCACGATCTCTCTTGCGGTGAGTTTGCGGCCATAGACATCTTGGGTCGCGTCATCGTCGGGTCGAAGCGTGGAACCCTCGAGCGAAACGCCGGCAAAAAGACCACGTGTGCGCGAATAGCTCAGGATTTCCGAGCGCATATAGGCATCTGTATCCGCGGAAGCGTCGCGTCCTACGGGGCCTGCTGCCACCGAGGCATCGCCGCCCAATTTCACTTTGCTGCTGAGAATCGAATCCGCACCTCTCTCGTTCATTACGAGCAGCACGAGGTCGGTGGCTTGTCCGCCGATCTGGAATCCAACGCTGCCCCCTTCGAGCGCAAACATCGCTGGAGCGCCCCAATGTCCCCTGAAATGCTCGCCGGTGCGGCAAACCATAGCGCCGCGGCCATAGCTTGCTCCGACCACGAACGCTGCCTTCAAGACGGACGGAAATACAATTACGCACTCAGCCTTTTCCATCACCTCTTGAGGGATATTGTCGGGAACATTCATGATCTCCTGCATCACGACGCCACAATTTTCCAGCCGCTCTTGTTCCTTATTCGCGGCGTAGAGCACTGCCGTTAGAAGCAAAAAACACGCCGTCAAAGTAATCTTACGAATCATCGCTGACCTCCATGATCAGAATTGCGTCCCAGGCTTTTCCCTCACCGAGCACCTTCCGTTACGCTCCCCGCTTCCCGCCGGCGACTAGTAGAACGATTCCTCCCACCAGCGCCAGACCGCCGAGTATCGGAGGAATGGGAACAGTCTCCTGCGTGTCCTTTGTGGCGTGGATCGGCCCCACATCGAGAACCTTTTCCCGGTGCGTATACGTGAATCCCTGATACGCGAGCGCCAGCACTCCCAAAACCACGAGCACGATCCCAGCAAGTGAAAGAGGTTTCATATCGTTGGCTCCGAAATCACCAACCGAGGCCCAGCCACGGTCGGTCCTGTTGAAAGCAGCCGAATGATAGATGGGCTTCGACGAAGTTTTCTGTTCATTTGTGCACACAATGCAATTGGGAGGAAGGCGGTCACTTCGCGGCGGTGGCGTGCAAGTGCCGGCGTCGGAGCGATCAATTTCAACTGATCCAGCGACACGAGCACGCCTTGCCACTGGGCCGAATCTTTTTTTGTCGTGATCGAAGCCGAAAGATCGCCGTAGAAATGCAGAATATTGTCGCGAAGGGCGAGGGTCGTGAGATCAAATTTCCGCGCGGTCAATTCGCTTAAGCAACTTCGCATAAGTATCGTCGGTCAGCGAGTACTCGGCGGCCCTGGTCTCCTTACCGCTATCGAGATCGCTGTTGGAAAGATCGAGAGTGCCGGTGCGAACCTGCTCGAGGTAGATGCGGTAGTGGTCCACGGTCATGTTGATGCTCTTGAAATAGAGGTCTTCCGTCTGCGCTGTGGGATTGTTGAATGCCAGCGATTTCAATGGGCCGATCTTCGGCATGAACCGCAACAAAGTCGATAACACGCGAACGCGAAACCCGGGTTTCGAGTAATCCTTCCTCCACTCTTTCTCGTAATCGGAGCGCGAAAGACGATAGAGAAACTTTTGCTTCGAAAAATCCGGCGTCTCCCGCATCAAATCCTTTTTATGGGTCCGCAGGGCCACCTGAGTCATTTCTGGGATCATTCGGCTGACTGCAAATCGATACGAACCCACCGCGAGATCCTCATGTGCTAGCACGTCTTTCAACTCAACACCGTATACGACCGGGAAAACCCTCTCTAGTAGCGGCTTCGAGACCTGAAATCCTATGAAGTCGTGATATTGCTGCGAGGCGTAACGATTCTTGGCTACCTGCACCATGTCGAATCCGAATTCCGTTTTCAAATGCGCGGTGCGATCCTGTGCATATCGAACCGAGCTCCCGTATTTCGCGCGTAGCTTTGGATACTGAATAGCCACGGCTTGATTCACAGCCGGATGCCCGTCGATATCGGAGACGTAGTGGGCGAGCGCGCCGAGTGCAAAAGCGTATTCGTCGGCATCCTGGGTCTCGATCAGCAACTCGCGGACAAAATCTCCGCTGCGAACGTAATGCACGAGGTCGCTGAATTCCGTGCTTCCGAAAGGATAGTAGCCAAGGTCCTGGATGACGGCGCCGCCATACGCGTAGGCGTGTGCTTCCGTCAGCTGCTCCTCTGTCAATTGAGGGAATCGCTTGAGTAGGAGTGGGAGGATCTCATCGGTCCACAAAAGATCGACGATTTCCTCGTGCGTGAGTACGGAATATGCGAAGGAGATACTGCCCGACATCAGCAGCACCAGAAGAAGTGCCAAGGAGCGGATACAGACACGCCGCCAGCATCCGGGGAACAGGGCCCGAGAGTTCCGCACGTTAGCTGGGTTTTCTGAGTTCATTCACAAGCTTCCGCGCTTCTCTCATTCTCTCTTTGTAGTACGTCGAACTGATCAGGACTTTCTTGTCTCCCACCTGCACGCGCTCTTTGATTCCTTCTTTCGACAAACACAGCGCCAGCGCGATGTACGTCTTGATTTCCTTTTCGAGAAACTGAACCGCAAGTCGTTTGGACTCATCCATTTTTCACCTCGAGATACCGCCTATGAAGTTGCGTGAAAGTCGAAGGGAAACCCGGCCCCCGGCCGGGCACCTTTTGTTCCGGATGCTCTTTGCCTGGGCGATGACGGAGATGGCTCGTATTCAGTCATCCGCATCACCGACTCAAGCGCCTAGATGCGTCCCAGGATCAGGAGGACCAGGACGATCACCAGCAGCAGTCCTATCCCTCCCGATGGGGCGTAGCCCCACTCTCGGCTGTGAGACCACCTGGGCAAGACACCGAGAAGTGCCATCACCAGAATTACGATCAAGATTGTTCCTAACATCGTGTCCTCCGAATTTCGCTATTCTTTTGTCGATCCGATTCCCCCGCCACTTTGCCGTTCTTCCACCATTTCGGGGCGGCTCGATTCGCTCGCGGAATCGCATCCGCCCCGAAAGCTGAATTGGTTAGAGCACCACGCTGATAGCAACGCGATCGCCGGGATAGTACGGGTTGCACAAGTAATAGCTGCCGTCGATGAAATCTACATAGACGTCGTCCGTGTAGTACCACGCAACTGGCCACGGCTGGACGAATCCGAACCAAAAGCCGCCGTATTGGAAGCGAGAGTATCCGTCAACCAGCCTTGGGCTTTCGATGCGGAATTCGTGTTCACGCCCAAAATTGGAGCGGAAGCGCTCGTCTGGAATGCGTCCTTCGCCGCGCGCACTCAGTCGCAGTGCCGGCTCCGCACGCTGTCTCTTCTCTTCGTCAGGAGTTCGCTGAGCATGTTGCTGCCCCGCGGCCTTGCCGCCCTCTTCCTGCTTTACCTGCTTGGCTTGCTGCTGCTTCTGTTGCTGCTCTTGCTGACCCTTCGCCTGCTTCTGCTCTTCCTGTTTTGCGGAGTTGGCCTGTTCCTGTTTCTTCTGCTGCTGTTCTTGCTGACCCTTCGCCTGCTTCTGCTCTTCCTGTTTCGTGGAGTTGGCTTGCTCCTGCTTCTTTTGCTGCTGTTCCTGTTGCCCCTTCGCCTGCTCCTGCTGTTTCTCAGGCTTGGCCTGCTCCTCTTGCTTTGCCGGCTTTGCCTTTTCCTCCTGCTGCGCCGGTTTCGGTTTGGCCTCTTGCTGCTTTTCCGGCTTAGCCGCTTCCTCGTGATGTTCCTCCTGCGCGAACGCAGGAATACTCGCTCCGAGAAATAGGAACAGTGCCGTAGTGCTGATGACTCCTAGTGCTTTCATGGGTGTTGCCTCCGTTGCTGCGAATCCGTGTGCCGGTCGTTTAGTCGCCCGGGGTATTTTGTTATTTGCGTTCAATCACAGACTTCTAATCCCAGTTGACCCACAATTGGTCGCTTGCGCGGCTCCGTTACGCCCCAATTCGAATGTGCGAAAGCGAGTGAAATAGCCCAAAAATGTTCAGAAGCCACAAGACCACCGCGATCACTACCACCCCGTTCAAGATCGATTTGATCTGTCCTTGCATCGGAATAAAGCTGTTCACCAGCCAGAGCAGAACCCCGACCACCACCAAAACCATCAGTATTTGAAGTAAAGGCATTTCGATATCTCCAGTCTCTTTGCAGGTTGACACTCCGGCCCGTCCAAGGCATTTCACCCTATTACGGTCTGAAGCCATGAACTGCGAATGGCGGGCAGAGTAGGAAGGAACCTGCGATTACTCTTGCTCTTAACGGAGAGAAGCGCTCGGACCTGCTTTCGCCCGGTCCCAATGCTTCAACCGCAAAGTCATCCTAGAAGATTCCGGGGCAGGTATCTGTTCACTTGTGCACACATTTCCGTTCTCTTGCGAATTTCTTGTTGCGTGTTACCATGCAGTTAAGAAACCGTGGTCCCGAAGCGTCCAAAGCGCGCAAAAGCCGCCTCCCAGGCGCTGTTCAATACCCAGGAATTTCTTGATTCGTCAGGTGTGGCCCGCAAGGTCGCTGAATTCAAGAAAAAAGAAACGATCTTTTCGCAGGGTGATCCGTGCAGGAGTGTCTTCTACATTCAGAAAGGTGGAGTAAGGCTCTCTGTCGTCAATGAATCGGGCAAAGAGGCGGTCGTGGCCGTCTTGGGGCCGGGGGATTTCTTTGGTGAAGGATGCCTGGCGGGTCAGCCGATTCGGATCGGTACGGCCATCGCCGTTGCGCCAACCACCGCGCTGTATCGAAAAATCCGAGATGATTCGCGTCCTCCACTGCCGAACACGAGTTCTCCGACCGCTTCATCACCTTCATGCTGGCGAGGAATATCCGAATTGAGGAGGACTTGGTCGATCAGCTCTTCAATTCCAGCGAGAAGCGGCTGGCGCGTACGCTGCTGCTTCTCGCACGCTATGGCAAGGAAGACAAACTTCAGCGAGTTCTTCCCAAAGTCTCGCAAGAAATGCTCGCGGAAATGGTCGGCACCACCCGCTCCCGCGTAAATTTCTTCATGAACAAATTCCGCAAGCTAGGTTTCATCAAGTACAACGGCGGCCTGCAAATCGACAATTCGCTCTTAAGCGTCGTTCTGCACGAATAATGTAATTATTCAAACGACGGGACTCTTAGGCCCACGAATTTACGCGCCCTTTGCGCGCACCATCTCTGGCTCTCGAACCAGTTCCTCAAAGAGCGTTCGGTAGTGAATCATAGCCTGACGCAAATCTTCCGTGCTGGCCTTGCCCTGCGTTTGAAGGAGCGCGCTTTTGTGGGCTGCGCGGTAGTTTTCGAGAACCAGCGGATGATCCACCGAGATATCCGCGGCCCGCTGTTCGAAGTCTCCTACCGGATATCCTCGCGTGGACATTACGTCGCCCAGCAGTTGGTCGGCATCCGTTACGGCGCCACCGGGGCTGTCAACGAATCCGGCCTGCACTTTCGCCCAAGAGTCGACAAATCGCGTACGATCGTCCTGAGCCAGCTCTCGGATGTGCAAGTTCTCCACCCGGTCGGCTCGCTTGTCGAGGACCGCTTCCGCCTGCCGTTGGCTCCCGCCTTCTTTCACAGCGCGGGCGTACTCAGCGCTGCCAAACTGAGTGCGAAGTCTTTCGGTTCGACGTTTACGACTGAAGAACCACGCGAGAACGCTGACGACCACTATAACCGCCACAGCAACTACGATCGAGATTTGTGTCGTGCTTGCATCTGTTAGGTTCATGAGCTGCCTCCCCTTTTCGATTGAATCCATCTTGCTTTCAGGCCGGAAGCACGCAGCGTTTTTCCTGGCGAGCTAAAGCTAATCTTGTCGAGTACGCCCAAATCCGTTTTGCACACTCGTACAAACCCATCGTGATCGCAAAGCAAACGGAGAGAGTTCCAAAAAGAGCGGCGTACCCAACAACAAAGATCACGAACGCGGCGATCGTTTGTAACGCGACATTAAACCCAAGAAGTGCTGACACTGGCGACCTCTCCAGTTGGCTGCTACGTCGAATTGAATTGAAAAGGCCGGCGTGCCTTCCCCAAACTAAGTGCGCCACGCCGCTCTCTCCCCCGGCCCTCGTGAGCGGTTCCCACAATCGCGTGAGTCTGGTCAATGGACTTCACCGGCGCTCTATACGCTTGCAGTGCTCCCCCTCATGAAATGCACCACGAGTAAAACTACGCCCAAAACCAGAGCCACGTGAATGAAGGCGCCGGTTACATGAAATGCGAAAAATCCGAGCAACCAGAGAACAATCAGGACTGCCGCAATAATCCCAAGCATGTTTTTCATCTCCTTCGTTTCTAAATGCGAGAACGGCTGTGGTCTCGTCCTCCGCAATGTGCGGTGCCCATTCGCTAGCGGGAACTACACGGAAAGCAGTCTACTCACTGAGAAGAGGTACTTCTGTCCCATTGTGAACACTTTGGCATTTTTGATCTCACAGTTTCTCCACACGATTGAAGCAATTCGATAGAAGCGGCAAGATTCCCAAACGGAGCTTTGCAACTGTGCAAAAGTGAACAGTTTCAATCGGACGCCCGCCGTAATCTCCTCTGTAGATGGCGAGGCTACGGCGACGCTGTGCAACCAGGGCTGGGGCCGGCGATCCCGTTTCCTCGTCATTCTGAACTTTCGATTCTCGGAACCATCCGCAGTGAAAAGCAGATCCTGCTCGAGTTTGGACAAGGAGCTTGCTATGAAAGATGACAAGAGCGGAACGATTTTAGCGTTCGTCGTTGGTATAGGTATCGGAGCGGTTGCTGCGCTTTTACTCGCGCCTAAGGCCGGAGCCGAATTGCGCGACGATATTTCGGGAGCTGTCGGCGATCGCGTTGACCAGCTGCGGGATCAGGGCAAGGACTTGACGCGGCGTTCAAAAAAGTTCGTTGAAACCGCGAACGAACGCCTACAAGACGCTCTCGACCAAGGCGCCGATGCATTCAAACAAGCCAAGAAAGCCGGGGCGTAGCCAGGAATGTGTCACAGCAGTCAGTTAACCTGCGACTGGGTAACCTGCGACGGGGTTGCAGCGAGCGGTTCTCCTTGCGATGTTTTGAATTCAACGGTTTCTCTCCTGAGAAAAGTCAAAGCTCTCAGCGCATCTTCGATTGCCTGCTCCTCCGCGCGTCTTTTGGAGCTGCTTTGAATTTCCTTTAAGCGCAAAAAAACGTCTTTTCAGCGAGATTAACTCGCCCGACAAGCTTCCGCTGGTCGGTCTCCATCAGAGCTTCGAGGTAAGGTTCTTGCCATTCCGGGAATTCTAGGTTGCTCATCGTCAATCCTCCACTGCCGGCCGCTTCGCCCTGCTTCTCCGTTGAGGCCCAGATTGTAGAAGAAGCCGTAGTGCGCATCTGTTCACTTTTGCACACCCTCTCCAAACCCCCGGCAGCCGAGGCTAAGTCCCGTCTAACGGCTATTACTGTCTACCGACCGGCCGCTTTATGACGGAGCTCTGCTGTCTTCCCTTTTGTGCTCGCGTCCTGGCTCCGTTTTCTAGCTTTCATCGCGTACAACGCCGCGTCTGCCGCGCCCAACAGTGAATCCACCTTTTCGCCATCTTTGGGATAAATAGCAACGCCGACGCTGACCGATAGCTTTGGCTCCCTGCCATCATTCGTAAGACTGTGGCAAATGCGCTGAGCAACTAAATTGGCCTGGACTTGCGCTGTCTCGGGCAGCACTAATGCAAACTCATCTCCACCGAAGCGCGCCGCAGTATCAATCTTCCGGCTACAAATGCACAAAACATCGGCTAGTCTGCAAAGCGCTTGACTACCGACTAAGTGGCCACAAAGATCGTTGATCTTCTTTAACCCGTCCAGGTCAAGAAACAGCAAAGCAAACTCACGTCCGGTGCGTTCGGTGCGATTGATTTCAAGGTCAACGGTTTCCACCAGATGGCGGTAGTTGGCTAGTCCGGTCAGCGGATCGGTAGCTCATTGTTGGCGCAAATGATTCTCGAGTTTACGTTGTTGGGTGACATCCTCAACGATGATCTCGTAACTGTCCGCCTCGCCCTCATCGGCGACCTTGCGTCCGCTGAGCCGAACTCTGAGGGTTGTCCCATTCTTCCGCTTCCATTCAATTTCCAGGGCATCGGTACCATTTAGTTTGACGGACTGGCCCAATAAATGCGCTCGTTTGAAGGGATCGCAAAGGATACCGGTTGCGAGCTTCACGGCCAGGAGTTCCGCGCGGGATGGATAACCAAGCATGGTCACCAATGCCTGATTGACATCCAGGAAATCGCCTTTCGTGTTGCAGCGACACATTCCATAGTTAAGGTTTCCTACAAGAGCCCGGTAGCGGGCTTCTGAATGGCGCAGCCTCTTTTTCGTTTGATCGCGCTCTTCGCGCAGATGGTTGTCATTGAGCGCTCGACGAATAGCTACAGGAAGGTGGGTAAGACGATCCATTCCAATGCAATCGGCAGCGCCTTCTGTGATAAGTTCCCCCACGGTTTCCGGTGGCATCGTGTCGCTCAGGAAGATGCAGGGAATTTGCCTATCCCGCAGATGCAAGATTTCCAACGCCTGTGGTCCTCGCCAATTCGGTGACGGGTATTCAGCTAGTACCACGTCAAAGTATTTTGAGTTCAGGCCTCCAGCAAACTTCGTCCGGGGTTAGAACTACGTCTCAGTTGACTTTGAATTGCGCCCTGTTGAGTTCCTGGACGCAAAGCTCTACATACGAGGCATCGCTATGAACAAACAAAATGCGCAAGGGGAGCCTTCTGCTGGCAGGTCCGTTCAAGAGCTCGGGCGGGTCGCCTTGCTTGACGCGATGTCGTGTTGCTGAAGCCATGGAGAGCCCATCAGATTCACGGGGGCAGCCCCTCCGCGGGCTGGACAGCCCGGAACTGGTTCGAAAGGGAACCAGTGACAACCATATTGGAACAGGCCCAGAGGCATCTGTTCAAAACAGCACACTTTTCATCCGTGCGTTAACTGATTGAACAAAATTTAGCCTTAAGGACAGGCCAAAATCACAGTGTGTCTAACTCTGTCGCGTCGGATAACTGTCAGTAGCGGTCGACTTATCAACATTTATTCGGGTCTGTCGTAATTCTGTTGACAATATTGTGGCATGCGCCCAATGTGATTACGGACTTGGGATTCTTCAACCTCCACCAGAGCAATCTGCGCTTATCAGGCAGGCGTCGTATTTAGTTTTTAAGCAGCGCAAGTGATTTGCTGGAGACGTGGAGGGCTGCGGTCAAGGTGTGCTTAGACGCAGTCCCTCCGCAGTCCTCGTTCCGCATCCAACTGGGAGCATGAGGCAGCTCGTTGGACTCCCCGTTTCTTGTTCTGCCTCTCGACCCTGCGCTATAAATAACCTATTCTGGGACACCCGCGCTTCGCAAGCCGAGTACGCTGCAGGCTTTTGAGACTTTCAGCCGAAGTCGAACAAGCGCCCCACGAATCGACAATTCGTTCCTCAGCATCGTCCTGCATGAACAAAAGAGCGCCGGCTGCGCTCTGCACGCGGCCGGCGCTTTGTACGACTATCCCGCTGCTTGATGCGTTCTCGTGGCAGTTCCCGCCGCCCTGGTTTAATACGGTGTTCCCAGTGTCTTAACCCCACCGGAATAAACCCGATGCTCTTCAGTGTGTCCTAAAGAGCGTGACCGTCTGTCCTCAAAAGCTCGAACTGGAGGTATTCGGATTACCGGAGTTTTTACCTCGTTCGCAAAATCGTAAGGAATGGCTCCCCGGGCTAGATTCGAACTAGCAACCCTTCGGTTAACAGCCGAATGCTCTACCGTTGAGCTACCGGGGAACCGTTGTGATGCGTGCGGTGGTAACAATTTTACGATAGCGGTGATTCTTCCGCAATCGCGCGCCGCTCGTTTGGCCGGCTGATTTTTCGTTGCGTCGCACTGACGAAACGCGCTGGCGCATATAGACTGGAGTGAATGGCAACGAGCTCCAGCGGCGCGCGAGCGGGCGTGCTGCCGATTTCCTACCGTCATCTTGTCGCGGCGCTGCTCTGCGGGCTTGCGCTGCGGCTGTATTTCATCGCGCATTTTCCGTTTTATTCGGGCGATACGAAATTCTACGAAGAGCTGGCCCGCAATTGGCTCGACCACGGGATCTACGGCCTGTTCGTCAATGGCCAGTTGATGCCGGTGGATCAGCGGATGCCGGGATATCCCGCATTTCTCGCGCTGATTTACTCCCTGTTCGGACGCGCTCGAATCCCGGTGATGCTCGCACAAGCTGCGAATTGATCTTGTCACCTGCGTTCTCGCCGCGCTGGTCGCAGGACGAATTGCACCAGCGGCGAAGAAATCGCTCGCTGCAACAATCGCGTTGTGGCTGGCGGCACTGTGTCCGTTCACAGTGAGCTACACAGCAGCGATCGTCGCGGAGACTCTCGCGACGTTCTTCACTACGATCGCGCTCCTCGTGCTCGTTTGGATTTTCACTGAGCCCTCGCTTGATGCCTCGGGCGGGCATGCGATCCGCTCGCTGGATACTCCGCCTTTCCGACAAGAGACGTTGGCTCGAAGACAGGCTGGTGCGTTTGCAGCCGCAGGCTTTATCACCGGACTCGGAACGCTGGTGCGGCCCGAAACGCCGCTGGTGCTGGCTGCGGCGGCACTTGTGATTTGCATCCGCTGGCGCCGCTTGGCGGATTGGCCGAAGGTTGCGCTCGCCGGCGCGTGGATGGCGGTGGGCCTGCTGGCGGCGCTCACGCCGTGGGCTGCGCGAAACGCGCGAACGCTGGGCCGCATCGAGTTTCTTGCGCCGCGCTATGCCGAATCCGCGGGAGACTACATGCCGCGCGGTTTCTACGCGTGGACTCGGACGTGGATGGTGCGCAACCGAGATGCGTACACCGTGACGTGGGCGCTCGGAAAGAAACCGATTCCGATGGGTGCGATTCCCGACGTTGCATTCGACTCCGCAGCGGAACGGGCTCACGTCGCGGATCTCCTCGCGAGTTACAACAGCGATTTGAAAATGACGCCATCGCTCGATCGTGAATTCCAGGTGCTCGCGCGCGAGCGGGCTGCTGGCGTCTCCGATCCGGACTTTTGCGTTGATCCCGTTCGAGCGCGCGCTCGCGACCTGGTTCACGCCGCGCGTGGACGTGCTGCGCTATTCGGGGAGACTTTGGCCGATCGGCGAGCAGGGGCACGCGAAGCCCGAAGGAATTCGAAGCCGCTGCGATTTTTTCGCTCCTGAATTTTGTGTACATTGGCCTCGCAGCGATTGGCGCGTGGCGCTATCGCTGCGAATCCCGGATGCGCCGTGCTCTTTCTTTATCTTGTAGTTCGCACGGCGCTGCTCACGCAATTGCCTACCATCGAGCCGCGCTACGTGGTGGTGTGTTTTCCGGCGATCGCGGAGCTTGGCGCGCTGGCCTTCGTGAAATCGACGAAGGATCGTTTGGCGGCTGCGCAAGAAGATTCCCTCGAGGCGGGCGCCGCCTATCTTCGCTGACGGGTTAGGCAACAAAGCGGTTTCTCCACTCCGCGCACCGTCGGATATTCGGCGCGGCTTAACTAGATTTTTTTCGATGTACTTGCGCAGGCGCACGATGAAATTGTCGATGGCGCGCGTGTCAGTGTCCTCGGAAAGACCCCAGACATCTTCGAGAATGGATTTGCGCGAGACGTTG